>NZ_AP023410.1:1217500-2435000 GCF_000193495.2 Acetobacter aceti NBRC 14818 | reverse complement strand
CGAATCTAATACACGCCCCAACGCACCCACCCTTGGTTCATCTGAGCCATCAGGAGCGTGGTGCTCGCCGTCAAATCCGAGAACAGCTTATCGTTGGAAAGGAGATGACATCCCGACTCAGACGTGACCACCTACCCCAGCTTTGAATGACGACCCAATAGGGTGGATAAGATCTACAGGCTCGATTAGGCGCCTTAAGTTGTCCGAGCGCAGTCAGCTTCTGGAGACTGAAATCAAACGATGAGAGCAATCCATTGGAGAGGCATTTCTGCTCAGAACACGCAAAGATGGTGCACCTTCTAAGAAACGCTCAGGTGCCTCTCATATAATGCAGCCGATATTTGCCGAGATATCAGGCTGACACGCCCTAACCACGGAGCGGACGCGTCTTTGCAGCCTTCTTATATGTGAAGAACCAACACGGCAGTGCCAATACATCCCTTGCGGACTGACACGTCACACGGGAAGCACCTGAAACCATTCGAGAAGGACAGCCTCCCCAAAGCATCAGCCGCACAACCGAGTCCGAAACAAACGGAGACAGTTATTTCTACGCTCGCCTGACCATAAGTCCTCGGATAACAAGGCCGCCGAGCGCAAACAGCAAAATCACCGGTCAGCCGCGCCATAAACCGTTATTTTTCGGTCCAGCCAGAGACACAATCAGGCAACAAAAATTATTTCCCTCCGTTTCATGAGAGCAACCTCATGGAGCAGTAATTTTTACAAATTTGTTTGTCTTTATTCACAAGTTTCCTTTTTTAATTTTTCGCAAACCTTTAGGCAGGCAATCTCCCGGAATGCTGCGGCATCATATCTTCCATGCCCATTTCACTCCTGATGGCTGACGCCACCCCGCAAACACGGACGTCAAATATATTGTTTAAAAACAGCAGATTAGGAACGAATCACATGAAAACAGCGACAGATTGCCGCCCGCGTGCCAGCACAGAAACAGGGGGCAATATCGGCGTCCGAAGCCGCCGATCACGGCCCAACCTTTCATAAAACGGCAAAAATATTATATAGGCCTCAAATCCGACAGAAACGGCGATAAGTCTTTACACCTTCGCCTACCCGCAAAGCGGTTGTCATATTACCTGAGAATGGCCAGCTGAATGACTGTCATATCCCGTATCGAAAGCATGCCTACCATCACTGGCTTTCAGGACACGACTCCCACTCCCGTTCCCACCGCTTCCAACCAGAAACGTCGCTATGGTGATTTTGCGACCTTCACGGAAGCGCTGGACTACGCTGCCGAGGGCACTGCGGGATACAACATCTATTCCGGACGTGGCGTCCTGCTCGAAGCGCTGCCTTACAGCCTGCTGCGTGAGCAGGCCCGTGAAATGGCGCGCCGACTGCTGACACTCGGACTTCAGGCTGGAGATCGCGTCGGTCTTATCGCCGAGAGCGACGGTGATTTCGCCCGTATCTTCTTTGGCTGTCAGTATGCCGGCCTTGTCGCCACCCCCATGCCACTGCCAGTCGCATTCGGTGGACGTGAGACATATGTCGGCACGATCCGGGGCATGATCGAAACCGCCGATGTCTCGGCCATTGTCGTGCCGGAGATCATCGCTGGCTGGACCGATGACATCATCGCTGGCTTCGACCTGAAATTCGGTGGCTCACCAGCCCAGTTGATGGAGCTGCCTGCCGCCGACCGTCTGCTGCCGACCATCAAGCCGGACGATCTGTCCTATCTCCAGTTTTCCTCGGGCAGCACACGCTTCCCGAAGGGCGTGTGCGTGACACAGCGCTCCGGCATGGCCAACGCTCACTCCATCAGCCACGACGGCCTTCAGGTCCGTGAGACAGGCGATCGCTGCGTCTCCTGGCTGCCGCTCTATCATGACATGGGACTCGTCGGATTCTTCCTGACGCCTATGGCCTGTCAGTTGACCGTAGACCTGCTGCCGACCCGTGAATTCGCGCGCCGTCCGCATGTCTGGCTGGACCTGATCTCGCGCAACAAGGGCACGCTGTCCTACAGCCCGTCCTTTGGCTACGATCTCTGCTCACGTCGCTCCGGCGCTGCCGACATCGACCTTTCAACATGGCGTGTCGCTGGAATCGGCGGCGACATGATTCGCCCGCATATCCTTGAAAACTTCGCCGAGCGTTTCGCTTCGCAGGGTTTCGATGCCCGTGCATTCGTCGCCAGCTACGGGATGGCCGAAGCCACGCTCGCCATCAGCTTTGCTCCGTTGAATGTCGGACTGCGGACCGACACGATCGATCTGCGTCGTCTGGAAACGGAAGGCGTGGCGCATCCGTGCAATGATCCATCCCACCTGCTGCGGACCTTCGTGCTGTGCGGTGAAGTTCTGCCTGGACATGAAATCGAGGTTCGCGCAGCCAACGGTTCCGTTCAGCCGGAGCGCCATGTCGGCACGATCTATGCCCGTGGCCCCAGCCTGATGAGCGGCTATTTCCGCCTGCCGAAAGAAAGCGCCGAAGCTCTCAGCACGGACGGATGGCTCAATACGGGCGATCTTGGCTACATGCTGGATGGACAGATTGTCGTAACCGGCCGGGCCAAGGACCTGATCATCATCAACGGCCGTAATATCTGGCCGCAGGATCTTGAGTGGAGCGCCGAGAACGAGATCGAAGGTCTCCGCAACCATGACGTGGCGGTCTTTTCCGTGGAAGAGAACCACGAGGAAAAGATCGTGGCGCTGGTTCATTGCCGCGCCACAACTCCCGAGGCCCGCACGACTCTCAGCGAGCGCGTCAGCTCGGTCTTCCGGCGTCACGGCGTGGATGCGACCGTGATTCTGCTGCCGCCGCACTCCCTGCCCCAGACGTCTTCAGGCAAGCTCACCCGGGCAAAGGCAAAGACAATGCTTCTGGCTGGCGCCTTCAACCGTCTGGACGAAAACACACCGTCCGCCGCCTGATGTCGGGGGCGGCATAAGGCCCGGTTCACAGGGCTTGTTCCGCCCCGATGTCCTCCCGTCACACCCGGGCGGAGTCAGGGGCGTGACATTACCTCTGGCGAATGACCGGCTTTTCCGCCATAACCCCGCAGTTGAGCGGAGACATGCCTTCATGGCTCTCTCCGCAATGACTGTTTTAAGGTGCCCGAATGAGTGAAACGGTTCAGGACGTCTCGGCTCTGATCATCAACAAGCTCCTTGCCAATCCCAAGGTGCCCCGTGACATCAGCGGATCCAGCAAGATTGTCGAAGACCTCGCGTTCGACTCGCTCGCGGTCATGAACTTCGTCATGGAGATCGAGGATGAGCTGGACGTGTCCGTGCCTCTCGACCGTCTGGCCGAGATTCGCACGATTGACGATCTGGCGGCATGCATCGTCTCCCTGAAGAAGGGCGGCTGATCGGTCATGAGCATCTTCGACAAATTCCGTGGCGTCGAGCAGCGCCTTGCCGAGCTTCAGGCCGAAGGAGGACGCAACCCGTTCTCCGTCGTCATCGAGCGTCCGCTGTCATCGACCGTCGGAATTATCGAAGGCCGCGAGACCCTTCTGTTCGGCACCAACAACTATCTCGGCCTGAGCCAGTCTCCTCGCGCCATCGAAGCCGCCGTGGAAGCGGTGAAGGCCCGCGGCGTCGGTACGACCGGCTCACGCATCGCCAACGGTACGCAGAGCCTGCACGAGCAGCTTGAGCAGCGTATCGCTGGCTTCTTCCAACAGAAGCATTGCATGGTCTTCTCGACCGGTTATCAGGCCAATCTCGGCATGATCTCCACGCTGGCCGGCAAGGGCGACTATCTGCTGCTGGACGCCGACAGCCATGCCAGCATCTATGACGCTAGCCGTCTCGGGCACGCACAGGTCATCCGTTTCCGTCACAACGACCCGGACGACCTGCACAAGCGCCTGAACCGGATCAAGGACGAGCCAGGCGCAAAGCTGGTCGTGGTCGAGGGCATCTACTCGATGACCGGCAACGTCGTCCCAATGGCTGAAATGGCCGCTGTGAAGCGTGAGACCGGCTCGACCCTGCTGGTGGACGAGGCCCACTCTTTCGGTGTGCTCGGTCCGAATGGGCGCGGTGTGGCGGAAGCTGCTGGCGTGGAAGACGATGTTGATTTCATTGTCGGCACCTTCTCCAAAAGTCTCGGCACTGTGGGCGGCTACTGCGTTTCCCGTCATCCTGAGCTGGAACTGGTGCGCCTGCACTGCCGTCCCTACATGTTCACGGCCTCACTGCCGCCGGAAGTCATTGCGGCGACCATGGCGGCGCTGGACGACATGGAAGCGCAGCCGGAACTTCGCACGCGCCTGATGGAGAACGCTGAGCGTTTCCATACCGGCCTGAACAAGCTCGGTCTGACGACCGGCAAGACGGTCAGTCCCGTTGTCGGTGTGGTTCTGGAGACGATTCCGGAAGCCATCATGCTGTGGAACACGCTTCTCAGCCTTGGCCTCTATGTCAATCTGAGCCTGCCGCCCGCAACGCCGGATCATCACCCGCTGCTGCGCTGCTCGGTCATGGCGACGCATACAAGCGGGCAGATCGACCGTGCCGTGGAGATCTTCGGCGAAGCAATGACGCGACTGCCTGCTTCAGCCTGAAGACTACAATACATACAAAAGTTTTTGGTGAAGCTTTTTTCAAAAAGCTTCAGGGAACACCGCCTTTTTGAAAAAAGGCGGCACCCAAAAACTTCTGTTGTTTATTCTCAGATTTAAACAGGAAAAGCGCGACGTCCGCACCGGAATCGCGTCGGACGATATGGCAGCGGATCGATGTAAGGTGTTTCACCATTCATCATCTCGGCGCAGAGGCGGCCTGTCGCCGGACCAAGCGTGAAGCCCTGATGCGCATGGCCGAAGTGGAACCACAGTCCGGTGTGGGCCGGAGCCTCGCCAATGATCGGCAGCATGTCAGCCACACAGGGGCGACTTCCAATCCACGGCGTCGTTTCCACGGCCTCGCCGAGATCCAGCATCTCCCGCGCCAGCTTCTCGCTTTTCAGGATCTGCTTCCATGAAGGCGGTGCGTCCCGCAAGGCAAACTCCGCCCCTGTGGTGACACGAAGCCCCTGCGCCATCGGTAGCAGCGCCACACCGGCGTCCGTGTCGATCATTGGCGCGTTGAGGTGCCCATCCCACTTGAAGTGGCGGTGATAGCCGCGCTTCACGAAGAGCGGGAATTTATACCCCATGGACCGCGTCAGGTCGGAAGACCACGGTCCCAGCGCGATAACCGCCTGCTCGGCGGACACCGGGCCGTCAGCCGTCCGCACCGTCCAGCCCGAGGCGAGATGCGCCAGTGTTCGGGCGTCACCATGCACGATCTTCCCACCTCCGGCGACAAACAGGTCCGCGTAACGCTGCACCAGCGCGCCGGGGTCGTTCACACTATAAGGAGAGGGCCAGTAAACGCCGCCCGTCATTTTGCGATACAGGGCAGGCTCCGCATGGGCCAGCGTCGCGCTATCGAGAATCCGGCCTTCAACCCCGAACTCACGGGCGAGATGCCGGGCTCTGGCGGCTCCGTCGGCGAATCCCTTCTCCGTGCGGAAAATCTGGGTCCAGCCGCCGTGTCTGACCAGATCTCCGGCACCCGCCGCGTCGATCATGCGATCATGCTCGGTCAGACAGTGACGGATCAGCGCTTCGAAACCGCGTGTGATCGTCTCGTAACGCTTTGGCCTGGAATTCCACCAGTATTCCGCCAGTCGGGGCGCGATGGCCGCCAGATCGGACAGCCGGTAATTGACATCATTTCCCTGCTTGAGCGCGACCTGCACCAGTTTCTGGAAATCCTGCGGAAACGCGTACGGCTCGACGGCCTCGCGCTGGATCAGCCCGGCATTGCCATAGGACGTCTCGCGTCCCGGTTCGCCGCGTTCAACCAGAACGACATCGTAACCACGCTGCTGAAGGTGCCATGCGGTGCTGACACCGACCATGCCTCCACCGAGAACAAGTGCTGACCGCGCCATGCAAAGACACTCCCGTCCGGACTGGGAGCCTGCTGCTCCCGATGATTGTTTTGCCTGATTTTTCCTACAGTAAAGCGCGCAGCTTTCCCATACATGGGCAGGAAATTGGTCGATCGATTTTCTCGGGACGGGAAAGAAATCTTGTTCTTTTTTGAAAAAAAGAACCAAAAAACTTTGTCCTGTTAGGAGACACTATCGTTCGGTAAACCGACTTCCAGACAAACAGTAGTCTTTCTGCTTCTTTTTCTTTCAGAAAAAGAACAGCCCCTTCAGGACGACCGCGAGAAAACCCCGGCCCGGACAAGCCGCAACAGCACAGCCGGGGCGCACAGGATCGGGTGACGCTCGGCAAACGGCGTGAGCGCTATGGCGACACCGCTGTGACGCTGGATTTTCCACACAAGGTACCGCGCCCCACCGGTGAAGGTGAACGCCGCCTTGACCAGACGCGCGATGTTCAGCGGTCGCCCCAGCCGTGCACGGGCTGACCAGCGGCGCAGGGCGGTTCTATGTTCGGCAGGCGCAATGTCCGGAGCAATCTCGCCATCGGACAGAACCGACGCTTCCAGCCCCCCGGCCACCCAGGACGCCGTCAGAAGCTGGCTGAACCGAGCCTCCTCGCCTTCGATCAGGCTGCGGGAGCGACCAGTTTTCTCGACCCGCAGTTCTGCGGCGTAGGTCCTGCGGAAAAGCGCTTCCCAATACTGTTCCGGTCGACCGTGCTCCGGACCCAGCTCGGCAGCCCAGCGGGCGGCGGTGCCGACAGCGCGGACAACGCAGCGCAGAAGGGAATCCGCGGCCTCGGAATCGCGGACCCAGACCAGACGCACGGGCTGGGAAAAGCGCGACCAGATGGTGGTGTCCCGGCTTTGAGGACGCGTCAGACGCCGAAACTGGGCAAGCGTCAGGATCGCCACCTTGGCGCGGAGTGGCACACCGTCGACTTCATGCTCGTGATATTCGACATTCGGCGGCAGCACGGCGTTCGCCAGACGCGCCAGCCGACCGCGCGGCCAATCCCCCTGTCGATCCACGATCACATAGAAATCGAGAACACCCTCCGACAGAGCCTCCGGTGTCGTGTCACCCTTCGTCAGGGTTCTCACCAGCGAGCCATAAAACAGCACACCGACGGGACGGGTCGAGCCGACAAGTCGCTCCACAAAGCGGGTGATGATGGGTGGAACAGGTTCCGTCAGTTCAGCGACCACTGTCCGGGCCACCACACCCGCCGCACGCGCCGAGGCCAGTGTCCGATCAGAGCTCAGCATCTTACAAAGGCCATACGCGGCCCCTCTGTCAGATGCAGCAGGCCATCCGCTCCGGCCTCAAGTTCTTCCCCGTCCATCACCAGACGATCCTGCGTGCTGATGCTGATGGTCGCCGCCATGCCGCTGCGATAGGCCTTGGAATTACGCAACCGGGCCGAGATGCGGCCTTTCAGAACAGAGAAAAGATTCCGCGCCAGACGCGGGGGGTGTCCCAGAATATCGAGATAGATCAAACCACCAGTCGGGCTGGAATCAAGCCAGAAAGGCCAGACGCCGCGGGACAGCTTGTGCAGCCCTGTGCACAGGAACAGAAAACGGGGGTGAGCGTCCGGTCTCCCTCCATCCACGGTAACGGTCATCGGCGAGCCACCGAGCCACTGGCTCCGCACCTCTTTCCTGAGAAAAAGCCGCAGTCCCCACAGGACTGTCGCGAAGATGGCCGTATCATGGGCATAGCGGTTGAGAATGGCCGGATTGTGCGCAAGTTCGATGGCGCGGGTAAAGGCCGCCAGTCCACAGAACATGCCAGCCACGGGCAGGCGATCCGGATCGGTCCATGAGACAATGACCGGCTGACGCCATGACACATCATCCATGAGGGTGGCCTGCTCCGCTTTCTCCAGCAGGCGCGACAGGGCGGCCATTTCCCGCAGGCTGCACCCGACATCACTGGCGATCAGATTGGTGTTGCCGGATGGCAGGATGGAGAGAGCCGGGAGTCGCTCATGGGGATAGGCGTTCAGGACAGCACTGATCACATGGCTGACGGTTCCGTCACCGCCATCCACCGCAATCACCCGGATATCCTGCCGCGCCATCTCTGCGATCGCCTCGACCAGCCCGTTCCGGCCTTCAGGGCAGATAAAGAGCGGGCCAAGCGCCGCACGGGCCTGCTCGGCGAACCGCCCTCCGCTCCTTATGTTACGACGACTACGCGGATTATGAATCAGGGCGACGCGTTCAGGCATTCGGCAATCCGCTCTTTTCAGACCACCGTCCCGGACGGCTTATTTCGCAAATACGCGGCGTCATATAGACGCGCATCGCAGACTTGTCACATTTCCGGTCAGGTGGTCCCTTTCCGCACGCCAGCCGTGGTCATGGCCGCACACAGGCCATCCCTGTGGCTCATGGCGTTTAATTGATGGTCGGATGCAGGTTTCAGGAAAGCATGCGTTGTGGTGTAGGGAAGAATGCTGCCTATAATTTCACCCGCAGCACTCTTGATTGACCGGGCGGTTTGGGGGATCGATGCAGCAGATTGGGAGCAAGGCCCCTTTCAGGAACCGTGACCCTCAAGGGATCTGCACAGGCAGGTCAGGAAGCCGCATCTTGTCAGCCGTTCTGGCACATCTGTCCGATCCACATCTTCCGCTCGAAATCGTGCCGTCCCGCCGGGAATGGGCGATCAAGCGTATCATCAGCATGATTTCATGGCGCTTCAACAGGCGTCATATTCACAGAACCGGTGCGCTCGCCGCCGTCATGCGCGATATCGAGGCCTGCGGCGCCGATGCGCTGGCCATCACAGGCGATCTCACCAATCTGGGCACGCACGAGGAATGTCTTGCCGCCACGCGCTGGCTTGATCGCATGACGCAACCCCGCGCCGTCATCCCCGGCAATCATGACACCATGATCCGGGCCGCATGGTCAGATGGTCCGGGACTGTGGCGCGACGTCGGCGGAATGCCCAATGAGGCAACGCCCGTTTTCCTGCGCGTGGGAGACGTCGCCCTGATCGGCGTCAGTTCCGCTGTCCCTTCCCCACCCTTTTTCGCGTCCGGTCGGGTCAGCGACATCCAGATCGACAGGATGGTCGAACTGCTCCGGCTTACGGGCGAGCAGGGACTGTGTCGCGTCGTCATGATCCATCATCCGCCCCGCAAGGGAATGGTCCTCTGGAGCAAGGCGCTGCGCGGACTGGATCGTTTCACGGACGCCCTTCGCTCCGCCGGTGCGGAGATGGTCCTGCACGGCCACTCCCATCAGGGGACGTTCAGCACGATCCCC
Organism: Acetobacter aceti NBRC 14818; assembly: GCF_000193495.2. Lineage (NCBI taxonomy): Bacteria > Pseudomonadati > Pseudomonadota > Alphaproteobacteria > Acetobacterales > Acetobacteraceae > Acetobacter > Acetobacter aceti. Next base: position 2,425,788 of record NZ_AP023410.1, on the reverse strand, counting down.
GGCAGTGACATCCCGGTCATCGGCGTCACCTCCGCGTCGCACCGGCCCGGCCACAGCCTGAAGCGGGCGGCAGGCTGGAACAGGATCAGCATCCACAAGGAAGCCCCGTCCTGGCAGATCACCGTGAATTCCCGTCGTCTGGCACCGGACGGGCAGCTTCACGACTTCCGGACGACCCGCTTCACCCGGCCCACGAAAGAGTCCGTGCTGTGACGACGCAGGGGAATGACCGCTACAGGCCGCCTCTGGCGAAGCTGCCCTCCTGGATCCGTCCGGGAACGCTGGACACCTATCTGCTCGGCCAGACCATTCCGCCGTTTGTCATCGCCGTCTCTGTGGTGCTGATCGCGCTCCTGCTTGAGCGGCTTCTGGTGCTTCTGAACGTGCTGGCGTCCGAAGCCAGTCCGTTTTTTACCCTGTTGCGGCTTCTGGCCGACCTGATGCCTCACTATCTGGGGCTGGCCATGCCTGCCGCGCTGTGCGTGTCCGTCTTCACGGTCATCCGTCGCATGAGCGAAGGCGACGAGATCGACGCCCTGATGAGCAGCGGGGTCTCTCTGGCGCGCATCTGTCGCCCCTTCGCCCTGACTGGCGCTGCGATCGGGCTGCTGTCGATCCTGCTTTACGGCTATATCCAGCCCCATGCCCGCTACCAGTTCCGGGAAGGCTTCTATTTCGCCAGCCACGCCGGATGGGCACCCGTCCTTCAGTCCGGCATGTTCGCGTCCCCTTCTCCCCGGCTGATGCTGACAGCCGATCATGTCAGCCACGCCGGGTCACAGCTCAAGGGCGTGTTCATCCGGGATCTGGGGGAAGGCAAGGAACGCGATATCACGGCCCAGACCGGCTCCCTCCGCACGGATGCGGCCAAGGGAGAAGTCCAGATCGAGCTGTTCAACGGCTCGATCCTGACCATCCGACCCGGTGTGCAACCCACGGTCACCACCTTCGACCACGCACAACGTCTGATCAGCCGCACCAACAAGGCGACGTTCCGTAATCGTGGCGATGATGAGCGTGAACTCACTTCGCGCGAGCTTGCCCGCAAGATCGACGCTGTCCGCCATGCAGCGAAGGCGGAAAAGGGGGACACGTCACAGGATACGGATACAGACCTGATACCGGCTCCCGAGGCCTCGACCAGCAACGACATTCCCCTGACAAACATGCGGGCCGAACTGAATTTCCGGCTGGCGCGCAGTCTGTCGATTCCTTTCATTCCCGTTCTCGCCACGGCTCTGGCCGTGATCGGCAAACGGAGACGGGGCAGCGCCGGACTCGCGGTCGCGGTCCTGCTGCTGGTGACCTATGACCATATCCTCCAGCTTGGAGAGAGCCTGATCGCCAGCGGCAAATCCTCGCCGCTGCTGGTCATCTGGCTGCCGACCGTCGTGTTCTGCACCGCCTGCACCCTGCTGCTGCTGTTCCGGGCCAGCATCCTGCCGATCCGGCGCAGCCGTCCTGCGCTTCCCCCAACAGGTGCCGCCGGGAATGTGGTGGAGGGAGCCCGATGACCGAAGAACGGATCGCAAAAGGTCCCCGTCACGTTCTTCTGCGCTATCTTTCCCGCACGCTCATTTCCCGCACGGTGATGTGCTGCGGCATCCTCATCGCCCTGATGGAGATTCTCGCGCTCCTTGAACAGATGACGCCAATCCTCAAGCGTCATCTCGGCATCAAGGGCGTGCTGACCTACATGGGGCTGCATCTGCCCGCGATGCTCCAGACCGCCCTGCCCCTCAGCGTGCTGATCGCCGGGCTGCTGATGTTCACGCAGATGACCATCTCCAGTGAAATCGCCATCCTCCGGGCGGCGGGTCTTTCACCATGGGGTTTTCTGAGGAAACTGCTGCCGTCCGCGATTCTGATCGGGCTGTTCGGGTGCGTGCTGGAGGATCAGATCACGCCGCGCTCCGAGCTGGCGCTCGCCTCCTGGTGGAACCGCACCAATCCGACTCCGGCCAACGGCAAGGCGTTCTGGTTCCATGTTCCCGGTGGTGTAGCTCAGGCCTGCATGGGGCCGGCCACCGGCCTGCCCCCCACCGACAGTGAACTCGCGCATGTGGGTTATATCGCCCGTTCGGGTCGGGAAGCGTTCAATGTCGATCTGTATGATCGCAGCGGGGATGGCCGGATTCTGCGCACGCTGCACGCGGATCATGCCGTCTACAGCTATAGCGGCTGGCACCTGTCCGACATTCACTGTGTGACGGTTTCATTCGCCGAGCTGGACACCACGGCGAACGAGAGCACGGTTCTTGACGCCCTGTGGAAAAATCCGTTTGGACCGAACGACATGCTGCGGCTTTCGATGGACGCCGCTCCCCTGTCTTCGGGCATGATTCTGGACGCGCTGCATGGCAAAATCGCCACCAACCAGACGCCCGGTTACCTCCGCGCAGCCCTGTTCGAACGCTTTCTCAGACCACTCGCACTGATCGTCATGCTTTTATTGGCGATGCCGGTGATCTATATACCCCCCAGAACAGGGCTGAGGAGCTGGCTGCCGGTCTGGTGCCTCGGTGCCGGTCTGTTGTTCATCATTGTGCAGGGCATGTTCCGTGCGATGGGCAACGCAGGTCTCCTACCGGCTCCCGTCGCGACTGTCCCCGGCCTGATCATCTTTGCACTGGCCGCCGGCACCGCGTTATTAAGGAACGAAGACAAATGAGTGGCACCCTGCGGAATCCGACCATCCGGTCCGGGCGGAGCTTTGATCTCGGCAAGATGAATCTGCGTCAGCTGTGGATCGCCTACCTGACCTATCCGACGATTCTGCTGTATTTCACCCTCATTGTGGTCAGCGTCATTCTCAGCGCGCATTTCTTCGCGGGCTGGGGTGCGACGCTCACGTCCATCCTCGCTGTCATGCTGGTCTATCCGGTCGTCTGGTATTCCCTGCACCGCTGGATTCTGCACGGACAGTGGCTCTACAAATCCCGCTGGACCGCCTCCCTGTGGAAGCGCATCCACTTTGACCACCATCAGGACCCGCATCTGCTGGACGTTCTGTTCGGTGCGCCCGCCACGACCCTGCCCACGATCGGCGCTGTGACGATTCCCGTCGGCTGGCTGATCGGTGGTTGGGGAGCCGCTGCGACGGCTTTTGGCGCCGGTGTGACGATCACTTGTATTTACGAATTCTTTCACTGCATCCAGCACCTGAACTACAAGCCGAAGGCGGCATGGATCCAGCGGATGAAGGCGTGGCACGTCCTGCATCACTTCCATGATGAGGACGGCAACTTCGGCATCACCAGCTATGTCGTGGATCGTGCATTCGGCTCTTTCTATGAAGAAGCCCGTGCCCGTCCCCGCAGCCCGAGCGTGTTCAACCTCGGCTACAATCTGGAGCAGGCGAAGCGTTATCCGTGGGTTATGAAGCTGACCGGCTCCCCGCCACGCGACCGTCCCGACGGCGCTCGCCCTTCCACCCGTTCAGCCAGCCGGGATGCGGCGTGACCGAAGCCGGACTGACAGCGATCGTTCTGGCCGGGTCACGCGCAGGAGCGGCTGACCCGATGGCGGTCACCGCCGGACTTTCGCACAAGGCGCTCATCCCGATTGCCGGAAAACCGATGATCACGCATGTGCTCGATACGCTCCGCGCCGTGCCGAGCATCGGGCGCATTCTTGTCTGTATCGAAAACCCTGCTGTTCTGGACGGGATTCTTCCGGATGGCGTTCAGACGATGGACGCCGCGCAAGGGCCGAGCGCCAGCGTTCTTGCCGCCATTCGTGACTGCGGCACACCACTTCTGGTCACCACGGCGGACAATCCGCTTCTGCGCCCCGAATGGGTGCAGTTTTTCCTCGATGGCGCCGAAGACGCCGACATTGCCGTGGGTGTCGCCAGCGAAGCCGCTGTGACGCGGGATGTTCCCGGAACACGCCGGACGTTCATTCGCCTTTCCGATATTGCCTTTTCAGGCTGCAATCTTTTCCTTTTCCGTACACCGGCTTCTGCAAGAGTTGCTATGCTCTGGCGAAAAATCGAAAAGGAACGCAAACACCCGCTCCGGATGGGCTGGCTGCTTGGTCCCTGCATTCTGCTCCGGTTCCTGCTGAAGCGTCTGGGAACGAAAAACCTTCTGGCGCGCATTCTGAAACTTACTGGCGCACAGGGGAAGTTTGTCTTCATGCCGGACGGTCGTGCGGCTGTGGATGTGGACAAACCTGCTGATCTGGCCCTAGTGCGAAAGCTGATGGAAACGGCATAGACTGCCGTTTCTTTTCAGGGATATTATCTTCTTTAAATAAAGCGCCTCTTTCTAAAGCTTTTTGAAAAAAGCTTTACCAGAAACTTCTTTCAAGTCATGGAAGAGCTGGAACACAGAAACACTCTCCCGATCTCATGATGAACATCACGTTTTCACCGAGAGGATTCTTCCTTCCGGCATGATCTAAACGTGCTTCAGTACATCATCAAATTCCGTTGCCTGAACATAGCGGGCCGGGTTCGTGTCAGTTGCGAGCGCCTTGAAATGTGCCGCTCCACAGGTAATTTTAGCGGCTTCCTTATCGCGCAGATCGTCGGCGAACAGACTGCCTTTTGTCTCGACAACAAAATAGAGATGTTCCGCGCCATCCGACTGTACCAGCACCGCCCAATCGGGAGTGTATGGGCCGAGCGGCGTAGGGACTTTGAACCAGCCGGGCAGTTTGGCGTAAACCTTCACAGCCTCATTCTTTTCGAGCTGTTCAACGAAGCTTCGCTCAATGCCGCTGGAATCGTAGATGACATGCTCAAACACGGATTTCTGTGCGTCCCGAAGCATGTTTTTAAGGTAGCCGGTCAGCGTCTCCGTCTCGAACAGTTCCTGCGCGTAGAAATAATCGTCTCCGATCCGCTGGTATCTGATCCCGTCCACAAGCGTGAGACGCTTGTTACGATTGATGATTTCCGCCACCATTTCAATAAAGGTCTGGGGATTTCTCCTGAAATCACCAAGTCTGCCACATCCGGTCAGGATACTGACAAGGCTTCGGCGCGTCAGTTGTGTGCGATCCTGCAAATCGGTCAGCAGATCAGGGAGAACAATATCTCCCTCCTCAATGGCCGAGGGGCCGGAAATCGACGTTTCAGTGGCAGTCACGCCGCCCTGACCGATCGCAATGTCGGCCTTGCGAACGACCGCCTTTGCCTTGATGAGCGGCGGAGCGCTGGCAATGGCTCTGATGCAATCCTCAATCAGTTTTGCGTTGTCAAAGTGAACGCGATAGGTCGTTCGGTATTTGATACGATCCCATAGTGCCTGAAACTCGGCGCTGTGCAGGATTCTCTTGCGCACAGTTACCGGACTGCGATCACCGGCGTTCCTGATGTCGAGCCTGCCAGCGATCTTGCGTAGGACTTCCCTGACCTGGTCAAGATAGGCGGCGTGCGTGTCAGGGAGCGTCAGTGTCCCGTCTTTCAGCGCGTTACGCAGCTTGTCCTGTACCTTGCCTCTGGAATCGATAAAGCCAGCGTTCTTGAGATAGGCGTAGATCGCTGCGGATTCCTCAAATCCCAACCTGACGAGGCTGCCGTCCTCCTGCCGGATGGGAATGGCCGCGAACTGGTGCTTTTCGACAATGCCGAAACGGATGCCGGTCTCCGCCTCGATTTCCTTCTGAAGATTTTCAGCGAAAGCTTCATAATTCTCCGTGGCGATAACGGTAAGAATATTGACCTCGGACCCGCGTAGCCTTTCGCCCTGCTGATTGACACACAGACGCAGACCGCGACCGATGGTCTGGCGGCGCTCGCGTTCGGTCCCGATTTCTCGCAACGCACAAATCTGGAAAACATTGGGGTTATCCCAGCCTTCTTTCAACGCGGAGTGGGAGAAGATGAATTTGAGATTCGTATCAAAGCTGAGCAGCTTCTCCTTATCCTTCATGATGAGGCTGTAGGCGCGTTCGGCACTGTCACGGTTGGCCTGATTGTTCTCGGCCGTGTCGGTCCAGCGCCTGTTCTTGTCGATGGAGAAATAGCCATCATGGACATCCTCCGCATCAGTGGAGAGATCAACTTCCCTGAACAGACTGGCGAACTCTGGACGCCTAGCGGCGCGGCGATATTCGTCCTCGAAGATCGTCGCATATTTGCCTTTCACAGCGTTTCCGTTCTCGTCGTAAAAACGGTAGTATTCCACTGCATCGATAAAGAACAGGCTGAGCACCTTAATGCCCAGCGGAGCAAGACGGCGCTCCTTTTCAAGATGTTCGATGATGGTGCGGCGGATCATCAGCCGACTGATATCATCGGCGTCCACGTCACCGATCGCCTGCCCAACGGAGAGAACGGTTTGAAAGCCGGGGGTTTTCACTTCCAGAAGGCTGTCGCCACCAGCCACGCGGATTTCTCCAATGCGGCAATCCTTGTAGATAGCGCGGCCCGTCTTGTCCTCCAGATCGTCTCCGTCCTGTATGGTGACCTGCTGGCGGCGAACTTTCCCATTCTTCTGCTTTACATCGATTTCGACCCTGGTGGTCACAGCACCGCGCACAGTGCTGGCAGAGAGAAAACGGAGATAGGCCTTGTTGTGGCCGCCCTCGACTTCGAGCGAGGCAACCTCGATCTGTTTGACTAGCTTGCGCTCATAGGCATCCACCGCATCCAGACGGTACACCATGTGGTGTTTATCCACATGGGTGGCTGAATATCGCAGCGTGCAGAGTGGATTCATGGCCTCCAGCGCCTGCTTGCCCTGTCCTTTCAGGCCACCGTCCACGGTTTGCGGTTCATCCACGATGATGACGGGGCGCGTGGCGCGGATCAGATCAATGGGTGTTTCACCACCGGTTTTCTCGCTGTCCTTGTAGAGGTTGTTCACATCCTTCTTGTTGATTGCTCCGACGGTCACGACCATGATCTGAATGGTCGGACTGTTGGCGAAGGTGCTTACCTGACCCAGCCTTGATGAATCGTAGAGAAAATAATCGAAGGACTGTCCGGAATAGAGGCCTTTAAAATGTTCTTCGGTAATCTGAAGGGTTTTATAGACGCCTTCCTTGATGGCGATAGACGGCACCACAATCACGAATTTGGTAAAGCCGAAGCGTTTGTTCAGTTCAAAGATCGTGCGCAGATAGACTTAGGTTTTGCCGGTGCCCGTCTCCATCTCGACAGTGAAATCACTGGACGCAAGGCTGGTGGCAGGCGGCAGCCCGTTGCGAAGCTGAATCTCGTTGAGATTGGCAAGGATCTCGTCGTCCCGCAGGGTCAGGCGGTTGCCGATGCCCATCGCATTTTCAACGAGGCCCAGTTCCTGTTGCACGTTATCCGCGGTTTGCCGGGTGACGGTAAACGCAGTGCGATTGATCTCCTGTCCGCGAAACAGGTCACAGACAGCTTCGATAGCGTCATGCTGGTAATCGAGATCCGGCTCGAAATGCAGTTTCATGCCTGCGCTTCCGTGATGGGCAGAACGCACACGGATAGACACTGCATGCGTAGGCGCGTTGCGGCCACACTGGAGCTGCAGACAAAAACGGTGAAACTCTCCGCGTTCATTACAGGCTCCTCACATCGCGAATACCGCTCTGATTGAGAATTGCCGCCATGTTGGTCTTGGCTACGTCATCAGCGAAACCGGAATCCTTGAATACAATACGGGTAGCATCAGTGGGAGCCAGCTTTTTCTTCCATGCAACAATGCCGGTAGCAACGGCTTCAACAGTGTCTCTGGTGAGGCCGTCAGCAAGGCAGACGATCAACGTCCCCCCGCCGATGAAATAGACGGTCTTTCCGGCAATATTCTTCTTCTCAATGGGAACGCACAGATCGAGACCCAGCTTGAGCAGCAGCTCATAGAGCACGTCCAGATCAGTGCGGCCCGGCACAAGATGTTCGGTATTGGCGAGCAAAGTACCCTCGAGATCGTTCGGTTCAGGCTCCCACGCACGAATATTGGAGGAGGCAAGCTTGAAAACACGAAAACCCACATCGCCTTTGAACATCGGAGATCCGGCCTTGATCTGTTCTCCTGCCGCCTTGACGCGCGCCTTTGTGACTTCAAAGATCGTCGGAAACTTTTTGTTTCCATCAACAGGTTCCGGCAATTGAACGAGGATGAACCGGCGATTTCCACCTGTCTCCTTGTTTAATTCCATCACGGCCTGGCCAGTGGTGCCACTCCCCGCGAAAAAGTCCAGAATCACAGCGTTCGGGTCATTTCCTGTCGCTGCCAGCAGACTGTCGTAGACAGCCCACATGCTTTTCGGGAAAGTGAATGGGGAGTCCGGTACCAGATCACCGACCAGACCAGTCCCGTATTCATTCGCGTCGTAGCGCTTGTCATTCCAGAGGGTCCGATAGAGGCCAAAGGTTTTGCCAAGCTCGATTTCATATCCATATTTTGTTTTTCTGGCGCGAAGCATTGACGCAATAGTCTCGACCGACTGACGGGCATAGCGCCATTTACGTTCCACTCCAGCCTTGTCGATGGGATAAACGTAGGAAATACCGTCGATCACCTCGGTTTGTTTTGGATGGAAATCATCCGGGCACACATCCCCGAAACCAACGATGACATCATCCTTGACCATGACAGGATAAAAACAGTTCTTCGCGTCGGTCCGCTCTGACTCGGAGCCCCAGTTCCGGAAGTGAGACCAGTCAACGTCCGCGTCATCAATCCTGCGATCACAGATCGCCTTGGTTCCCGCAGGATAAACAAAATAGGCATATTCATGAACGTAAGAGAAATTCTTGCCCTGCACTCCTCGCGGATTGTGAATGACAGGAACACAGACGTGATCGAAATTCCCTTCTTCAAAAACTTCCCGCAGGATAACGCCAAGCTGGCTGACCTCATTATCGTCAATGGTCACGATGAGGACGCCATCCGGAGCCAGCAGATTCCGTGCCAGTTGCAGGCGCGGATAGATCATGGAAAGCCAGTTGGTATGAAATCGCCCGCCTGACTCCGGATTGCTTTGAAGTTTGTTGACGCCGTCAACCTGACCCGTCACTTCCAGATAGGTCCGGACACCATCCTGATAATCATTCGGATAGATCAGGTTCCGTCCCGTGTTGTAAGGCGGATCTATGTATATAGCTTTGATTTTACGATTATAGCTCTTCTGCAAAAGCTTGAGGACTTCGAGGTTATCGCCTTCGATCAGAAGATTGCGCGTGTCTTGCCAATCGACGCTCTCATCGGGACACGGCAAAAGCGTTCCGGTCGAGGGAGTCAACGCAATCTGTCGGGCCCGGCGCTTTCCGTGCCAGGATAGCCCGTATTTTTCGTCAGCAGACGAGAGTGTCGCATCACCAACGAGTTGCTTGAGACGCTCGACATCAACAGCATAGCCGCCATCACCATCTTCCACGAGCAGGTCTGGAAAAATCTCCATCAGACGGACGATGTTCTCTTCGATCAGATTCCTGCTCTGCGTGAGTGCATTACCCTTCCTGATTTTTTTCATCTTGTTGAGACCCTCACTCATCAACTGGCTCCACCCTTCAACTTTACATATCCAGCGACCGGAGGAAGTATCCGTTTCATATTTCCTCTGGTTATGAAAAAAGGTTTTTGTTTTCCACAAGATGTTTTCGGTAAGCTGGCATGCCAGGTTGGTGTCCTGAACGGTCCCTCATCGTGTGCCCGATGTGTCACAAAGTCACCGAGGTTTCTTGCCGTGCTGTGATCCACTGACAACGAGCAGGAGGGTACGTATTTTTGAGAAATCATCGGTTTTTCGTGGACAATCTGTCGAAGCCAGTTATGCCACGGGTCAATCACACGCTCATGGCCCCTATTCCGTAAAAGCCTCATTCTACGCCCCTGCAGCGAACGACCTTGATGTCTCCGGCTCGTTTGCGCGCCGCGGAAATATCGAAGCTGTTCTGCACCTGCATGAGAGTTTCGATCGAGACGCCAAAAGCTTTCTCGAGGCGGATCGCCATGTCCGGTGACAGGTCTGCGCGTCCATTTAAAAGCGCTGACAGGTCCGCACGTGTCACGCCCGGTGCATTGGCAGCCGCCGTAACCGAATGCCCCAGAGGCTCTATCACCTTCATCCTCACAAAAAAGCCCGCATCTCTGCGGGCTTGAAGGTACTTTCATGTCGGCTGATACCACCCTATGCCAGACGCGGGATCACTCCCACTCAATCGTGCCCGGCGGCTTGGACGTGATGTCATATGTCACGCGGTTAATGCCACGCACCTCGTTGACGATGCGGCTCGCCACGCGGTTCAGGAAGCCCATGTCGAACGGATACACATCCGCCGTCATGCCGTCCGTGCTGGTGACGGCACGCAACGCCACAGCCTGATCGTAAGTGCGCCCATCGCCCATCACGCCGACGGTGCGGACCGGGAGCAACACGGCGAAGGCCTGCCAGATGGCGTCATAAAGACCTGCGTTGCGGATCTCTTCCAGATAGATGGAATCCGCCTTGCGCAGCAGGTCCAGCTTCTCGCGGGTGATGCTGTCGCTCGGGATACGGATGGCCAGACCCGGTCCGGGGAACGGGTGACGACCAACGATACTTTCCGGAATATCAAGTTCGCGGCCAAGATCGCGGACCTCGTCCTTGAACAGCTCACGCAGCGGCTCGACGAGCTTCATGTTCATGCGCTCGGGCAGACCACCAACATTGTGGTGCGACTTGATGGTGACGGACGGACCGCCCGTGAAGCTGACGCTCTCGATCACATCCGGATAGAGCGTGCCCTGCGCAAGGAAGTCCGCGCCACCGATCTTGGCGGCCTCTTCCTCGAACACCTCGATAAACAGACGTCCGATGGTCTTGCGCTTGATCTCCGGGTCCGTGACGCCTTCCAGCGCCTTGAGGAACATGTCGGATGCGTCGCGATGAATCAGCTTGATGTTGAACTGACCACGGAACGTCTTGACCACTTCCTCGGCTTCACCCGCACGGAGCATGCCGTGATCGACGAAGATGCAGGTGAGCTGGTCGCCGATCGCCTGATGGATCAGCACGGCGGCGACAGAGGAATCCACGCCACCGGACAGGCCGCAGATCACCCGCTTGTCGCCTACCTGCTGACGGATCTTCTCGATCTCGACATCGCGGAAACGCGCCATCGTCCATGTGCCGGTGCAGCCCGCGACGTTGTGCGTGAAGTTCTTCAGCAGTGCTGCGCCGTGCGGCGTGTGAACCACTTCCGGGTGGAACTGCACGCCATACATACGACGGCCTTCATCGGCGATTACGGCAAACGGCGCGCCCTCGGACGTCGCCACGGCGCGGAAGCCCGGTGGCAGCTTCGTCACGCGGTCACCGTGGCTCATCCAGACTTGCTCGCGGCCACCACGCGCCCATGCGCCACGGAACAGGGCGCAGTCCTCGGTGATGTCAACAAAGGCGCGACCGAACTCGCGGTGGTCCGAACCTTCGACCTTGCCGCCAAGCTGGTTGCACATGGCCTGCTGGCCGTAGCAGATGCCGAGCACCGGCACGTTCAGCGCGAACACCACGTCCGGGATGGTCGGTGCACCCTCGTCATGCACGCTGGCCGGGCCACCCGACAGGATGATGCCACGCGGAGCAAACTTGCGGATGCGCTCCTCGCTCGCCGTAAACGGCCAGATTTCGCAGTAAACACCGCTTTCGCGCACGCGGCGGGCGATGAGCTGCGTCACCTGTGAGCCGAAATCAAGGATCAGGATCCGATCGGCGTGCAGGGAGGCGTCGAGGGCGGGTGTGGCGGCGTCCTGATCTTTGGCGGACATGAAGGGCTCCTTAAGGCACGGCAGCGGGGTGACGTGCTACATTGCAGCATGCTTTTGGCGCGGTATAGGACGAGCGTGCGCCGACGTCACCCGTTTCCCGCATATTTGGGTTAGGATGACATCTGCAACCCGTATCAGCCAGAGGTCTCGTTCATGCGCTTTTCCGTTTCACACACGCTTCGCGCCCATCTGCTGGTCGGGGGACTGCTGTTCGGTGGTGCGACTTCGCCCGCCCTTGCCTCCGCACAGGATGATCCGCTCGGCGACTGGATCGGGACGCTGGTAACCGACAAGGGCTCCTGCCCTGACAAGGCGCAATCCGTATTGCAGGTCCGGTCTGAAAGGCTGTTCTTTGCGCCCGGCACCGGCACGCTGGTGCTGCGCGGTGTGCCGGACAAGGATCACAAGCGCTTTCATGCCCAGCTCCTGCTCAAGGACATGAAAGACCGTCCCCTGCCGATGGTGTTCGAAGGACACCCTGACGGCGACACCATTGTTGGCGTCTACGGCACGCCGAACTGCCGGGCTCATGTCGTGCTGACGCGTCCGCAGGGGAGTGCGTGGAAGAACTTCATGGGGGATCAGTAAAAGTTTTTGGGTGCCGCCTTTTTTTAAAAAGGCGATGGGCTTTGAAGCTTTTTGGAAAAAGCTTCACCAAAAACTTTTTCATGTTGATTGACTTCCGGTTGCCGGCTGGAAGTCTGCGCCATATCCCAAAGGTTCCTTCCGGCAACTGAAAGACCATCCACCATGAAACTGACCGGCCAGATCGTTCTTCCTGATCGCGTTGTTTCCGGTGAGGTGGTTTTCGACGAAACCGGCATCCAGTCGGTCACGCCGCGTCCCGATGCGGGGCGGCGCTTCATCCTGCCGGGCTTTATCGATGGACACGTTCACGGCGGCGACGGGGCCGACACCATGGATGGAGTCGCAGCCATTCACCGTCTGTCGCGCTTCCATCTGACGCACGGCACCACGACCATCCTGCCCACCACCATCACCAGTCCCTGGCCAGAGGTGATGGACGCGCTGCGGGCTGTTGCGGAGGCCCGAAACGCGCCACCGGGAAACGGTCCGGTCATCCACGGCGCGCATCTGGAAGGGCCGTTCGTCAGCCCGCACAAGCTGGGCGCACAGCCCCCGTTCGCCATTCCGCCGGCGCCCGACCGCGTGGAGGAAGCGCTGGAGACCGGCATTGTGCGCGTTGTCACGCTCGCGCCGGAACTCGACCACGCCGACACCGCCATGCGTCGTTTTGCACAAGCCGGTGTGCGCGTCAGCCTCGGTCATACCGTCGCCGGTTATGAAGCAACGGAACAGGCGATCTGTCGTGTCTGCGCCGCCGGAGGCACCATCGGCGCGACCCATCTGTTCAACGCCATGGCCCCGATCCAGAGCCGCAATCCTGGCCCTGCCACTGCGCTGATGTGCAGCGACGCCGGATATGCCGAGATGATCTTCGACACCCACCACGTCCACCCGGCCACGTTCCGTCTAGCGTCCCGTGTCATGGGCGAGCGGCTGCTGTTCGTGACCGACGCGATGCGCGGAGCCGGACAGGCGGAAGGGCCGAGCCAGCTTGGTGGGCAGGATGTTGTCATCCGCGACGGCGCTGTGCGGCTTCCCGACGGCACGCTTGCCGGCAGCGTGCTGACGCTTGATGTCGCGTTGCGTAACGCTGTGACGGTGGGAGGCGTGTCGCTTCCCGCCGCAAGCCGCCTTACTTCGACCAGCCCCGCCGCCTATCTCGGCCTGCATGATCGCGGACGCATCGCACTGGGACTGCGGGCCGATCTAGTGGTGATGGATGAGGGGTTTGATGTGACGGAGGTGTTTGTGGGTGGGGAGAGAGTGGTTTGAGGCGTTTTCAATCCGTGGAAACAGAAGACCGGCTTTAGAAGCTTTTTTCTCAAGAGGAGCCCTTCAAACACTTATCCCCCTATCGCTGCGTCGACAGCGCTCCCGCGATGAAGACTTGCGAATCATAACGCAGACTAATATTGTCCGCGTATGTCACTTTATGGCGCAAGCACCGAATACGTCCTCCACAGCCTGCTATGGCTGGTCGACAATCCTGAACCTGCCAGCAGTCTTGATCTCGCAGAGCTGCAGGACATCCCGGCGGCGTTTGTCGCCAAGTTGCTTCCCAGACTGGAGAAGGCAGGGTTTCTCGCCGCATCTGAAGGCCTGAAGGGCGGTTACAGACTCGCCCGGCCAGCCGAGGAAATAAGCGTACTGGCCGTTGTGGATACGGTTGAAGGCAAAAAGAGCCTTTTCAACTGTCAGGAGATCCGTGGGCGCTGCGTTCTTTTTGATCAACGACCACCCGAATGGGCGACGCAGGGTGTCTGCGGAATTCACGGCGTCATGCTGCGGGCGGAGCAGGCCATGCGTCGGGAACTGGCGGAGACATCGCTGGCCGATCTGGCCAGATCAGTTCGAAACAAGGCCCCTCCTCCGTTCTTCGGAGAGGCTCGGTCATGGTTCGACGAACGTGTCCAGACCCGTCGGACCAGCAAAGTCAGGCAACGGAGAAAATCCGGTCAACCGTGAATCACCACCAGCTTTCCGCAACAGGAGCATCGGATATGCGTAAGTTTATTGCTCTGGGTGTCATAGCAGCAGGCTTCTCGACCCATTCCCTTCATGCGGCGACCAGAGTCACGCCTCTGACAGCGCATGATCTGCAAGGCATTCCCGGCAAAGAGGGTGCCATGCTGACAGTTGACTACGGGCCGGGCGATTCCGATCCGATCCACAAGCACAATGCCTCGGTATTTGTGTATGTGCTGAAAGGAAGCGTCATCATGCAGGTCAAAGGCGGGGTGCCCGTTACGCTGAAAGAAGGACAGACCTTCTTCGAGGGACCGGACGATATCCATCTTGTCGGACGCAATGCCAGCCAGACGGAGCCCGCCCGCTTTCTTGCGTTTTTCGTCAAGAACAAGACGGCGCCTTTTGTGTCTCCCGCAAATTGAACTGAAGGATATCGAAGCATCATGAAAGTTCTTGTTGCTGGCGCCAGCGGCGCACTGGGGCGACCATTGATCACGCGCCTGCTGGATGCCGGACATGAAGTCTGGGGACTGGCCCATCGCCCTGACAGCCTTGAAGCGATCAAAAGGCTCGGCGCATGTCCCATGAAAGCCGACGCGCTTGATCGGGCTGGTATTTTCACACTTATGGAGCAAGTCCATCCTGATGTGGTTATCGACCAGCTGACCTCCCTTCCTGCCAGCCCTTTCGATCTTCCCACACGTATCGCTTCCGACTGCAGGTTGCGTCTGGAGGGAGGCGGTCATCTGTTCGACGCTGCCCGGCACTCGGGAGTACAGCGCTATCTCCAGCAGTTGTCCGGGTTTTATCTGGACGGCGGCGAGGATCTGGCGACAGAGGCTTCACCTCTAAGGATCAATGCTCCGGGCACGATCGGCGAAAGCGCCCGCATGTATGCAGCGCTGGAAAAGCGACTTGTGAGTGCTGAGACGATGGAAGGTGTTGGGCTCCGTTACGGGTTCTTCTACGGCCCCGGCACATGGTACTGGCCGGATGGTGCTTTCAGCCGTCATCTTGAACAGGGTGAAGTTTCCCTGATCGGCGCAGGCAGCAGCGTATTTTCCTTCATTCATGTAGACGATGCAGCTCAGGCAACTGTGGCAGCTCTGACAGCAGAAGCGGGAATCTATAACGTTGTTGATAGTCAACCGACGAAGATGTCCGAATGGCTGCCGGCCTATGCAGACTGGATCGGGGCAGATGTTCCGTCCACTCTGGACGAACAGGAGGCCCTACACCTCATGGGCAAGGAAAGCATCTATTACCAGAACAGTCTGACAGGCGCGTGCAACCGGAAAGCCCTGAATACGCTAGGTTTCAATCCGCAGCGACTTCCGTGGCTGAACAGTTAAATCGAGGCATGTTCTCTTCAGATGAAGAGTTTGATATCCACTCATGGAATAAGCCTCTTGCGTCTCATCCAGCCTCTACGCAGGCAAACCCCGACACATCGGGATCAAAGGGGCGCGCCGCTTGTGGGGTAGGGGGCAAAGCCCCCGCCATCACCGTGCAGGCAACGCCGCCTTCACCCCTTTTTCCCGAATGATCTTGCGGATTTCGACCACTTTCTGATCAAGAGCTGCGGTATCCAGATCCCGCCATGCATCGAAAGCGGGCAGTTCCAACGCCGTGGTGAAGTCGTCAGACTTTGCGAGCTTCCACTGGGCGTCCTTGAACGTCGGTTCGTTGGGTGTGTAGTGGTCGCCTTTCTCGTTCACGCCACGCAGCATTTCGAGATAGGCCGCCATGCCGAACGCAATGCGGGCAATGTCACGCTTGCCTTCAAGCGCCTTTCTAACAGTGTCTGTCCAGAAGACCTGAATCTTCGAGCAGCCATCCCCCGCAATCCGAAGCGTCTGATCGCCCATCGCCGCATTGGAAAAGCGGTGCAACACACTGTCACGATACTCTTCAAGGCTCAGACCTTCCGGCGCCTTGAGCGTGGGAATGACATCCTCGTTCAGGAAAGCCTCGACATTGCCGCGTAGATCAGCATCTCCTACGGCCTGCGCGACATACTCATAGCCCACGAGAATACCGGGGAAGCACAGCATAATGTGCGAGGCGTTGAGCATGCGGATTTTCACCTGCTCGTAAGGCGTCACGTCCTCGACAAACTGCACGCCAGCCTTTTCCAGTGGTGGCCGTCCGTTCGCAAACCGGTCTTCCATAACCCACTGATGAAAATCTTCGGCCATAACGGGAAGATCATCATCCAGACCGCTTTCCGTGTTCAGCTTGTCATGGATATCAGGCGTGACCGTGGGGGTGATGCGGTCCACCATGCTGTTGGGGAACGTGGCGTTGTCCTCGATCCACTTGGCAAGATCGGCATCGCGTGCGTGGGCATAGCCAAGAAACGCCTTACGGGCGACATTGCCGTTGTGACGCAGATTGTCGCAGGACATGACGGTGAAGGCGGGAAGACCGGCTTCCCGACGGCGACGCAGACCTTCCACGACATAGCCGAACACAGTGGAAGGCTTTTCTGGCGTCTTCAGGTCGGCCTGCACATCGGCGTCTGAAAGATCGAATTCACCGGTTTTTTCATCAATGTTGTAACCGCCTTCGGTGATCGTCATCGAGACGATCCGAATGGCGGGATCGGCAAGATGTTTCAGCACGGCTTCCGGGTCTGCCGGAGCCAGAAGATAATCGCGCAGACAGCCGATGACCCGCACGGACCGTTCGCCGGATGGTGCGGTTTCCGTCAGGGAGTAAAGACAATCCTGCTTGATGAATTCATCGGCTTTCTTCTTTGAACGCTCGCTGTGCGTCAGACCGACGCCGATGATGCCCCATTCCGGCGCGTGCTCAAGGATCTGATCGACATAGAAAGCCTCATGGGCACGAAAGAAGTTTCCGACACCGAAATGCAGGATGCCGTTCTTTATACGGTCGCGATTATAGGAAGGTCCCTTAACCGCCTTGGGAAGATCGTTCAGAATCTTTTCTGTAATCATATCAGTTTCCTTTTCATCGCTATTGAAATGCTTTTCTCCCCTTGATTCTTACAGGAAAAGCAGAAGGATTTCAAAAAGGACATAAGGACCGATCGATGCCTAACAACAAAGAAGCAATTCTTTTAAGGATATTTCTGAAGCCATGTGGTTGCAAATGAGCAGTGTGACACAACATTCAGCCCTGCTTCTCGGGCCATATCACGCGCATGCCGCACCAGCGCCGAGCCGACACCGCGACCACCGACTTCATCGGGCACATCGGTATGCCGGATGATCAGGTTTTTCCCCTCCAGCGCGTAGTCGAGCCATGCCTTGTGACCGTCAATCTCGACCTCAAGACGATGAGCATTCTGGTTGTCATGAATCTGCATGCGTCCCTCCTGTCCTGCCTCTTTTGCCCTGACATTCTAAACACCTGACACCCATCCGGGTTCAGGTCGGTCAGTCGGGATTATCCCTTTCGTCCGAGAGGCACGCCGACCAGCAGAGTGATCCCCACACCAAACGGCACCAGCCACGGAAAGGCGATGGCATGCCCTCCCGGATGCACAAAGCCGATGAGCAGCGCCATCACAAGGATCGTGACGAGAAAGGCGATCATCGCGCCGTTTTCCGTCACCCGACGGAACAGAAGCCCGAGCAGAAATGCTCCGAGAAGCGCGCCGTAGGAATAGCCCGCGATCTGGAAACCGAACAGCAGCACCGACTGGGCCGAGGCGGAAAACGCGCAGGCCGTGGCGATAAGCGCCAGCGCCCAGAAACCGGTGACGCTCCATGTCACGGCGCGGTTGGTGGGACGTGCCGTTCCGATCAGATCGGCGAAGGTCGAGCCGGTCATGGCGTTCAGCGCCGAAGACAGGGATCCCATCGTGGCGCTGATGATCGCCGCGACCAGCAGACCGGACAGACCGGCGGGCAGGTCATTGACGATGAAGCGGGGGAAGAGTTCGTCCGGAGAGGTGAACCCCAGCGCCGCGAGCGGCAGCCCACCGTTGCGTGCCCACAGGAATATGCCAACCAGAGACAGCAGGGCGAACAGGATCGTCACTACAAAGGCGCTGCCGATCATGGCCCGTTGCGCGTCACGCAGCGAACGGGCGGCGAGTGCGCGCTGCACCATCAGCTGGTCCGTTCCGTGTGAGGCCATGGCAAGGACCGCCCCGCCAACAAGCGCGGTCAGCGGTGCATACGGGCTTGTCAAAACAGGCGCATGAAACGCGAAAGGCAGGAGATGACCGGAGCCGGGGAGAAGAGCCGTCTGCTCCGGCGTGAGATGCTGCCAGAGCAGGAAGGCGCAGAGTGCCGCCCCGAAACTGTAGAGCAGAAACTGCGCCGCATCGGACCATACGACAGCCCGTAGCCCTCCGATCGCAGTATAAAGCGCGGTCAGCCCGGTCAGGCCGAGCAGAACCGAGAGTGGCGACAACGACATGCCACGAGCGGCAAGCAGGGCGCAGATGGGCAGTGTGGAGGCAAACAGCCGCACTGCCTCCGCCAGCAGGCGCGTAACAAGAAACGTGACGGCAGCGAGTCGCTGCATCCGTCGCCCAAAACGCAGGGCCAGATACTGGTAAGCGCTGGCAAGGTCGCCGCGCATGTAGAGCGGCAGCAGAGTGCGGGCGACGACGATGCGGCCCAGCAGATAGCCCCCGCCCAGCCCCACAAACACCATTCCCTGCGTGTAGGCGATGCCGGGCACGCTGATGACCGTCAGCGTCGAGGTTTCGGTGGCGACGATGGACAGACAGATGGCCCATGCGGGCAGGCTTCGGTGCGCGTCCAGCAGATCTTCCGGCGAGCGGGCTTTCTTCCGCCCCCACGGCAGGGCTCCGGACAGGGCGAGCGATCCGGCGGTGAGAGCGACAAGCCAGAGGATGATGACGACCGGGTCGAGCAGGCTGGTCATGGGAAGACTGAAGTAGGCTGAAAGGGCACGGCTGTCTCTGAATGGCTGTCAGGGCACTGTGAAGCGGGATCGAAACGAAAGCAAACTGATTGCATGGAGAGGATTGATGGGCTAGCGGCTGAAAGGATGAAGCGCGCCCTCCTGTCCGTCCCTGTCCCCGGCATGCCGCAACGCCCCCGACAACGGGGCGGGAAAGTCGGGGTATTGCTGTGTCTGCTGGTTATTTACGCTGCGGGTCTGTTCTACATGACGCGCCCCGGAAAGATCATGGTGCCGCCGGTCGAGAAGCATATTTCCATCAGGATTCTGCCCTGGCGCATGGTGATTCCGAACGTGCCGCTCCCCCCGCCGGTTCTTGAACAGCCGCCCGTGGTGCAGATCCCTCCCCCACATCTGCCGAAAACGAGAAATATCCACAGGAACAGACACTGATCCGGTTTTTTCTTAAAGTTATATTTTTTATATTTTTATCTATATTATAATTTTATCTATACTGGAGGAATGGGGCTACTGTTTCCAGGTGCGTGAATGACCGACCAGATTATTTTCGACAGTGATGATATTGTTGTTCATTTTCACAAGGGAAACCCGGATTTCCTTGTCATTACGTTTATCGGCATCGGTCACGAGGAAAGCGCCTACACTCTTTACTTCGGCAAGCCTGTTTTCCAGAAATACGATGTTTCATGCATCGGCATTACGACAAAACAGCGCAACTGGTATTATTCTCCCAACATGCTCAAGGCGCTGGAGGTCATCTGGCGCTACTCCGCAGGATACAGGAAAACGATCGCGATCGGTCTGTCTGCCGGAGCTTATGCCGCCATAAAATACTCCATGGTGCTCAGGACCGACGTCACGATAGCTCTTGCGCCGCAGCTCTCCATTGATGACAGGGAGGCGAATGTCATCCCGGAATGGGCTGCGCTGTGTACGCCCGCCATGCGTGGCATGGGGATCAAGAAAGAAGATATCAGCGGCGATATCTTTATCCTCTATGACCGACATCACAGGGATGACCGGCATGCGGCTGAAACCATTCTCGGCTATACGCTGGGTCGTTCAGATGTTGTGGTCGGTCTCATCAATGTCCCGAGTGCCGGTCATATTGTCTATGAGAGCCTCAAGGGCAGCAAAAACCTGATGGCGCTGGTCGAGACGGTCAGATCCAGCCTCCCGCCACGGGAGCGTCAGGCAGCGCTGGCGCGGCAGACGCGCGCTTTCCGCCGTCAGAACGCCGTCAATGTGTACAACCGTATTCGGGCGGGCTTTGAAAGACACCCACTTCTGACCTGGCAGCTCCTTGCCAGCAGGCGTTTTTCGGAAGTGAAAAAAGTCGGCGATATTCTCAACGATGAAACGGTCTTTTACAGACTGGCCGCCATTCTGAATAATCGGGGATACACCCATCAGGCGCGGACCCTACTCAGGGCGATGATCTGTTATCACGCGACTGTGGATTTTCTTCTGTACGCCCTGAAAGATGATCCGTTTATTGAAGGCCGCTCCGTCTTTCTGGATCACCGCGGCCGGACGCTTGGATACTCACTCAAACGCCGGCAGTTCACCAGTTCGAACATCGTCTGGATGGAAGGCGATGCGGTGCCTGTCAGTTCCACTGAATATGATGGTGCCGTCTATCCGACGGTTTCCTATTTTGGAAAAAGCTTTTTTCTTTCAAAACAGGAAGGGTGGATTTCTCTGGGAACAATGCCGGGGAACCTGTCGGTGATGAAACAGGGCAAACGCGGCTGTATTCGCGCCGAAGACGGAACCTTTCTTTCGATCGTGGAGGACTTCGTATCCGGATGGGTTCAGGAATGTCTGAGTTATGAGACATTTTCCTGGGTCATGCTTTAGCCGGAGCATTCTGCACGGGCAGGGCTGTTGCCCTGTCATGACATTCATGGTTGCAAACCATCCCAAGGCAAAAGATCTGCCCGGCTGTATGGCGTCTGCCAAAAGCCTGCCATAATCTGTACGTTATTACGGGTCGAAAGATCCCGACAGACAAGGCAGTATTTCAAGGCATGCGCAAGTCTTCGCTTACCATTGTCCATGTCGGTCCATTTATGACCGGCCTGCGGGTGGGGCCGAAACATTCCGTCCAGATCAAACTGTCCAACGGCCTCATCAGACAGGGTCATCTTGTGCTCAATTTTGCCGACCGGGATGTCGCAAGAGCCGCGTCACTCTTCGGCAGTCGCAAGTTCGGACGACGTGCGGTCAACAAGGCGCTCTTAGCCTTCTGCCGTCAGCATCGCCCCGATATCCTGCTGATGGGTCATGCCGACATGATCGACGCCGAAACGGTCGCTGCTGTGCGCGATATCGTGCCGGGTGTACGGATTGCACAGTGGAACGTGGACCCACTGTTTGAGCCGGACAATGTGCGACGCATCCGTGGCAAGCTCGGAGTGGTCGATAAAACCTTCATTTCAACAGCGGGCGAACCGCTCGAACGGATGCGTGACGGTGGTCATGCCATGAGCTTTCTCCCCAATCCGGTCGATTTTTCCGTTGAAAGCGGACGTGCGGATCTGGTTCGCTCCCTGCCCCATGACCTGTTTTATGCCTGCGGCCATCCGTCCCGTCCCCTCCGTGAGATCTGCGGTCGGGAGTGGAATATGGATGATTTTATTGGATTGATCGGCGCACGCCTGCCGTCTCTCCGCATGGCGCTGGGTGGAATTGAGGGACGACCCCATTTTTCAGGCGCACGATATCAGCAGGTTCTGGAAACCAGCGCCATAGGACTGAATATTTCCAGACGCGCTGATTATTACCTCTATACGTCTGACCGTATCGCGCATCTGGCGGGAAACGGGTGTGTCGTGGCGATTGAACGGGCGACAGGTTACACGGATTACTTCTCAGACGAGGAAATGCTGTTCTTTTCCGATCTTGACGAACTGATTGAAAAACTTGCCCGTCTTTCCGCCGAACCTGAATTGCGCATGCGGGCAGGCACAGCCGGTCGCGCCCGCTATGCCGAGCGTTTCAATGAGCAGGCAGTCGCCCAGTTCATGATCGATGTGATCATGGATGAGTGCGCGCCGGAAGCGATGCCCTGGTGAAGACCGTGCTCGCTTCTCCCCGTCTTCTGGCACAGCTGTGGCGCACGGACCGTCGGACGCTCCTGCATGAGCTGATGCTTTTCTTTATTGGCTCGGGCTTCATTCTGCCCAACGAGCCCGTCTGGTCGGATGTTTTCTACATCGGGATCATTCCGCTTTTCATTTACGCAGTCTGTAAAAAAGACTTTGATCTTCACCTGAAATCCTGTCCGGCTCCGCTTCTTGCTGCAGGCGGCGTCATGGTCGCTTTCTGTTTCAGCATAGTGCTGAATGTGGCCACTCCCTCACAGATAGGTCCGGCCGCTTTCTGGATGTGGAATATCATCTGCACATCCATTTTCGTCTTTATCCTGACGGACGCCTTCACAAAACAGGCTGATTACCGGGAGCGTCTCATCACACTGATGATCGGGGCGGGCATGATCAATATCGCAATCGCCCTGCCCCTGCGCCTCGGGTTTCAGCCTCTTCCCTGGGAAGGCGACATTCTGAGAATGCAGGGATGGGGACTGACACGGCATCCGATTCTGGGTGCTGTCATCATGGGCGGTGTCCTGCTGATGGCCCTGTCCCGCGCTTTTTCCCGGCATCACTGGCGTGACTGGGCGGCAACGCTGGCCGCACTGGTTTTTGTCCTTCTGACGGGCAGCCGGGGGCCGTTGATCGGCATTCTTCTGGCTGTGCCGGTTCTGGCCGGCATGAAATACCCAAAAACCATCCTGACCGCCCTGCCCGTCCTTGCGGTCATCACAGCGATCGGGTTGCGTGCGGATGTCGGCGTTTTCCATCTTGTGCAGGAGCAGATCGGTCGCGGAGACTCCCATCGTTTCATGCTGTGGTCTCTTGCGTGGAATGATATTTGCCAGATGCCCGTAGTCGGACACGGTCCTGCCGCGAAATTCAACACGCCGGGTGAGCCGTTTCCCCACAATCTGATTCTTTCCACCTGGCTGTATGCCGGCACTGTCGGGGGTTTCGCTCTTCTGTTCTATCTGGGCACCGTATGTAGGAGCCTGTTTTCATCTTTTGACAAGGCTTCCCGCCCGTTGAGCATCGCCATCCTGATTCACACACTGGTCAGTTCGATGACGGATTTCGCGCAGGTTGTGAAAGGACCAGCACCCATGTGGTACATGTTCTGGCTGGCCACGATCTTCGCCGCACAGATCGCCCCGCGGTCGAAAGCATCGGCGGGATGAATGTCTTTATGTCCTTCTGTTCAGACGGTTCTGACAGGGGCCTATATGATTATAACGGCTGAACTGCTCTTGAGGGCTGATGTCGCTCAGAACCTTGACTTAGGAGGAGGCGTTCTCGCTTTCCGTACAACAGGGAGCTGATATTACCGGGGAGGGCTTGCGTTTCCGGAGCGGCTGGCTCATCTCCTGAAAGAGATACAGGACTCAAGAAGTCCTCTTTTATGGCCGGGACGCTTTGACTGGCAGAATCAGCGCCGGTGATGCGCCTGAAGGAGAGTTTGTCATGTTTATCGAAACCGAGGGTACACCCAACCCCAACACGCTGAAATTCCTTCCCGGCCGTGACGTGACCGGCGAGGCCGGCACCATTGACTTCATCGATGCGGACGCAGTCGCGGGGCGGTCTTTGTTGGCTGAAGCTCTCTTTGAATTGCCGGGCGTCTCGCGGGTATTCATGGGATCGGACTTTGTCTCCGTGACCAAGGCGGACTCCGAAGATTGGGCCGAGCTCAAGCCGCTGGTGCTTTCCGCTCTGGTGGACCACTTTGTCTCCGGTCGTCCGACTGTCGAGGTCGGTGCTGCCTCAGTTGAAGATCCCGTCATGCCGGGCGATGAAGAAATCGTCCAGCAGATCAAGGAGCTTCTTGAGACCCGCGTACGTCCGGCCGTTGCCAGTGATGGCGGCGACATTGTTTTCCGCGGATACCGGGAAGGCATTGTCCGTCTGAGCATGCAGGGCGCCTGCTCAGGCTGTCCGTCTTCAGGTGCAACGCTCAAGCACGGCGTCGAGAACATGCTCCGGCATTACGTTCCGGAAATCGTTTCCGTGGAACAGGTTGTCGACTGAAATATTCCAACAGGATTAGATTCAGGACCCGTTAATTTATTGAACCGTCGCGACACATCTCAAAGCACACCGGACAGCAGCCTCCCTGCTTGAAAAAGAGCTTTTCCTCGCCATATCGGACGCACAAAGGGCGGCCTGAATTCAAAACTCCATGCCGTATGTAATGGCGAGGGACGCCCTGACCGGCTTCATCTGGCAGCCGGTCAGGTCAGTGGCTTCAGAGGGGCCGATGTTATGCTGGCTGACCTTTCCGGTGAGACAGGGGATACGACAGCAACCGGATCAGGCGTTATCCCGCAGGATCTTTCCATATTGATATTGCCGAAGTCCAGACAGCCGAAGGAAAGCTTTACCTTTTCGTTGTCATAAACCGGACAGGCAAATTTACGGTGACGCAGCTCACGGACAACGTCAACAGAAGGACGGCCTGAGAGTTCTTATGCGTGTCGTGCCCTGCCGGATACAGACCGCCTGACCGACAAAGGCATCCCGTTCGCCCAACAGCCCCGTAAGCGGGGAGGCATGGCCACGCTCCATGCGTTTCAACATGACCTGCAAGGCCTGCGGGATCAAGCATCACCTGACAAAACCCAATCCCCCGGACCAATGGCCTGATCGAGCAGATGAACCGCACGATCAGGGAAGCAACTGCCAAACGCTTCCATTACGTACAGTCATGACCCGTTGGGGACGCACCTCAATGATTTTCATGGCCGCCTATAATTTCGGGCAAAGGCTCAAAGCCCCTCAGGGGCCTCACACCCTATGAATACGTCTGCAGGCCATGTCGTCAGAACTAGATACACCCACAAAAAAGAACCCCTCACAGCTTCCGGGACGAAACAATCCAGAAGCCGCAAGGGGTCATGATAGGCAGAAGTCTGTTTTCCCCGGAGACGTTCAGCGTCTCAATCAAAAACGGACGATGTGTCGTTGCTTTACCGGGCGGCAACCAGCTGGTGTGCCGTGTGCGCCAGAGCTTCCTGATTGGGAGCGCCGAGAGCATGCACGATCACGGGGTCAAACAGGCTGGTGAAGGAAGCCGGGTGAACACCCATCCACAGAGTGACCACTGCCAGCGGCACGAGCACCATCATCTCGGCGGGCGTCAGGTCACGCAGCAGACTGACGGTGCCCTTCACGGACCCGAAGATCACATCCCGGTAGAGCGCCAGCATATAGACCGCACCCATGATCATCGTCGTGCCAGCCAGAAGCGCCAGCCAGAAGGAGACATGGATCGCACCCATCAGGACCAGCAGTTCACCCACGAAGGAGCCCGTTCCCGGCAGGCCAACATTGGCCATCGTGAACAGCATGGCCAGTGAAGCCAGAGCAGGCATGCGGAACGCCACACCACCAAGAGCGGAAATGTCGCGGGTTTCGGCACGCCATGCGATGGCGGCGACACAGAAAAATAGCGCTGCAATGACCACGCCATGCGACAGCATCTGGTAAATCGCGCCATCCACACCCTCGGCGTTGAGGGTGAACAGACCGACCGCAATCATTCCCATATGGGAGAAGGAGGAATAGGCGATGACCTTCTTCATGTCCTTCTGGGCGAAGGCGATGAAGGCGGCATAGATGATGGCGATCACGCCGAGCGGCAGGATCCATGGTGCGAACTGATGCACCGCATCAGGAAACATCAGCACGCCAAAGCGCAGCAGACCGTAGGCACCCGTTTTGGAGAGAACGCCGGAAAGCAGCGCCGTCGTCGGTGTGGGAGCTTCCGTGTAGGCATCCGGCAGCCACGCATGCAGCGGGAACAGCGGCAGCTTCACACCGAAGGCGATGACGAAGGCCATCAGCAGCCAGCACTGCACGGAGAGCGAGAAGTGCCCCTGCATCAGCGCCGGGATATCCGTCGTGCCCGCCATGTTCCACATTGCCACAAGTGCTACGAGCATGAACAGTGAACCGCCGAACGTGAACAGGAAGAACTGAAGCGACGCCCAAATGCGCTTCGGTCCGCCCCATACACCAATCATCAGGCTGGCCGGGATCAGGGTCGCCTCATAGAACATGTAGAACACGACCAGATCGAGCGCCGAGAACAGGCCCATCAGCGCTGTTTCAAGGAACATGACGGCGGCCATGAAGTCACAGGCCCGTCCCTGCACGCTGCGCCACCCGGCTCCGATCGAGAGCGGCGTGAGAAAGGCCGTCAGCAGAACGAAGACCAGACTGACGCCATCGACACCTGTGTGGTACGAAATGCCGAAATTCGGCATCCATGCCAGTTGGGTCTCATACTGTGCGCCGGGAATCTGTGGATCGAAACCGGTCCACATGACAACCGACAGCGCGAGCACGGCGAGGCTCGTCCACAATGCGATCCAGCGACCAGTCCGATCCGCCGTTTCCGGCGCGCCCTTGGCGAGCAGAATGGCCAGACCGCCCAGAAGCGGGAGATAGGTGACAAGGGTAAGAAGGATCGGGTGCACGGCGTACTCACAGGGTTCGGTACGATAATTCTGCGGGAACCTTAGCGCCCCGAACTTCCTGCGACCAGTCATGAGTCGAGTAGGACGTCTCTATAGACGCCTGTTCTTCTTGCTGCCTGATCCTTTGCTGCTGCGTCAGTGTTGGATGGGGTCAATCAGCCGATATCTGGATGTGGCATCCGGAGTCACGGGCACAATTCCGCCGATTCAGCCCATTTTACAGATGTCGCTCCATGTTCCGAAAACAACGCCGGCCCGGAAAGAGACTGAAGAATCAGACATAGAAAAACGGCATCCCTGAACAGGATGCCGTCTCATTGCGTCACCGCATTGTGAAAGCGGATCAGTCGGCCTTGGGCGCTTTATGACGCTCGACCTGAATCTTCAGCGCATTTAGGATGGCGGAAACCTGACCGCCATGCTGCTGGATGAAGGAAGCATAATCCTGACGCTGCGTCAGGCGAAGGCTTGCGGCTTCGATAAGAAGATCGATAATCTTGGGTGAGCCGCTGCTGTTGCTGACGACCCACTCAAGATTGGCATCCGCCTGATGCGGACGGTGCAGGACTGTGTTAACGGACTGATCCTCACCCTTGGGTACAGTGCCTCCCATCGTGAAGCTGACGCCGCGATAGTCACCCAGGTTGTCGATAATCTTGTTGAGCATGATCTGCCGGAACAGATTCAGATACTCGGTCTGCTGCTCCGGGGTCGCCGTACGCCAGTACCGTCCAAGGCAGAAGCGGCCGATCGCATCGACATCCACGTCGCTCTGCAGAATGGGAAGAACCTTTTCCTTCTTCTGCGGTCCCGACAGGTCACTGTTCACGATAGTAACCAGACGGTCGCCGAGGCTGTGAACAAAAGCTGTGGCCGATTGCTCAGCCGAAGCCGGGCGCGCAACACCTGATGCCAGACCGGCTGCGACAAGCGTTCCGAGCAGGAAGCGACGGGTAAAACTGATCTGCATGGTAACTCTGCCCCTGGTCTTCTTCTGGATTTTTCTCAAGGCGGATCAATTGTACCAGTCGGGAACAGTCGCCCGATGGTCGTTCTTGATAGCCTCCGCCATGGCCTTGCGTTGCTGCTGATACGCGCTCCTGATGGTCGCATACGGATCAAGCGCATCCCGCTGCACCTGATCCAGATCATCAAGATGATTGGCCCGGGTATTGATGACACCCATGATATTATAGGCCCAGTTGAACGTCAGCAGGCCATAGCCGCGCGGAACATAGTTCCACGGAGACAGTCCCTGATCCAGCCCGTAGCCGATACCGTCTCGGAATGTGGAAGGACCCATCATGGGCAGGAAGAGATACGGTCCGGACGCAATCCCCCATGTGGCGAGGGTCAGGCCGCCATCATTGTCGTGGTGCGGATAGCCGGCATATTTCGCCACATCGATGAAGCCTCCGACACCGGCGACCATGTTGATGCACCAGCGGACAAAGGCATCGCCCGCACGGCGCGGCTTGCCTGCGCCGACGTCGTTGAAGAACACAACCGGCTCGTTCATGGTCTGGACCATGTTACCGAGCGACTTGCGCACAGGAATCGGCACGGCCCAGACATAGGCCTTGGCGACAGGCCGCATGGAATATTTATCCAATGTCACAGAAAGATTGTACATCTTCCGGTTGAGCGGCTCATACTTGTCGTTGGCTTCCTGATATTCAGCCAGCGCATCAGGGTCGGTCGGCTTGGGCGCCACCCAGGAGGAACAGCCAGCCAGAGCCAGCGTCCCAAGCATCAGGGTCCCGTTACGGAAAGCGCGAATGCGGGTTTTCACCGAACGGCCCGAAACACCGGAAAAAGATTCCAGATGCAGGTCTTCCTTCACTGAGCCCATGCCCGTCAGTCTCTCCGTTACCCCGTCATCCCTCTCCGGGACCGCAAGGCCAGCCAGCAGGACGAACATATTATGCTTCTCTGAGCGTCTTTCTATTGTCCTGTCTAACACGTCGCTGTCCGGATGCAATCAGTTGCCATTGTATGAATGACCCGCATCAACACGCTTCCATGCTTCGATCCGGCTGGTCTTCTCGGTTGTGAACGTGAAACGTCGCGGGAGGTTGAGGCTCTGCTGTCTTTCTCGGGTCCTTTTCGCCGCCTGTTGCGATGAAGTCACAGATGCGCAGCTGATGAACGACAGGTTGGGAGGATTGATGGATTCACAAACTGGAAAGGGCCTGTGGAGTTTGCCGATACTCTTTTCAGGGCATTGCTCCGAACCCGGCAAAGGGAGTCAAGCCCTGCTTCTCCAATGAAAAACCCGATCCTCATCACAGAGAACCGGGTCGTAGAAAACACATTTCAGTAATGTTTGTGTAGGCGACAGATCCGAAGAATCGGCAGGATCAATCAGAACGACTGATCATCTCCGCCACCCCAGTCGCCGCCGCCATCGCCACCCCAACCATCATTGCTGCCGCTATCGCCTCCAGCGTCGAAGCCCTGATCAGCCGTGGTGCCTGCGCCAGCAAACGGATCCGGTGCGCCGGCCGCACCGGATCCTGATGAATCACCGTAGTAGTTATTGACGACTGTCTGATCGGGAGCGCCCCAGCCACCGGCGGCGGCCCCGGCATCGTGATGGCCGCTGAACAGGCCTTCCAGCGCGTTCGCCGCCATCATGCCGCCAGCAACACCGGCGGCGGTTGTCAGGGCTGAACCCAGAAAGCCCGATCCACCCTGCCGGAACATACCCGGCTGGAATCCGGGCGGCATGGGCTGCATCTGAGGCTGTGGCTGCTGGGCATAACCCGGCTGACCACCCCAACCCGGAGGAGGAGCCTGCTGCGGACGCTGCTGACCGCCACCGAACAGTCCGCCAAGGAACCCGCCCGAGCTGCCTTTCGACTGCTGGGCCTGTTGCAGGGCCTGCTGCGCCTGCTGAAGCTGGAACTGCAGCTCGCGGATACGGTTCTGGGCCTCGACGAGCGCTGCTTCCTGCACCACCGCCATCTGGGTGATGCGATAACGGGCTTCCGGATATTTCTGGAAGTTCTGGGCGATGAAGGCATCCGCTTCAGGATCAATCGGCGGCAGGGATGGGTTGGTGGATGGCACACTCCCGGCACTGGCCTGCGGCGCTCCGCCGACACGCGCAATGAAGTTAGATATCAGATCGCGTTCCTGGCTATTCATCTGCTTGATCCCTCATGGTCACTCGACCGGACTACCTTGTGTTTAAGGTGGGAACAGGGCGCAAGAACAGCAACCCCGCTCCAAAGACTTCATCTCACCTTATCATAATCACGGAATTATGGGCTTTTTGCGCCAGAACCGTAAAGAACGGTCAGTTGGGCCGACGCCAGACGGTGATGATGCGCCATGAAACCGGCAAGAGCCGGACTGGAATCCGCAGTCACTTCAAGCTTTGGAACATCCAGCGCGGTCACGGTGAACACATAGCGATGCACATGCCCGGGAGGCGGCGCCGCGCCGCCATAGCCAGGAACGCCAAAGTCGGTCCGCACCTCAAGCGCGCCCTGCGGCAGCCCGCCCTTGCCCGAACCCGCACCTTCCGGCAGCGACGTCACATCGGCCGGAATGTTGGCGACCACCCAATGCCACCAGCCTGAACCGGTGGGAGCATCAGGATCATAGAGCGTGACAACAAAGCTCTTTGTTCCTGCAGGTGCCCCTTCCCATTGCAGCGGAGGAGACAGATTTTTCCCCGTCTGTCCCATGCCGGAATAGACCTGCGCCTGAGGCATTACGGCACCATTGCTGAAAGCCGGGCTTGTCAATGTGAACGCCATGGGAGGGGCTCCTTCTCGTATGGTCTCTTTCAGTTACCAGTTGAGGCTGATCAGCCAGAACTCTTCCGATGTCAGTGTCACGCCATCATTCTTTGGTGACTCTGAGGCCGCGTGAGCAAGGGCTGCAATACGCTCGACCATGATTGTTTTACGCTGATGCGCTTCCGAGGACTCATTGGCGGCCTTGAGCACGTCGAGGGACGTCTTGGCAGCCTTGGCGACACGGGCGGCATCAAGCAGCGCGTAGGACATGGATAATTCTCCTGCAAACAATTCGGATCAAATGATCTGCGGAAGAAAATGGGCTTTCAAAGCTTTCTGTTCAAGGGCGATGGGGTTCCAGACGGCAATAGCGCCATGAAGTTCTGCATTGCTTTTTTCGCAGAGACAGGCCTCGCAGACTTGGCGTGGCGTTGTCAGAAAGTGCCTGCTTCAGATCATTTTGGCGGAGGATGTCTTCCTCCTGTTTTTACTCGTTAGTATATGCTGCACTCTAGTGAAAAATATTACCTAAAAAATAAAAGCCTCATTTCGAAGGATAAACACACTCTGTAACATTTATTATTTTATCAGACTGATAAAATGTGATTATTTTTCTTGCTTTCCACTCGCCTTTATGTGAATAACATCCTCGGTGGATGCTCTATATGAGGGTCGCTGATGCACGTTGTGTCAGTTTGTCCCGTTGGAAGTTACGATTGTGCACGTGTTCTGTGCGCGACCACCATGTTAAAAAGGAGCCTCGTTATGACAACAGGCACCGTAAAGTGGTTTAATTCTACAAAAGGTTTTGGATTCATTCAGCCGGAGGATGGCTCCCCGGATGTGTTCGTCCACATTACAGCCCTTGAGCGCGCCGGCATGGCTTCGCTTAATGAAGGGCAGCAGATTTCATACGAGATCGAAGCTGGCCGTAATGGCAAGAAGTCCGCAGTCAATCTCAAGGCTGCGTGATTTAAAGATTGGCAGCAATGCCGTCTGGAAAAGCCGTCCGTCAGGGCGGCTTTTTTTGTGTCTGCTCTCTGGGATATACTCCTGATCTACCTCACCAAAAACGTATGATGGATTTACAAGATCTCTGTTGGGGTCAATTTGCGGGAAATTCAGGTGCGATCTGAAACGTTTTTCCTGTATTTCGCTTGAAGAAAGCCTCTAGTCGCGAAACCTCATTCAGACCTGATCCACGTGTAAAAATGACATTTCCTGTTCTCTACACTTTTCGACGCTGTCCCTACGCAATGCGGGCGCGTCTTGCCCTTCTGTCCAGTGGGACTGACTGTGAATGTCGGGAAATCAAACTGGCGGCGAAACCGGAGGCCATGCTGACTGCATCGCCCAAAGGCACTGTTCCGGTCCTCGTTTTATCTAAGGACCACGTCATTGATCAAAGCCTGGACATCATGAAATGGGCGCTTTCCCAATCCGATCCTGAAAACTGGCTGGCAAAACCCCGTTACGATCTGATCGAACGGAATGACACATCTTTCAAGCATCATCTCGATCTTTACAAATATGCAACCCGTCACAATAGCGATCCGCATTATCACCGTCAGGAAGCGTTGCAGAGCCTTCTTGATCTGGAGCAGATGCTGGAAACCGCGCATTTCCTGAGCGGAGCATATTTTGGCCTTACGGATGCAGCCATTGCGCCCTTTGTCCGTCAGTTTGCTGCAACGGATTCAATCTGGTTCGAAGCGCAAAACATTCCCCGTCTGCAAGCATGGCTCAGAGAATTTACGTCTTCGGGTCGTTTTGAGCAGGTTATGCATCGTTTCAGTCCATGGCAGCCGACTGACGAACCTGTTTTTCTCAGGGCGGATACGTAAGACCTCGTCAATCAGAAAGTCGGCCACCCTCCGGCGGGCGGTGCCACACTGGCCGTATTCTGTCCGTGCTTATCAAGTAACTTTCTAACCAGCCCACTCCCTTTCACGTCCTCAACAAAATCCTGCAACCAGGCTCTCGCGATTTCGCGCCCTTTCGGCACACCCATCCCTTGTTCGATCGCCGTGAAACGTCCGGGAAGCACTCGATAGCCGGGATTTTCCTCAGCATAAGCCGTCAAAGGCTGGCGCACCCCTGCGGCGGCATCCAGTTTCTGTTCCACGAAAAGAGCAATGGCGTCGGGCGAAGTCGAGGCCCGTTCTAGAGAAGCCTGTTCCAGATGGCGTGTCAGAAACAGGTCATAAGCCGCTCCTTTTCCAACAGCGATGCGAACTCCGGTGCGGTCCAGATCCTCCACGGTCTGATAAGGCGCATCGTCACGGACAAGATAGGTTCCCTCAATCACGACATAAGGCGCGGTAAAAAGGATTTCAGTGGCCCGGACCGGGTCTACCGCCAGAAACATCATATCCAGTTCGCCGGATGAAACAGCCTGCGTCACCTTGCCTGCTGCATCAAATGGCCTGAGTTCAATGCCTACGCCCAGCCGTCGACCCACCTCCTGCGCCAGATCGACCGAGACTCCAGCCAGCTCTCCTGTTGTCGCATCGCGACATGCCAGAACGGGATTACCCAGATTGATCGCCGTCCTGATGACACCCTGCGGCGCCAGTTCACGAAGAATCTCATCCGTTTTCATGCGATCCCATCTCTGATTTACCACGCCCCGATATGGCGTATTTGATCCATTATGAGAGGCTGGGACTGTAAAGGCTGAAAACGCAAGATGTATTGATCTGTAAATTCTCGATGTTTTAAACCATACTCCACCGAGACCAGAGAACCGGGCCTCTCGCGTCAGTCCGGATCATCGAACAGAGAAGCCAATCGGGAGACTGTATTCATGCCGACACTGACCGGACGACGGACATTTCTTGCTACTGGTCTCAGCATGGTGGCCGCATCAACCGTGAAAGCGGCGTCCGCACCACCCGAGCCGCCGTCAACCGTGTCATCGCCTCCCCGTTCATGGAGTGGACGGGCTCCAACGGCTTTCCTTCCAGACCCGGATGTCATCAGTCTTGATCCCTCCTTCAAGGATCTGCTGTTTCCCAACACGCCCATACAGCGTGTTCTGACAGGCGGCGGCTGGCTCGAAGGACCGACCTGGCTTGGAGAAGCCCGTATCCTGCTGCTCAGCGATACGATCCGCAGTCAGCAATATCGTCTGATTCCACCTGCTGAATCAGGTGAAGGGTCTCTGTCCGTGTTTCGGCAGGAAAGCTACCACAGCAATGGGAATACCCTCGACACACAGGGTCGCATCATCACCTGCGAACATGACATGCGGCGCGTCATCCGTTGGGAACATGATGGAAGTTGCAGTGTCATCGCGGACTCGTTCAACGGAAAACCGCTCAATTCCCCCAACGACGTGATCGTCAATCCACTCGACAACAGCATATGGTTTACTGATCCGGCCTATGGCGACACTCTGATCGAAGGACATCCGGACTCTCCCGGCAATGGAGCCAATCCGACTGGCAAGTTACGCTGGACTCTTGGGACCGAAGTCCCCGTTCAGTTCGCTGGTCATGCACGGCAGGCCGTTCATATTTTCCGGGTCGATGGCCAGAACGGCCAGATCAAAGCCGTTCTTTCCCCGGAAGATGTCCCCTCCCCGAATGGTCTGTGCTTTTCACCGGACCAGAAGATTTTCTACGCCACCGGTACGGTTTCAGGTTCTTCCCAAAGCGGCACTCAACGCGTGATCTATGCGTTCGATATGGTGGACGGCCTTCCCCGGAATCGCCGCGTCTTCTGCTCTTTCATGCTTGAAAATCACAATATGATTCCAGACGGTATCCGGGCAGACGTCTTCGGGAATCTATGGTGCGGGGCCTCCGGTCCCTTCGGATTGGCGGGTGTGCTCTGTTACAACCCTGCCGGAAAACTGATCGGGTGGATCCGCCTGCCGTTCGGATGCTCCAACCTCACCTTTGGTGGTCCAAAACGGAACGAACTTTATATGTGCTGCGGCTCTCAGATGTTCCGCCTGCTGCTTGAAACACAGGGAGCCGGACTTTCCTGACGGGGGCCTGCCTGAATCAAAAGAGATTTCTGGGTATTTCCTTTTTTCAAAATGGAAATACCTATGAAGCTTTTTGAAAAAAGCTTCACCAAAAACTTTCTGCCCTGCAGATAAAGGCGCTGCCGAAGCTACCCAAGCTCATGAAGATCAGTCGACCAAAAAGATTCTTTGCTGATATGGATTATTATTTGCAGAAACTAATCTGATATAAATAAAAATTCCAATGCAACTTGTCCGAACGGTCAGACGTTATAAAGCGAATTACCTTCATGCGACAATTCTAAGGAGCGCCCGAATGGTCTCCGCGGCATCAGCACTGCTTCTGGCCCGCTTTCAGTTCGCCTTTACCGTAGGCGTTCATATCGTTTTCCCGGCTTTTTCAATCGGACTTGCTGCCTATCTAGCTGTGCTGGAAGGGCTCTGGCTCAAGACAGACAAGCAGGTCTATCTTGATCTCTACCGTTACTGGATCAAGATCTTTTCCGTGGTGTTCGGAATGGGCGTCGTCTCCGGACTGGTGATGTCCTACGAATTCGGCACCAACTGGTCCGTCTTTTCCCAGAAGGCCGGACCGATTACGGGAGTTCTGCTGTCCTATGAAGTGATGACGGCGTTCTTTCTAGAAGCTGGCTTTCTGGGCGTCATGCTTTTCGGGATGAACAAGGTCGGACGCGGACTGCATTTCGCCGCCACCTGCTGCGTCTCGGTCGGAACCCTGATCTCCATGACCTGGATTCTGGCCTCCAATTCATGGATGCAGACTCCCGCTGGTTACAGCATTGACCCCGCAACCGGACGCTTCATGCCGGAAAGCTGGCTGGCGATCATCTTTAATCCCTCTTTCCCCTATCGCCTTGTGCATATGGGCATGGCGGCCTTCCTGTCTGTCGCGTTCATCATCGGTGGCACAGCCGCATGGCACATGATGCGGGACAAGCGGAAAGGGCAGCCCATCAGCCAGCCCGTGAAAGTCATGTTCTCCATGGCCATGTGGATGGCGACCATCGTGGCTCCGCTCCAGATTCTTGCCGGGGATGCACACGGTCTGAACACGCTGAAACATCAACCGGTGAAAATTGCCGCACTCGAAGGCGACTGGGAAACGGAAAGTCGTGCTCCGGAAATCCTGTTCGGCATCCCAAACATGAAAACCGAGCACACCGATTACGCCATCAAGCTGCCCTTCGCAGGTTCCCTGATCCTGACGCACAGTCTTGACGGCAAAGTGCCGGGCATGAAGGACTTTCCAGCAGATCAACGGCCTCCGTCGCCGATCATCTTCTTTACCTTCCGTATCATGATCGCGCTCGGAATGCTGATGGCGGCGACGGGCTTCCTGTCTCTCTATATGCGCTGGCGTGGCAGGCTGTTTACAAGCCCGCTTCTGCACAGAATGGCACTGGTCATGGCGCCTTCAGGTTTTCTCGCCCT
This sequence comes from Acetobacter aceti NBRC 14818, assembly GCF_000193495.2. Classification (NCBI taxonomy): domain Bacteria; kingdom Pseudomonadati; phylum Pseudomonadota; class Alphaproteobacteria; order Acetobacterales; family Acetobacteraceae; genus Acetobacter; species Acetobacter aceti. The sequence goes on along the minus strand of NZ_AP023410.1, from coordinate 2,389,926 downwards.
GCTCTGCGGTTGGGTCACGACCGAAGTCGGACGTCAGCCATGGACCGTGTATGGCCTGCTCAGAACGGCTGACAGCGTTTCCCCCATCATGCTGCCCAGCATGGCCATCTCCATGACGGCATTTGTCGTGGTTTACGTCATCGTCTTTGGCACCGGGATCGGCATTCTTCTGCGCATGCTGAGCCGTCAGCCGGAAGAAGGCGAGCATGATCTGAGCGAACAGGGCACGGCTTCGGTTCTCGGCACACGGTCTCATCCAGAAACCGTTCTTTCCTCTCCAGACCACGGAGCGCGATAAAATGAGTGGTGCAGCTTACTGGCTACCGGTCATCTGGACGGTGATCCTGGCCGCCGCAATCCTTATCTATGTCATTCTGGATGGCTTCGACCTCGGGATCGGCATGTTGTTCGCCGTCGAGCGAGATCGGGGCCGACGGGATGTCATGGTCAATACTGTCGCCCCCGTATGGGACGGCAACGAAACCTGGATGATTCTCGGGGGCGCTACGCTTTATGGCGTCTTCCCCGGAGCTTACTCCACACTGCTGCCGGCATTGTATCTTCCAATTCTTCTGATGGTTCTGGCGCTGATCTTTCGCGGAGTCGCTTTCGAATTCCGTATCATGACACGCGATAGCGGGCGTTCTGCTCTCTGGGATCTGGCCTTCTTTGGAGGATCTGCTATCGCTGCTTTCTGTCAGGGCGCCATTCTGGGCGGTATCATTCAGGGCGTGTCCGTAACAAAAGGCGCTTTCAACGGCGGTCCGCTCGACTGGCTGACGCCTTTCAGCATTCTTTGCGGATTGTCCGTGATGTGCGGTTACGCCCTGCTTGGCGCTTGCTGGCTGGTCTGGCGCACCACAGGTGTGCTGGAAGCAAGCTGTCGCTTCTGGGCGCGGCGTCTGGCTATCGGTCTGTTCCTCGGCATCATCGCCGTCAGTCTCTGGACGCCCATGCTCCATGAGCCGTATCTCGTGCGGTGGACAGACTGGCCGAACATCGTGTTTGTCGCGCCCGTGCCTCTGTTGGTCATGCTGCTGGGGTTCCTGTTTGTCCGCGGATTGCAGAGGGAACACCCAGTTACGCCATTTCTCTGCGCGCTGGGCTGGTTCTTTCTCTGCTTCACCGGTCTGGGGATTTCCATTTTCCCCTATATGGTGCCGCCGTCCCTGACCCTGTGGGATGTGTCCTCGCCGCCTTCGAGTCAGGCGTTCCAGCTGGTTGGCACAGCTATTCTGCTGCCCATCATCCTGACCTATACAATCTATTCCTATCGTGTTTTCCGCGGAAAGGTCACAGAAGCCGATGCGTATCACTGACGCCATCGTTTCCGGTCGGGGGGAGAAAGCCCCCCGCAGTCCGCTGCGCCGGTTCGGGTGGTTCGTCGCCATATGGGCCATGAGCACCGTCGGATTTATCGCAGCCGCTTCTGTCTTGAAGTTTTTTGTGCCGCATTAAGTTAGGGTGAAATGCACTTTGACTGAGTAGGTCAGCGGCATTTCTGTGCATAAATCATACACAGGTGAGGGAGCGGAAGTGAGATGCTGTGTTCGTTCATGAGGCTGCTCTCCTCTCTGAATACGACGAGACATGCAGGATCAGAAGCGGGCCGGATCTCATTTTTTCCAGAGGTAAACACGGCTCGCAGCGACAGATCGCTCGGCGTCATCCGCACCAGAGATCACATAAAGCCGCTGTGTAAATCTTTTAGAGTTGAGGGCGGCAGCAGAAAAACATCAATCTATAATATTTTGAAACGAAATGTAATGTTCGCCTGATCCTTAGAATTACCTTTAATATTCAGGGCCAAGATCAAATCCGAAAAAAAATTCGGGTGCCGTGCATATGAAACTGATGGTGATCAATCGCGACTGTGACGTAGAACGTTATGACAGCTTCTGTCAGATGAACGGTTCTATTGCAGACATCGGGCGTTTCAGTGCGATCGACGGTCAGACACTCGACATGCAGGAATTACAGTCGGCGGGCCTTATTGCACCCGACCTCTGCTACAGTCGTGGCGCTGTTGGCTCGGCGCTTTCCCACATTCTGCTGTGGAATGCTGTCGTGGAAAATGAGCAGGCAGTCTCCATTTTTGAAGACGACGCCATTCTGAGTAGCAACTTTCAGGAAGAATCCAAAAGAATCATAGAATCCCTTGAAAATGAGTGGGATATCATCCTCTGGGGCTATAATTACGACGTCAATCTTGTCTTTGATCTGCTGCCGGGCGTCACCTATTGCGTCGCAAACTTCAACCAGACGCTGATGCGTCTTGGCGTGGAGCGTTATCGCAGTCGGCCTGTCAACGCGTCTCCCTTCAAACTGTTCAAGGCGCTGGGTATCTGTGGGTATGCCATATCCCCCAAAGGAGCGCGGCGTCTTCTCGATCTCTGCCTGCCGCTTCAGAATGCAGAATACTGGCATCGCAGGACCAACGAGACGCTGCGCAACACATCGCTCGATCATGTGATGTGCCATCACTATGAGAAGATAGATGCTTTCTGCTGCTTTCCCTCTCTCTGCATCTCCAGAAACGAGCATGCGAAATCGACAATCATCAACTCGTGACAGGCTGGAACCGTAATGTGCCGACCGGGCTGTAGGAATGTACGATGATCCTGCTCGAAAATGACAGAACGCTGATTCTCCACACGCCAAAATGTGGTGGAAAAGCACTCCGGAAAGCATTTTCATCACTCGCCGCCACAGGACCATGGTGGGACTGGACATGGCTCCGCACGACGGGAGAATGGGTCGATCAGGCCCATATACCGCTCCATATCCTGTGTCAGACAGAAGAGTGGGATCAGATCCGCTCCTGCACGGTTATCGCTGTTGTTCGTGATCCATGGAGCCGTTTCGTGAGCTCTTTGAAAGAGCATATGAAGCAGCACAGGAAGCAGGATGCGCTTCAGGTTCTGGAAGAACTCGATGAAGTGCGGATTTCATATGATCCCCGCTATGTTCATTTCATTCCGCAATTTCGTTTCACACACCTTGGCAACAAGAGATATGCCGATTTTATCGTACGCACTGAATCCCTGCCTGAGGACCTGAGGGCCGTCGGAATGATCTGCGGCATGAGTGACGATTTTTTCAAGGCAGTCGATACTCTGCCACCCATGCCTGTATCGATGACAGAGAGCCTTTCAGCAGACATTGAGCAGAAGATGAAGGCGCTTCTCATGAGGTTTTATCGGCGGGACTACGCTCTCTTCGGTTATACCCCGCCGTCAGACGAGGAAGCCGTTCCAATAGGTTTTGATGCCCTGCTCATGGACCCCTTGTGTGGAGGAGAATGGAATGGTTATACGGCCGCAGCTCCTGCCTATGAACGGTTTGTTCGTCACAGCACAAAAGATTTTCTGATTTCTCATCTTACGGCGGAAGTGCAGGCGTTGCGGCAGCGTCTTCGCGCCTCCTGATGCAAGGTCACATTGATCCTGCCAATAATTTACAAATTCTTTTTAGACCTTAAATTTCAAGCTCCATTTCAAGGATTCTGAATGATGACCGTTGCGATTTATGGAATCAGATCATGTGACACCATGAAAAAAGCGATGGCGTGGCTGGATGCACACGACATTGCTTACACGTTTCATGACTACAAGAAGGAAGGCGTGGATCGCGCCCGTCTGCTCGACTGGGTCAAAAAAGTGGGATGGGAAGAACTGATCAATCGCTCCGGCACGACATTCCGGAAGCTGCCTGATGCAGACAAGGCAGACCTGACTGAAGAAAAAGCCATTCAGCTCATGATCGACAATCCCTCGATGATCCGCCGTCCAGTTCTGGAAGCCTCAACACTGGTCATCGGTTTCAAGCCTGAAAAATATGCTGATTTTTTCAGGATCTGAATGATTTCCCTACCTTGCAGGCTGTTTCAAGCAGTCATGCATGCACGTCAGGGAACGATCCCTGTTTTGCAAAGTTAGAAAAAATATGTGCGTCCGTCGTCATGGCGGACGCAAGGCGGTTTCCCGTTTCCTGACGGGCTGGTTCCGGTCTTCGACACCATGCTGTCGGTAAAATGACCCTGAGCCGAAATCGCATTTTACAAGATTTCAGAAGCAGAGATTTACGCATGCCTTCCCAGACACGATATAACCTTTTTATTGATGGTTCCTGGACAAAACCCGCCAGCGGCGAATGGACGCAAATCCGCAATCCGGCGACCGGTGATGTTGTCGGAGAGGCTGCGCGAGGGCAGGAGCAGGACGTCAAGATTGCGGTAGAGGCTGCCAGAAAAGCGTTTCCGGCCTGGCGTGATACCCCCGCATCCAAACGTGCCGATGCGCTGTATAAATTGCGTGATCTGGTTGCACGCGACAAAGAAACGCTTGCCAGAACCATCACCTCCGAAATGGGAAAAACGCTGAAGGAGGCACAGGAGAGGTTGATTTCGCCATCGCCCTGCTGCGTTTCGCCGCGGAAAACACCCGTCGTCTTGAAGGCGAGATCATCCCCGGAGAGCGTCCGGGCGAAAAGATCCTGATTGACCGAGTGCCACATGGCGTCGTCGGCGCCATTGCTGCGTGGAATTTCCCGCTGGCGCTCTGTGCCCGGAAAATCGCTCCGGTGATTGCGGCAGGCAACACCATCGTTCTCAAGCCGCATGAACTGACACCGCTTTCCGCGCTGGCGCTGGCGAAGCTGGTGGAGGAAGCGGGCATTCCGGCGGGCGCGGTCAATATCGTGACCGGCGATGGACCGGAAGTGGGTGTGCCGATTGTCGCACACCCGGACACGAGACTGATCACCATGACCGGTTCGACACCTGCCGGTAAGAAGATCATGACCGCTGCCGCCGAACACCTGAAAGAAGTGCGGCTGGAACTGGGCGGCAAGGCGCCGTTCATTGTCATGAATGACGCCGACCTCGACAAGGCGGTCGAAGCCGCTGTCGTGGCGCGCTTTGGCAATGCGGGACAGATCTGCACCAGCAATGAACGCACCTATGTGCATGAGGCCATCTACGACCAGTTTGCCGAGAAACTGCGTGAGAAAATCAAGGCGCTGAAAGTCGGTGATCCGATGGACCCAGCAACGGACATGGGGTCGAAGGTCAGCGAGGATGAACTGAAGAAGGTGCATGAGATCGTTGAAAAAGCGGTCTCTCAGGGGGCGAAGCTGGAAATTGGCGGCAAGCGTCTGACAGGTGGTATTTATGACAAGGGCTGTTTTTATGCGCCAACCCTGCTGACGGGTGTGACAACGGCTATGGCGAAAGCGGTCTCGGCGGCGAAGATGGTCAGCACGGGCTTGAAGCCTATGTGGATACAAAAACCATCTATCTGAACGCCTGATATGGAAAGGGCGGATATCCCGGTGGGATATCCGCCCTGAAACAAGAGGAAGTTTTTGGGGGTCGCCTTTTTCAAAAAGGCGACGTTCCCTGAAGCTTTTTTCAAAAAGCTTCACCAAAAACTTTGGTTAATCAATGCGCCGTCGCATCATCCGGCAATGTGTAAGCGATAATCTCGTCGCTCACATCCGGCGAATGGCTCATGCCGCCAGCTGAAATCACCACATATTCCTTGCCCGTTTTCGGAGAGCGAAACACCAGCGGAGCCGCTGGAGCACCGGCAGGCAGGCGCGCCTTCCATACTTCCTCACCCGTGAGCGAGTTCAGCGCACGCAGATAATAGTCCTGCGTACCAGCAAAGAACACCAGACCGGACGCCGTTGCTGTCGGACCACCAAGCGTCGGCAGACCAAGCGGCACGTCCATGTGTGTCTTCAGACCCATTGGACCGGTGTCCTTCACCGTGCCCAGCGGCACCTGCCACAGCAGCTTCTTGCTGCGCAGATCAATGGCGCTCATCGTGCCGAAAGGCGGTGTGTTGCAGGGCACGGCAAGCGGCGATTGCAAGATGTCGATGCGGACGCCCTGATAGGGGCCAGCCACCTGCGGACGCAGCGTGCCCATGAAGCCCGGAACCTCGTCCATCGAAATCTTGTAGCGCGAGGCGTTCTTTTTGTTCACCAGCATCATGCGCAATGGCATGCGCATGTCGTTGACGAACATCAGGCCGCGCGCCTCGTCGATGGAGACGCCACCCCAGTTCATGCCACCAAGCAGGCTCGGATATTCAATGTAGGGTTTCTCGCCGGGCGGCGTGAACGCCCCTTCATAGACCGAGTTGCGGAACATGATGCGGCAGTAGAGTTGGTCGAACGTGCTGACACCCCACATGGAGCTTTCCGTCAGCGGCTTGGCGCCGATTTCAGGCATCCCCACCGAGAAAGGCTGCGTTTGAGAAAGATGCTCCCCCTCCGCCACCGGCTGTGTGGCGACTTTCTTTTCCACCACATCTGTCACCGGCTGGCCCGTGCGACGGTCAACGACGAAGATGTTACCAGTCTTGGTCGTCTGGATCAGGGCGGGAACGGTCTCGCCCTGCTTGTTGGTCACATCAAACAGAACCGGCTGGGAAGGAAGGTCATAGTCCCAGACATCGTGATGCACGGTCTGGAAAACCCACTTCGTCTGGCCGGTCGAGGCATCGACGGCGACGATGGCCGCGCCGAATTTCTCCTTCACGGCATCACGGTCACCGCCCCAGTAATCTGGTGGACCGTTGCCGGTCGGCAGATAAACAAAGTTCAGAGCGCGGTCATAGGTCGGGATGGTCCACACGTTGGGTGTTTCCAGCGTGTAGGTCTTGCTTGGGTCTGCCGCATTGGCGTTGTCCGGATCACCGACATCCCAGGCCCATGCGAGTGCGCCAGTGCGCACGTCATAGGCGCGGACCACACCGGACGGTTCGCCATGGACGATGTCACGCACCCAGCCGCCGATGACGGCCGTATGGCCCATCACCACAGGAATACCCGTCGGATGATAGCGCTTGCCGTTCTCCACTGGTCCCATACGTGGCTTCAGATCGACAACGCCATTGTTCCCGAATTTCGGGCACAGCTTGCCGGTGTGGGCATCCAGCCCGATCAGACGGGCATCGACCGTGTTGACAATGATGCTCTGACGACAGGGAGCATCCGGATCGACCGCCTTGTCTTCAGCGGACAGCGTCTGGTCCCTATCGGTGTCATAATAGCCGACGCCGCGACAGGTGACATGCTCGGCCGAGTGCGCCTGCGGATCAAACTTCCAGAGCGCCTTGCCGGTATCACCGTCGATAGCCGTGATCAGATTTTCCGGCGTGCAGGAATACAGCACATTGCCGATCTGCTGCGGCGTGTTTTCATCGACCCCTGTGCCCGCGCCAGTCAGACGACGGCCTGTGTGATAGACCCACGCCACCTGAAGACGACCAACATTCTCGGGTGTGATCTGGCTGTAGGGCACATAGCGCGTGCCGTGCTCATTACGGGCGAAATACTGCCAGTCCTCGGGGACATCCTCTTTTGCGACAGTGAGAGGCGGCAGCTTGCTGAAGCCTGTATCATTGTGGATCGCGCCATGAGGCGAGAACGCCTCGAACAGGGTAAGCAGCAGGCAGCATGTCAGCGCCAGACCACCCAGTACGCTCTGCTTGCGTGTCTTCGGCGCGAAAGACTGCAGCGTGGCCGTAGCCCACAGACTGAGGACGAACAGGATGGTCGGGACGACGAGGCGTGGCAGAAGCGCCCAGTAGCCGAACTCCGGCGTATCAAAGAAAGCCCACAGGACAGTCGCGACAAAGACGCCGATCGAGAAAGGCAACGCGATGCGCTGTTTCAGTACCAGAAGAATGGCGAGGACGATGTAACCGAGGCCCGCGAACAGATAGTAAAGCGAGCCGCCAAGCATGACGAGATTGAAACCACCCGCGGCAAGACCTGCGCCAATGAGCAGGCAGAGCAACGCGACCAGAACACGCCAGCCATCAAGCAGGCCGAGCTTCCGGTAAGTGGGCTGAAAATCACCCATAGGACTCTCCAGAACACATCCCTGCAGAGGCTGGGATGTTTTGAAAATTTGTCCACTTCCTCTGGCTGAAAAAACGGGGGTCGCATAGTAAAAAAACTTTGTGCAGGGAGTGTCAGGGATCAGAAGACTGGCTGGAAAAGATGAACTCCGATGCGCCGTCCACACCGGAGATCACCTGCATCACGGAGCATCCACGCTTTCACGCAGCGGCCTGTTCTCCCGGATTTCCTGAGAATAATCTGAATCCGGACGGGCGTCCTTCGGTCTGCGGATAAGACTCATCCTTTTCAGGGTCGGAAAATCATATCTGTGATCCAGAAACCCGAGATCATACGCCAGAGAAGCAGTATAGCCGCTGAGCAGCACGCGCCAGTCCAGACGATAGCGCCAGTGCGCATCGGCGCGTTGCAGGATGCCGGTCGTACAATTATCCGTCAGCGTGTTGTACCACTGGGGATGCGTCTTCAGAGTATGAATCTCGGTGAGGTAACTGAGAAACAGACGCCGTTCCGTCTGTGGAGCCAGTTGCAACGGATAAAGATAGACACGCTCCTTACGGATATCGGTTCTGACGCCGATCAGATCACGCTCATCGGCCGTCACGTAAAACAGTTCGTAATGATGAAAGAAACCGGCAATCGTCGAATAGGAAAAGCGCTTCTGTCTTCTGGTTTCGATCGATATGGCGAGATGCTGTCCGTTACTGAAGCCAAATGACAGGAAAACATGGGCTATGGCGTCACCCGCCCAGTAGGACGTGACAAGATCTACCCCGGACAGTTTGTCGAGGTCATAATCAGCATCATAGTAAGACGGTTTGTAATCACTCTCGGTTTTGTAAGTAAAATTCCGGACATGACTGACATGTACGATATGTCCGTCAATCCGCGTATCAGCCGGAATGGCGTATTCACCCGCCCAGATGCGATCATTACGGGGCGGGTCAGTCAGATACCACCCCCAGAAACTGGTCAGGAGAACGGCACAGCCAGCCAGACGGATTTTTCCTTTCCACCGCAGGCACACGACGAAAAGAACAGGAAAAAGCAAGGCTAGGCCGACACGCAGCCAGCCAGGCAGAATGGTCGAATACCAGAACGCCGCCATACCAAACAGCAGCATCACGCCGCAGGCCAGATACAGGCACCATCGTCCGACTTTCCCGAGCATTACTTCCAGCTTCTCCCGGTCGGCACATATTCGCCACCGATACGCATGATGTTCCTTTTCGCCATATCACCCGAAGGCGGCTGATCGCTGGAGGTTTCCAGAATCTGCTCGAACAGGATGCGTCGGACTTCCGCAATCGTCACCGGGTTCGACTGGGTGGAATGTTCCGAATGTTTCACAACCAGTTCGGAATTCACATAGGGAACATGCGCGCTTTCATAATTCACGACACCGTCGCTGGCGGTCGGAGAGGGACCATCTCCCGTTACCGGAATGATGGAATGCGCCTCGACATCAGGCGACACCTCAATGGCTGACAGGGACTGGATGAAACTGCTCTGCGGCGACATGCCGTAAACACTGGCGACACGCCAGGGGCTCATATCCAGCCGCAACGCATCATCCGCCTGCACAAGCTGGTTCAGGACATGCGTGACAGTCAAAGGAAATGTTATCATTCTTCCCAGAATGCGTGACACGGAAAGCGTCGCCAGATAACTGCCGTGCTGCGGGGTCGAGATGAACACCACATTCTTCACTTCCGGCATTGCCGATGGGAACAGGGCCTCTCTCAGCATATCCCTGGTTCTCGACGTCAGATTCAACTGATCGAGCGGCACGGAAATGAGCCCGTCCCAGAGACGGTTTTCTGCATTGATGACCAGCATCTTGGAGAGAAGACCGCCCTGGCTGTGCCCGATCAGGGTGATATGGCCAAGCGCCGGGTCGGCCTGCATGCCCCCCAGATTCTGGATGGCTTCCTGCAAGGATTGCCTGAGCTGGACAGCGGAATACGGAATGGGATTTCCCGTGCCGTAGGAGAAAACCCAGAATTCGAAATGCTTGCGGATTTCAGGGTCCGCCAGCAGATCATTGATCATGTTGGCCCAGCGCCCTGCGCTGGACGCCGTCCCATAAACCAGCACAACCGGCATGCGCCCCTTTCTGTGGGGTTCGATTGCGGCAAGCTGAAGTCTCTTGTGGTTGTCAAAATAACGGCCATTGAGAAAACCGATATACTCCGCAGACCAGTCGACGGATTCACTCAGGCTGACGGCGCGGGCTGTGGTGGGATCATACTGTAACGGGACCTGATGGCTGTCCTCGCGGCGTTCCGTGGCGTTATCACTGGCGGTCAGCACCATGCGACCCACCATATGATCGGACAGAACCTGTTCCCTTGAATGGTCAATCTCCATGAAAAGACTGACAGGCACACGCATCTTGTCCGAAATCTGGAAGGAGTGCGTCTCCCCCGCGTTCATCTGTGGAATGGCGGCGAGCGGCTCACCCAGTCCGGGTTCGGAATAGATGTTGTTCAATCCGCTGACTGCAAAACGGGCTGTCGGGCGGAAATCCGTCAGGGTGTGACCGTGCCAGTTCAGATCGTTCGGATTGGCCTGCAATTCCAGTTGGCCGACGGGCAGCGTCCAGACCTGCGAGCCCACTCGAGCCGGGGAGCCGAGCGCCTCCGTCAGAGCCAGCATGTAGAGATCGCACGCCTGACGGAAATGCTCGTCATACGGGCTCGGGCGTTCCTTCTCCGGCGCATCGGGCGACAGATAGGCATAGGCATACAGGGCCGCCATCATGAACAGGGCCGGGTCATGGTGGCGACGCGCCAGAAGATAGTTCAGCTCCGCCAGAGCAAATATCTGGGACGACACATCCTTGGAATAGAACCCCTCCTGTGTGGCCAACCTCAGAGAAGCAAGCGCTTTTTCCGGCTTCGTTTTCCAGACCGCAAGCAGGTTCTGCCGTTGCAGAACCGTGTGGGTCGAGGCGCTGAACTGATCCGTCTCCAGCGCGCTACGGGTGCGCTCCTTGTAAGCGTCGATCAGACTAAGGCGGTGGATGGAGACCGGCGAGCAGGCTGAAAGCGTTACCAGAACAGAGAGACAGGCCAGTGCCTGTATCAGGCTCCCCTGCCCCTTCCTTCTCATCACCTGCATCAGTCAGACCTGCTCCCAGTGGTTTCCATGACAGACTACCCGTTGTTCCATGAGATGTCGTTACGCTCCCAGCAGGGGGCAGCAAGACGCCCATGTCCTGCCTCACCTCCCTTGAAACCGCCTGGAATTTCAGCCATCACTCCCGCATATCCGAATGAAGTCTTCTACTCAGGCTGGCCAGCTAACCAATCCCACGAAAGACTGCAATGACACAGATACGACAGGCTTTTGCCTATCGTCAGGATATTGACGGGCTACGGGCTCTCGCCGTGCTTGCCGTGCTGATCTTTCATGCGTTTCCAGAAATTGTTCCAGGTGGTTTTTGCGGGGTCGATGTTTTCTTCGTCATTTCAGGCTTTCTGATTGGCCGGATCAGCCTGACAGAACTGCATCAGAATGGCTTCAATACCTGTCTCTTTTATGAAAAACGTATCCGTCGTCTTGTTCCCCCTCTTGTCTGTGTGCTGCTGGCAGTCTTTGGAGGCAGCGCTCTGCTGATGGAATGCGGCGATCTCGCGCTTACAGCGCGTCATATTGCCGCAGGAGCGCTCTTTTCCGACAATCTGGTTCTCCTCAATGAAGCCGGATATTTCGACACACTCTCCGAAACCAAACCCCTGCTTCATTTGTGGAGTCTGGGTGTTGAAGAACAGTTCTACATTCTCTGTCCTCTTCTGTTTCTGCTGTTCCGCAAAAACCAGAAAACAGGCTGTACCGTCCTGCTCTTCCTGACCGCGCTGTCGTTCGGAGCGAATGTTTTTCTGAGCGCCACCCATAGTGATCTGGTCTTCTACTCGCCGCTGACACGCCTGTGGGAAATGGGTGTCGGTATCTTGCTGGCTTTCGTCATGATGGTTCGTCCAGGCAGCATTCCTGATGTGTCTCTCCCCGGCATCCTGTTTCTGGCGACCAGTTTCTTTGGCTTCAACTCCCGGATGCACTTTCCCGGATATGCAGCCTTGCTGCCTGTTCTTGGCGCCGCCATGATGATCGGCTCTGGCGAAAATGGTCTGGCCAATCGGTACATCCTGAAAATCTCCGGTCTGCGCCTGATCGGAAAAATCAGTTATTCCTTCTATCTGTGGCACTGGCCGCTTCTGGTCTTCTCGCTCATTCTCACCAATGGACAGGCAGATGCCTGGGTCAGAACCGGCGATCTCCTTCTGGCTTTTCTGCTGGCGACCCTGACATGGCGATATGTGGAACGACCGACACGGTATGGTGGCTCCAGTCGTATAAAGACACGCTTTATTGTCATGGTGCTGCTGTTCATTGCCGCAGCCGGCTATGGCACATGGCGTGCAGGCGGCTTCTGTTCCTTACGCCCTCAGGCCCCTTCTCTCATTACATCACTGCGCGCCATGGAGAATCCCTATAAATTTTATGGTTATCCCGCCAACCTTCGCGTGGGTGTCTGCCATTTCGTTACAGAAAAAGAGTGGTGGGCCCACAAATGTCTGGATCTGCGACAGCATAATATCTTTCTGATCGGCGACTCCTACGCCGCCGCTCTTTATCCCGGCCTGAGTCATCAGCGTGATCTGTATTACCCCAATTACGGGCTGACCCAGCTTACGGATGGCAACGCGCCACCTTTCACAAAACCTTCTTCAGGACGGTCCGACATCGGACTTCCTCTCGCCAGCGTCAATGCGACTCATCTGAACATGATCAAACGCTACCAGCCCGATATCGTGGTGCTGTCATGGTATGTCTTCGGATCCAACGCCGACAGTGACCCGGTCGAGACCGCCCCCCTGATGAGCGGGACGATAGACGATATTTTTGCTGTTTCTCCCCACAGCCGCATCGTGATTGTTGGCACCTTCCCTAGATGGCAGTCTTTTCTGAAAGATCAGATTTTACGGTATTATGATACCTATCACATCCTGCCGCCGCCAAGAATGACTTACGGTCTGGATGAGTTAAACGTAATGTTTGAAAAGCGCTTTCTTGCAACCTTTCACAACTCTCACGCCGAATACATTTCCTCGCAGGCCATATTATGCCCGGACGGACAATGTCTCACTCGGCTGTCCGATCGCGCTACTGATCTGACGGCAGTAGACTTCGGACATCTCAGCGCTCCGGCATCACGCTATCTTCTCAGCCATATCGCCCCTCGTGTATTCACATTGCCCTAATGGACAGATGCCTGAATATGCACAACTCCTGCAGATGAGAGTTCTCCTGTCAATTTACTGAATACTCCTGATCAAGCTTGATTTAGGAGCAAATAAAGTCCCCCTCCTCCTGAATAAAAAACACCCTGCTTTCAAACCGAAAGCAGGGTGTTTCCATCACTGAACGCGCAAGAAAAATTACTTCTTCGCAGCCTCAAGGGACGCCTTGATGATCTCACCGGCGCGGGCCTTGTCGCCCCAACCCGTGACCTTCACCCACTTGCCCTTCTCCAGATCCTTGTAGCGCGTGAAGAAATGCTCGATTTCCTGAATCAGGATCTCGGGCAGGTCCTCGATCTTCTCGACCTTGGAGAACTGCGGGTGGATCTTGTCGTGCGGCACGCACAGGATCTTCTCGTCCTGACCGGCCTCGTCTTCCATCAGCAGGACGCCAATCGGACGGGCGCGGATCACGCAGCCCGGAACAACGTTGCGCGGTGTGAGGACCATGGCGTCTGCCGGGTCGCCATCAGCAGCCAGCGTGTTCGGGATGAAGCCATAGGCCGCCGGATAGACCATCGGCGTAAACAGGAAACGATCGACGAACAGCGCACCGCTTTCCTTGTCGATCTCATATTTGACGGAAGACCCCTGCGGGATCTCGATCACGACGTTGATGTCGTTCGGCACGTCCTTGCCGGGGGAAAGTTTCGAGACGTCCATCGTCCTGCTCCATATGGATAAATTGCGGGCGAAGCGTAGCCCTGTGCCGCTTTCTTGCCAAGACAGACATATTTCCTTGCACTGGACGCTTGCAAAATGGGTTGGGTTGCGCGAATTGATGAGCCGCCTGCGCGCCCGTAGCTCAATTGGTTAGAGCGGGCCGCTCATAACGGCTTGGTTGCGGGTTCAAGTCCTGCCGGGCGCAGGCGTCTCCATCGGCCGGGTCCAAAGCCCGCCCGATGTTCGCCCTCTCTGGCCATCTCAGGGCCGGTCCTTCCATTACTGTCACGGAGTTTCGTCTCATGGCGCCATATCAATATGTCTATGTGATGAAGGACCTGACCAAGTCCTATCCGGGCGGTCGCGAAGTCTTCAAGGGCATCACCCTGTCCTTCATGCCCGGCGCCAAGATCGGCGTTCTCGGCGTCAACGGCGCCGGTAAATCGACCCTGCTCAAGATCATGGCCGGGATCGACAAGGAATATGGTGGCGAGGCCTGGGCCGCTGAAGGCGTGAAGGTCGGCTATCTCGAACAGGAGCCGAAGCTCGACCCGAACCTGACGGTCGGTGAAAACGCCGCACAGGGTTTCGGCGACCTGAAGAAGGCGGTCGACCGCTTCAACGAGATCTCCGCCAAGTTCGCCGAGCCGATGGACGAGGACGAAATGACCGCGCTCCTCGCCGAGCAGGCTGATCTTCAGGAGAAGATCGATGCGGGCGATGGCTGGGAACTCGACCGCAAGCTGGAAATCGCGCTCGACGCACTGCGCTGCCCGCCTGCCGACAGCCCCGTCGATAAGCTTTCCGGTGGTGAGCGCCGTCGCGTCGCGCTGTGCCGTCTGCTGCTGGAAAAGCCTGATCTGCTGCTGCTTGACGAACCGACCAACCATCTCGACGCCGAGAGCGTGGCATGGCTCGAAAAGACCCTGCGTGACTACGAAGGCACCGTCATGGTCATCACCCATGACCGTTACTTCCTCGACAATGTGACCAACTGGATTCTCGAGATCGAGCGCGGTCGCGGCTATCCGTTCGAAGGCAACTACTCTTCGTGGCTGGAACAGAAGCGCAAGCGTCTGGCGCAGGAAGAGAAGGAAGAGAGCGGCCGCCAGCGCGCCCTTGCCGCCGAGCAGGAGTGGATTGCCTCCAGTCCGAAGGCCCGTCAGGCGAAGAGCAAGGCCCGTATCACCAAATACGAAGAGTTGCTGGCCAAGAGCAACGAGAAGGCTGCTGGCACGGCGGAAATCGTCATCACCCCCGGCCCGCGTCTGGGCAATGTGGTGATCGAGGCGGAAGACCTGACGAAGGGCTTCGGCGACCATCTGCTGATCGACAAGCTGAACTTCAAACTGCCGCCAGGTGGCATTGTCGGTGTGATCGGACCGAACGGCGCGGGTAAGTCCACGCTGTTCAAGATGATCACCGGGCAGGAGCAGCCGGACAGCGGCAAGCTGACCATCGGTGACACGGTTGAACTCGGTTACGTCGACCAGTCACGCGACAGTCTCGACGACAATAAGACTGTCTGGGAAGAAATTTCGGGCGGCACGGACGTGATCTATCTTGGCAAGCGCGCGGTTCCGTCGCGTGCCTATGTCGGCGCATTCAACTTCAAGGGCGCTGACCAGCAGAAGAAGGTCGGCGTGCTGTCCGGTGGTGAGCGTAACCGCGTTCACCTTGCGAAGATGCTTCGCAAGGAAAGTAACGTCATCCTGCTCGATGAGCCGACCAACGATCTCGATGTCGATACGCTCCGCGCACTGGAAGACGCGCTGGCCGAGTATCCGGGCTGCGCCGTGATCATCTCCCATGATCGCTGGTTCCTCGACCGTCTCGCCACGCATATCCTCGCCTTTGAGGGTGACAGCCATGTCGAGTGGTTCGAGGGTAACTTCCAGGCGTATGAGGAAGACAAGAAGCGTCGTCTGGGCGATGCTGCGGTCGAGCCGAGCCGGATCAAGTATCGTCCGCTGGCGCGATAAGCCGGTTTCGGGCGGGGTGGTTTTACGGGGCGTTGCCCCGTCCCCACAAAGGGACGCAGTCACTTTGATCCCGGCCTGTTTCTCGGCAATTGCAGGAAATGTTCCTGTAAAACACCAGAATGTTTTTGGTGAAGCTTTTTTCAAAAAGCTTCAGATGGCCTGTTTTCGAAAACAGACACCAGACATTCTGCCGGCTTCCATTTTACAAATTCACTTCAGGATGTTTCTGATAGATCATCCATGAGCCTGCATATCCTCCGCACCGCCCGCCTCACACTGACGCCCGTTTCCTGGCGCGACATGGAGGATATTGCACGCCTCAAGGCGGATGGGGGCGCGTTCGCCATGATGCTCGGTGGTGTACGCAACCGTCAGCAGGCGGAGGCGGAGATGGTGTCCGACATCACCTTCTGGGCAAAATACGGTACCGGCATGTTCGCTATCCGCGAAAACGGACAGCTGATCGGCATCACGGGCGTGCATGAGCGACCGGATGGACGCGGTGTTGCGCTCAGGTTTGCGATCTACCCTTGGGCAGCCGGACGGGGACTTGCACGGGAAGCAGCAGCAGCGGCGCTTCGTCATGCTCATGCAGCAGGTTTTTCTCGCGTGATGGCCGTCGCCCGTGACAGCAATATCGCCTCCCGCAAGGTATTGGGAGGCATCGGCATGAGAGTGTGTGAGCATTTCATGCGCGGCGGACACAACATGCTGGTATTCGAAAGCGTGGCGCACAAGGGAGCAGAGAAGGAAACACCCGCCCTATAGACTATGGAACTGAGATATTTGCGGAAGAACGGCTGACAGGCGTTTTCCATGATAAGAAAAATAAAAATCTCGTTTTACTTTCTAAAGTTTTCGCATAATAACAAACAACTTCACTGCTGCATTTTCCAGAAACGAGACAATTATTACATACTTTTATTTTCCAAGCCTGTGTCTGAAAGCAACACATATACAATGATTTTTAACAGTACCAGACCAGAAGAAATGAATTTCTGATTGATCGACTTTCTTTATCATTGATTCCTGACCCAACGTTATCTCAAGATTTTTAAAATTTTCGGTAATTCCACACCCAAGAAGTTTGCAATAAGCCTCTTTTGCGGTCCAACACTTCAAAAAAAACTGTTTCTTTTCTTCTGGCAAAAGAGAATGAAAAATCTCTTTTTCTCTCGCAGTCAAAACACAATCAGACAATTCCGAGCAGAACACAGATGAGGAAACAGGTTCGAGATCTATACCAACATCGTAGTTTTGGGATACGCAAATAACGCTATCCGTATCAGAATGACTGACATTGAAGTGTGCTCCGTAATCATTGCAGGCAGAAGGCTTCTGTCCTTTCAATGATTGAATAGAGATGGATTCCAAATTCAGACTGCTTTTATCAGCAAGAATTTTTTTCAACGCATATCTTGTTATAGCGAATGACCGCTTATCTTTATAACAGACCAGAGACTTGATTCTCTCGGACTCATCTGCATCCATAAAATCAAGCGATTTTAAAAACTGATCATCATTTTCTTCATGGTTTACATGAAATATTTCAATTTCTTTTTCGAACGAAAAAATTAATTTGTTCGTTTTTATATTTACTTGAAGCAATAGTATCATTCTTTATTCAAATTCAAGCCTCTTGTGAGGCTTGAATGGAAGACAAAAACCAGAGAAATTTACTTTTTAAATACTGTTATTTTTGAACAATTGTTTTCAAAATCCTGTCCATCATTGGGAACAGAATGTTGAAATTACGATCGGCCATAAGATGGCGTCTATGGTGGATGGTATGCAGACGGCGCACCATCCTGATCCAGGGAAGCTCTGTAAACCAGTATCCAGGCGGAACATGGGCACAGACGTGAAAGATCTCATAGCACAAGAAACTTCCCATCACCGCCATGGAAAACAAAGAGGCCATATTCTGATTCAGGATGGAGACACCAGACCAGATACCAAACAGCAGTATGGATATGAGAACAACGAGCCAGGGCGGAAACAGAATAACACGCCAGTCCTGAGCCTGATCAAAATACATCTCATCATCAGAGAAAAAACTGTGATGGTCACCCGTATGTCTTTTATAAAAAAGAAGGGCGGCAGGGTTTTTTCTATGCCCAAAACTTTTGTGAATATAATATTCACAGACATTAAAGAACAGAATACCAAAGACAAAAGCCAGACCATCAACCAATTTGAAATTATGTATTTTTGAAGCAAAAAATATTATGGCACAAACCCCGAAAAAAAAGACAAAGGCACCATGAAGATATACGTTATAATATTTTGATATTTTACTTCTATACGATGCCCGAAAGGGTTGTACGCTGTGTGCCATTTTATTCCTCATACTCAGCCCACAGGAAGATCCGCTTGAATGAACAAGGATGCTTTACAGTGGCTTCCTTAACGCTCTGTCTGATGAAAGTATAGTCTACAGCCAGACACGCGCATCAGACAAAATTTCTTAAATTAACGCAAGAGTTATTATTTTATTTTCAACAAAATCGCGCATATTTATAAAGATATATTTATAATACTTTATTCAGATTGAGCTTCATTTTCCCATCCACCACCAAGAGCATTGTAAAGTCGAGCAAGACTTGTCGCGACAGTCGCCTCGTTCTCGGCCAATGCAAGTTCAGCGGTTAAAAGCTGATCCTCAGTGCTCAAAACAGTGAGGTAATTGGTCAAACCACTTCGATACTGACTTTCCGCCAGCTTGAGCGCATGATTATCATTGGCGATTTCATCACGTAATTTTTGCATGCGTGTCTGTTCATCATGATACGCAGTCAGAGCATTATCGACATCATGCCATGCCTGCAGAACCGTTTGCTTGTATGAAATAGCAGCTGCTTTCTGTGCACCTTTTTTCAATGCAAGCTGACCACTCAGTCTTCCACCCTGAAAAATAGGCAGGGAAATTGACGGACCAACGTTCCATGCCTTTGCATTCCAAAAGCCCAGGTCCCGGAAAGAAAGAGTCTGGAATCCAAAATCAGCATTGATGGTTACTCTTGGATAGAAATCCGCAACCGCTTCACCTGTCTCTTCAACAGCAAACCTCAATTTCGCTTCTGCTTCCCTGATATCTGGACGTCTGTGAGCCAGTTCGGACGGCAGACCTACGGGAACAACAGGTGGAACAACTGGCGTAATTACATTCTTTTCCAGTTCCTCATTGAGACTTCCCGGCATTTCTCCCAGAAGAAGGGCAAGAGCATTCTCTTCCTGCGCTATCTTGATATTCATTTCTGCGATCTGGGCTTGGGTATCGTTCAGACGCGCCTGAGCAGACTCATAATCCACTGCTGATACGAGCCCTCCCTTGTACCGGCCCTGAGCTATATCAGAGATCTTCTGAATAACTTTCACCCCCTCTTTCATGACAAGCAACCGCCGCTGATCACCACGAAGAGTCAGATAACCGCGTGCCATGTCAGCCTCTTCAGCAATCAGAACTGCATGGCGTTCTTCCTCCGTTGCCTGCAATCCCGCCTTTGCAGCCTGATATTGATGCGCAACACGTCCCCAGAGATCAATTTCATATGTGGCGTCTACACTGGAGCTCCATTGATTGAGCAATGGAACCGTCGCTGTATTTCCAGCCTCTTCAATAAATCCACTGGCCAACTCACCCATCTGACCGTGAGTTCCATGGACAATACCACCACCGATACGATGTAGCGTTTCCTGCATCAGCTTTTCACTACGCTGCACCCGTCTGTAGGAACCTGTGGCACTCAGGGCAGGGAAGCGCTCCGCTCCCGCAAGCATGAGCTGCGCCCGGCTTTCAGACAGGTTTGCCAGAGCAAGAAGAAATGACAGGTTTTTAGTGGCCACACGTTCTTCAAGAGACGTGAGTTCCGGATCATTGAAAGTCTTCCACCATTGCACAGAGATTTGTGTCTCTTCGGTCATGCTAAATGCATTTCCCGAATGCAGATTCTCGAAATGTGCTGGCGACCACGGTTTCGGCGCATGATATTTGGGGCCAACATGCAAACAGCCCGGCAATGCCAGAAGAACGCAGGATGAAAATGCAACGCGGATGAACGGGGTTACGCACATCTGAAGTCTCCTGCGTCCAAATATTTCCACGCGGACATCACATGCAAAGACCTCTTTGGTCTTTCTGCTGTGGACAGAATCAACGATAGAAAAGAAGTCCACATAATCATTTTGCTTTTGTGCCCAGTTGCATAGATTTTCTGCTGGTGGGGAGGAAGAAGCAGAACGGAATGGTCGCAAGAGATAGAATGCCGATAAGAAAAAACACGTCATTGTAAGCCAGCAATGCTACCTGTCGCGTAAACTCGCCGAACAACCGATGCCGGCTATAAGTCTCCGCCATATCGCTCGAAAACCCATAAGCTTCTGCAATATCCTGAACCCGGTCGAGATATGCTGAATATTCGGCTCGGCCGACAGTCATATTATCTGCAATATAGACCTGATGTCTTTGCCGTGTTTCAATAATAGTCGCTGTCCCCAGTGAAATTGCGAGAGAGCCAATATAATTGCGCGCCATACTGAACAGCGCCGAAGCATCAGCATTGAGTTCACGAGGCAATGTTGAATAGGCAACGGTGGAAATCGGCACAAACAGAAAAGCCATCGTCGCAGTCTGACAGACACGGTAAAAGATAAGATGCCTCAAATCGAGTTCTGCATAAAGTGACGTTGCCTGAAACATCGCCATTGCCAGAAGAAAAAATCCGCATGCGATTACATAGCGCACATGGATTTTCTTCATGAGCCAGTTCACGAAAGGGATCAGGCAGACAACGGCTATTCCACCGGGAGCCAGAACAAAACCGGAAATCGTGGCGGTATATCCAAGCATCTGCTGTGAAAACTGCGGTATGATGATAGCAGATGCGTAAAGTATCCCACCCATGACAGAAATCAGAAGTGTGCCAATCGCGAAATTCCGATCTTTCAGGACTGACAGTCTTACCAGCGGATCTTTCACGCGACATAGCCATACGATCGCGCCCAGAATACAGAAAACACCAGTTAAAGCCATCAAAACGATAAAGGATGAGCTGAACCAGTCTTCATCCTCGCCACGATCGGCCATAACTTCGAGACAGCCCAGACCGAGCGAGATCAATCCGATCCCGACAACATCGATCCGTTCCTTTCTGGCCTTTTCCCATGGCGGATCCTCGACCAGAATCATGACAGCAAGAATTGTCAGAATTCCAAAGGGTACATTGACAAAAAAGATCCAGCGCCACGACAACTCGTCGGTAAGATAGCCCCCAATCAGAGGGCCGGTCACAGGAGCCACTACTGTCGCTACGGCTGTCAGACTGAAGGCTGCTCCGCGCTTCTCCGGCGGAAACGTATCAAGAATAATCGACTGCTGGCTTGGCTGGAGACCTCCCCCAAAGAAACCTTGAAGAATACGAAATATAACAAGCGAGGATAGGGACGTCGCAAGTCCACAAAGAAGAGACGCAACGGTGAATATGCCAATACAGATCAGGAAATAGCGTTTACGCCCGAAAACACGCGAAAGCCAACCTGAAATCGTCAGAACAATGCCATTGGCGACAAGGTAGGAAGTCAAGGCCCATGTTGCGTCGTCATAAGAACTGCCCAGAGCCCCTGCGATATGAGGCATCGCCACATTGACGACTGTCGTATCAAGGATTTCCATGAACGCAGCCAATGTCACAACAATGGCAACTAGCCAGGGATTGTGCTTCGGCTTCCAGACATCCTGTGGCGAAGTCTCATTTGCGTTCATTCTATATGGACCACCGGTTCGACGGACAGGCCCAGAGGCAACGGTGGACCATTCCGCGGAAGACCACCGTCAATACGGATTTTTACCGGAATTCTTTGCACGATTTTCACAAAATTTCCGGTAGCATTTTCAGGCGGAAAAGTACTGAAGGACTCACCCGATCCCAATTGAATGGAATCAACATGCCCCTGAAGACGAAGCTGGGGAAAGGCATTGATGGAAATGTCTACCTTCTGACCCGGCTTCATCCCCTGTATCTGGGTTTCCTTGTAGTTCGCAACGATCCAGACGTCAGCAGGGACAATAGACATCATCTGCTGTCCAGGCTTCACGAAATTCCCCAGTTCCACATTACGCTGGGAGACCCATCCATCACACGGCGCACGAATGTGGGTGCGGATCAGATTGATTTCGGCCTGCTCAAGATCGGCCTTCGCTTCAACCAAAGCAGCTTCTTCCTGCGACACGTGAGCTGCAGCATTTTGCAGATTTGATTCGACCGGTTCCGCCTGCGTCACATCGCCCTGTGCAGAAGCAACCTTAGCCTGGGCTTCTTCCAGAGCTGCTCTGGCATGATCAATATCCTGCTGGGATGTGCCTTCCCGCATCACTGTAAGCTGGCGGTGATAATCGGCCTTGGCCCGCATAAGCTGGGCTTCCGCAATCTGCAGACTTCCTTCTGCAGCCCGGAGCCTTCCTGGAAAGGTCTTGTGCGAAATCTCCGCAATCATACGGAATGCCCTGATATTGGCCTCTGCCTTAAGAACAGCAGCCCGAGCTTTGTTAAAGGCGACCACATAGTCGCTGTGATCAATCGAAAGCAGAAGATCGCCGCGATAAACAAACTGATTATCGTCAACAAGCAACTGCGTCACATATCCGCTGACCTGTGATGCGATCGCATGCTTCCGGCCCGCCGTATAGGCATCTTCGGTCTTTACGTCATTGCGTGTCTTATAAAAATAATAACAGCAGAGAACTATAACTAGAACAATCAAAAGAACGAACGCTACGACATTGCGTCTCCGGCCTTTCTTCCGAGGAACATCCTCCGTCCCGCTGCTGGCAACAGGCTCCTCCAGATTATCAGAAACCTTATCCTCCTGTATGTGATCATCCTGCGCCATACCGTCTCTTTCACACTGTTCCTGGCCTGCCTCAACCCATCGCCAGGAAGGGAAGCAAAGGTGTCAAGGCGCAAGAAAAACAGAACAAGCCTTTATATCTTGATATCTCTTTCAGAGAGAACAGCCTTTATTTTATCAAGAACTTCCGGTTCCCGGTCATGCAGAAAGAAATGACTTCCATCAAATTCGTGCATCCCAAAAGAACCTTCAGTTTCATCTTTCCAGGCAGCTATCGCCTCTGGTGCTGTCTGCCTGTCCATGCTTCCGTAAAAAGAAAAAATCGGACAGGCAAGGGGTGTCTCATGTGTATAGCTGTAACTATCTACGGAACGGACATCAGCCCTGACAACCGGCAGCATCAGCTCGATCAGTTCCGGTTCTTCCCGAATCATACTGATCTTGTCAAAGATTGCCGGACTGCCCTCGCTCATATCCAGCAATTTTTGAATGAAGGCATCATCATCCAGATGGGAGAACTCATCTCGTGGAACAGATGGAGCGTTCATACCGGAAAGAAAGAGCTGCAATGGAAGAGGTAGTTCCCTTTTCCGCAATTCACGCGCTGTGACCCAGGCAACCAGTGCCCCCATGCTGTGCCCAAAGAACACTGAGGGGCCAGCGCACTCATTTTCCAGACAATCAGCAACACCTCTTGCTATTTCGAGGAGATTATCAAGACATTCTGATCCGATATTTTCATCACGTCCAGGCAGGTTCACTCCGTAAACAGAGACCGATTCAGGAAAAAATCCTGCCCAACTCCGAAAAACACCGGCGCTTCCCCCCGCATATGGAAAGCATATCAGCTTAAGATCGGCAGGCCCTTTTCCAGAAAACCGTTTCAACGTGACCTGTGTCTGCACGGATGTCATGCCTGAACCTTTTCCACATTTTCATGCAGATATTCTGACAAAGATTCCACCGTGGGATTCTGGAAGAGATTGGCCAAACCAATCTTGCAACCAAACTCGCTTTCTATCCGTCGACGAATACGAATCAGATGCATGGACGTCGCACCCAAATCAAATGCGCTTATATGAGAAGGAATTTCACCAATCCCCATTACGTCGGAAACGATCTTGCGCAGCTTCTCGATCGTTTCATTGCCGATACTCCCGGCGCAAGTCTCTCCAAAGGACATTTCCTTCGCTTTGAGAGCCTTACGGTCGATCTTGCCATTCGCGGTCAGTGGCAGCTCGTCGAGAACAACAATGCGTTCTGGAATCATGTAATGCGGCAAGGCATCACGCGCCGTCTCTTTCAATTCATGCAGTGAGAATTCATTGCTGTCTGAAAGAACGATATAGGCAACGAGACGCCCCATATAACGGTCACCATGACGCAGAATGATGGCCTTGCTCACCTGTTCATGTGACACGAGGACTTTTTCTATGTCACCGAGTTCTATTCTGTATCCGTTGATTTTGACCTGATCATCACGTCGCCCAAGGAATTCGATAACGCCATTTGGACGATAACGTCCCAGATCACCCGTCCGGTAAAAACGTCTTCCAGAACGGGGATCTGTCACAAAGTGTTCCGCTGTCCTGACAGGATCATGCAGATATCCCTGCGCCAGTCCCATACCACCGATACAGATTTCGCCTTCAACCCAGTCTGGACAACTCTCCTGCCGGTCATTGAAGATATCGAATGTCTGGTTCCCTAGCGGCTTGCCATACGGCACACTTGTCCAGCCTTCTTCACTGCCCATAATTGGATGTGAAATCGACCAGATGGAGGCTTCCGTCGCACCACCAAGGCTCAGAACTCTGGCATCCGGCCAGATGGCCGATATTCTTGCCGGAAGTATAGGAGGAATCCAGTCACCACTGAGCATGACAAGACGCAGTTTCAGGGCCGGGATCGGTTCCTCGGCATTCTCGATATGATCGATCAGAGTGTCCATCAGGGCAGGAACGCTGTTCCATATGGTCACCCCGGTTTCTGCCATCAATTGCAGAATCTGTCCCGGATTGCGCAGTTGCTCCGCAGTTGGAAGCACGACTGCTCCGCCACTTGAAAGCGGGCCAAAAATATCAAAGACAGACAGGTCGAAGTTCAGATTTGAGAAAGCAAGAAACCTGTCGTTCTCATTGATATCGTAACAACGGATCAGGTCCGTAATTGTATTCAATGGACCACGATGGTTGAGCGCTACACCTTTTGGCTCACCAGTCGATCCGGAGGTGAAGATGACATAGGCGAGGTCTTCAAACCCGCTTTTCTTTTCATCAACCATACCGGAAGCCGGGATCGTGCGAACTACTGCGCCGTTGGTATCGACGATAATTTTTTCAAGTCCGGACCACGCCGGATCGTCCGCGTTCTCTTCTGATACCACCACGCGACTGATCCCGGACTTGGCCAGAATCTGCTCCCGACGCAGAAGCGGCAATTCCGGATCTATCGGTATGTACCCGGAACCTGACTGAAGAACGCCAAGAATGGCTGCCAGACCCGAAAAGCTCTTTCCAATGGCGACACCGGTCAGGCCACTGAGAGGAGCCTGTCCAAGCGCATGGGCAATTCCATCAGCCAACTTTCGCAGTTCGATATAACTCAGTGCCGTATCACTACCCTGCCCCAAAAGAGCCGGTGCATCCGGGGTCAGTGCGACCTGCTTACCGAACAGATCATCAAGGTTACCCTGAGGCAGAACTGTTTCTGTTGCATTCACATGATCACGGGTCAGTCTCTGCTCACACGTCAGCAGAAGAGGTGACGTTTTGAACCAGGCATCCGGGCTGCTTGCCAGATCAGTGATCAGCGCGACATAGGACTCAAACATGCTATCAAGGAAACCTTCGGGGAAGGCATTTTCCATGGCGTCCCAGTTAACAACCAGACCGCCGTGCATCTCGAACACATGGTTGTCCAGCACAACCTGTGGCGTCTGACTGATGCCACCCACTTCCTCGCCGAGTATCCACAGATCAGGATCTGTCGTCAGACCCGGCAGACCAATTCCGCTGGTAAACACGACACGACCGCATTCCGTTGTCTCTGGAGCCGCTCGTGACATAAGCTGCAGAACATCCACACCATCGACCATACGGTGCGCCAGGTCCGCACGTAGACGCTTCTGAATGTCCGAAGATCTGTCGGCGAAACTCTTACCGTTCCGGTTGTCGATCTCCAGAATTTCTATTCGGGTAAAGTCGCCAGCAACCCTGTCAATATTCAGATCGACCGGCAGTCTGTCGTTCAATGGCAGACTCAAATGGAAATGAGCGTTACCGCTCCAGCGCCCAAGGACTTCAGCATAGATCGCACACATCACGGTCGACTTGGTCAGACCAAAACGCTCTCCATTTTGGACAAGGCCAGCCCACAGATCTTCGGACAGCACGTATTTTCTACGGCCAAGGCGAGGCCGCTGCCCCTGAAGCGACGCGATGGAGAGAGGCGGCGGCGGGATGTCGGCTATTCTGTCCTGCCAGTAACGCAAGGCGTTCTCTCGCGTCTTGCCGGACTGCGCTGCCTGTTCATATGCGACATAACTCTGGAAACCGGTTTCCGGAAGTGCCGGCAGATCCTCTCCCTGAAGAAGCTGGTTCATTTCAGACAGAAGAAGAATAATCGTGGAAAGATCTGCAATAAGCATATCAATGCCAAAATGCAGTCTGTTTTTCCCATATCCTGTTTTGCTGATTTTCAGGTCGAAAAGAGGCCACACACCAAGCGGCAAGACCCGGTTCTCATTGTCACGCGTGCAGGCAAGAAGAGCCTCCCGCCTTTCTTCTTCAGACAATCCAGAGAAATCGGCAACCGGAATGGTGTATTTTCCGGGAGCCTCAAGAATTTTCTGTACGCCCTGAGACAGCACAACAGTTCGCAAGGAAGCATGCCGCGCAATGAGCTTGTTCCAGGCATTTTCGAGCTGTTTGGGATGCCATTCTCCATCGATCTCAATATAAACGTATGTGGAGAATCCACCGAACGAAACGTTTTCATCTCTCCCAACCACATAGGCGCGCTGAATGGGGCGGAGAGGGAATTCTCCTTCTACAGGCACATCGCTTTTGACGAACTTTGATCTGGGAGAAGAAACGCCGTCCGGAGATGCAATACGCTCCTGCAGATCATCAAAACTGGCGCCGTCGAACAGAATATCCAGCGGAACTTCAACTCCGAACTGATTTTCGATCGCACCAGAAATCCGCATGGCTGTCAGAGAGTCCAGCCCAAGGGAGGTCAGGGGAATATCGGTCCGCAGGGAACCCGGAGACAAACGGAGTGCTTCTTCCACAAAAACACGAAGCGATGGCCGGGAACGTTTGCTTTCTTCAGCAACTCCGGCTTTTTCCGGTTCATCCTGACAGACCCTGTTCTTGATCTGCTTGAACTCCTGAGCCTGATAGCGCTGCAATGCCGCACGTCGCTGCAATTTGCCGCTCGATGTTCTGGGAACCTGTCCTCTGCGGACAAAAAGCACTTCGTCCACACGCAAACCCGCATCACGTGAAATCATCGAACGCAGAGCGGTTGTGGCTTCTTCCTGCTGCTGCTGACTGAGGTGCCAGTCATGCGGCTCAACAATAATGACCAGCCGCTCGTTACGATGATCATTATCGACCGAGAAAGCCACGCATGCCGCGCCCTTCATGGCCGGATGACTTTCCATCACGATATTTTCGATATCATCCGGATAGTAGTTCTTGCCGTTAATGATAATAATATCTTTTAGTCGGCCTGTAATATAAACCTGTCCATTTCTGACAAAGCCCATATCACCTGTACGTAGATATTTTTTACCCTCAGCGCTTTCAAGAGAAAAATTGAATTTTTCTTCTGTTGCCTCAGGGTTTTCCCAGTATCCCTGTGCGACATTTTCGCCTGAATACCAGATTTCCCCTATCCGGGAAGGCTTGCACTCTGCAAGAGTGTCCGGATCAACAATACGCAGATCAGCATCGTTGTAGATATTACCACAGCCGACAAGCTGGACAGTCTCAACCGAATTCGAGGAATGGACGGCCTCACCTGCAGCAAGAGCCTGACGATCCACATCGAGGATATGCGCCATGGAATTATGCGCGCCGGAAACCCACAATGTTGTTTCCGCCATGCCGTAGCATGCCGTCACAGAAGAAGCCCTGAACCCCACAGGGGAGAACGTTTCGTGAAATTTTTTCAGTGTGGGCGCCCTGACAACTTCGGCGCCCGAAAAAGCCGTATTCCAGCTGCTCAGATCGAGATCGTCAGGCAATCCGTTCTGTGCGGCTTCGATGCACATACGGTAAGCAAAATCGGAAGCGCCACTGTAATTGCCCTTGTAGCGACTGATTGCGCGGAGCCAGTCAAGCGGCTGCCTTGTAAAGTGCAATGGCGACAGAAGATAAGTCGAAACACCACTGAAAACCGGCTGCAAAAGGCATCCTATCAAGCCCATGTCATGATGGGCGGGAAGCCAGGAGACAAGCACGCCATTATCATCAAGCCGGAAGCCGGATGCAATGGCTTGTGCGTTATTGACGAGATTGGCATGCGAGACGCACACGCCTCGAGGGGTGCCGGTCGATCCGGATGTATATTGAAGAAATGCGATACTTTCTGGGGTGCGCTGGCAGCCATCCCATTCCGATGCATCTCCCTCATTCTGCAACTCGGAAAGCTGCAACCACTCAAGAGCATCTCCATTGGAGAGAGAAAGGTGATGCCCAAGAACAGCTACGACTGTATCGGTTGCCAATCCAATCAGGGCGCCAGCGTTTTCAGCAACGCGCACTATACGATCAAGATGCCTGTTGGAAGCATAGGGCAGAACCGGAACGGGAAGGATGCCAGCATAGAGGCAACCAAAGAACGCGACGACAGCATCAATGCCAGGAGGATACAGTAAAAGGCAACGGGCGCCGCGGGATGATCTTTTCAGCAGGGATACCGCAACCTTACGGGCTTGGGTATCCAGTTCGGCGTATGTGAGAGATGCCTGCACATCCAGCATTGCATCAAGCTCTGAAAAAGCGATGGAGGCAGATTGCGCAGAGGCTCTTCTTGACAGGACATCAATGAAATCCGCACTTTTTCCCACTTTAATTTACCTTTTCGACGCCCAGTATACTGCAAGAATTAAGACCAGAAATTATGCTCATCCCAAGCATAATGTTCTCTATTTGTTGCTTTTATCATGTATATTTTTCACCTATTTTGACGATCAGCGAACAAATCTCTAAAAAATGCGATATGCGATCATAGGTTATTTTGCAACTGAGATAATAATTATTTGCACTGTTTTAACGATAAGAGACTACAATCAAAAGAAAATCTGATTTTCCGACTTATGCTTTCAAAAAATTCCCATTGATTTTATCACAACCCGGTTATATATTTATAAATATACAAAATATATATATGTTTATTGTGTGCAAAAAAAATATAATACCATAAACCGGGAGCGCCCAGCGCCAAACAAACAATTTATCTGTATAGAAAACCAAGATTGACATGCAATCTATCAAAAGCAAACCACATTGCTACAGAAAATCAAATTACACTAAAAATTCAGATAATCCTGAACATATCATAAATAAAAAACAAGAATAACATCTCTTAAATATTAATTATTAAATACTAAAATATATAAAAATTCTTTATAATTTTGAGTATTTTTCTCCATAAATACTATACTTTTCATTTATATTATAAATATTTCCAAAAACTCACTCTCACAGAAAAACACTGAAACCATAGACACCACACTCAATTCAGAAAATTAATTATTTTAAAAACACATTTTCAATTTCAATACTGAAATTAAACTACTCTTATCGTCACACGGATACTGTCAATACATCCGTTTGAAATACATTTTCTATTAGAAAAAAAGCTCAGAATATTAAAAATGCGATTACAGCACTCAAAATGCCGCAATCGCATTAAAAACAAAACCCGTCATCCCAGAAAGAGCACAATCAACTCTGACGCCATCATAGAGGATCAAAATTCACATCATTACTCTTCTGACTTGAGCAGGCAGACGTTTTAGAGGCTGAAGCCCAGGAAGCTGAGGCCATACTGGCCAGTTGCCGCCGTGTTGCTCAGATGAGATACGCGGGATTCCGTTCCACCAAGCAGGTAACCAGCTGAAGAAATAGCGTCCGTACCATCCTGAATGATGCTATCAACAACGCCTGTAACCGGGCCCAAGCCAACATTATGAAGAAGCGAACCGAAAACATTAGTCTGGTCCTGCAACGTGTTGATGCCGTTAGCAACAGAAATCAACGCGTTACCCAGACCACCCAGAAGGCCGCCACCAGAAATTTCATTCATTTCTTCAGCGCTTAGTGTTCTCATGACAGATTGCCTCAACAGTTACCTCAGGAAGAATTGTAGAAAAGATACACTTCTTCTACAGAAAATATATTTAGCATCAACTTGCTATCTGGTCAACTATATTCAATTAAATAGATATAATTATTGTGTTTTTAACACACACACCCACATAAACACGCAATTATTATGCATCTTTATTGGATTATCGAGATATATTTATTACAAACGCACTATCCACAACCAAAGCATGCATGTTTTCCGAGCTTGCCCAGGCTCAGGACCAGTTAATTTATTGAAGTGAGCGAGACATAGCGATTCACAGACTTACCGATGGAGGCAAGACTGTGTGACGTGTTTTTACTGTCCGAGCACCAAATACGACTGATGCGCTCATACCTTCATGTCAGCAATCCATATCGCAGCACCCCTTCACCTTCTGGCTCAAAGGATGAAGCCTGACCAAGCCGAAACCGAGAGGGTTGACATCATTTCATATATCCATGATCGTCGATTTATGGATACACAATCCGCCCTCGCCACTTTGAGTGCCCTGTCCCAGTCCACACGACTGGATATCTTCCGCCTGCTAGTGCGTCATGAGCCGGACGGACTACCCGCAGGAGACGTCGCACGCCATCTGGATATGCCGCAGAACACGATCTCGACCCATCTCGCCACCCTGACCCGCGCCGGTCTGCTGACCTCGCAGCGCCACAGCCGGCTGATTGTCTATCGCGCCTGTCTTCCACGCCTGCGCGACCTGATGCTCTTCCTCGTCAGGGACTGCTGTGAGGGCAGCCCCGAGCTCTGCGCGCCCCTGATCGCGAACCTGTCCTCCTGCTGCCCGTCTCCGGAATCCTGCTCATGACCATCACGATCTACCACAATCCGACCTGCGGCACGTCGCGCAACGTGCTGGCACTAATCCGCAACAGCGGCGAGGAGCCTCGCATTATCGAGTATCTGAAAACGCCTCCCAGCCGTGCGGAACTG
Source organism: Acetobacter aceti NBRC 14818 (assembly GCF_000193495.2). NCBI lineage: Bacteria > Pseudomonadati > Pseudomonadota > Alphaproteobacteria > Acetobacterales > Acetobacteraceae > Acetobacter > Acetobacter aceti. The sequence continues at coordinate 2,358,938 of NZ_AP023410.1, read as the reverse complement.
GTCGATCTGATTGCCCGTATGGGCGTTCCGGTGCGCTCGGTCCTGCGGGAAAAGGGCACGCCCTTTCACGAACTTGGCCTCGATGATCCGGTCCTGAGCGATGACGCACTGATCGACGCCATGATCGCACATCCGATCCTGATGAACCGCCCGATCGTCGTCACCCCGCTGGGTGCGGCACTCTGCCGTCCGTCTGAGGCGGTTCTGGACATCCTGCCCAACCCGCAGAGAGGCGCTTTCGTCAAAGAGGACGGCGAGAAGATCGTCGATGAATCCGGAAAGCGGATCGTCTGATGCTGGCGCTTCTGATTTTCGTTGTCACGCTGGTTTTTGTCATCTGGCAGCCTCGGGGGCTGGGTATCGGCTGGAGTGCCATGGCAGGCGCCGCCGTGGCCCTGGCGGCTGGCGTGATCCACTGGCACGACATTCCTGTCGTCTGGCACATCGTCTGGGACGCAACCTTTACCTTTATCGCGCTGATCGTCATCTCGCTGTTGCTGGATGAGGCCGGATTCTTCCATTGGGCCGCCCTGCACGTTGTGCGCTGGGGCAAAGGGCGAGGCCGGACGCTATTCCCGCTGATCGTGGTCTTGGGAGCAGCCATTGCGGCTGTGTTCGCCAATGACGGCGCGGCCCTGCTGCTGACGCCCATCGTCATCGCCATCCTCACGCAGCTTCGCCTCAGTCCTGCTGCGGCGCTGGCCTTTATTATCGCCACTGGCTTCGTCGCGGATACCACCAGCCTGCCGCTGGTCATCTCCAATCTGGTGAACATCGTCAGCGCCAATTTCTTTGGTATTGCGTTCGATCGCTATGCTGCGGTCATGGTGCCGGTCGATCTGGTCGCACTTGGTGCAACGCTGGCGGTCCTGTGGCTGTGGTATCGGCGGCAGGTGCCTGCGACCTATCCCGTCGCCGAACTGCCCGCACCTGCCACGGCCATTCGTGACCCTCATGTATTCCGGGCGGCATTTCCACTGCTGGCCCTGGTTCTGGCGGCCTATTTCCTGACGGCGCCGTTTCATATCCCGGTCTGTGTCGTGGCCTGCCTGGCCGCCGGAATCCTGTTGCTCGTCGCCGGATATGGTCGGGTCATCCCTGTTCGCAAGGTGCTGCGGGGCGCCCCGTGGCAGATCGTGATCTTCTCCCTGGGCATGTATCTGGTGGTCTACGGGCTGCGCAATGCTGGGCTGACTGACTACCTTGCGACCGCACTGGTCTGGCTCGGTCATCAAGGGACGTTCACGGCCACCATCGGCACCGGCTTTCTAGCGGCTGTTCTGTCGTCCATCATGAACAATATGCCGAGTGTGCTGGTCGGGGCGCTGGCGATCCAACAGGCTCACGACCTCACCCCGCTGACCCATGACCTGATGATCTATGCCAACATCATCGGCTGCGACCTCGGGCCGAAATTCACGCCGATCGGCAGTCTCGCGACACTGCTCTGGCTGCATGTGCTGGCGTCCAAGAACCATCGGGTCACGTGGGGGCAATATATGAAGGTGGGTCTGGTGATCACACCTCCCGTCCTGCTGGTCACACTCCTGGCACTGGCCCTGTGGCTGCCTCTAATCAGCCACCCGTAATGCATGAATGGACCGATATCACAATGACCGAACCTGACTTGCCGGCCCTCCACCCCGAATATCTTGAACCGGTCGATCTCGCGCGGCTGGAACCGCAACCGCGTGTGGACCATCCGCCGCGTATCCTTCTGCTCTATGGCTCTTTACGCCCCCGATCCTTCAGCCGGTTGCTGGTGCTTGAGGCAGAACGCATCCTGAAGGTGCTGGGGGCCGAGACACGGGTGTTCGACCCGACCGGCCTGCCGGTAGCGGATTCCGTGCCCGCAAGTCATTCGAAGGTGCGGGAACTGCGGGAACTCTCGATCTGGTCTGAAGGCCAGGTCTGGTGCAGCCCCGAACGGCACGGCAACATTACCGCCGTATTCAAGAACCAGATCGACTGGCTGCCGCTCTCCGAAGGGGCGGTCCGCCCGACACAGGGCCGCACGCTGGCTGTCATGCAGGTATCAGGCGGATCGCAGAGCTTCAATTCCGTCAATGCCCTACGGGTGCTGGGCCGGTGGATGCGGATGTTCACCGTCCCCAATCAGTCCAGCGTGCCGATGGCCTATACCCAGTTCGGTGACGATGACCGGATGAAGCCATCCCCCCTCTATGACCGGATGGTAGATGTCATGGAAGAGCTTATGAAGTTCACATGGCTGCTGCGCGACCGGGCCGACTACCTCGTTGATCGCTACAGCGAACGCAAGGCGGAATTCCGTCTCCCGGAAAGTCTGTGAGCCGGGCAATGGCGGAACAGTTCGATGTTGTGATCGTGGGAGGCGGTCAGGCGGCCCTCGCCGCGTCGTATTTTCTACGACGGACCGGACTGCGTTACGTCATTCTTGATAACGGGACGCAGGCGGGTGGTGCATGGGTGCATGGCTGGGACTCCCTGCATCTGCCCTCGCCCGCGTTCGTAGGACGTGTCGTCAGTTAATTCCAATAATGTTTCTGTACAAACCCTGCCGGCGATGAGGGCCTTGGGATCGACTCCATCCAGAAGCGGCTCTGCTTCATTGATATGACTCTCTGCCCGGGGAGCAGGGAAAGAGCCATAGCCTTTCCCGTGACATCGATTATGGAGTGGATTCTGGTGGTCAGATCACCTTTTTGTCCGTCCGATATCGCGGGGAAAAGCCCCTTTTTGAGCAAAGACGCTGCCGTTCTGTGCGCTTTGAGATGTGTCGCATCAATCTATTAGGCGGTGTGATCTGCCTGCTTTGTCTGGGCGACGAAAATCCTGTCAAAGACACCGAGACGGCTCCAGCAAATGAAACGATTGTATAAAGTCTTGTGCGTACCATACGCTTTCGGGGCGTCTTTCCACTGAAGACCGTTACGGATGACGTAAACAATCCCGCCCAGAACACGGCGGTCATCCACGCACGGAACTCCATGCGCCAGTGGGAAAAATAGCCTGATCAGATCCATCTGACGCTCAGAAAGCAAAAACGCGTCACTCGCAGACTTCTCCTCCTCGATCAGCCTGTGAATCACAACAACTCGCTCAGCTCAATGAATTAACAGGGCCTGAGTCTAGATCACTCTGAGTCAGACTGCGTTCTGACAGTGCCTCTCTCCTGCTGCGGTGCATTTGAGCCCCCCATCAGACAGAACGCTCCTTGTGTGTTAAACACCCCTGTCAGCTACAGGGCAGAGGTCTCATGGTCGCCGTTTCCGCACTCCGCATCGTTCCACCCGCAGGCCCATTGAATGGCCAGATCGAGTTGCCGGGATCAAAATCCATCACCAACCGTGCGCTTCTGCTTGCGGCTCTGGCTAACGGACAAAGCCATCTGACCGGCGCGCTCAAAAGCGACGATACGCTGTATATGGCAGCAGCACTGCGCCTGATGGGTGTCAGTGTCGAAGAGCCGACAGACACCAGCTTTGTTGTGAAGGGAAACGGCACATTCGCCGCACCTTCCGAACCGCTGTTTCTCGGCAACGCCGGAACCGCAGTCCGTTTTCTGACTGCTGCCGCGCCCTATGTAAAAGGCACAGTCGTTCTGGACGGCAACGCCCATATGCAGAAGCGTCCGATTGCGCCGCTGATCACAGCCCTGTCCTCTCTGGGCGTCACCATTTCTGCCCCGACCGGCTGCCCTCCGGTGACAGTAGAAGGCACGGGACATCTTTCCGGCGGAAAGGTTACAATCGATGCTGGTCTTTCCAGCCAGTATATCTCGGCCATCCTGATGGCTGCCGGCCGCGCCGATGCGCCAACCGATGTCGTGCTGGAAGGAAGCAGCCTCGACGCCCGTGGCTATGTTGATCTTACTGTCGCGGCGATGAAAGCTTTTGGTGGCAAGGTTGAGCCGCAAGGAGAAATGAGCTGGCATGTCACGCCGTCGCCTTACAAGGCAACGGATTTCCGGATTGAACCGGACGCCTCCGCCGCCACCTATCTCTGGGCTGCCGCTGCCCTGACCGGCGGAAAGATTGATGTGGGGCTCGCGCCAGAATCCTTTTCTCAGCCGGACGCAAAAGCTTTCAACATGATCTCGCTTTTTCCGCACATGCCTGCGGAAATCGATGGGTCACAGATGCAGGACGCCATCCCCACTCTGGCCGTGCTTGCAGCGTTCAACGCCACACCTGTGCGCTTCGTCGGTATCCGCAATCTGCGGGTCAAGGAATGCGACCGCATCTCAGCGCTTTCCACCGAACTCAACCGGATTAAAGCTGGTCTGGCACGGGAAGACGGAGACGACCTGATTGTAAACAGTGATCCCGCCCTGACAGGACAATTGCTTCCAGCACGGATCGAAACCTATTCCGATCACCGTATCGCCATGGCGTTCGCACTGGCAGGCCTGAAGATCGACGGCATCACCATTCTGGATCCTGCCTGCGTGGGCAAGACCTATCCCGGATACTGGGATGCGTTGAGCAGCCTTGGTGTCTCTCTGATCAATGAGTGACACCGACTGATCTTCAGTTCTCCGTTGTCAGCACACTCCAGAGCTTTGCCCCGAACCCCACAAAGGGACGCAGTTCCTTTGATCCCGACCTGTTGGAATAAAGGTTGGGGACTCTTCAAGTATAGGGAAGAGTCCAGCACCCATCTGCTTTAACAGATCATGATCAAGGAAACCGGGTCGCTCCGCCAAAACATCTTTCACAATGTGGCTGCTGTCACCCTGTGAGCCGGAGAAGCCGTCGGAATGGTGAGATCTTCTCCACTGAGTGTGGTCACCCTCCATCCGTTCTCCGTACCCTGATCCGCAATGGCAATGACGGGAGAGGGCGCGCAGAAAATCACCCGATCACCTGTGTGAATCACGCTCGCCGGAGTGACCAGCAGCAGACTGCCCTGTCGGAAAGACGGCTCATAGACGGCGCTATCCAACCGGATGGCGTAGTCATGCGGTCCGGCGTCTGCAAACGGGGAATTTGCCTCTGCCCATAGATGCGGGACAGGCAGATGGGCGCGATCAAACAGTTCAGCTGTCCCAAGCCGGGAAAATTCGACAACCTTTATCCGTCCGGTCAGCGACCTGCGTTCCGGCCCCTCCTGTCCGCGCTTCGTCTCTCCGGCCAGATAATCGGCGAAATCATGCCACGACATGCTGGCGGCCCGCAGCAACGCCAGCATGGTCTCCATGCGGGGCAGACGAACCCGCCCATCGGCCATATGACGTTTCGACGGATTGAGCGCCGTAGGATCCAGTCCGGCAGCACGCGCCAGTCCGGAAGGCGTGAGGCCTTTTTCAAAGGCAAGCCGGTCGATGGCGTCCCATATCTGCTCTGGCCGGTCTGCCCTCATGTCTGCTTCAGAACCTCGACGCGATGGCGCGCCTCACCATCCTGCGTGATGTGAAAGCGGTCGTCTTCTCCGACGCAGGCCAGTCCCTTGCGTGTCAGCCGTTCAAGACAGGGCTCATCTTTCAGCCCGTGCGACCGTCCATGACTGCCGGAAAGACTGAGGCGATGCAGCGCCGACCGGCAGCAGGTTTCAAGGTAGGGTTCATTCCACATAAGGCGACTGTCCGTAATCCGCCCGGATTGCGCAACCGCCAATCCACCCTCTCTTGCACGCTTCTGTTGGCATGACAGCCGTTCAGCCTGTATAGGGGGCCTGCTTTTCTTAGAACAGGACGTCACATGAGCGCAGAATTCACCGACTACAAGGTCAAGGACATTTCCCTCGCAGAGTGGGGCCGCAAGGAAATCTCTCTTGCCGAGGACGAAATGCCCGGCCTGATGGCGCTTCGCAAGGAATATGGCGCAAGCCAGCCGCTCAAGGGCGCGCGTATCGCCGGCTGCCTGCACATGACGATCCAGACCGCCGTGCTGATCGAGACGCTGACTGCTCTCGGCGCGACTGTCCGCTGGTCGTCCTGCAACATCTTCTCGACTCAGGATCACGCCGCAGCCGCCATCGCAGCCGCTGGTATTCCGGTCTTCGCCTGGAAAGGCCTGAACGACGAAGAGTTCGACTGGTGCATCGAGCAGACCATCAAGGGACCGGACGGCTGGACGCCGAACATGATCCTCGACGATGGCGGCGATCTCACCGTCATGATGCACGACAAGTTCCCTGAGCTGCTGAAAGACGTGCGCGGCCTGTCCGAAGAGACGACCACGGGTGTTCACCGTCTGTGGAAGATGCAGAAGGAAGGCACGCTCAAGGTTCCGGCGATCAACGTCAACGACAGCGTGACCAAGTCCAAATTCGACAACCTGTATGGCTGCCGTGAGAGCCTCGTCGACGCGATCCGTCGTGGCACCGACGTGATGATGGCCGGCAAGGTTGCCGTCGTTGCCGGTTATGGCGATGTGGGCAAGGGTTCCGCTGCGTCCCTCCGCAACGCCGGCTGCCGCGTGCTCGTGACTGAAATCGACCCGATCTGCGCCCTGCAGGCGGCGATGGAAGGCTACGAGGTCGTGACGATGGAAGACGCCGCTCCGCGTGGCGACATCTTCGTGACGGCGACGGGCAACGAAGGCGTGATCCGTCTCGAGCACATGCGCGAGATGAAGCACCGCGCCATCGTCTGCAACATCGGTCACTTTGACTCCGAAATCGAAGTCGGTGCGCTGCGCAACTTCAAATGGGACAACATCAAGCCGCAGGTGGACGAAGTCATCTTCTCCAACGGCAAGAGTGTGATCCTGCTGTCCGAAGGCCGTCTGGTGAACCTTGGTAACGCCACAGGTCATCCGTCCTTCGTGATGTCGGCGTCCTTCACCAACCAGACGCTCGCCCAGATCGAGCTGTGGACGGCGAAGCCGGGTCAGTATGAAGCGAAGGTCTACACGCTGCCAAAGCAGCTGGATGAAAAGGTCGCTGCCCTTCATCTGGCCAAAGTTGGCGCGCATCTTTCGAAACTGAGTCAGGCGCAGGCCGATTATATCGGTGTGCCGGTCAACGGTCCCTTCAAGCACGAAGAATACCGTTACTGATTGGCCTGAGTGGTCCCTTCCAGCCGGACGGGATCACTCACTACGTCATACGCAACCCAGAGAGGGAGTTCTCTCATGAGCATTTTCGGTAAGATCGTCTCCGCCATTTTCGGCCATGCCGAGGCTGCAACGCCTTCCGCAACTGCACAGACGGCCACAGCCGCTACTCCTGCAGCTGGGACTGCCAGCGCCAGCGCTCCGGCGTCAGCAGCTCCTGCTGCGCCTGTTGATGTCGATGCGGTCCTGACAGCTCTGGCGGCGAAGTCCAGCCAGCAGCTGAACTGGAAAGAGTCGATCGTTGATCTGCTCAAGCTGCTCGGTCTGGACAGCTCCCTTGACGCCCGCAAGCAACTGGCGACAGAGCTGAAATATACAGGCGACCAGAACGACTCGGCCACCATGAATGTGTGGCTGATCAAGGAAGTCCGCCAGAAACTGGCGGAAAACGGTGGCAAAGTGCCTGCTGGTCTCTGATTTTTTCAGAAATGCGGCAAGTTAGGCTCAGAACCTGTTAATTCATTGAACTGAGCGAGACGTCGTGATTCACAGGCCTGCCGATGGAGAGTGGGTCTGTGAGTGACGCGTTTTTACTGTCCGGGCGTCAGAAGGAACGGATCAGGCCGTTTTCCCTCTGGCTCACGGGGTTCCCCGTGTGGATGACTGTCGTATTCTGAGCGGGATTGTTTACGTGATCCGTAACAGTCTTCCGTGGAAAGACGCACCGAAAGCCGATACCCCTCACAAGACCTTGTACAACCGGTTTATCCGGTGAAGCCACCTCGGTTCTTTGAATCGACAAAACCGGTCACTCCGCCTGCCTGCGTGGTCGCGCCTTACGCGGGGAACGCTGTCAGGTCGGTGTGCCAGCCACACAACCACTGGAAGGCTACGACGTTTACCGGGGGCCTGCGCCAGACAGGCATGACCGCGTCCTTCGTGCATGATGGTCCAATGAAACAGCATGGTCTTTCAGGTCTCCGTCGAACAGGTTCCCGTAACGACACAGAAACCGGGCGATATTGTCGTGATGGACAAGCTTCCGGCTCATAAGCGCCAGGCGGCACAAAAGGCTATTGAGCGGGCAGAAGGCAAAGCTCTGAAGTCCGCTACTCTCCGACGCCCCGTTCCACAAAACGACCGGCCAGCTCTCCACCCAGTACTTCATCGTAAACCGCCAGCGTCGCCTGCTGCATGGACCGCGTCGTATAGTGCTCCAGCACGTTGCGCCGGGCAGCATGACCCAACGCCATACGCTCTTCATCCGTCGCTTCCAGCGTGGCGGCGATCATTTCCGCAAGAACACGCGCATCTCCGGGTGGAAACAGCAGGCCGGTTTCACCATGCCGGACCGTCTCCACAGCCGCACCATGCGCCGCGACAATGACCGGCCGCGCCATCGCCTGCGCCTCAACCACCACACGCCCGAACGGCTCTGGCCGCAGGGACGGCACGACCACCATTTCCGACAGGGCGAGAGCTGCCGGCATGTCCGTGCAATGCCCTCCGAACCGCACATGCGGTGTCAGACCGAGTTCGACAACACGTGATTTGAGCTGAGCCGGAAAACCCGATTTCTCCGGAGTCTCTCCCGCGAAAACGCAGACCCACGGACGCGTCGTCCACCGTTCCCGGATCATGATGGAAAGTGCCTCCAGAAGCAGCCCCTGCCCTTTCCACTCCGTCAGCCGGGCTGGCATGAGAATGATCGCAGCCCCATCATCCTCGATGTTCCATGAATTCAGAACAGCACTGACACGATCCCCGCGCACGTTTTCCGGATCGAACTGCACCGTATCCGCCCCCCGAGGGATGATGCGAAGACGATCTTCTCCGACCTCATATTCCCGCCTCAGACGGTCCGCGATGAACTGGCTGATGGCAATGACACGGTCGCCTGCCGCCAGCACGGCGTTATAGGCCTTCTTGCCCCGGAAGCTTGCGTTATGAACCCCGTGCCATGTGGTGATGAAAGGAACCTTGCGCGACCGGCAGGCCAGCTTCGCCGCCCACGCAGGCGCGCGCGAGCGGGCATGGACCAGGCTGACCTTTTCCTTCCTGATAATCGCCTTGAGTTTCCGTGCATTCCGCAGAATGGCGAAGGGCGACTTCCTACCGAGTTCCAGCGGAATATGGCGACCACCATAGTAAGCGATCATCGGGGCCAGCCGCCCTTCCGCACTGGCGACGAGCGGTATCCCGCCAGCCTGCGCGATGGCCTGCACCATCTCCACGGTGCCACGTTCCACACCGCCCGCATCAAGAGCAGGCAGAACCTGGAGAATGACTGGCCTACGAGTTAACGCATTCATAATTTTCGCGGATAGCACGGACCAGCCGATCCCGCACCTTGTTGTCTCTTTTTTCGTTCAGTCTTGACCACAGCGCCCTCCCTGCCCTCAATGGTCGCCATGACTGGTCCGGCCCCTTCCCCATCTCGGGTTTCCGAACTTTCCCCTTCGCTTCACATGGAGACGGGACAGCGAAAAACCGCCCTGCTTCCGGGCAGTCCTGCGGCAACAACCCTCATGCTGCTTGCCTCCCTGACAACCGGCCCCTGTACTCTCCACGCAGCCTCCGCCCCACTCCCTCCATTTGTTTTGTCCGACTGCCTCGCGCTGCTGGATGATGATCCCTCGGATGTGAATGACTATGTGTCCAGCCACACGGTTACAGGCAATGAACGGGCGATCGGACATTGCCGGGCGATTGCGGACGTCATGACCGGAGACGCCCTCGCCGGAGCGGAACGGCTTGATCAGCTGGCGCATGAAACAGCCAGGCACGAGGTGGGTGCGGATGATGATTCCACGGAGGAACGGGCCAATGTCGCGGCCGATGCCGCCCGTGCCTGGTTTGCCGCCGCCATGCCCGGCAAAGCGGCCGAAGCCGCAGGATACGGACTGACACTGACACCGGAGTCCATCGCTCTGCGCCTGCTGAAAGACAAGGCGCTTCTCCAGATGGATCAACCGCAGACCGTCATCCGGGATCTGACGCCGCTCGCCAACAACCCGATCCTTGCGGCGGAAACGCACAGGCTGAAAGCCATGGCGGAACTCCAGACCGGAGCTCTCACGCAGGCGAAAACCGACATTGAGCAGTCTCTGACGCTGGAGCCTGACGACACAACCTCCCTGCTTGAGCGCGGCATCATCCGCCAGCGCCTGAACGACCCGGAGGGTGCGCGCGCCGACTGGGAAAAAGTCGTGTCGCTTGAGCCGGACTCCCACGAGGCCGATCTGGCGCGTCAGGACCTGACAGTGCTCGCCTCCGACCCCGATGCGCTTCCGCCGAGTGACGTGACCGTACACGCCGCTGTAGCCTCTCCCGTTCCAAGGACACACTGATACGCCTCGCTACTGGCGCGAAAGGGCAGGGCAGGGCAATCTGCCGCCCATGACGCGCATTCTTGTCATCCGCCTCAGCGCCCTTGGCGATTTCGTGCAGAGTTTTCCTGCCTTCGCCGCCATCCGCGCCCATCACCCGGATGCCTCCATCACCCTGCTGACAACAGCGCCGTTCTGCGCGCTGGCCGAAGCCAGCCCGTGGTTCGATCAGATCGAGATCGATACACGTCCGAAAATCACTGACTTACGGGGTATGAAACGGCTCCGGCAGCAGTTGAGTGGGTATGACCGGATCTATGATCTTCAGACCTCGGGCCGGTCGAGCGGATATCGCCGTCTGGCCGGAAAGGCTGACTGGTCCGGCATCAGAGGCAGTGGCTCTCTTTCGCACACCAATCCCAGCCGCACCCTCATGCACACCCGCACCCGTCAGCGCGACCAGCTCCGGGTGGCTGGAATGGCAGAGGTGCCGGAGGTGGCTAACCTTGGCTGGCTTACCTCACAGGGCTCCCGGTTCACCGAACAACTCCGCACGCCCTATGCCGTCATCGTGCCCGGGGCGGCACCCCATCGTCCGGGCAAGAGATGGGCGGCGGAGCACTATGGCGCGCTTGCCGCTCATCTTGCGGCCACGGGACTGACGCCAGTTGTCATCGGCAGCGGTGCGGACACGCCTCTGGCGGCCGTCATTCAGTCAGTCTGCCCCGAGGCCGTTGACCTGACAGGAAAGACCTCCATCCTTGATCTGGGCGGCATCTGTGCCGGAGCCACCATCGCCATCGGCAATGATACCGGTCCGATGCATCTTGCCGCCGCCGTTGGCTGTCGGTGTCTGGTGCTGTTTTCAGCGGAGAGTGATCCCGGCCTCACAGCCCCCATCGGGCGGTTCGCCGAGCAGGTTCATGTGCTTCGGGTGCACGATATGGCAACTCTTTCCGTGGATAGGGTTGTCTCCGCCCTCGGCTGACGCCATTAAAGTCGGCCTTTCCCATAAGGACGTCCATCCCGGTCGTCCGTCCCATTCAATGCCTGGAGCATCCATCCATGCCTGCCATCACCCTGCCAGACGGTTCCGTTCGCCAGTTTGACGGAACGGTGACGGGCACGGACATTGCCGCGTCCATCGGTCCCGGTCTCGCCAAAGCGGCGATCGCCATCGAAGTGGACGGTCAGCTCCGCGACATGGGTCGCCCCGTCGAACAGGACGCTTCCATCCGCTTCGTCACCCGCAAGGATACGGAAGCGCTGGAAATGATCCGCCATGACGCCGCGCATGTGCTGGCGGAAGCGGTGCAGTCGCTGTTTCCCGGCACGCAGGTCACCATCGGCCCGTCGATCGAGAACGGCTTTTATTATGATTTCTACCGCAACGAGCCGTTCAAGCCGGAGGATTTCCCGGCCATCGAGCAGCGGATGCACGAGATCATCAAGGCCAACGCGTCTTTCACCCGCGAGACATGGCCGCGTGATGAAGCGATCAAGTTCTTCGAGGATCGTGGCGAGCGCTTCAAGGCCGAACTGATCCGCGACCTGCCGGGCGACGAGGAAATCTCGATCTACCGTCAGGGCGAGTGGCTCGACCTCTGCCGTGGTCCGCATCTGCGCAGCACCGGCGATGTCGGCAACGCCTTCAAGCTGATGAAGGTGGCCGGAGCCTACTGGCGTGGCGATCATCGCAACCCGATGCTGACCCGTATCTACGGCACCGCATGGCGCGACAAGAAAGAGCTGGAAGCGCATCTGCACCAGCTTGAGGAAGCGGAACGTCGTGACCATCGTCGCATCGGCAAGGAGATGGACCTCTTCCACATTCAGGAAGAGGCGGTCGGTCAGGTCTTCTGGCACGCCAAGGGCTGGCGTCTCTACACGGCGCTTCAGGATTACATGCGCCGTGCCCAGACCCGCGCCGGATACGAGGAAGTGCGCACGCCACAGCTCGTGGATCGCGCCCTGTGGGAAGCCTCAGGCCACTGGGACAAATATCGCCACCACATGTTCATCGCCACCGTCGAGGATGAGGACAAGACCCTCGCGCTCAAGCCGATGAACTGCCCCTGCCATGTGCAGATCTTCCGTCACGGCCTCCGGTCCTATCGTGAACTGCCGCTGCGTATGGCCGAGTTCGGCGCATGCCACCGTTATGAACCGTCCGGCTCGCTCCATGGCATCATGCGCGTGCGTGGCTTCACTCAGGACGATGCTCACATCTTCTGCACCGAAGACCAGATTGCGGATGAGACCGTACGTTTCGTGGCGATGTTGACGGAGGTCTACAAGGATCTCGGCTTCGAGCATTTCCGCATCAAGTTCTCGGACCGTCCGGAGCAGCGCTCCGGTTCCGACGAAGTCTGGGACAAGTCCGAAGCCGCGCTCAAGCGAGCCTGTGAAATTGCTGGCGTCGAGTATGAATACAATCCGGGTGAGGGCGCGTTCTACGGTCCGAAGCTGGAGTTTGTGCTGCGTGACGCCATCGGTCGTGACTGGCAGTGTGGCACGCTTCAGGTCGATCTCGTCCTGCCAGAGCGTTTGGATGCGAACTACATCGGCGAGGACAGTGCCCGCCACCGTCCGGTCATGCTGCACCGCGCCATTCTTGGTTCGTTCGAGCGCTTCATCGGTATTCTGATCGAGCAGCATGCGGGCAAGTTCCCGCTGTGGCTCGCGCCGATGCAGGTTGTCGTGGCCAGCATTGTCAGTGACGCAGCACCTTACGCCGAAGAGGTTGTCGCCCGCCTGCGCAAGGCCGGTCTCACGGTCGAGTCTGACACCCGTGCGGACAAGATCAACGCCAAGATCCGCGAGCACAGCGTCGCTCGTGTGCCGGTCATTCTGGTAGTGGGACGCAAGGAAGCTGAAGCCGGAACGGTGGCGATGCGTCGTCTCGGCGGTGCGGATCAGGAAATGCTGACGCTGGATGAGGCCGTCACGCGCCTGTCCGAAGAAGCGAAGGCTCCGGACATTCGTCGGGGCTGAAATCTGTTCCATTGAAAAAGGCTCCGGAGAGAAATCCCCGGAGCCTTTTTCCTGATCTTTATGACCACAACAGCATGGTGAGAAAAGCAGGTCTCACGATGCTACAGTTGGCACACTATGACTGACTTCCCTGCTCTCATCCTGTTTCAAAAGCCGTGACCGGGGACTGTTGGCGATACCGAGCATCTGTTTCTGCTCATCGAAAATCAGATCAGAAAGCCGAGTGTCATCAAGAACCGCCATGAAAGCCTTCAGGGCAGCATTAACCACATCCCGAAAGCGGCTTTGTGGCAGAAGGCGACCGGGTTCTTCCGAAAGCCGTCCCTTTTTGGAACTCGGAACATTATCCAGTCCCTCTTCTGTGACGCGAACAACATCGCCTACACAGATCTGGCTTGCATCACGAGCCAGCCGGATACCACCGTTACGACCCCGAACCGTTTCAATGAAACCTTGTTGGCCAAGTTTGTGAACGATCTTGACCAGATGATTTTCAGAGATTCCGTAAGTCGTTGCAATTTCCCGAATGGAAGCAAGACGATCCGTTGTCCAGGTAAGAAAAATAAGCGCTCTCAGCGCATAGTCCGTATGCAAAGTCAGACGCATGCCGCCACAGATCCGTTTCAGAAGCTGGTATTACACTCCGAGCCTCAAAAGCCCGTCAGGCTAATCTAACGAAAAAGAAACAAAAGGGTTCCACGGAAAAGGGCACTGAAATTGCTGAATTGTAACCAGTCCTTGCTAGTATCTAAAAATTAACGATTCATGGAGCCACACCGCTCCTCGACGTTCATGCGTTTCCTGTCTATATCCGAATGAAACGAGACCCGGCACGGGTTCCAGAATCCGACAGATGAGGAAATCAAGTGTGTCCAGATATTTTCTAAGGAAAATAAAGATATGTGCTCTGGTCGCAACTGTCTGTACACTGCCTGTTTCCGCCTTGGCCGATACAAAAACATTGCAGGATATGACTGGTGTGGTCAGCGAATTACCCGTCAGACCCACTCATATTGCAGATCTCTGGTATGCGCATAACGAACTGCTTGTCATGCTCGGCGGCGCATCTGCCATTACCATGACGGTAGAACGGGAGAGCATGTCTCCCTGGATGTATCGTCTGGCGCCAGCCCTCCGTGCCGCAACCCAGCTCCCCGCAACCACACCGACTGCTGAAACCCTGTTGGCAGGTCACGTAGATCTGGTGTTTGCCACACCATCCCTTTCGGGCGTGGACAGTTATCGGAAAACCGGCATCCCCACGGTCGGTGTGGAGTTCCACGACACGGCGGGATTGCTGCGCTGCCTTGATCTGACCGCCACCATTCTCGGTACAGATCATGCACAGGAGGTTACGCGGGATTACCGCACCTATCTTGAAGAAACAGAGAAAACTCTGGCAACCCGACTGGCGGACATCCCCGAGGCATCCCGCCCCCGTGTGCTGCACATCCTTTCCGTATCACCCATGAAGGTTGATGGCGCAGGCACGATGATTGACGAATGGATCCGTCTGGCCGGCGGCCGGAATGCGGCGGAGGAGATCAAGGGATCAAAACGTCCCATTTCTCTGGAACAGATTGCGGCCTGGAATCCTGATATCATTATTCTGGGTGGAATGAGCGGAGATGCCGAGCCCAAAACCGATGGACCGGTTTGGAAGGAACTAAAAGCTGTAAAAAATGGAAAGGTTTATCGCAATCCCGTTGGTGCCTTTCCGTGGGATCGTTACGGAACCGAATTCGCGCTTCAGATCCAGTGGGCGGCGACCGTTATTCACCCGGAACTGTTTCACGACACGGACATGGTGGAGATTACGCGGGCTTTCTATCGTCGCTTCTTCTCATATGATCTGACACAGGATGAAGCCCGACGCATTCTGGCGACCCAGCCACCGGCATGAAGGGAGCAGCCACCCTCGCAACGACATTCGTCCTTCTTCTGGTCGTTGCCACAGCTTCGCTCTGTATCGGTCGTTACCCCATACCGTTTCATGAGCTTTCAGATTTCTTTCTGTCGTCTTTCAACACCGCAGACGCCACCTGCCACAGTGTCGCCTGCTCCATTCTGGCGCATATTCGCCTGCCGCGACTGGGTGCCGCTCTCCTGACTGGAGCGGCGCTCTCGGTCTCGGGCGCTTCCTATCAGGCCGTTTTCCGCAATCCTCTTGTCTCTCCGGGCATTCTTGGCGCGCTTAGCGGCGCAGGGTTTGGAGCGGCTCTGGGCATCATCCTGAATGTCCCGCAATGGATGATCGGTGCGTCCGCCTTTGCCGGCTCAACACTGGCTGTCGTGCTGGGAACCGGTATCGCCCGTCTGTCAGGCGACAGTTCGGTCCTGATGCTGATTTTCGGCGGCCTCGTCAGTAACGCTCTTTTCACGGCCCTGCTGTCGATCCTCAAATATCTCGCTGATCCGGACAGCCAGCTTCCCGATATCGTGTTCTGGCTTCTGGGAACACTGTCCCGTGTTACGCCGGAAACCCTGTCTCTCGTCACAATTCCCATGATCTGCGCAATGGCTGTCCTGTGCATCATGGGACGGTATCTGGATGCACTCAGCATGGGCGATGACGAAGCTCGCAGTCTCGGCGTGCCTGTACGTCTCGTGCGAAATCTGGTTGTGACGCTGGCGACGCTACTCTGTGCGCTGACCGTCTCCATGACCGGCATCATCGGCTGGGTCGGGCTGGTCATCCCGCATATCGCCCGGTTGCTGGTTGGTCCCGGCAACCGCCTCGTGCTGCCGATGAGCGCCCTGACCGGCGCGATCTTCCTGACCTTTTCCGATGACCTTGCCCGCAACCTGTCCGCGGCGGAAATCCCGGTGGGCATCATGACCGAACTGTCCGGCGTGATCCTGTTTCTGCTGTTGCTTCCGCGTGTAAAAACCAGTCTGCGGGGTAACTGGCGATGACCTTGGAGGCGCAGCATCTTACATGCAGGCGGGATCATCGTCTGGTGCTGGACGATGTGTCTTTCACGATCGGAGATGGCGTCCTTGCCTGCCTGCTCGGTCCGAACGGGGCAGGGAAGACAACCCTGCTGCGCGCCGTCCTTGGCCTGGAGAAAGTGAAAGGGAAGGTGCTTCTGAACGGGGAAGACCTATCCACCCTGTCGCCCCGCGAAACGGCTCGTCGCATCGCCTATGTGCCACAGACCCATTCCGTCGCCTTTGCCTACTCGGTCGAGGAGATGGTCGCCATGGGACGTCTGTCTCACGCCCGCTTCGGCCTTCTTTCCGGCAAGGATGATCAGGAAGTGGTCACACACGCCCTGCATCTCATGAACATCGCCCATCTTGCTGACCGGGCCTACGCGCAGCTTTCGGGGGGAGAGCAGCAGGCGGTGCTGATTGCCCGGGCTCTGGCGCAGGGTGGGCGGACGCTATTACTCGATGAACCGGCATCTGCCCTCGATTTCGGGCAGCAGAAACGGCTCTGGACCCAGCTGCGTGAACTGGCTGGAACCGGCTACACCATTCTGTGCACCACGCATGATCCGATCAGGGCTCGTGATATTTTTGACGAGGCGCTGCTGATGCGCAGTGGCAGGCTGATGGAGTGTGGATCACTGTTGGACGTGCTGACGGATGAAAAGATCGAGGCGCTTTACGCGTCCTGATCAGATGAAAGTTTTTGGTGAAGCTTTTTCCAAAAAGCTTCGGTTGATGTCACCTTTTTGGAAAAAGGCGACGCCCAAAAACTTTGATTTTCATCCGGGTTTTCTGGATGCCGTTACTGAATGACCGCTGTGAAAACTCTCCGAAAGAAACTCGTCACTGGAAACACACTCCACACAACGGTATTCACACAGGCAGAAAGTGGTGAGGAAAGCCGTTATGTCGCTTGATGAGAGTGCTCTGGACCATCTGTTTCGCACGGCGCGGACACCGGAGAAATGGACCGACCAGCCCATTCCGGAAGACACGCTCCGGGCGCTGTATGACCTTGTGAAGACGGGTCCGACGTCCGGCAACAGTTCTCCTGCGCGTTTTGTCTTTCTCACCAGTCAGGACGCAAAAGAACGGCTGAAACAGGCGCTCTCACAGGGCAATATCGAGAAGGCCATGACGGCTCCTGTGGTAGCGATTGTGGGATACGATCCCCTTTTCTTCGAATATTTCTCCCGCCTCGGCTGTGACCCTGATCTGCGCACATGGTTTGCGTCCGATGTAGGACTCTCGGAAGAAACCGCCTTTAGGAACAGTTCGCTGGAAGGCGCCTATCTGATCATGGCGGCACGCTCTCTGGGTCTGGATGCTCTCCCCATGTCCGGCTTCGACGCGTCGATCGTCGAAGACACGTTTCTGGCCGGAGAAGGTTGGCGGGCAAACTTCCTCGTCTGCCTTGGTTATGGCGAGCCAGTTGAGACGCCGCGTGCGCCACGCCTGCCTTTCGACGAAGCGTGCCGCATCCTGTGACCGCCATTCACCGCATTGTCGTGCTTGATGCCGCTCCAGCGACTGTGCAGGCACGTGTGGCCTGCGTGTTGCAGGATGCGAGCGGGTTTCACGTCCTTTCCGCCCGCACCCAAGCCGGACATGATGGCATCGGCAACATGGCCTGCCTTCTGGACGAGATTCTGAAAGAGGCACAATGGGATCGGCCCGACCTTGTCGTCGTCGTGATTGGTCCCGGCTCGTTCACCGGTTTGAGGACGTCCTGCTCTCTCGCTGCCGGTCTGGCGTTTGGATATGATTGCCCGGTCGTCGGTGTGACACGGGGCGAGGCGCTGGCCGACGCGCTTTCCGCTTATGTCACACAGCACAATCTTGATGGCTGGCTCTGTGTGACGGCGGCAAGAAGCGGTCGCTGGTTTGTCGAAAGCGCTGCTCCGGACAGTCTGACCTCAGGTTCGGTCGTTGCTGTCAGACAGGCCGACTGGGACGCTCCATCAGGACATTGGCTGATTGCAGGAGATGTTGTTGATGACGTGCTCCTGAAAGCTCCAGGCTCTCTCAAAGCGTTTCCAATCCCGGGAGAGGCGGGCATGCAGGAAATCGCAAGAGCGGGTCTGAACCGGTTACAGGGACATATCGCGCCACGCCCGGCGCTTCCCCTGTATGTCGATCCACCGGAAGCCAAGCTGCCCGCAGCAGGCCTACGCGCAAGGCCTCAATGACTTCGGTGTCTGATCCAGTTATTTCTGAAAGTGGCACAGCTTTTTCGCCTGTTCTAGCAGCACTTCATGCAAGTGCGTTTGAAGGAGCCGCACGCTGGTCGGAAAGTGCGTTTACAGAGTTGTTTGCTACGCCCGGCACACGAGCGTTTCTCGCATCCATACAGGAAGCTCCCGTTGGCTTTATCCTGATCAGAGCTGTTCTGGATGAAGCCGAAATCCTGACTCTGGCAGTCTCTCCAGAATGGAGACGGCGTGGCATCGCCAGAAAACTGCTTGAAAGGGTTGAGCACGAATTAAAAAAGAAGCAGATTACAAAGCTGTTTCTGGAAGTTTCTACAAAAAACACATCAGCAGAAGCGCTGTATACAAAAGCTGGCTTTGTCAAAGCTGGCACGCGCAAACGCTATTATGAGGACGGCTCGGACGCCGTCGTCATGGTGCGCGATATGTCCTGATCAAGACAAAACCCTCAATCGTCTTCAGGTTCATCAGGCAGACGCCAGTCAATCGGTTTCAATCCATGCTCTTCCAGAAAAGCATTGGCTTTTGAAAAATAACGATTTCCGAAAAATCCTGTATGTGCCGAAAGCGGTGATGGATGGGATGCCTTCAGTACCAGATGGCGTGAACTATCGACAAATGCCGCTTTTTTCTGTGCATAACTACCCCATAATATAAAAACGACTGGTGTTTTCTGCTCATTGACGCAGGCAATAACCGCATCGGTAAACCGCTCCCAACCATGCCGCTGATGAGACGCTGCACGCCCCTGCTCCACCGTCAGCACACTGTTGAGAAGCAGGACACCCTGTTTGGCCCAGGATGTCAGATTGCCATGATGAGCCGGGGGGATACCCAGATCACTCAGCATTTCCTTATAGATGTTGTTCAAAGACGGTGGAATCCGAACGCCTTTCCGCACGCTGAAGCACAAACCGTGCGCCTGCCCCGCGCCGTGATATGGGTCCTGACCAAGAATGACGACCTTGACAGAGCCTAAAGGCGTCAGATTAAGCGCACGGAACCACTCCGGACCGCGCGGAAAGATCATCTTTCCGGCCTTCTTTTCTTCCTGAAGAAACGCCTTGAGATCCTTCATGTAAGGAGAATCAAACTCTTTCTGCAGCGCGACACGCCAGCTTTCGTCCAGTTTGATACCTGCCTGTGCCATGAACCGCGCTTCCTTTCTCTGATCGGCAAGAGCTCTCTTCGCGTCAGGGTGCCAGACAATCAGGAGAATTTACAGGCTCTCCCAATCAATGCCCTGCTTCATCCGTTGTTGATGCAGAAGCATGTCCCGGCTTCCGCACGTATCTTCCGTGCTGTCCTGATTGGGAAAGAGCTGCGTGATGCCTGAGAGGCGGCGCTGCCTTCGAAGATAGTCAAAGCGGGATTCTGGCGCTGTTATCCATTTCGCTGACCGTGAAAGACAGCGTGTATGCATAAACCAAGTATTGCACTCAAGACAGACACATCACGTTTCTGACATTCACCGTGGCCAATCAAACCACTGATTGACAGTGAGTCACGTTTGTTGCCTCATAGCGCTTACCAAGGGGGGTTCCGCTCAAGGAACTGAGAGGCTGCATGTCCCATAAAGGACGGCGTAGCGACCCTGCCAGCGCTTATATCAGCGTTGGGGAACCTGATCCGGTTAGTACCGGCGGAGGGACTGGTCTGGTCGCGAGCAGCGCCGTGCGCCCCATACCCACGGTAGACCCATCCGGCTCGACCCGTTCTTCGCAAACACGCGAGGACGTCGTCATGAACCACATTACGCCCAAAGGCGCAGACACCAAGGCTCCAGCACCGGGGCATGTCACAACAGGCCCCGTCTGGGGCTCAAGAAAAATCTATTCAAGCCCGGAAAATCATCCTGAAATCCGCGTTCCCTTCCGGGAAATCGCTCTCGATCCGTCAGCGAACGAAGCACCGTTACAGCTTTACGATACCTCCGGCCCTTATACAGACACCGACATCAGCATCGATGTGGCCAAGGGACTCCCAAAAGTCCGTTCGGAATGGCTGGCGAAGCGCGGCTTCAGCAAGGCGACTCCCCGCACGGTAAAGCCGGAGGATAATGGCGGAGCGACCGGCGATAACCTCGTCGATCCATGCCCTGCGCCGCATACGGTTCTCGAAGCAGGCGATGCCCAGCACGTCACGCAATATGAGTTCGCCCGCGCCGGGATCATCACCGAGGAGATGATCTATGTTGCACACCGCGAAAATCTCGGCCGCCTGAAGGCTGCTGAAGGCGCGGCTGCACGACGGGCCGATGGCGAGGATTTCGATGCCGCCATTCCCGAGTTTGTCACTCCAGAGTTCGTGCGTGACGAGATCGCCCGTGGGCGCGCCATCATCCCGGCCAACATCAACCATCCTGAGCTTGAGCCGGTCATCATCGGTCGCAACTTCCTTGTGAAGGTGAACGCCAATATCGGCAATTCCGCTGTCACATCTTCCGCCGCCGAAGAAGTGGAAAAGCTGGTCTGGTCGATCCGCTGGGGTGCGGACACGGTGATGGATCTTTCGACGGGTCGGAATATCCACAACATCCGTGACTGGATCCTGCGCAACGCCCCCACGCCAATCGGTACCGTCCCACTCTATCAGGCGCTTGAGAAAGTCGGCGGTGATGTCAGCAAGCTTTCATGGGAAGTGTTCCGCGATACGCTGATCGAGCAGGCAGAGCAGGGCGTCGATTACTTCACCATCCATGCAGGCGTGCGGCTTGCCCATATTCCGCTGACCGCCGAGCGTGTCACCGGCATCGTTTCACGTGGCGGCTCGATCATGGCGAGCTGGTGCCTGATGGAACACCGCGAGAGCTTCCTCTACGAGCATTTCGAGGACATCTGCGACATCATGCGCAAGTATGACGTCTCGTTCTCGCTCGGAGATGGCTTGCGCCCCGGTTCCATTTCCGACGCCAATGACGCCGCGCAATTCGCCGAACTGGAAACGCTGGGTGAACTGACCAAGATCGCCTGGGCAAAAGGCTGTCAGGTAATGATCGAAGGTCCCGGCCATGTGCCGATGCACAAGATCAAGGCCAACATGGACAAGCAGCTGAAGGAATGCCACGAGGCTCCCTTTTACACGCTTGGCCCGTTAACGACAGATATCGCGCCGGGTTACGATCACATCACGTCCGCCATTGGCGCCGCGATGATCGGCTGGTTCGGCACGGCAATGCTTTGCTACGTCACGCCAAAAGAGCATCTCGGACTGCCCAACCGTGATGATGTGAAAGTTGGTGTGATTACCTATCGACTTGCAGCCCATGCAGCCGATCTTGCCAAGGGTCATCCATCCGCAAAACTGCGTGACGATGCTCTGAGCCGGGCGCGTTTCTCATTCCGTTGGGAAGACCAGTTCAAGCTGTCGCTCGATCCGGATACAGCCCGCGCCTATCATGATGAGACACTACCGAAAGACGCGCACAAGACAGCGCATTTCTGCTCAATGTGTGGTCCGAAGTTCTGCTCGATGCGGATCTCGCAGGATATCCGGGACGATGCCCAGCGTATTGCCGGAATGGAAGAAAAGAGCCGAGAATTCCGTGAGGCTGGCGGGAAGGTTTACGTGCCTGCTGAGTAAAAAGAAGTATCTTTAATGTTTCGGGGTGTCGCCTTTTGAAAAAGGCGACATTCTCCAAAGCTTTTCGAAAAAAGCTTTACCAAAAACTTTCTAGTGATTTACAGGTGTTTCGTACGCCACAACGTAGCCCCCTTGCACGCTCTTCTGCTTCTAACCATTTTTGTTTCACGAACGCCTCACACACACTGAAAGAGCCCATGCAGGAGATTTATCTCGACAATGCCGCCAGCACGCCATGCGATGCGCGCGTCATGGCGGTCATGGCTCCTCTTTTCGCTGAGGAATTCGCCAACCCGCACAGTGACACGCATGCGCCGGGCAAACGCGCTGCCGAGGCCGTCGAGCAGGCGCGTGGGCACGTCGCTGAGCTGATCGGAGCCGATCCGAGAGAGATCATCTTCACCTCCGGCGCGACGGAAGCGAACAATCTTGCCATCAAGGGAGCGGCACGCTTCCGGATGAAGCAGGGGGACGGACGTAAACGCATCATCGCCGTGGCGACGGAGCACAAATGTGTTCTGGAAAGCGTGCGGGATCTGGCGCAGGAGGGGTTCGAACCCGTCATTCTCGGCGTGGACCACAACGGACGGGTCGATCCCGCCGCCCTCCGGGACGCACTGGCCGTCCCCACGGCACTGGTCAGCATCATGGCCGCCAATAACGAGACGGGCGTGATGCAGGATCTGTCCAGTCTCGGACGCATCGTGAAGGAAGCGGGCGCTCTCCTGCACTCGGACCTTGCACAGGCGGCGGGCAAGATGGCGATCGATGTCCGGGCGCTGGATCTCGATCTTGCCTCCGTTTCCGCTCACAAGATGTATGGCCCCAAGGGTGTGGGAGCGCTCTTTGTCCGCAGACGTCCCCGCGTCCGGCTGGAGCCTCTGTTCTCCGGTGGCGGACAGGAGCGGGGATTAAGGTCCGGTACCCTGCCCTCCACCCTGATCGCAGGATTTGGCGAAGCCGCCCGCATTGCCCGCGCTGAGTGGCAGGCCGATGACCATCGCCTCACCGCACTTGCTCAACAGCTGTTTCATGGCCTGAGAGAGCGGCAGACACCTTTTGTCATCAATGCGCAGGAAGCCCGCCGTCTGCCGGGCATCATCAGCCTCCGGCTGCCCGGCGCTCCGGCCACACGGATCATGGAAGCGCTTCCCGAGATGGCTCTGTCGGTCGGATCGGCCTGTTCTTCGGCGGATCTGGCCCCATCCTACGTGCTGACCGCCATGGGTCTGAACCCTACGGAAGCGGCGGAAAGCTTGCGTCTCTCGCCCGGACGCTTTACCACGCCCGCCGATATCGTGCGTGTGGCAGAGTTGCTTGCCGACGCAGCACAGAGGGTGCGGGCAGAACGCTCCACCCAATAGGATAGACTGAGCGAGAACTCCGAAATGCCTCACATGATTTTCGTCGAGCCCGATGGTACCGAGCGCAAGGTCGATGCGCCTGTTGGTCTTTCCGTTCTGGAGATTGCCCACAAGCACGGCGTCGATCTGGAAGGCGCCTGCGAAGGATCGCTGGCCTGCGCGACATGCCACGTCATTGTCGATCCCTCCTGGGCTCCGAAACTGACGCCTGCGACCGAAGACGAAGAGGATATGCTGGACCTCGCCTTCGGACTTGAGGCAACATCGCGTCTCGGCTGCCAGATCATCATGAGCGATGCGCTGGACGGCCTGACCGTTCGTCTGCCGCGCAAAAGCTGAGTCCATCCCGGTCCCGTCGGAAGAACGACGGCGGAGGCCGGACGTTCTTCCCGTGAAAGGGGTCTGACCATCATGCGTATTCTCGTTGCCATGTCCGGAGGCGTTGACAGTTCCGTTGTCGCCGCGCGTCTGGTCGAACAGGGGCATGAGGTCATTGGCGCCACGCTGCAACTCTACGACACCCGTGGAGAAGCCAAGAAGGGCGCATGCTGTGCGGGTCGTGACATTCAGGACGCCCGCGAAGTCGCGGAACGGCTGGGCATCCCGCATTACGTCATCGACGCTGAAGAGCGCTTCCGTGAGAGCGTGATCGAGCGCTTCGCCAGTTCCTATGCTCAGGGTGAAACGCCTGTTCCCTGCGTCTCCTGCAATCAGGGCGTGAAGTTCACCGATCTGCTCGGCCTTGCGAAAGATATCGGCGCGGACGCCATGGCGACCGGCCACTATGTCCGTCGTGTCGAAGGTTCCAGCGGAGCCGAAATGCACCGCCCCGTGGACGCTGACCGCGACCAGAGCTGGTTCCTGTTCGCCACCACCCGTGACCAGCTCGACTATCTGCGTTTTCCACTGGGCGAGATGCCCGACAAGGACGCCGTGCGGCAGGAAGCCGAGCGGTTCGGTCTGCTGGTCGCCGACAAGCCGGACAGTCAGGACCTGTGCTTCATCCCCAAGGGCAACTACTCCGATCTGGTTGAGACACTTCGCCCCGACACGCGCGGTGAAGGCGAGATCGTGGACCGTCAGGGTAACATCCTCGGCCACCATGAAGGCGTGACGCGCTTTACCGTCGGTCAGACCAAGCGCCTCGGTGATGCCGCCCAGATCGCTGGTGAGCGGCAGATGGTCGTGGCGATCGAGCCCGGCAAGCGACGTATTGTCGTGGCCCCGCGTGAAAGCTCCATGGTGACGGTCTGCCAGCTACGGGACATGAACTGGCTCATCACACCTCCAGAGGAAGGTGTGCGCTGCATGGTGCAGCTTCGCGCCCGCGAGAAGCCCCGCGCCGCCACGGTCCGGCCTGTCGGCACTGGCGCAGAAGTCGTTCTGGATGAGCCTGCGCTTCCCGCTCCGGGGCAGGCCTGTGTGCTTTACGACGGCACCCGCGTGCTGGGAGGCGGCCTGATCTGCCGCACGACTGAACAGGCTGCATAGCTGAATTGCGTCTCGTTCTCGACTGCCAGCAACAAAGCGACTAGAGTTTCAGTCTGTTTCACGAACCGAACCATGCGAAAAAAATGAATCAACAAGCCTCGCACGACGCCGATTTGCAGGATCTCCCGACCCGTATTCTCGTGGTTGAGGACGACGCCGGCATGCGAACCCTCCTGAGCCGGACGCTTCAGGCGGACGGTTATCGCATCCGTGCGGTTCCTGACGCCCGTTCCATGTGGGAAGCACTTGAAACCGAGACAGCCGATCTCATCATTCTTGACGTGATGATGCCCGGCATGAACGGTCTCGACCTGTGCCGCAGCCTCCGGCAGGGCGGGATCAAGGGCGGCGTGGAGGACGCGTCCTTCGCTCATATCCCCATCATCATGGTCTCCGCGCGTGGCGAGGAACTTGACCGTGTTCTGGGGCTCGAACTCGGGGCTGATGATTACGTCGCTAAGCCGTTCGGGCAGAAGGAACTGCTAGCCCGAGTGCGCGCTGTCCTCCGGCGTGGCCAGAACAGTGCGGCCCCAGCCGTCGCCGCCGGGCGTCAGCGCAGGGAAGTCATCAACTTCGCCGGCTGGTCGCTCGATCTGCGCCGCCGCGAACTGTATGACCCCACTGGCGCCGTGGTCGAAATTTCCGGTGCCGAGCATGATCTGCTGGTCAGTTTCCTCGATAATCCGCAGCGTGTCATCGGACGCGACCGGCTGCTCGAACTCTCCCGCACCCGGCTGGGCGATGTGTCCGACCGATCCATCGACGTGCTGGTCAGCCGTCTGCGCCGCAAGCTGGGCACGGAAGCCGACAACCTGATCCGCACGGTCCGGGGACAGGGCTATATCTTCACCGCTCCGGTTGAACGGGTCTGACAGCGGACATTTCCGTGCAGCAGGACAGCGCTGCTCCGCGTGAAAGACTGATCCGTCTCTGGCCACGGGGCCTTATGGGGCGCGTGCTGTTCGTGCTTCTGGCGTCGATCGGCATCGTCTTCGTCGCCAGCTGGACGCTCTACGAGCACGCGGAAGCCTATATCGAGGACAGCGACCGTTTCGACCTGATCGGGGAACGGCTGGCCACCGATGTCCGCGTGATCAACGGCGCGCCCGCCAATACCCGTGCGATGCTGTCCACCATGCTGTCCACGGACGACCTGCGCATCAACTGGCGGCCTGCAACGGCTGTGCATGAGGTTCATCAGGAACCCAAGGGCATGAATCAGCTGCATGCACGGCTGGTAAAGGCCAATCCCATTCTCGGCCATTCCGCATTACAGCTCTACACTGGCGGGGCCGGACGCTGGACGGATATCGGCGGCACGGTCGAACTCAACGACAGGAGCCAGATCTCCTTCACCGCACCTGACATTCTTCGCAGTCATGTCGTCACGCAGGGACTGGCGACAGCCGCCATCGTCACGCTGGCGGTCCTGTTTGTCGCAGCCATGCTGGTGCATGCGCTCAGCCTGCCTCTACGGGCGCTCGCCACGGTCGCCGACACGATAGGCGCCGGAGACTGGGAGCCGATTGCCGAGAAGGGTCCGAAAGAGGTCCGGCGTCTGGCGCACGCGATCAATGCGATGCAGACCCGTATCACGCATCTGATCGAAGACCGCACCGAGGCTCTTGCGGCGGTGTCGCATGATCTCCGGACTCCGCTGGCGCGCCTGCGTCTGCGCGCCGGTTTTATCGGCGATGCGGAGGCGCAGGACGCCATCGAAGCCGATATCGACGAGATGGAAGCGATGGTGGACGGTGTGCTGGCCTATCTCTCAGGGGAGAAGGAAAGGGAGGCCATCCGTTCGACGGACCTGGCGGCTATCCTGATGACCATCATGGACAACGCCACGGATCGGGGTGATACCGTGACCTATGAAGGCCCGGACCGGCTGCCGCTCGTGCTGCCATCTCTGGCCATAAAGAGAGTTTTCACCAATCTCGTTGAAAATGCCCTGCACTATGCCGGGTCGGCCGCCATCTCCGTGCATCTGACGACAGACCATGTGATCGTGAATATCGATGACGATGGACCGGGTATTCCGGAATCTGAAATAAGCCGCGTCACGACCCCATTCTATCGCGTGGAATCTTCACGATCCCGTCGAACCGGCGGACTTGGTCTGGGTCTCGCCATCGTCACGCGTGAAGTGGAACGGGCGGGCGGGACGTTCTCCCTGTGCAATCGTCCGGGCGGCGGCCTGCGGGCGCAGGTCATGCTGTCTCTCCACCGCACGTCCATCCCCTGATCAGATCAGAACAGTCGCGTCGGGTTACGCTACCAAGTTTGTTGACCGTTTTATGTCAGTATTTGTCAGCGTTCTGCGGAAATCCTTCCGCAACGCACGGTGTTCCCACAGAAAAATGTCAGCCTCCTGACGGAGACGATGCATTGTCAGTCAATCTATCCTGTGCAAGATCACTGACCATATTGATATTGAGACATACAGTCTCTTATCTGCCCCGTTTTTCCTGACACACGAATGAAAGGAGGGAGACGTAATGCCGACAGCAAAAACAGCCATTCCGCTTCCTTCCGAGGTCAACAATGCGCTGGCCGATGGTCTGGTGTGGGCTATCCATTGCCAGCCCGAGAATGCGTCGGAAAACACACCCGCCAAACTGTCACCCGAAGACGCGACCCGCTGTCTGGAGGATATGTCTTTCCCGGCAGATGGCTGGGCATGGCTGCATTTCGACATTGTGCACACCCTCTCACGGGCGCAAGTCGAGGCCATTCCCACACTGACCGAAGATGCCATACAGACCCTGACCAGCACGGATGTCGGGCCCCGGCTCGAAGGAGACGATGACCTCGTTTACGGCGCTCTTCCGGCTTTCGACGACGCAGCCTCAGACGATGACCGCGATGTCTGTGTCTGGCGCTTTGCCATGCGTCCCAATCTGCTGATCACCACGCGTCGTCATCCCGTTCCAGCGCTTGGGGTGGTGTATCGGGAACTGCATCGCAAGAAGATACCGGATAACCCGGCGGGTCTTGTGGACATGGCCTTGCTGGAATTTGCCGATACGGCCCGGCGCACGCTTTCCCGTCTGGATGATCAGCTTGATCGCGCCGAAGATGTGCTGCTGCTGCTCGACCGCGATACGGATCTTGGACGAATGGGCGGTATGCTTGGTCAGGTGCGTCGTCGTTCAACCGAACTGCGTCGTGTCATCTCACCGGTCAATCGTATCCTTCATGATGAAGAACTGGAAATTCCTGAATGGGCCGAAGACGATCTGAAAGATCGTTCGGAGCGGCAGATTCACGGCGCGCTGGATGACCTTCTGGCGCTTCAGGATCGCGCCCGTTCCTTGCAGGACGAACTGACATCGGGGCAGGCGGAAGAAACGAACAGACGGCTTTACATCGTTTCCGTTGGAACGACCCTGATGCTGCCCGCAACGTTTGTGACCGGCTTCTTCGGCATGAACACGGCCGGCATGTTTCTGACGAGCGGTGAATGGGGAACCGTCATCGCCGGAGGGCTGTGCTTCCTGATCATGCTGGGAACATGGCTGGTCCTGAAAGTGACCCGCCTGCTGTGAAGTCTAATTGGCTTTCATTCAGTCAAAAGTTTTTGGACGCTGCCTTTTTTCAAAAAGGTAGCATTCTCTGAAGCTTTTTGAAAAAAGCTTTACCAAAAATTCTTATGACTCCAGAAACGTTGAGAGATAGGAATATTGTTTCCAAGGAGCAGTTGGGCATTTACTGACCCGACATAAGCTGCTGGGCCAGATAGACTGCCTCAAGCGCCCGTTCGTGTGCGATTTCCTCCGCATTTACAGTCCCTGAGTGACCGCCTTCCACATCTTCATAATAGAAAAATGGCTTTTTCAGCGCTTCCAGTCGCGCAGCAAATCGTCGCGCATGCACCGGACCGACGCGATCATCGGATGTCGAAGTGAAGATAAAAGGCGTGGGATACTGCACGTCAGCTTTCAGGTGCTGCAGAGGTGAGATCGACTCAAGAAAATGCGCTTCGTCAGGATTTTTCATTGATCCATATTCGTCTACCCACGAAGCTCCTGCAGCGAGGCTTTCATAATTGATCATGTCGAGAAGCGGCACCCCCATGATCACTGCTTTCCAGAGTTCGGGATGCTGTGTGAAGGCGACGCCCATGAGCAGTCCGCCATTGGACCGACCGCGAATACCCAGCCTGTCACGCGATGTGATCTTTCTTTTCACCAGATCACGCCCGACGGCAGTAAAATCGTCAAAGATCCTTTGGCGATGGATCGTTTTTCCTGCCTCATGCCACGCAGGTCCAAACTCTCCGCCACCACGAATATTGGCGACAGCGTAAACGCCGCCATGAGTCAGCCAGGCGCGACCGATAACCGGATCATAACGAGGCGTCACAGAAGCAAGAAAACCACCATAAGCCGTCAGAAGGGTGGGATGCGTGCCATCCCGCGTCATATTCCTTGGCCGGATAAGGAAATAGGGAATTTCAGCTCCATCGGATGAACGAGCCTGAAGCTGCTCAACGGCAAGATCATTCGCATTGAACAGTGGCTTTGTCTGCCGGATTTTTTCCACTCCCGCCTGACTGGCGCCGACCAGCCAGAGTTCCGGGGGTGACAGAAAACTTTCCACTTTCAGAAAAGCTGCGTCGCTAGATTGATCTATATCGACAATATGAACGGATGACATGTCCGGAAGAGGTAATACCACCTGATGCCAGTGCTCATTGACGTCAGGTGAAGCATGCAGAACCATGACCCGTCCCTGAACATGCTCCAGATAGGTCACGATAATCGTATTTCTGGTAACAGCTGCGTCTTCAAGAACTTTTCCGGATTCAGGAGTAAACAGAATCTCCGGTTTGGCCTGCGGATCATGTGGATCCAGTGCAACCAGACTACCGGCAGGAATTTTGTTCTCATCAGTTGGGGTCCAGTCTTCTTCAAGGCTGAAGACAAGTGTGCCGTGAATCATGCCCTTCAGATCAACCCGATCAGGCAGTGTCAGCCAGCGCAACGTTCCTTTCTGCCTGCCCTGAAAAGCTGTTTCCATCCCTTCAAGAACGGCAAACCGGCTGGAAAAGAATTCCGGAGAGCGCCTGACAAGAAAGATCCTGTTTCCATCACCATCTGTCACAACCAGTGGATCGACAGCGACATCATCCTTCTCACCCCTGTAAATCTCGAGCGCCTGATCAAAAGGTTCATTTCTGACAACACGCCTGATCACGAACGGATAGCCGGATGAGGTCAGCATGGCTCCGGTTCCATCCCAGTCACGCGTCACCAGAAGTGTGTCCCGATCCACCCAGGCAGCGCTCTGCTTGGCGCGGGGCAATGTAAAACCGTTCAGAACGAACAGACCTGCCTGCGTGTCATATTCCCTCAACGTCCGGGCATCTTCTCCGCCAGACGAGAGTGCGACCAGACAATAGCGCTCTTTCGGTTTAAGACAGTCAGCGCCTTCAAATACCCAGTTTTCGTGCTCTCTGGAAGCAAGAGCGTCGATATCCAGTTTTGTTTGCCAACCTGTCAGAATCTGGCGGTAGGACGCCAGCGTCGTGCGTCTCCAGATACCGCGCGGATGATGCCCGTCCTGCCAGAAATTCCAGATATTTCCGCCCAGAAACGCGGGCTCATCAAGACGGTCCTTACTCTGTTCAGCGGAAAGGATCTGATCGTAAAAATCCCGATACCGTGGGTCCACTTCCAGCACGGAAACTGTCTTGCGGTTCTGACGCTCGACCCAGTCCTGAGCCTGAGCACCGTGAATCTCGTCGAGATAGGTGGGAACGCCAGAGGGGAGCGCTTCAGGCTGCTGGGCCAGAGCAGAAACTGTCAGCAGAACCGACAGCGTCATGGCCAGACCAATTCCCCAGTCCGAAGACCGGAAATAGGATTTTTCACGGGGAAAAAGTCTGGCTGTCATCAGAAACCTGAATGTTCTGTTCGATAATATACCAACCGTATCACAGGGAGCCGTCTGACATGTTAAAGGCAGCCGCTCTGTAATTTATGGGTGACCATTCAGGGTGCGACAGGAACGCAACAACATACGGGGCGAGACCTGATGATCTCACAACAATAATTTTCTAATTTTATGGATATTGAACCAGAAAATCTGGTGGAGCCAATCGGGATCGAACCGACGACCTCCTGAATGCCATTCAGGCGCTCTCCCAACTGAGCTATGGCCCCATCAGGACGTCCTGTCTGTGACAGACCGTCCGGGTGACGCGCATATATCCTGTTGGTGTGACCGTGACAAGCCCTTTAATTCCGGTCCCTCACCTAGCTGGCAAGGACATCGAACGATCTGAGCGCTGCGAACAGGGGAAGAAGCGGGAGGCCAAGAATGGCGGAATATTCACCTTCAATCCGGCTGAAAAGCTGGATACCCGGCCCTTCAAGCCTGTAAGCGCCAACGCTGGCGAAACACGCCTCGCCCTCCGCTTCCAGATAGGCGTCAAGGAACGTATCCGAAAAATCGCGCATCACGAGTTTCGGCTCTTCAATATGTGACCAGACCGTTTCACCGCCGCTGCACAGCACGACCGCACTATGAAGAAAGTGCGTCCTATTCCTCAGACGACATAACTGCTCTCTGGCGGACTGGCGGGAGGCCGGCTTGTCGAACCACTCCCCTTCACAGCTCAGCATCTGATCCGCTCCAATGACAAAGGCGTCACGCTGTGCGGTCTCACGACTGACTGCCTCCGCCTTTGCCGTCGCGAGACGCAGGGCAACGCTTGCAGCACTTTCCCCAGCCTGACGACCTGCTTCCTTATAGAGAGACTCATCAATCGCCTGCGTGCGAACGGTGAAAGCAACACCACTGTCCCGCAGAAGGGTCTGTCGTGCAGAAGAGCCGCTGGCCAGAATCAGAGAGAAACAGGAAGGCGTCAGTACTTCAGATTCACCAGTACTCGAGTCGATCATTTTTCCTGTGCCTTCCATTCCGATGAGATGAGCAAGGATAACCCATCATTCAGTCCGTTAGTACTTCAGTGAGTACTGTACCGAGTACTTTGTGCGGTACTGGGGTACATGGGGATAGTACGGAGTATCATCACAGTCCGTACCGAGTACCGTGGACAAGTGAGTCTTCGCCCGACACTGTGAGTTGTACACAGGGGTTCTGGGGGTTTTTCTGGATAACTCCCGAAAACCCTTATTTTCCGAAGGGATACATTCTGTACACAGTCGGGGAAAACTGGGGTACATTTTCGGAAAGGTGGGTACCCCGACATACACACCCCCTAAAGAAACCTCATCATTTCTTTATTTTCTTTTATTCGTTAGAGATGAGGGACTGATGAAACGGACGGTAGACGGATAGTGAACGCCCCATACGGACCCGATGAGAACCGACGACTTCTCCGCACACTGAAGGGCGAGGCCATGTGGCCACCGCCAGTCTGGCTGATGCGTCAGGCCGGGCGTTTCCTGCCGGAGTTCCGGGCGCTTCGGGAAAAGGCCGATTTTCTGACACGGTGCATGACGCCGGAACTGGCGACGGAAATCACGCTGCAACCCATCCGCCGTTTCGCCATGGATGGAGCCATTCTGTTCTCGGATATTCTCGTGCTGCCGTGGGCCATGGGACAATCTCTGGAATTCATTGAAAAGCGCGGCCCTGTTCTCACCCCAATCCGCAGTCGGGCCGATCTGGACAGACTGGACCCAAAGCGTATCCCAGAGCGTACGGCTCCTGTCGCGGAAACCCTGCGGCGGGTAAGGAAAGCTCTTGGCGGTCAGGTTGGCATTGCCGAACCTAACACCGTCACGCTGATCGGTTTTGCCGGCGCACCCTTCACGGTGAGTTGCTACATGGTCGATGGCGGCAGTTCCAAGGAGTTCGCCCAGACCCGTCTGATGGCGTATAGCGATCCCGCGCTCTACGACCGTCTGATTGATCTTCTGACCGAAACGACGGCTTCCATGCTGGCGGATCAGATTGAGGCTGGTGCGCAGGCGGTCATGCTGTTTGATTCCTGGTCCGGGCTGCTCCCGCCGCGGGAATTCCGCAAGCATGTCATCAAGCCCACGCGCCAGATCGTGAAGTTTCTGAAAGAGCGTTATCCGGACGTGCCGGTGATCGGGTTCCCACGGCTCGCCGGTGTCATGGCTCCGGAATATGCCCGGGAAACAGGCGTGGACGCGATGGCGCTCGATACCAGTGCTGATCTGACCACGGTCGCTTCACAGGTCCGCTCCGATCTGGTTCTGCAGGGTAATCTTGATCCGGTTTCCGTGCTGGCGGGTGGCGAGGCCATGTTGCAGGAAGCGCTGGCAATCCGGGAAGCCGGGCGCGGACGTCCGCATGTGTTCAATCTGGGGCATGGCGTTCTGCCCGAGACGCCGACCGAGCATGTCGGTGATCTGATCGCAGCACTGCGGACTGTCTGATCATGACATCCGCACTTGCTCCCGATGGGCGGTTACAGCTTGTCATTTTCGATTGCGATGGTGTGCTGATCGACAGTGAAGGCACAAGCTGTCGTCTGATTGCTGAAGACGCCCGTCAGGCCGGGTGGGATATCACCGACGAAGAAGCCATGACGCAGTTTGGCGGCAAGGCTCTGACGCTTCTGAAGACGGAAATCGAGGAGAGGACCGACACCACTCTTCCGCAGGACTGGCCTGTTCTCATGAGGGATCGTTTTGTTGAATCCTTCAACGTGTCTGTCGATACGATCGACGGCGCCCGGGATATGCTGGAAAAGGTTGCAGCGCTTGGACTGCCGGTTCGGGTCGGATCGAATTCATCCATGCTGGAGATGAATGCGAAATTCCGAACGAGTGGTCTGGCTGAATTGCTGGAAGGTCGTATCCATTCAGCAGCCGACATGAATGCGCCCAAGCCCGATCCTGCCGTCTATCTGAAGGCGGCGGAAGCCGAGGGTATTCCGCCTGAAAACTGTGTTGTCATCGAAGACAGCGATACGGGTGCAAAGGCGGCTCTTGCGGCGGGAATGACCTGCGTTCTTCTGAGACGTGAACCTGCGCCAATTCCGTCATGGCCCGGTCTGGTCAGGATCAATGCGTTGTCCGAGTTGCCTGTCCTGTTAGGGGATGCGCTGGCTCAGCAGAAAAAGGCCAGCGCGTCGTGAGTGAAATGCTTCTGCCCTGGTATCTGTGGATCAAGGCGTTTCACGTCATGTCGGTCATGGCGTGGATGGCAGGGCTTTTTTATCTGCCCAGACTGTTTGTCTATCACTGTCAGGTTACGGCCGGTTCTGAGGAAAGCGAGCGTTTCAAGATTATGGAACGCCGCCTTCTGCGGGCAATTACGACCCCGGCGATGATCTCATCCCTGCTTTTTGGGGGGCTTCTTGTCAGTATTCCGGGTGTAATAAGCTGGTCTTATGGTTGGTGGGATGTGAAAGTGGCTGCTCTTGTCGGCATGTTCATCTTTCACGGTTGCTGTGCCCGTTGGCGTAAAGAATTTGATTGCGACAGAAATACACATTCAGAACGATTTTACAGAATAGCGAATGAAGTGCCGACAGTTCTCATGATGGTTATTGTTATCATGGTGATTGTTAAACCATTTTAATAAAAGCGTCTTTCATTAAATGGATAGAATAGCCTTACATTTCGTAGCAAACCTGCGATTTTTTTGACACTTATGATTGGTCTTCTTGCTCTCAGGAAAACGGAGAGCAGCAGGTCTCTGCCGTTTGAAGAATGGATGGTGATTATGTCACGTAGTTCTTTTCTGATTGCTGCTATGACTGTTGGCGCACTGGCTGTGGGACAGGCTCATGCCCAGCCTCCCATGGGACCACATGGATGTGGCCACGGTGGACTTCCCTTTCTCGAGGGTGTGAACCTGACGGCGAAACAGAAAGATTCGGTCAAGAAAATCTTCAAGGAAGGCCATGAAGGCATGAAAGCCCTGCACAAGCAGGAGCATGACCTTCATGATCAGTTCGAAGCCATCATGCTGACACCGGGTAAGGTTGATCAGGCGAAGCTGGATGCGCTGGTAACGGAACAGAATGCTCTGGACGCGAAGGAAAATGCGGCAAGACAGGCGACAGCCGTCAAGGTGCATGACGTTCTGACGGCTGAGCAGATCTCTGCTGCAAAAGATCGTCATGACAGGATCCGTGCTCTGCAGGATCAGATTCATGCCATCGAGCATGCTGACAGCAAGGGTGACGAGTAATCGTTACCTGAATTGTGAGTGGTTTTAATCCGTTTCTATAAATCTGTCTGAACGGATTGATTGCCGATTTAAAAAAGTGCCTTTCCCTGACAAGAAGGAAAGGTACTTTTTTGTTTTGATCTGAAATCAGGGTTTGGTCTGTTTGACATCAAGGCCAAGGTTTTCCGCAACTTCTGAGCGATCCTTGGTGGTGGGAACCATGATTGCTTTTCTGTCGGGTTGATAGGCGCTGGCGTTCCATCCCCGTGCCTGCCCCACGGCGCTGACAATATGATAAATGTTGATCCAGCGGGATTCTTTTGACGGAGGTTTCCAGAAGCGCATGATCAGGGCGCAGGTTGCAATGATAAAGGAGATGATTGCGGTTGTAGTGGCGAGGTAGGAAGGCGGTATGAATTGTAATATGTTATTGATAAGTGTTGTTATATCCATAAATTTTTTCTTTTTCAGAGTCCGCCGTAAATAGTTTGTCCACCATTATCAGTGATATAGGAAATGATGGTGGTGGCTCCTGCTTCAAGACTGACATCAGGCTTTGTGCCATCCTTGTAATGGGCGGAAGGTAAAGAGACAGCAATTCCACCCCCGGCAGGTTGATGAACAATCAGGGTAAGACGCTGTAGAATACCTGCTGTTCCGCCAGTCAGAGATAGGGTGAGTGGCATATTTGGTGTGATATCGTAGGTAATGTCACCCTGTGCGGGGAAATTAATCTGCAGGAGACTACCTGGGTTTGTAATGATTTTTACGGGCGGGGGCGTAGTGTCTGTTGTGCCTGAAGAAGAGCCTGATCCTGACTGAACGATCAATCCTGTTGTAGGCGTTGTTGCGTTGTTTTTGGCGAACTCGCGGGGATCCATGCCATTTTCAGGAAAGAGCGGAAACTTGTTTACTTGATCATTATGGTAACTGTCGGACATGAAGGAAAGTGTCTTTTGTTTTTGAAGGATTTCAGAGAAAATCCTGTTCATGTTTAATCATGAAACAGGATTTTATATTCTAGTTTTTTACGGAAATTGATAGAAGATTTGCATTCAACCAGAGAGATGTTCCATCTCCGGGATCGGAAGTGGGCAATCCCTGCATCAACTGGGACAGAACCTGATTGAGCTGGGATAATGTAAGTGTGGCGCTACCGGAGTCTGATGTCGAAGTGCTGCCTGCCATGGCAGGAGTCATCACACCGGCAGAAACAGAGACCGGTTGACGGGCGATAAGACCAGTTCCGCTTTCCGTCGTTCCGATCTGTTCATTTGTCGAGAAAAATCCTTCCCGTTGAATCAGTAATGATAAATATTCAGCAGGTACAGAATAAGTTTGTCCTACACTGACAGTGCGGGGGGAAACTGCCCAGGCGACAAGAGGTTCGGAAGTCGATGTATTGTCAGCGTAAAGGGCCAGTGCGGTTACATAGCCCCAGGATGTGGTCGCATAACCAAAGCTGCAGGACTGGGAAACAGACAGTGTACGTCGTCCGTCGCCAAGCGGCGTAAAGGCTATGGCCTGTCTGGCGTAACCTCCGCCCGTGGCCTCCATGGCGACAGAAGCCGGACCGGTTACCAGAAGACCCAGATATCCCTTGAAAAATGCCAATGATTTTCTCTTTATGTATTCGGGAGCATATGCTCATGATTTTTTGTCAGATGATTATGAACGTCCCCACATAGGCATAGGAAGCGACCTGATCGCGCCAACGGTCGGTCAACGCCGTTACAGGTGTCGCTGTATTTCGGGAGCAGGAAAGAAGCATAATTTTGCCATTGGCTGCATCACCATACATGTGCTTACAACAACAGCATGACCAGAGACCCCAAGCTGATCCAGTCTGTTGAACGGGCCGCCGTCATACTGGAGATCATCGCGCAGCAGGGCGGTGCTGCGCCACTCAGACAGATCGCCGCTCTGGCTGGTATCCGCAAAACGACCGCGCATAACATTCTGCAAACGCTAAATAGCCTTGGCTATGTCCGGCGACGCACCGGGGATATGCGGTATTACCTTGGTAGTCGCATCCTGAATCTGGCGCGTATCGCGGGAAATGACAGTGCCACACGTACGAAATTAAGACCTGTTCTGGAAACCATCGCACACAAAACCGATCAGACCGTCTGGCTCGCCGTGCCAAGCGGAGACGAGGCAGCCTATCTCGACATCGTGGATTTCAGAAATCCGGACAGGGCCTCCGTGCATGCCCCTTTCAGAGAGAAGCTGGAAGGCTCCGCGGTGGGACTGGTGTTTCTGGCGTTCATTCCAGGTATGGCCAGACGTCTGACCCACTCTCTCACCGATGCTGCCACCTCCTCCGCTATCGAGGAGATCGAAGCAGTGCGCGCCAGAGGCTATGCGCTGGATCTGGAAAATTATCACCCCGGCATCCACGGTGTCGCCATCCCCTGGCGGGAGAATGGCGAGGTGCTGGCTAGCCTATGTGTCACCGGCCCCGCTGCCGAGCTGCCGCAACAGAAGCTGGTACAGATGGCATGGATGATGATGAAGCTTCAAACGGATTCCGTTCAACCATGTTGAATAAATCTGTATTTCACGCTCTGCCATATTCCATTGTGGGCTAACCGCCTTAGCCTGCGGATTTTTCCGTACGATTGAGGATGTCCGATGAAACTTTCTGTTGCCTCCGCCATGATCGAGGCTGCCCTTGCCGAGGCTGAAAAGCTGAAAGTGGCGGTCTGCATCACTGTTGTGGACGCAGTCGCATGGCCCGTAGCCTTTGTCCGTATGGATGGCGCGCCACTCGGGGTAATTGATGTCAGCAGCAAAAAGGCGAAGACGGCCGTTCTGTTCCACATGGACAGCGAGGCGTTCGCCAAGGTCGCTCACCCTAATGGTGAAGCCTATTCACTCGAAAACACGAATGGCGGTCTCACCAGCTTCGGCGGCGGTCTGCTCCTGAAAACTGCGAATGGCACAATCGCCGGCGCCATTGGTGTTTCGGGAGCCAGCACCGAGGATGATATTGCTATTGGCCGTATCGCCGCCCGTGTGCTTACACCTGCCTGATCACAAGCGTCCTGTTTCCCTGACAGGCTTATACCCGGATCTTTCATGACGACAGATACTGCTCCAGCCGCTGCACCTGCCGAGTTTGCCCCCGTGCCGGTCCCGCCACCACATGGTCGCGCCGCTGCTTTCCTTGTTCTGACTTTCGGCACATTTGTGGTCGGCACGGGTGAGTTCGCCATCATGGGGATGTTGCCCGAGTTTGCGGCCTCGCTGAAACTTTCGACCGCTGACGCGGGTTACGCCATTACGGCCTATGCCCTAGGCGTGGTGATCGGCGCACCGCTGATCACCATCATGGGGGCGCGACTGTCCCGGCGTGAACTGCTGTTGCTGCTTTATGTGCTGTTCTGCGGCGGCAATCTGCTCAGCATCGTCATGCCGACCGCAGGGCTGATCGAGATCGGACGATTCATTACGGGCCTCCCACACGGTGCGCTGTTCGGCATCTCCGCACTTGTTGCGGCGTCGATGGTCGATCATTCCCGGCGGGGCTGGGCGGTAGGCCGGGTCCTGTCCGGCATCGCCATCGCCACACTGGTCGGCGCACCTTTCTCGACATTTGCCGCCGACCATTTCGGCTGGCGTGTGTCCTATCTGATCATCGGCCTGTGCGGTCTGATCACCTTCGCGGGCGTCTGGCGTTACATCCCTGCGGACAAACCCAACCGCAAGAACTCTCCGCTGAAGGAAGTGACGGCGCTGTTCAATACACAGGTCCTGCTGACGCTGCTCACTGCCGCCGTGGGGTTTGGTGGCATGTTCACTATCTATACCTATCTCACCAGCGTTCTTCAGAATGTGACCCATGTGCCTGAATGGGAAATCATGACGTTCATGATCGTCTGGGGTGCGGGCATGCTTGCGGGGGCGAATGTCGGAGCTTGGCTGGTTGACCGCAACCTCTCGCTGGCCGCTATTCTGGCGCTCTCGGGAAGTGCGGTCGGGATGCTGATGTTTCCGTTCGTGCTGCATAACCCGGCATTGCTTATGATCGATGTTTTCCTGATCCCGACCTTTGTGAATGCTCTCGGTCCGGCTCTTCAGACCCGGCTCATGGACTTTGCCGGAGACGCCCAGACACTCGCTGCTTCACTTAACCATTCGGCGTTCAATGTCGCCAACGCCATGGGGGCCTCGCTGGGGAGTGCGCTGCTTGCGGCCCAGTACAGCTATGGCTCTCTCGGGATCGGAGCGGCCCTGCTGTCTGTCGGAGGTCTGGTGGTCTACCTTCTGGCGCTTGCCCTACTCAAGAGATCTTTGGTTCCTGCCTGATTGCTATTGATGATTTACCTGTTTGACCCGGGAGCCATCGGCTTCCGGGTTTTTTCGTGAGCAGGTCTCAATCATCGCCTGTAGTGGTGAAAGAACTGCTCTTGTCAGGGTAGGGATTTGGGTCTCTCGCTTTGCTCGTTGGTTTGTGTCTGTAGAGCATCGTCTATGAACTTTTGTGGCCCCTTACTCCCCCCCGATACGATAAAAATCTGCTTTTCGCTGCCAGTTTTTTCAGAACTGGAACAGAGAATAATGGCTTGAGGTACGCTTTCTGAGGTGTGCCGTCAGTTAATCCGGGTGACAGCTAAGACGAGTTGAATGTTGCGTGTTGCTATGCGGATGAACAATTCAGTCTGGCACAAAAGCATCTGATTTTAATGCAGCGAAAAGCTGGTTTCTCCCAGAGGGATGACTGCTGTCATCTGCCTGTTCCCGAAGCATTACGGACGGCGCTGTGTCATATCCTTGTCAGCGATGAACAGCTCTTGGATCGACTTTATTCGGCCGAGTGACTGCGCTCATGACTTGTTGTTTCGAATTTGTAATTTAATACGAAATTTAAATTACAAATTCG
Source organism: Acetobacter aceti NBRC 14818 (assembly GCF_000193495.2). Taxonomy (NCBI): domain Bacteria; kingdom Pseudomonadati; phylum Pseudomonadota; class Alphaproteobacteria; order Acetobacterales; family Acetobacteraceae; genus Acetobacter; species Acetobacter aceti. The sequence continues at coordinate 2,319,047 of NZ_AP023410.1, read as the reverse complement.
AAAATTCCTTCAACATCAATGTGCTTGCACTTTAAAATTACGACGTATTACCAAATTCTTAACGTGACCTTTTAAAAGCCATAATATAAAACGAAAATTATCAACTGGAGCATGTCACCCCGACGTGACAGCAACGAAATCCATGCCGGGAAACCTCTGGTCACCCCGTCTGGTGGACGATCATAAAACTATAAGGGAATGGAATGGCCACAGTAATCTGGACTGGCGCAGCAAGCAACGACTGGACCGTTTCGGACAACTGGCAGGGTAGCAGCTGGAATGGGAATAATGTCCCCCAGAGTTATGACGCTGTGGTGTTCAATGAAGGGGCGAATGTCGTTCTGTCGCAGGATGCGTCTGTAGGCGGTATTACTGTGAACGGAGCTGCAACCCTTTCATCGGATGGGAAATCACTCAACAATGGCAATTATAGCCTTTCTCTTTCACAAGGCGCTGTACTGACCCTGAGCGATATCACGCTGACGACGAAGGAAATAGCAGGTGATCCAGCCAATGCTACCATCGTTCTGAAGGAAGCCGATCTGACTCTTCAGTATGGAAACACACTGAAGGGAACAGTAATCTTCAATGATGTAAGCAATTCTGACGGCAGTATCGGCGGTTCAACGCTCAATGTCGTTTATTATAATAGTAGCAATACCTCCAGCGCTGTCATAAAGAATTTCAGCAATTACGATAAAATCATCATCTCAGGAAACGAGCCAGATAATGTCCATCTCGTTCTGAACAGTGATGGTGTTACCTACAGTTTGCAGGGCACGCTCTGGGAAGCGACTCAGACGCTTTTCAATAATATCAGTCTGGCGGCAGGTGTAACGCCGAGTGACTTCACCTATACACAAAACAACGATGGCACCTACACATTCGCCTGTTTCCTTGCGGATTCCATGATCCTTACACCGCAGGGAGACGTGCCTGTTCAGGATATCCTGATTGGTGATGAGGTTGTGGCTATGGTCAACGGTCTTCCTGAAATCAGGAAGGTTGTCTGGACAGGTGTCACGCATGTTTCCGTAAGCGCCGATCTCCCGGATGATGAGGCCGGCTATCCGGTGCGTATTCTGAAAGGGGCGTTCAGCCAGAATGTGCCCTGGAAAGACATGCTGATTACGTCAGAACATTGTCTTTATCTTGAAGGCCGATTCATTCCGGTCCGTCTTCTCGTCAATGGTCGTTCGATCTTCTACGACAGGACAATCACGTCCTATGATTATTATCACGTGGAGACAGAGCAGCATTCGATCCTGTCGGCTGATGGTGTGCTGACAGAAAGTTATCTCGATACCGGCAACCGTTCCTCTTTCCGGCAGTCCGGCACAGTGGCAGCTCTACCGATATCGCGTGCCCTGTCATGGGAAAATAACGCCGCCGCTCCTCTGGAAGTCAGTCCGTCTTTTACCGCGCCCCTGTTCCATCAGATTGAAACGCGCGCCGTGCATAATGGATTGGTCAATCGCACGCCTCGTTCCGAGACAACAACCGATCCACAACTGCGTCTGATGACTGATGACGGCACTCTCATTCCTCTTGAGCGACAGACTGGTCAGTTTGCGTTCTTTGTCATTCCTGCGGGTGTGAAATCGGTCCGTCTTCTTTCCCGCTCAAGCCGTCCGCATGATGCCGTTGGAGCGTATGTCGATGACCGACGCTCGCTCGGTGTGCAGGTTGGACGCATTGTGGTGTCTCAGGGCAAGAGCAGCCATGTTCTTACACGTCATCACCAGAGCGATCCTCTGGATGGCTGGTTTCCGTCTGAATCTTCTGGTGCACGTTGGACTACCGGAAAGGCCGCATTGTCGCTTGAAGACATTGACCCGACACAGGAAGGACTTCTGGCGGTCGAAATTCTTTCGGCAGGACCTTATATTATTGAAAGCACGTCTGTTCCCTCGGAGAAGCTGACAGCCTGATGCGATGGAGAGAACGGAAATCTTCTTGTTGTGAAAGAAGAAAATAAAAGACGGTTTGCTATAGGAAAAACACGTTGCCAGACCAAACGGCTTCGCAGAAGTGACAAAAGTTTTTGGTTCTTTTTTCAAAAAGAATAGAAAGCCATTTCTCATTCACTTCTGATGCAACGAGAAAAGCAGAAAACACCCTGATCTGAAAAAGATCAGGACGTTTTTGCCTCTGCCGTCCGCTCAATAAACCACGGTGTCATCCGGCGAATGGCCTCTCTGATCCGGTTCGTCGACACGGCGAAACTGAACCGGATGAAATGCTTCCCGTCCACCGGATCGAAGTCGATACCGGGGGCCGTCGCCACGCCGGTATCCTCCAGCAGTCGGGTGCAGAAGGCGAGACTGTCATCCGTCAGATGACCAATATCGGCGTAGATGTAGAAAGCGCCATCGGGTGGGGCGATATGCCGCAGCCCCCAGACGGGCAGGGCTTCAAGCAATAGATCCCGATTACGTCGATAGGTTTCCAGATGACCGTCAAGTTCATCATGGCAATCGAACGCCACCAGAGCCGCATGCTGGCTTAGTGAGGATGGCGTAAGAAACATGTTGCCCATCCGTGCCTTCACGGCGTCGATCCGGTCTTCAGGGGCGACAAGCCAGCCGAGCCGCCACGGCGCCATGCTGAAATATTTGGAGAAGCTGTTCACCACCAGTGCAGTGTCGTCATATTCGAGAACGCTGTGCGCTGGTTCTCCAAAACTCAGGCCATGATAGATTTCGTCAGAGATGATGCGAATGCCCCGCGCACGGCAGACTTCCACGATCGCGGACAGTTCTTCCGCCGAAAGGATGGTGCCGGTCGGGTTGGCGGGGCTGGCAATGATCAGTCCATCCGGTGCCGGAGACAGGGCGGCGACAGCCTCTGCCGTCAACTGGAAGCGCACCGACTCACCGCAGGGAATCTCGACGGCTTCCATGTGAAGCGCGCGGAGCGTGTTGCGATAGGCCACATAACCCGGCCTTGCCAGCGCCACCCGCATGCCCGGTACGAAGCAGCTTGTCAGGGCCAGCACGAGCGCAACCGAAGCTCCCGCAGTCAGCGTGATCTGCTCGGGCTTTACCGTCACGCCGTAGCTGTCGGCATAATGCCGGGCAATCCGTTCCTTGAGTGGGTCGCTCTCCCAGTAGCCCATCGGATCGGTGTCCAGCACATGATGCGCCCGGGCTACCGCTGCTTTCGGCGCACTGGTCGAGGGCTGCCCAAATTCCATGTGAATGATGCTTCGACCGTCCGCCGCAAGACGATGCGCCAGCGTGCTGAGCGTCACGGTGTGAAACGGATCAATCTCGGGAACAGTCATCAACACGGTCCGGAAGGTTGCGGGAGGGCGTTCATCCTGCCTCAAACTTTTTGTTCCGGCCATGCTGGGCAGGAATTGATGAATATTTTCCTGATGCAATCCTGTATAGCATTGTGCATATTGCAGGGACGAACCCGCTCTCACCAATAAAATCAGAGACCGACCGTGCCGAACGCAGACAGTCCCCGCCGCAGCCTTCCGGACGTTTTTGCTACTGTCCGCGTTCCCGGTCCCGGAGCTTCCACGCTGAAACGGTTCCTTGCTTTTGTCGGGCCGGGCTATCTCATCTCGGTCGGCTATATGGACCCCGGCAACTGGGCGACGGATCTGCAGGGCGGGGCGCAGTTCGGCTACGCCCTGCTCAGTGTCATCCTGCTCTCCAACCTGATGGCGATCCTGCTTCAGGCTCTGTCGGCCCGGCTTGGCATCGCGACGGGGCTGGATCTGGCGCAGGCCTGCCGGGAACGTTTTCCTCGCGGGATCAATCTGCTGCTGTGGATTGCCTGTGAGTTGGCCATCATCGCCTGCGATCTGGCGGAAGTGATCGGCACGGCCATCGCCCTGCAACTTCTGTTCGGGTTCTCCCTGCTAACCGGCTCCCTGCTGTCGGCGCTGGATGCGTTCATCGTGCTGCTGCTGATGGGGCGAGGGTTCCGCTATCTGGAAGCCTTCATCATCGGGCTACTGTGTATCATCGCCGGGTGCTTCGCCGCGCAACTGGTCATGGCCCACCCTCCGATGGGCGGCGTTCTGCACGGTTTCATTCCCACGACCAGCATTCTGACCAACCATGCGATGCTCTACATCGCCATTGGTATCGTCGGTGCGACGGTCATGCCGCACAATCTCTACCTGCACTCGTCCATCGTGCAGACCCGCGCCTATGAGCGCACACCGGACGGCAAGCGCGAGGCCATCCGCTTCGCGACACTCGACAGCACCATCGCTCTGTCACTGGCGCTGTTTATCAACGCCGCCATCCTAATTGTGGCCGCAGCGGCTTTCCATACAACGGGTCATAGTGACGTGGCCGAGATCAGCGTGGCCTATCATCTGCTCTCGCCCGTGCTTGGCGCGGCGCTGGCCTCGACACTGTTCGCCGTGGCGCTGCTCGCGGCGGGAATGAACTCGACCATCACTGGCACGCTGGCTGGTCAGATCGTGATGGAAGGGTTTCTGCATCTGCGTCTGCCCGACTGGGCGCGGCGGCTGGTGACACGCGCCCTCGCCATTGTTCCGGTCGTGATCGCCTCCGTGTGGTTCGGCGACAAAAGCGTGGATAGCCTGCTACTGTTGAGTCAGGTGATCCTGTCGATGCAGCTTCCTTTCGCCGTGGTGCCGCTGGTCTGGTTCGTGACGCGACGCGACATGATGGGACCGTTCACCATCTCCCGGCCTGTCGCAGGACTGGCCTGGCTGGTGTCGGGGATCATTCTCGCGCTGAACTTCAAACTGCTTTACGATACGCTGATGGGGTGAGGGAGTGGAGGCGGCAGTCACAGGGAACGTTACGGATATTCCTGTCTTTTTACTCCAGACTAAAGAAATTTCTGATCTGGATAAAATGTCTTCCGGAGAAAACAGAGGTCATCACCAGAGACTATTTAATACCTCGAGGTGTTCGTAGGCTTTGGTATGAACCATGCTGGCGTCAAGTGATGAGAAAACGCCAATTCTCATCTTTCATATGATGAAATGTTTTTTAACCTTACGTCAAACGACGTATGGGCCTGAATCCCCATGTTGCGTGACGGTTGCTCCATGGATCGGAGATGACACATCTGCGGTCCGCTGTCTGACTGGCCGAATATGGCTGTCGTTTTTGCAAAGGAGCGGTTCATGGGAAGCACAGGGAGCGTAAGTGCGTGGGAAGAGGCTCTTCTGATCGCACTAATTCAATATCCGGTCCCGGTCATCAAAGGTCCTGAGGATATCCAGACACAGGTTGATCAGATCTGCCGCGCAGTTGATTCAACCAAGGCCGGATACCCGGACCTGGACGTCATTGTGTTCCCGGAATATTCGACACAGGGCCTGAATACGTCGATCTGGACTTACGACGAAATGCTGCTGACGGTCGAAAGCCCGGAAATCACCCGTTTCAAGGAAGCCTGCAAGCGCAACGATGTGTGGGGCGTCTTCTCGCTTATGGAGCGAAATGAAGATCCGTCGCTGCCTCCGTACAATACAGCTATCATTATCAACGCTGATGGTGAGATCGCACTGCATTACCGCAAATTGCAGCCTTGGGTGCCGATCGAGCCCTGGTCGCCAGGAAATTTCGGAATGCCGGTCTGCGATGGTCCCAAGGGATCACGTCTGGCTGTCTGCATCTGTCATGATGGCATGTTCCCTGAACTGGCACGCGAGGCAGCCTACAAGGGTGCAAATGTCTACATCCGCATTTCCGGTTATTCCACCCAGGTCAACGATCAGTGGATCTGGACCAACAGGACCAACGCCTGGCATAATTTGATGTATACCATATCCGTCAATCTGGCTGGATATGACAATGTGTTCTATTATTTTGGTGAAGGTACAGTCTGTAATTACGACGGCAATGTGATCCAGCAGGGACATCGCAATCCCTGGGAAATCGTTACGGCTGAACTGTTCCCTCGCCTTGTGGACAAGGCGCGAGAAAACTGGGCTCTGGAAAACAATATTTTCAATCTTGGATGTCGTGCCTATGTCGGTAAACCGGGTGGCGAGAAGGCCAATTATCTGACCTGGGTACGCGATCTCGCCGCTGGAGAATACAAGCTTCCCTGGGATAACAAGGTCCGGATCCGCGATGGCTGGAAATATTATCCGGACGGCGTGAAACTCGGTCCGATGCCCAAATAATTTCTATCCGTGAAGAGCCTGGAGAACACGGGCGGTTGCGGCCGCCCTGTTTTCCACGCCTATTTTTATGTAGATCTGTTCAAGATGTTTATTGACCGTTCGATGACTGATTGACAGGATTTCAGCAATATCACGATTGGTCTTGCCTTTCGCGACCCAGTACAGAACCTCGGCCTCCCGTACCGTCAGACCCAGTTTGATCTGTAGACACGTAACGTCCTGTCCATCCCTGACAACGGCCAGACGTACCAGAAATTCATCGGGTTCCGGCTGCCCCATGAAACTGAATTCGACACCATACTCCATATCCGTGTCCTGCTGCCTGTAGCTGGCATCGACGGATGATGGCGAATTGATACAGGCCTGCAGCCAGCGCAATGTATCCACAGGCAGTCTCACCGTCGTGTCATGTGACGCAATGCTTCCGATGATGGAGGGAACCTGGGGAGAGAACCACTGCACGACGCCCTCCCGGTCTGTGGCCAGAAAATGACGGCCGGAAAAATTTATGGCCCGAAAAAGTTTTTTTGTTTTTCTGGCATTGTCCAGATGCGTCCGTGTACGGGCCAGTAGTTCGGCAGGCTGGATGGGTTTGACGATATAATCGACACTGCCCGCTTCAAAGGCCTGGACAATGTCATCCTGCCCGGACAATCCAGTCATGAAAACGACCGGAATATCACGATAGTCCGGAACGGCTTTCATGATACGGCACATCTGGAACCCATCCTTCCCCGGCATCACAGCATCCAGCAACACCAGATCGACCAGAACATCGGCCAGAATGGCCAGACCGTCGTCAGCCGATTGCGCCACAAGAACCGTAAAGCCTCCAGCTTCCAGAATGTCGGTGGCGAGAGAGAGATTGACAGGTTCATCATCCACCACAAGTACAATGCTGGTCATCTTCGCTCCTCGTAGTTGTCGAGGAAAGAGCGCAATTCCCCGATCTTAAAATTTGTTGCCATATCACGGATAATCCGTACATCGTCCGGCACTGCGTCTGAAATCGTATCCAGAAAACGTATCAGGCCAGCGATATGGCCAAGCCGCGCCAGACGTCGGAGTTCCGACAGGTCAGACGGTGTCAGCAACCGGCCTGTCACGGCCTGAGAGTCGGATTCAGAAAGCAGCGCCGCAGGAACCAGTGTACGGTCAATCAGGGTCAAAAGCTCCGAGATCGCAATGGGTTTGGACAGGATGCCATCGCACAATCCGTCGCGGTTTGTCTGGCTCCTTACCTGCTCGTCAGCGGAAATGATCAGGATAATGGAGGCGCGATTGCTTCCCTGACGTAACCGACGCGCCAGTTGCCATCCGTTCATGCCGGGCATATTGACGTCCAGCAGAAACAGGTCGATCGAAGCATGAGCGGCGATATCCAGACATTCCTGCCCGTTTGCGGCGGAATAGACTACGAACCCCAGCGGCTCCAGGGCATCGTTGATCATACCTCTATGAATCGGATCATCATCCACGACAAAGACGCTGGGCCGACGCTTTCCCATCGCCATTGATCCCGCTTCCGTCAGCAGGTTAATTGGCGGCACCATTACGGCATCAGACTGTGCGCTGGATAACATCAATCGTACGCGACAGATTGTCCCCTGTCCCACCTTGCTCGAGATCGTCAGTTCTCCTCCCAGAATCTGGATCAGCAGGCGCGTTATGGTCAGCCCCAGACCGGTTCCCGGGATACGATGGGAATTGGGGTGTGAACTTCGCTGGAAGGGTTCGTGGATGCGGTCCATATCCTCCTCCGGGATTCCGATCCCGGTGTCACGGATTTCGAATGTCGCAATCTCTGTCCCCCAGCGGACCGACAGCGAGACGGATCCCTGATTGGTGAACTTTATCGCGTTTGACAGCAGGTTGATCAGAATCTGTCTCAACCGACGCTGGTCAGTGATCACGTAGTCCGGAATCGTGTCCTGAATATCCTCAATAAAATCGAGATTTTTCTGATTTGCCTGAAAACGAAGCATCTGGGTCAGATGACGCAGGAAGTCGGGGAAATTGATTTTTTCGTGCAGCACATCCATCCGGCCGGCTTCAATTTTCGAAATGTCGAACAGACCCTCAATCAGACCACTCAGATGCTCGGCGCTGCGCTGGATGATCTTCAGTCCTTCGTCCCGTCGTGCCGGGGTCAGCATCCGGTTTTCCAGGAGATAGGCATATCCCATTATCGAATTGAGTGGAGTCCGGATTTCATGATTCACACCGACCATAAAACGGCTTTTCGATAAATTGGCCGACTCGGCACGCTCCTTGGCTTTTTTCAGCTGCTGATCGGTCCGGCGGTGAGCCCGTATCTCTTTCATCAGCAGCCGGGTCTGGTAGCGGTTTTCGTCTTCAGCCGCACGATAGCTCCGCTGTTTCAGGACCACGAACCATGCCAGCGCTGCCAGCGGCAGCAACAGCAGGAAGAATGTCTTCCAGAACACTGCATACAGGCCGTGTGAGTTAACGGCGGTGAATGGCAGGATCGCAGTATACAGCCCGGAGAGAACGCCGCCGGTACAGGCCATCAGCGCGAAAAGGATAAGCAGATAGCGACAGATGACCCCAAAATTTGGCGTCATGATCGCCTGAGGTAGCAGGGAGCGTCCCACGGATGCAATCTGACCGCTCAGCCGTGCGCCTTCTGGCTTGCAGGCGTCACGACAGCGTGAATCCAGACTGCAGCATAGGGAGCATATGAAGCCCGCATATACGGGGCAGCGGGCAATATCCTCGCCTTCAAAGCTGTTCTGGCAAACCACACAGACATACCGGTTGCCAGCCACAGGTGGCACGAAACGACGGCGCGCCAGATAATAGCGGCCCCGCGTCACCCAGCCGATGAACGGTGCCAGGCAGAAGGCGCAAACCAGTCCGACCATCGGCGCGAAGACCGTTAGCGCAGGACCGAACGCACCAAGGTAGAACGCCGCCGCTGTCGCAATGCCGCCGGTCATGGCACCGATGCCGACGGGGTTGATATCGTACAGATAGGCACGACGAAATTCGATCCCCGGCGGGCTGAGGCCCAGCGGCTTGTTGACGACCAGATCGGACGTCAATGCGCCGATCCACGAAGCGGCGACGATCGAATGCAGGAACAGCAGATTGATGATGGTGCTGTAGATGTCCATTTCCATCAGCAGCAGCGCAAGTCCGACATTGAACGCGAGCCACACGACGCGGCCCGGGTGGCTGTGTGTGACGCGCGAGAAGAAATTGGACCACGCAATCGACCCGGCGTAGGCGTTGTTGACGTTGATCTTGATCTGGGACAACGCAATGAAGACTGTGGTCAGAGCGAGTGCCCAGCCGGGGTGAGTCGTCACCTCTCTGAACGCCGTCAGATACATTGTCGTTGGTTGCTGCGCGACGACGAAGGACTCTCCGTGACGCAGGGTCACCCAGGCCAGGAACATGCCTGCCAGAATCTTCAGCCCTCCCATGAAGATCCACCCCGCCCCGCAGGTCAGGGTGACCGTCCACCAGGCCCATTTCTGCTGTCCATTCTGCGGGACCGGGAGGAAACGCAGAAAATCCGACTGCTCGCCTATCTGGGTCACAACAGAGAAGATGATGGAAAAAGCAGCTCCGATGCCCATCAGGCGCGGCATGGACGGGTCCTGTCCCGTATAATGGGCCCACCCTGTCGCCGCATCGGGCTGTCGCCACGCGATAACCACGAAGGGCAAAATCTGAAGTGCCAGCCACGGTATGACAGTCCAGGCCTGAAACCGGCTGATGAGCGTGAAACCGCGTGCGACGACTGGTATGACGACCAGTGTGGACAGAATGTATCCCAGCCAGAGTGGAATTCCCAAACTTAGCTTCAGCATGTCGGACAGGATCGCGCCTTCGATGGCGAAGAACATGAATGTGAACGATGCATAGACCAGGGATGTCAGCGTTGACCCGATATAGCCGAAGCCTGCGCCACGTGTGAGCAGGTCGATATCGATGCCGTAGCGCGATGAATGATAGCTGATAGGCAGGCTGAGCAGGAAAATCAGTACCACGCCGATGAGCAGCGCCAGCGTTGCGTTGGTGAACCCATATTGCAGGAACACCAGGCCACCGATCATTTCCAGCGCCAGGAACGACACGCCGCCAAAAGCGGTGTTGGCAACACGCAGCACCGACCAGCGCCGGGCTGAAGCCGGCGTGAAACGCAAGGCGTAGTCTTCCATTGTCTCGTCCACGACCCAGCGGTTGTAGCTACGACGGGACATAATGATTCGTTGATGTGGAAACATGGGCCTTTCCGTGCGGCCGAACGGGACAGACATCCGGTCGGCGTAGCTTACATATCGAATCCGAAACAAAAAAGTGTCTTTTGTCCCCGTGATGCTACGTCAATCGACGTATGGAAAACGCGTTGTCTGATCCTGAATCCTTGCCATGTCGTCCCTGGAACACGGACACTTGCAGCGAAGGTGAACAGATAAATGCCCGACAGAAAGAATCCGTTGAACATGCAATCCAGCCGTCGCAGAGTTCTGATGGGCATGTCAGCGCTACCCATTGGTGCGCTGATACCACGCCTGGCCAGAGCGGATACGCCAACAACCGCATCGGTCAACAAAACCGGACTGGCAGTCACTGACGATAGCGTGACTGTTGGCATTCTGCACTCCATCACTGGCACGATGGCGCTGAGCGAGACCGGATCGGTTGAAGCCGAGAAACTGGCAATCGCGCAGATCAACGAAGCAGGTGGAGTTCTGGGCCGCAAGATCAAATATATTCAGGAAGATGGCGCCAGCGACTGGCCAACCTTCGCCGAGAAGGCGCGCAAATTACTTGAAAATGATAAATGCGCTTCCGTTTTCGGCTGCTGGACCTCTGCCTCACGCAAAGCGGTGCTGCCAGTTTTCGAGCATTATAACGGGTTGCTGTATTATCCGACTTTCTACGAAGGACTGGAGCAGTCCCGCAACGTGATTTACACGGGTCAGGAAGCGACGCAGCAGATCCTTGCTGGTCTGGACTGGATTTCCAAGGAAAAGAACGCCAAGACATATTATCTGCTCGGGTCGGACTATATCTGGCCGCGCACTGCCAACAAGATCGCGCGCAAGCATATTGAAAATCACCTGAAGGGATCACGCGTCGTAGGGGAGGAATATTTCCCTCTTGGCGATGCGCAGTTCAATTCAGTCATCAACAAGATCAAGCTTATGAAACCCGATGTGATCTACGCGATCATTGTCGGTGGTTCGAATGTCGCCTTCTACAAGCAGCTGAAAGCTGCGGGACTGGATCTGTCGAAGCATAATCTGATGACCATTTCGGTCACTGAGGATGAAATCCTTGGTATCGGCGGCGAGAATATTGCCGGTGCTTACGCCTGCATGAAATATTTCCAGAGCATCGCAACACCTGAAAATCAGAAATTCGTTGCTGCTTTCAAGAAAATGTGGGGAGAGAACAGCGTGATCGGCGATGTGACCCAGGCCGCCTATCTGGGACCGTGGCTTTGGAAAATGAGTGTTGAGAAAGCCGGATCATTCGATATCGACAAGGTCATCGAAGCATCGCCGGGGATCGAATTCAAGGACGCACCCGAAGGTTATGTCCGTATCGCCAAAAACCATCACTTGTGGAGCCGCACGCTGGTCGGGCAGGCCCGGACGGACGGTCAGTTCAATGTCATCTACCAGACACCGGATCTGATCGAGCCCAACCCTTTCCCGGTTGGCTATCAGTAAAAACGCTTTTTACAGAAAACATTTTCATATCATAGGTCGTGTCCGGGCAGTCCTTGCCTGTGTCGCGCCCGTGTGTCCTTCCTCAGGGGGATCGCGATGTTCGCGGGATATTCGATCAACGATCTGGCTTCGATTTTCGTCATGCAGAGTTTTGCCGGACTCATTCTGTTTTCGGTTTTTCTCCTGATGGCGCTGGGGCTGGCGATCGTGTTCGGCCAGATGGGCGTCATCAACATGGCGCATGGCGAATTCATGATTCTGGGTGCCTACACGACCTATGTCTGTTCGCAGATATTCGAGCGATGGATGCCCGGCCTGTTCGGTCTTTACTTCTTCTTCGCTGTCATCCTGGCCTTCATCGTCGCTGGAGCTATCGGGATGTTGCTGGAATGGTCTCTGATACGCTTCCTCTACAAACGGCCACTCGACACGCTGCTTGCAACATGGGGTGTCAGCCTGATCCTGCAACAGGTTTTGCGCTCCACGTTCGGCGCGCGCGAGGTCGGTGTGACACTGCCATCGTGGATGATGGGGTCGTGGGACCTGACCGACACCATCCAGATCCCGATCAACGGTATGATCGTCATCTCCCTGACACTGCTGATTACCGGAGGTGTCTATGCGCTCCTCTACCGCTCTGGCTGGGGCAAGCAGGTCCGGGCTGTTATGCAGAACCGGACCATGGCCGGAGCGGTTGGTATCAATACTGAATGGGTCGATCGCACAACATTCGGCCTCGGTTGTGGGGTTGCTGGTGTCGCTGGCGCAGCCTTCACCATGATCGGCTCCACCAGTCCTACGGCGGGACAGCAGTATATCGTGGACACGTTTCTCGTAGTGGCTTTCGGCGGGACAGAAAGTCTGGGCGGCACAATCGCCTCGGCTTTCAGCATTTCACAGGTGCGCTCAATCCTCGAGTTCTTCTTCAACGGTTCTATGGCGCAGGTGATCGTCCTGCTGACGGTCGTGGGGATTCTGATGATCCGTCCTCAGGGCCTGTTTGCCATCAAGGTCCGGCGTTGAAGAGACCGACACACATTCAGACCAAAATTTCCATATTTCGGGAGAAAGACATGCTTTCCCTTCAGAACCGCAAGGATATTCTGTTCTTCAGTATCCTCGCCGTGGTTCTTCTGGTCGTGCTGCCTGCGGGGCTGGATGCATTTCGCCTGACGCTGGTCGGAAAATATCTGACCTATGCCTTTGTGGCGATCGGGTTGGTCGCCTGCTGGGGTGACACGGGAATTCTCAGTCTGGGACAGGGAATATTCTTTGGCCTTGGCGGATATTGTATGGCGATGTTCCTGAAACTTCAGGCCTCGACACCAGAAGCGACCAAGAGCCAGTCCACTCCGGGGATTCCCGATTTCATGGATTGGAACCAGATCACAGCCTTGCCGTGGTTCTGGAAGCCATTCCACAGCTTCTCCTTCACGCTTCTGGCCGTGCTGGCAGTCCCCACACTTCTGGCCATGGTGATTGGTATAGCCATGTTCCGCCGTCGTGTGGGTGGCACCTATTTTGCGATCATTACTCAGGCGATCGCGTCGATCCTGACCATTCTGATTATCGGGCAGCAGGGCTATACGGGCGGCGTCAACGGCATTACCGATCTGCGCACGCTGGATGGCTGGGATATCCAGAGTGACCACGCGAAACTCGTCCTTTATTATGTCGGTGCGGTCCTGCTTCTGGTGTGCATGCTGATGGTGCGCTTTGTCCGACGCAGCAAGCTTGGTCGCATCCTGCGTGCGATACGGGATCAGGAAGACCGCGTCCGGTTTTCCGGATACAACGTGGCGAACTTCAAGATTTTCATCTTTGCGTTCTGTGCGGCCATGGCTGGTATCGGGGGCGCCCTGTTCACGCTGGAAGTCGGTTTCATGTCGCCGACTTTTGTCGGGATCGTGCCATCCATCGAGATGGTCATTTACTGCGCAGTCGGCGGCCGCAACTCCTTGTTCGGAGCGGTGTACGGCACATTGGTCGTCAACTGGGCGAGAACGAGTTTTTCAGAATCACTGCCTGAACTCTGGACCTTTGCCATGGGAGGTCTGTTCATCGGGATTGTGCTGTTTCTCCCCGGTGGTCTGGCCAGCCTCTACCGGACTTACCTCGACAGATATGTGGATCGCTTTCTGACCGTGCTGGGCAACAGGACGTCCAGCACCACCGACGAACCGGCGTAGGGAGAGTCCTGCATGACAACGACAAACGAACCACTTCTGGAAGTTGAAGGACTGAGTGTTTCTTTTGACGGCTTCAAGGCTGTTGATGATTTGTCATTCCGCATCAATCGCGGCGAGATCCGCGTCATCATTGGACCGAATGGTGCAGGCAAGACAACAGTGCTGGATCTGATCTGTGGTCGTACGGCCGCCACCTCCGGGTCCATCCGTTTCGCCGGACGCGAACTGACGCGGATGAAGGAATACGACATCGTGCGCTCAGGCGTAGGGCGGAAATTTCAGACACCTTCCGTTTATGAAGATCTGACGGTGTTTGAAAATCTGGAGATATCCTACCCTCGCGGTCGAGGGGTTTTCGAGGCTCTGTTTTTTCGACAGGACCGCGCCATGTTGGAACGCATCAACGAAATTGCTGCGATGATCTATCTGGATGGCAAGCTGGACCAGAAGGCCAGTGGGCTGAGTCATGGCCAGAAGCAATGGCTGGAAATCGGCATGCTGCTGATACAGGACCCGGCGCTGTTGATGCTCGATGAACCGGTTGCAGGCATGACAATCAGTGAGCGGGTACGCACCGCGGAACTGCTGCAACGCATCATTCAGTCACGTTCGGTTCTGGTCATTGAACACGACATGGGCTTTGTCGAAAAGATTGCCCATCAGGTCACGGTTCTGCACCAGGGACGCATCATTTCCGATGGCTCCATGGAGCATGTGAAAAATGATCCTAAAGTTGTGGAGGTGTATCTTGGGCATTGAAAGCGGCATCACCCCGGCTATGGACACACTGCTGGATGTAAACGACCTTCACGTCGCTTACGGAGCCAGCGAAGTTCTGCATGGCATCAATCTGCGGATCGCCCAGGGAGAGATTCTGGTTCTGATGGGACGAAACGGGATGGGCAAAAGCACACTCATGAAGTCCCTGATTGGCAATATGGGCATCCGGTCGGGAACAATTCGTCTGGAAGGAACAGAGTTGGCAGCACTGGCTGCCTATGATCGTGTAAAGGCCGGTTTGGCCTATGTGCCACAGGGGCGGATGGTCTTTCCAGCGATGACTGTGAAGGAAAATATCGAAACCGGTTTGTTCGTGCGCGGAAAATCAAGCATTCCGGACAAGCTGTACACCCTGTTTCCTGTGCTGAAAGAAATGGGAACACGGCGGGGAGGCAATCTTTCCGGCGGTCAGCAACAGCAGCTTGCCATTGCCAGAGCTCTGGCGACTGAACCGAAACTGCTGCTGCTGGACGAACCGACGGAAGGGATCCAGCCGTCAATCATCCGGGAGATGGCGAGGACACTCCGCAGAATTCGTGACGAAAGCGGACTTGGCATCATGGTGTCGGAACAGGTGCTCAGTTTCGCGCTGGACGTAGCAGACCGGATCATCGTGATCGAAGGCGGGCATATTGTGCATGAAACAACGCGTGCAGATGCGGATATTGACCAGTTGACGCGCTTTCTGTCCGTATGACTGACCGTAACTCCATTCACGGAGACAACCATGACGCGGGTGCCAGAAATATTTTTTCTACGGACCAAGTGCTTTGGACTCCGTTGTCTGTCAGAAGCAGGAGAAGCTGATCAGTCACAATGAGCATCAGATGCTCAGGAAACTCCCGAGTGTATTTTCTGCCAAGTTTGCTTCCCTGCCCCTCCCTGCACATCATGAGATATAGTTTCCCGGTCATTTCGGCACAGCAAGTTTGACTTACACACACAAGCGCAGTCATCATACGCAATGAAACCGGACGCCCGCTCCCCACAGGCAGCGGGCCGTTTCTGTTTCAGCCCTTTCAATTCTAGCTGGACACATGACCCTCATGATTTCCGCCCTGATGCCGACCTACAACCGCGCTGACCTCGCCTTCGAGCGGGGCGAAGGCGCCTGGCTGTACACGACGGACGGGCGACGATTTCTTGATTTTGCGGCTGGCATTGCCACCTGCTCCGTCGGGCACGCCAACCCGCAACTGGTAAAAGCCATCACCGAGCAGGCCGCAAAGGTCATGCACGTGTCCAACCTGTTCCGTGTGCCGCAGGCTGAACGCCTCGCCGCCCGTCTGGTTGAAAACACGTTCGCCGACAGCGTGTTCTTCTGCAATTCCGGTGCGGAAGCCAATGAAGGCATGGTGAAGGCCATCCGCCGCGCGCAGGCGAAGAGCGGCCACCCGGAGCGGACCCGCATCCTGTGCTTTGAAGGCGCGTTCCATGGTCGCACGCTTGGCATGCTGTCCGCCACGGGTAACCCGACCTATCTTGACGGGTTCGGTGAGCGCGCTCCGGGCTTCGATCATGTGCCGCTTAACAACATGAACGCGGTCCGTGACGCCGTGACGCCGGAAACCGCTGGTGTGATGCTGGAACCCATTCAGGGTGAAAGCGGCATCAAGGCGGCGGACAAGCGCTTCCTTCAGGAACTCCGCGCCATGTGTGACGAGTTCGGCCTGTTCCTCGGTTTTGATGAAGTGCAGACCGGTGTGGGCCGTACCGGCAGACTGTTCGCCCATGAATGGTCGGGCGTCACCCCGGACGTCATGTCCGCAGCCAAGGGGCTGGGCGGCGGCTTCCCTATCGGCGCGATCCTTGCTCGTGAAGAGGTGGCGAAGCATCTGACGCCGGGCTCACATGGCACCACGTTCGGTGGCAACCCGCTGGCCTGTGCCGCTGCGAATGCCGTTCTGGATATTCTTCTGGCTCCCGGTTTTCTGGAGCAGGTGCGGGAGCGCGCCGCTTTTCTGGACAGGCATCTGGATACGTTGATCAAAGATTTCCCTGACATTTTCTCGGAACGTCGGGGCATGGGGCTGATGATCGGGCTTCGCTGCATCCCGAAAGTGTCCGATGTGCTTGCCGCCGCTCAGGCTGCCGGGCTTCTCGCCGTCTCCGCCGGAGACAATGTTCTGCGGCTCGTGCCGCCTCTCATCATCTCGGAACAGGATTGTCTTGAGGCCGTAAAGTGTCTCCGTCAGGCAGCCGCAACGGTCCGGGCCGCTATTCTGGAGACGATTTCGTGACCACCTCTGCCAAGGCCGCTTCCCCGACGCATCAGCCTGCCGGGAAGGCGATCCGCCACTTTCTTGATCTGCGTGATCTGGACAAGACCACTCTCAGACAGATCATCGATGTCGCAGCCGGCATGAAGCGGATGCAGCATGGCAGGAGCCGCCCCTTGCATCCTGCGAAGCCGCTGGAAGGCCGGACGCTTGGCATTCTGCTGTCCAAGCCCTCCACCCGCACGCGCGTTTCCTTTGAAGTCGGCGTCCGCCAGCTGGGCGGCGACGCCGTTGTTCTTTCGGCTGGCGACACGCAGCTTGGTCGTGGGGAGTCAGTGCAGGATACGGCGCGGGTTCTCTCGCGTTTTGTGGACGCCATCGTGCTGCGCACGGGTCGCACCGCCGCCCTGCATGAACTTGCCCGCTGGAGCTCCGTGCCGGTCATCAACGGCCTGACGCCGGCCTCTCACCCGGTCCAGATCCTCGCGGACATCATGACGTTCGAGGAACACAAGGGGCCGATCGCAGGT
This sequence comes from Acetobacter aceti NBRC 14818, assembly GCF_000193495.2. Taxonomy (NCBI): domain Bacteria; kingdom Pseudomonadati; phylum Pseudomonadota; class Alphaproteobacteria; order Acetobacterales; family Acetobacteraceae; genus Acetobacter; species Acetobacter aceti. Next base: position 2,301,485 of record NZ_AP023410.1, on the reverse strand, counting down.
CGCACGCTGGCGTGGGTGGGTGACGGCAACAATGTCGCTGCCTCCCTGATCGAAGCCGCTGCCCAGTTTGATTTCACCCTGCGCGTGGCTACGCCGAAACAGCTGATGCCGAAAGCGGAAGTTGTCGCCTGGGCGCGTCAGCAGGGTGCGAAGCTGGTTTTGACCAATGATCCTCAGGAAGCCGTGGCAGGTGCGGACTGCATTCTGACCGACACATGGGTCAGCATGTCTGATGAAGCTGCGGCCGAGCGCATCACGCTGCTGGAGCCTTACCGCGTTGATCGCGCCCTGATGAAACATGCGGCCAAAGATGCCCTGTTCATGCACTGCCTCCCGGCTCATATTGGTGAGGAAGTGACAGAGGACGTGTTCGAAAGTCCGGCTTCGGTGGTGTTCGATGAAGCTGAAAACAGGCTGCATGCCCAGAAAGGGTTGCTCGTCTGGGCGCTCGGAGGCGAGGACTGGACACGGTTTGGGGAGGAAGCGAAATGAGCGACGATAAAGCCGAAAATATTGTGGGAACGGGTCCTGAAGACGGACCGATACAGATATCGTCCACGGAAGACGGTCCGGCGGCTCCAGGCTGGCTGGAGCCGGAAGTGGACAAGGCGTTCGCCACGCTTGGCCTGCCTGTGGACAAGCTGCGTTCCTTTCGGGACTCCTATATCGACTGTCTTGCGTCGGCGCCTCGCAGTCAGGACCTTGATGTCGCCCACGATGCCTGTCGGCAGGGACTGCTCTCCGCTCTGAAGACAGCTTTCCCGCTGGATGATGAAAAGCAGCAGGCGTTCCGGCAGACGCTTGAGGCTCTGGAATCCCGGCTTACGGCTGACCTGTAAATCCGGTCATGGCGTGACCATATAAGGGATTTATGCGGCAGTCGGTCGGCTGCGACAGAGGAAGACCGGAAAGAGGAGAGGCATTTTGGACACCCCTGCGTTTCTTGATCGCGATCGACCGGATGTGCCGGATATCGTTGTCCCCGGGGGGGTGACGCCTTTCCATCTGGCCGGTCGACCAGTGCGCGGACGTCTGGTCCGCCCCGGAAAGCTGGCGGACGCCATCCTCACGCGCCATAAGCACGCGCCCGCCATCTCCGCTCTTGGCGGCAAAGCGCTGGCGCTTGTCGCCGGACTGGCCAGCGCCCTGAAATTTCAGGGCTCCTTCTCGTTGCAGATCAAGGGGGACGGACCTGTCAGTCTTCTGCTGGCGGACTGCACCGATACCGGTGGCCTCCGGTTTTATGCCCGACAGGATCAGGAGCAGCTGGATGCGCTGCTTGCCTCCGGCAAACAGATCACCGACCGGGACCTGACAGGAAACGGCTACCTCGCCCTGACGGTCGATCAGGGGCCGGAAATGGACCGGCATCAGGGGATTGTTGAAATCACGGGTGACAGCCTCGCCGACATGGCGATGCATTATTTCCAGACCAGTGAGCAGCATGCCTGCTGGACCATGCTGGCGGCGCAGCAGACCGAGGCAGGCTGGCGGTCCGGCGCTCTTATCCTTGAGCGGATTGCCGGTGGTGGTGGTTCGGACGCCGACGCCGATCACTCCGATGTTCTTGATGAGCAGGGCGAGGATGCGTGGAACACAGCCCTTGCGCTCGCCGGAACGCTGACGGACGCTGAGCTGCTGGATGACGCGCTTCCGGCTGAACAGTTGCTGTACCGCCTGTTCCATGAAGAGGATCTGGTCGTTGGACAGTCCCGGGCTCTGGCCTATGGGTGCCGCTGTTCGAAAGCGAAACTGTCCGATGTTCTCTCGCGTTTTTCCGATGACGATCTTGATCACATGGTCGAGGACGGCGTCATCAAGATGACGTGCGAGTTCTGCAACCATGACTTCTGTTTTGACCGCAAGGAAGTCGGCACAACGGCCTCTGCGAATTGACGTCTTTGACTGATGGGCAGAAAACAGAAATGTCGCTAAAGTATTCGGCCAGACATTAAGGCAGCAGAGACGATATGCCCGAAGCATCGCAGGACAAGGTCGCTCCGGCAGACGACGGAAGCATAGTGATTACTTTTCAGGGCCAGTCACATACGCTGACTGTCAATCATCGTCCCCTGCTGAATTTCTATCCCGGCTGGAATCCGTTCGCCCTCCATGTCAGCCTGTTGCCTCTGCCGGTTCTGCGGCTGCGCCACGAGCAGGGGACGGAGGCGCTCTGGTTTCTTGATCCGTCCTTCAATTACCGCGCCAGTCGCTTCGCAGCACTCACGCCTGAAGAACAGAACGCCATCGTCGATGCCCTTGCGCCCTATTTCAAGGCGCTTGTTAATTCGGCGCTGGAAGCCCTCAGACCCGCTACCCTGCAACTGACGGAAAAGGTGCGCAATCTGGGGCGTGTCCTGTGCGAGGAGCTTCTGGCGGCCTGGCTGGAGCGTTTTCCGCCACCGGGCCGCTTCACGCCCCAGATGCTGCCACAGGACGGACTTTCGTTCCGGGCTGAGAGTCCGCCGTTGAAAGCGACAGCCTTCCTGCAACTGCTGTCTGTGGCGCGCGGTCTGACGGCCAAGACATCGCCGGTCATTCTCTCTCCCTACGGTGGAGCCATCCTGCGTGGCTTTCCGCTTCTGCGACTGCCGGACATGGAACTGACCCGTTTCGCTGATCCGGCAGCCAATATCGTGCTGTATATCGGCACCCTGAAGCCGTCTCCGGATACAGAGATCGCCGTGATCTACTGTCCCCAGCAGGATCTGATCCTGATGGAGAGGGATACGGACCTTGCCCGTCTCATTCCCCAGCGGCTGCTGTCGCTCTTTATCGGCAACCCGGACTCGGTCGAGCTGGCTCCACGGGAGCTGACGGTGGACTTTGGAAAAGCCGGACTGTCCGGAGCCTTTGCGCTGGGGGCTGCGTCGTCCTTGCCGACCTCTGTTCCCTCCCTGCCCGGCGCGTGGCCCAACCGACAGAACAGGACGTAATCGGCCAAGTTTCCAGACGCTTTCCGTTTACCCCGATCTGGCAGATAGTGCTCTTCGGAAAATGCCTATCCGGTCATGGTATCGTCTGGCCGGGAGTTCAAAATGGAGAATGGCGGGATGCTCAATATCCGCAAACGGCTCACTGGTAAGACTCGTTTCAGCCGTCAGGTCATGCGCCGGACGACGATGCTCAGCGCGCTGGCCGCGATAACCCTGATCGCAGGCTGTTCGTCATCGGATGATGCGATGACGGCCTTTCTCCCGTATCAGTACGGCTATCTCAACCAGATCCATCTGAACGTCGCCACCTTGCAGGTGGCCGATCACGCTGCACCGGGCTCAGTGCCGGGAGATGTGTCGGCGAACGCGCCCATTCCGCCAGATCAGGCCCTGACCCAGATGGCCCAGCAGCGGCTAGTGGCTGCCGGACAGTCCGGTTCCGCCGTCTTCACGATTGATGGCGCCTCGATCGTTCACGAGCCGGGCGGGACCCTGAACGGGAAGATGGACACCCATCTCGACATACAGTCTTCCACCGGTCAGCAGATGGGAGAGGTGGAGGCCCATGTCACCCGCAGTATGAAGCCTGATCTGAGCAAGGGAGATGCGGACAGTCGCGCCAATCTCTACGAGATCACGCGTCAGATGATGCAGGACATGAATGTCGAGCTGGAGTTCCAGATCAGGAACAAGCTGAAGGACTGGCTGGTTGATGCGGGCGGCATGCCTACTGCAGCAGCAATCCAGACGGAATCTCTGGGTGGTTCTGCTGCAGCCTCGTCATCTACTGCCGATACTGGCAGTGGTGTGGTGACAACGTCCGCCGCTCCAGCGTCTTCCACCCCCGCCACTCCGACTGCTCCGGCGGCGGCAACAGCTCCTGCCTCCGCGTCTGTTCAGGCTCCCTCTGCAGAAACTTCAGAGCCGAACGCCATCTTTCCCGGTGGTGTAGCAGATGACGCAACGGACGCTGCCAGCACGGCAGTCAAGGCGCGTTCTCCTGCGGCTGGTTATCTGAAAGCGCCCTCAAAACCCTGATTGTTGTTATCGAAAGAGCTATCCAGAAAGATAGCTCTTTCAACATTCAGTGGTTTCGTTTGAGAGATTGTTAAATATAGCGGTTTTTCATAGTAAAGTTGGCATCTTTTGAAGCTTTTTGAAAAAAGCTTCACCAAAAACTTCTTTATGATTTACAAAAGGCTTAACCCAAGGGTTCTTGAATAATCCATGATTATTCAGGAGTTTTCAGGGAACGGTTTTTCTGAAAACGGCTTCTATTGCGAAATGCGGCGACGTAGTCCTTCAGTCTCCACCCGCCGTGACATTCTCATAACTCGACCAGTGCAGCGCCAGTTCGCGCACAACCGTGCTGCCGACCAGCCACGCTGCATCCAGAGAGGGAATGAACCCTGAAAAACCGGTTTCATCAGCTTCTTCTTTCAGAAGAGCTGCCGCGCTTTCACCCGGCGGTGGCATGTCATAATTGCTCGCCGCGCGCAGGATCAGCACGCGATTGATATCCACCCGTCCGGCTTTTGCCTGCGCGGAGAGCGCCTGCATCAGACCGATATCCTCTTCCGCCGTCGTTGCGAACTGCCCCTGATTATCGGTCCAGTATTTGACCCAGCGTTCCGCCCAGCCATTCATCTTCGCGCCAACCCAGAAGGTTTCGGAAGAAAGCGTGTCACCCACCATGACCTGCGGCGGTTTCTGTGCAGCGGGATAGCCCTTGTAACGGGCTCGGCTGGCCTGAAGCGAGGGCGCATCCGGCAGGGTAACCGAGTGCGTCAGGGTATAGGCCCAGTTCACCAGACGGGGGTTGAGCGTATAGCCCATGTCGCCCCACTGGGAATGCAATGCGGGAACCGGATGCAGTGTAGGACTGGCGCCCTGCACTGGCGCGAAACCATCCGGCCAGTCAGAAGGAATTTCACGGGCGTCGATCATGTGGGCCAGGCCACCATTGATGACGCGTGGCGCCCAGACTGCCGAGCCGACAGACCCGAAATTCGGATTGATCCCGCCGATCCCGGCAAGCAGGAAATAGGCCTTTCGCAGATCGAAGCGCGGATCGAGCACCAGCCCGGTCATGGCCGAGGCCATGTGCGATGGCCCCTCTCCCGTCACAATGCCCAGAACGTGCAGGTCAGGGTTATAGCGCAGGATTTCATGATAGCTGCCTCGCGCCGGCAGTTCTTCACTGAGCGGAAGTTTCTCCACCCAGTGCTGGAACTCTCCGGGCATGTCCCCCGTGTCATTGCCGAGTTCAAATGTCGTCACAATCACGACCCGCACAGGGATTTTCGCAAGACTGGCGGCATGGGCCTGAGACAGAACACTCCACATGGCAAGCGGGAGACAGGCAAGGGAGGCAAGGAGATGCATCATGAAGTCTTTCAGGAAAAAGCCTGTTCAGTTCTGGAACGGTTGTCCGGTGACAACCTGATGTTCAAACTGGCTGAACTGATTTTCGAGATCCCATTCCAGTCGGGCTTTCTGACTGTGTGCGAGCAGTTCTCGACACAAGCCCTCCGGCTCTGCTTCTCTGGCGTCGATATCCGCACAGGCGGGCACGCGATGAAAAGGTTTTGTGGAATCCCACAGACTTTTGCCTGCGACAAATCCGTGCTCCAGCCCCATACGGGACAGGTCCTTCAGATCGGTATAGGACAGGGCATAGGTTTTCGCGGCCCGGAGATATTCGTCGGTCAGGGTAATGCGTGAAACGCCTTCGTCATCCGTGGACAGCGCGACAGGCACTCCGTGCGAGCGATAGGTCACGAACGGATGGGCGTTGTCCTTGACGTTCAGGATCTGTTCATTGCTGCTCAGATTGATCTCGACGAGGATATTCCGCTGCGCCATTTCCGCGAGCAGACCATACGGATCATGTTCCTGCATGATGTCCACGCCATGTCCGATGCGCGACGCTCCGGCAATTTCAACAGCCTGCCGGATATGATTGTCGAGCCCGCTCGGAGCAACCAGACCCGGAGACAGTTCACCGGCATGCAGGGAGAGTTTTACTTTTGGCCAGCGTTCCGAAAGTGTGTGGAACATCTGCATATGCAGCGTGTAATCCTGCATGGCGATCGGATTGTCTTCTGGTCCGACAATATTGATGCCGACAAAGCGGCTGTCAGCAGTGGCCAGCGTGTAGCCGAAAGCGATCTGGGCCAGCACCATGCCCGGAGGCATCGTTCTGATTGTTTGATACAGATAGCGGACGGCAACATGACAACCGGGGACGGCCTCGCTGGTTCCGCACTTCATGGTCGCACGGGCCTTGCGTTCCATGGTGTCCGTCTCTTCCCGCGCCAGTTTCACCAGATGGTTGAGATGGGGCACGACGCGGATTTCTGCCTGCGCGATGTCGCTCTCACGGTTGATCCTGTAAGACGAGCCCAACCGGGCCACGGCGTTCAGCTGTGGTGACACCATCAGTTCCACGTAGGTGACATGATCCCGCGCCGCCTGGGAGAGCGCGTCCACCAGCATGTCGGCGTCATGAGCGGCTGTGGCGGGCAGGAACTTGTCGAATGTCGCAAAGAAGTGGTCATGACCCGACCGGTCCTGCGGCGACGGGACAAAATTCCGCATCGAGAGAGCGTCGATCGTCTGCGTATAGAGAGCCTGATCCTGCATGATCTGGGCGGCGGGGATCGCGTCCTTTGAGGTGTGAAATCCGAAAGCGCAGCGCGTCGGACCGATCGCCCCTGTGTCCGGGTTCACGCAAAGCTGATCCTGTTTCGCCCACTCCAGCAGACGCTCCGCATAAATTGCGCCGACCAGATGGTTGTGCAGATCCGCGCCCTTCGGGAAGGCCCGCATGAAGAGGGGAAGCTCCTGCGGGTTGGTGCGAAGGGCCTCGAAACGGCTGGAAACAGCCGCCTGTTCAGAACTGTCCGGAGAGGCGGCGAACGCCACAGTGACAAACGGGAGGCTCAGCAGAGCCGGCAGAAGGCGTCGGATCATGGCCTGCATGGTGTGCTTTTCACGTTAGGATGACAACTGCGGACAATACCGTGTTCACCTTGACGATGCTATCTGAAGGGTTAGCACGGTAATCCGCCTGATGTCAGGAGACAGCGTATGCTGAAGAAACAGTCATCCCCCCATTTCGTTTCCCGGACCGGGCGGGTGGTGCTGAAACGCGGCGCGATCTGCCCGAAATGGCGGAGTTTGCGCGTTGTACTCCTGCTGACGGCCTTCGCGTTACCTTGCCCCCTGACGACTCTTCACGCGGCGGATACGGGAGCGACACCGGTGCAGGAGGCGGGCAGAATCTTCGCGCCTCTGGCCTATCCCGATGCGCCGAACGGCTATCGTTCCGGCAGCGGCCGGAGAGGACCGCAGGCATGGCAGAACCGGGCTGACTACGACATCAAGGTGACGATCGACCCGACCAACCGGACCCTGTCCGGCAGCGAGATCATCACCTACACGAATAACAGCCCTGACCCGCTGGACGTGCTGTGGGTGCAACTCGACCAGAACATCTATAGGGAAGGTTCGCGAGCGGATTTTGCCAATCCCGAGCGGCATGAGCATCATACCGACGGCATCGCCATCGAGAGTGTGTCCATCGAGGATGAGGGGCGCAGTACGCCTCTGGTGCCGGCCATCTTCGATACACGCATGCAGCTTGAACTGGCTGACCCGATGCAGAAGGGAGAGAAGCGGAAGATCCGCATTGTCTGGCATTATACTGTGCCGGGAGAGTGGGGTGGACGCACCGCCGTTTCTTCCAGCAAGAACGGCGATATCTACGAGATAGCGCAGTTCTACCCCCGTATGGCGGTGTATGATGACATCCGCGGATGGGACGCTGCGCCCTATCTCGGTCAGGAATTTTATCTGGAATACGGGGATTTCGATTACAGCGTCACCGTACCGTCGCGTTTTGTCGTCGCGGGTTCAGGTGCGCTGGTGAACCCTTCCGAAGTGCTGACACAGGAACAGCGCGACCGTCTGGCGCAGGCGGCGAAAAGCGAACAGCGGATCATGATCCGTACGCAGGCGGAGGTTGAGGCGCCCCCACTTCCGCAGCCCCAACCCCAGACTGAAGCATCATCCTCGAAGAAGGGCAGTGAGCCGGACAAAAAAGCAGAGGCACCGGAGCCCGCGACCAGAACATGGCATTTCCGGATGTCCAATACCCGCGACGTGGCGTTCATGGCCTCCGCCGCGTTCCTGTGGGATGCCGCCAAGCTGGATCTGCCGCCTCTCTCAACAGGGAACGAAAAGGACAAACAGCCCGCACCCCGTCTGGCCATGTCCTTCTATCCGGTTGAAGGCATTGGCGCGCATGGATGGGACCGGTCCACGGCCTATGTGAAACATGCGATTGAGTATTTCTCGTCGCAATGGTCCCCTTATCCTTGGCCGAACGCCATCAATGCGGCAGGACATGGCGCGAGCATGGAATATCCCGGCATCGCCTTTGAGGACGCGAAAAAGCGGGACCCTGACCTGTTCGCCATGACGACCCATGAACTCGGTCACCAGTGGTTTCCCATGATGGTCGGGTCGAATGAACGACGTCACGCTTTCATGGATGAAGGGTTCGATACCTTTATCGACACGCTGGCATCCACCCATTTCAACGGCGGAGAATTTGCCCCGAAGCGGGATGCGGAATACGCGGCGCAAAGCGGTAAACCCGCCATCGACATCGTCTCGCTGCTCAAGGACAGGGATGCGCCTGTTCTCATGGCGCCTTCGGACACGGTTTCAGAGACATACCGGCATGATCTGACCTATTTCAAATCGGCTTACGGACTGACGTTGTTGAGGGAGCAGATCCTCGGACCGGATCGCTTTGACCGGGCTTTGCGTGCCTACATAAAGGAGTGGTCTTTTCATCATCCCACGCCGTCAGATTTCTTCCGTTTCATGAACAGCGAGACGGGTGAGGACCTCTCCTGGTTCTGGCGTGGCTGGTATTTCAATAACTGGGCGGCGGATTATGCGGTCGGGCCAGTGTCTTACGCCGGAAACGATCCGAAAAACGGCGCTGTCATCCCGGTCATCAACAAGGGACGTCTGCCGTTGCCGGTGGTCCTGCAGGTGACATGGATGGACGGCAGTTCCGCCCGTATCCGCATTCCCACGGAGGCGTGGATGCTGCGCAGTCAACTGAATGTGCAGGTTGCCGGCACCCAGCTTGTCCGTACCGCCATCCTTGATCCTGACAAGGCTATTCCGGACATTGACCGCAGCAACAACAGTTTCGGGGAGATCCCGACGGCATTTCCGGCAGCTACCGGCCATTGACGATGCTTCCGGTCGGGCACTGACTGCCCGCCCTGTGCTTCAGGGCGTTGTCCGCAAATGCGGCGTGGTCATGGACTGGACGTGTTACAAAAGAGCACATGCTGCCCGGACAAGGTCGTTATTCAGTCACAAAACTGTGGCCGCCTGTGCTTACATTCTGTTGTCATCCGTATGATATGGCCTGTGGCATAGCCTCGGGCTGATCCCCATATGGGTCGTATGGCCTTCCTCGGATGGCCCCATGTCGTCTTTTGATTCCGTGCCCTGTCACGCTGAAAGATCTGATCGAAATTTCTGGAGAAGCGCCGTGATCATCAACCGTTTCAAGTTGCTGCAGAAGGCTGCTGTTGTTGCCGTATCCGTTTCGGTTCTCTCGCCGGCCTTCGCTCATCCGGGCGGTGGTGGGGGAGGTTTTGGTGGCGGCGGTGGCGGATTCCATGGAGGTGGAGGTGGCTTCGGCGGTGGTGGAGGATTTCACGGCGGCGGTTTCGGAGGCGGCCCGGGCGGCGGATTCCATGGTGGAGGGTTTCGCGGTGGTCCCGGTGGTTTCCGTGGTGGCGGTTTTGGCGGACGTGGTCCCGGCTGGGGCGGTGGCTGGCGTGGCGGCTGGGGAGGCTGGGGCGGTGGTTGGGGTGGACCCGGTTGGGGCTGGGGCTGGGGTGGATATCCCGCTTATTACGGCTGGGGCGGCTACCCCTACTGGGGCGGTTACGGCGGCTGGGGTTGGGGCTGGGGCTGGGGCGCACCGTTCGCTTTCGGAACCCTGCTAGGAATGTCCGTCGGAGCAGCCACAGCAGAACCCGGATATTATGGTGACTATTACCAGCAGTCCGGAGGGTATGCGCAGCCACCCGGTGATTATTCCCAAGGCTACGCCCAGCCTTACGGAAACGTCTATTACGGTGGATATCAGCAGGCTCCCGCGCCAGCTGCCACGCAGGTGCCCAGCAATGTCGTCACCTGCTCTCCCGGATTGTATTTTAACAGGCTGACCGAAAGCTGTGATCGGCGGTAAAGGCCTGTTCTCCTGAGCGCTGATACAGAAACCCCCGCCGGACAGGATCTGGCGGGGGCCTCTGTATCATGCAGACGGGATGGAGATGATTATCCCATCAGGCTGCTCATCATCTGGCGCGCCATGAAGGGCTCTACGAGATATTGCAGCACCAGCAGGACGACCAGCGGCGAGAGATCGACATTCCCGAAGCTTGGAAGAATGTTCCGCAGAGGGGTCAGAACCGGCTCCACCACAGAGCCGAGAAACCGTCCTATCTGCGCGACAATCCGGTTTCGCGGGTCCAGCACGCCGAAAGAATACAGCATACTGAAAACACAGTAGATGATGATGACCGCTTCATAGAGCTTTACCACCGTCAGAAGCAGGCGCCACAGATCATACACGGAAAGCTGTATCCTCTTGCAAAAACGTCAGGCGCATTCTGCGCATGGCAGCGTAGACTACAGGAGACCCGCAATGGAGCCAATACGGTTCGGTCTCCTCCCGAGGATATGGCTTGACAGTTCCCGGAGGCAGGCTATCTAGTTTCAGGCAAAGGCGGGGCTGTAGCTCAGATGGGAGAGCGCCTCGTTCGCAATGAGGAGGTCAGGGGTTCGATCCCCCTCAGCTCCACCAACCGCCTTGCAATTATCCAGTAAAATCAAACGCTTATAGAGGTGCGATACAGCCTCGCCCTGCATGTTGTCCCTCTTGCGGACTGACATTCACAGCGCTGTTATGAGGCGTTGTGAGACTATTTCCGAGCCCGACATGCGTAAGCTCCGATCAGCGCCGCCTCCGCTCGCCCATCGTCTTTCACGCGCTTGAACTGGTCGGCTGCTGTCGGGAAAAGCTGCATTGCCCTGGCTCTCGCTCCGCCCTTGTCGGCAGGACATCCGGTGGCCTTTTTCCAGACGGCTGGCGTCACGGTCGAAAGCGGCTTGCCAAGGGCAGCGGCCACGCCCTCGATGACACCCACACCACGACCGAACGCGAACGCTCCGACGGCACCCTCGCCCGGTCTGGTCGATACCTTCTCGAGCCATATCTCAGCCGGGTCATGCGCCCTCAGCATTGTCGCCAGTAGCGGAGCAGACACGATGTTGCGCTGCTTCTTCGCCACTGTGACGGCCACGGTCGGCATGTCGAAGATTTCAATCAGGTCGCCCGCATCGGACAGAATGGCGATTGCGCCGCTGTTGCCGGGGTCGATCGTGGCAATGGTCATCGGCCCAAATCCCACTGAACGGGCGGACGGGGACGAATGCGCTGCTCGCCGCCCCAGACCGCCAGCGCCGTGGCCAGCACCAGATCATCGTGAATACCTTCACGCCACGCTTCCATCGTCTCATTCCCGTGCGTGGTCTTCTTCACCCTGAACCCCTGCAACTCTGATTTCAGAGCTTCGGACGCGGTGGCCTGAGATGTGAGTTCGAGCCGGTCCTCGGCAAAGGCAATGTCCAGCGCGGACGCCAGCACCGACTTCGGCACATTCGCCTCCCAGCAGTTGGGTTTGTTCACCTTCGCGCCACCAGTGATCGACACACCGACAAGCGCCAGCCCCATTTCGCGCATGGTATCGACCACCGGAGCGCCAACACCCGTACGATCCACGAAAAGCGCGGGAGGAACAGGAGCCGCCGGAAGCTGGCCCATGACACTGCGTACGGATCTGGCGATATCAGGATAGGACGTGCCGCGTGGATAGCGATGCACATTGCGGATGCGATAGCGCCACGTCACCCGACGCTGCACGATCTGGGCCATCGGTTCGAATTGCAGCTTCTGCCAGCGCTGACGCTCACAGAGAAAGACTTCCGCCACGCAAATTGCTGTAAAATCCTGTGACTTTCCGAGATCGAGTCCGATGGAATACCCATCCAGATGACCCTCGGTGATGATGCGTCGATCTTCGACGACTGTGTGAGCTGGCGAGATCACACCCATCAGAAATGTGTGCCATGGCTGGGGTGCATGTTGCCCCACTGGTCGCACGGCACACCCGGACGGGTGAACGCTTCATGCCCGGTCACATTGACGACTGCATATCCGGTCTCAGGCACCTTTTCGCCCGGCTCCACAAGAACCGCGTCAAGGCCAGTGATGCTCAGAAAAGGAGGTCTGCTACTGGCGTTGGCCCTGACCATCTTCACTGTCACCCTATCCCTGACCAGCGCCCATGTTGTGCGTTTGATGAGATTGCCCGCCGTGGTCAGAAATGGGGGATCATCGGAAACAGACGCGATCTGGTCGGAAATATCTGTCATTGAGACCTCAGAAATTGAGTTCGAGCAGAGGCACATCGCGGGAGAACGCCCGCTCAATGGCCTCATCGGAAAAGAACTGGTCGTCAGCCTCGACAAACCGGCACATGAACTCCTGAGCAAACTTGTGCGGCCCGTATTCGGATTTCATGTCTTCGAGGTAGTCAGCGCTGATTCGTGGCACCTGAAGGGCGGTGACGCTTTCCCGCTGCCACTTCGGATCTCCACCGGCCCAGGTATGATAGAAATGGCCGCGCTTGCCGTTGGGCGTGCTCATCAGCACCAGCCGCCCGTTACTGGTCGCCAGCATCGGCAGGAAGGCTTCGTACAGGCTGTCATGAACGAACGCGGCCTCATCTTCCACGATCAGGTTCGGGGCGGAATAACCACGGATGCTGTCGCCGTCACCCGGCAGACTGACGATGCGGGAGCCATTGGCGAGCTTCAGTTCAGTCGCCGCTTCCTTCACCAGCCGGGGCGGTCCTTCCATCGTGTTGATGTGGCCGTAAATCTTGGCAAGCAGCTCTGAACTCTGACGCTGGGCCTTGGAGAAAAGCAGGATCAGGGAATTAGGCTGGTACATGCCCGTATGAAGACCCAGCACGGCAGTTGTGCTGGTTTTGCCCGACTGCCGGGTGCAGTTGAGCAGGATCCGGTTGCTGGTCGAGTTCAGAACGCTGCCCTGCCATGGGTCAGGATCAAACCCCAGACGTTCACGGGCGAACAGCACAGGGTCGAGACCGTGCCGGATATCGCGGGCCATGTCCTGCACCAGATCAGTCATCGATCACCTGTCCGAGCGCCTGCACCACGGCGGCACGGGCATCGGGGAAAGGCATCAGTGCCGTGAGGATACTCCCCTGCACGACCGTCCAGCCGGGCGCATTGACGATGTTGATCTGTACACCAGCACGGGAGCCTTCGCCGGTCACGCGGGCCTGACTGTCCAGCACGCCACGGGCTTCACGGATGGCGGCAATGGCATCCTTCAGCTTGCCCGCCTTCTCTGCCCGGTCGAGGAGCGCCATGGCTCGACCACGCAGTTCTTCAAGCTGGGCGACAATGCCAAGGGTCGGCTCGATCTCCTCAGAGGCCAGTCCGGTCGCCTTTTCGAGACGGGGCAGCAGATGGTCGGTGTAGTGTCTCTGAAGGGCGCGGGCCGTGACGCCGGGGAACGCCTCCGCAACCGAGGCACAGGAAGTATCCGGATTGATAAGCGCCCGGTCGATCTCCCTTGCCAGAGGGTGGGTGCAGATGCTGCACGGCCGCCCTCTTTTGGCGGCTGATCTTTTCGTCGCGCCGGTCGCTGAAACGGCAATTTCGCCGGTAATTTCGTCCGACGCTCCGGAGGCGTTTTCGACGGGTGATTTCACTCGACGATCCACACCTGATTCTGCTCCAGCCATGCCGCTGCCAAAGCCTCCTGATGGGCCTTCAGGTTGGCCTTGTCGTTGTCGGTCAGCAGATGGGCCGGGCGCACACTCAGGCGGCTTTTGGACGCCACCTCAAGGCGGATACCGCGCTGGGAGAAGTCGTTGAGCAGACGCTGGGCTGTCTGTTGCGGTGTGGCGGCAGGCTGCGAAGCGGGTGCAAGAGCCGCCGCGGCTTCCCGGCCAATGTCCTGATGCGGCATGTCCCGCCAGCGGATGCACTCCCGCGTCACACGCTCCACCTCGCGGCGGATGCGCTCCTTCTGACGACGATCTTCAGGACTGTTCAGATTGGCTCCGGTGTCGTTGGATCGTCTGGCCGCTTGACGGGCCTGCATGACCATCCCGTCCAGCTTCTGCCACGGCACGCCGCTACGACTACGGGCAGCGGAATGGGCCTCGAGCATCTCCCTGACCAGAATGCTGATTGGCTTTTCCTCAGTTGCAGCCTGCATTACATCGGACTCCGACGCCGATATCCCATCTCTCTCAGGCGGGCTTCGTATTCGGCCTTGGTGGCGGTCCGAGCATCGAAAGGGGCCAGAAATGCGGCGGGATAACGCTGTTTCAGATCCGCAATCTGTCCCACCGGCGGCAGGTCCGTGCGGGCGCATTTCAGGAGGGCTGTGTCTTTCAGTCCGGCCTGTGTGGCCAGTTGTTCAAGCGTGCTCACTGGCTACGCTCCTCTGTTGTTCGGGAACGCACCCACTCGATCAGCGCCGCTTCAGGCCAGAGGCGCTTACGCCTTCCCGGTACGATTGACGGCGGAGCCTTGCCCTCCTTCAGCATTCGACGAAGGGTCATCGCACTGACGCCAATCCGGCGCGCTGCAGTCTCCGTATTCAGCATGGCAGAAGTGTCTGGGGGCGCATTCATGAAAAACAGAATACAATGAAAGAATACGAAAAGATATATTCTTCAACAATGACCAAATTACTACACAGACACGTGCTGATACGTAGAGATACGTCGAGACGATTCGGATAAATATCACAAATTATTGCAATAATACACGAAACTGTATTTCAGGTGCGATTTGATCGCAAAAGGGCTTCAAAGGTTCGATTGGTGGTTTGGCGTGACAGAAAGAGGGACACAAAGAGGGGTTAGACTGTTTTCCGTCTTACACTTTCCCTGTTTTCTGCTGATATTCCGGTCTAGTTCGGAGCATAACCCAGAAACCGAACCTCTATTTTCCCCAATCTGGGGAGAATGTCCGGCAAGTATTCGGCTGGCCATTGGAGGGTTAATTCCAGCATGGAGGAAGCCGACGGACAGCTACCGGCTTTCCGGTATCCCATTCCTCAGATGCGAGGAACGCTTTGACGTGTGGGAATTTCCACAGGCCAATCCCTGTCACGTCGGCAGGATTTCCTGCTGACCATCTCAGGCACCTTTTTGTCGCGCAGGCGCGGGCACGCGTTTAGTCGATTTCTGAGAGTTTGAGGGTATCTCCACCATCTCAAATCCCACTCTTCGAAAAATAAGGGTGCAGAGTGGTGCTGGGTAAAACTGTTATTGCTCATGTGCGCGCGTGTGGGCAGTTATACATAGAACCCTGCACCAGCCTGCACCCTTATTCTCGATCCCATCGCCGGGCGTCTTCTTCACGCGGTTTCATTCCAACACCACGCACCCATCGGGAGCCGCGTCTCGTTAGGTAACGAACCCCGTCCGTCCGCTCCAGAAGTCCCCTGAGCCGTTTGTTATCGGTCTCCAGTTCACCATTCTGCCGTGACCAGTCCTGAAAATCCTTCAGCAGTAGAGAGGGCTTCGTCTCAAGACCCGGATCAAGGATGCATCGTTCAGCAAGCCATTGGCCGAAACTGTCCTGAGCCTCGAAGTATTCATCTGTCGCCTCACGCACGACCTTCGGACGCGGCAATCCGCTTTCCTGCCACTTCAGACAGCCCTCGATCATCCATTGAAGAATTGCAGACCATTCATCGACCAGCTTCAGCTCAAGCTCCCGATCCGGGTTCTTTGGCTTGTGAATGAACGGCACCATATTGAGCCTTCGTCGCATGGCATCATCGACGTTCTTCAGCTCCGGCTTGTGGTTGCCAACAATGGTCAGCTTGAACTGCGGCACAAAGGTAAAATTATCCTGGCGCATGAAGCGGGCTGTTATCGGATCACCACCTGTCATCTGCTTGATCCTCGCTTCCGCCCAGGCACGTCCTTCCTCGGTCTCCGAAGCCGTCACCAGTCGCGCTCCACGAAGCATGGCGAGATCGGTCGAGTGCTTGTCGCCATAGCTGACGGTGAAGCTGTCCATGGCTGCGGTCATGGCGTAATCACCAAGGATCTTGGAGATGGTATTCGGGAACACCGATTTCCCGTTGCCGCCCGGGCCATATCCAAACAGCAGCGCATGCTCCCGCGTATCGCCGGTCAGACAGTAGCCGCACCAACGCTGAAGAAACTCGATCAGCTCATCATCACTGTTCGTGGCGTCACGCAAAAAGGCGAGCCAGATCGGACAGCCCTGCTTGTCGGGACCAACTGCCGTCACTTTTGAAATCATGTCTTTCGGACAGGATTCTTTCAGGATGCCTGTATGCAGATCGACGGTTCCAGCAGGTGTGGCGAGCAGAAAAGGATCCGTGTCCCAGTCTTCAGACGTGACTGAATGCGCCGGATCACACCGGGCGAACCGCTCCACGCCACCCGCAAAGGATGCTTTTCCGGTTACAGCCTTCGCCTTGAGGTCACTGTCCGAATTGGCCTCTGCTACCAACTCACGGGCATAAGTGAAAGCCTTGTGTCGGCTATCGACCTGCCAGTGTGTCCCGGACCAGAGAAACCACTTTCCTCGGGACTGGCAGAAACGAAGCTGATCACGATAACGGTCGGTGAAGGCTTCGGCCACACCATGCTCGGTCAGAAGCACGTATTCGTTGCTGCCCGCTTTCCGCTTCTCAGCTCTGGCCAGCCCCGCCTGAACGGCGCTGCCGATGTCCTCGGCCTCACTCATCCGCCCATCCTTGCCCGCAGGGCGGACCTGATGGTCGCTTCAATCTCGGACTTGGTGAGCCCGGCCTGCAAGGCGGCAGCGGCCATAGCCTCCGCGATCTGTCCGGCAGTCAGATGACCACCAGCGATAAACCGGCCCAGCGCGTAGGTCTCGGCGTTCAGTGTCTGATTGCGTCCACCCTGCCGGCAGCCCGCTACAGCGGCAACGGCAGCCCTGACTGCGCCCTGCACATACCGGTCAGCGTCACGAAGCCCATTCTCGATCTTCCGCAGATCAGCGATGGACGCCGGTGGCGGAAGCGCCATCTCAGCCAACCACGCGGGCCAGTCACTTGCACGGGACCGATCCATGATCTCCAGCCCGGTCGCAGGCCACCAGATGATATATCCACCATCCCCGCGCACATCGACGCCGCGAGCGATCTTGCCCGCGCTGTTGCGAGTACCTTCACGATGCCGAAACAGGAGATGCAGCCCACCAGAACGTGTCTGATGCACGCGGGTTCGGGGTAGACGGGCGCAATGCTCGTCGTGCCAGTCATCACCACCCTTGCCCCAGTCCAGATCCAGAACGTCGAAGCCAGAGACAGCCCCTGTCACGACGCCGATCAGCGGGCCGGGATAGGTGCGCCAGAGCATCGCCACGGCGGCGGGATCACTGCTGGCGACGTCACCCCACTTGCATGTCGGGCGCTTGTCCTCACAGCAGGGGAACACCGTCAGACCACCGCGAGCAAGCTTCATAGCCCTCTCAGCGATATCGTCGCAGTAATCACGCGGTTTCAGAGAAGCGCTCATTTCGAAAGCTCCTTCTGCGTGAAATAGATGATGCGGTCAGCGCCAGCGTTGTAAGCCCTGAGCGCCCTGTCCTCCTGGCCTTTGACCAAACGTCCATACGGCCAGCACGGGTCTTGATAGAGCGCCTCGATCTGCTTCTGCAGAAGGATCAGGGCTTCCCTGGCTGTTACGCCATCCCGCCTGATCTCATCTACCAGCATCCGGCCATCGTCCTCGGGCGTCTCCATTTCATCTGCCGGAAAAGACGTCTCACGGATCCAGACCAAAGCGGCTTTCCGGGTCTTTTCGAGATAGCCTCTGACCAGATGCGGCTGGATCGTGTCGCAGGTCCGAAAAAGCGTTTCGATATATTCCAGCGTCACGTCGAGCAGTTCGATCTTGCCGGCTTCGGTCAGGTCTCTTTCAAGCAGACCAAGAGCGAGATCAAAGCCAAGCGCCGCCAGATTGAGCTTGAAGGTCTTATGCCGCTCATCCCACCACCACGGATCACCCGGCAGGCAATCTCCGAGTTCAGACGGAGATACATCCACAATCATGTCATTCGGATTGAGCGCCCCCGGTATGGCGGGCAGCGTTTCATCACTAACCCCTTTGTCGTGGATTGCGGCCATCCTCTGGCAAACAATCCGGACACATCCCAAACTCCCCACAGGGCCTACGCGCACCCATGTATCGTCCAGAAAGACCGCGCAGGGCGCATAGACGGGCTGTTCGTTCTGATCGACGACCATGGGTTGCACCCAGAGACGAAGCACAAGGCTCCAGTCGATCACAGCGTCATCGACGACACCTTCAGGAGCATCCTTGCCTGATTGCAGATAGGGAACTGGCAGTTTCAGTGAGAGGTTGCTTACGCTCATGCCCGAGCCCTCCTTGCCGCACGCGCTGCTTTTTTCGCAGCCTTTTCGCGCTCGACACGCTCCTGCACATTTTCGTCCCAACGCTGCCAGCCACCGGGGATGTCTGAGGCGGCCAGTATCTGACCGGCGCACCAGACGTCGTCACTCAGATCATTCGGATCACCGATCTGAAGAAACTTCGTGACATCTGCGATAGCCCTCTCAAGGACTTCAATCGCGCCTGCGTCCGGTTCAGGATCATTCCGTTCCCGCTCCAGACGAAGATGATAGGCTTTGAGCAAAGGTACCTCTGCCAGAATTTCGGCAAAGTTCGACCGTTCCCGTTTTTCAGGGTTCATTTTGCGTACTCCATGGCACGCACTGCAATTTTTATATGGACAGACTGACCTGAAACTGGCTATCAGGAGGATGTTGGTTGCCTCTTGATGCTGGTTTTCAGATCGCCGTCCTGTCTAATCGCAGGCGGCGTTTCTGTTTTCAGGCAGCATTGGAACGAAGGCTTGCAAGCCACTTCTCATAGCTTTCAACCGTGATCAGCGTCCGGCTTCCAACCTTCACCCGTTCCAGCATCGTATTCCGATAGACCGTGGCGCGGCTCAGGCATGTTTCGTGCATGATGTCTTCAATGCGTAGGAAGCGGCGTCCCTGACTGTCTGGCTGTGGAATGTTCATCTTGAAACTTCTCCGTTTCGCTGTGCGCGTCGTGGTGTCTGTGGTTACTCTTAGCGGCCTGGAAAACGTAAAAAGTCTGCCAAACTAGACAGATAAGTTTTTCCTTTTTTGAGCGCGAATAGCCTTCACGATTGCTTCGTTTTCAATTTCATTGCCTTCAAGGCTGTAGATAAAGGACAATGAACTTGAAACGATTTGTACGGCCGGAGAAGTTGGCTTTCCGAAGCCATATTTTTTTCTTTTCCCGAATGAATTAAATATTGGAATTACAAATTCTGAAATCATGTAAGCAGAAGAATGCCAATATCCACGAGGATTGGCTTTTTTCTTTTGATTGGGTGAGAACAGTTTTGAGCGCTTCCCAAGGACGTCGATCGCTGCCAAGACGTCTTGCATAGCTTTTTGAATTTCTTGAAAATAATCCACGATGTTTTTTTGTAATGGATTCTGTCTAGCTGCCGCGAGTGCCCTTTCTCCATTATCTAAAAAGATAGGAAAATATTTTCTAATTTCGGAGATCGCTTTCTGTGACCTTTCGATGTCACAAAAGATTTTATTTTTCGGCTCATCGTTGCTTCTTGCTATCAGAAGATAATGCGAAAAAGACCTCACGCATCCAGAGGATGGGTCCACGACGATTCCATTTTCTGAAAACCATCCTTCAACAAGAACGGCGACCTGTGTGATCTCATCGGATTTAGATAACTCCATTTTTGTGATCCCGTTTTCTCGTCAACCGGAACAGATTCATCCCCATCACTTCCCACCTTTCATCGCCAGCACGTCACGGCATAGGCTGACCATCAGGGCGTCATCGTCTCCGCCGTTCGGGTCCAGCCACTCAAGCGCGATCCGTGCCTTGCACTGCACATCCTGCATCCGGCGAGCTGGCGCTTTCACCAACCTCCGGCGCTCGGCTTTGAAACAGCGCGTCACCCGGTCGATCTGGTTCCAGATAAGGGCGCGGGCTGGCTGCGATATGTCTCGGTTCGCTTCATTGGCGAGGCGGTCCCGCGTCCGGTCCAGTGCGGACAATCGGCGGGCTGCGCGTTCTGCAGGAGTCATGCCACCTTCTCCTTATCCAATGCTTCACGCATCCATTGCGCCCGATCTGCAAGACGGCATGCCAGCCAATGAACGGCGCGGCCTTCGGTGATCTCTGGCGGGAAGCCATCGCTGTCGGGGTGGGTGATCTGTACGAACAGGTCCGCCATCTGCTGAAGATCATCCAGAAGACAGGACGGCGAACGCATCTGCATGACGGTTTCTTTTTCCTCTGGCGTCAGGGCATCCATCGCCTGCGGGTGTGTCTGTTTCGCGGTCATGCAAAAGCCCCTTCCACCTGAAGACGCATGATCTCCGCGCCTGCTTCGATTTCATCCAGAAGCCAGAATGTCGCCTCTCTGTGACGGCTCTGATCCTGCAATGGGTGCGCCTGAATCATCTTCACAAGATCAACGATCATTCCGATATGCTCGCGCATCGTCATCGCGTCATTCATCGCCCCGCGTTTTTGGACTGCTGACTTCTTCATCCCAGTGCCTCGTCAATCACGGAGCAACGGCGCTCGATCTCGCTACCAAGGAAGGCGAACATTGTTCCGGCCTCCATCACGGTGCTTTTCTTCATCTCCGCATCACTGGCTTGCGTCAGGCCAAACCCAGCCCATCGGGCAAGAGCGGCAAGGTGCGCGATCTCAAGAGACGCGGTGACGATCTGATCCTTGCGGGCTGCGTCTGTTATCGGGGTCTCTGTTGTCAGGGTCATGCCGATGCCTCCCCGCAGTTAAGAGAAACGCTCGCTTCATCGAAGCAGCCTCGACCATAAATCCGATCAGCTTTCTCCTTCAGCTCTGGGAAGCGCCGGAATACCTCTTCCTGCGCCACCTTGAGCAGAGGATGCTCAGGTCTGGCTGAGTAAATAGAGCCAAACAGACAGGCGAGCTGTTCGGGAAGGATCACGTTACCCATCACCACGATCCGTTTAATGCGCGCCAGAAGAAGCTGGTCTTCACGAACCAACGGGGCGTCATGCGCTACAGCAGCCAGAGGCACAATATTGCCTTTGGCGGTTTCCTGCGGGTTCATCGCACGGCCTCCACGGCGTAAGCGTGGCCCGTCGTGACGGGATCAGGTGATTGCAATCCGTAGATAGACAGAGCGATAAGGAATGAAACGACGAGGTCTGCCAGAATGTTGGCGCAGGTTTCCTCTGCCTGCTTTGACGCAGGCGTGCTATGGGCGTTCTCAGCCATTGCCGAAAGTATCCTTCGGTTGTGGTTAGGTTAGGCCTCGACTGGTACTCGAAGGCTTAACCGTCAGTTGTGCCCCACGTCATCAAGTGATAACATGGTTATCATTAGGTTTCACAGTTTAACCGATGCGTCAAGGTGATTATATGATAACAGGGACACAATTAAGGATGGCTCGTGCGGCAGTTCGATTAGGTGTCCGGGATATTGCCAAACTAGCGAATGTATCACCCGCGACTGTTACGAGGCTTGAGGGAGGTGCTCCGGCAAATTCCGCTACGATTCAAGCATTAAAGACAGCCTATGAAGATAAAGGTATATTATTCATTGGAGATAGTTGGGTTCGTGCCCGGCTCCCAGAAGATAGAAAAAATCTTTCTGATGATCTTCGCGAAATATATGAGAAAATAGATACCCTTGTTAACCAGAGACTGAAAAGCGAAAGACTAAAAAACAAACAAAAAGAAGATGTCTCTGGAGTTTAATATATCTGCATCTTCCTAAAAACTCTGAATATACTGCATTATTTTTAGGATTATTGACACGCACACCCTAGAAACCGCAAGCGTCGAGTTCATTGCGGAGAATGGCGGCGGTAATGGAGTGAGGCAGGAGCCGGTCGAGTAGGACACCGCCCTTTTGCGGCGGAGATATCAAGATGCTTGAATATGCACTCAGAGGCATATATATGATGAAGCTATGACGTGGCTGGTTGAACACACTGATGAGTTCGGCGGCTGGTTTGCTACTCTGTCCGACAGTGAGAAAGAAGACGTTTATGCGTCTGGCCTTTTGCTCGAAGAGAGAGGCCCCGGCCTCCGGTTTCCAATGTCATCAGGAGTGAATGGGTCGCGTCATAATCACATGCGCGAGTTACGGATACAGAGCGGAGGCAAGCCGATCAGGGTCTTCTACGCCTTCGACCCGCGTCGTGCCGCCATTCTTCTGATTGGCGGCGACAAGACGGGGGATGAACGGTTTTATGACCGGTTAACCCCTGTCGCGGATAATCTTTATGACGCGCATCTTGATGAATTGAGAAGGGAGAAGCTGATATGACCGGTCGTAAGACACTGGCCTCTCTCGGGGCCACATTATCACCTGTATCGCGTAAGCGCGCCGCAATGAAAGCGCAGGCCATGGCGGATGCGATGGACTTGGCTGAACTGCGCCGGGCGCACGTCATGTCTCAGAAGCAGATTGCGGAGCTTCTCGGCGTCAATCAGGCATCTGTCGCCAAGATGGAAAAGCGGACTGACATGTATATCAGCACGTTGCGCAGTTACATCGAAGCAATGGGAGGTGAGCTTCAGATTGTAGCGAAGTTTCCCGGCCATGCTGTTCCGATCAAAAGCTTCGCAGATATTGGAACAGATGCTGGAGCATGTCCGGCCTGATTATCTGAAATCCTGACACCATCCATTCCAGCCTGCCATCATCTCTCGGCGCTTCTCAAACAGATCCCCGCGTCGATAAGCGGCTTCCACCTTGTTGCTGATGGCGTGCGCCAGCGCCATCTCAGCCACTTCGCTTGGATAATCCGTCCCTTCGGCTGCCCAGTCGCGGAAGGTGGAGCGCAGGCCATGCACGGTCACGTCCTTCGTACCCGCTGCAATATGAAGCGCCTTGGACAGAGCCACGTCTGACAGCGGCTTCCCTCTCTTTTGGCCGGGAAACACCAGATCACCGGCCCGCTCATCGCGCAGAGGCATGACTTCCTGCAGAACGGCCACAGCGCCGTCAGACAGCGGAACGCGGTGCTCTTTCCCCATCTTCATGCGATGCGCCGGGATCGTCCACACACGGGCGTTCAGGTCGATCTCTGACCATGTTGCGTTACGGACTTCTCCAGAGCGGGCGGCGGTCAGACAGGTGAAGCGTACGGCCTTGGCGGCCACTCCCTGCGATTCAGCCAGAGCGGCCATAACGTGGCTAATGTCTTTCCGATCGACGGCAGCGAAATGACCACTCTTCATCACCTTGGACGGTGGAGCGAGAATGGCTGACAGATGACCTTTCCAGCGGGCCGGGTTCTCTCCGGTCCGCCAGCCCTGAGCACGGGCATAGTCGAGGATCCGCTCGACCCGTCCACGGACCCGCGTGGCGGTCTCGGTTTTCTCTGTCCAGATTGGTTTCAGCACGGCTTCGATGTCTGCCGTATCGATCAGTTTGACCGGCTTCTCCCCGCATGTTGGGTAGACGTACTGTTCGAGTGAACTGGTCCAGACTGATGCTGCTCGTGGATCACGCCAGCCTGGTTTCTGCGACTCGATGTAGCTCTGTGCCACTGCTCGCAAGCTGATGGTGGTTTCGTGCTTGCGGTCGGCATCGTCGCTCCGCCGCTGTTCGAGAGGGTCTATCCGCTGGTTGACCAGACGACGGCTTTCGGCGGCAATCGTCCGGGCTTCGGCCAGAGATACATCATAAGCTGACCCGAGACTCATTTCCCGACGCTTGTCCGTGACCGGCGACTTGTAGCGGAAGGTCCAGATGCGGGAGGCTCCCCGGACGACCAGCCAGAGGTTTCCGCCGTCTGCAAGATCACCCTCCTTGTGGGTAGCGACTTGGCGAGCTGTCAGACGGTGTGGTGCGAGCCGACTCATAACCCTGCATGTCCCTTTTCGTGTCCCTCTTAAAACATGCATTTAACAGAGTCGCTGTGAGAAGTACAGAGAAAGGTTCCTTAATAACCATCTGTATTTTATAACGATTCGTGATGCATTCTGAAGCATCCTGAGAGTCTGGTTCGATCCCCATCAGATCCACCAATCGCCTTTTTATTCAATAAATAAAAATCTTGCGGGTGAGTTGTAGAAGCTCGCTCTCTATGTTGTCCTTCTTGCGGACAGACATTCCGAGCGTCGTTCTGGATAGCACTGTACTAATGTTGGTTACCGAACGATCGTAGCCATTCAGCTTGAACTGCAACTGGGCCGTCTTGGTTCAAGAGATCGCCATACGCCATTGCTGAGACGGGGTTCGACGAATACGATTTCGCAATGTGCTACCCGAGCGAAGAAACCATGCTGGCGGACAGGGCAGAGCAAGAGGTGGTGGAAATCTGCTTCCAAGCGGAGCGCGTATGCTGGGGAAGCAACGGAGAAGAGTGAGTCTCATAAAGAACAGTCAGTCCCGCCATATTTAAGCACCATAAATCCATGTGTCCGGACGGTAACTGCTCCCCCGGATGTGACCGAAGGAAATGCCCGGCATCAACCTCCTGTGAAGGATAATCGGTTTCTCTGCGTTGTTTCAGGCTCGCAGAGAGGATCGGGTGCAATGCGGACGTTTTCTGGCCTCATCATGGGCTTCATGGTGCTGGCGTCACCTGTCATGGCTCAGGATTACTCCAATGGCCCGGCGGCAAAGAGCGGTCAGTGGGACTACTCTACCGGCAGTCAGTCCGCATCGCCCGGCGACAGTTATGAAGGTTATCCGCCCCCGCCGACGCAGGTCATCATTTCACCGGGAATGGGCGGAGGCTATGGCAGTGGTTATACAAACGGCGCTGGCACGACATACCAGAATGGCTGGCAGACTACTCAGCCACAAGAACGCGGCAATGGTGTCAGTTCCGGCGGTGTCGGGTGGGGCAATACCGGCATGGGGAATGTGGGTTCCGGAAACATAGGCGCTGGAAATATTGGAGCGGGAAACGTCGGATACGGCAATACGGGTGGCATGGGGCGATAAACCCATCAGGCCAGAATGATCCCGATATGTTCTTTTTGGAGGCGCAATCCCCTGTAAATCCGTGAGAAGCGTCCTATATTGTTCAGTCTGAACACAAGGACATACGACCGGACGATGACAGCCAAACCCGTTTCAGGCCCCGCCATCCGTGTGAAGGGTGCCCGCGCCCATAACCTCAAGTCCGTCGATGTGGATATTCCGCGTGATCAGATGACGGTCATCACCGGCCTGTCCGGGTCCGGCAAATCGTCGCTGGCGTTTGATACGATCTATGCGGAAGGCCAGCGTCGCTACGTCGAAAGCCTGTCCGCCTATGCCCGGCAGTTCCTGGAACTGATGGGCAAGCCGGACATGGACTCGATCGAAGGGCTGTCTCCGGCCATTTCCATCGAGCAGAAAACGACTTCCAAGAACCCGCGTTCGACGGTCGGAACGGTCACCGAGATCCATGACTACATGCGTCTGCTCTGGGCGCGTGCGGGTGTGCCATATTCACCCGCGACCGGTCTGCCGATCGAGGCGCAGACGGTCAGCCAGATGGTCGACCGTGTCATGACCATGCCGGAGGGCACGCGGCTGATGCTGCTGGCCCCGGTCATTCGTGACCGTAAAGGCGAGTATCGCAAGGAACTGGCCGAACTTCAGCGCAAGGGTTTTGCACGTGTGAAAGTCGATGGCGAACTCTACGATATTGAAGATGTTCCCAATCTGAACCGCAAGCTGCGTCACACGGTCGAGGCGGTGGTGGACCGGATTGTCGTCAAACCCGGCATTGAAAGCCGTCTGGCCGACAGTTTTGAAACGGCGCTCTCACTGTCGGACGGCCTTGTCTATGCGGAAGAAGTGACGCGGGACAGCAAGGAGCCTGCGGAACGCACGGTGTTCTCCTCGCGGTTTGCCTGTCCTGTCAGCGGTTTTACGCTGGAAGAGATTGAGCCGCGCCTGTTCTCGTTCAACGCGCCGCAGGGAGCCTGCCCGGCCTGTGATGGTATCGGCACCGAGACCTTCTTCGATCCTCGCCTGATTGTGCCGGATGAGCGCCTGTCTTTGGCGCAGGGTGCCGTCGCGCCCTGGCGGAACGACAAGACGCCGCTTTATGAGCAGACACTCCAGAGTCTGGCGAAACATCTTGATATCAGCATGGACACGCCGTGGTGTGATCTGCCGGAGGAAGCCCGTTCCGTCATTCTCGATGGAACAGATGAAGATGTGCACTTTGTCTATCGTGACGGCGGAAAATCCCACACACTGACAAAGCCATTCGAGGGTGCTGTTGCCAGTCTCCAGCGCCGCCTACGGAATACGGACAGTATCTGGCAGAAAGAGGAACTTTCCCGTTATCAGGCGGACAAGCCGTGTCATGTCTGTAATGGCGCACGTCTGAAACCTCAAGCGCTGTCCGTAAAGGTTGCAGGATTCAATATCGCGCAGGCGTCCGATCTGTCGATCCGTGACGCGCATGACTGGTTTGAAAGCGTCCTGCCAACCCTGACGCCACAGCGTGCGGAAATTGCTCGTCGTATTCTGCGGGAAATCAATGATCGTCTGAAATTCCTTGTGGATGTCGGGCTGGATTATCTGACGCTGTCCCGTGGCTCGGCGACCCTGTCGGGCGGTGAAAGCCAGCGTATCCGTCTGGCCAGTCAGATCGGGTCTGGTCTCACGGGCGTGCTGTATGTGCTGGATGAGCCTTCCATCGGGCTGCATCAGCGCGATAACGAGCGGCTTCTGGCGACGCTGCAACGTCTGAAAGCTCTTGGAAATACCTTGATCGTTGTCGAACATGACGAGGACGCCATTCGCAGTGCGGACTGGCTGATCGACATGGGACCGGGCGCGGGCGTAAAGGGCGGTATGGTGATCGCCAGCGGCACGCCAACCGAAGTCGCGGCCTGCAAGGACAGTCTGACGGGTGCGTATCTGTCTGGGCGCAAGCGCATCGAAGTGCCGAAGGAACGTCGTCCGATCGATCCGAAGCGATTTGTGACGGTGCGTGGTGCCACAGGAAACAATCTCAAGGACGTGACAGCCAAATTCCCGCTCGGCACCTTCACCTGTGTCACAGGTGTGTCGGGTGGCGGCAAGTCCACGCTGGTCATCGACACGCTCTACAAGACCCTCTCCCGGCGTCTGATGGGCTCGTCGCAGACGCCCGCTCCGTGCGAGCGGGTGGACGGGCTGGAACTGCTCGACAAGATCATCGACATCAACCAGTCGCCCATCGGTCGGACGCCGCGCTCCAACCCCGCGACCTATACCGACCTGTTTACGCCAATCCGTGACTGGTTTGCGGAACTTCCGGAAAGCAAGGCGCGTGGCTACAAGCCGGGTCGCTTCTCTTTCAACGTGAAAGGCGGTCGTTGCGAAGCCTGTCAGGGCGACGGCGTCATCAAGATCGAGATGCACTTCCTGCCCGATGTGTTCGTGACCTGCGATGCCTGTAAAGGTGCCCGCTATAATCGTGAAACATTGGAAGTGAAGTTCAAGGGCAAGTCGATTGCCGATGTGCTGGCGATGAGCGTGGACGAGGCATTGCCCTATTTCGAGGCGCAGACCCGTATCCGCGATCGCCTCGCCATTCTGCAGAAAGTCGGTCTCGGCTACGTCGCTCTTGGTCAGCAGGCCACTACCCTCTCAGGTGGTGAGGCGCAGCGTGTGAAGCTCTCCAAGGAACTGGCGCGGCGTGCCACAGGCCGCACGATGTATATTCTTGATGAGCCCACCACAGGTTTGCACACGGAAGACGTCCGCAAGCTGCTGGAAGTTCTCCACGCGCTGGTCGATCAGGGCAATACGGTTGTGGTCATCGAGCACAATCTGGAAGTCATCAAGACCGCAGACTGGATTATCGACATCGGCCCCGAAGGCGGTAGCGGCGGCGGTGAAGTCGTGGCCGAAGGCACGCCGGAAGAGATCGTCCAGTGCAAGGCCAGCCACACAGGGCGCTTCCTCGCGCCTCTTCTGATGCAGGAAGGTGAGGAGGCTGTGTCGTCAGTGGCGAAGAAGCCTGCGCGTGGGCGGAAGAAGAAGGCTGGGTGAGGTTTAGTGTGCTTGGGGGGATTCAAGGGCGCTGCCCTTGACCCGCAAAGGGGCGTGGCCCCTTTGATCCTGATTTGATTAAAGTCTGAATATCTGGTGCGGTCTTGGTCGTATAAAGAAGTTAAATTAGTCGAATAAACCCCCGGTTCCTGTTTTTCTTTCGAGACCTTGATCTTCCTGACGAACGCGAATCATATCATCCCATACTTCAAGAACTATCTCCTCTATTTCACTCATTGAAAGAAGAGTATGGAAATTATTTTCAATTAACTGTGTTGTGAAGCCATCTTTTAATGAACCAGACACTTGTATAATAGCTGGTGTAGTACCACTTTGATCAAGATCAGCATCCTGTTCAATAGCCACTCGTTGCTGGATGCTCATTGCTATCTGTTTGGCTTTATTTGAATTGAGACCACTTGACGAACGTAAGTCAAAAAAAGGCAATAAAGGACGTCCGTTGCTAACGGCAATTATATTGCTCCAGAATGTTGTGCGTGTACCATTCGGTAGTATTAAAGACGATAAGGTTTGATGACTGCGAAATTGTATGTCGTTGTTTTCTCTGAATTCGTATAGGGATTTCCCTTTTTTTGAATTATAAATTTTTCCTTCTTCATTTTTACCGCATGCTTTAATGATTTTATTTTCTATTAATGCCCAAGGAGGTGAGAGTAGTTCGAGTGGGAGTTGTCCTTTCGCGCATAGAATATCATTTAGCCATTTACGAAGTGGTCCATATGTAAAAGGAGGCCACCCGCTTAAAAACTTACGTATTGCTTTGTCACGCTTCTCCCCTCTTTCCAGTGCGCCTAGAGTTGCTAACTCGATATTCGGGAGGGAGGGTTTCGACATACGTGGATTCGCTGTTTTCATCGTTAAAGTCGAAAACAAACATAGAACATTCACATGAAAGAGTCACGCTATTTGGTATTTGTCTGGTAACCACATCTCCTCGTTGAAATTTTTTCCATATTGTATCCCATGCCCCTCCAGTTCGATGAGATAATCCGACCAATGTATTGGCGGGTAAGTTGCCGAAGCTAATAAGTACTTGACCAATGATCTTCTGCAGTGTGGGATCATTTGGCATCCTAAGAGGAATTGATTCACCGGTGACTATATTTGTGCCTTGAGCGCGGCCTGTAATGGGGTTACGCCCATAATCACTGAATGCTTTGTATACTGCGGGGTGAACGGGACCATATGGCCACGCTTCGAAAGTTCCTTTGACTGCCGGCTTGCCACCGCTTTCTTTAAGGTAGCGTGCATGGACAAAGAA
Organism: Acetobacter aceti NBRC 14818; assembly: GCF_000193495.2. Classification (NCBI taxonomy): domain Bacteria; kingdom Pseudomonadati; phylum Pseudomonadota; class Alphaproteobacteria; order Acetobacterales; family Acetobacteraceae; genus Acetobacter; species Acetobacter aceti. The sequence continues at coordinate 2,272,011 of NZ_AP023410.1, read as the reverse complement.
GAGCAGCTTTTGCAGGGCCAGAGGTGTTATCGGCATGGCGTCGCCACCAAGAATATCGGCGATGTCTAACAATTTGTTCGCTACCGCACGAGGGTCGTATGGCTCATTCATCATTTCCCTCCTGCTATGGTTGTGAATGATCAAATAATTTGCCTGCCCCTAAATGGGTTTATCATTTCGGGGTTGCGGCAACGTTTAGTACAGGCTGATGAAGAAGAATAGGGTGCCCTGACAGATTGCTATGGAGATTAGTGGCCTGTCTTGAGAGATTTCTGTTCTTTTTGAGTATGTGCAATGACGCAAGAGGCCAGCTTCCACTGTCCCCATCAACCCTAAAACACCAAGTTTCCAAAGGCACCGCCTTTGGTGGGGTCCGGGGCAAAGCCCCGTCCTCACTCCCGGCACAACACTCCCCCCGACCTTACCGCCGTTCTTTCTGTTTCCGCGTCCGGCTCTGCTGCCGCAGCACACTTTCGATCCACTCGTTGAGCTTGCGGGTGGTGTCCTCGGCTGATTCCAGATCTGGATAGGTCTCCGGGAAACGCAGCGCCAGCCAGCGCCATGCGACGAGGCGCTTGTGGCGCTTCTCGGCGCGTTCAAGCTCTTCCCGGCCCGCACGGTCGGGCGCAGGGAGACGACCGGTACCAGGCGGCGGGATACGCGCTCCGGCGGCGTGGTCGGCGGCCCATCCGACAAGGCGGCTGATGCCGTTGTCGCGGTCATCGACCGGACACATGGCGTAGGTCCAGCGCTGGGTGAGATCGAGCCCTTCCACGCCTTCCAGAGCCGACGCAATGGCAAAGGGCTGCTCCATGTCCGACAGGCGATAGTTGGGGTCGTCGTGACGAAGCACGGCGCGACGGATGCGGGCCAGCACGCCGTAGAGACTGTCGGAGCCGATTTCCGTGGCGATGGCGCGGACGATGTCTGCATCCGGCTGCACGAGTGGACGCAGTTCGTCGGGTGGGACCGGATCGGCGTTGAGGTGATCACGAATGAAGCGCGGACTGCCTGCGTCGGCCAGCACGGCGACAATACCTTCTTCGTGCTTACCGTAACGGCCTGCGCGGCCTCCGATCTGCTTGACCTCCTGAATGGTCAGATCGCGGGTCTGGCGACCGTCGAACTTTCTGAGGGCCGCGAACACCACGCGACGGATGGAGAGGTTGAGCCCCATGCCGATGGCGTCGGTGGCGATCAGAATATCGGCGGCTCCCGAGTTGAAACGCTGGGCCTCGGCGCGGCGGACTTCCGGGCTGAGCGCGCCATAGACGACGGCGACGCGACGACCGCGCTCCATCAGGGCGGCGCGCAGGTCGAGCACTTCACGACGGGAGAAGGCGATCAGGGCGTCGCCTGATTTAAGCTCGTTGAGCCGGACGGGGGCTGACGCAGCTTTCAGCGGGCTTTTGCGCTGGAGGGAGATTTCGTCGATCGGGTCGCCGCAGAGTTCGGCAATACGGCGGACCATCGGGATACATTCCGGCGCGCCGAGAATGTAGAGATGCCGGGCGGGCGCACCCATGATCGCGGCGGTCCAGGCGGCGCCCCGGTCGGGGTCGAAAAGCATCTGCGCCTCATCAATGATGGCGACATCGACGGGGTTGAAGAACGGGCACATCTCCACGGTAGCGGCGAGATGCTTGCTGCCGTGCGCGACAATCCGCTCTTCACCGGTGGAGAGCGAGGCTTCCACACCACGGGCCGCCAGCGCCTCGCGGAACTCGTGGGCCAGCAGACGCAGGGGAGCGAGCGCAAGACCGCTCTCGGCTTTCGCCAGCGCGTCGAGCGCCGTGTGAGACTTGCCGCTGTTGGTCGGGCCTGTGACGAGCGTGATACGGCGATCGAGGGCGCGGGCCGTGCGGAAATGGGCGGCGTAACGGTCGAGGGCCGCCACGCGGGCGATGACCGAGTTGGCGACGTGCTTGCCGACCTTGGGCGGTTCCGGCAGCGGCGCGTCCCGTCGTCCGTCACGGTCACGTCCGCGCTTCTGTTTGCGGTCGAAGAACTCTTCATTGATCCGACGCCATTCGGGCAGGGCAGGGCGCAGGGCGATCAGTTCGTTGGGGTCGAACTCCCACAGCTCCTGCCCGTCTTTCTGGAGGATGCGGCGGGCGACGGGGATACGGTTTTCGGCGATCCAGCGCAGGGCCTCGCGGTGCGAGCAGCGCAGGATGGCGGGGACTTCCTGAAAGCGGACGAGGCTGCTTTCCCAGTCTTCGAGGCGCTTCTCCTCGCTCTCGCGGCGGGCGCGGGCCGTCTGCTGGATGGAGGCTTCCTGACGGGCGCGGGCTTCCTCGGCTTCCTGCGCGCGTCCGACAAAGCGGTCACGGTCGGAGACGTTGAAGGCATCGGCGATGGCGTCCGCCAGCCGTGCGGTCTGGGCTGCGGAGAGAACACGCCCGGTATCGAGCAGGTCGGCCTGCATGCCTGCGAGCGCTTCTCTGGGCGTATCGCCGAGCTCGTGGAAACGCGCCGCCATGACGGGCTTGAGGGCCGCGAAGAGATCGTCGTCTGTGGCGTCGGGCTTCTCGACGGTGGAGGCTGCCTGCTCCATGTCCTCGCGCGAAATCCAGATCCGTCCGTCGCGGCGGGTCTGGTCCATGAGGCGGGAGGCCCAGCGCTTGCGTCTGACGGCGCAGAGGGCGCTGATGAAGACCTCGTCGGGCACTTCCTGCGCACCGGGTGTCAGGGCGCGTCCTATGCGCCTGAGAAGGGCGGGTTCTTCCCGTGGTTCAATGGAGAGCGCCGTGCGGGTCAGAGCGGTCTGGAGAGCGGCTCTGGCAGGCGAGGTCGTCTCTGGAAGTGCAGAGGCGAGGGAGAGCGTATTGGTCGGGCGGGAGCCGCGGGGCGCATTCATGGTGCTGATTGTGCGCGATCCGCCGCACGCGAACAATAGCGGACACCGGGCGACGTGTGACGTTTTGCCGAAAAGGCGCTGTGTGGTGGTTCGGCCCATCACCACTGTCAGACACAGAAAAGCCGACTTGATCGCTCCAGCCGGCTTTCGTAAATGACGACCTTATAGGGGCAGAGCTTACTGAAGCCCTTGCCCCTTCTTTGTGAGGTCGCTGCACAGCCTGACGCGCTTGGACTTGTCGAGCGTGGAGATATCGAACGGCGTGGATGTGGCGTTCGACAGCAGACCCTGCCCACCGAGCGAGTAGTTCTGGTCGTTTTTCACGTCGGCGCGCTTTGCCAGCTTGCGCGCGACGCTGCGGGATGTCGTGCCGTTCACATATTTCTTGTGAATGCAGTAGGACAGCAGGCCTGCGACATTGCCGGGTGTGGCGTTGTCGATGGATGGCAGGCCGTTTTTACCGAGAGCACCCGGGGTTGCGGCGGTAGTCGCACCGGTAATGCCCTTCACTATCTGCACGCCTTCTGTGGGTGCGGAAGCAGCGTTGGCCGGGTTGGTCACAGGGAGAGCGCCATTCGGGGCGGTCGACAGGGTCGTGCCAGCTGGAAGCTGCTGGGCTGCGGTCTGGGCATGAGCTGCGCTGAATGAGGCGAGAGCCATGCCGAACGATGCGACAAGGGCGATATGCCGTGATGCGAACATGAAAACCTCTTACAGATAATGCGACCTGCTTTATTTATCCGGATCAGCGTATTTTCTTGTTTCTAACTGCCGGTGAAGGTCGCTGTCGTATGACCAAACATCGCAGCGCATGAAAAGTTTCATGGCGATCGAATAATCATCATCTGACAATTTTGTGTTGGTCTGCTGCCGAGGTCTGAAGACCCGGTATACCACAATATGTTGTAGAGGTTATTGTGGAGAGCGGCATATATGCCTGCCTGCGACTACAGTCGTCGCTGTTTGCTTCAGAACCCGGCTACCGCTGCCAGTTCCGGGAAATATTTCTCGAAATGTTGGGGGCAATCCTGGTGGGCGCACAAGGGCTCGAACCTTGGACCCGCTGATTAAGAGTCAGCTGCTCTACCAACTGAGCTATGCGCCCAGGATTTCCAGTTCCAGACCCGTAGGCTTGGAATAAGGCGGGCTTTTAACAGCCGTTTCGCTTTCACGCAAGAGAGGAATCGCACTTATCTGTTAAGAAGTGCGAGCAATCCATCAAGCTGGTCGAGTGTACGGTAGGAAAAGCGGAGCGTGCCGCCCTTGCCGTCAAACTGAATCTGGACCGGAAGGCCGAGTTTCGCCGTGAGATCCCGCTCCAGCATGGCGATCTCGGGGTCGCGTCGTTCCCGCGCCGGCTTCTGCTGCACGGGCTGGGAGGCGTCCTTGAGGGCTTTCTGGGCCAACGCTTCAGTCTGCCGGACGGATAGATCCCGTGCGATGACATCCTTTGCAGCCGCTACGGGGTTGGGGTGTGCCAGAAGGGCTCTGGCATGGCCCGCCGAGAGGCGGCCTTCCACGACATCCGAGCGGAGTGCTGCAGGAAGGCGCAGAAGCCGCAGGGTGTTTGTGATGTGCGGGCGGGATTTGCCGATGGCCCGTGCCAGCTCCTCCTGCGTGAGACGGTAATCCTCGATCAGACGGCTGAAACCTTCGGCTTCTTCCATCGGGTTGAGATCTGCGCGCTGGAGGTTCTCCACCAGAGCGGCGGCCATGGCGTCCGTGTCGTCAAGTTCGCGGACCAGAACCGGCACGTCATGCAGTCCCGCCTGCTGTGCCGCACGCCACCGCCGCTCACCGCCGATGATCTGGTAGGTGCCGGGCTTGTCCGGGTGCGGACGGGCCAGAAGAGGCTGAAGAATACCCCGTGCGCGGATGGATTCCGCAAGCTCACTCAGCGCTTCAGGTGCGAAGTTCTGCCGTGGCTGAAAGGGGCTGGGCTCCAGGGATTCGACGGGCAATGAAGAAACGCCGTTGCGCACCGTCTGGGGAGCCGCTGTTTCGCCTGCGTCTGTGGTGGGTGTCGGTTCCGCCGGAGCCGGCTGTTCGCCAAGCAGGGCGGCGAGTCCGCGACCAAGACGTGGACGGGCGGGGGATTTCTTCGTGCTCACGCTTGGAACCTCAGTTGCTCGTGTTTTCAAGACGCTTGCGCAGTTCAAGCGCAAGAGCCGTGTAGGACGTCGCACCGCTGGAGCGTGGGTCATAGGTCATGACAGGTGTGCCATGGCTCTGGGCTTCGGAGATGCGAATGTTGCGAGGGATGATGGTTTCCATGACAGCCTCGCCGAAGAAGCTGCGGGCATCGGCTGCGACGAGTTCGGAAAGATTGTTGCGGCGATCATACATTGTCAGGACAATACCGGTGGTCTGGAGCGCCGGATTGAACTGCTTTTTGACTTTCTCGATGGTGCGGGTCAGATGGCTGATGCCCTCCAGCGCGAAAAACTCGCATTGCAGTGGAGCGATGACGCCATCTGCGGCAACGAGCGCATTGAGAGTCAGCAGGCCGAGGCTCGGTGGGCAATCGATGATGATATAATCAGTGGAATCCGCCAGAGACTTGATGGCGGACTTCAGGCGCTGCTCACGCTCATCTTCGGTGATCAGCTCAATCTCTGCCCCGACAAGCTCCGTGCTGGCCGAGATCACACCAAGGTTTTCGATGTCGGTCTTCTGCACCAGCGCGGCGGCATCCGCCTCGCCCATGAGCAGGGTGTAGGAACCGTGTTTGCGGGCGTTATATTCCACACCGATTCCGGTTGAAGCGTTGCCCTGTGGATCGAGGTCGATCAGCACAACCCGCTGCCCGCTCTGGGCGAGGGCGGCTGCAAGATTGATGGCTGTTGTTGTCTTGCCGACGCCTCCTTTCTGGTTGGCGACAGCGAGGGTAATGGGCTGGGCCGATCCGCGTGCCGGATGCGAGGCTGGTTTCGAAGTTTTCGTATTCTTTCTGGATTCAGACACGCCTGATATCGCTTATTTTCAGAATGGTGCCGCCCGGAGTGCGGCTGGGAATATGTGTGACTGTCATGTGCCAGTCGCGCTCGGCATTGGTCAACTCATCGGCGGCCTGCTGCCCCTTCAGAAACAGCGCATAGCCTTCATCTGTGACAAGTTTTTCTGTCCAGGTGAGAAGCTGGGACAGATTTGCTAGAGCCCGCGCCGTGACGACCGGGGCGGGCGGCACGTTGGCCGCTTCGATTCTCTGATTGACGACGGTTGTCCGGCAACCGGTGGCGCGGCTGGCTTCCCGCAGAAAGGCAGCCTTGCGTCGATCTGATTCGACCAGCGTTACTTCCGCGTCAGCTGCGATAGCGATGATCAGCCCCGGAAAGCCACCACCCGAACCGAGATCGGTCACGCGGGCACCTCGCTCGATCAACGGGACGAGTTGCAGACTGTCGAGGATATGACGCTCCCATAGATGCGGCACATCGCCGGGGGAAATCAGATTGATCTTCGCCGTCCACCGGACCAGAAGATCAGCAAAACAGATCAGGCGTTCCAGCGTTTCACGTGAAACGCCGGGGATGGAGGCGGGTGGTGTAGGGGTCATGCGGCCTGCCTGATATGGGCGAGAAGGGCGACCAGAGCCGAGGGAGTGATGCCCGGAATTCTCTGGGCCGCGGCGAAGTTGGTCGGACGCACCCGTTCGAACCGTTCTTTCATCTCCGCGCTCAGGCCGCCGACCTGACTGAAGTCAAAACTTTCAGGAATGGTGACGGCAGCCTCGGCGTGAAGCTGTCTGATTTCCCGCTCCTGCCGGATCAGATAACCGCTGTAGCGGGCCTCTGTTTCCACATGCAGACGCACGCGGTGTGGCAGCTCGGCAAACCACGGGGCCAGCCGTCCGGCGATGGATGTGTCTCCGCCCGACGCCATGATTTCGAAGAGCGACCGTCTGCGGCCATCCTGCGAGGCAGTGCCGCCGGCGTGGGCAATATCTGTCGGAAGCCATGTTTCTGCCTTGGCACGTTCGGTCGCGGCCTGAAGCGCCTCGCTAATTTTCTCAAACTGGCGGGCGCGTTCCGTGCCGACACATCCGCAGGCAATGCCGAGAGGTGTAAGGCGAAGATCGGCATTGTCAGCCCGCAAAGTCAGACGATACTCCGCGCGGGAGGTGAACATGCGATACGGTTCCGAGACGCCCTGCGTCACAAGATCATCGATCATGACGCCCAGATAGGCTTCGCTCCGGCTGATGGTCAGCGCCTCGCTTCCGGCCGCTCGGCGTGCGGCATTGATGCCGGCCAGAAGGCCCTGCGCACCGGCTTCTTCATAACCGGTAGTGCCGTTGATCTGTCCGGCCATAAACAGGCCGGGGATCGCCCGAAGTTCCAACGAGTGCGAGAGGGCCCGCGGGTCAATGTAATCATACTCCACAGCGTAACCGGGGCGGACGATACGGACCTGCTCCAGTCCGGGAATGGTGCGGATCATCTGCTCCTGCACAAAGGGCGGCAGGCTGGTCGAAATGCCGTTGGGGTAGACCAGATCACCACCCGGATTGCCGGGAAGCGCTTCCGGCTCCAGAAATATCTGGTGGGACGTTTTTTCGGCAAAACGGACAACCTTGTCCTCAATGGAGGGGCAGTAGCGAGGGCCGCGTCCGGCGATGGCGCCTCCATAAACGGCCGAAAGATGAATGTGCTCACGGATGATGGCGTGAGTCTTTTCGTTGGTTGCCGTGATGCGGCAACTCACCTGTGGATTGGTGATGGTGGTCGTCAGATAAGAAAACGGTTCTGGCTCGGCATCGCCCTGATCTTCCGGAAGCGAGTCCCAGTCAATGCTGGCGCGGTCGATGCGGGCAGGGGTGCCGGTCTTGAGACGGCCCATAGGCAGGCCCAGCGCTTCGAGACGCAGGCCCAGAGCGTTGGCGGGAAGGTCGCCGACGCGTCCTGCAGGCTCGGTCTCGTGACCAAAATGAATGATGCCTCTGAGAAAGGTTCCGGCAGCGATCACGACTGAAGGTGCCAGAAAACGTCGACCATCTTCGCAAATGACCCCGCCCACAGTTTCTTCTGGTGTCAGAATCAGATCGCCGACAGCCGCCTCTATAATGGTCAGATTGTCGGTGGCGCGGAGAAGATCATGGATCGCGCTGCGATAGAGACCGCGATCAGCCTGCGCGCGCGGACCATGCACGGCAGGCCCTTTGGAGCGGTTCAGAAGTTTGAAGTGGATTCCTGCGGTGTCAGCGGCGCGACCCATCAGTCCGTCGAGCGCATCGATTTCGCGGACAAGATGGCCCTTGCCGATGCCGCCGATGGCAGGGTTGCAGGACATGGCGCCGACCGTGTCCATGCGATGGGTGAGAAGAACCGTTTTCGCCCCGCACCGGGCAGCCGCTGCGGCCGCCTCGCAGCCCGCGTGCCCGCCTCCGACGACGATGACATCGAACTGCGTTTCCATGATGCTTTCCTCTTACTTCCCGATGCAGAACTGACCGAAGATGGTATCCAGTATATCTTCAACGCCGACTTCGCCAGTCAGTCGGCCGAGTGCGCGCATGGCCAGACGCAATTCTTCGCCGCGCATTTCCGGCCAGTCCATACTGAGAGCCGCTTCCAGACTGGCCGAAGCAGCTTCCGCAGCGGCCCGATGGCGTGCGCGTGTCAGGGGCGGTGGTCCGCTTCCTTGTGTCAGTTTGAGCGCTTCACTTTCAAGCCTTTTTCGCAGTTCGGGAACGCCATCGCCTGTTTGCAGGCTGATTCCAAGAACAGGCTGCAGGCTCAGAGTGGCTGGTGCAGGAGCCAGATCGGTCTTGTTGCAGACGAGAAGCGCATGAGGAAGAGGTTCAGGATAAGGTTGGTCTGAGGGAAAAAGTTGCAGGACGAAGTCCGAATGTTCCACGTGAAACATCGCTCGCCGGACGCCTTCTGCTTCGATCGGATCGCTGGTCTCACGCAGGCCCGCTGTGTCGACGAATGTAACTTTCACTCCGGCCAGAATGGTCGTGATTTCGATTGTATCGCGTGTGGTGCCCGCAATGGGAGAGACGATTGCAGCATCGCGTTCAGCCAGCAGATTCAGAAGGCTGGACTTTCCGGCATTGGGTGGGCCGGCAATGGAAAAGACCAGCCCGCGCCGGATTCGCTCTCCGCGTTCCCCATCGGCGAGGTGGTGGCGGATCTCGTTATTAAGAGCTGCGATTTCACCCAGAAGGGCGGCTTCCACTTCCGGAGGAAGCTCTTCGTCAGGGAAGTCGATCAGGGCTTCCTGTTGCGCAAGGACGCCACGCAGTCTGTTCGCCCAGTTCTTGTAAAGCGCCCCCAGAGCGCCGTCAGCCTGAGCCAGAGCCTGCTTGCGCTGTGCTTCTGTCTCGGCTTCGATCAGATCCGCGATACCCTCGGCTTCCGTCAGGTCGACACGGCCATGCATGAATGCCCGGCGGGTGAATTCTCCGGGTTCGGCTGGGCGTGCTCCTGCTGCCACCAGAGCGTCGGCAACAGCTGAGATAATAGCCGGCCCTGCATGAAGATGAAGCTCGAAACTGTCTTCGCCGGTATAGCTGTTGGGGCCGGGCGACCAGATGACAACGGCGTCGTCCAGATGGTCTTCCTGCTGTGCTGCGTTGCGCCAGATCTTGCGAAAAGATGCCCGGCGTGGTGCGGGAAGTTGTCCGGCGAGATTACGGAGAATGTGGTCGCTGCCTGCGCCGCTGACCCGCATGATGGCGATGGCGCCACGTCCCGATCCGGTGGCGAGAGCAAAAACCGGCGGCAGGGCGTGGTGATGAGCTGATGCGTTTGACGGCATGATGTGCAGTATCTCGTCCGAAAATCTTAAGTGAATATTGACGTGAGGCGGGCTGGCGCGGACAAGAGGTAGCACGTCCTGCCCGCATGTGTGCGGTCATCTTGTCGGAGTGATTTCATGCCCCAGTTATCCCTGCACTCTCCGTTGGGGCCTCTTACGATAACGGAAGAAGACGGCGCGATCATCGCGCTGGATTGGGGCTGGGGACGTGACCAGACCGAGACGCCTCTGCTGTGCGAAGCGCGGGACTGGCTGGATCAGTGGTTTGATAAGCCGACAGGTTCGTTCCCTTATCCGATGAAACCGTGGGGGACGGATTACCAGAAAAAGGTCTGGGCTGCGCTGTGTGAGATTCCACTTGGAGAGACCAGAACCTATAAGCAGATCGCGGAAAAGGTTGGCGGGTCTGCCCGTTCCGTTGGGCAGGCTGTTGGGCGAAACCCTGTGCCGGTTCTGATTCCCTGCCATCGTGTCGTGGCTGCGCATGGATTGGGCGGCTATTCCGGTGATGGCGGTGTCGATGACAAGATGTGGCTGCTGGAGTTTGAAGGCGCGCCCTTGCCTTGAATTTTAGAGAACGCAGCCGTGTATTCTGTGTGGGAATAACCGTACGAAGCGGGTTTATTGGTTTGGATCAGATGCGCCTGAGGTGTCAGGTGGTATGTTGTCCCTTCAGATGATTTTGGAAAGAAAGCAGATCATGACGGATCTTCCGGGTGAGCCGAAAGTTATTGTCGGTTTGGCGACTTCGGGACGTGCGCCAGTTCTGGCCGCGCTCATTAGGGAACTGAACAGGCAGAGTGTAAGACCCGACAGGATTGTCATCTGCTATAAAGATCCGACTGATATAGAGGGCGTCACACCCGCGCTTGTACCGGGATGTGACCTTGTCCTGCTTCAGGGTAGTCGTGGTCTGCCGGCGCAAAGAAACGTCATTCTGGACCATGCCCGGGATGAGGATATCGTGCTGTTTCTTGATGATGATTTCTTTCCGCAGCACGATTATATCGAGAAAATGCTGGCCGTTTTCAGAAGTGACAATCGTATCGCCGGAGTGACTGGCAAGGTTCTGGAGGATGGCGCAGTCGGTCCCGGACTGACGGTGGAACATGCGCTTGCCGCGTTGGCCAGATCCTCATCGTCGCAGGACAATGCGATTGTCGATGTTTTTAATACCTACGGCTGCAACATGGCTTTCCGTCAGGATGTGATCAGACACACAGCTGCCCGTTTTGATGAGCGTCTGCCTCTGTACGCCTGGTATGAAGATATTGATTTCTCAAGGCGTATTCTGCCTTACGGCCGTATCGTCCGGGGAGATGGCGCTCAGGGTATTCATCTGGGTAGCAAAAAAGGAAAAACATCTGGCGTGCGTCTGGGATATTCCCAGATCGTCAACCCATTGTACCTCGCCCGTAAGGGGTCATATCTCTGGGGACATGCTTTCCGCAGCGCTGGACGTCATACCCTGATCAATGTCGTCAGAAGTTTTCGTCCGGAACCATGGGTCGACCGGCAGGGGCGCATGAAAGGGAATTGGCTTGCCTGGAGGGACGTATTGCGCGGACGGCTTAGACCAGAGCATATTCTGGATCTATAAGTGATTTTTTTAGATACGGAATAAACTGGTAGGTCGATGCGTTTCTCCCTTGTAATCCCGACACTCGATCGTCCTCGGGATGTGAAGGCGTTTCTGGAGGCCCTGACCCGACAGACGTTTCGTGATCTTGAAGTCATTCTCGTCGATCAGAGTGGCAGTGATATTTACGATTCTGTTGTCGCAGATTTTTCGGGAATCTGGCCGATCAGACATATCAGGATCGATGTCCGCAAATGTCGCTATGCCTGCATTGTTGGTGCGTCCCACGCGACAGGCGACATCATCGCTTTTCCAGACGATGACTGCCTTTATCTTCCGGATACACTGGAGCAGGTCGATGCCGGCTTCCGAAAGCATCCTTCACTGGGTTTGCTGACTGGTGCCGTGTTGAATCAGTATAGGCGTCCGTCACAGATGGGACGATGGCTGACGGCAAGCGCAAAACTGAATGAAAGCAACATCTGGACGGGTCTTGTGGAGTTCAACATGTTCATTCGTCGCACGGCCTATGAAGCCGTGGGCGGATTCGACGCTAACATGGGGCCCGGTTGCCGATTTGTGGCTGCTGAAGGACAGGATCTGGGACTGCGACTGCTGGCGCACGGTGTGAAAGGGTATTTTGACACGCGAATTCAGGTGATCCATCCGGATAAGCCCAGTGGTGTCAATCTGAACCGTGCCAGAAGTTATGCGAGGGGTATGGGTTACGCGCTACGCAAAAATGCCGCGCCCTGGGCCGTGCTTCTTGAGTTTGCGATCAGACCCGTCGGGGGAATTCTTTTCAATATCATGAAAGGCGACCGGAAAGCGGTACTTTACCATGCGTATGTACTGCTGGGACGCCTGGAGGGATATTATTCATCCGCAGCAAGGCAGGCCGCAAAAACGATTCATGGCCATGCCTGATCACCCAGGCTTTCCTGTCCGGAATCATCTAAAATAAAACACATTGTTTATTTTATAAGTATTTGGTTTAAATAACTATATTAATAATAAAAAAATAAAAATACACCAAATAAATATAATGTAAATATTTTTCTATATTTAAAATAAAAATCATAAAAAAACAATAGCTTACTTATACATACGTTTTTTTTACATGTTATTCGTTTGATATAAGTTAACAGTTGGTATAGGCGTCTATCGAAAAGCATCTGCAATAAATATCTTCTGTGTACATCCAGACTATTCTTCTTTGAAGGGTATGCGACGGATGTCCGGTTTCCGGCCGGCTTTCAGCAAACGAGGTCCGTATGACTACAACTTACTGGAATGGGTCAACGTCGGACGATTTTTTCGATCCCGCGAACTGGTCGAATGACGACCTCCCCCAAAGTCACACATGCCAGGCAGCCACAATTGCCGGCACCAGTGAAGCTGATCGTGCTGTCGCTGTGGCGAATGCAGTTTCCTACGGGCAGATACATTCCCTCAGCATCGGTGATTATGGCACCCTGAAGATTACGGCGCAGGCCTCTTCAACCGATGCCGGAAACGTATTCTCGACCTACGGTATGGAAATTGCTCCGACCGGCGAGCTGATCGTCGATACGTCGTCGCAGGTGGAGCTGGGCCTCTATACACAGAATCGTGGTGGTACAATCACGATCATTGATAACCCGGGCAAGGTTGTTCTTGATGGCAACAGCCTGAACGGAACCGGCACGCTCAACCTGGTCAACTCCACGCTGGGCAGTGCGGAAGCACCGATCCATATCCCTGATATGGACATCACGCTCCAGAATGGTAGCACGCTTTATACCGGCTGGAACACGACCGGAAACTCGATCACATTTGATCCGTCCTCGACCAATACGGTTGTTCTGGACGCCAATGATTCGACGATTTCGACAGCCATTTACGGCGTTTCAGAAAATTCGCAGTTTGCGATCAACGGCACTGAAGGTGTTACGCCTGCCAGCGCCAATGTGGTGGCGAATGGCGACGGCTCATACAGCTACACCATCTCCTTCACGAACGGGCACTCCCTGACGCTGTCCGATATCGTGCCGGCTGATGGATTCGTTCCCGGCTCGGTGTCTTTCAGCAAGGATGCTGCTGGCGACTGGCTGTTTACAGAGCAGAATGCCAGCACCGTTACGCCTGACTATGCGTCGACAACCCAGCATGAGCAGCTTCAGGCTGTTGTCACGCATGCTGACAGTGTGGGTTCCGGAACCGCAGCGACGACCAATGGTTACACAAACCACTCAGCTGTAGCTACGGATGCCTTCACCGGCACAGGCACGGCGGCCAATCCGGCAAGCTGGTCTGACACCAGCAACTGGTCTCAGGGCGATATCCCGCAGTCGGATAGTTGCTTCCACGCGTCTCTTTCGGGTTCAGACACTGATCCGCTTTATGTCGTTGCCGATCAGCAGAATGTGGGACAGTTCGTCAGTCTTTCGGTCAATCCGAATGCCACACTGACCATTACGGCCAATAACCCCCAGAATCCGAACAGCTACGTGTTCTCGACGGCGGGTTTCGAGGTTCGCGGTAATGGTGTGCTGAACATTGATACGCCTGCGAAGGTCGAGCTTGGTGGCGTCAGCGCCATGGACGGCACGCTGAACATCACAGGCAATGATGGAAATGTCGTTTTCGACAGTAGCCATCTTGCTGGTGGTGGCACGCTGAACCTGTCGCACTCCACGCTGGGAACGCAGGCCAACTCGGTGATGGTCGATCTGCCGCACATCAATATGACTGATGACAGCACGTTCTATGCACGTCTGTATGGCAACACGAGCACAATCAGCTTCGACAACAGCGATAACACGCTTGTTCTGGCTGGCGACACGAAGCAGGTTGATACGACTTTTGTCGGAGTCAATGCGAACACGCATTTCGCTATTGATGCAGATCTGAACACGCAACCTACGGCCGCTGTTTATACGAAAAACGATGACGGCAGCTACTCGCTGACCATCAGTCTCGATAACGGTCAGACCTACACGCTGTCGCACATCGAAACGGCTGACGGTTTTGTTCCGGGTTCTTCCACATTCTCGAAAGATGCTGCTGGCGACTGGCTGATCAACACGGTTGCGACTGATGTCTGCTTCGTTGAGGGTACGCTGATCCGCACGACACGCGGTGATGTTGCTGTTGAAGACCTGTCAGTCGGTGACGAACTGATTGTCGTCGACGCCGATGAGAGCAGCCGCCCAGTCATCTGGGTCGGATTCCAGAACGCCGTCATTCGTCCGGAACTGGATGATGTGGACGCGGGTTATCCAGTCCGTATCCTGAAGGATGCCATCGCCGAGAATGTTCCGTCCGCTGATCTGCTGGTTACAGCTGAACACGGTCTGTATCTCGAAGGTGGCTTTGTGCCGGTGCGGATGCTGGTGAACGGATCGAGCATTTTCTATGACCGGTCCGTCACGTCCTATCGCTACTTCCATGTCGAGACAGAGCGTCACAGCGTCATTTTCGCTGAGAATGTTGCCACAGAAAGCTATCTCGACACTGGTAACCGTCGTTCGTTCACCGGGGGAGCTTTGGTTTCGCTGACCTCACGTCACCTGACGTGGGCGGATGCGGCAGCCCCTCTGATCACCAGCCGTGAGACAGTGGAAGGCCTGCACCAGAGCATCGCCGCTCGCGCAATGAGCGTTCTTGGTCTGGCAGCTCCGGCGAAAGTATCTCTGACACGGAAATCAGACCTGTCGTTCCGCACGCTTTCCGGCCAGACACTGCGTCGTCTTGGCGAAAAGAACGGTGTAGTGACTGTCGAAATTCCTGAAAATGTCAGGGAAATCCGGATCTGCTCGCGTGCGGACAGACCGTCCGATATCATCGGTCCGTTTGTTGATGACCGTCGTGTGCTGGGTGTTCTGGTGGGGAGCGTGACCCTGCTGGAAGGCCGCTCCTATGGGCGCGCTATCAACAGCCATCTGGATGGTCAGTCTCATGTTGGTTGGCATGGCGTTGAAGGAAATGGTTCGGTTCGCTGGACCAATGGCGATGCCGTTCTTGATCTGGGTGAAAGAGTGCCGAATACAAAAGCACTGCTCAAAATCCAGATTGCAGCAGCTGGACCGTATCGTCTTGAGACGCATGGAAAGATGCTTCGTCTTTGTGCCTGATGGACTCTGATGACTGATTGAAAAGGGCCGTAGCGGGTTTCTGCTGCGGCCCTTTTGTGGAGTTGCAAAAAAGAAAACGCTGCACAGATGAAGGGGTGGTGAAAAAGACTTCTGATGATCCGCTGAAGAAATTGTCTGGTTGTTGATTTTTAAAGAAAGTTTTTGGTGAAGCTTTTTGAAAAAAGCTTCAGGTCAACAGGACTTCCAAAAACAACCAATAGAATTCAGTGGATGATCAGCTGCCAGTCTTGAAGCCGCTTTTTATATCGGCATTCTGTTCATAAGCGAGAATACGCTGCACGCGTTCGCCCGACCATTCTCGCCTCTCCAGCCAGCGCTTGTATCTTTGCTGAAGGGTATATCGGAACCACCTACCTGCAGACATACGTTTTCGGTAAGATGCGAGTTCTGGAAAAGTGCCTGTGATTTCATCGTAAGGCGAGGAAGCTGTCACATCCCACGGCGGCAGGTTGGCATCCCAAGGCTTGGGGGATGACATGAAGTGGTAGATGCAGGGCGCAATAATGGGATCAAGACCGATATTTCTGAAGAAGATCGGAAAGTTCCATGAAAAAGACATCGAAAGACGATGGTCACGTCCGACAAGATTGAGAACGTCCTGATCGGGATAACGCGTTTTCGACTGGAATAGGCCGAACTTTTCCCATGCTTCGCGCCCTATGCGTCCCCATCCGGCGCGATCGGCATAAAGAACGCCGGAATTGAAATACTGCTTTGCGTCATCGTCAGAAAAACCGAACGCAGAAAAGTGCTCGAGAAATGAGCGTGCTGCGGGGTCATCGTCGCCCACCGCAAAACTCATGGGGTCCGTTACGGCCCCGAATGTTCCTTCGGCAAGAGGCTGTTGCAGGAGGCGGTCCAGGTCGCCCCGTATCTGGGTATCACCATCTACATACAGGAAGCGTTCGTAAGGGCTGGGCAAAAGGTCATCAAGAAAAAGACGGGCTAGCATGGCGGGTGCATGTTCGATATCTCTGGCCGCATAACAGAGAAAGACAATATCATTCTGCTCACACAGTCTGGAAAAGATTTTTTGCGTGGCTGGATCTATATCGATCCCGATCAGAAGGATATCGGTGAGAGCCCTGCTGGAATTGCGTCTCGCCTGTAGGGCGCTGACGAAGCTTGGAAACAGGTAGCCGACGTCGGATGTGTAGCAGACACAGACTTCAGGCATGGAAACTCCCTACGAACGATAGCACTGCTTTGTTTGGTTACTGAATATCGTTTTCTGTCCTGAAAGTATGTTCAGGAAAGTATGATTATGAAACACATAAAGGATTGTTTCACAATAATTTATTCAGACTGATCCGTTGGCTTTGAAAGCTCTTCTTCAATCAGGGAGTGTGGTTTCAATATTTTTGAAAAGGCTTCTTGCTATTGTGAAAATGGAGTGAGCGGTATTTTTGTCGCTTCTGTTTGAAAATAGTCTGAAATGACAGAAGGGTTTCCTGTCACTTTCCTTCAACCGCTTGCACAACCATGTCCGGTGTCAGAACCTGTGGCAAAATGCGTCCCTCTGCATGAGCCGGATAATAAACATAAAGCGGCACGCCATCGCGTCCATGATCATGCAGGAACGTGGTGATGCTGGCATCCCGGTTGGTCCAGTCGCCTTTCATGAAAACAATCCCGTTCTGGGCAAAGGCTTTCTGAACGACAGAGCTTTCAAGCGCCACATGGTCGTTGACAAGGCAGGTGATGCACCATGCCGCTGTCATGTCCACAAAAACAGGCTTTCCGTCTTTTCTTAAAGATGCGAGGCGTTCCGGTGAGAACGCTGTTGCTGTGTCAGCATTTGCGCTCAAGGAATGTGCCGACATTTCCGAGGACGATGGCAGAAGAAGCAGTAATGCGGCAGGCGACAGGGCGATAAGGACTGCCGCAAACATAACGGGAGAGGCTCTGCGGGAAGAAACCGTCCGGGAAAGGGTCATGAGCCAGCCGCTAAAACCCAGGGCCAGAAGTCCGGCGCATCCGATCGCCACCGGGTTGCCGCCGCCCTCCTGAGCAAGAACCCAGATCAGCCAGACGCAGGTTGCAAAGATGGGAAAAGCCAGAATCTGTCGGAAGGTATCCATCCAGCGACCGGGGCGGGGAAGAAACCGTCCCGCATTCGGAACAAGGGTAAGCGCCAGATAGGGACTGGCCAGTCCAAGACCCATGGCCAGAAAAATACCGAGCGCCGCCAGAGGAGGCGCTGCGAGCGCGCCTGCGATGGCGGCTCCCATGAAGGGCGCCGTGCAGGGTGTCGCCACAAGAACGGCGAGCAATCCGGTCAGAAAATCCCCCGAAAGACCGCGATGCCGGGTCAGAATGGACTGGCCGGCGCTGATGACGGGCAATTCAAATAGGCCAAGCTGACCCAGTCCGACCGCAAACAGAAACCAGCAGATTCCGGCAACAAACACAGGCGACTGGAACTGGAAACCCCATCCGGCCGATAGCCCGGCATGACGCACCACCAGCATCACAGCCCCAAGCAATCCGAACATCGCCAGCACTCCCGCCGTATAGGCGAGACCGCTTTGAAAGTGCTTCCGGTCTTCATGCAGGCGTAAAATTGCCAGCGCCTTCATGGCCAGAACCGGAAAGACACAAGGCATCAGGTTCAGGATAAGGCCACCAAGAAAGGCAAAGGCGACGAGCGCCAGCCAGCCAGTCTCGGGCGCATGGGGCACGGCTGCTGCAACAGGGGTGGCGCTGAAGGACAGGACGCTTTTTTCATTGGCCGCGTCCCGCAACTCCAGAAGACCAGCAAAGGATTTTCCACCATTGAATCCTTCCTCCGGCTTGAGGCGAAGCGTCATCTGCCCTTGATCGACCGTCAGAGGTTGTGGCGCGACCTGATCAATGCGCCCGGCCTCGTCCGGGATGACCCATGCCTGCTTGACTGCCTGCGAGGAAAGGCCGTCGCCCCGCACGGTCAGCAGGCCGTCCGGTGTGATGGTTGTCTGAAAAGGAGAGGGACGGGGCTGCTGCTCCGCCGCGTGTCTGAAGAGCGGAGCCTGCGCAGAAGGTGTGGCTGCTCCCATCGGCAGATCCAGGTGAAAATCACCTTGCTCCGGAACACAGACAGCCGCACACACAAGCCAGTCCGCATGAGCGCTGATGGTCACGGTTTGACTCTGCGTGTCGGCAGTTTGCGGCGTGACTGTGACCGGCAAAAGAGCATCGCCGGTATAGCCGTACGACATCAGCGGGCCTTCCGGCAGACGTTCCGGCGCAGGCCATTCGATGGCGTCCGCCTTACCGGAAAGGTTGCCGGACAGGGTAACGGTCAGGTTCACCGGTTCGCCCGCGTCGCCGGGATTTTTCCAGTAGGTGTGCCAGCCGGGTTTCAGATGCAGAAGCAGTCCGGCCTTGAAGGGATGCCCCGCTTCGATCCTGTCAGTGTCGGTTACAAGGCTGGCCGTGTCCCGTTCGCTTGTGACTACCTGACTTTCAGCCGCAGGGGCAGGAAGGGACAGGAACAGTCCGGCAAGCGCGAGGAAGCTGGTGGACAGGGTGCGGAGAGTGCGCAGGGTCGCGCTCCTGTGACAGTGACGGGATGGACGGACCTCTTTACAGCAAACTGGCGATAGCGGGGAGCAGCGTTCTGTCGAATGAAAACCCGCCGCAAAACCGCCCCATGAAACAGACAGTCCATCTGGGGAGATTGCTCCGCCTTCCGCCTCCCGCCATAACCGCAGCATGAACGACAGAACCGCCATCATCGCCGCACTGCTGAACGCGCCGGGAGAGGAACTCCCTGTCAGAGTCTGCCTGCCTGCACTGACCGCGACGCTGGAGGCACAGCCCAACGCCGTGCTGGTGGCCCCGCCGGGAGCAGGCAAGACCACGCTCGCTCCACTGGCTCTGCTTGAGGCGTCATGGCGCGGGGAGGGCGAGCGGATCATCATGCTCGAACCCAGACGGCTGGCGGCGCGCGCGGCGGCGCAGAGAATGGCGTCGCTGCTGGGCGAGCGGGCCGGGGAGACGGTTGGATTTCGCACACGTCTGGAAAGCGCGGTCTCGGACGCGACCCGTATTGAGGTCGTGACGGAAGGACTGTTCCTGCGTCGCCTGCTGTCCGATCCGACGCTGGACGATGTGGCCTGCGTGATCTTCGATGAAATCCACGAGCGCTCTCTGGATGCCGATCTGGCGCTCGCTTTCTGCCTCGATCTTCAGCAGACGCTGCGTCCCGATCTCCGCCTGCTCGCCATGTCGGCGACGGCGGATACGGCGACGCTGTGCGATCTGATGCAGGCTCCAGTCGTGGAAAGCGAGGGACGGCAGTTCCCCGTTGAGATTCGTCATGCGAAACGTGACCTGACCTCGCCGCGTGACCTGCCGATGGAAGCCGCCCGCGCCGTGCGCGAGATGCTGATGGAACACGAAGGCGACATTCTCGTGTTCCTGCCGGGGACCGGTGAGATCAGACGCGCCATGACCGAATTGCAGGGAGCGTCTGCGCTGGTGCTGCCTCTGCATGGTGAACTGCCTCCCGCCGAACAGGCCCGTGTGCTGACGCCCGAGCCGGATGGTCGGCGTCGTGTGATCCTGTCCACCTCCATCGCCGAGACGTCGCTGACTGTGCCCGGCGTGCGGATTGTGATTGATGGCGGTTTTCGTCGAGCGCCGCGTTTCGATCCCGGGGCCGGACTGGCGCGGCTAGAAACGATGCGCATCTCCCGTGCGGCGGCCACTCAGCGGTCGGGCCGTGCCGGCCGTGAAGCGCCCGGTTCCAGTCTAAGGCTCTGGACGGAGGCGACGGGGCGCGGACTTGCTCCACATGATCGCCCGGAAATTCTGGATGCCGATCTGTCCGATTTCGTGCTGGCCACCAGTCTCTGGGGGGATGCTATGGGCGGTGAGAGCGCTCTCCGTTTTCCCGATCCGCCTCCCGCAGGTGGAGTCGCGGCGGCGCGTGAGCTGCTGGTCCAGTTGGGCGCTGTGAACGACGACGGACACCCGACGGAACTGGGGCGCAGAATGGCGTCGCTTGGCACGCATCCGCGTCTGGCGGCGATGATGGTGGCCGCCCGCAACCCGACTGAAGCATCGCTGGCCGCTGATCTGGCGGCGCTCCTGGAAGAACGCGACCCTCTCCGTCCTAGAGGGGGCGGACGTTCCGGCGGTCCTCCGCCTGTGCCGCCGGCGGATCTGTCGCTTCGTCTGGATCTCATTGCGGGTGGCGATCATCCGGATGCGGACCGGGGCGCTCTGGCGCGGATCAGACAGGCGGCGGGACAGTTCAGACGCCGTCTCGGGCTGCGTGCGCAGACGCCTGCTGTGGGCGATGTTGCGGCGCTCGTGGCGGCGGGGTTCCCTGATCGCATCGCGCAGGCCCGAGGAGAGCCGGGGAGTTATCGCCTCTCAGGCGGAGGCAGCGCCCGCATCAGCAAGGCGGACAGGTTGGGCGAGGGCAAGCTGCTGGCGGTAGCCTCCCTGTTCCTGCGGAAAAGCGCCGAAATCAGACTGGCCGCGCCGCTTGATCCGAACAACCTCCCGCAGGCGCTGCTGGATCGGGCGACCGAGCAGGTGGAAACAGCGCTCGACTCGACGACTGGCTCGATCATCGCGCGACGTCGTTTACGTGTCGGAGCACTGGTCCTGCGTGATCGGACCGAAACGGTGAAGTGTGAGGATGCCTCGGAGCTTCTGCTGGCGCAGGTGGCAGGTTCGCTCGATACGGCTCTGACATGGACAGAGGCAGCCAGACAGTTTCAGGCCCGTATCATTGTTTCACGGGAAACACTCGGTCGAACCGATCTTCCTGATCTATCGAATGAGGCGCTTTCAGCGTCTGTCGCGGAATGGCTGTCGCCGTGGCTGAATGGTGTGACGACGCTGACCGCGCTGAAGGGGCTCGATCTGCTGGCGATCCTGCGCAGTCGCCTTCCTCATGCAGAACTGGTCGCTCTGGACAGGGAGCTGCCAACCGAACTCGCCCTGAAAGGAGGGCGCATAAAGGTGGATTATACCGAGCCGGTCCCTGTCGCGGCGGCACGGGCGCAGACCTTCTACGGCACGACGGAGACGCCACGTCTGGCGGGAGGCCGAGTGCCTCTGCGGCTGGCGCTGCTGTCTCCCGCCGGACGTCCACAGGCTTTGACGGCGGATCTGGCGTCGTTCTGGACGAATGGCTGGCTGGATATGCGCCGTGACATGCGGGGACGGTATCCACGCCATGACTGGCCGGAGAACCCGGCGGTGGCGACCCCGCCCGAGCCACGAAAAAGACACTAAGACGCGGCATCCGTGCCACAGTGTGACATAAATTAGCAGTCGTGTTGTATCTTTAGGATTGTATTCACGTTTCGTTTATCTCAACGCATCAGGGTGTGATGAAGATGCTGAACGCATAATGACCG
Source organism: Acetobacter aceti NBRC 14818 (assembly GCF_000193495.2). Taxonomy (NCBI): domain Bacteria; kingdom Pseudomonadati; phylum Pseudomonadota; class Alphaproteobacteria; order Acetobacterales; family Acetobacteraceae; genus Acetobacter; species Acetobacter aceti. The sequence continues at coordinate 2,250,315 of NZ_AP023410.1, read as the reverse complement.
GACTATCCTGCTTTCGGCCTTCCCGTCTGCGCCTCGGCTGGCGTCGGGACAGGCTTTCTCTGCCCGCCAGAAGCCGTTTTGCCCTTTCCCTGCTGTCCGCAGGCCTGTTGGCCGGGCAGGGGTTCGAGGTCATGACTCCGGCTCATGCCGATGGTGTATCTCCTCCGGTTGCTCCCCCTGTCAGCAACGACATGGCGGCTGTCCTCGGGGTGGCGCGGCCACTGACGTTTGCACCTCTCGTCAAGAAGGTGGGACCTGCTGTCGTCAATATCGCCGTGACACGGGACATCAACCCTTCCAGCAGCAAACGTCTCCACGTCCTGCCGGACGTCAAGGGAACGCCGCTTGAACGCCGTTTCCGGGAACGTCTGAGGCGGCATGGCGAGGAGATGCTGGGCGCTGGTTCCGGCTTCATCATCGACCCATCGGGCATCATCGTTACCAACAATCACGTTGTTGGCGATGCGTCGAACATCACGGTGTCGCTGGCCAACGGACATGAACTCCCGGCGCGGGTCATGGGTGTGGATGACCTGACCGATATTGCGGTTATCAAGGTCGAGAGTCTGACGCCTCTGCCCTATGTGAAATGGGGCGAGAGTCGGCAGGTACAGGTGGGTGACTGGATCATGGCCGCGGGTAACCCGTTTGGTCTGGGGTCATCCATTACGGCAGGAATCGTGTCAGCGCGTGGACGCGACATTGGCGCGAGTCCGTTCGATGACTTCCTGCAACTCGATGCGCCGATCAATCCGGGTAATTCCGGCGGCCCGACCTTTAACATGCAGGGTGAGGTGATCGCCATCAACACTGCCATCGTCTCGCCAACAGGCGGCTCGGTCGGGATCGGCTTCTCCATTCCCTCCGAAATTGTGATCCCGGTGGTCGAAGCCTTGCGCACCAGTGGTCATATCGAGCGCGGATGGCTGGGTGTGACGCTTGAGGATGAAGAGGGGCAGGATGGGGCGAGAGTCGTCGATGCTGACAAGGGCGGTGCAGCTCAGCTCGCTGGCCTCAGGAAGAACGATTTCATCATTACTGTTGGCTCCGAGCATGTTGAAAATGCTCGCACCCTGATTCGTATCATTGCCGCCACAAAGCCCGGAACGACTCTCCCGTTGACCGTGAGGCGCAAGGCGGTTGTTCTGCAAATGCAGGTATCCGTGGGAACACGGCCTGTTGAGGATGACCGGGATGGTGATGACCAGTGATGTCATCAGAAGAAATCCGGATTTCCCAATGGAGAAAGAAAGGCCGGAACGGTCTTGCGCCGGTTCCGGGCAGTCGCGTCCGGTGATGACCAGTCCTCATCGGGATGGGTATAAATCAAATAAGGTGAGAACACTTGATCTTGACGGTTCCCGTACGCACATAATGCGATTATATGTTAGCAGGGATTCGGGAGCCCGGAGGGGTTGCCGCGCTTTGTGCCGTCACGTTGACAGGAGCTTACCATACCAAGACCACCCATTCCCACCCCGCCTAATCGTGAGGGGCCCCGCGTAAACGAAGAGATTCGCATTCCTCAGGTCCGCCTGATTGATGAGGAAGGCGAAATGCAGGGCGTGATGACGACGCGTGAGGCTCTGGCCCGTGCTTATGGCGTCGGACTGGATCTTCTGGAAATCAGCCCGAACGCTGAGCCGCCGGTCTGCAAGATACTTGATTACGGCAAGTACAAGTATGAACAGCAGAAGAAGCGGAACGAAGCGCGGAAGAAGCAGAAGGTCATCGAGATCAAGGAAGTCAAGGTTCGTCCGAATATCGACGAAAATGACTACCAGGTTAAGATGCGTTCCATGAAGTCGTTCATTGGCGATGGTGACAAGGTCAAGGTCACGCTCCGTTTCCGTGGACGTGAGATGGCGCATCAGGACCTCGGTGTGAAGGTTCTGGAGCGTATCCGCAACGAGATGGAAGAAGAAGCCAAGGTCGAGCAGATGCCGAGGCTTGAAAACCGTCAGATGGTTATGGTCCTCGCACCGCGCTGAAACAGGGCGGTTGAAGACACGGAAAGGGGCACTGAACAGTATTGGTTCAGTGCCCCTTTTTTGTGTTTTACGGTTTGTAGAAAACAATCGGGATCAAAGGGGCCGTGTCCCTTTGTGGGGCATGGGGCAAAGCCCCATCAATAACCATCCGAGCAGGATGCTGTTAAGCGCCAACAGAACCTTTACTCTTCATCGTCCGACGTTCCCGTCTCCGGTGGGCCGGGTAGTCGGCGATCGGACTTCGCATGACCGATCACCTCTCCACCGTGTTCACGGCCGGTCGAGGTCTCGGCCTGTGGCAGGTGGATGATAAAGCGGGCTCCCAGCACTTTTCCGGAAGTATCCATCCGGTTTTCCGCCCGGATGGTGCCTTTCAGCGCCTGAATGATCTGTCGGCTGATGGACAGGCCAAGACCGGAATGTTGCCCGAAATGCTCTGATTTCGGACGCTCGGAATAGAAGCGGTCAAAGACGGAATCGAGCTTCGAGGCAGGAATACCTGGCCCTTCATCGGCAACAGACATCTCCACGAAGGGGCCAGCTGCATGCGCTTCCAGCCAGATACGACCGTTAGGTGGGGAGAAGGAAATGGCGTTGCCGATCAGGTTGCGTAGAACCTGCACGAGCCTGTCCTCGACCGCCAGAGCCCGGAGCGGGTGCGCAGGCGTATCATCATGGACGTTTACAATGATTTCCGGCTGATCCGGCTTGCGGGTGGCCTGATGAATCTCGGCGAGAACAGAAAGCAGAGGTCCCACGGCTACAGGTGTTGCGCGTGCACGTGATAGTTCAGCATCCAGCCGGCTGGCGTCAGAGATATCGGTAATCAGCCGATCAAGCCGTCGGACATCCTCTGCGATGATCGTCAGAAGACGTCGCTGGCGCTCCACGTCGTCAATGCGGAGGAGCGTCTCGATGGCGGAGCGGATGGACGTCAGCGGGTTCTTGATCTCGTGAGATACATCGGCGGCGAAACGCTCGATTGCATCCATGCGTGTCCACAGGGCCTGCGTGCTGTCCTGTAGAGCGCGGGCGAGATCGCCGATCTCATCACTACGACCCAGCAGGCTGCTGGGCACGGTGCCGGAACGTCCGGAGCTTTCCCGCATGATATGTGCGGAGGTGGCAAGCCGCAGCAGGGGACGGGCGATGGTGAGTGACAGATACCACGAGAGCAGCACCATGATCGCCATGGCCAGCAGAAAAAGCGACAGGATGGATGAGCGGATCTTGAAGAGCGATGTGTCGATCGCCTCGCCGGTACGCGTCAGCTGTAGAATGCCGACCGTCTGTCCGTCATGGACGATGGGTTCCGCAATGGTGATGACCAGTGTGTGGTTTTCTGTCCGACGGATGTAGGGCGGCGTTTCCACCTCATCAAAGGAATGGTCGTTCGGTGCCCTGATGGTGGGAGGGTGTGGATGGCCATCGTCCCGCAATGGCCCATCATCCACCCCGCCGACAAGAAAATCGATGACGGATCGCATGATGCCGGGATGGGGCGGGGGTTCGACTGCGTCTCCTGGAAGGGGCGTTTCCTGCACATCCGGCGGCAACGGCGGGTTGCTCGCAAGGTGATGCGCCAGTTTTTCCTGATGACTGTCGGCAATCAGCTGTCCGTCAGGCGAATAGACGCGGGCATCCGCTCTGGGACTTGGTTCCGTAAGGCGCAGCAGGAGAGGGCGGGTCAGCCCCGGTTCAAGCGTATAGGCTTCGGCGGGAAGCGCCGGATTGCGATGTGAATGGCTGACCGGATTCTGGATGACGGCGCTCTGACCGAGAGCGCCCGCATAGATACGCGCCTGTTCCCGCAACGCCCCGACTTCGGCCGCCAACAGACTATTGCGGAACTGGTTGAGAAACAGCAGCGTCATGCCGAAAACGGCAAGCGGCAGGATGTTGACCAGCAGGATGCGACGCATCAGCGGCGAAATCAGCCGTTTGGGGGTGCCGGCGTCACGCTGTCTGGACGACAGAAAGGTTGTCGCCTTCAGTATTGCCCGGCGACAGACGGCGAGGGCGCGCGCAACAGGAGCAGGAAGCTCCGGCTTCGACCGGGCCAGTTTTCTGATTTCGCCCGAAAGATGGGTCAGGCTTGCGGGAAGAGTGACTTTCCGGTGAGGCTCGCCTTCCGGTGGAGTGGTCACCGCTCTTCCCCTGCCTGCCTCATGGTTCAGTCTTCCTTGTAGCGGTAGCCGATACCGTACAGCGTTTCGATCTGGTTGAAGGCGTCATCGACCTGCCGGAATTTCTTCCGCACGCGCTTGATGTGGCTGTCGATGGTCCGGTCGTCCACATAGATATTGTCGCCGTATGCCGCGTCGATCAGCTGGTCGCGGGATTTGACCAGACCGGGACGGGAGGCCAGCGCCTTGACCAGCAGGAACTCGGTGACGGTCAGGGGCACATCAGTGCCTTTCCACTGGCACCGGTGACGGGCCTCGTCGAGGGTCAGGTCGCCGCGGATCAGAGTGTTGCTGGTGATTTCGCCGGCAGCCTCGGCGCGGTTGACGTCATTGCGGCGCAGAAGCGCACGGATGCGCTCGATCAGAAGTCGTTGCGAAAAGGGTTTCGTGATGTAGTCGTCAGCTCCCAGCCGCAGCCCCATCAACTGGTCTACTTCCTCATCCTTGGAAGAAAGGAAAATGATCGGCAGGTTGGAGCGGGCGCGGAGGCGCTGCAGGAGTTCCATGCCATCCATGCGGGGCATCTTGATGTCAAGAACGGCCAGATCCACCGGATGGCTGGTCAGATCCTGAAGAGCCTGCTCCCCGTCAATGAAGGCACGAACGGCGTAGCCCTCGGCTTCCAGCGTCATCTGGACGGAGGTCAGGATGTGGCGATCATCGTCAACCAGCGCAATCGTCTGTTTTTCTGTCACGAAATTGATTCCCTCCGGGGCGCTGGCGCACCCGTTCTGTAGCTTCATCAAGAGCAAACTGAATGGATAATAGCCGGGTCTGACATGGCGGGCTACCGGGGAGCGGCGGTCGGTATTTTATTTTTAGAGGATTCAGGGGATTAATGCTGATGGCAAATGCAAATAATGAAAGCAAAAATTAACCATTAGGCATGCACCCTGAAGCGGAGGGAGGCGGTAGAAATGCGTTCGGCGGTGGGCTGAGCACAAAATTCGTCCGGTCTGCCTTCTTGTCGATTGCTCCGAGGATGCCTAATTCTTACCGTATGACGAATATGACAGACACACACGAGGCCGGATCGCCAGCGGATGAGGCGGCGACTGACCTCAACGAGCACCATTCCTCCGTTCATGGAGACGCGGCAGCTGCTGATCAGGCGTCTTCGTCTGACGAGGTGATGAGCGCGGCCAGCAACCGGATCAAGGAACTGGAAGCGCAACTCGCTGAAGAGCACGACAAATGGATGCGCTCGGAAGCGGAGATGCAGAATCTTCGGGCGCGGACCAAGCGTGAGATCGACGATGCACGTCAGTACGCCGTGCAGAAATTCGCACGCGATGTCGTGGAAGCGGCTGAGAACCTGAAGCGCGGCCTTGCCAGCCTGCCGCCGAAAACCGAAGGTGAAGACAGCATCATCACCAAGATGCGCGAAGGAATTGAAGGTACGGAACGGTCGTTCCTGTCCATTCTCGAACGTCATGGCGTTGTGTGCAGCGATCCTTCTGGCCAGGCTTTTGACGCCAATCATCATCAGGCCATGGCCGAGCAGCCAAGCCCCGATCATGAGACGGGAACCGTCATGCAGGCCTGGACACCCACATGGACGCTGCATGGCCGTCTGCTGAAACCCGCCATGGTTGTCGTTGCCAAGAATTGAGTCCGTCTGTGTCGTATTTCGGGAGTAACAACTCTTGAAAGCCCGACATGAGGCTCCTACATCGGATTTAAAGATGATGTAGTCAGCCACCATTTATGGCAGGGCTATTGAAATAAGGGGCGTATCCGGTGCTTCGGGCCGTATGCGACCGCTGAAAGAGGATTGAGTTATATGAGCAAAGTTATCGGTATTGACCTTGGTACGACCAACTCCTGCGTAGCCATCCGCGAGGGTAACGAAACAAAGGTTATCGAGAACAGCGAAGGCGCACGCACGACGCCGTCGATGGTGGCGTTCACCGAAGGTGGTGAAATGCTCGTCGGACAGGCCGCCAAGCGTCAGGCTGTCACCAACCCGGCCAACACCCTGTATGCCGTGAAGCGTCTGATCGGCCGTCGCTTTGACGATCCGACCGTTCAGAAGGACAAGGAACTCGTTCCTTACGCCATCGTAAAGGGCGACAATGGCGACGCATGGGTCGAGGCACGCGGCAAGAGCTACGCACCGTCCCAGATCGCTGCGTTCGTGCTTGGCAAGATGAAGGAGACCGCCGAGTCCTATCTCGGTGAGAAAGTCACTCAGGCTGTCATCACGGTTCCGGCCTACTTCAATGACGCCCAGCGTCAGGCAACGAAAGACGCCGGCCGTATCGCAGGTCTTGAAGTTCTGCGTATCATCAATGAGCCGACGGCTGCTGCGCTGGCCTATGGTCTTGAGAAGAAGAACGGCGGCACGGTCGCTGTTTATGACCTTGGTGGCGGCACCTTCGACGTCTCGATCCTCGAGATCTCTGACGGCGTGATCGAAGTGAAGTCCACCAACGGTGACACGTTCCTTGGCGGTGAAGACTTCGACAACCGGATCATCGATTTCCTCGCCAGCGAGTTCAAGCGTGATCAGGGCATCGACCTGAAGTCCGACAAGCTGGCCCTGCAGCGTCTGAAGGAAGCTGCTGAAAAGGCGAAGATCGAGCTGTCCTCCTCCAAGGAGACCGAGATCAACCTGCCGTTCATCACGGCTGACGCTTCCGGTCCGAAGCATCTCGTGGTGAAGCTGACCCGTGCGAAGCTGGAAAGCCTTGTTGACGACCTGATCACCCGGACGATGGAGCCTTGCAAGGCTGCTCTGAAGGATGCGGGCTTGAACGGTTCCCAGATCGACGAAGTCATCCTCGTCGGCGGCATGACCCGTATGCCGAAGGTCATCGAGGCAGTTAAGGAATTCTTCGGCAAGGAGCCTGCCCGTAACGTGAACCCCGACGAAGTCGTGGCGATCGGTGCGGCCATTCAGGGCGCGGTCCTGAAGGGTGACGTGAAGGACGTTCTGCTTCTCGACGTGACGCCGCTGTCGCTTGGTATCGAAACGCTGGGTGGCGTGTTCACCCGTCTGATCGACCGCAACACGACGATCCCGACGAAGAAGAGCCAGACCTTCTCCACGGCTGAAGACAACCAGAACGCCGTGACCATCAAGGTCTATCAGGGCGAGCGTGAGATGGCGGCTGACAACAAGCTGCTGGGCAACTTCGACCTGACCGGTATCGCTCCGGCTCCTCGTGGCGTGCCGCAGATCGAAGTGACCTTCGACATTGATGCGAACGGTATCGTCTCCGTGTCCGCCAAGGACAAGGCGACCGGCAAGGAGCAGCAGATCAAGATCCAGGCTTCTGGTGGTCTGTCCGATGCTGACATCGACAAGATGGTCAAGGATGCCGAGGCGAACGCAACGGCTGACAAGGCCAAGCGTGAAGCGGTTGAAACCCGTAACAACGCAGAAGGTCTGGTCAATCAGGTTGAGAAGTCCCTGTCCGAGGCGGGCGACAAGGTTCCCGCTGCTGACCGTAGCGAAGCGGAAAGCGCTGTCGCTGCAGTCAAGTCGGCTCTTGAAGGAACAGATGCCGAGGCAGTGAAGACTGCATCCGAGCGTCTGACGCAGGCGGCGATGAAGATTGGTGAAGCGGTCTACAAGGCTGAGCAGGCTGGTGGTGCTGGTGCCGAAGGCGCCGCTGCCGGTGGCGCAAAGCCTGACGACAAGGTGGTTGATGCCGATTTTGAAGAAATCGACGACAACAAGAAAGCCTGAGCGGAACTGTTCTGACAGGGTGACCGGATAAACCGGTTTTCCCTGCAAGATAGAGACGCCGAATCTTCAAGGCGCCCGCTCCATTCATTGGGGCGGGCGTTATCTTTTTATACCCTCCAGGCATCCTTTGTGACGCATGTGAGAGGGAGCCCGCTTACGAGGAAATCAATGGCCACGAAACTTGATTATTACGCTGTTCTGGAAGTCACCCGAGAAGTCTCCTCTGACGAACTGAAAAAAGCGTACCGCAAGCTGGCCATGAAATATCATCCGGATCGCAATGCCGGAGATGCGTCTGCGGAAGAGCGCTTCAAGCAGATCAATGAAGCCTATGATGTTCTGAAAGACGCCGACAAGCGCGCAGCCTATGACCGTTTTGGTCACGCGGCGTTTGAAGGTGGCGGCGGTGGCCCGGGCGGGTTCGATTTCGGTGGCGGCTTTGGCGGCGGCGGTCTGGGCGACATCTTCGAGCAGATGTTCGGCGACATGATGGGCGGTCGCCGTGGCGGTGGTGGACGCAGCGCCGGTGCCGACATCCAGACGCAGGTCGAGATCACGCTGGCGGAAGCGTTCACGGGCGTGAAGAAATCCATCACCATCAAGACACGCGTCATGTGCGAGTCCTGTGATGGCACGGGCTCAAAGGACAAGGAAGCTGGCGTCGAGGTTTGCCCGAGCTGTCATGGTGCGGGCAAGGTCCGCGCCCAGCAGGGGTTCTTTGTAGTCGAGCGTCCCTGCCCGAGCTGTCACGGCGCAGGCCGCGTCATCAAGGATCCGTGCCCGGCCTGTCACGGCGTGGGAACTGTCGAACAGCCGCGTACGCTGGAGATCGCGATCCCGGCTGGCGTTGAAGATGGCACGCGAATCAGATTGTCTGGTGAAGGTCAGTCTGGCGGCAAGGGGGCTCCTGCTGGAGACCTGTATGTTCATATCGCCGTTCAGGCCAGTGAGCTGTTCCAGCGGGACGGTTCCAACATTTACTGCCGTGTGCCGCTGCGCATGGCGCAGGCGGCTCTGGGCACTGAAGTGGAAGTGCCTGTCGTTGACGGAACCCGAGCCAGTGTGAAGATCCCCGCAGGAACGCAGAGCGGTGAGCATTTCCGTTTGAGAGGCAAAGGTTTCTCCGTGCTGCGGTCATCGTCGCGGGGCGACATGTATGTGCAGGTTGTCGTTGAAACCCCGCAGAACCTTTCCAAACGTCAGAAAGAACTTCTGGAAGAGTTTGAAAAGGAAGCGGGTGAGCATGTGAAGAGTAGCCCTGAACATGCGGGCTTCTTCTCGCGTGTGAAGGACTTCTTTGAAGGCCGCAGCTAACAGCCACAGTTCTTCAGACCGCCTGATTTTCTGACAAGTAAATCAGGCGGAATGCAGCATGAGAGGTCAGGAAAACCTAATGGTTTTCCTGACCTTTTTCATTTCTTTGAGCCTCATGTGAAGCCGGGTTTTCACGATGGGACGAGGATGAAAGCGTCTGTTTCGTGGTCAGAGGAATCGGCTGCGGATTTTCTGCTGGACCGCTACCCGGAGAGGAATCGTTTTTGGAAGCCTGTCCTGCATAAGGATATTGACCCAGAATATGCTGGGCGACTTGGGGATAACGGTTCATCAGCCCGAGCAGGGTGCCATTGGTCCACCCGAAACCGATCTGCATCGGATATTCACCGCCACCAGCACCTCCTGTCGGACTGATCTCTGGATTGACGACATCATATTTTTCCAGAAGCACACCGCTTTTTTCATAAGTGCCTATGACGCGCTTCATCCAACGCTCTGCGATATCCTGTGCCAGAACATCCTCGCCATACAGGTTGAGCCCCTTGATCGCCATCCACTGGAGCGGAGCCCAGCCGTTTGGTGAATCCCATTGCTGTCCGCTGGTGACATCCGTTGCGACAAGCCCTCCGGGTTTCAGAAGTTTTTCCTTCAGGGTCTTCGCAACGATATGCGCCTGCTGGTCTGTGGCGATATGCAGGAATAGAGGCACAGCCGTCGCCGTTGACAGCACATCGGTCAACTTCCCGGCTTTCCAGTCGTAATCGTAAAAAGCCCCTCTTTTCGGATCCCACAACACGCGACGGATAGCGGCAATGCGGCGGTCTGCATCTGCCTTGTAGAAGGCGGCCTTCTGTTTGTTTCCTGTAAGCTCGTAGGTGCGGGAAAGAGTTTGCGCGAGGTGCGCCACCATGCAGCTCATCTCGATCGTGATGAGATCCGTCGTGTGAATGGTGGAGAGCGTGTGACGGTCCTGCAGCCAGCGTGACGAGAAATCCCATCCTGTTTCAGATCCGGCTCGCAGATTGCGCCAGACCTCGGAAGAGGGGCGGGAGGTTGACGCAGCCGTGGCGATATCCTGCGGGTAGCTCTCGTCGCGTGGGGTATCGAGATCATCCCACGGGCGGGTCAGCAGGGTGCCATCCTTCAGCCGGACAGCATGCCGCCACGCATGACCGGGCGCGAGCTTCGTCTCTCCATCGGTCCAGTATTCGTATTCGCGTTGCAGTTCCGGCAGATACTTGATGTAGGTCCGGTTGCCGTCATGGCTTGCCAGAAGATCTGTCATCAGCGCGAAGAAAGCAGGCTGGGAACGGCCGAGATAATAGGTCCGGCTGCCGTTCGGAATATGTCCGTAGCGGTCGATCAGCGACGCCAGATCCCTGTAGGTGGAGCGCATCAGATCAATGCGTCCGCCCTCATACAGGCCGATCATCGTGAAATAGGTGTCCCAGTAATAGAGTTCCGTAAAACGGCCTCCGGGCACAACGTATTTTTCCGGCAGTGGCAGAAGTGATGACCAGGGAACAGGAGTGTCCGGCTGCCTTGTCAGCACATCCCACATGCCGGTGATGTAATCCCGCACGTTTTCGCCCGGCTTGCGCTGATAGGCGGCGGAGGTGATGGCCGGGATCGTGAAATAGGTGGCGACAAAGGTTTTCAGATCGAAGCCCGGATCATTCTTCTGCGCCCGCCATGTGGCCAGAATCTCTTCCGGTGGTCGGTTCGGATAGGCGTCTGCTGCGGCTTTCGCGTCCGTAAAGATGTGGGCCTTTCCGATGTCGGAAAATAATCCGTCCAGAGCAATTGAGGGAGGACGCAGGTCCTGCTGGGACGGGAGTCTTGGAGCCTGAGGCGGAGGTGTGATTGCAGGATGCAGGGTGATGGTGGGCGGCAGTAAAGGGGCGGATTTATCACGAAAATCGGAAGTCATTGCCGGGTCTCCGGTCCCTGTGGTCTGCGCAGAAGCTGGCCATGACGACAGCAGGGAAGAGGCGAAAAGGCTGGAGGCCAGAGAACATACGAGTAAGGAGAAATGGTGACGCCTCAAGAGAAATCCTTTCGTGCGACCGTGTCCTTGCAGGATAATGACGCAATAACCCTCTGCGGGTTTTCCGGGCCGGAAGAAACCGGTTATGACATAAGGGTGTATCGTGATGGTGAACACCCATAAGGACGTTCCCACTTTCTACCCCGGAGTCTTGCCCATGTCGTCCACTGCCTCAACCCGGAATGTCGCTGTATCTGCCGGTGAAAAGAGCGTGCAGTCCTCGGTCGCGGGGCTTGGGCCTCTTGCCGCCACGGATCATCTTTTCTTCGAACGCGCCGGTGGCCTGCTGAGTCGGGATGAAGCTGAGAGCATGACCGCCCATGCGCTGGAAGGCATGGAGGACGGGGAGCTCTTTCTGGAATACCGGGAAAGTGAAGGGCTGGCTTTGGATGATGGAGTCATTCGTTCGGCTTCTTTCGATACGTCCAGCGGTTTTGGCCTGCGCAGCGTGCTGGGTGAGGAAACCGGTTTTGCCCATTCCGACGAGATCAGCACCTCGTCCCTCAGGCGCGCTGCTGAGACCGTGTCAGCCGTAAGAAATGGCCGGTCCGGCATCATGGCGCCGCCTCCGCGATCGACCAACACGCGCCTCTACAGCGACAACAATCCGCTGCATGAGACGGATTTTGCCCGTCGCGCTGCTTTGCTCGGTCAGATCGACGCTTATGCACGCGGCAAGGACAGCCGGGTCGTGCAGGTGATGGCCTCCATCGCGTCCGAGTGGCAGGCAGTGCAGATCATCCGGGCGGATGGGCTGAGAGTCGCCGATATCCGCCCGCTGGTGCGCCTCAACATCTCTGTCGTGGTGGAAAAGGATGGTCGCCGCGAAAGTGGCACCTACGGCTTTGGTGGTCGTTACAGTGTGACGAAACTGCTGGAGGAAAGCGCCTGGCAGCATGGTGTGAACGAGGCGCTGCGGACTGCCCTGATCAATCTGGATGCGCGGCCTGCTCCGGCTGGTGAAATGGAAATCGTGCTAGGCTCCGGCTGGCCCGGCATTCTCCTGCATGAAGCGGTCGGTCATGGTCTGGAGGGTGACTTCAACCGCAAGAAGACGTCCATGTTCTCGGACCTGATGGGAAAGCGCGTCGCCAGTCCCGGTGTGACGGTGGTGGATGACGGCACATTGCCTGATCGTCGTGGCAGTCTGACTGTCGATGACGAGGGCACGCCTTCGGGTCGGACGGTCATGATTGAGGACGGCATCCTGACAGGCTTCATTCAGGATCGCCTGAACGCCCGTCTGATGGACGTTGCCCCGACAGGGAACGGTCGTCGCCAGTCTTACGGTTATATGCCGCTGCCTCGCATGACCAACACGCTCATGCTGGCGGGACAGGCGAGCACGGACGACATGATCCGCTCAGTGAAGCGCGGACTCTACGCCGTGAATTTTGGTGGCGGGCAGGTGGATATCACGTCAGGTAAATTCGTGTTTGCAGCCTCCGAGGCCTACATGATCGAGGATGGAAAAGTGACGGCACCCGTTAAAGGGGCGACCCTGATCGGCAACGGTGCTGATGCGATGACGTCAATCTCCATGATCGGCTCTGATGTGGCGCTTGATCCGGGGATTGGCACCTGTGGCAAGGCCGGGCAGGGCGTTCCTGTCGGAGTGGGACAGCCTACGCTGAAAATGACAGGTCTGACGGTGGGCGGCACAGCGTCCTGATCAGTTGAAAAGGATCTGGAGCAGAGCGATCGAGGTTCTGCTCTTTTTCAAAACTATAGAGTGAAACCTGATCCTGTTTGACAAGGCTCAGGTCGCCGCTTGTGATGATGCTTGGCAGGGAAGATGTCAGAGCATTTTGAAAGGCAGGTCGATCATCAGCTTCGAGGTAGTAATCAGATAGCAGGGTGATTGATAATTTAAAGTCATTCGCATCGTCAGAAATGAAAATGGGATTGGTAGTCTAACAGTTTTGAGGTTGATTCCAGCCTGCTGCACCGTATTGCATGGAAGAAATCCGAAAAAACATAATGCGGGAATGATTTCTGCTGACAGGACCACTGGTCACCGTTTGGGTCATGGCATGGTCACGCACCATGCGTTTCAACATGATCTGCGAGGCCCGCGGGATCGGGCATCGTCAGACAAAGTCCAATCCTCCGAACCAATGGGCAGGTCGAGCGGATGAACCGCACGATCAGGGAAGCAACTGTTCCGTTACGACAGTCATGACCCGTTGGGGACACATCTCAAGGATTTCATGGCCGCCTATAATTTCGGACGAAGGCTCAAAGACCCTCAGGGGCCTCGTACCTTATGAATACATCTGCAGGACTTGGTCGTCAGAACCAGAAAAATTCATCATCAATCCAGTCCATCAAATCACGGGACTAAATATCCAAGGTCCGTCGACCCTGATTGGAGTATGGTCGTAAAAGCGAACACCCATCGTTTGATCCGGTGCTGATGTTCAGAATAGTGATGATCTGGGCGCTGAACTATCTCTCCAATGGATCGATAGAATATCTTATCAAAGATCGATTATTTTTTCGACAGTTTTTCTAAATCTGAGCTTGCGGTATCGCGCCCCGAACGCAAAGACGGGTTGCTTATTCTGCATAGGCCCAAGATCGTGCGGTCAGCACTCTCTGCGTCGGCACCACTCAGGGGAATGCAGGCTACCTGCCCATGTGTGATCCAAAACAATAACAAAACGAAGAGTCGTCATGTAACCAGAAATCGTCGCCAAAAAGCCTTAAATCAGCTCATCACAAGGGTGTTATATTAAAATTCGTTATGTTTAAGATTAATGCATTTTACCAAACAGTATCTGTTATAGAGGTTGACGGCCTTGCGGTCCTCTACCTACCCTGAATAAATAAAGCTGTTTCTATATTGTTCGGAAACAACGAGGTAATCTAAACCTATGTTACGCTTCAAAATCCGTGAGAGTCGATGTCCGATCGAACGTTGCGCCAGAAGCAGGCGCACGTAATTGGGATTGAGGTATCAATTGGGTCATTGATTGGCGCTCTGAACCTGCCAAAACCATCGAGTGACGCACTGGCTATGGGCAGGCGGTCGAAATCACTGGCCTGATATCTTCAGGGATACGCTTCTGAAATTTGTGCGGTCGATATCCATTCCGGTGCGCGCATCGGTGGCATTTTTGCGGGAGAAACTGCCGTGACCGAGGATGATGTCGCTCTGCTTCAGAATGTGGCGCGTAGAGGTGCAGACGCCGATGCAATCATTCTGCACCTGTTTTCTCCGTTCACTACGGTCGTCGGCAATCCGGCACATGCGATTGGAAAACCTCATGCGGATTTGTCGTCTCTTCAGACTCTCCCGTCTCTAAACTGGGTGATCTAGGAAAATGCTTTTTGAATCATATCAGATCGGAATAAGCGAAAAAATTTCCGGCATGGCTTCGGAACTTGTTTCCATCGGTGGCGCTAAACTGAAGAAAAAACGAGGAAAGCCAATGAGAGAAAAAACAGGTGAGCCATTGGAGACCGGTATTACATATCCGCGATGTCGAAATGTCTCCGTCCTGTCTTCCACATCCTGAAGTTTTCTCAACTCCCATTGAAAATTCAAAGATACTCCTCTTTTCGAGTTATCAGACAGAGAGAAAATTATGACCACTTCCCCTGCAGTTTCCTATAACGGACCTACAGCACTTGACCGCAATCTGTCCGCCCGTCAGCTCTCAACCGCGCATGTCACGCGTATCCAGAATCTCGCCCACACGCCTCGCTGGCTTCATCGTCTGCTGCCGTGGGTAAACGTTGGCGGCGGTGTTTTCCGTGTGAATCGTCGTCGCATTCTTGCGCCGCAGTTCAACGGATTCATCTTCTCGGGTGAGGGCAAGAAAACAACGCTGACACCTGAAGGTTTTTTTGCCGTACCGGCTCTGACTGACGTCGAACACAAGGATCTTGTCGATCTGGCAAGCGCTTTCGAAACGCATGTCGTGAAAGCGGGTGAGGAACTCCCCGGTAAAGCGATATTTCTGGTCGTAGCGTCAGGCGGCGTGGAAGAGCTGGTTCATGGTTCGGGCGGCAAGTCTGTGCGTCGTGCTCTGATAGGCGCGGGGCAGTATAGTCTGCTGACGAAGGAAGGAAAACTGAAGGCTCTGACTGATAGCGTGGTGCTGGTTCTTCCACGCACGGCGGAAAGCCGGTTTGCGTGGCTGGGCAAGAAATTATCCACGCCTCTGCGAGAGGTAAACGGACAGCGCATCAACACCTATGGCGAAGCCGCGATCGAGGCACTGGAAAGTGTGGATGGTGAACAGCGTCTTCCGACAGCTTTCGTGGACTATCAGCCTAATCCGCGTGAATATTACCTACACACGTTGCAGACGGTCCTGCGCACGCACACCCGCATCACTGATTTGTACAGCAACGAATTTGATCAGCTTCGTGAACAGGTGCGTATAGTCATTGACGTGATCCGTGAGCGTGAAGAATGGGAATTGCTCAACAATCCCGAATTCGGCCTGCTCAATGAAACCTCGCCAGCCCAGCGTGTTCCGACCCGCAGTGGTCCCCCAACGCCTGACGATCTGGACGAACTGATTTCGCGCGTGTGGAAACGTCCTGCTTTCTTCGTGGCGCATCCCCGTGCGATCGCCGCCTTTGGACGGGAAGCGACCCGACGGGGTGTGCCGCCCGCGACCATTACGCTTTTCGGATCACCGTTCCTGACCTGGCGTGGACTGCCGCTGGTACCATCGGACAAAATCCCTGTTTCCGACGCGGGCGAAACTTCCATTCTGCTGCTGCGTACCGGCGCGGAAGAACAGGGCGTGGTCGGCCTTCACAATACCGGCATTACCGGTGAAGTGGAGCCCGGTCTGTCCGTGCGCTACAGCGGCACAGACCAGTATTCGGTCGCGTCACATCTGATTACGCGTTATTTCTCGGCAGCCATCCTTGTCGAAGACGCAATTGCTCGCCTCGATAACGTGCTGGTCGGAAACTATCATGACTACACCTGATATCTTTGAGGGTGAGGAGGAGAGCGCGGTAAACGCCCTTGTCTCCCGTGCCTTTCGCGACGTATTGCGGGAAGAAAAATCCGTCCCTGAGACAAGTCCCACCGGATTTGCCACCGGAAATGACGCTTCTTCCTTCGAGCCTGTCTGGTCGCACGCTCCGGTTTCTCCTGAGACCCCGTCCAAACTGGAGGGGCGCCTGATTTCATCGTATGGCAGCGCTTCTCCTTACACGGGCGGGACCGAGTGGCTGACAGGCGCTTTCCGCGACCCAACGTCGGGCTATGGGGGGCGTCCCTATTTTCTTGAGCATCTTTCATCCGACGTGCCAGGTCGCTTCACAGCTGCTCTTTCACAAGGCTACGATCCGGTCAGCGCCCGACAGGATTTTCCTATCTTGAACCAGCGTGTGAACGGACACCAGCTGGTGTGGCTGGACAACGCAGCGACGACACAGAAGCCCTTGTCTGTCATCAATGCGATTTCATCCTTCTATGAAAGGGACAATTCCAATATTCATCGAGGGGCCCATACCCTTGCGGCCAGAGCCACCGATGCGTTCGAGGGAGCCCGTGAGAAACTGCGTCGCTTCATCGGAGCGAAGGAAGCCGCCGAGATCGTCTTTCTGCGGGGCACGACCGAAGCAATCAACCTCGTGGCCCAGAGCTACGGCGCAGCAAATATCGGGGCAGGCGATCGTATCGTTGTTTCTACCATCGAACATCATGCCAATATTGTGCCCTGGCAGCTGCTCGCCCGGAAAACCGGTGCGGAACTGAAGGCTGCGCCAGTCAATGACCGCGGCGAAATCATTTTGGAGGATTTTGAAAAACTTCTTACATCCAGAACAAAGATCGTTTCCGTGACACACGTCGCCAATGCCCTTGGCACGATCAATCCTGTGGAAGAGATCATCGCTCTGGCCCATGCGAGGGGAATCCTCGTGCTGGTCGATGCAGCGCAGTCATCGCCCCATCTGCCGATTGATGTGACAGCTCTGGATGCGGACTTTCTGGTTCTGTCGGGTCACAAGATTTACGGTCCGACCGGCATTGGCATTCTCTATGGCAAGCGGGCGCTACTCGACGCGATGCCGCCCTGGCAAGGGGGAGGGCACATGATCCGTGATGTAACGTTCGAACATACTGAATTTCAGGGGCTTCCAGAAAAATTTGAGGCAGGAACACCTGATATCTCAGGAGCTGTTGGTCTGGGCGCCGCAGTGGACTATCTCCAGTCCTTGGGGCTCTCCGCCATTGCCGCGCATGAACACGCACTGTTGGAATACGTGACCCCCCAGCTTGCTGAAATCCGGGGCCTCAGGATCATAGGGCAGGCAGCGCGCAAGGCGAGTGTCGTGTCTTTCGTGATCGACGGACACACGGCTGGAGACGTGGCGCGACATCTCGACCGGCAAGGCATCGCAGCCCGTTCGGGACATCATTGCGCCCAGCCGTCACTACGACGGTTTGGAGTGGAGGAAACGGTCAGGGCGTCTTTCGGTCTCTACAACACATTTGAGGATGTAGATGTGCTTGTAAGGGCGTTGCATCAGTTACCTCGTTCCTGACAGAAAACGAGTTATTGTTCTTATTTAATCATAACCGGATTGCCGGAACCCGGTGAATATCAACAAGCTGGTTTCCGGTCATTATAAGGCAGTTTCAAAATATATCCCTTTCAGGTTGCATGGAAAAGAGTCTCATCAAGATGCTCTTGGTAAGAAGGAAAATTATGACCAGCTCCTATCTCCAGAGTTTTTTGGGCGGCATACTTATTGGCCTCGGAGCATCGGCTTTGCTGTTGCTCAACGGACGGATCGCCGGGGTGAGTGGCATTCTGGCTGGTTTTCTCGTCGGACACAGGCGCGTCGCGTGCGGAGCCTTTCTGGCCGGTCTCATCGTCGCGCCTCTGGTTTACACTCTTCTGACCGACCACTGGCCGAAAATGCATTTTCAGGTTCCATGGTTCGTTTTTTTTCCTGCCGGCATACTCGCCGGATATGGAGCACGTCTGGGAGGCGGTTGCACCAGCGGACATGGTATTCTGGGGCTTGGCCGCCTTTCGCCCCGCTCTTTCGTGGCCGTTCCGGTCTTTCTGCTTTCCGGCATGATAACCGTAGCGATTTTACGACTGACGCTTTGGAAATAGATCATGATTTTTTATCTGGCTGCCACTTTTGCAAGCGCGCTCCTGTTCGGCCTGGGACTTTGCTTCAGCGGCATGCTTGATCCCCAACGCGTGCAGGGATTTCTGGACGTCACGGGCCAATGGGATCCTTCGTTGTGTTTTGTCCTGATGGGTGCGACAGGTCTTGCCGCACTGGCGGTTCTTCTTCAAAGAAAAATGAAAAAACCTGTTCTGGACGTCAGCTTTCATATGCCAACCGCCAGACATATCGACAGGAATCTTGTTATTGGCAGCGCTCTGTTCGGGGTTGGTTGGGGGCTTTCCGGGATTTGTCCGGCTCCCGCCCTTACCGCGATCATACCCGGTCACGTCTCAAGCTATCTGTTTCTGTTTGGTTTGATTGTTGGCATCAGCGTATATGAGATCAGGGCGCGTCGTCAGTAAGCTGGCAAATCAGCATCATGTTTTACCCTATCTCTCCATACTGCCAGTAATGGTCTGCAGAGAGGTCCGACGATCCCTGTCCCTTCATGGTCAGAAAAGGCAGGGAGCCACTCTTTCGGGATAAGGTAAATATATATCGGCGCGGCAGAGACCTCTTGGCTCAGGACCGGTGAATTCATTGAACGGAGAACTGAGCGTATTGTTGTGATTCACAGACTTACCGATGGAGGTGAGGCTGTGAGTGACGGGTTTTTTCTGTCTGGGCGCCAGATGGAACGGATCAGGCAGTCTTTCTCAGGACGGGACATCACGGCCTGCATCCCGCCTACAGGAACATAAGTGGAAAATTCCAATTCAAAGTGGCCGTGTTTTCGGAGAACACGTCACTCCTGACTGCCATTTTTGTCGCATACAGCGCCCGTATTTCACAGGACAAGTCCAAGAGCCCAATAGGAGGTTGATTGTCCTGTCGCAACGTGGACACGGCAGCCGTAGGATGATGCTTACTTGATCAGTTGCGTATAGCCGCAAAAACGTAATTGTTCGTCCACGAAGCTGCGATCAGGCAACAAGAGATCCTTCTATCTCTCTTGAAATTTACTGACAAAGTAGAGCTATGTACGTTGTTATTTGACAATTATGTAAGACGCGGGATCCGCTGAAGTGGCGAACTCCTCCATCTTGCTGATCAAACCATTGGTGACTGTGTAGACCTGAACCCATTTGTTAGTGAGCTTGCCATCGATTCCGTCCATAGTATAACTTTCCTCACCGAGTACAACGACCTTGTCGCCCTGCTCGATAAAAGCCAGCGGACGGAAATAATCTATCTTCATGGTGTTGAAGCTGGTCTGGAAAAATTGCTCCGCACCATGTTTGCCTTCAAACCGTACGGACGGCATCTTCTGTGTACCATGATGGATCCAGAGTGTGTCTGTCGAAACGGTGACAAGTGCGGCGGCAAGGTCTTTGGCTTCGAAAGCGGCAAACATGCTCTCTACGACAGCACGGGGAGAAGTGTTCATGACAACCTCTTCTTTTCTATTGCGGAGGGCAGGGGGACATCCCAAGCCCAAAAATTGCTAACTTCGTCCACTCTTGGTGGTGTTAATGAGCGATACTGAACACCTCGTTCAACATCTTCTCACCTGATGCTGGAGGGCGTCCGAGAAGTGTTTCAAGATCCCGCGACCGGAGATCATATTGCCCGGACTTGATGTCTCGTAGCGTGTTTAGCGTAAGCCAGATTGGAAAATCAGGCATTCCAGCCGCCTGTAAGGCGTCACTGAATTGTTGTTCTGAAATATTTCGATATTCCAGCTGTCTTCCAGTCAATCGTGACAATATCTGTACAAGATCGTCATAACTCAGATTGTCATTGCCGGTGATATTGTAAGTCTTCCCAGTGTGACCATCATTTAGCAGCAGGTTCGCTGTTGCTTCACCCATTTCAGAGCGTAGAGCGTAAGGCACCCGCCCTGTCCCGCCCGGCACCGAGATTCCACTGCTTACCGCATCCCGACCTACAATTTCGGGAATGGCTTCCGCATACATGGTGTTGCGCAGGAAGGTCCATTCCATACCCGAAGCCCGGATATGGTCCTCTGTCTCAAAATGGCTCTTCATCAGCTCACGGACTGCTGATGTGTCGATATTTTTGATTGCATGCCCAGTATAGACGATATGCTTGACGCCCGCGGCATGAGCGGCATCGACCACTGCCTTCTGTTGGGGGCCACGATTCTGCGACATGGTGGAAATGAAAAGAAAACGTTCTATTCCGTCTAAAGCGGCAGACAAGCTGTCAGGGTAGTCGTAATCCGCCAGACGGACCTCGATCCCTTGGTTGAAATATTCCTTGGCTTTCTCCGCATTGCGAGCAAGGACGGCAAAATTACCTTTTGCTCCCTGTTTCGCTAATTGGGCCACAACAGCGCTACCCAGTTGGCCAGTCGAACCACCAATCAGTATCATCACAACCCCCGATCACATTGCGAGTACTTAAAGGGATTGAAGCGCTAAAGCACTATCAACCTGTATAGTTCAGACTCCAGTTCGGCAGAGGGCAAAATGAAACATCAAATGGAAATTGAGCCGGAAAATCACGACCTGTGCAAAAAGGCCTTCGTTCTGGCGATCCGTGATGCCCTGGCAGTTGTCAGCGGCAAGTGGAAGTTGGCGATTGTCTGCACGTTGTTGAGCGGACCCAAGGGCTTCGCGGATATTGAACGGCTTTTAGCGACCATTTCGCCTCGCATGCTCTCTCGCGAATTGCGCGAGCTGGAGGTTAATGGCACCATCACACGGCACAAATCAGAGCCAGACGGCAAAAACCGTAAATATGCATTAACATCATCAGGGAAAAAGCTGGAAAAAGTGGTATTCATACTGGCCGCATGGGGAGCGGAACACCGCGCAGAATCCGCCAACACTCATCAATGAGATATTAGATACGACCCAGATTGCATCGTCAGTGAGCACACGGTTGAAAGACGCTTGTACTTCCATTTGATCTGTGACGTTTTCTCCCTGTCTTCAGGGAGCGATGGGAATACGCCGGTATGGACTGAGCGACAGCCAGTGCGAGCGGATAAAGGACTTTCTCCCTGGTCGTGAAGATCATGTCGGAGGAACAGCATCGGACAGCCGTCTGTTTGTAGAGGCTGTGCTGTATCACCCCATCGCGCTGGCATTCCCTGACGCGGCTGCCTGCCTGTTCGGTGACTGGAAGAGCATCCATCCACCGGCGGTTACGCCACTGGTGCGTAAACGGTGTCATCGGGCAGGTTTTCCGGCATCTGATCGCCGATCATGACAATGAATACATGATGCTCGACAGCACGAGTGCCCGTAAAAAAAGGACGCGAACTGACCACGACGATCAACGTCACCGTCGATGCCACAGGAAAGGCTGTGGCTCTTTCCCTTACTCCCGGGCAGAGAGAGCCGCTTCTGGATGCTCAGGCTTAACTGACGACACGCCCTGATGCTTTTTTGCCAACCAGTCGCATCAGGCTGTAAAAAATATTCCTGATGTCAAAATATTCTTCTGACATCAGGGAGAAACCTTTCGCAAGATTAGTGCTCTTCGCCCTCGTCCGGGCCGTCCATCATGGCTTCGGCAACCACACCGGCCTGCTCGCGAATACGATGCTCGATGGCATGAGCCATCTCCGGATGCTCGCGCAGGAAGTTCTTGGCGTTTTCACGGCCCTGACCAACCCGCTGGCTGTCATAGGAGAACCACGCTCCCGACTTTTCGACCACGCCGGCCTTCACGCCAAGATCGATCAGCTCGCCCATCTTGCTGATGCCTTCGCCATACATGATGTCGAATTCCACCTGCCGGAACGGAGGAGCCATCTTGTTCTTGACCACTTTCACGCGGGTCTGGTTACCGACAACCTCATCCTTGTCCTTGATGGACCCGATCCGACGGATATCCAGACGCACGGAGGCGTAGAACTTCAGGGCGTTACCGCCTGTCGTCGTCTCCGGATTGCCGAACATCACGCCGATCTTCAGACGGATCTGGTTCAGGAACACCAGCAGCGTGTTGGAACGTGAGACCGTGCCAGTCAGCTTACGCAGCGCCTGACTCATCAGACGGGCATGAAGACCGACATGGCTGTCGCCCATATCGCCTTCCAGTTCTGCGCGCGGAACAAGGGCCGCGACACTGTCCACCACCAGCACGTCAACAGCGCCGGAACGGACGAGTGTGTCCGCGATTTCCAGCGCCTGTTCACCGGCATCCGGCTGACTGATCAGCAGATTGTCCACATCAACGCCCAGCTTGCGGGCGTAGCCAGGATCAAGCGCGTGCTCGGCGTCAATAAAGGCGCAGGTGCCGCCCTTTTTCTGGGCTTCGGCAATGATGTGCAGCGCCAGCGTCGTCTTGCCCGAGCTTTCCGGCCCATAAATCTCGACAATACGACCGCGCGGCATGCCGCCGATGCCAAGCGCGATATCAAGACCGAGCGACCCGGTTGAGATCGCATCGGCTTCTTCTTTCGGACGCTGTCCGAGGCGCATGATCGACCCTTTGCCGAAAGCACGCTCAATCTGGCTCAGCGCCCCTTCAAGGGCCTTCGTCTTGTCCATGTCCATTCCTCGAAACCCGTTTCCACCTGTTGTTCCGCCCATGAGAGCGAACAATGATGGTTCGTCAGGTGTAAAAACCGCACTGATTGACGAGTCTGTCACAAGCCTGACCCTTCCCGCAATGTGCGGCATGGGGAATTATCCCTGTTCCGCATATGTTCCGTAATCTGTTCTTATCAAGGCGTCCCTGCGAGAAAATCGTAGTGATCTGGCAAAAACGTCTTGTTAAGGATTTGTTCGCGTTTGTTCCTATTTGGAACAAAATAAGAACAAGCACAAGAGGAATCTTGGATTCGAAGCTTTCCAGATGGCTAGTTGAAGTCTGTGCGATCAAAATTGAAATGTGATTGTTTCTCAGAAATTACTGGAAGAGCTCGTGACTGCGCTCCAATGCACGTACTCCACTTCCTGAACATTCTGGGACGATGAACAGCATCATTTTTCTCATGATGACTGGCACAGAACCGCCAAATTCCGTAAACGCTGGCCCTATGGACGACCGTACCGCCGATTTCGATTTTCATCTTCCCGAGAGTTCGATTGCGCAGCATCCTGCGCGACCGCGTGAGAGCGCCCGCCTGCTGGATGTGCCTGCCGATCCTAAGGCACCGTTTATCGACCGGCATGTGACCGATCTGCCGGGCCTGTTGCGGGCAGGCGATCTGTTGGTGGCGAACGACACAGCGGTCATCCCGGCGCAGCTTCATGCCCGCCGTGGTGAAGCAAAAATCGGCGTTACGCTTGATCAGCATCAGGCAGATGGCACGTGGAGCGCACTGATCCGCAACGCCAAGCGCCTCAAGCTCGGTGACACGCTGACCTTTCCCGGCACGGACGATACGGCGGAGGTGGCCACGCTCGACGGGCAGGGCGGTGCCACACTGCGTTTCAGTGCGGAAGGCGACGCATTCGATGCATTCCTTCAAAC
The DNA here is from genome assembly GCF_000193495.2 of Acetobacter aceti NBRC 14818. NCBI lineage: Bacteria > Pseudomonadati > Pseudomonadota > Alphaproteobacteria > Acetobacterales > Acetobacteraceae > Acetobacter > Acetobacter aceti. The sequence continues at coordinate 2,226,564 of NZ_AP023410.1, read as the reverse complement.
CGCCGGGGCGCTGGCGCTGCCTCCCTATATCGCCCGCCCGCAAGGCCCCACTGCCGAGGACCAGAGCGATTACCGCACCATTTTCGCCGAGCATCGTGGCGCGGTCGCGGCTCCTACGGCCGGATTGCATTTCACGCCCGACTTATTGCGTCGTATCGACGAGGCTGGTGTTGGACGTGAGACGCTGACTCTGCACGTGGGTGCAGGCACGTTTCTGCCAGTGCGTGCCGAGACATTGTCCGGCCATCACATGCATGCCGAGCGCGGCATCATCACGCAGAAAACAGCGGACCGGATCAACGCTGTGAAGGAACAGGGCGGTCGGATCGTTGCGGTCGGGACGACCACTTTGCGGCTGCTGGAAAGCTCGGTAACGGAAGACGGGCGCGTGATGCCATTCGATGGCGATACCTCGATTTTCATTCATCCCGGCTTCAAGTTCCGCGCGGTCGATATGCTGATGACCAACTTCCATTTGCCGCGCTCGACACTGTTCATGCTGGTTTGCGCTTTTGCAGGCACGGAGCGGATGAAGGCGGCGTATGAGCACGCGGTCCGCGACGGCTACCGTTTCTATTCTTACGGTGATGCCTGTCTGCTTAGGCGTGCAGAAGTATCATGATTCAGCAAGATGTTTCCAAAGGCACCGCCTTTGGCTGGTTAAAGGCAGAGACCTTTCCCTATCGGGGCTTTGCCCCGCACCCCACCAAAGGCTCGCCTTTGGAAACCATTTTTAGCAAAACGAGGTGCAGGAAGCCGGGCTTCCTGCCGGGGTATGGGGCAGCGCTCCATATCTCTTTCACAGCAAAAGGCTTTTCCTCATGAGCAGCACTTTCCGCTGGATCTGCGAGTCCACTGACGGACTGGCCCGTGCCGGCACGCTGCACACGGCGCACGGCCCGGTCCAGACACCGACCTTCATGCCCGTCGGCACGGCTGGCACGGTGAAGGCCATGACCATGGACGCCGTACGCTCGACAGGGGCAGGGATCGTGCTGGGCAACACCTATCACCTGATGCTGCGCCCCGGTGCGGAGCGGGTGAAACAACTCGGTGGGCTGCACAAATTCATGGACTGGTCCGGCCCGATCCTGACGGATTCCGGCGGGTTTCAGGTCATGTCGCTTGGCGCACTGCGCAAGCTCGATCAGGACGGCGTGACGTTCCAGTCGCATATCGACGGCTCGAAACATCGCCTTGACCCGCAACGCTCGACCGACATCCAGCACGCTCTCGATGCGACCATCACCATGTGCTTCGACGAGTGTCCGGCTCTTCCCGCAGCACCGGAGGCCATCGCCGCTTCCATGCGGATGTCGATGCGCTGGGCAGCCCGTTCGCGTGAGGCGTTCATCCAGCGGGAAGGTTACGGCCAGTTCGGCATTGTGCAGGGTGGCACGGAGCCGGAACTGCGCGCCGAGAGCGTGAAGGCGCTGACGGATATTGGCTTTGAGGGTTACGCCATCGGCGGCCTTGCGGTGGGCGAGGGGCAGGAACTGATGTTCTCCACGCTCGACGTGACAACGCCGCTCATGCCGAATGACAAGCCACGTTATCTGATGGGTGTCGGCACACCGGATGACCTGCTGGGCAGCGTGATGCGTGGCGTGGACATGTTCGACTGCGTGATGCCCACCCGTGCCGGGCGGACTGCTCGCGCTTATACAGAGCGCGGTCACATCAATCTGCGTAACGCACGTTTTGCGCTTGATGCCCGACCGCTGTCACCGCACTGCGACTGCCTCGCCTGCACGCGCCATTCCCGCGCCTACCTGCATCATCTGTTCCGTGCTGACGAAATTCTCGGACCGATGCTGCTGACATGGCACAACCTTGCCTACTATCAGCGGCTGATGCGCGGCATCCGTGCGGCGATTGTAGACGGCACGCTGTCGGCTCACGCTGAGCATCTGCGGGCTGAATGGCAGGCGGGAGACTGGAGCGAGGATGAAGTGCCGCAGCCACTCATTCCGCCTGTCGCCTGAATCTGAAGCTCACAATTCGTCTGGGCGTGGCGTGAGCATAACAACAGATAAAAGTTTTTGGGCATCGCCTTTTTTCAAAAAGGCGATGTTCTCAGAAGCTTTTTGGAAAAAGCTTCATCAGTAATTTCTTTATGGCTGACTGGTGACCGTGACCGGAAAGTCGAACACCACGACTTTTTCCAGATAAGGTCCGGCAAAGGCTTTGAACGCGTCATGCGCCGGGTCGAAATATCTGCTGTCCGTCACGACGGGGCGTCCGACATAGAAATTCCGGTCGCCTTCCGAGCGGAAAGTCACCAGATAGCCTTCCTGAAGGCCAAGATCGACATTTTCACCGCTATTCTGTGGGCCTGCTTCAATAGAAACCACCACAGGCTTTCCGTCTGGACGATGAGACTGACTGGCGAGAGCGAGAAATCTTTTTGTGACCTCATTTCGCAAGGTTGCAGTCACTTCCGGACGAAAACGAAACATCACCATATGACGGACAATGCCCGGATGAAAATCGGGAGCGGTGAAGCGCTCGGCCCCAACTTTCGCCAGAACCGATTGGGTGTAGAGCGCTGCTTCGTCAAGTGTTGGCGCTGGAGCAGCCTGCGCCGGGTTCCCTGCAAAGACCCAGAGGGAACCGGTGATGAAAGACAGGGAGAGGAAACGTGAGAATGTAATCATGATTTCTGTGTTCTACAGCATGTTGTGTCTGAAAGGTTTTATTTGTTCCTTTCATGTGACTGTAAGGAAGAAGGACAACTCTTCGTTTCACAGGGAAAGCCTCTGGCTGTCTGCTGAAGGGATCACTTGCAGAAACCAGACTTTGTTTGCTCTGTTACCGGAGTGATCGCGCGTTGCCGGGGTCGGAACAAGGCATACGAGGAGAACAGGCGTTGAAAATCATCATCGACACAGATCCGGGACAGGATGACGCCCTGACAATTCTCCTCGCCCTCGCCAGTCCCGAGATCGAGTTGCTTGGCGTCACCACGGTCTCGGGAAATGTCGATGTTGATCAGGCGACAATCAACGCTCTGAAGACAATGGAACTCGGCGGTCGACCTGATATTCCGGTGTGTCGTGGAGCAGAACGGCCGCTCCTGCGTGCGCCCGTCAACGCCACGCATGTGCATGGCCGGACGGGTTTTGAAGGAGCGGACCTTCCTGACCCGGTGACGATGGCTTCTTCCGAGCATGCAGTCGATTTCCTCATTCGCTCCGTCATGGAAAACCCGGTCGGGGCGATCACGATCTGCGCGATCGGTCCCATGACCAATCTTGCGCTTGCCCTGTCACGCGAGCCCGCGTTGCGGACGCGGATCGGACGGATTGTCACGATGTCGGGTGCCTTTTCGGAGGTCGGCAATATTACGCCCAGCGCAGAATTCAATATTTATGTCGATCCCCATGCCGCCGCCATTGTGCTGGAATCCGGTATTCCCATTACCATGCTGCCGCTGGATGTGACGCATACTCTGCACACGAGCGCGGCTCGTATGGCGCGTCTTGCGGCCATTCCCAATCGTGTTGGTCCGGTCGTTGCCGACTGGCTAAGGTTCGAGAAACGTTTTGAGGCCAACAAATACGGTACGGATGGTGGGCCGCTGCATGATCCGAATACTGTGCTCTGGCTTCTGAAGCCGGATCTTTATCGTGGACGGCAGGTCAATGTGCGGGTGGAGACTGGCAGCGAGCTGACAATGGGCATGACGGTCGTAGACTGGTGGGGGATCAGCAATTTACCGAAAAACGTGCTGTTTCTCAGGACGTGTGATGTTGATGCTGCTTATGATCTCATAGCGGAGCGTCTGGCTCGTTTCTGAAGTCTCCTGTAAATTACAAGAGGATTTTTTTGGTGAAGTTTTTTTAAGCCTAAAAGAACACCGTCTTTTTGGAAAAAAAGGCGGCACCCAAAAATTTTTATTGTTTTTATTGCTGATTTAGCGTGCAGGGTTCTGGTTTAAGCAGGTAAGCATCTATTAAAAAACGTGGATTGATAAAATTTCTCTGCTCAAGGCTTTTAAAACAGGAACCTGAGCGGGTTCTCCCCTTCACCCCAGTTTATTTTAACAAATCGGGTTCAAAGGGACTGCCTCCCTTTGTGGGGTTCGGGGCAAAGCCCTGAAAAACAGCGAAGCCCTTCAAATTTCCTACTCTATCGACGCCAATGCTTCAAGCAGCGCATCAATATCAGCGGGCTGCGTGTCGTAAGACATGACAAAGCGGACCAGCGTGCCTTCCACACCTGGAGGCGCAGTCCTGCGAAGGAAGATATAGCCGGCCGCCTCAAGCCCCTGCACCAGAAGTTCAGGCATGATGGCGAAGACCTCGTTCGCCTGCGTGTCGAACGGCAGAGTCGCACCCGGATGACGCAGCAGACCGCGCGCCAGACGCCCGGCCATTTCGTTGGCCTGCCGGGCGTTGTGCAGCCACAGATCATTCTCCAGCCACGCCAGAATCTGTGCGCTGATGAAGCGCTGCTTGGACCAGAGATGACCGGCGCGCTTGATGCGGCGCTCCATGTCTTCAGCCAGCGTTGTATTGAAGATCACCACCATCTCGGCGGCAAGGGCACCACTTTTGGTCGCGCCGAGCGAGAGAATATCGACCCCTGCGCGCCAAGTCGCATCCGCTGGCGCGCAACCCAGATGCGCCAGAGCATTGCCGAAACGGGCACCATCCATATGCACGCCCATACCCGCGTCATGAGCAAGCGACGTCAACTCGACAAGCTGCTCGATCGTATAGACGGTCCCCCACTCCGTGGCCTGTGAGAGGGAGAGGGAGAGGGCCGTCGGGCGGCTCAGTCGTCGGCCACCGGCCTGAAGATCGGCGATGGTGCGGGACAGGAGTCCCGTGTGCATTCGTCCTTCAGCCGACGGAATCGGGCATAGCTTGGCCCCGCTGGTGAAGAATTCCGGCGCACCGCATTCCCTGCGAAAGATATGGGAGCTCTCATCGCACAGGATCGCGCCCCAGGGCGGTGTCAGGGCCGCGAGAGCGAGGCCGTTGGCTGCCGTGCCTGTTGCGACAGGGAAAACCCGGGCTTCGGCTTCAAAGACTTCGGAGACGCTGGCTTCGAGGCGGGCGGTCCAGGCGTCATCGCCATGAGCAGGCGCATCGCCTGTATTCGCAGCCGCGATGGCGGCCAGAATCTCAGGACAGACCGGTCCCACATTGTCGCTCATGAAGTTCGTGCGTATACGCTGCGATCCAGTGTCGTCATCCGGTAACGTGTCACTGAGCGGCGGTGTCTGAGCGGCCTGTTCCATGTCGCCTCCTGCCTTTTGATACGACCTGCCCATTCTAGCACCCATGGAAGGCCAAGCCCAATGTCCGAAAAGACAGCGTCAGAAACAGCCAGCGGTTCCCCGGAAAACGTCGGAGCAGGCGCCAGACTGATCGACGGCAAGGCTTTCGCGAAAAACCTGCGCCAGCGGACGGCGGAGGAGGTTCGGGCCTTTCACGAGAAGCATGGTGTGACACCGGGTCTGGCTGTGGTGCTGGTCGGCAATGATCCCGCGAGCGAAGTCTATGTGCGAAACAAGGCGCTGGAGACGCATCGCGTGGGCATGCGTTCCTTCATGCACATGTTGCCCGAGACGACATCGGAAGCATCTCTGCTGCATCTGATCGAGCGTCTGAATGAGGATCCGGAAATTCACGGCATCCTCGTGCAGTTGCCGCTGCCGAAGCATATCGACCCCTTCCGCGTCACGAACGCCATTGCGCCGAACAAGGACGTCGATGGCCTCGGGGAGGTCAATGCGGGTCGTCTGATGACCGGTTTGCCGGGGATTATTCCGTGCACGCCGCTCGGCTGCCTGATGCTGTTGAAATCCGAGTTGGGTGATCTGCGTGGACTGAACGCAACCGTCATCGGTGCGTCCAATCTGGTCGGCAAGCCGATGGCGCTGCTGCTGCTCAATGAGGGCTGCACGGTTTCCATCTGCCACATTGACACGGTTGATCCTGCGGCGATGTCCCGCACGGCGGATATTCTGGTTGTCGCGACAGGTAAAAGAGGGCTGGTGAAGAAGGGTTGGGTGAAGCCCGGCGCGACCGTTATCGATGTCGGGATCACCCGCATCCCCACGGAAGGCGGCAAGACCAGACTGGTCGGCGATGTAGACTTTGACGAGGTTGCGCCGATTGCCGGGCGCATCACGCCGGTTCCGGGTGGCGTGGGACCGATGACCATCGCCTGCCTGCTGCGGAATACGTTGAAGGCCGCCCGCATGAGTGTTGGTGACAAGGCGTGCAAGGAAAGCGGCGACAAGAACTGGCTGCCTTACTGAAGAGTATAAACTGGGCTCTGCCCTGCATCCGGAAGGGATCACAGATCCCTTCATCCCTATTTATTTTAAAAAAATGGGATCAAAGGGACTGTGTCCCTTTGTGGGGTACGGGGCAAAGCCCCTAAACGATCGCATCAACAAAGAGACACTCAGCCATCCAGTTCCGAAATGGCCGTTGCGAAACTGGGTGACAGCGGCAGAAGCGGATTCAATGTCGCCTGCCAGGCATGATAGAGATCGGCCTTGCCGGGATACACGACTTCAGACGGATGATTGTCTGCATCCAGCTCCTGAATCCAGCCTCCCAGTTTCCGATCGATCATGTGCAGATCAATGAAATCCCATATTTTCTGGTACCACGTCTCATAGGGGGCATGACCCGTTCGTTTCAGCAGGGCGGCTGCCGCCGTGAGCGCTTCAGCCTGACACCAGTGCGGCTTGTTCTGCACGACCGGCTCAAGCTGGAAATCAACAGTATAGAGCAGCCCGCCTGTCCCGCTGCGTGACCAACCGGCTTTCATGCCGGCGTTGAACAGGCCGATTGCATCGGTCAGCAGCCAGTAAGGCGCGTGTCCATCCTGACGCAACAGGGCAGCTTCCAGCTTGAGCAGAAGGTGAGACCACTCCACAAAATGTCCCGGCGTCATGCCGAAAGGACGCAGGTCATCCGTTGGTTTGTCGCGGTTAAAGTCATCAAGGCGTTTCCAGTTACGGTCGAAATGTTCCGGAACTGCATAGCCGTTTTCACGTGCGAAATGATGGATGAATCGCTCGGCGCTCCGGAGAGCGCGGATTCGCCAGACAGGGGCGTCGAGCACATCGGCCAGCGCCATGCAGGCTTCCACCGAGTGCATGTTGGAGTTTGCGCCGCGGTAGTTTTCTTCATCTGACCAGTCGGCGGCGAAGCTTTCCCGAAAAACACCCTCTTCCTCACTCCAGAAATGGGTTTCCCAGATATGCGGAGCATCCTTGAGAAGCGCGCTGGCGCCAGCCACACCAGCGACATGCGCCGAGGACGCCGCCAGCGCGATAAAGGCGTGAAGATAGTTTTCTTTCCGTTTCTCCTGAGCAGTCTTCAGGATTTCCGGAGGGGCGGTGAACCAGCCGCCGTGAAGCTTGTCCTTCAGTCCGTCGCGGAGAGCTGCGACGCCGTGCTCGGCCAGAGGCAGGCATCCCGGCACGCCCCGCATGGCGGCAATCGCATAGGAATGTGTCATCCGGGCCGTGAGAATGGTGTCCGCCTGAGCATCGGGACTGAGATTTCCTTTCGCATCGAGCGGGCCGAAACCGAGTTTGATGTGGGAGGGTTTTGAAAAATCGAGGAGCCGCAATCCTTGATGATCCAGCCAGCGGCGATGCACGGAGCGACGGAGCCAGCTTGACGTGGGCACCATCAGGGATGGCAGCATCTCAACCATTGATGATCATGCCCCCGTTGACGTGGAGCGTCTGGCCGGTGACGTAAGAGGAATCTTCCGAGGCCAGATAGACATAGGCAGGCCCCATTTCGCTTGGCTCGCCAATACGTCCCATCGGTGTGCTCTTGCCCATATCGGCGACAGCCTGCGGATCGACAGGCCCCCAACTTGCAGGTTGTAATGGCGTCCAGATTGGACCCGGCGCTACGGCGTTCACGCGGATTTTCTTTTCGGCGAGTTGAAGGGCCAGCGCTCTTGTGAAGCCCATTTCCGCAGCCTTGGTGGTGGTGTAGGCCACCAGAGACTTATTGCCGGCAAAGGCATTGATCGAAGATGTGGAGATAATCGACGCGCCTGCTTTCAGGTGCTTCAGGGCGGCGCGGGTCATATAGAAATAACCGTTGATGTTGACATCCATGTGCCGCTGCCAGACCTCATCGGTAATGTCGGTCAGGTCATTGCTGACATACTGCACGCCCGCATTGTTGACGAGGACATCAAGACCACCCAGTTGGGAAACGGTTTTCTCGACGGCTTCATTACAGAATGTGCTGGAGGAGACATCGCCGGGGATAAGAACGACCTTGCGTCCTTCTGCCTCGATCAGCCGAGCCGTTTCCTTGGCGTCTTCATGTTCTTCCAGATAAACAATGGCAACATCAGCGCCTTCACGCGCAAAATGCAGCGCCGCCGCTCGTCCGATGCCGCTGTCACCGCCCGTTATAAGCGCCTTTTTGCCGTTCAGTTTCCCGCTGCCCTTGTAATCAGGACGGATATGGATGGCTAAAGGCTTCATTTTGCCTTCAACGCCGGGTTGATGATCCTGACTTTGGGGAGGGATGGTTATCGCCATGAAATTCTCCAGTGAAATGTTACGTGGTCATGAGGAGAACGGGCGTTCGCGGGAATGGTTGCGATAAACCTCTCTCGCATTGTTGTGAGTGGTATATGCAAAAAATGATTTGATGAGTTTTTAGAAAGGTCTGGCTTCTGAAGCTTTTGAAAAAGCTTCACCAAAACTTTTCTTTGATTTTCAGAAGTGATTTTTTGAGTGTTCTGTAGAGTTTCATGAACTTACAGAAATTTCGAAAACAGACAGGCTCCACAAAACCGGTTTGGGAGAAATACCGTGAAAACGCACGATGCAGCTATTACCGCATCGTGCGAAAGATCAGCTATTCGATAAACTGGCTGATTTTTTTGTTCACTGCGGCAGCCTGCTCGAGTTGCGGCATATGACCGGTCTCGGGAAAACGCGTCACACCAATGGTGGCAGGAAGTCCATCAGCATCTTTTGTAGACAAAATCTCGTCCTGTTCTCCCCACAGAATCTGGACGGGTTTATCAAATGTTTCCAGAACAGATCTGAGTGAAACAGCCTGTTTTCCATCAGGGAAATTGGCGGAGGCAATGGTTTTCAAACCGCTGACCACACCGTCCAGTCGTTTATAACGAATGATCCCTTCCACCATCTGTCGGGAAATCAGACTCTTGTCATGCACAAGATATTGCAGGACAGGTTCAAGTGTTTTTCGTCTGTCTGCATCAATGAAGCCATTGATAAAGTTCATATTGATATCCTGACCCAGCCCGGCCGGTGCAATCAGGATCAGACTTTTCACCAGATTGGGTGCGGATTTCGCCAGTTCCAGCGCTATCGCGCCGCCGAGGGAATGCCCGACGACATGTGCCTCAGACAGATCCAATGCCTTGATCAGGTCTTCAACAGTTTTTGCAAATCCTGTGGGAGTGCCATCTCCCACCTGTTTTGTGGACTCACCATGTCCGGGGAGATCGAAAGCGATCACATGATGTGAGGATGCCAGAGCCGACTGTGTCAGCATCCAGTTGCTGACATCACCACCAAAACCATGAATGAGAAGAACGCTACTTCCTGTCTCTCTATTTCCACTTTCCTGTACGGAAATTTTGAGATCGCCAACGTCCACTATTTTGCGCGCAGTTGCGTCGCTGTTTTTATCTTCCGTTTCTCCTGAAGAGAAATTGTCGTTGAAATTCTGAATGAAGGCGTCGATCTCGGCGTCGGAAACGTCGGCATCCGCCAGAACGCCAATCAGTGCACCGACAGGCAGCATTTCACCTTCCGGCGCGACCTGCCGACGGAGAATGCCTGCAGCAGGACTTTCATAGCCGTTTGTAATCTTGCTTGTTTCTATATCAGCGATTTCATCTCCCGCCTTGACTTCCTTGCCGACAGGAAGGCTCCAGCTTGCCAGTTTGCCTTCGGTCATGGCTAGGCCAAATTTCGGCATGGTGATCGGTGTGATGGTACCACTCATAAATCAGGCCTCCTCTTTCACGCGATAGGCCGCAACGGAACGAACGGCCGCTTCAATTTTTTCCACGCTGGGCATATAAAGATTTTCAAGAACCGTAGCGAAAGGAACCGGTGTGTGCGGAGGCACAACGCGCCGGATCGGTGCCTTGAGGGCATCAAATGCTTCTTCCGCGACCAGCGCAGCGACATCGGTCGCCAGATTGCAGCGTGGGCTGGACTCATCAACAATCACAAGACGACCTGTGTCAGCCACGCAGTCGAGGATTGTTCCTGTATCCAGCGGTGAAGTTGTGCGTGGATCAATGACTGTGCAGGAAATGCCATCCTTTTCCAGACGGTCAGCAGCCTGATTGGCGAGATTGACCATGCGTCCGAAAGCGACAATCGTGACGTCATCTCCCTCACGTGTCAGGTTGGCTTCACCGAACGGGATGGTATACGGCTCATCAGGTACATCTTCCTCATCGTCATACATGACCTTGTTTTCAAGAAAGATCACAGGATCATCATCGCGGATGGCTTCGATGAGCAGGCCTTTCGCTTCATAGGGAGAAGATGGTACGACCACCTTCAGGCCCGGGATATGGGTGAAGAGCGGGTAGAGCGCCTGACTGTGCTGTGCGGCGGCATTGAAGCCCGCGCCATACATGGCCCGGATGACGAGCGGGGTGCGTGCCTTGCCGCCGAACATGTAGCGGAACTTGGCAGCCTGATTCATGATCTGATCAAGACAGCAGCCGATAAAATCAACAAACATCAGTTCCGCAACAGGACGGAGGCCGGTCGCCGCGGCTCCTGCCGCCGCTCCGATATAGGAGGCTTCGGTGATCGGCGTGTCCAGAACGCGGTCTTCCCCAAATTCCGTCAGCAGGCCCTTGGTGACACCCAGAACGCCGCCCCACGCATCTTTCACGCCGGATGTGCCGCCGCGTCCGCCTGCAACATCCTCACCCATGAGGATCACGCGGGGATCGCGACGCATTTCCTGCCGCAGAGCTTCATTGATGGCCTGACGAAAGCTTTTCCTGCTCATTTTTATTATCCTTGATTGTGCAAGAGAGATCAGTAGGAGACGTAAACATCCCTCATAAGATCAGCTTCTTCCGGAAGAGGGGCGACCTTGGCGGCGGCAACGGCTGCGTCGATTTCGCTTTTCACCGCAGCATCAATGTCATCCAGCGCCGAGGCTTCAAGCAGGCTGATTTCCGTGACGTGCTTTCTGAAATTGACAAGACAGTCGTGCTCGGCCCGTTCTCTCGCAACTTCGCCCTCTGCCCTGTAGGTCATCGCGTCGCCTTCAAAGTGGCCATACCAGCGGGAAAGATGCACATGCAGCATCGCCGGTCCCTTGCCGGAGCGTGCATGGGCGATGGCTTCACCGGCAGTTTCGTAAACAGCGAAGAAATCGGTGCCGTCACACTCGAAATAGGGCATGCCGAAGCCTGCCGCCCGGTCTTTCTGCGTTCCGGCGCAGGCATAGGAAGCACCTGTCGCCTCGCCGTAACCATTGTCTTCCACGACAAAGACCGCCGGAAGCTGCCATACGGTGGCGAGGTTGAGGCTTTCCAGCGTGCTGCCTTCATTGGAGGCCCCATCACCATAAAAAGCGACGGCAACACCGTTATCTTTCAGGAGTTTATGAGAGAGCGCCGCGCCGCAGATCAGGGGCGGTCCGCCTCCCACGATGCCGTTAGCGCCCAGCATGCCGAGCGACAGATCTGCGATATGCATGGAGCCACCCTTGCCGCGACAGACACCTGTCTGGCGGCCATAGATTTCGGCCATCATCCCGTCTACGGCAACGCCTTTTGCAATACAGTGGCCGTGTCCGCGATGCGTGCTGGCGATGGTGTCCGTGTCGGAAAGATGGGCGCAGACGCCTACACCGGAGGCTTCCTCTCCACAGTAGAGATGGACGAAGCCCGGAATTTCCCCGGTGGCGAATTCGACATGCAGCCGTTCCTCGAAATCACGAATCGTACGCATTGCACGATAGGATCGTGTCAGGATATCTCTTGAAATCTGCATGATATTCCTCGTTTTTATTTATTCTTGTGCGGCGTGTGTCCATGCGTGCCGTCTGGAAGCAAGCAAAGAGGTGTTGCTGCGTCTGGGGTAAGGGGGGCTTTGAAGCTGGTCACACGTACGTGACGAGGTTAGAAAGAGACTGTCGCGTTATCGCGACAGAGTTCAACGGGAATGCATCATCCGCAGGGAGTGTGAAGGCCATGAGCGAAACCATACTGGTCACTCCCGACCGCCTGGCGATGATTCCCGCAGCGCTTCGGGCTTCCTGGACGCGGTGCGCCTCGCATTACGCCATTCCTCCAACGGGTGAGGGATGCATTGAACTGCTTTGCGGTGCGGAACTCAGGCAGGCCTGCGCCCGTATGGGACCGCTCATGAAGACGACAGAGCCGGAGGTCGACCGGCTGCACGGCATTGTCTCCACGCTGGATTATACCGTGCTGCTTGCGGACCCGAACGGCATCATCCTTACCCGTCGGGGCGACTCTCTACAGGAAAAGGGAAACCGGCGCTGGCATCTGTGGCCCGGCGCTAGCTGGTCGGAAAAGCAGGTGGGAACCAATGGTATCGGCACCTGTCTTGTAGAAAACAGGCCCGTCACGGTGCACATGGACCAGCACTGGCTGCTCAGCCTGCGCTATCTGGCCTGTTCTGCCGTACCCTTTTACGGACCGGACGGGCGCGTGGCCGGAGCCCTGAACGTCAGTTCCACGCGTCCTGACCCGGAAGGTCGTATCGCCATCATGATGGAAGCGGTGCTGGTGGATGCGGCCCGGCGTATCGAGCGTCGGAGCTTTCTGCACGCCTACGGTTCCCACACCGTCGTGCTGCTGGGTGAAAGCAACGACATCTCGCTGCCGATGGTGGCGCTGGATGAGGCTCGCGTTGTCGTGGGAGCGACTTTCGCGGCCCGTCAGATGCTCAAGCTTGGTGATGCTGATAGCAATGTCTGTTTCGACCTCGGTACACGCGGGCGCGGCGTGCCGGATTTTCAGGAAGCCGAGCGGGCAGTGATTGAAGGCGCTCTGGCCATGTCTGGCGGCAAGGTAGCCCCGGCGGCACGGCTGCTGGGAATCAGCCGGTCAACGCTGCATCGCAAGATCAGGGCGATGGAAGGATAGAGAAGAATGGATTTATGCGGGCTCTGCCCGCGCCCGCAAGAGACCGCAGGCCCCTTGAGCCCACTTAATGGTTTCCAAAGGCGAGCCTTTGGCGGGGTTAGGGGCAGAGCCCCTGAAACCCCACTGGATAGGAAAATTAGGCACAAAAGTCGTGATTACAACTCCACTGGATAACTTCCAATTATTCAGACCAGCCGTTCAATCCCGCCCATGTAAGGCCGCAGAACTGGCGGCACGGTGATGCTACCGTCTTCATTCTGCCAGTTCTCCATGACTGCGATCAGCGTGCGCCCGACTGCAAGACCTGACCCGTTCAGCGTGTGAACGAAGACGGGCGCTTTCTGGTCCGGCGCACGGTAACGGGCGTTCATGCGACGTGCCTGAAAGTCCCTGGTGTTCGAGCAGGATGAAATCTCGCGCCATGCCTGCTGCCCCGGAATCCACGCTTCCAGATCGAAGGTCTTGGCCGCGCCAAAGCCCGTGTCACCGGCGCTGAGCAACATACGACGATAGGGAATTTCCAGAAGCTCAAGGATCTTCTCGGCGCACAGCGTCATGCGCTCATGCTCGGCCTCGCTCTCGTCCGGGGTGGTGACGGAGACCATCTCCACCTTCTCGAACTGGTGCTGGCGGAGCATCCCGCGCACGTCGCGTCCGGCAGACCCGGCCTCCGAACGGAAGCAGAGCGAAAGCGCTGTCATGCGGATCGGCAACTGCGCTGCGTCGAGAATATCGCCCATCACAGAGGCCGTCAGGGGCACTTCGGCGGTCGGCACCAGCCAGCGATCGTCTTCGGTGTGGAAGGACTGGTCGGCGAATTTCGGCAGCTTGTCCGTGCCATACATCGCGGCTTCATTGACCAGCACCGGCACATGGGTCTCGGTATAGCCGTGCTCGTTCACATGCTGATCGAGCATGAACTGCCCCAGCGCCCGCTCCAGACGGGCGACGCCACCGCGCAGCAGGACAAAGCGCGCGCCGGACAGTTTGGTGGCCGTAGCGAAGTCCATCTGTGGCTGGCCGTTCTGCTGCATGGCCTCGCCGAGTTCGAAATGCTGCTTCGGCGTGAAGGAGAACGTCTTCGGCTCGCCCCACTGCTTGACCTGCACGTTGGCCGTCTCGTCCGGACCGGGCGGCACGGAGGCGTCCAGACGGTTGGGCAGCACTTCCAGAACGGCCTTCACCTCGGCGTCGAGTGACTGGGCGCGCATTTCCAGCGCTTCCATGTCTTCACGCAGACGCACGGCTTCTGCTTCAAGCACAGCACTGTCGCCCTTGTTACGTTTGAGGACGCCGATTTCCTTGGCCAGCGCGTTCCGGCGTGTCTGCTTTTCCTGAAGAGCCGTCTGGGCAGCGCGACGCTCCTCGTCGAGCGTCATGACCTTCTCCGACACAGGCTCCATACCGCGACGGGCCAGATCGGCGTCAAAACCGGCGGGATCGGCGCGCAGGGCGCGAAGGTCGTGCATCAGGAAACCTCTTTCTCTTCAGTCTCGCCCTCTTCCGTTACGGAGGGCTTTTTCGGCTCAACAAGTCGCGCCGAGATAATGGAAATTTCGTAAAGGATAACCAGCGGCACTGCGAGGCCTGTCTGGGTGATCACGTCCGGCGGCGTCAGGATGGCGGCGGCGACAAACGCGCCGACGATGGCGTAACGCCGGAATTTTCTGAGCTGGTCGGAGGTGACAATGCCGACCATCGCCAGCAGGGTCAGCGCCACGGGCAGCTCGAACGCAATGCCGAACGCCATGATGAGTTTCATCACCAGCGTCAGATACTCGGACACCTTGGCCTGAAGTTCGATCTGGAGACCGTCCGCACCGCCGCTGGTCTGGAAGGACAGAAAGAACTTCCACGCCATCGGAAAGATGAAATAGTAGGCCAGCGCCGCGCCCATCAGGAACAGGATTGGCGTTGCGATCAGAAACGGCGCGAAGGCGCGTTTTTCCGAGCGATACAGGCCGGGCGCGATGAACATCCAGAGCTGCGTGGAGATCATCGGGAAGGAAATGAACGCGGCCCCAAACGCCGCCACACGGATATAGGTGAAGAACGCCTCATACAGCGCCGTGTAGATCAGGTGCGGCTGTTCGCCCTTTTGCCGCATGATGTCGCCAAGCGGACGGGCAAGGAACAGGTAGATGTCCTGCGCATAATGGTAGCAGACCGCAAAGGCTATGGCGAAGGTGACGGCGGACCAGATCAGACGGCGACGCAGCTCGATCAGATGTTCGAGCAGCGGCATGGGTTCATCGTGAATCGGATTGTCAGTCGTCGTCACGACAGGTCGTTCCTCGGCTGGTCGGGGGAAGAAGTCTGGTCTTGTGCAGGCTGTAAGGCGCTCACTGACGTATCAGGAAGAGCCACGCTGAAGGGAGCGACCCGTCTGTTGCCATGCAGCACCCGTGAAGGGGGAAGAATGGCGGGCGTGCGCAGCCGCGGCCATGCGGAGGCGATGCGTCGGGCGATGGCCGGCGGCACTACGGCGGGGGCCTGATCCGGTTCGCTCTGCGGCGTGCTGCCTGTAAAGGAGAGCGGTTCTATGCCCAGAGGTGAGGCGCCGACATTCTCTCGTGCCGGAGGCGGAATCAGGTCGGGCGTGTCAGCAGCGGGGAGGGCTTTCGGCCTGTCGTCAAACGGGCGCCCCCTTAGTGCGGGATCATCGAGTGTCCGACGCAAGCTGCCGTCATTGTCGATGGTCCGCATGATCTGGCTGCGGACATCAAGTGAGCGAAGCTGGCGGACCTGATCCCGCACGTCGCCCAGATCCGCTTCCCGGACCATCTCGTCCACATGGCCCTGAAAATCCGCAGCCAGACGGCGGGCTTTCTTGACGACCTTGGCAACGGAGCGGATGGCGGCGGGCATGTCTTTCGGTCCGATGACCAGAAGCGCCACCACGCCGATCAGCGCAAATTCCGACCAGGCAAAATCAAACATTATTCTCGCCGGTAACCGCCATAATTCTCAATCCGCCCTGACTGCCGGATGGGGCAGGCGGACGGGACCATACAGAAAAGACAGGTCCCTGTATATTTTGCAAATGCAGAAGAATGCTGCTTTCTGCCTGACATCTGGAATGGAGCCACAAAATCTTCATAGTCCTGTCTGTCACGGGGCCACTCTCCTCTGAAGTTGCCTCACATGGTCGTGTTTGCAAACACGGATAAGCTGTAAAAACAGATGACTGGGTGTTTATCAGGCTTGGCCGGAGACGGTGTGACAGCTTCATGAGACTTTGTTCCTGAAGCGTGTCCGTGTTGTGTGGACACACGCTCAGGGACTTCGTGCTGTAAAAGAGCGAAAAAATACTGAGGGGAAGGTGTTGTGGACTGATCTGGCGGCCTTATGCTTGCAGCGCGCACGACTGCGGCGCTGTTATTCCGCTTTCCAATGACTCTGAGTGCCATTAGCCCTGTGCGGTATTCTTTGCCGGACATGCTCTGGCGGTCGGACTTTCCTCTCCTGGCAAAGATCGCAAGTCACGGTCTCCCCGTTATCGACAGTAACCGGTTTCCAAAGGCAAGCCTTTGGCGGGGTCTGGGGTGGAGCCCCCGAGCCCCCAACGATATGGACACTTCATCTGGTAAGCCCGTTGATATTCATTCTGTCATTCTCACCTTCAGGGAAGCGATAAATGACAGCGCTTACTCTGTGTAACACCTGTCGCTCAGGGCTCGGGACAGCGTTCCCACTGAGGATATGTTGCAGAAAGAAGGTTTTTCGATCCCTTCTGATATGTCAAAAGCCGGGACGGCACGCATCGGCCACCGTCAGCCAAACAGAAAGTCCGTATGACCCGGAGCCGCTCAACCTTCAACTCGATCTTCCGCAACGTCAGTATGCTGACACTTGGGCGGATCCTGACCGCGCTGTGCAGCTTCGTCTATATGGCGTTTGCCGTACGCGCGCTGGGATTGTCTGATTTCGGGCTGCTGATCCTGATTCACTCCCTCGCCATGACTGGTTCAACTCTCTCACGGCTCCAGACATGGCAGACGCTGATCCGTTTCGGGAGCGATGCGTTTTTCGATGACGACATGGGGCGTTTCAGACAGGTCGTTTTCTTCTGCATTCGTCTCGACGGACTGTCGGCTGTTGTGGCTCTGGCAATCAGTCTTGTGGTCGTGATTCTCTATGCCCCGAGTGTTGGCTGGACGCATCATGAGCGGACACTGGCCCTGCTGTACGCCTGTGTCGCGCCCTTCATGTATACGGGCTGGTGTCACGGTGTACTGCGTCTGGCCGGGAAGTTCCGGCTGGTGCCGATCACGGACGGTTTCACGGCGTTCGGCAAGATGTGTGGCGTGCTGCTGGCCTATGCGCTGCATCTGGGCGTGGGCTGGTTCCTGTTTATCTGGGCTGCGGCCGTGCTGTTCGATTATGGGCTTTATACCGCGTTCGCCCTGTCCATTCTCAGGAAGCGGACTTCGTTCGACTATTTTGAGGCCTTCCGGCACTGGCGCTGGAAGGGCGAAGGTCTGTGGGCCTTCACACGCGGCGTCAGCCTCAATCAGACGCTGGCGTCCGCCTCAACCCATGTCGCGACGCTGATTGTCGGCAAGCAGATCGGCACTGCCGAAGCAGCGGTCTTCCGGGTGTGCCGGCAGATTGCTTCCGGAATCGTGACACCTGCGCAGCTGATTTCGCCAGTTCTATACCCTGAGCTCGTGAAGATGCGTGACCGGCAGGATTGGGCGGGGCTCCGGAAAGTCACCCTGTCCATTTTCGGAATTCTGATCGCCATCTCGGCGTTTCTGATTCTCCTGACGGCTGTGGCGGGATCGCACATCTTCCGCGCCTTGCTGCATGTGCATGTGCCGCACACATCGTTCTACATCACGATGATGCTGCTGGCGGCGATTTTCAGCCTGCTGATTGTTCCGCTGGAGCCGTTGCTGATCGTGACCGGCCAGTTGCGGCTTATTGTCAGAACGCGTGTCCTCGTCACGCTGCTCTATTTTCCGGCGCTCTACCTGCTGACCCGCTCCTTCCATCTGACAGGCGCCTGCCTGGCAACACTGGCCTCAAGCGCAGCGGTCTTTCTGTCCTGCCTTGCTGGCGCGGTGATCTTTTCCCGACGGCTCGGTCGCTCAGGACAGCCCGGCCCGGAAGGCGCGCCAGATCAGCCTGAACCGGCGCAGGAAGGCGGGCGCTGAACGGGTTCGCGTCAGCACGGTCCCCAGATTGGGCGCGATCACCTTTACGAGCAGATACAGCGCCATATTGAGACGGTGCAGGCTCGGCGAGGTCGCCAGAGACCGCTCCAGCCAGAGCCGATTGCGGATTGTGCAGAAAACGCGTCGTTCCTCGGTCTTCGGGTCGAGCCAGGGGTGAATGGCCTTGCGATTCGCACGCCAGGATTCGTCGATGTCATGGAGGCGACTATCGGGACAGAGCCAGATATGGCCGCCAGCCGCCGGGATCTGCCGTGAGAAGGCGTAATCATCAAAATAGAGATGATAATGCTGTGGGGGCAGGGCGATCCGGTCGAGCCACGAACGGGCGAACCAGAAGCCGCCATAGGCCGCGACACCAAGTTCGAAACAGCCTTCCCGTATCGCGGCTTTCCTTTTTCCACCGTTCCACAGATGCGCCAGATTGAAATCGAAGAACGCGTCAGGCTCGACCCAGTGCAGGGTTTTGCGATCCAGCACCTTGCGATACTGCCGCTTGTCCACGCGAAAGCTCATCATGGCGTTGCGTTCGTCCGCGCCGAGGCGTTTCCAGCGGTCGAGCAGAACGGAGAGAGCGTTCTCTTCCGGCACATTGTCGTCGTCCAGCACCCAGACGAAACGCATGTCGTGAAGACGTGCCGCATGGGCCAGTCCGGCATGGAAGCCGCCCGCCGAGCCTTCATTCTCCGCCAGCCGCACGACATGCAGGGCATCCGCGCCGAACTCATCCCGCAGCGAGGCGAGCGCCTCCTGTGCTGAGCGGGGTGTGCCATTGTCCACGACGACGGCGCAGGTCGCCCCGCAGCGGAAAGCTGCCCGCAACACTTCCGCAAGAAGGTGCGTGCGCTCGCCATAAGTGACGGTGACGACACAGGTTCGGTCTTGCTGCGGCAATAACATCATCTCTCTACACGATCGGAGGCAGGCGCACTGTTGGCGACCAGTGCAAGAACCCGGTCACGGCACACCCGTAATTCCTCATCAGGCGCCGGAAACGGCATGCGCCAGTCTGGTTCTTTCAGGCCCTGTTCCGTCAAGGGCCGGACAAGTCCCTGCTGGACAAGCGCCCGATGCCACCGGGTGAAGTCAGTGCCGCCTGCGAGCCAGCCACGCCGGATCAGCATATGGCGGAGTTCCGGCGTGATGCGGTCCGCCATGATTTTCAGGCGCTGGACTGGCGGGAGCCGGACCGGAAGCGGATACAGCCAGGTCGGTTTGCCGGTCCGCCATGCGTCGGCGAGCAGGGAGGCGCTGTCCGCCGTCACCACCAGCCTTCCGCTTTCTTCCAGCACCGTCGAAAGCGGTCGCCGGTCGATGCGCTCAGGTGCCTGACGATACCGTTCCTCAACACTTTTCACGACGTGATCCGGCGTGCGCGGACCCGGCACGACGCGCAGTTCCGTGCCTGTCGCTGCGGCCAGTCGCTCGGCGCGGGACAGTAGCACCAGTGCGTCGTGATCGCTGAAGTCGAAGTGACGTGTCGGCCCTCCCAGCAGCACGGAAACTGGTCCCTGTGTGGTATCGGCAGGAATGGTTGAGCGTGCAATATCCGCGCCATTCAGCGGCATGTTCAGATGCAGCGTCTGTGGACCGTCCGGGTAGTCGTCCTGTGGCATCAGCAGGATCAGATCCAGCTCCGATGGCGCTTTCAGACGCGGACGCCCGAGCTGGATGATGCGAGGGCGACCATCGAAGGCTGCTTTCAGACGCCATGCCTGTCCCAAGGCTCTGCCGAAGGACAGGATCAGCGTCGGCTCTTCGGAGGGAAGCTGGTCGTTTCTGGTGAATTGCCAGGGCAGGCCACAGGCATTGGCCAGCGCCTCGCACTGCCGCATTTCACCTTTTCGACCGGTATCAACGATAAGGATGGACGCGTCGGAAACACTGTTCACGGATGACGCCAACCGGATTTTTTTTTATTCTGATTAGAGACAGACAATTTTCTTGATCGCCGATGTGTGGTTTCAGACCAGCGTACTGTGGGACTGGCGGTAGACATGACTCATGTCATGCTCCTATCGCATCCTGATAGACCGGTATTGAGGGAGTGCCGAAAGCATCCGGACTCGCGGGAGTGCCCTGTGCAGGCGCACGCGGCCGCAACCAGGTAAGCTGACCGCAATTGATGAATTCCCCGGTTTTGGTCATCCGCCTGCGGGTCATCTCTATGCGCCAGTAGCTGGCCTCGGCGCCGACCCGGAAAGCGTTCCAGCCCGCGGCCCTGTCCGGTTCGTCCGACATCAGGGAGGCGGACGGCGTGGCGATGAGCGGAATGGCTGTGTCCGGGATAAAGCTGGTCGTGGCGCAATGAGAATGGCCATGCAGCACGAGCTCCGCTCCGGCTTCTTTTAGCGCACCGGCGACATGTCGCCATCCCAGAAGGGATTTTCGCCAGGGCACCAGGCCCGGTGTCACGGGGTGATGGATCAGCACGATCCGGCAGGCGTCGCGGGTGGCTTCGAGAATTCTGCGCAGGCGCATTGCCTGATCGATGTCCACACGTCCATAGGCCATGAGAGGCGGGCTGGCGACGGCGCTGCACACGCCGATCAGCGCCATATTCCCGATCCGACGGACAAAGGGAAAATCCTCGGCGCGGGGAGCGGTCCATCTGTCCCATGCGGCAAGTGCCTGCTTTCTGGAACCCGAGGTCATGGCGTCGTGATTGCCCGGCACCACGACTGTTGGAGCTGGCATCCGCTCAAGCCAGCCTGCCGCCTGCGAAAACTCCTGCGGGAGGCCGAAATTAGTAAGATCGCCGGTATCGGCAATGGCATCCGGTGCGAACGCGGTGATGTCATTCATCACCGCTTCTGCCGTCTTGAGGCTATGCAGTCTGGACCGCCGACGTTTCCATGACAGCACGCTCAGGGCGCGTTTCCCGAGGAAGGCCTTGGGCGACAAGACACCCGTTGGAGGGAGATGCACGTCAGACAGATGGGCAAGGCTCTGACTCTGGCCTATATGACTGATCATCACACCATTGCTCCCGCTTCATTCTCCCCGCCCTACCCGGCCATCGATTTCCATCCGGACTGGATAGGCATGATGGGGTTGCACTTCTTCCGCGGAGCACACACAGGGATGTTTCTGGAGTGCATCTGATACACGATAATATTTCAGATGAATGAGGTGCAACAAAAATATAATAAAATAAAATTCAACAAGCCGGAGCGCCTCATTGACTGCAATAAAGTGTTCAAAAAAGTGACCTGAAACACGGTTGTTTATGAGGATGTTTTGTCACAAGAAGCAAAAGATAATCAATATCGTATGGAATATAGTGAGACATGCTGAAGGTTGTGTTGCCGTTCATAGCCCAGCCGCATCAGACGCTACATTCCCTTCCCATAGGAATGGAAATGGCGGCGCGTAATCCGGATGTCGATGTGCAGATAGCCTGCATGACGGAAAGTCATCTGGAATACGCCCGCACGCTTGCCGCTTTCTATCCGGAAAGCAAGGTTTCATATGAGTTGCTGCGGATGCCTCACCGTCTGCGACGCAGGATAGAGGAAAAGGGACCAGGACCACTCGAAAAAATCGCTGTCCTTGCGATGAATCGTTCCTATTTTTCTCAGTTCAGTGGCATTGTTGTGCCAGAGCGGACCTCTCTCTATCTCAAGCGCATGGGTGTTCGGAAACCCCGTCTGGCATGGACCCGGCATGGCGCTGGTGACAGAGCCGTCGGTTTCGCAAAAGATACGCGCCTGTTCGATTTCATCGTTCTGTCCGGAAAGAAGATCGAAAAACGCCTTCTTCAGCAGGGCGCCATCACACCGGGGCGTTATCATCGTGGCACCTATGCGAAATTCGATATCGTCCAGCGCATGAATCACTCAGCACGTCCGCTTTTCAACAATGCCAGACCTGTCGTGCTCTATAATCCGCATTTTTCCTCCCGGCTGTCCTCATGGGAGAAGTTTGGCGACCAGATTCTTGCTTTTTTCGCGCAGCAGGATCGCTACAATCTGATTTTTGCCCCGCATATCCGTCTGTTTGACCGGAACAGAGAGGCTGGCGAGGCGCTCCGGCAGCGTTTTTCCGGTTGTGACAATCTGCTGATCGATCCAGGAAGTACGCGCAGCGTGGACATGACCTACACCATGGCGGCGGATCTTTATCTGGGAGATGTCAGCAGTCAGGTGGCGGAATTCATGATCCGTCCGCGCCCCTGTGTCTTTCTCAACGCTCATAACGCACGATGGGAAAACGACAATAATTACAGCTTCTGGCAGCTGGGCGAAGTGCTGGATGATCCTGACCGTCTTGCTGACACGCTGGACAATGCGTTTCTGATCCATCCGCAGTTCAGGGACAGACAGACTGCCTATTTTTCTGAAACATTCGAACTGCCCGACAACCAGCCCACGGCTCCGGCAGCGGCCGACGCCATGGTGGATTATCTCAGGCGGTGTGCCTGAACGATCTGCTCCACGCGTTCCACGATGTCGCGCCCGGTGGCGTCGAAGCGCTCGGCGCTGAACCGTTCGAGCACCCGCTGACGTCCCGCCTGCCCCCATTCCGCCAGTTTGTCTGGCGAGTGGAGCAGTTTTTCAAGCGCACCCGCCAAAGCCTGTGGATCACGGGGGGGCACCACGCTTCCCATTTCTCCCGTGATGGTAAAGGGAAGTTCTCCCACCGCTGACGTGATGACTGGCAACCCCGCAAGCATCGCTTCATGTGCCGCCAGACACAGCCCTTCCCAGAAGGAAGGCTGCACATAGGCGTGCAGGGTCGCCAGAAAGTTTTTGGGGTGCTCGACATAGCCAGCAAGACGGACCGGCAGGTTATCCCGTTTGATCAGGCCTTCCAGATGGACGCGTTCTTCGCCTTCTCCTGCGATCAGGACTTCAAAAGATGGCAGATCGTTCCGCTGACGCAGGAGCGTCAGTGCCTGACACAGAATATCGTAACCCTTGACCGGATGAAGGCGTCCGAGTGAACCGATACGAACCGGTTCGCCCGGTTGCCATGGTGTCGCCAGAGGGACATCGGCGTCTGCACGAAAAATCGGCCAGCAGGCGAGTTGCTTGGCCGGAATTCCCAGCGTCTCCCGGGTCATTTTCTCCACACAGCAGGAGTCCGCGATCCAGAGAGAGGTGCGGGACCGCAGGAGGCGCAGTAGTCGGGCGTTGGCCGGTTTGAGGCGGGCTGAATGTTGCCAGCTGACGACCGGGCAGCGTCGATAGGCTCCGAGCAGTTGTCCCATCAGGGTCGCGCGGGTCAGCGAGGTCCAGATCACCGTTGGCGAAAATACCTGCATCTGGCGCTTCAGCCAGAGAAAGGCGGCCAGATGGTCTCCCGGAGCGCCATTCCGGACGTGCACGCGCAAACCATCCTGTTCCATCGGAGCGATAGCGCGCCCGTCCCGACGGCTGAGTGCGAAGATTTCGACATGGTGCCCGCACTCACGCATAACCTGGGTCACGGCGGGCACTGGCAGGGCCGCTCCGCCGCCTTCCACCGAGTTGATGATATAGGCGATCCTCACCGTGCGGTCCTCTGTTCCCACCATTTTCCGAGATGGTGGCGGAGATCCATTCCGGCACGTGCTGGCATATTACGCAGGATGCGTTTGGCATCAATGAGCGTGACGTCACCTGCTGCCGAGAGTGTATGCAGGCCCGCCGTAAACGGATGTGCGCTCCTGGGCGGGGTTATCCGAAAACCCTCCTGAAAAGTCATGGATTGATCGGGGTCAGTTGCGGTCGTCAGAAGGCGGATCGCCCCGCCATAGGTTGTTGTGCAGTCCTGCATGGGAAGAATAAGCTGTCTATCCACGATTTGGGGTGTGCCTCCCATCCGGCTGCTTCCCGCCCCGCGTCTTAATGGTTGGGTGGAAACGTCGGTCCACCTGCCGAGCAGCGTATCTGCCCGCGCCAGCCGCAGAGCCGTCATGCGATCGGAATGTGGAGAGGAGGGGGCGTAGAACATCCACCATGCGCCTGCGGTGAAAATCGGAGAGGCATCGATCGCGGCATGAGGAAAATGAAATTCGGGAACAGCTTCCCACTCCCACGGGAAGCGGCGCGCCCGATAGAGGATCAGTTTTCCCGAACGGCAGGCTTCGGGCAGCATCCATGTTTCGCCATCGGCTTCAAGAATGAAAGGATAGGACAGGTGCCATGGTTCGGAAAGAACCTTTCCCTGCTGGATGATTTCCAATTCCTGATTCAGGAGAAGGAGATGGATTTCGCCCTTGCGCGTGCGATAGTCATAATGTTCGACGAAGATATGCAACCTGTCGTCTCGCCATATCCCGAACGGATCAGCCAGAAAGCGGTATGGACCGGGGTTGGGAAGCCAGCGGATGGCAAACGGGTCGAGGGAGCCTGCCCGGCAGATAGCGGAAAATCCGGCCTGCACGACGCCGACGCGCCAGATATCGGTTCTGAAGATACTCATCACCGACGTGATAGCACGATTTGCCGTTTTTCTCTCCATTGATGCGGCACTGCTTATTGTAAGGAGGATGCTCTTTTTGCGCGAAAATATCCGCACCTTCCGCCTGACTGTCTTTCACACATACAGCAGTATTTGCATTGAGGGTCGAAGAAATTGATTTTTACGCAAGAGCGGTGGAAAGGAGGAGGATTTTCATAGACATCATAAGGTCAGATGACTGAACCTATAAAATTAAATTCTTCCTGATAATTGCTTATTTTTCAGGTATATCTTGATAAAAATGAAATTTTTATTGCATGGTTTTTAAAAATATTATGTCCTGTGGGTTGTTGTTTAAACGTATCATTTTGAATTAAATGAGGTTTTGCGAAAGGAATGTTTGCAGTCGTTATCCTCGACAAAAAATCTTCTGGCAAATTTGTGTGAGCATAAAATGCCGGATGTTTCTGATTTGATTTCGATTCAATGATGAGTCTTTCCTGAATATTTCTGATGAAAATACATGATTTAATAAAAGAATTCATAAAAACAGGGTTCGGTTATTTCTTTAGAGCTCCAAGTAATTCCTCGCCAAATCGTTCCGGCGAATACCCTGCGCTAATCAGTTCTTTTCCCGCATCCGAGCGCTCCCGCCACAACGCGTCATTCTCCAGTAACGCCAGAAGCGCGTCTGCAAACAGAGGGGCTGTCTCTGCCACGGACGCCATATCTCCCAGCCCGGCAATACCTTCCGCGCCCACTGGCGTTGTGACGAGCGGCAGTCCCTGATGCAGCGCTTCCAGCACCTTGTGCTTCACACCGGCTCCGAAACGCAGAGGCACGGCGGCCACGCGTGAGGTGGCGTAGAGCCGCGCCAGTTCTTCATCCGACACAAAACCTGTAACGGTGACATTCGAACTGGCCAGCGCACGAACTTCAGGTGCTGGTTTCGATCCGGCGAGGATCAGGCGTACATCCGGCACGCGCTGACGCACCAGCGGCATGATTTCTCGCACAAGCCAGAGAGCGGCATCGACATTGGGCGGGTGACCGAATCCACCGACAAACAGGATGGTTTTGCCCGATGTAACGGGGCGTGCCGAGAGGTCCGGGGTGAAGCAGAACGGCACGATGGCATGAGGCTGCGCGTTGGGCGCAAGTTCGCGCACAAGGTCGGCTTCGTATCGCGACAGATAGAGCACGGCATGAAACTGTGGCCACAGCCATGTCTCAAGCCGCCGCATGGTGAGCGCATCCTCGCGGGTCTTCTGGTCTTTTGTCACCTCCGCCTCGCGTTCCAGTCGTAGAAAGTGAATGTCGTGACCGTAATAGGAGCGGCGCGCGTCGGTGTTGAGCACCACATCCGGCAGGAAGGCGCGGGCGATGGTGGGACGCATGATCATGACATGGTCGAGATCGGGGCCGTTTTCCGTAATCCACGAGGGAAAATCACAGGGATTCGTTTCGTCGAGGATCTCCACGCCCAGACGTTCGAGCGCGAGAGAGTAGTGGTTGCGCTGGCGGTTTTCCGGCCAGAATTTCACCAGCCACCCCGCGTGGATCAGGGCGCGGATCACGTCCATGGTCGTGCGGGAACCTGCGTCGCGGTCTGGCTCCGGCACATAATGGTCGATGATGAGAATGGTCTTGCGGTCCCGGGCATGAGACGCGGCGCGCAGAAAGTGTGTTGCTGGCGGGAAGTGTTGCGCTTGCAGCGTGTCACGCCAGCGGTCCAGCATCAGTTGCCGGTTGCGGACCTGATACGCCTTGACGCCGCTGGTCTCGTCCGTTCCGTGCGAGACGCCTTCATGGTGGATGACCGCCGAGGCTGGTTCAAATACCACGCGCAGTCCGGAAGCGCGGATGCGGAAGGCGAGGTCCGTGTCCTCGTAATAGGCGGGCGCAAAGGCTTCATCGAAGCCGCCGAGGAAGGCGAACAGGTCTCGACGCAACATGATTGACGCGCCGGAAATGTAATCCACATCACGGGGATAGCTGTAGGCGGCCCGGTCGGGATGTGGATCGTTGCGACCGAAATTCCAGCCTGAAGCATCGTTCCAGATGATGCCGCCGGCTTCCTGCAACCGCCCGTCCGGATAGAGCAGCTTCGAGCCGGTCAGACCGATGCTTTCGTCGGTTTGCAGGCGGGATAGAAGGGCGTCGAACGTGCCGGGCAGCACTTCCGTGTCGTTGTTGAGCAGGTGAAGCCATGTGCCGGACGCCGCTTTCGCCGCTTCGTTGCAGTTCTTCAGAAAGCCCAGATTTTCACTGCGTTCGATCAGCACCAGCCCTTCGATGGCGCGCAGGGCGGCAACAGCTGGATCGCCGGAAGCATCTTCCGCGACAATCACTTCATAAGGGCAGGACGGCGGATGGCGCATGATGGAGCACAGACATTGCAGCGTGACAGGCACCTGTCCGTAGCTTGGAATGACGATGCTCAGCACCGGGAAAGCGTGGCGCGGGAAGCGGAGAGAGGTGTGATCTTCTTTTACAGGGCGGAAAGTGCGTTTGCTCTGGCGGGTTGTCTGCGCTTCTGGCTGGGTTGTCTCTTCTTCACGGAGGGGTTTTGTCGTGCGCGTCCGCCAGGAGTGACGCAGTCGGTCTGGGAGCTGACCGCTCACAAGCCCGCGGCAGGAGCGGGCTGATTCACGCAGCAGGTGCTTCAGGCGCGGGGAGTGTTCAAGGATTTTCCGGGCGGGGCCGGTGAGACGCCAGAACGTGCTGTTCTCATAGGCCTGTATCTGGCGTTGCAGTGCCTCGACCGTGGCTTCCGACTGCTCGAACGCGGTGGCCCGGAGGCGGAGCCGTGTCAGTTCATCCTGTAGACCGCTCTGGGACGAGCCTGTCTTTTTGTCTTCCGAAGTGGGGATGTCAGGATTGTCTGGAGAAAAGGACACTGCGGGATCTGGCCTCGGAAACGGAAGGAGGCTTTCCGCCTGTCACCCGGCTGCAAGTGCTGGCGCGTCCCATGGCCGGTGAGGCTCAAGCCCTGTGTCACTTCTCATACAGGGAGGCGCGTCCAAAGGAAATGGATCGTTAATATATCGTTTCTGATTGTTGGCGCTGAGAGTTAGCTTGCGAGGGCGTCTTCGGGAATGCGGGCGATCAGTTCCAGCTCGATTTCCACTTCGGGTCGATCGAACTTCTTAACCACGAGTACGGTGGTTGCTGGGCGGTTGTCGCCCAACGCATTGCTGGCGAAACTGCCACAGGATGAGAGTTTGCTGGCATCCTTGACGAGGTAGACCACGCGCACCACGTCCTGAAGTGACGCGCCGCGGGTCGAGAGAGCGGCGTCTCCTGCCGAGAAAGCCAGACGACACTGGTCGCTGATGCGGGGCGGAAAATCGCCTGTCCGGGAGTCAAATCCACGCAAATGGCGCACGCGCATTCCCTCGTGAGAATGCTCATAGCTTGGCTGAACCGTGTCGAGGCACAATAGTGAGTCTACGGGAGCGTTGTCCGGGCGATCATATCGGGTCCGCATGAGGGCTGTTGCTGCTTCCATTTCGGTTGTCCTTTATGGTCGGGTCTCGTCTGCGTGTGACACAGGTCGGCGACACAAAATTGTCATAATCCGAAAAGAACGGCAAAGCAAAGATGTTTCTCTGGAGGAACGCTGTTGGATCGTAACGATTTCAGAACGGGAGCGCCATGACTGTCTGTGATGGCGTGCGAAGATTTCACGGCGGATGCGTCGCACGACGCGGGCAGGGAGTGCTGATTCTGGGAGCATCCGGCACCGGGAAGTCTGATCTTCTGCTTCGGCTGCTGGCTCGTGGTTATGATCTGGTGGCGGATGACCGGATCGAGATGGAAAATGGCCTTGTCCGGGCACCGACAATGTTGCGGGGACTTGTCGAGGTTCGTGGGTGGGGAATCGTGCGGCGTTCCTTTGTGCCAGAGGTCACGCCCTGTCTGGCTGTAAGGCTGATCCGGCAGGGAGAGGCGTTTTCCCGCTTGCCGGAAGAAGGGCTGACTGACGGAGAAACGGGGCTGCCGGTCCTGAGACTGGATGGCATGATGGCCTCCGCGCCGGAGCGGATCGACATGGCGCTGGACTGTCTGGAGGGGCGAGCCTTTCTCCTGTCGCAGAGCGCCATGCTGGTCCGTGATGACTGAGGGCGACAAAAATGTGTCAGAGAAGTGTCGGCTTCTGGTATGGTTTCTTGAGAGCCAGAGAACGGTGATGTGTTGACCGTCATTCTTCAGGCGTGTTCCGGTTGGGATATTGAGGTGGCGGTCTCCGATGAAGCCACTGTCCGGGAAGCGTGGTCGCAGGCCGAATTCTCTGTTGTTTTGTTCTCCATTTAGGGTGTTTGTCGGATTTCAATGGTGACGTCTCAGATTGCCGATGAGGTTCCTCTCCGTCAGATCCTGCTTGTCACGGGTCTGTCGGGAGCAGGGAAATCCTCGATTCTCCGGATTCTGGAGGATCTTGGGCATGAAGTGATCGATAATCCGCCTCTGGGCATGCTGGATGAGATCGTGGCGCGAGGAAATCGTCCGATCGCAATCGGTGTGGATTCGCGTACCCGGGATTTTGACACGTCCACGGTGCTGGAAGCCCTGGCGCGTCTGCGGATGAACCCGCATCTCAGGGCCGAACTGATCTACGCTGCTGCTGACGAAGCCACGCTTCTGCGTCGCTACACGGCGACCCGCCGACGCCATCCTCTCGCACCACATGGCAGCGTCAAGGAAGGGATCGACTCGGAAAGGGATCTGACCGGAAAGCTCAGGGCCGGAGCCGATCTGGTCATTGATACGTCCGACCTGTCGGCCCCGGAGCTGCGTCGACTGATCGAGACACGCTACGGCACGTGGCACAGCGGCCCGGATGAGGGGCTGACGGTCGTGCTGATGTCGTTCGCCTTTCCGGCCGGTCTTCCACAGGAAGCGGATATGGTGTTTGACGCCCGTTTCCTCAGAAACCCGCATTACGACCCGGTGCTGGCGCCCCAGACAGGGCTTGATCGGCCGGTCGCGGACTATGTCGAGGCTGATCCGGACTATGAGCCGTTTCTGAACCAGATTCTTGGGATGCTGCATCTGGTCATTCCGCGCTTTGTGCTGGAAGGCAAGAAATACGCGACCATCGCCGTGGGCTGCTCGGGCGGGCGTCATCGCTCCGTCACGCTGGTGGAGGCGCTGGGCCGGAAACTGGCGGACATCTCCGACAGTCCGGGTGGGGAAGGGCCGGTGGCCGTCGTTCATCGGGAACTGGCGCGGCTCGGGATCGCCGGACCGGATTCCGCTGCCTGGCGTTGGGCCAGAAAGCCAGCTGATGACAAGGCCGATCTTCAGACGGATCTGGCGGAACGGCTGGTGGACGTCGCCGTTGTGGACAACAGTAACGTGAATACGGACGACAGAACGTCGACGTCGCATTCCATGGTGCGGGGAAACGCATGATCGGCATTGTACTCGTCACTCAGGGTGCTCTGGGTGTGGCCCTGCGGGACACTCTGGAACATGTCGTCGGACCACAGGAGAGACTGGCAGCCGTCAGCGTGGGACCGGATGATGATCTGCTGGCGCGGCGTCTGGAACTGGAAGCCTGCGTCGCCGGCGTTGATGACGGTGATGGTGTGATGCTGGTGACCGACATGTTCGGGAGCACGCCGTCGAATCTTGCCGTCGCGATGATGGAAGCAGGCCGGATCGAAGTACTGGGGGGAGCCAATCTCCCGATGCTGGTCAAGCTGGCCCAGATGCGCGATGTGCATACGCTGGAAGAGTGCGCGACGGCCGCTGAACAGGCAGCCCATAAATATATCAGCCGCGCTTCCCATCTCCCACAGCAATGTCTCGATGGAGCGCGACGATGCTCCGAGGGGGCCGCGGGCGAGCCGATTCGCATCTTGCCGTCTCTCTCTGGCAAGCTCTGTCCCGAGCCGCTGCTGCCTGTCAGCCTGATCTCTGAACGGAAGGTCGCAGTCGGCTGATGGAAGCCTCGGAAATGATGCTGACCCGGGCGGTCACAATCGTGAACGCCAAGGGATTGCATGCCCGCGCCTCGGCGAAGTTTGTTGCGGAAGCCGAGAAATGGAATGCCGAAGTGACAGTCACTTACGGCAGCGAAGTGGTGTCCGCCTGTTCCATCATGGGTCTCATGCTGTTGGGGGCGGGGGTTGGTGCGACGATCACCCTGTCGGCTACAGGCGTACAGGCCGGGGAAGCCCTTGAGGCGCTGGACGCTCTTGTCGCCAGCGGGTTTGGGGAAGATACTGAGACGGACGCTGCGGTCAGCTAGAGTAACTGACTTTCATTGTGGTTCATAAGTGCTGCGCCGGGCGATGATCTGACGGATCTCCTGATCCGGTCAGACGTTTTCGTATGGCCAGATCAGGCTTGATGAGGATGAAATGAACGCTCACCGCAGTTCCGGTTGTGGAGTAGATCTCGCCAGAAGTGGGACGGACGAGCCGGGCGGCGAACATCTTCTTCATGGCGAGCCGATCGGAGCGGGTTTCGCCATCGGCCCTGCCTTTGTGGTCGGCGAAGATCCCTCGCTGGAACCGGGGGCCCGGATCAGCCATCTGACACGGGAGCAGGAACATGCCCGGTTCAGTGAGGCGGTTGAACGGTCCATTGGCCAGCTGAAAAAACTTCAGAACCGTATCGCTCGCCTCCCGGAAGAAACGCAGGTCGAGATCGGGCCGATGCTGGAAGTCTACCAGCGGATGCTGGGACCTTCCCGTCTGAAGAATGGTGTTGTCAGTCGGCTGGATGATGGCATGACGGCCGAAGCCGCTGTGTATGAGGCGACGGCTGAACTGGCTGAGCTGATGCTGGCGTCCAGAGACGAGAGGCAACTCGTCGGAGAGGATGCGGCGGCGGCGGAGCGTAGGGCTGGCGAGTTTCGTGAAATCGGTCGCCGGGTGATCCGTAATCTCATGCGGGAATCCTTTCTTTCCCTGTCCAATATGCCGAATGGCGCAATTCTGGTGGCGCATACACTCCGCCCTGCGGATGCTGCGCTGATCGATCCGGCTCGCGTTGCGGCGGTCGTCACCGAGGATGGTGGCTCGACGGGCCATACGGCCATCATGTTGCGGGCTCTCGGTGTGCCTGCCGTGCTGGCGGTCGAAGGGCTGTTTGATCATGTGACCGACGGAACCACGCTGGTCGTGGACGGCTATTCAGGCAGCGTCACGGTCGATCCGTCCTCGCGCACCACACGGCAGGCTCGCAAACAGGTCGCGGCCTATGCGCAGGAGCGGCAGGAACTCGGACGCATGCGGCGGCTGTCGTCGCGCATGGCCAGTGGTGAGAAGATCAGTCTGCAGGCCAATCTGGAACTTCCGGCTGAGCTGCCTCTGATCGCGCAGTCGGGCGCCGCCGGGATCGGATTGCTTCGGACCGAGTTCCTGTTCATCAACGCCGAAACGCTTCCGGATGAAGCGACGCAGTACGACATTTATGCCGCGATTGTCTCCACAATGGGATCTGATCCCACGACCATTCGGGTTCTGGATTGGGGCGGTGAGAAGCAGGGCGAGGCGCTTATTCGCGCCGGGATTGTCGGGCGTGACTCCATCAATCCGGCTCTGGGCGTGCGGGGAATCCGGCTTCTGCTCGAGTATCCTGAGCTGCTGGAGACGCAGTTTGCGGCCATTCTGCGGGCTGCGGCGAAAGGGCCGGTGCGGGTGTTGCTGCCGATGGTCACGGTTGCTTCGGAAATTGTCGCGGCCCGTGAGATCTACGAACGGGTGGCGCGTCGGCTGAAGCGCAAGGGCATTGAAACCGGTGAGACCCTGCCGCCGCTGGGGGTAATGATCGAGACCCCGGCGGCCGCCCTCACGTCGGGACATCTCGCTCAGTATGCCGATTTTCTGGCGATCGGATCAAACGATCTGACGATGTATACCCTTGCGGCGGACCGGGCGTCTTCGGACGTGCTGGCGCTCTACAACCCGCTGCATCCGGCGGTTCTGAGGATGATCGGCGAAGTTTTTTCAGCCGCCTTCCTTGAGCGATGTCCTGTGTCTGTCTGCGGAGAGATCGCCGGAAATCCTCGGCTGACCCCTCTTCTGATCGGGCTGGGGTGCCGGTCCTTTTCCATGTCGGCTTCCATGGTGCCGCGCGTAAAGCAGATCGTGCGCCATATCAGTTACAATGACTGTCGTCTGCTGGCGCGGCGCGTTCTGGCCGAAACGGATATTGGCGAAATCGGCCGTCTTCTGGACGGCTTTCAGCGCAACTGATCGGCGTTACAGTCTGGAGCCGGTTTGTCAGCCGGTGCGCCAGGAGACGGAGGACGCCGACAACCACCGACGAAAGGCGAGGACGCTCGCGAGTGGCGGAGAAAGCGCGGCATAAAAAGGCAGGACATCAGCTTCTGTCGTGAGACGCGTGTGGCTGCTCCGGGCGACTTCATCAACACTGGGCAGGCTCGCGGTCAGATGAGCTGCATGCCGCCAGAGCGCTGCATTTGCTGGCGGTGTGAGCATGGGGAGCACCAGCGCGGCTTCAATGGACGCTGCATGAGCCGCAGCCCGATAGGCGGGAAAAAGTGGATGATCCGGCGTATGTCCCCGCAGGCTGGTAAACCGGCCCGCAAAATCCGGAAGGCTTCCGCCGGTGTCCGTCGTCAGGGAAAACAGCGGTACAAACCCCTTTGCTTTCAGGGCGTCGAGCAGTTCCGGCGTGGCGCTACCGGGTGACAGCTGCGCCACATCGACCTCACCCCGTTGCAGCGCCTCGATGGAGGTGTCTCGTGTTGCCAGCCCGCTGACGGGAATAGCGCGCATCGACAGGATGGCCATCGCGAGAAGCGTCGGCAGTTCAGCGCCTGTAGGCGTTGTGACGGCGACGCGTACGGGCCGGTTCTGGAGCAGCGTCCGCAGGGAGCGGCGGAAATCGACATGTCCCACAACCAGTGGAGAGCCGGTGACAAGCGCGACCGGTAGCCAGCGCTGGTAATCGAAATGGACGCGGGAATCACCGGACAGCGCGGCAAGGATGGCTGTGCCGGGAACGAGGAGAGCATTTTCTCCGGAGGCCTGCGCATCGAAGAAATTGGCTCCTGTAACGCCATCCTGACCCGCGACATTATGCAGATTCAACGGGCCATCAGTCGGCAGCGTCGTTTCAAGGGAGGGCGCGAGAACGGGCGCCCACCGGGCCGGCCCGGTGCCGGGACTGCCGGCGACGATAAGATCCGGTGTGCCGATTGTCGGAGCCGGAATGGCAGCTGAGGCAGCCTGCAGCAGGCCGTCGGTCTCGGAGCGGCGGGCGAAGGCGCGGGCTGTCAGAAAAGAGCCTGCGCCAGAACCTGTCGTGAGGCCGAGCGCCGCCTTCAGGAGGGTCCGCCGACTATGACGCCGCAGAAGGTCTCGTGAAAAACGGGAGTCGGGTGGCAGGTCTTTTTCTGGCAAAACTCGGAGATCTCCTTGCAAGATGGTCCGGGTAATATTTTCAGGAATATTACCACCATAAAGTTAAGGCCGTTCTGTGGCGATCACGTCCTTACGGATCAGGGCCACTTCACCTCGGGAGGCATGCTCATGAGGATCGCCTCGGTGTGGCCACCGGTCTTCAGCCCGAAAAGTGTGCCCCGGTCCTGCAACAGATTGAATTCCACATACCGTCCACGCCGGATCAGTTGCTGCTCGCGCTGTTCGGGTGTCCAGTGCTCCATCATGCGGGACCGCACGATGTTGGGAAAGGCCTCAAGGAAGGCGAGTCCCACATCTTTTGTAAAAGCGAAATCCATGAGCGGGTCGCCGCTGTGGAGACGGTCGTAGAAGATACCGCCCAGACCGCGTGGCTCGAGGCGATGCGGCAGGTAGAAATACTTGTCGCACCAGGCTTTGAAGCGCGGGTAGTATTCAGGATCGTGTTTTTCACAGGCAATCCGGAAGCTGTCGTGGAAGATGGCAGCGTCGTCCTGCGCTTCCTCGCTTTCGGGGAACATCGGGGTGATGTCGCCACCGCCGCCGAACCATCCTTCGGTCGTGACGATCATCCGTGTGTTGAAATGGGCTGCGGGCACCACGGGGCTGCACATATGGGCGACCAGACTGATGCCGGTGGCGAAGAAACGCGGGTCTTCGGACGCGCCGGGGATCGACTTGCGGAACTCCGGGCTGAACTCGCCTGAGACGACCGAGACATTGACGCCTACCTTCTCGAACACGCGTCCACGCATGACGCTCATCACGCCGCCACCTTCAGTGTGGGCGTCGTCTCCCGCTTCGCGGGTCCATGCCGTGCGTTCGAACCGTCCAGGGGCTGTGGAACGTCCCGGCAGGGTGGGGGCGTTCATCTCTGCGGCGTCCGTTTCGATGCTCTCGAAAGCGGCGCAGATCCGGTCGCGCAGCGATTCAAACCACTGCTGCGCTTCCGGCTTCAGAGGTTCGTAATGCCGGGCGTCGGCAGAGGAAGGGGCGGTGGTTTCATCCATAGCCGGATATCTCCTGATCCTGTCAGTGCGTCCTGTTGGGTCCCCCGGTCTGGTCCACTGGCTGGCGCGCATGGGCTCGGTTCCGTGGCGGACGCGCAGAATGCGCCTATGGGGTGCGATATCCGGGCTGTGATTGCAAGAGGGTGTGTTTCGGGGCAGTTGTTGCCCTTGGAAACATGGGGGTAGGGCTCCTGCCTGTGGAGCAGAGGTCCTGCCGAGTGCCCTGTTTCAAAGACGTATTCCGCAATGTCCCTGATGAGTCATAAAGAAGTTTTTGGTGAAGCTTTTTCCAAAAAGCTTCAGGAGCGTCGTCTCTTTGAAATAAGACGACACCTCAAACTTTTATTTCCATTATGGAGAGCCAGTCCATTACAGAGCGAACCGGGATGTCCTCCTCCCCCACATTGATGCACAGGCTTGTCGAGCGACTGGAGACCAAGGCACGGGAACTGGGTTTTTATGCCTTTGGAATCTGTGCTGCCGATATCGGTGAGGAGACGGGAGACCGCCTGCGGGACATGATTGCGCAGGGACACCACAGCACGATGACGTGGATGGCCGAGCGGGTGGAATCCCGTGCGCATCCCAACGGGTTATGGCCGGAAGCCCGCAGCGTGATTTCCCTCGGTCTGTCCTATGCGCCGGAGGGAGACCCACTGGCGACACTTGCCGACAAGGCGTGCGGCAATATCTCGATCTATGCCCGCAACCGGGATTATCATGACATCATCAAGGGGATGCTCAAGCATCTGGCGCAGTATCTGGTCGCGGAAACGCGGCGGGCGCAGCTTGAGGCGGAGGTGAAGGTCTTTGTCGATACCGCGCCGGTGCCCGAAAAGCCTCTGGCTGAACAGGCCGGACTTGGCTGGCAGGGGAAACACACCAACCTCGTGTCGCGAGATCATGGAAGCTGGCTGCTGCTGGGTGAAATCTACACGACGCTCGAACTGCCGCCGACACCTCACCGGGCGGGACAGTGTGGGAGTTGTTCGCGCTGCCTCGAAGTCTGCCCCACCAGCGCCTTTCCCTCGCCCTATCGGCTGGATGCCCGACGCTGCATTTCATATCTCACCATCGAGCATGCAGGTCCCATTCCTCACGAATTCAGAGAGGCGATGGGAAACCATATCTATGGCTGTGATGACTGTCTGTCCGCCTGTCCATGGAATCGCTTTGCCGAGGAATCACGGGTGATGAAGCTGAAGGCGCGCGAGGATCTGATCGCGCCTCGCCTGTCGGAGTTGGCGGCGCTGGATGATGCCGGGTTCCGCACCCTGTTTTCGGGCTCGCCGATCAAGCGGATCGGGCGTAACCGCTTCGTGCGGAATGTGCTCATCGCCATCGGTAATTCAGGGGATGAAGGTATGGGGCCGATTGCGGAACGGTTACGGGATGATGCTGATCCGGTCGTGGCGGAGGCTGCGGACTGGGCTGTGAAACGGCTGGCGCAGACAGTCTCGTCTCCGATGCCGGCAAGGCCGGGCTTATGACGCGTCACCTCCTCAAGCGCAGTCTTATCCTTTCCGGGCATGGGACCAGTGTGGCGCTGGAACCGGAATTCTGGGCTGTGCTGGATGAATTGGCGCAGCAGCAAGGTCAGACGATTGGCAAACTCGTGGAGAGCATCGACGGAAAACGGGCCCCGAATCGTCCCCTCGCATCGGCCTTACGTGTTGCAGCATTGCAAGCCTCCAGATCTGATGCTGTTTCGTCTTTGGGACAGGATACAGTCACGCAGTCGTCTCCCGATTTATGAAACTGGCAGAAAAACCGTATTCCATAAGGAAGAATGGTAAAATCTGTCTGGGACGGCGCTCTCTGCCCAATCAGGAATGCGCAGTTTACCAAAATGAAGAACGCTCCAATTTCTTGTCTGATTAACCCTTCAGAAACCCCGGCACTTCTAGCGTCGCGTGCCAGAAGAGAAAACGCTTCAAACCCCAAGACCTCAGATGAGACATCCATGTCAGGGAATATTCTACGTCTGCCGCACTGCCCCGAGGCCAGCCCGATGCTGATCTCCCATTCCCTGCTTCAGCTGGCGGATGTTGTCTGGCAGGCCGGTCTGCCGGGGCTTGCGAATGATCTGGTCGGTCTGGCCCATTCGGCCATTGATCGGCCTTCGGAAACGACGTCCTAAGCGAGAGAACTGGCGGAATTTCGGGCCTTGTTGCGGGAGGCTGGCTGGCCTGACCATAAGGGGGCTTTAGTCCCCGCTGAAGTAAGGCTAGACTCTTCTCATGGCTATCTGGGGCAAACTGTTCGGAACCGTGGCAGGGTTTGCGGTTGGTGGACGAATGGGAGCGGTGCTGGGCGCGGCTCTCGGACATGCGGCTGATCGTGGGTCTCTTCTGGAGCCGCCGACGGGCGGGTGGAGTGATCGCTGGGCGGCCCGTGCTGCGCCTGATCCGAACAGCGCGGCGGCCTTTGTCGCGGCCAAGCTTGCCGCAGTAACGGGCAAGAAAGATCAGCTTTACGCGCTCTGCACCGTTCTGCTTTGCGCCAAGCTGGCCAAATGTGATGCGCCGGTGAATCGCAAGGAAATTAACGCTTTCAAGTCGCGTTTGAGAATTCCGCCTGAAAACGAGCCGGAGGTCGGTCGTCTGTTCGATCTCGCCCGGCAGCGGACGGATGATTACGAGCGATTCGCCCGGGAGCTCGGTCAGGCTTACCGTGATGACCAGCTCATGCTTGAGGATCTGCTCGGCGTTCTCTTTTTCGTGGCGCGGGCAGACTGTGCAAAAGACGAAGTCCTGCATCCGGCTGAAATCAGATTTCTGAAAAACGTGCATAAGGCGTTTGGCTTAAGCGCTGGTGCCTGGAGCCGGGCTGAAGGCGGACGCTCACGCCCGGCCATGGCCGAGAATGCCGCCTATCAGGTGTTGGGCGTTTCCATAGACGCATCGAACGACGAAATCCGGGCCACCTGGCGGACGCTGGTGCGCGCCAATCACCCGGATGCACTTTCGGCGCGTAATGCTCCTCAGTCTGAAATTGATGCTGCCGTTGTCAGGATCGCCAGCATCAATGCGGCGTGGGATGTCATCAAGCGGGATCGTGGTCTGTAGAGCCCGATTTAGTCCTCCACACGCCCGCCGCCGTCTGTCGCGCCCAACCGCCAGTAACCTGCTGCGCGAATGTGCTCTCGCGTCATGCCTTTTTCTTCGATGAGCAGAGTACGAAGCTGGCGGGCTGTTTCGATTTCAGCACCAATCCAGACATGCAGGTCATCTGACGGAAGGGAATAGCTTTTCAAAGCCTCCTGAAGAACCGTTGATTTTCCTGCTTCCACGCCATTACGAGGTAGCCAGACAATGCTGGCATTGGCTTTGCTTGCCAGCGGACGTTCTTCTTTTGCGTCGGCAACCTCGACCATGGCCGTGACATTGGCGCCTTCCGGCATTTCTTCCAGCCGGCGGGCGATAGCGGGGAGCGCGGTCTGATCGCCGATCAGCAGATAATGCGCGTAATTTTCGGAAACCACGAAAGAGCCTTTCGGGCCACCGATACCAAGTGTCTGGCCGGGTTGGGCCTGAGCTGCCCATGTTGCCGCAGGGCCGTCGCCATGCAGGACGAACTCGATGGCGAGTTCATTTGTCTCTGGATTGAAAAAGCGTGGTGTATAGTCACGCTTGATCACGGCTGACGAGGCGGAGCGCACCGGGCGACCGCCAGTGTCCACCTCCGGCAGGACAGGAGTGTCCTGTCCGGGGAGTGGAAAGAACAGTTTGACATGATCGTCGGCGGCAGTCGAACTGAAATCATGCAGGTCATCGCCTGTGAAAATGATGCGGCGCATCAGGGGGGAGAGTTGTTCGATCCGTGCGACATGCACCATCCGCAGACGCACGGGTTGGCGGACGCGCAGTGGCGTCCGGGACAGGGAGTTCATGCGCGTCTCCATTGAAAAAGTCTGGATTACTCAGGTTTGTTGAGAATCTCTGCTGTGGCGCGCTTGAGGATCTCGATGATGCGCTTCTTTTCTTCAGGCCCACATCCGCGCTGACGCATCATGGCCTGTTTGAAAGCATGTCGGGCTTCGTGAAATTCGTCGGAAGCACGCGGGTCTGCATCGTCGACGCCCGAAAACGCTTCCCGCACTTCGCCCATGCGACTGCCGATCCGCTTCAGGGTTTCGAGGATTGTCTCAGCCTGTTCGCGATTGGCTTCGAGAAGGGCCTTGCCTTCATCGGTCAGCGTATAGAGTTTGCGGTTGCCTTCCGGAGACGCCGTGACCTGGCCGGTCTCATCAAGGTAAGTGAGGGCTGGGTAAACCATGCCCGGACTTGGTGCGTAAAAACCACCGGATTTTTCTTCAAGAAGACGGATCAGCTCATAACCGTGCGCGGGCTGGGTTTCCAGAAGCGCCAGAAGAACCAGTTGCAGTTCGCCGGAGCTGAGTTTGCGTCCGGCAGGGAAATCGCCTCTGCCGAAACCGTGACGGGAGCCACCACCGAACTGGCGACGACCTTTGGAATGTTCGCCGCCTGCATGGCGGGAGGAACGGTGTTTGGATTTATGCTCTTTAAACATATCTTACGATATATATGTTTTAAGATATAACTCAAGACTGTTTTTGTGACGTTGCGTTCATAAGAATTGCGGAATGTAACGGATGGCTTTTGCAGGATCACTATCCCGCTCACAGGATACGCTCTCGTAAAACAGTCCTGTTCCACCTTTCCGGAAGGTTCAGACAGAAGCCAGACAGGTGTCGTAGATTGCCCGCCAGCGGTTGATCACGACCTGCGGTGTGAAGCCGTGCTCGTAATCAGCAAGGCCGCCCGCGACAATCCGGTCTCTCAGAGTGCTGTCATCCAGTACGGACCGGATGGCGCTGACAAGCGCCGCAAGATCGTCGATGGGAGTCAGCATGCCGTTTTCGCCGGTGCGAATATAGGCGCGGGGACCAGCGGCGGCACAGGCCACTAAAGGCGTTTTCGTGGACCAGGCATCCAGAATGACGGTCCCGAAAGGCTCATAGCGTGAAGGCAGAACGCAGATATCGGACGCAGCCAGAAGAGCGCCGCGATCTGTCCGCCATCCGGCGAAGCGAATCCGGTTGATCACGCCTTCCTGTTTCGCCTGTTCTTCCAGTGCGGCACGCAATGGGCCTTCGCCGGCCATCCAGAGGTAACAATCCGGGAGTTGCTGCATTGCCGAGATGAGTGTTTCGAGTCCCTTCGCCTCATGCAGGCGCGAGAGGGTCAGCAGAACGCGGGCATCCTGTGG
Source organism: Acetobacter aceti NBRC 14818 (assembly GCF_000193495.2). Classification (NCBI taxonomy): domain Bacteria; kingdom Pseudomonadati; phylum Pseudomonadota; class Alphaproteobacteria; order Acetobacterales; family Acetobacteraceae; genus Acetobacter; species Acetobacter aceti. The sequence goes on along the minus strand of NZ_AP023410.1, from coordinate 2,186,214 downwards.
CGTGTCGAGCTCCGAACGTGGCAGCGGTGGCTCGGGTGTGACCGAGGAAAAGGTGGGAGCGGAAAAGATGCGATCCTTTGCCGTAGCATTATCGACAGGATGCCAGTCCGGGTCGGCACGCATCCGTTCCGCGATATCCGGCGTGCAGCCTACAAGATGCGTGCAGTGAGCGTAGGGCTTGAGGTCACGGTAATTGCCGAACCAGCCAATGACGGGACGGTCGCCGGAAAGATGACTCGCATTGGCCGGGATGCTGGTGGCCGCGCGACGCATCCAGCAATGGATGATGGAAGGCTCAAGGCGACGGATAAGCTGTGTCATGCGCCACTTCCTCCATAGGGCAAGCGGCGACTTCAGGGCCTCGGTTTCGAGCGCAAGACCTGCGTCCTCGAGTTCTTTCAGGCGCGGGTTGTCGGGATGAAGAACCACAGTCTGCCGGACGCCAGCCTTGTGCAGACCCAGCATGACGTCGGTCGAATACAACTCGGCACCACCGTGACCGCGTGCCGCCATGACCTGTAGAATGTGTGGAACGTCCCTCACATCACCTCCCTCGAACCTGTTGCGGGTGACATATCAGCCTGAGGAAGGAAAAACCAAAGATGAAATATTTTTAAGGGTGGAAAGAAACTGCGGTCTTTCCCGGATATCCGCTGAGTGACCGAATGCCTGTCTGGTCCTGAAAGCACTTTTTCGGATGAATTGACAGAAATGTTATTGCGAAGCGTTCTCATTGACTGCTAACATATTACTACGTTGAGGCGATGAGGCATGTGGATGTATATCTGCTCCTGTAACGGGCTGACCGATCATGATGTAAGCGCTGCGGTGGAAGCCGGAGCAACACGACCCGTAGAAGTCTATGCAGCCCGAAAATGTCGGGCGCAGTGTGGCAACTGTGTCAAAGGCGTTGTCTGCATCCTTCGTGAGGCGTTGAAGCAGCGCAACGCATCCGCCGCCGCCATGGCAGCCATGGAACTGGCCGCACAGCAGGATGGCGCGCGCGCTGTCGCCTGATCGCTTCGACATTTGAGTCGATGAAAATACAAAAGGCAGGGAGTGAAAGCTCCCTGCCTTTTTGTTTGTGATCAGACGGCCAGAACGTTTGTTTGTGATCAGACGGCCAGAACGCTCAGGGAATCGGGCCGCATCACACCTATAAAAAAGGAGCGGGATATATCCCGCTCCTTCCTGTCGTTGCAGATCAGAAAGCAGCCTGCACACGGGCGGCGACGGAGTTTCCGTTGCGGCCTGCGATGTTGACGAGACCGTCGTTGTTGGTCCGCTGGTCGATGAAGTGGTTGTAGTCCAGCATCACGCGGAAGTGGCGGTTCGGATACCAGTTCAGACCACCCGACCAGACGATCTGGTTGCCGCCACGAATGCCTGTGGCGGAGTTCGGCTGGCTGTTGAGATTGGTTTCACTGTAACGGCCGGTGATTTCAAGCGCACCCCAGTGACCGGTTGCAGGATTGAATTCCTGGTTCTCTTTTACGCCCGGAGCGGCGAAAGCGCCTTCCTTGTAGTTGTAGGCACGCGGCGTGCCGAACAGGGTGTAGTTTGCAGCCACATACCAGCCGCCAAAGTTCAGGTTGCCAAGAGACTGGCCGGACGCATTGTGCGAACGGTTTACACCGATGTGGTAGTATTCACTCTTGATAACGAGGCTTTTCCAGCGAAGACCAACTTCAGGACCGGCTGCCCAGACCTGGGACACGTTGGTGATCGCGCCCGTACCGAGCAGGCTGTCTTCACCAAGGTTGACTTCAGGACGCTGGCTGAGCGTGAAGGAACGACCGTGCGTGCCATTGTTCGGCTTGAAGGCCGAAATGGCGGAAATACCGAGATGCAGATCCCAGTCCTTGGTGGCGACAGGACGACCTGCGACACGGAAGGTGCCGCCCGTCTGGCTGTCGCTGACCGCGCCGTCGCCGCCGTAGTAACCGCTGGCGTTACGTCCACCGAACTGCTGACCGGTGAAGTAGGCACCGATCCACCAACGCTTTTCATAATGCAGACCACCGATCGAGAAGCGCGCATCGCTGGCGGCGATGTTACGCACGATATCGGTGATGCCCGGACGTTCCATGAACTCGAATTCGTTCGAGCTCTCGGAATCTTCTTCCGTCACGCGCGGCTGGAAGTAACCGACCGTCAGGATGGTGTTGCGCAGACCGGCGTAGTTCAGGTTCGCTTCGTAAAGACCGACGGTGCCGTCGTTGTTGCCCGCACCGAAGTCAGGTGTGACGTTGGCGACCCAGTCCTTGTAGCGGAAGGTGAACGGAATACGCAGACGACGGGCGTTTGACGTGAAACCATTGAACTTGCCCTTGGCTTCGCCAGCCTTCGGGCTCACGCCCATGAAGCCACCGAAGTCTTCATGAAAGGCGAGACCGATCGAGAAGGCATATTTGCCGTCTTCGGACTGGATCGTCGGGCGACCGTTCGGGAAGCCGATCTTCATGCCGCCGACCTGCACGACTTCCGTATCGGCGGAAGCGCGCTTGAAATCTTCCCACGAGCTGGTGATGCCGCGATCAGAAGCCGGACGACCGTCGCCTGTGGCGTGATAGTTGATTTTCGCAGGCTGGTTGAACGCAATGCCGGCTTCCGGAGAGCCGTTATAGTCGTTCGGTGTATGGGCAGCCGCTGCGTGAGCGCTTTTCCATGAGTGAGCCTCGCCACGATCGGAAGCCGGACGACCATCATGGTTGGTCGGGAACGTGTTCCGGTGACGCAGCTCGGAGCGCATGCTCAGCATCTCATGGCGCATCTCGGCCATTTCACGACGCAGTTCGGCAACTTCTGCGCTGTCGGACGTTGCTGCCTGTGCAGGGGAAACCGACAGGACTGATGCTCCGCTCAGTACTGTCAGTGAAAGAAGTAGGAAACGGGAGGACAGGGTCATCTCTCTCTTGATCCGGAGCCGTGGGATGACGCCCTGTTAATCTCTGCTCACGGAAAACGGCGTGAAGCTTGAATGACACAGGTATTTCAGTTTTGTTGCACTGAGGGATTTCTGCCGTTTCTAGCCATATAAAGAGCCATTTTCGCGTGTATGGACGCACGTCCCTCCCACCCATGTGGCTGAAATGCAACGCTCGTCTCCAAGGGTCATCAGGGTGAAAAGCAGCTCTTCGACGCTTTCACAGCGTGACGCCCTGTAATCGAGCAGGGGAAAGGCATGTGGATCGAGCACGCACAGATCTGCTTCCATGCCCGGTGCGAGCGTGCCGATTCTGTCTTCCAGATGCAGAGAACGGGCGCTTCCCGCGGTCGCCAGCCAGAAGGCCTGAACGGGATGGAGTGAGCGGCCCGTCAGTTGCGCCACCTTGTAGGCCTCGCCCAGCGTCCGGAGTTGGGAAAGGGACGTGCCCGCGCCGACATCGGTGCCCAGGCCCACGCGCACCGGACGTTCCGGGGACAGGGCTTCAAAAAGCTTGAAGAGTCCGCTGCCAAGAAACAGATTCGAGGTCGGGCAGTGCGCCAGACTCGCAGCACTCTCATGGCAGCGGCAGAACTCCTTTTCACCGATATGCACGCCATGCCCGAAGATGCTGCGGGGACCGACCAGTCCGGCATGATCATAGACATCGAGATAGGAGGAGCGCTCGGGGAACAGACGGGCGACGGTTTCGATTTCGTGCAGATTTTCGGAAAGATGCGTCTGCATGAAGAGCCCGTCATGCTCACGGAGCAGCTGGCCAGCGGCTTCCAGCTGTTCCGGTGTGCTGGTGATCGCGAATCGCGGTGTGACGGCGTAGGAGAGCCGCTTCTTTCCGTGCCAGCGTCCGATAAGCGCCGCCGAGTCGGCATAGCCCGTTTTCACCGAGTCCCGCAGGGTGTCGGGGGCGTTGCGATCCATCAGCACCTTGCCCGCGATCATGCGTGCGCCGATCCGCTCAGCTTCGGTGAAGAAGGCGTCCACAGACTGTGGGTGCACCGTACAGTAAACGGCGGCGGTCGTCGTGCCGGCACGCAGCAGTTCGCCAAGGAACCGTCGGGCGGTGTCCCGCGCCACCAGCGGATCGGAGAAGGCGGCCTCCGCTGGAAAGACATACCGGTCCAGCCACTCCAGCAGCTGCTGTCCCCACGATGCGATGACCGGCAGTTGCGGGTAATGCACATGCGTGTCGATGAAGCCCGCCGAGATCAGGGCATCGCCATAAGAGACAACAGTGGTGTCTGCGTTCAGCGTGTCACGGAGTGTTGTATAGGCGCCGACCTGAGTGATCAGGCCGCCTTCCATGACGACCAGCCCATCTTCTTCTACCAACAGGGCTTCGGATGGCGGGACGTTGAATGGATTGTCCCGGAAGGTGACGATACGGCCCCGGACTGCGGATTGAGTGCGGCTGGATGTCATTCGCGCATTACCCTGTCTGATGTGCTGACCGGTCCGGACAGTCGTGTGGAACCGGTTTTTCCGAGGATAGAAAGTTTTTCGCCAAATGGGGAATGCGGGGGTTCCATGCAGAAGCCTCGGTAGCGGGAAACCAGTCATGCCGGTATGGGGAGAAGAGGGGCGGCGCGGCCTGTTTTCCGTGCCTTTTCATCCTTGAAGAGGACATGATGAAGCGGATCTGGCAGCGACTGAATGCACAACGTTCCTCTGCATCGCAGGAGCCGCAGGAGGGAGAGCGTCAGGACGCTCCAGCTCATTCACCGTCCACCGGGAAACATTCCGGGAAGACGAAAAGGCATATCTCCACCAAGGAGGCCATCCGCCGTTTCCGGGCCCATGCTCTCGACGAAAAGAAGCATGCCGATGTGGTGCGTGTCGGGGTGCATGACGCGCTCTGGTCAGACATGTACCATCATGCCCTGACAGCCAGCTGGACTGCCTTCACTTTCTGGGCGTTCGTCTCCTATGTGGTGGTGAACCTGCTGTTCGCCGTGCTGTATGCGCTGGTTCCCGGCGAAGTGACGGGTCCGCACCCCCTGTCCTTTCTGGACCTGTTCTTTTTCAGCGTGCAGACGCTGTCGACCGTCGGTTATGGCGGCATGGTGCCGAGCGGTGTCGCCGCCAATGTGATCGTGTCGTTCGAAGTGCTGCTGGGCATGATGGTCAATGCGCTGGCCGCAGGTGCCGTCTTTGCCCGAATCGCCCGTCCCCGCGCCCGGATCATCTTCAGTAACAAGGCGGTCGTGTCGGATGAAAACGGGGTATCCGCCCTGTGTATCCGGATCGCCAACTGCCGTCGCAGCCTGATCCTGTCCGTGGATGTCGAGGTTGCCCTGTCACGGCTGATTGTCACGCATGACGGTCATCTTGAGCGGCGCTTCGAGCCGCTGACGCTGGTGCAGGCGCATGTACCGGTTCTGCGCTTTGCCTTCGTGCTGGCGCATGTCGTGACGGAGACCAGCCCGCTGCACAGATGCTCGTTGCAGGAGTTGCAGGCGGAAGAGGCCGAGATCATCGTGACAGTCACCGGAACGGATGAGGCCATGGGGCAGACGGTGTTCGCCCGGACGGCCTATGCGTTTGACAAGGTTCTGCACAATCACCGGTTTGTGGACATCATTCACACACGGCCGAGCGGCGGTCTGGCTGTGGATTATTCGAAGTTCCACGATATCGAGGCGCATGTCCCGTCAGAAGGCTGAAGGCCGTTCCCTGACTGATGCGTTGGGCGCTACGTGACGGGCATGCACCAGAATTCATCGCTTTGTCATGAAGTGCCGAAATCGCAAGGCACTGAAATTATCCTTTTATAAACAATGGGCAAGAGCAAGCCTCTGATGCTGCCTGCTTTAATGGCGTCACCAAAACTGTATCATATCCGATACAGTTTTGGGTGCCAGAAAACAAATTTATGTGATTCCTGCGTCTGAATCCTTGTTTTGAAAATGGCTCATGCGGTGAATGCCTTATCTGTCCGCGCAGCCTTTTGTTTCGTATTCGAAAAATAAAATTTCGGAACAGATTAGGGTATGCAGAAGAAAGAAAGATGAAATGCAGAAAAGTGGCATGAAGTTATGGTCAGTCATAACCTCTGTTATTTTCGGAATTATGGGTTTATTTCTTTTATTGGGAGGAATTAAGCTTCTTTTTCTTGGAGGTTCGTGGTTTTACGCGCTCGCAGGATTCGTCATGCTTGCCGCAGCCGTTCTGGGGCTGAGCAAGCCACAGACGGCAATGCGCCTGTATGCGGCATTCCTGCTGCTGGCGACTGTCTGGTCGCTGTTTGAAGTCGGCTTCAATATCTGGGGCCTTGAAGTTCGCCTTCTGACACTTGTTGGCCTTGGCGTCTGGCTGCTGATCCCGGGCGTCTGGCGCGCCGGTTCAACGTGGATGACCGACAAGCGGGAAGTACTCGGGGCGCTGGCTGTTTCCTGCCTTGCGCTGGTTGCAAGCTGCTTCTCTTCCTACTCCATCAACGGCACGGTGGCTGCTGACCGCATGGCTGCGAGCCTACCGGATATGCATGACGGCGTTCCTGCCGGTGACTGGCACTATTATGGCCGCAATGCCCAGGGACAGCGTTATACCCCGCTGGACCAGATCACGCCGGCCAATATCAGTAATCTGAAACGGGCATGGGTCACACGGACCGGCGACACGCAGCAGGCGGGTGAAGCAGTTGTGGCCGGGCCTGATGCCGGTCACGAGTTCAATCTCGAACTGACCCCCATCAAGGTCAAGGACACTCTTTATATATGCACCCCGCATAGCTGGGTGATGGCGCTGGACGCCAAGACCGGCAAGGTCAAATGGAAGTACGATCCGAAGCCTGCCAAGGCCGATCTGGACACGAACGTCTATCTCGCCTGCCGTGGCGTCTCCTACTATCGCATTCCCGACGAGATCCAGACATCCTGCCGTGAGCGTATCTACTCACCGGTAGCTGATGCCCGCATCGTCGCGGTCAATGCCGAGACCGGTCAGCCCTGTGATGACTTCGGTGATCATGGCTTCATTTCCATGCGCGAATACATGGGCAATGTGCCGCTGGGCTTCCACTTCATCACCTCGCCTCCGATGGTCATGAAAAACCGTCTGATCACGGGCGGCTGGATCTTTGACAATCAGGCCAACTTCGAGCCTTCGGGCGCTGTGCGCGCCTTCGACGCCACCACAGGCAAGATCGCCTGGGCATGGGATGCGGGCCACAATCCCGAGACATGGACGCCGGGTCCGGGTGACATGCTCACGCGTGACACACCGAATGCGTGGGGCGTCTACACGGCCGATCCTGATCTTGGTCTGGTCTATTTCGGCACGGGTAATGCCCCGCCGGACAACTGGGGCGGTTCACGTCGTCCGTTCGATGATGCAACGTCCAGTGCGACTGTCGCCCTCGATATCGTAACGGGTGAGCGTCGCTGGCTCTACCAGACGGTCCATCACGATCTGTGGGACATGGATCTTCCGAGTGGCCCGACAATGGTCGATCTGCCGGATGCGAACGGTCAGACTGTTCCGGCTCTGGTGCAGAGCACGAAGCGCGGCGAGTTCTTCGTGCTTGATCGGCGAACGGGTCAGCCGGTTCCGGGCTATCCGGTCGAGGAGCGTCCTGTTCCGACAGCCGGTCATGCTCCGGATGATCGTGTCAGCCCGACGCAGCCTTATCCGGCGGCAATGCCGAGCCTGACGCCAGCGAACCTCAAAGAGTCCGACATGTGGGGCGCAACCCTGCTGGACCAGATGCTGTGCCGTCTCGAGTATCGTGAGTCGGCCTATGAGGGTCAGTTTACGCCACCGCACGTCGGCAAGACCACGATCGTCTATCCGGCGTTCTATGGTGTCGTTGACTGGCAGGGCATCACCATTGACCCGGCCCGCAAGCTGATGTTCGCCAACGCCAGCTACCTGCCGTTCCGTATCAAGCTCGATCATCGCAACAAGCTTGAGGAGGAAGGCGTGCTGCCGAAATGGCAGGGCGCAGGCAACGAGCCAACGCCGAAAGGCAACGCTCTGGCCATCTCGCCTGACTACGGCACGCCGTATGTCGCCTACACCAACCCCTGGTTGAACCCGCTGCAGATTCCCTGCAAGGGACCGATCTGGGGCACGCTGACTGCGATCGACCTCGTGACCAAGAAGATCGTATGGCAGCACCCTGTCGGCACGACGCGTGATACGGGGCCTTTCCGGACGCACAACAATCTGCCGCTGCCCACAGGCATGTATAATATCGGCGGAAACATTGTGACCAAGGGTGGACTGCTGTTCATGGGCGCGACAGCGGACGACTATCTGCGTGCGTTCGATGTCGCCACAGGCAAGGTGATCTGGAAGGATCGTCTCCCGGCTGGTGGTCAGGCGACGCCCATGAGCTATGAAGTCGAGGGCAAGCAGTATGTGCTGATCGCCGCCGGTGGTCATGGTGGTCTTGGGACGCGCTCAGGCGATTACATCCTTGCCTACACACTCGATGGCGCTACGAAGTAAAAAGCGCTGGGACGGGCAGAAGGAACGGCTCAGCCGACGCCTTCTGCCCCTCTTCACTCCTGTTTTCTGAACTGGTTTCAACAGGGACTGTATGAGTCGCAGAGCGTGGCTCATGCAGTCCCGGCTATTCCGGAATAAAACCAATGCACTTCACAGAAAGGGCCGCATGGCACCGTCGTATGGTGTTGTGTGTCTTTGCATCGACACTCAGCTTTGTCCCTGCAAGGACAGCCGAGGCTTCGGATGTCACGCTCGGGATCATTGGTCCGCACGAGTATGACCTGCCGGTCGATTTCAAGCCCTTCAATGTTCTGGTGCAGTATGGCGACGGCAATGCCGCCGGCAGCTACTATAATTCCGGCGGTCAGCGTAAGCCGGGAGAAGGGAGCCATACCTGGGCGGGCATGACCAAATATGTGCATTTCCGCACGTTTGACGCCATTCCCCATGTCGGCTTTGCTTTTGAGCTTATCCAGACGGAGAGCTACAATCTTTCCAACGGCACCAACTATGGCGGCCTTGGCCCGACGATTGTGGGACCGGCTGCGTGGTTCAAGCCGAATTCACACAGCACGTTCGGTATCCAGACCTTCATGCAGACCAATTCCGGCACACGGGATTCGCTGACACCGGGGTACTGGTCGAACATTTCCAGCCTTATCTTTGATTATGAATGGAAGCATTTCAGTTTCGATGGTGACGCCGGAACGGTTGTCGGCGCAACGAAGCACAAGACCGGAGAACACAGCTATTCTCCGGGTGTGGTGTTTTACAGCAATCTGCGTTTCAGCTGGAAAGCCACCAAGCTTGTCGAGCCGTTTCTTGCGTTCGACTGGCAGAATGTGACCGGCACCTATGACAGAACGGCGGACCGGTATCTGGATGATTCGAACAGCCGGGAGGTCGCGCTTGGAACCGGTATCATGTTCAATATCGCCAGGGATTTCAGTCTGACAGCCCGGTACAGCCATTCCGTGGAAGGGCGGGACACATCGGAAAGCAACGCCTATTACATCAAGCTGCTCTACCTCTGGCCCTGAAGCCTGCTCACACACCTCTTTTAAGTAAAGCTGAAGTCTCTGGTAAGGCTTTTTGCAAAAAGCTTCAGTGAGCATCGCCTTTCCGAAAAAAGACGACGCTCTGCAAGCCTGTTATTCTGACGGCGCGTTTTTCGTCTCCAGCCACCCGCCGGAAAATCCGGCGCGCTGCAGACCCGTGCGGATATATGGATTGTGCTTCATGACATTCCACACAAACCCGTCCCGCCAGTTTTCAATCATGAGCAGGATTGGCCCCTGATCGATTCCAACATATTCACGATCGGACCAGAATGTTTTGCCATCCTGAAAGCTGGGATTGAAGGCGTCTACAAAACCGTATTTGCCGTAAACCTGTTTTCCATAGCGGCTTTTCATCTCACGTATGGCGGGAATTACGATTTCAGGCGCAAAGGCAATGGAACCGACAGCCGCCGTCGGTGCGATCGTTCCGTCATCCTGCACATAATCACGGCCTGTTCCGCGAGCGACATATGACATGAACCGCTTGTCCTTGCCGTCCACCTTCTGCGTGATTTCACCGGGCCCATCGGAGGCGGTCAGTCCCCAGACAGTCGCACTGTAATCGTGCCATCCGCCGGGATTGGCCATGGCGTAGGCGCGCTGGGCATAGGCTGCACGCCGACTGTTCTCGAAATAATCAACGCTTTTTCCACGCACCCAGTCATCCTGAATGCCCCGGAAGTCGATCCAGGCATGGCTGTACTGGTGCCCGAAAAGCGGGGCGAAATTTAAAAAAGTCTGGCCGTAATACTCACCCCAGCGCTTGTCATTGGTGCTGAGCCACGCCTTCCATGAGGCCGGGGTCAGGGCATAATCCTGCTCGGGCGAACCAAGCCCGAGAATGTAGGCCATCATGCCTTCGCTGTAGCCCTCCCAGTAGTTGGAGATGAACTGATGCTCCGGTCCCCAGCCCATGCTCAGGCGGTTATCGGGACGCTTCATCCACTGCCAGTCGACCCTTTTGTAAAGACTATCTGCCAGATTGCGGATTTCCGTTTCCTGCGGCGTGTTCCGGTCATAGAAACTCTGCGAAAACAGAATGCCCTGCATGAGAAGCGCCGTATCGATGCTGGATAGTTCGATATCCGGATTCAGACGCAGCCCGGTTTTCGGATCGAGAAAGTGGTAGAAAAACCCGTGAAATCCGGAAGACTGATCCTTTGAATCATTCTCCGGCAGGCGGGACAGATAACGCAGGGTAGTCAGAGTCCGTTCAGCCGCCTGCTCCCGTGTGATGTAATGACGCTCGGCTCCGATGCCGTAGGCCGTCAGACCGAACCCGATGGACGCGACGCTGTCGAAGGTCTGCGGGGAAGGATAGCGATCGGGGATCAGCCCGGTCTGTGGGTCGGCCGCCTCCCAGAACCAGAGGAAGGTGCGGTGCTCGAGGTCATCAACCATGGCGCGATCGCTCGTGGTCATTCTGACGACTGAGGGAGGGGCCGCTGTCTGGTTGGCCTGTGCCTGAGAGGAGAGACCTGCAAGTATCAGGCTCACTGCGCAAAGTCGGGATTTACGAGCGATCGTCATTCTGCTTCCTGTGTGACCGTTTGTTCCGGGTCAGCGAACAAACCGGCAGACAGTAGACCAGCCTCTGCTTTTAACGAAGCGCGTGACTAGCATTTGTAGATATTGTTACATTTTATGACATATTTTGTTTTTTAGCGGTGCAGGTCTCCCTGCTTAAAAAATGTAACAAAATAATGTGCGAGCGGATTTGTATTTACAGTAGGGTATGAAGCTTGGTTTAGAATATATAATTTAAACGGTTTGCGTGGTGTGTTTCGAAATAAATATTGAGAAACTAAATGTTAAATGGTTTTGGATAAAATGTAAGAAGGAAAGATTCCTTTAAGTATTGCAGTGGAGATTTTTGGTGGCGGAAAATTATGTTTATTCTAATGATTGGTTTGTTTCTAATGAGCCTGTGTGGAATCAGATCATTACAAACTTAAAGCCTGAAAAAATTCTTGAAATCGGATCATATGAAGGGCGTAGCACCTGTTTTGCCATTGATTGTGCCTCTCAACATAAAGACATCGAAGTTTACTGTGTGGATACCTGGGAGGGGGGCGTCGAGCATAAAAATCAGAATATAAATATGACAAGCGTTGAAGAAAGGTTTGATTCTAATGTAAATATTTCTATTAAAAAATCAAAAAATAAAGTATCCATGCACAAGTCCAAAGGGACGAGTGATTTTCTTCTGGCGCATTTGATCACATCTGTCGGAAAAAATTACTTTGATATGATTTACGTGGATGGATCGCATCAGGCTCATGATGTTCTGATGGATGCTGTAATGAGCTTTAAATTGCTGAAACCTGGCGGTGTTCTTATATTTGATGATTATTTGTGGCGGGAGTCAGTCAATGAAGAAGCCAATCCTTTGAAAACTCCCAAAATTGCTATTGATGCTTTTCTGAATATTTTTTCCCAAAAAATGCATATATTGCAGGCCCCTTTGGCTCAGATATACACGGTAAAAATCAGCGATTAAGTATATTTTTGGTTGGTCTTGAGTGTGGTTTGAAGTGATTTGTCTCATTTAACCACGCTCCGGGATATGTTCGGCTCTTTGTCATACGGTGCTGCAACAAAGTGTTTCTGGTGAGCCTGTATGACTAAAGAGTTGATCGGTTGCCTTGGGTAAAGTCAGTTCCTTGAAAGGCGAAGGAAGAGGGGGCTTCACGTCCAGTCGCCCATCCCGCACAGGATGTTCCAGTGTTCTTCCGACACAGGCACGACGGAAAGACGGGACTGCCGGACCAGAGCAAGCTCGGCCAGTTCGGGGGAGGCCTTGATCTCCGCGAGCGTCACCGGGCGCGGCATGGGGCCGACGGCCTTCACATCCACACAGACCCATGACCCGCTTTCGGCTGACGGGTCCGGATAGGCTTCCTTCACGATCTCGACCACGCCGACAATCTCACGTCCGACATTGGAGTGATAGAAGAACGCGCGGTCGCCTTTCTTCATGGCGGCGAGGTTTTTCTTGGCTTGATGATTGCGCACGCCGGTCCACGGCTCGACACCGTTGGCGACCTGCTCATCCCAGGAGAAGGCGTCGGGTTCCGATTTGACCAGCCAGTAGCTCCGGCTCATTCCGCCAGTTTTCCATCACGGAAAACCGTGCGCAGCGGACGGATGACCACGCTCTCGAACAGACCGACCTTTGCATAGGGGTCAGCGGCGGCGAAGCCTTCGGCCTCGGCCTTGTCGGCGGCTTCCAGCATGACGATGCTGCCTGAGGGCTTGCCGTCCGGTCCCATCATCGGGCCGGCGAACTGGATGCGGTCGACATAGGTCTTGAGAAAGGCGAGGTGATCCGGCCGCGTGGCCGAGCGGGTTTCGAACTGGCCGGGTTTGTCGGTGCAGATGATGGCGAACAGCATAGGAGGCTCCGGGTTGAAATGAGGGAGTGCCGCCCATGCAGCGGGCACCCCGTGCCAATATCCGCATGATAGTGTAGGAAGACAGCCCGCACGACCCCCTGCATGATCATCAGGGCCTGATTGCGTGCCGTCTTCCGTGCTCGCGGGCGGTGCGCCATAAGGAATGGTTTACCCACATGGGCGTAATGATGCGCCCTGCCAATGAACGGACGGACCTTGAGCGCGACGCCGACACTGACAGAGCGGGCCGGAGCCCTGTTTCACCGCTATGCCAACCCCGGCCGCTTCCTGCGTCTGGGCGACAGGATTCAGCCCTGGCTGACATGGTCCGCCGTGATCATCACGCTGATCGGGCTGGGCTGGGGGCTGTTCTTCTCTCCTGCCGACTGGCAGCAGGGTGATTCGGTGCGCATCATGTATGTGCATGTCCCGTGCGCCTGGCTGTCGTCCTCGGGCTATTTCGCGCTGGCCGTCTGTTCGGTGCTGTCTCTGGTCTGGAAGCACCCGCTCGCCGATCTCGCCGCCGTCGAGATCGGACCGGTCGGCGCTTGCGTGACGGCGACCTGTCTGGCGACCGGCTCCCTGTGGGGCAAACCGATGTGGGGCACATGGTGGGTGTGGGACGCCCGGCTGACCTCCGTGCTGGTGCTGTTCTTTCTCTATCTCGGGCACATCGCCTTGATCCACGCTTTCGACGACCAGCAACGTGGCTATCGTGCGGCGGCCATTCTGGCGCTGGCCGGAGCCGTGGATCTGCCGATCATCAAGTTCAGCGTGCAGTGGTGGAACACACTGCATCAGCCCGCCAGCATCACCCTGACCGGCGCGCCGACCATGTCCCAGACCATGCTCTGGCCGCTGCTGATTTCCACACTGGGGTTCACGCTGGGCTTTGCGGCGATTGTTGTTGCGCGTCTCCGGGCCGGTGTGATGGAAAGCCGTATTCGCAGTCTACTCTCAAGCCCGCGTCGGGCTTCATCCGGGGAAGCATCCGCATGACCCACCTGCCTTATATTCTGGCGTCCTACGGGCTGGCGGGCAGTCTGGCCGTCATCCTGTCCGTTGGCGCAGCACTGCGCCTGAAGCGTGACCGGTTGAAACTGGCCTCGCTGGAAGCTGCACGTGGCCGGGCCCAGAGTGCGACACAGGGAGGACAACGCGCATGAAACGCAAGACCCGCCGTCTCTGGCTTGTCATCGCCTGTGTCGCCGGACTGGGCACAGCCGCCGGTCTGACGCTTTCGGCCTTTTCCTCCAATATCCAGCTTTTCATGGCCCCCTCTCAGGTGGTGGACCATCCGCCCGCAGCGGATCGCACGATCCGGCTTGGCGGCATGGTCGTGGCGGGATCGGTGAAGCGTGAGCGTCAGGGCGAAACGCCCATCAACCTGTTTCAGGTGACGGACGGTCAGGCCGCTGTGACCGTGCGCTTCGAGGGCATCCTGCCGGACTTGTTCCGCGAGGGGCAGAGCGTGGTGGCCGTGGGCTCTCTGGAGCCTGACAAGACCTTCGTGGCGTCGGAAGTGCTGGCCAAGCATGATGAGACCTACATGCCGAAGGAAGTGGCGGAAGCGTTGCAGAAATCGGGGAAATGGAACCCGAAATTCGGTCCTCCACCCGATGCTGCAAGCTGGAACGCCATGACCGGCAAGGATACAGCGGCGGCCGGGAAGAACTGATGCCTTCCCTCCGTCTGCTTTCCAAGAGCAACCTCTACCCGATTCAATTTCATGCACGGTTTCCAAAGGTGAGCCTTTGGCGGGGGCCAAGGGGCAGAGCCCCTATTCCCGGTATATCCAAAAAGAGAAGTGAGGCCGTATGAGCCCCGAACTTGGTCGTTTCGCGCTGGCGCTGGCCTGCGTCTTCGCGCTGGCGCAGGCTATCCTGCCGGTGCTGGGCGCACGCAGGCGAGACCGTCGCCTGATGGCGCTCGCCCCCGGTCTGGCGCTGGGGCAGCTCATCGCGCTGGTCGCCTCCTTCCTCTGCCTTGTGAATGCAGCGGTGACCAACGACTTCTCGGTGGCCAACATCCTTGAGAACAGCTCGGTGACCAAGCCGCTGCTCTACAAGATCACCGGCGTCTGGGGAAACCATGAAGGGTCCATCCTGCTCTGGGCGCTGATTCTCGGCATCTGCGGTGCAGCGGTGGCGGCGTTCGGTCGTAATCTGCCATCGGCCCTGCGGGCGCGGGTGATCGGTGTGCTGGGTGGCGTGGCCGCCGGGTTCGAACTGTTCTGCCTGACGACCTCTGATCCGTTCGACCGGGTCTGGCCCGCACCGCTCGACGGACAGGGCATGAACCCACTGTTGCAGGACCCCGGCCTCGCGTTCCATCCGCCGATTCTCTACACCGGCTATGTCGGATTCGCCGTGCCGTTCGCCTTCGCCATTGCCGCGCTGATGGAAGGGCGCGTCGATGCGGCATGGGGGCGCTGGGTGCGTCCGTGGGCCGTGGCGGCGTGGTGCTTCCTGACCTGCGGCATCGCGCTTGGGTCATGGTGGTCCTATTATGTGCTCGGCTGGGGCGGTTACTGGTTCTGGGACCCGGTGGAGAACGCCTCGCTGATTCCGTGGCTGTCCGGCACGGCGCTGATGCACTCCGCCATCGTGGTCGAGAAGCGTGAGGCGCTGAAGATCTGGACCGTTCTGCTGGCTATTGGCACCTTCTCCTTCTCGCTCTCCGGCACATTCCTCGTGCGTTCAGGTATCCTCAATTCGGTTCACGCCTTCGCGCAGGACCCGGCGCGCGGCATCTTCATTCTCGCCCTGCTGGGACTGGTCATCGGCGGATCGCTGGCGCTGTTCGCATGGCGTGCTCCGTCTCTGACCAGCGGCGGCCTGTTCGCCCCGGTCTCGCGGGAAGGCTCGCTGGTGCTGAACAACATCCTGCTGTGCTCGATCTGCGCCGTGGTGCTGACCGGCACGATGTATCCGCCGTTCATGTCGCTGCTGTTCGGCAAGACGATCTCGGTCGGCAAGCCCTTCTTTGACGCGGCCACCATTCCTCTGGCCATCCCGCTGTTCACCTTCATGGGGTTCGGACCAATGCTGCCGTGGAAGCGGGCGCAGCTCTGGCCGGTTCTCAGGCGCCTGTGGGTCGCGGCGCTGGCCACGCTGGCCGCGTTCGTCGTGACGGTGATCGGGCTTGCGGGCGTGCTGCCAATCCTGTGTGCGACGATGGCGGTATGGATCATCGGTTCCAGCCTGACAGACATTGCCGGTCGTCTGGCGCTGTTCCGCGTGTCGTTTTCGCAGAGCATCCAGCGGGCGAAGTCCCTGCCACGCTCCGCGTTCGGCGCGGCTCTGGCGCATATCGGTGTCGGCGTGAGCGTGCTGGGGCTGGCGGTCATGTCGCAGGCCCAGCACAAGATTGTCGAGGTGCATGTCGGCCAGAAGGAAGAACTGGCGGGCTACGAATGGACTCTCACGGATGTCCGGACAGTGCCGGGGCCAAACTATATGGCTATGGTGGCGACCATCGAGATCCACCACAATGGTCATCTGGTGACGGTCATGCACCCATCCAAGCGCAGCTTCAACGCGCAGAACCAGACGACGACCGAAGTGTCGATCCACACCAATGGACTGGCCGATCTGTACGGTGTGATTGGCGACAAGCATGGGCCGGACAGCAATCCGACCTATGTGTTGCGTCTTCACTATAATCCTCTGGCGCCGTGGATGTGGTTCGGGGCGCTGATCATGGCGATGGGCGGGGCGCTGTCCCTGTCCGATCGTCGCATGCGCGTGGGCGCTCCAAGACGGGCTCCGGCCCCAGATGTGGTGGCAGCAGAATGAGCAGCGAACAGACATCTCCTGACGGTCAGAATACTGTCACACGCCGCCGCCTCCTCCTTGGCGTTCCACTGCTGGGTGGGGCGGGTATCTGTGGCGTGGCGTTCTGGAAAATGCTGGCCGGGATGCAGACCGGCTCGTTCAATCCGCACGACATCAACGCGCCTGTGACCGGCCGTCCGGTTCCGGACTTCACCCTGCCGGATCAGACGCCCGGCACGGGGTTTGCGACGGTTGATCTGAAGACGCTGACAAAACCGGTTCTGATCAACTTCTTCGCTTCATGGTGCATCCCCTGCATCGCGGAAATGGACGCCCTGCTGACGCTTGGGAAGCAGCTGCCGATCTGGGGTGTCGCGTACAAGGATAAGCCGGAGAATGCGGCGGGCCTGCTGAAACATGCAGGCAATCCTTATGCCCGCATTGGCAGCGACCGTGACGGACGCGTGGCCATCGACTGGGGTGTTTCGGGTGTACCGGAAAGCTTTCTGATCGCGCCCGGCGGCATGATCGTCTGGCATAGCGCCGCCGGTCTCGACAGCCCGGAGGTGCGTGACAGCCTGAAGAATGCGCTGAAGGCTGTTGGCAGATGAGGGCTCTGTTCCGCGGGAAGACAGTGTTCAGGCTGAAAGCGGCTCTGCTGCTGGTCTGCCTGTCCGCGCCTGTCATGGCATGGGCAGTCGATGATCCCTCCGAGATGCTGCCTGATCCAAAGCAGGAACGGCAGGCCGAGGCGATCGGGGCGCAGCTCCGTTGTCTGGTGTGTCAGAACGAGTCGATTGAAGACAGCAGCGCCGGTCTGGCGCGGGATCTTCGCAAGGTGGTGCGCGAGCATGTCGCCAAGGGCGAGAACAGCCAGCAGGTCATCGACTGGATGGTGGCACGGTATGGCAACTTCATCCGTCTCAGCCCACCGGTGACGATTGCGACGCTCCTGCTCTGGGGCATGCCGGTTCTGGCCCTGCTGATCGGCATTGTGTCTGCGGTGATGATTTTCCGTCGTCGCACGGCAACGCCCGCACCGCTGAGTGCTGCTGAACAGGCGCGGCTCAGGGAGCTTGGCGATGACCGGTAACTTCTCTTCTGCCTTTTGCCCCGGACGTGACATATGATCTGGCTCAGCATTGCTCTTCTGAGCGCGATAACCCTGCTGCCTGCGGGCTTCACCCTGTGGCGTCGCGCTGTCGCCCGGGACGAACGCAGCACGGCGCTGGCGCTGCATGAAGCGCAGCTGGTCGAGCTGGATCGTGACCTCGATATCGGCATGATTGCGCCGTCGGAACACGGCATCGCCCAGCTTGAGATCCAGCGGCGGATTCTGGTGGCGGACCGGGCCCCGGCGAGCATGGTGGACCGGTCCGGTCGTGTGAAAATCATTCTGGCTCTGGCGCTGATTCCGCTGGCGGCGGTCGCGCTCTACTGGACCGGTGGCCATCCGGGCTTCCCGGCCCAGCCGCTGCAACCTCGTCTGGAAGCATTGGCCCAGCGTGACATGCGGGCAAACAAGGTCATCGCCCAGCTCAAGGACGCCCTGTCGAAAATGTCGATGAGCGATCCGCAACTGCGGCAGGGCTACATTTTGCTCGGTCAGGCGGAGGCGTCCCGGGGACATGAGCAGGCCGCCATGGACGCGTGGCGCAAGGCGCTGGAACTGCATTTTGAGCCGGATCTGGCCATCGAACTGGCGGAAGAACAGGTCCGGGCCGAAAAACATATCAGCGCGGACAGTCTTGCGCTGTATCGACAGGCGCTGGATGCGGCTCCGAAGGATGCGCCGTGGCGGCAGGCTGTCGAGCAGCGGATTGCGCAGGGCGAGCATGAGCAGGAACAGCCCTGAGGCTCACCTGTTCCATTTCCTTGTGATGTCACAAAAGAGTGCCGATTCTTTTTTGAGAGGTGGCTGTGAGAGGCAAAAAGGCTTTGGTTACAGGAGTGTAAACTCCTGTAAGCTTGTCGACAACGTCGTTTTGCGTGCAGTCTGCACACCCTTTCTGGAAAGAGGCGTTCTGTCTCGTTCTTGATCCGGATGATTTTGGCCTTTATGTGGCGGTAATCTTTGGAAGCCCCGGTTTATGGACCAGACTGTCATTCCTTCTACGGTTGAACACACACGCTCTGTATTTCCGGAAGGGTTGACGCTCGACTGCGGGTCAGTGCTCGCGCCGGTGGAGATTGCCTACCGGACCTATGGCACCCTGTCGCCCGAGCGGAACAATGCGATCCTCATCTGTCACGCCCTGACGGGCGACCAGTATGTGGCCGAGACCCAGCCGGTGACGGGAAAGCCCGGCTGGTGGGAACGCATGGTCGGGCCGGGCAAACCGATTGATACGGACAGGTTTTTCGTCATCTGTTCGAATGTGCTCGGCGGTTGCATGGGCTCGACAGGACCACGCTCCCTTCGTACGGTGACCGGTGAAAATGGCGTGAGCAGGGAAGAGCCGTGGGGGACCGACTTTCCCCCCATCACGATCCGCGACATGGTCCGGGCGCAACGACTGCTCGTAAAGCAACTCGGGATCGACAGGCTTTTTGCGGTGATCGGCGGCTCGATGGGGGGGATGCAGGTCCTTGAATGGGCAGCAACCTACCCGGACATGGTCTTTGCGGCGATGCCGATCGCAACAGCACCTTTCCATTCAGCCCAGAATATTGCGTTCAATGAGGTCAGCCGGCAGGCGATCTTTGCCGATCCGGACTGGCATGGAGGCCGCTACTGGGAAACGGGCGCCATTCCTGCGCGAGGGCTGGCTGTCGCAAGAATGATGGCGCACATTACCTACCTGTCCGAGGAAGCCCTGACCCGAAAGTTCGGTCGGCGTGTGCGTCGGGGTGATGAACCGGTTGCTGGCGGGGCCACTCCCGGCGCGCTATCCACATTTGGCGAGATTTTCGAGGTCGAATCCTATCTGCGCCATCAGGGCTCGACCTTCGTGCGCCGCTTTGACGCCAACTCCTATCTCACCATCACCCGGGCAATGGACTGGATGGATCTGGGTATGGAGCATGATGGCGACTGCGCCGGGCCATTCCGGGAAACCAGAACCCGGTTCTGCGTCGTCTGTTTCTCTTCAGACTGGCTGTTCCCGACCTCCCAGTCACGGGTGATCGTGCGGGCTCTGACCCGGGCGGCGGCGAATGTTTCATTTGTCGAGATCGAAAGTGACAAGGGACATGACGCATTTCTTCTGGACGAGCCTGATTTCGACCGTACGGTTGAGGGGTTTCTGAGTGGAGCTGCGGAACATGCGGGTCTTTCTTCCCGGACGTTGAAAGGACACTGAGATGCGCCTTGATCAGCGTCTGATTGCAAAGATGATCACACCGGGCACACGCGTTCTGGATATAGGAAGCGGCGACGGCACCCTGATCGACCATCTTTTCCGCACGCGGGGATGTGATGCGCGCGGGATCGAGATTGATATGGGTGAGGTCACACGTTCCGTGGCGCACGGTCTCCCGGTGGTGCATGGGGATGCGGATCATGATCTGGCGCATTATCCCGACAACAGCTTTGACTATGTCGTGTTGCAACGCACGCTGCAGGCGGTCGAGCGGCCACGAGAAGTCCTGCGTCAGATGCTTCGGATCGGACGATATGCTATCGTCTCTTTTCCGAATTTCGGTCATTGGGAAATGCGTGTGAAGTTGCTGTTTGGTGGTCGGATGCCGAACACGGCTGTCTGGCATACGCCCTGGTACGCCACACCGAATATCCATCCTTGCACGATCAGGGATTTTCTCGCGCTGTGTGATGAGGATGGCTATCGCGTGCATGAATGGATGGCCATTGATGAAGAGGGGGATCGCGCGCCCTGGCGGCGGTCGATCCGTCTTGCAAATCTTTTTGGAGAGCAGGCGCTTTTCCGTCTCGGCAAAGGGCGTTGACCGATCGGTCAATGCTTCTGCTCGCCATTGATGCGGGAGCGACCAAAACAGTCCTGCGTATCGCGACGCCTTCCGGGGATGTGCTGGCAGAAAGCCGTGGTGGGCCAGCCAATATTGCAACGTCCGTTGAGCAGGCAGCGAAATCCATGGAAGGCGCATTGCGCAGCGCGATACAGACGGCGGGTCTGACCGAGGATATGCTGCATAATGGCGAAGTGAAATGGATTGCGGCAGCGGGTGCAGCAGGTGCCGAAGTCGGGGGACGTCCGGAAAAACTGAAAGCATTTTTTCCATATTTAACGATTTTTGATGTTCGGACTGATGCCTATACCTCATGTCTCGGGGCACATGGCGGTGCGGATGGTGCGATTGTCGCCATAGGCACGGGCAGCGTTGGTTACGCCATCTGTGGAGATCGTAACCATCGTGTTGGTGGGTGGGGTTTTCCACAGAGTGATGAAGGCGGTGGCGCCCGGATCGGTCTTGCGGCTGTCCGTCACATGCTTGCAGCGTCTGATGGCCGGATAAGGGAAAGTGATCTTTCCGTTGCTGTTCGACATTATCTGCAAGAGCTGGGATCGGATCCCATGACATGGAGCGTCGGGGCGTCGGCGACTGATTTTGCCGCTCTGGCGCCGGTTGTTTTGCGGACTGCGAAAAACGGATGTGGAGCGGCGGCAAGACTTCTTGAAAGCGCTGGGAAGGATATTGCGGGGCTTCTTGATGCTCTTTTGAAAAAAGACGGATTTTCAGAAATTAAAGTCGTTTTTACGGGAGGGCTCGCGACTGAAATTTTGCCCTGGTGTCCTCAGGCTGTCAGAGATAAAGGTGTATTGTGTCAGGGAACATCTCTTGATGGCGCAATGAAAGTTGCGATGCAACGGGCCTGTCTGACGTGAAGGGTAGAGGTTTACGTATTTTCTACTGTCACCGGGATTTATCTTTGCGGGCGAATAAAATCTGTGAATGTGTTGTGTTTCGAAGTGTGAATCCGGTTTGTTCGGCTTGAGCTCCAGCGAAAAATGATGTAGGGATCGTACAGTTTCTGTGAACAACTTGTTAAAACAAGCTGTGCTATCAGTCTCATGTAAATTGTTTGCCTAACTCTCCAGCAACAGCGGAATAATGGCTGCAGCCTTCCCGGGAAGGCTGCTACAGGATCAGCGGTTGATGGAGCAGGAACTCTTCGTCGCGCAGGGTTGTGTCACCCGACACAGGTTGCGTGAAGCTTTTGTCCCTGTGGTATTCCGAGAGGTGTCTTCGCTCAATGACCACGTTTGCCGACCTGCAGCTTGCCGAACCCCTGTTGCGGGCTCTTACCGAAGAAGGCTATTCGGAGCCGACGCCGATTCAGGCGCAATCCATTCCCTATCTTCTGGCTGGGCGTGATCTCCTGGGTCTTGCGCAAACCGGAACGGGCAAGACGGCTGCTTTTGCGTTGCCTATTCTCCAGCATCTTCTCACGCATCGTCATGCGGCACCGCCGAAGGGCGCACGGGTTCTGGTGCTGGCGCCCACGCGTGAGCTGGCCTCCCAGATTGATGATAGTTTCAAGTCTTACGCTCGCCATATGAAACTGACCCACACCGTGATCTTCGGTGGCGTGGGTCAGGGACGTCAGGTTGAGGCGATGCGTCGAGGTGTTGACGTGCTGGTGGCGGCGCCGGGGCGTCTGCTTGACCTCATGGGACAGGGTTTCATTGATCTGCGTGATCTGGAAATTCTGGTTCTGGATGAAGCTGACCGGATGCTGGATATGGGCTTTGTGCGCGATATCAAGCGCATTGTCGCTGCTCTGCCGCGCGATCGCCAGACCCTGCTGTTCTCGGCCACCATGCCGAACAGCATCACGGAACTGGCGGGCAGTCTCCTGCGGGACCCGGCCAAGGTTGAGGTGACGCCTCCATCCAGCACCGTGGATCGCATCCGTCAGGTTGTGATGTTTGTTGATCCCGACCAGAAAAAGGATGCGTTGCTTCTTCTGCTGGAATCTCCGAAAGTTGTTCGAGCTGTCGTTTTCACGCTGATGAAACACGAAGCGAACAAGGTTGCGGAATTCCTGAATAAAAACGGCATTACGGCTGAGGCCATTCACGGCAACAAGTCTCAGGGTGCTCGTGAACGGGCAATGAGCGGTTTCCGCTCCGGCTCAGTCAAGGTTCTGGTGGCGACGGATATTGCGGCGCGTGGCATTGACGTGGATGAAGTCTCACACGTCTTCAATTATGACCTGCCCAACATCCCGGAAAGCTATGTGCATCGCATCGGACGCACGGCGCGTGCCGGGCGTGAAGGCTGGGCGATTTCATTCTGCGATCCCGAACAGCGGGCCTGGCTGAAGGATATCGAGCGGACGATCGGCAAGAGCGTGCCTGTTGTCCGGGATCACCCTTATCATTCCGATGCAGCCGAGCATTCCACGCAACGTCCGCCCGTTCTGGGTGGTGGTCGTGGACGCGGCGGCGGCCAGAATCGTGGCGGACCGAACCGTGGTGGTAGCCGTAACGGCAATGGTGGCGGAGGGGGCGGCAATCGCCGTCCTCGGGGAACGCGTCGAGTCGCCTGATAAAACCTTCGGCCCTTGATAACTGTGCTGCAATGCCACAGGCTGTTGAGGTTTGATTGGGATAACGAACGTACATTGCCCCAGCCCCTGAGTTTGAAAAGACTTAGGGGCTTTTTGTTATCTACCGGATTATAAGCGGATGCACTGCGGTTTTTGGGAATGTGGTCTAGAGTCCCTAAAGAAGGCAGTCCTTTTTATTCCGATTTGTCACAATAATCGGTGGAGAAGTAGAAGCCTGTTCTGTCTTTTGGCCGTTAAAATACATAAACGCCTTTTGAATCGTCACATCGTTTTTGTCTCAGAGTCATCTGAGGGATAAATACTGCCGTATAGTGACTATGATTTTGTAAGGTAGTGTAACAGAGCCATGAGTAAGACAACTCCGGCGAGCGCCTTCCTCAAGCGCAGCGGTATTCCGTTTGAGATGCTTCAGTATGAATATGATCCTTCCGTGAGCAAGCTGGGCGTGCATGCAGCGGCGGCGGTCAATGAGCCTGCCGAACGGGTTTTCAAGACGCTGATGGCGGAAGTGGATGGAAAGCCGGTTTGCGCGGTTATTCCTGTTGCGCAGGAGCTGAGCCTGAAAAAACTGGCGACTGCCTGTAGTGGTAAAAGCGCAAAAATCATGAAGCCTGCGGATGCGGAGCGTATTACCGGTTACAAGGTCGGTGGGATCAGTCCTTTTGGTGGACGTCGAAATGTACCGACTTTTCTTGCGCATGAAGCATCAGTGCTGCCGTATATCCTGATGAATGGTGGAGGACGTGGTCTACAGGTCAGATTGAGAGTTCAAGATGCGCTTGTCGCGATGCAGGGCCAACTCGCTGATCTTGTTGCTTCTCACGGGTAGCTGCATATCTCTGTAATTTGAGGGGTTTTGTCAACTCATGGAAATATATTGAAATGCTTCCGTATACCCTATATTGCTATCAGAAATTCTTCCCATCATAGTCTGCGAGACGTTTTTTGCTGCTTCGGTCTGGCGCTTTTTGTCGCGTATCTTCCTTGGTGTTTCTGCTTTCTTTCATTCCTCTGTCCGGGTGCGGTTATTATGCTTCCCGCGTGGCGCATAAAGCGCAATCAAGCATGATTGGCATGGATGAAAGGGATATGCAGGCGTGTGTTGGCATACCCGATAAAATCAAGAAAATTGATGATCATACAACGATTTATGAATATCAGCGTGGACGTAACATCGGGGTCTCAGCGAATTCGACGTTGATTCCGGTTCAGTCTGTGCAGAATATCATCAATGCGATGGGCGGCGGCGATGGAAAAAGCTGTGTGGCTGATTTTCGTGTCATAGATGGAAAAATACAGGACGTTTATTACAGTGGTGACAATGACATGCTGGTCGGCACGGATGGCGTATGCGCGACCGTCGTACGTGGCTGCGTCAGACGTGCTGTTGCAACAGGCAGACGTCCGAAAGGCTGGATTTCTGCCTTTGTCGAGCCTCAGCCCGATCAAAAGAGTGCTGCTACTACAACGACTTCCGTAAAAGACACATCACCCGAAGCTGCTCAGTCTCGCCTTCTCAATACCAGTAGTCCGACCATTCCCGCAGGAACGGGTCACTAAAGGCTGATTTCAAGAAAATTTCCTTGTTATCAAGGAAATCTCGCAAAAAGAATCGTACCGTCTGACAGAGCAACAGCATGTGTTTTGGCTTAAACGGCGGCAAGAAGCTCTGCGTCGGCGGCTGAACCAAAGAACTCATAACGAATATTGGCGACCGGAACACCTGCTGCTTTCAGAGTCTCAACCATATCGCGCATGAAGCCATCCGGACCGCAGAGACGATAGACTGCACCGGGATCAATCTGCGTTGTCAGCCAATCCTTCGTGATACGACCTGCGTGATAATGCATGCTGGGAACCTCAACGGCGTCGGAAGGCAGGCCTGCACTGAAGAAGATGTCTGCCTGCAAAACCCCGGCATCCGCCAGCTTGCGAATGTCAGCACCAAAAGCATTGGTGTCAGCCGCATGCGCTCCGTGGATGAAGCGGATTTTCTTTTTCTCGTCAGCAGACAGCGCATCGATTGCGGAAATAAATGGCGTCAGACCGATGCCAGCGCTGAGAAAAACCGTTTTCTGTTCATTGGCAGAGTCATAAACGAAATCACCGGCTGGGGCTGAAACCTGCAACTCGGTTCCTTCATGCACCACATCGTGGAACCATGAGGAGACGACGCCCCCCTCTTCTTTCCGCACGCTGATCCGATAGTGATCGGAAGAAGGTGCGGAGGAAATGCTGTAATTGCGACGCTGCGAGCCGTGTCCCGGAATGTCCAGTTTGAAACTCAGATACTGGCCCGGCAGATGTTTCATCACCGGCTTGCCATCGGTCGGCACCAGTTCGAACGAGCGGATAATGCTGCTTTCCTGCGTCACGGAGCGGACACGGAAAGAGCGCCAGCCGATCCAGCCGCCGGGCGCTGCTTCATGCTCGTCGTAGATCTGTTTTTCACGACCAATCAGCACGTCAGCGAGGAACCAGTACGCCTTGGCCCACGCCTCCATGATCTCTGGTGTCGCGGCGTCACCCAGCACATGCTCGATGGCGCCCAGCAGCGCCTTGCCAACAAGCGGATAATGCTCGGGCAGAATGTTCAGTCCGACATGCTTCTGGGTGATGCGTTCGACCATGCCGCCAAGATTGCCAAGCGTGTCGATGTTGTGGGCATAGGCCAGCACGGCGAGGGCCAGCGCCTTGGGCTGCTCACCATCCTTCTGGTGCGACATGTTGAACAGGTCGCGGACCTCGGGATCAGCCAGCAGCCGTTTGTACATTTCCTGCGTGATATCCAGCCCATGCGCCTCGAGCGCCGGAACGCAGGCTTTGACGATGGAGCGGGTCTTGTCGTCGAGAGGAGCGGCCATGGGACATATCCGTTAAGGTGACTGAGTTGGTAACCTTTATATTCAGATCGGCATGAAGGTGTCAAAGCCGGTCACCTTAAAAGCTGACAAGGATGGTTCGACTGGTTTATCGTAAGGGATGCGTCTTACCCAACATTCCGACTATGCCCTGCGTGCTCTGGTCTTTCTGGCCAGCAATCCCGACCGGCTGTCCTCCATCCGTGAAATTGCCGAATGCTACGGTCTCTCGGAAAACTACATGATCAAGATCATCCACCGTCTTGGACAGGGTGGCTTTGTCGAGACCATCAGAGGCCGCAACGGCGGCCTGCGGCTGGGGCAACCGACTGACACTATCCGGATTGGTGACGTGGTGCGGTTTACTGAAGATGACTGCGCACTGGTGTCCTGCATGCAGCCACCGGGGGAGCGGAACGGCACGCCCTGTCTGCTCATGCCGGACTGCATCCTGCGTCATACGCTCGACGAAGCGCTTGAAGCGTTTTTTGCCGTGCTGGATAATCGCACCCTTGCGGACATGATCGGGGAGAGCGAGAGACAGAAACTCACACTCCCGGCATACACCGCTTCATGATGTCTGGACGGCTCCAGATCGTTCGATAAGCAGCCGCTTCTGCTGCAACGCAATCGCTATTGATGGAGTATAATATTGTCGTTAGGGGAGTGAGCCATGCGCTTCTCCCTGCCTTCTGCCGCCGTTTTCGCACTGTGTTTCGGCGTATTGTCTTCTGGTGTCCTGTCCGTCTCTCAGGCCAGTGCGGAGAGCACGGATGTGACGCGTATCGTTGCCGCCGAAAATGTCTGGGGTGATATCGCCGCTCAGATCGGTGGTCCGAGGGTCGTTGTGGACAGCATCCTCAGTTCGCCCGACCTTGATCCACGCCGGTTTGAACCTTCCCCCGCGATGGTGCTGAAGGTGAAACAGGCCGATCTGATCATTCTGAACGGAGCCGGATTTGATTCGTGGATGGACCGTATGGCCCACTCCAAGTCCACGATCCGGATTGCATCGATTGCAGGCTGGCGGGACGATGAAAACCCGCACTTCTGGTTCGATCCGGTGGTGGTCGATCGTGTGGCGCGAGACATCGCCCACCAGCTCCGGCTGGATGATTCGTCGGGTGGTCTGGCGTCTTTTGAAAGCGATCTTGCCCGCTTGCAGACGCGGATCGTCCGTCTGCGGCAGCGCATACGCGAGACTCCGATTGCCGTGACAGATCCCCTGCCGGGCGGTCTGACAGAAGAGCTGGGGCTGGTCACGGAAAACAGCGCTTTCCTGCTCGCCGTCATGAACGGTGTCGAGCCGGAGCCTGCCATTGTCGCGCAGTTCGAGAACGATCTGAAAAATGGCCAGATCAAGCTGCTGATCTATAATCCTCAGACAGCAACATCCTCCGTCTCACATCTGCTGGAAGTCGCAAAAGAGGCGGGCGTTCCGTGCATGCCCCTTACCGAGACGTTGCCACCGGGACTGCACTGGCAGGACTGGATGGCGCAGATTCTCGATGGGATTGAAAGCCATCTTCTGAAACCTGACCTGCACTGATTGCGGATAGAGGCGATCAGCTGGGGACCCGCCTTAAATCTTTTGTCGCAGCGATGCATGGAGCTCTTCGGCCCGTGCGCCTTGCGCAGGTAGTGGAAAATTGGGACAAGCGACTTGTTGGATCGGGTTGTTCAGAAGGAACGGCGAATGCGCGGAACCCTGTGGCGTATGTGGAGCGTGACGGCGCTTGTTGGTGTGATGCTGTCCGGGTTGTCCTCTGTCGCTCTGGCGCAGGATGCTCCTGATGATGACAAGTCTGCAGCGCCGGATATGCATGCGCTCGCTTCACGCTTCAATGCGACGCGCGTCAAGAAGGATTACAGCTATATTCACCGCCCGCCCGGTGACAAGGTGATTGAACAGCCCGATATCGATCGGTTGATGTTCTGGACCAAGGAGGGCCAGCCGGATGGCTACGCCCAGAGGCGCGGTGACAGCGTAATCTACTACAATGCCGGTGGTCAGGCCGTGCGTGTCCAGCGGCTTGCGCCGGGTGAAGGGGACTGAACCGGTTTCCGACTGACCGGGATTTTTGGATCGGAGAGTGGATTGACTGCCTGAAATACAGGTTTCTGACCCGATATTGTCCCGATGCAGAACTGAAGCGTGTTTTTCACGCGCCTGACCTCATCAAACGGATATGATTGATGCTTCTGCATATTCCCCAGGTCCTGACTGCTGAGGAACTGCAGCGGTGTCGGGCTGTCATGGATACGGCGGACTGGAAAGACGGAAAGGTGACGGCGGGGCAGCAGTCGGCCAAGGCAAAAAACAACCTGCAACTGCCGCTCGATCATCCTGAACATCGCACGCTGGCCGATCTGGTGTTGCGGGCGCTGGGACGCAACCCGCTGTTCAACAGCGCGGTCATCCCGCTGCGTGTCGTGCCTCCTCTGTTCAATCGCTATGATCCGGGTATGGAGTTTAGGGCGCATGTGGATAATGCCGTGAGGCCCATTCCCGGTTCGGGCGGCATGCGTATCCGCACGGATGTGTCCTCGACCCTGTTTCTCAATGATCCGGAGGAGTACGAGGGTGGGGAACTGATCATCTACGATGAATCCGGTACACGGGAAGTCAAGCTCCCTGCGGGCGACATGATCGTTTACGACACGACCGTTTTGCATTCCGTCGAGCCGGTGACAAAAGGCAGTCGGCTGGCCTCGTTTTTCTGGACGCAGTCCATGGTGCGGGATGAAAGCCAGAGACGAGTTCTGTTCACGCTCGATCAGCAGATCATGGATCTGCGCGCCCGTCTGGCGGATGATGATCCAGCCATTCTTGGTCTGGTCAATGTGTATCACAACCTTATGCGGCAATGGTGCGATGTGATGTAGCCTTTTAGGGGCTACATATTTCTCTGAAGTTTCTTCTGTTTCGAGAGTGAGGTGATGGTTACAGAAGCGACGGCGCGGTTTTCAGACCAGCAGTTGAACAGGCTGTTCGAGGCCATTCTGGTCAATGACGTGTCGGAAGATCATGTCTCTCTGCCGGAGACCATTCCGTCCTCTTTCATGGATAACGTCGTCAGGGACTGTTTTGAAATCAGTCTTGAGCTCTGGGCGCGTCAGGTGGATCGCCGGGCGCTGGCTGTGCTTGTCGATCATCTTGTTCTGTCAGCTGATCTCAATTCCAGAGAACGTGTAAGCTTCAAGCATATCCGTGCAAAATTCAAACATATGCGCTTTGCCTGCGTGCTTTACACAACGCGGCATCAAAGTCCGATCCTGTTCAAGAGCATGACCACATTGATGGGGCATGTGCAGGATGCATTCCGCAACGGTCACTCCCTGAAGACGCGTCTTTATGCATTGGCCCTGCGCATCATGATCATCTCGCCTTACTGGCGCATGATGGAACGGGAGTTGTCCCGTATGAAGCAGGAGACTGGCGCAGCATTTGAAGAGTATCTGCGAAAACAGATCAACACTCTTTCTGACAGTTTGCGTGCAGACAGAATGACCGCTCATCACTTTCATGCGCTTCGCAAGATCATCAGTCGGCAGGTGTCATTTTTTGACGATTACAGAACGATTTTTCCAGATGATCGATCAGATGCGATGGCGCGTTATCTCAGTGATCTGAATGGTCGTATGGGGCGGATGCATGATGATCTTGTTTTGAAACATGCTCAAGGTAAGCAGAATTATCATAAATGTCAGTTTACGCTGGATACCGCGTTGCGGGAAAAGCTGAACGGTCTTGTGCGCCAGTATCCGATGCGAAGAGAGTAGAGTGTTTTGTTGAAAGTTGGACTGTTTGCACTTTCCAGGCACCAACGGCAGCGATGACCTCTGTGTCATACGGTTCTGATTGACTTCAGGACGGTTTCATCGCTCACACTTCAAATCGTGAGTCAAAGTTTGTCAGCTTGATTTCCACAATTGTCCGGAAACTGTCTGGTAAATTCTTGAACAATATGAATAATATATAAAATATATTGGTTTTAATATATTTATTATTCCTCTTTTTGTGTGAAGAAAATATCGTGAATTGATAGATTTGGCAGCGTTTTTGAAGAATTTTATTTCAATGAGATTTTCAAGAGGCGGGTTGAAAGAGGTTCGCCGGTTTCTGTCCAGACGTCCTCGTCAATGCTTTATCTCAAATATAACCGATAAAAGGAGTCTGCCTGATGCGCCATTTTCTGTGTGGAGACGGATACTTTCTGCAGGCCGTGCATGAGGTCTGTCTTCAGGTCTGAGCCGGTATTTTATTAAGGAAAACCGGAGAGAGTCACTTTGACTGGCCAGAATTTTGATGCCTGCCTGGATTTTGTTCGTACGGCTGAAGGTGGGTACAGTGAGGATCCAAAGGATTTGGGCAACTGGCTTCCTGATGAAAACGGTCGCAAGGGCGTCCTGATCGGCAGTCATTACGGCGTCTCCGCAGCCATGCTGGCATCATGGAAGAAGCCGCAGCCTGTTTCTCAGGATGATATGCGCAATCTGGATCTCGATACTTTTGACGCCATAGCCCGTTCGCGATTCTGGAACCCGCTGGTGTGTTCCGCTCTGCCTGCTGGCCTTGATCTCATGGTGTTCGATTTTGGATGGAACTGTGGAGTGTCCACATCCGCCCGCCTGTTGCAGAGGATGGTGGGGGTCACGATGGATGGAAGCATCGGGCCACAGACCCTTTCGGCTCTAACGCAGATGAACGCGTCTGATCTTCTGCCTCAAATTGATCCGGATAATCTGGCGACTCTCCACGCACGTCTTGGACTGCCGCCAAGCAGCGGCATCGGCCCCGAAGTGAAACGGGCTCTTGAAAGTCAGCAGACGATGGGACTGCTGCTCGTGCTGGTTCTGTCGGGCATGCAGGAACGGGAATACAGGGTGCAGGCCGGTTTCCGGCGATGGGGGCGTGGATGGCTGGCCCGCACGAAGCGCCGGACCGAAACGGCACTGGCGCTTGTCGCTGCCGCCAGGGCGAGAGAGACGGGTCCGACCATGTTCTGAGCGGTCTCCGTTCACAAACAGGACACTTTCTGGCGTGGGTCACGATATCACGCCAGCATTGTGCTTCTGGCCTGATTGACGGGGAGCGCAATTTTTTTTCATGATGGTTCCATGACAACTCCTTCCTCTGGTGCCGTCGAAAGTCTCGCTCCTTTGCTCGATGCATTGGCGGAGCGGGAGGGTATGGTGCCGGATGACAATGAGACACGACATCTCGCTGGCGTACTGGGCCTCGTCATGGCTGAATGCACTGCGGCGGTCATTGAAGGCGACAGGGAAGAGGTGATCCGGACCAGCGCCGGATTTGTCCGGGGACTGATTGCGATATGGGCTGATCAGGGCCTTGATCCTGATGCCGTGTGGACAGAACTGCACTGTCGGATCGAAATGGGAGAGTTGTGTCTGCGCCTGAGTCGTGCTTCGGGACCTCACAAGGGACGACGTAAGGGACCGTGGCGGGTTGCGACCAGCAAACTGCCATAATGCTGTGCGACATCTGGCTGACGCAGGCGGTGACTGTAACGCAGGGTAATGATCTGTTTCGATTTTAAGAGAGCCTTCAGAAATCTCCGGCTAGGCATCTCCGAGACCTTGGGCGTGGATGTGAAGAGGCGGCCGTGTTGTGAGGATAATTACCCCATTATTCCGAAAGGGACTGATTTGTGGCGTGGGTCCCTCTGATCAGGACATCGCCTGATGACAGCCTCCCTTTCATTTGTGTCTGAGCACATTCCGGCATGGGATACCGTGCAGACGGCGGTGCGGGAGGCTTTGCAGACAGTCATCAATGCGCCGACGTCGGCGCCTGCCTTGCTGGTGGAACTGATTGTGGCCCTGTCCGTCGTCAGCGGACTGAGAAAAGGTTTCACGCGGGAGGTGCTGGGGATCATTGCCTGGGGTGTGGCCGGCATGGCGGCGATGAAATACCGGCATATGTTTGTCACATGGGTGTTGCCGACGATGGAACCGGCGGAACTGGCGGACGGAGTCGGGTTTGGTGTGATATTTTTTGGCGGACTCGCTGTCGGCGCCCTTGTGTCCAGCCTGTTCGCTCACCTTATTAGGGTCTCTCCCTTGGCGGGACTGGACAAGCTTCTGGGAGGCATGTTTGGGGTTCTGCGGGGTGGAACAGTCATTGTAACCCTTTATATGGCCACTCACTGGGCTACGGCCACGAATATGATCGTGGCCGGCGAGCGGAGCGATGGAGCCGGGGAGAATGCGATAACGACCGCGCTGTCCTATATGGCGCCGTTCATGTCGAGATTTGTGCCTTCAGACCTTGCGCAGGAGCCCGGCTCAGGCCATGACCTCGGCGGACCGGACGACGCACCCGGTGAGGCTTACCCAGAGAACCCCTGACGCGTCACGTGATCGGTCTGCGTGGACTGTGATCGGGGAAGGATGAAAACTGATGTCCGAACAGCTTTCTCTCCGGCAGACGACGGTGACAACCCATCCATGGGCTGATGACCGGCAGGACGGGGATGACAAGTTCCACGAGGAATGCGCCGTTTTCGGAGCATGGAATGTCGCGGATGCGGCGGCCATAACCGCTCTTGGCCTGCATGCGCTTCAGCATCGCGGGCAGGAAGCCTCGGGCATTGTCAGCTACGACGGAAAGAAATTTTCCTCCCATCGCGGTCTCGGTCTGGTCGGCGACGTCTTTCACGACACGCGCATCATGGCGGGACTGCCGGGCGCGTTCTCGGTGGGACACAATCGCTACTCCACCACTGGTGACACCCTGCTGCGCAATGTGCAGCCGTTGTTCGCCGAGTTTGAATTCGGCGGCCTTGCCGTCGCTCATAACGGTAACCTGACCAATGCTCACGCCCTGCGTCGTGCGCTGATCCGCCGTGGTTGCCTGTTCCAGTCCACAACGGACACGGAAGTCTTCATCCATCTCATTGCTATCTCGCTCTATGCCACGGTCGAGGATCGCCTGATCGACGCCCTGAAGCAGGTACAGGGGGCTTACTCTCTGGTTGTGCTGTCGCAGGATGCGCTGATGGGCGTGCGTGATCCGCTCGGTGTGCGGCCGCTGGTTCTGGGCAAGCTGCCGGGTGCGGCCAACGATGCGTCCGGCTGGGTGTTCGCCTCGGAAAGCTGTGGTCTTGATATTGTGGGTGCAGAATTTGTCCGCGATGTTGAACCGGGTGAAATGGTCATCATCGACAAGACCGGTGTGCGCTCGGTCAAGCCGTTTGCGGCCCAGCGCTCCGGCTTCTGCGTGTTCGAATACATCTATTTTGCCCGTCCGGATTCGGTTTTGGACGGTATGCCTGTCTACAACGTCCGCAAGCAGATCGGCGTCGAATTGGCTCGTGAAAGCGGAGTCGAGGCTGACGTGGTCGTGCCTGTCCCGGATTCGGGCGTGCCTTCGGCGATGGGCTTTGCGCAGGAAAGCGGCATTCCCTTCGAGCTCGGCATCATCCGCAACCATTATGTCGGACGCACCTTTATCGAGCCGACGGACCAGATCCGTAATCTCGGCGTCCGCATGAAGCATTCGACGAACAAGCCGATGCTGGATGGAAAGCGCGTCATCCTCGTGGACGACTCCATCGTGCGTGGCACCACCTCCCGCAAGATTGTCGATATGGTGCGGGCTGCCGGTGCGACGGAAGTCCATATGCGGATTTCCTCGCCGCCAACCAAGCATTCCTGCTTCTACGGCATCGACACGCCGGAGCGCAGCAAGCTGCTGGCAGCCCAGCACGACATCGCGACGATGGCGGAACTGATCGGCGTGGATAGCCTCGCCTTTATCTCTCTTGATGGTCTTTATCGGGCTCTGGGGCATGAGGGCCGCGATGCAGAGCGTCGTCGCTACTGTGACGCCTGCTTCACGGGCGACTATCCCATTCCACTTGTGGACCACGATCAGGAGTTCGGCCCGGGCACAGCCTGAGGCTGACTACTACTGACACGCCGGTGACAGCCAGATGCAACCAGCCGGGCTTTCAGGCGTAATTGCCTCATGCTGATGCAACGCCTGAGTCTGGAGGTTCCGGTTCTGCAGGCCCCGATGGCCGGGGTCTCCACGCCTCGTCTTGCGGCGGCAGTTTCCGAGGCTGGAGCGCTCGGGAGTCTTGGGATCGGCGCGATGACGGTCTCTGCCGCCCGGGACGCCATCCGGCAGACACGACAGCTGACCCTGCGCCCGTTCGGCGTAAACGTCTTCTGTCACGAGTCTGTCCCTCTGCCCGCCAAGGAAGCGGCGGACTGGCTTCACTGGCTGAAGCCTGAATTCAAGCGTTTTGGCGCTCGTCCCCCTGAAACATTGCGGCAGATCTATGCGTCCTTTCTGGATGGCTCGGCCATGCTGGACATGCTGCTTGAAGAACGGCCTGCCTGCGTAAGCTTCCATTTCGGTCTGCCCGGAGCGGCTGCTGTCCGGTCCCTCAAGGATGCAGGGATCACGCTGCTTGCCAGCGTGACCAATGAGCAGGAAGCCAAACTGGCGGAGCGAGCGGGGATGGATGTCCTGATCGCACAGGGATATGGGGCAGGAGGGCATCGCGGCATCTTCGATCCAGCGGCTCCTGATGAACAGGCTGGTACAAGGACGCTTCTCACCACACTGAAGGCGATGACTACGCTGCCTCTTGTCGCAGCCGGTGGTCTTATGACGGGTCGTGACGTGGCGGAAATGCTGGATGCGGGCGCAACGGCTGCACAACTGGGAACGGCGTTTGTTGCCTGCGATGAAAGTGCAGCCTCTCCTGCTTACCGCGCAGCCCTGATGGATGGGGGCAGGGAGAGAACCGAAATGATCACGGCGATCTCGGGACGTCCGGCCCGTGGGGTGCGGCAGAAATTTCAGGCACTGGCCGATCGTCCGGATTGTCCTCCGGTGCCGCCTTATCCTTATGCGTATGATGCGGCAAAGCAGCTGGATGCTGCGGCCAGGGCTCAGGGTGAGGCAGGATACGGCGCATTCTGGGCCGGGACGGGCGTCGCTGGCGTGCGTCCGATGCCAGCGCGGCAGCTTGTTGAGGTGCTTGCGAAGGAGATTTCCGTTGCAGGCTGAACCGGTCCAGGATGGCGCAGGCTGTTGTCCAGCTCTGGACGCCGTTATCAGAATGTTGAATATCCCGGATTAACTAATAGCCTATATGGGAATAGGGCCTGTTTCGGGCCAGGGGTGGAAAAGACCTGATTATGTCGACTGACGCGGAAAAAAACGAAACATTCCTGACCCTGCCCATTGA
Organism: Acetobacter aceti NBRC 14818; assembly: GCF_000193495.2. Taxonomy (NCBI): domain Bacteria; kingdom Pseudomonadati; phylum Pseudomonadota; class Alphaproteobacteria; order Acetobacterales; family Acetobacteraceae; genus Acetobacter; species Acetobacter aceti. The sequence continues at coordinate 2,151,006 of NZ_AP023410.1, read as the reverse complement.
GAAAACCTCGGATTTCACTCTTGAAGATCTCGCCGATAATCATCAGGCGATGAATTATTTCCATAAGCATGGAGCGGCGACTGTCGAGCATGCTTTTGCGCTGGCCAATATTCTGCACATGCACAAGCAGGTGAAGGAAGCGGCCTATTTCTATGGTCTCGCCTTCAATCTGCATTCCAAGCACCCGAACGAATTTCCGCTTGCCTCCTCCCTGTTGCAGGCTCGCCTGCTGTGTCTGCTCAAGGCCGGGATGAGCCCTCCCGCAGACGAACTGGAGCAGCTGAAAGCGCTGTCCCAGCCGATTTATGATTACATCCTTGGGATCGAGATTGCCTGGCGTCAGCATGATCCCAAGGCCGCGCTGGAGCGGATGGGGAACTGTTTCGAAGCTTTTCACACGGGCGAAGAAGTAGACGTGCTCTATCTGGAGACAGCGCTGTCTGTTCTGCCGAAAGCAAAAATCCCGGCGCGTCCGGGTGCGGAGCAGATCATTCCGGCACATATCTATCAGTACTGGGATCAGAATCCGCCTGCCGAGATTACGGAAAACCTCGCCTATCATGAGGGGCTGGAGGCGTTTGACGTCCAGATGTTCAATCGCGAGTCAGGGGCCGAATGGCTCTATGACCACTATGGGCGGGAAGCGCGGGACCTGTTCCTGCAGGCGCGTCATCCCGCCGAGGCGGCTGATTTTCTCCGCGTGCATGTGATTCAGGAACTGGGCGGCTGGTGGCTGGACGCTGATATCCGCATTGTCGCGCCGGAAATACTGGAAGATTACGCAGCAAAAAAACCGTCCCACGTCTTCTTCGTGACGGACAATTATTACGTCCATAACGACTTCTTCGGCAGCCGCCGGAACAGCCCGATCCTTGCGGACTGTCTGCTGTCACTTTATCGCAACAGCTATCTCTTCCGGGATCTGTATATCGCCTACAAGACCGGGCCGGGCGTGTTCAACCGGGCGCTCAACCGTCGTCTGCATATTGCCATCAAGAACGGAAAACCGTTTGATCCCAGTGTGATGGTCCTGCGTGCGCCGGAATTCAACAGCATTATTCAGGACATGGATATGGCCTACAAAAAGGGTGGCAACTGGCACGCAGCCTGAGGCGTTTCCGTCTGATCGTTCACCTGAGGCGTGTTTTCGGGAGTCGTTGCTGAGCGAAGCAGGGCAAAGCCGATGAATCTCCCACCCATCGGCTGACTCACCCTGTTTTTCCCGCTATACGGCCCCATGTTGAAGGTGGAACACCATTTTCGTCGTGTCCCGCCCTGTTTCAGATCGGAAAGAACAGTCGTATGGCCGGTTACCGCTCCCGCACCACCACCCACGGCCGCAACATGGCCGGCGCTCGCAGCCTCTGGCGCGCCACGGGCATGACGGACGCGGATTTCGGTAAGCCGATTATTGCCGTCGCCAATTCCTTTACCCAGTTCGTCCCCGGTCACGTCCACCTGAAAGACCTCGGTCAGCTTGTGTGTGAGGCCATCGCGGAAGCAGGCGGCATCGGGCGCGAGTTCAACACCATCGCAGTCGATGACGGCATCGCCATGGGTCACGGCGGCATGCTCTACAGCCTGCCCTCGCGCGAACTGATCGCCGACGCCGTGGAATACATGGTCAACGCGCACTGCGCCGACGCGCTGGTCTGCATCAGCAATTGCGACAAGATCACGCCGGGCATGCTGATGGCCGCCATGCGCCTGAACATCCCTGTGGTGTTCGTCTCCGGTGGACCGATGGAAGCCGGTCATGTGAAGGACGGCGAGATCGACAAGGCCGTCGATCTGGTCTCCTCCATGGTCGCCGCCGCGGCTCCGGGTGTCACGCAGGAAGAGTCCGACATCATCGAGCGTTCGGCCTGCCCGACCTGCGGTTCCTGCTCCGGCATGTTCACCGCCAACTCGATGAACTGCCTGACGGAAGCGCTGGGTCTGTCCCTGCCGGGCAATGGCAGCCTCGTCGCTACACATGCTGATCGCCGCGAACTGTTCCTGAAAGCAGGCAAGCTCGCCGTCGAACTGGCCAAGCGCTATTACGAGCAGGGCGACAGCAGTGTTCTGCCACGCTCCATCGCCACGTTTGAGGCGTTCGAGAACGCCATGACCGTCGATATCGCCATGGGCGGTTCGACCAACACGGTGCTGCATCTTCTTGCCGCTGCCCATGAGGGCGAAGTGCCGTTCACCATGGCCGACATCGACCGGCTGTCCCGTCGCGTATCGAACCTCTGCAAGGTCGCGCCCTCCAAAGCCGATGTGCATATGGAAAACGTCCATCGCGCCGGTGGCGTGCAGGCGATCATGGGCGAACTCGACCGCATGAAGCTGCTGCACCGTGACATCCCGATGGTGCATTCCAAAAGTGTCGCCGAGGCGCTGGCGCAGTGGGATATCGGTGGCGAGACGGCGACCGATGAAGTCCGCACTTTCTACAAGGCCGCTCCCGGAGGTGTTCGCACCACGCAGGCGTTCTCGCAGGCCAGCCGTTACAAGGAATTGGATCTCGACCGCGAAAAGGGTGCGATCCGTTCCGGCGACCATGCGTTCAGCAAGGAAGGCGGTCTTGCCGTGCTGTATGGCAACATCGCGGAAGACGGCGCCATTGTGAAAACGGCGGGTGTGGCCGAAGGTCTGCTGACCTTCTCCGGTCCGGCCCGTGTGTTCGAGAGCCAGGATGCCGCCGTGTCCGCCATTCTTGGCGACCGCATCAAGGCTGGTGACGTGGTGGTGATCCGCTACGAAGGACCGAAGGGCGGTCCGGGCATGCAGGAAATGCTCTACCCGACCTCCTACCTGAAGTCGAAAGGACTGGCTGAGTCCTGTGCGCTCATCACCGACGGTCGTTTCTCCGGCGGCAGTTCTGGCCTGTCCATCGGCCATATTTCCCCGGAAGCGGCGGAAGGTGGTGCGATCGGTCTGATCGAGGATGGCGACATCATCGAGATCGATATTCCGAACCGCGTGCTGAAAACGAGCGTGACTGACCCCGAGCTTTCAACCCGCCGTCAGAAGATGGACGACCGGGGTGTCGAGGCATGGAAGCCTGTGCGCAATCGCGTGGTCTCCACGGCGCTCAAGGCTTATGCGGCCCTGACCACCAGTGCGGCGCGTGGCGCAGTGCGTGATCTGGCGCAGCTGGATCGTCGTTCTTCTCGGTAAAAAAGAGGGGCGATTTCCGGGCGGATATCTGCCCTGAAGTCGCCTGCTGTCATCAGGCTGTATCCTGAACTTTCAGGGATGCCGCCTGTGACGAAAAAGGCAGGTGGTGGAAGGCGCGGCCGCACCACGCAAGACCCGCGGCAATCGTGTCACTGATCACGATGTCGCGGACCGCGCAGAACAGAACGTCATGTGTTCCTGACCTGCGGATATCTTCAATCACACAATCCAGTGTCACGGCAGCATCATCCAGAAGCGGCGCGCCGGTTTTCCCCACACGCCAGACACCGGAAGCGAATTTCTCTTCGGGCGTGCGCCGGGAACTGGCGAACACACCTGCCACATCGTCATGACCGCGGCCAAGAATGCTGATTCCAACCACGCCGTTGCGTCGGAATGCTTCGTGAGAACGATTGCTGCGATTGAGGCAGACGAGAACCGTCGGAGGCGTATCACTCACGCTTGTTATGGCGGAGACAGTCAGGCCCTGACGACCGGCCGGACCGTCGGTAGCCACGACCGTCACGGGTGCTCCGAGACGGCTCATGGCTTCCCGAAACAGTTCAGCCGGGACAAAAGTCTGCTCATCGACCACAATGTCGTCAGGCTGCATGGGAGGCTTTTCCTTTCTCCAGTCCCAGTGCCGCCAGAACACGGTCACTTTCCGTGCGGTCCATCCAGTCAGGCGAGACGTCGGCAAAGCGTACGACACGCCCGGGACCGATGACGATCACGGCAGGCTTGGGAAGTTCCCATGTATTTTCGAGACCGTTCAGTGCTTCGCTCTTTCCGCCCTTTGCGAGCGCGCTCTGCCGGGATGGTTCATCGAATGTGTAGGTAAGACCCAATGCGCGTGACAGCTTCAGCCCTGCATCGGTTGCGACCGGGAAAGGCAGGTCATGGCGCGTGGCAATCTCGGAAAGAAGCGCCGTCGGCTGGGGAGAGATCGCCAGAAGGGGAATGCCGGACGCTTTCAGTTCAGGCCACAATGTATCGCGATAATGGGGAAGAGCAATGTTACAGGCCGGACATCCAGCAAAGCGGAAGAACACCAGAACGGCCGGTCCTTTCGCCACCAGATCATCCAGTGACACCGTGCTTCCGTCCACGGCAGACAGCGCGAGCGGCGGCAGCACGTCTCCTGCCTTTACGGCAGATGCGGTCTTGCCGTGATCGCGGATCAGTGTGGCCCGCTGATTGACGTTTACGGCCAGAGCCGCGGGCTCCCACGTGCGCTCGCGCTCTTCTTCCAGTTCCCGGAACTTGGCGCGGAGAGGGGCTACAGATGCGGATGACGTCATGAGAAACCTCGTTGCAGATATCGGTATGATCCGATCCTGCCGCGAAGACTTCCCTGTCTCATAAAGAGTTCTTGTCATCCATTCCTTGAACATTATTCAAGCGCCAGCCGCTGCTGCCAGCAGATCCCCGATATCGTTTGCAGCATCCCCGAGACGGTTGCGGCGGACGAGAATGGTTTCGATCTCTGGGACAGCGGGAAGAGCGTCACTTGTGATTGTGGGCAGCCCTTCAGCCGTGGCGAACCGGCGTGTACGGCAACTCACACCAAGCCCACCACGGACCCCCGCCCGCATGGCTGGCAGATTGGGTGTTTCCAGTACCAGCCGGTAGTCACGTCGCTCCTGTGTCAGAGCACGCAAAGCAGCGTCCCGAAAACGGCAGGGTGGCTCGAGAAGAACAAGCGGCACTTCAGACAACTCGGCGATGGCCGGATCCCCGATCCACGCCATACGGTCATGCCCCACCACTTTCCATGTCGCGCCGGAACGGTCTCCATGCTGTCCAAGGCACAGAACGAGATCGAGTCGGGAGCGGTCGAACAGATCCAGGAGTTCTGCTGATCCACCAATCTGGATCACAAGGCGGGAACGCGGATGCGCCAGACGGAACTGTCCAAGCACGTCCGGAAGGAGTGTGTCGGCAAAATCCTGCACCATACCGACAGTGATCGGTTCCGGCTCCGAGTCCTGACCGAGCTTGCACATGATCCGGTCGTTGAGCGCGAGAAGCTGACGGGCATATCCGACCAGTTCCTCTCCGATGGGCGTCAGAATCAGGCGACGTCCATCACGTCGGAAAAGCTTCTGCTGGAGCACGTCTTCCAGACGTTTCATCTGCAGGCTGAGCGCGGACTGTGTCAGGAAAATCGTCTCGGTTGCCTGCGCCATGGAACCTGCTTCCACGATCGCCACGAATGATCGCAGAAGTTCGCTGGGAACATTGCGGGCCATGCGTTGAGGCAGGGGAGCGTTCAGATAGGGATCAGCGGGAGGGCCAGAAGAAGGCCGGGTAGACTGGGACATGATGGGCTCCGGTCTCGATCTCCGTTTAATGACCGGTTCGGCCATATTACGACAGATGAAGTGTGTATTGAGTATTCCTTGCTTGCTTTTTATCATTTTTCAAGTGTTAATTTTAATATAACTATATTTTATAGTGATTTTGGAGGGATAACCATGTCCGTCGAGTTCATCGGTTACGTCGGCAGCCGCAATCATTCAGAGATCATCCCGCCATCAGGTCCGGTCGTTGATCCAAAACATATCGAAACAGCGGCGAAAATTCATGAGAATGGCGGATTCGACCGCGTTCTGGTCGCCTTCCATTCCAATTCACCCGAAAGCATTCTTATCGCCCAGCACGCGGCGTCTGTCGCGCCGGATCTCGGTCTTCTGATCGCTCATCGTCCCGGTTTCAATGCGCCTACTATCGTCGCGCGTCAGCTTGCCACGCTCGACAACCTCACGCGGGGACGTGTTGCCGTGCATATCATCACGGGCGGTAGTGATTTGGAGCTGCAGGCTGACGGCGATCATACGACTAAAGCCCAGCGTTACGCCCGCACCAGTGAGTATCTCGATATTGTGCGGAAGGAGTGGAGCGAAACCTCGCCATTCGATTACAAGGGCGCGTTCTATGACGTCCGTGGCGCCAATTCGCTGGTCCATCCGTATAATGCAGATGCCATTCCTGTTTACTTCGGCGGTTCTTCGGCGGAAGCGATCGAAGTCGCCGGCAAGCATGCCGATGTCTATGCCCTGTGGGGTGAAACCTACGAGCAGGTGGCCGAAACCGTCTCACGAGTTCGCGCGGCTGCCGCGAAACATGGTCGGTCGCCGCGCTTCTCGCTCTCACTACGGCCTATTCTCGCGGAAACGGAAGAGGCGGCATGGGCGCGCGCCGATCGTATTCTTGAAAAAGCCCGCGTTCTTCAGGAAACGACTGGATTTGTTCGGAATAAAGATGTGCCCAATGAAGGATCGCGTCGCCTTCTGGCTGCGGCCTCGCAGGGAAGGCGGCTCGACAAGCGTCTCTGGACCGGGATTGCGGAACTGACCGGGGCCAAGGGAAACTCCACTTCGCTTGTCGGCACACCCCAGCAGGTTGCTGAAGCGCTCATCGATTATTACCGGCTCGGAATTTCCACATTCCTGATCCGTGGGTTTGATCCGCTGCTTGATGCATATGAATATGGCCGTGATCTGATCCCGCTGGTTCGTGAACTGGTGGCGGAAGAGGATACTCGCCGCCTGACACGCGTGGCCTGAAGCCTTCATGTCCGACACACATGAACGTCCCGTGCTCCTTGATCAGATCGGTGGTCCCATCGCCACCGTTCTGACCGATTATGCGCAGCAGGTGCGTGTGGTCGAGGGCAACCGCGACACCGCAGAGCCCTGGCAGACCGCAGGTGCCGACATTCTGCTGACCGGACCTTCTCCCGCGTGGGCGAAAGCGCCATCGTCACCTCCAGCCTCATGGCAGGATGGTCCACGCTGGGTTCAGATTGCATCTGCCGGAATAGACAGTTTTCCAAAGTGGTTGACGGAAGGCCGGATCGTGACCTGCGGGCGTGGCGACGCCGCTACACCGATTGCGGAATATGTGCTCTCCGCCCTGCTGCATCACGAGCGGCAGGTAGATGTGCTGCATCCTGTCACACCGCAGCAATGGACTGATGTCACCGCACCTTTCCGGCAGAATCCCGTGACCGGCACCCTGTATGGACGCACGCTGGGTCTTGCGGGTTACGGTGCGATAGGGCGGGCTATCGCCTCCCGGGCCCTTGCTTTCGGCATGCGTGTCCGGGTGTTTCGCCGTAGCGCGTGGACAGAAGTAGACGATGGCATCGAACCCGTCTCTTCACTCAGTGAGCTTTTCCATCAGGCCGATCATCTTGTTCTGGCCATGCCGCTTACTTCCGAGACGCGAGGTGTCATCAACGAGGATATCCTGCGTTCTGCAAAGGAAGGATTGCACCTCGTCAATGTCGCACGCGGGGCGCTTGTAGATCAGGATGCGCTTCTGCGTGCTCTGGATTCTGGCCGACCGGCTTTCGCTACACTGGATGTCACCACACCTGAACCTCTTCCCGCCGGACATCCGCTCTATACGCATCCCCGTGTCCGGCTGACGCCTCATATCAGCTGGGTCGGGCCGGACGTTCGCGCCAATCTTGTGCAGCGTATCCGGACCAATCTGTCCCGTTTCCTCAGAAATGAACCCCTTCTCGACGTGATCGATCCAGAACGTGGCTACTGATCACAGCAGATTTAAGGACTGTATCCATGAACGCCATTTCTCCCGTTGCAGCTCCCAAGGCCCGCACTTTCAGGCTTGAGCCCCGTCCACCGGCGGCATCGTATGAAGAAGAGCGGCTGCATCGCAAACAGCGATTGGCAGCCACGTTCCGTCTGTTCGGACGTTATGGTTTCGATCAGGGTCTGGCAGGCCATGTGACGGCGCGTGATCCGGAATTCCCCGATCAGTACTGGATCAATCCTTTGGGTGTGCATTTTTCGCAGATCCGTACATCCAACCTGCAACTCGTTGATCATGACGGGAATATCCTGATTGGAAATCGTCCTATCAATACGGCGGGTTTCACCATTCATTCCGCACTGCACAGGGCGCGCCCGGATGTGATTGCCGCAGCCCATACCCATTCCACTTACGGCAAGGCTTTCTCCGCTCTCGGTGTTCCTTTACTGCCGCTCACTCAGGATTCCTGCGCTTTTTACGAAGATCATGCTGTTTTCGATCCTTTTTCGGGTGTGGTGCTGGAAGACAGCGAGGGGGATCGTCTGGCCGAGACACTGGGCAACCGGAGTGCCCTCATTCTCCAGAATCATGGTCTGCTGACGGTCGGTCATTCCGTGGAAACAGCTGCGTGGCGTTTCATTTCAATGGATAATGCCGCTCATGCCCAGCTTCTCGCGCAGGCTGCGGGACCGCTGAAGCCGATCTCTCATGATATAGCCAGCAAGACTGCCGCACAGGTCGGCACGGAACAGGGTGGCTATTTCTCGTTCCAGCCTCTGTGGGACTGGATTGTCGCGCAGGAACCCGACCTTCTCGACTAATCTCTCACGACAGGAACGGCTTATGACCACAATTTCTTCCCTGCGCGATTTCATCGTTGATTTCACGAAACTTCACGATACGGACAGTGATCCGCAGAAACTTCAGGCGGAAGGAGCAAAACTCCTCCGCAGGCTGGTCTCCCGAGACGACTGGCTGCCTGACGAATTCGCGCAGCCTAGTCCGGAACGTTACAGCCAGTATCTCCTGCATTGCGATCCACTGGAGCGTTTTTCAGTCGTCAGCTTTGTCTGGGGGCCAGGTCAGAAAACTCCCCTGCACGATCATCGTGTATGGGGCCTGATTGGCATGTTGCGTGGTCGTGAGAGCGAAACACAGTATGAGCGTGACGCAACAGGTCATTTTCATGCCAGGGAAACCAGCTTTCTGGAACCGGGTGAAGTCGCAACCCTGGCTCCGGGCGTCAATGATTATCATCTTGTGGCCAATGCGCTGGAGGATGAAACGTCGATCTCCATTCATGTCTATGGCGCCAATATTGGCGGCGTTTCCCGTGCCACCTACGATCCGGAAACCGGCGCGGAGAAAACCTTTATTTCGGGCTATTCCAGCGAAGAGACACCCAATCTGTGGGATCGTTCCCGCGAAAGGCAGGCAGCATGAACGCGCTCTTCCCTTCTGACGCACCGATTGCGGAAACTGCTTCGGAAACCGTCCGTGAACGGCTGCGTGCCGGTAAGGAAATTGCTCTTCTTGATGTGCGTGAAGAAGCTTTTTTTGCAGCAGGGCACCCGCTTTTTGCGGTCAATCTCCCGTTGGGACGTATTGAAGAGCTGGTTACAGCCCTTATTCCCCGCCATACCGTGCAGGTCGTGGTGTATGACAATGGAGAGGGGCTTGTCCGCCCTGCCGTCGAGTTGCTCAGGCAATTGGGTTATGCGGATGTTTCGGCTCTGACGGGTGGCCTGGACGGTTGGCGTGCATCCGGAGGCGAACTGTTCATCGACGTGAATGTGCCGTCCAAGGCGTTCGGCGAACTGGTCGAGCATGTCCGCCATACGCCTTCCCTGCCAGCGGAAGAGGTACATGCCCGCATCGCGCGAGGCGATGATCTTGTCATTCTCGATGCACGGCGTTTCGTGGAATACAACACGATGTCCATTCCCGGCGGTCGCTCCGTGCCCGGGGCAGAACTCGCCCTACGGGTGCGCGATATAGCGCCGTCACCGGATACCACGGTGATCGTGAACTGCGCTGGCCGCACGCGTTCGATCATTGGCACGCAGTCTCTGGTCAATGCAGAAATTCCCAACCCTGTGTTTGCCCTGCGTAATGGCACGATCGGCTGGACGCTGGCCGGGTTCGAATTGGATCATGAGGCCAGTCGCAAGGCACCGGATTTCACGGAGGCGAATCACACGAAAGCCCGACACAGAGCGCAGGAACTCGCTGAAAAAACCGGCGTCGAGTTCATTTCACCGGTTCAACTTGGGGCATTGGAAAGCCGGGCAGACCGTTCGCTGTACCGGCTCGACGTGCGCTCCCCGGCGGAATATGAAGCAGGGCATCTGGCGGGGTTTCGTTCGGCTCCCGGAGGTCAGTTGGTGCAGGCAACGGATGAATGGATCGGTGTGCGTCATGGCACGATCGTCCTGACTGACACTGACGGTGTGCGCGCCCGCATGACCGGCCACTGGCTGCGTCAGCTTGGATGGAAGCATGTGTATGTTCTGGATGACTGGACAGGGCTGAAGCAGGAAACTGGCCTGCAGCCCGTTCTTCTGTCGCGCCCTCTTGCTGCCATTCCTTCAATTACGCCCGCTAATCTTCTCGCGCAGAGTGCTGGGTCCAATCCGCCTTTGATCCTTGATCTGGCCACCAGCCGAATATTCAGAACAGGGCATGTTCCCGGTGCTTTCTTTATCATCCCGACGGATATGTTTGCGCATCCTGATGTGCCAGCTACGCGGCAGATCGTTCTGACGTCTCCTGATGGTGTTGCTGCACAGATTGCGGCTCAGCGTCTTGCAGAAAACGGTATCGAAGTAAAAGTGCTGGATGGAGGGACTACGGCATGGAAAGCAGCTGGTTACGCTCTTGAATTGGGCCTGTCCAAAGAAAATGCTCTTTCTGAACCAGTCGATATCTACAAACGGCCTTATGAGGGTACTGACAATGCCCGTGAAGCCATGCAGGCCTATCTCGATTGGGAGTTTGGTCTCGTCGCCCAGCTTGAGCGCGATGGTACGCATGGCTTTTCAGTGCTGGAAACGTAAGCCTGCTTTGTTCATGGAGGCAGGAGAAAGGGAGAAGTGGGCGACCGCTTCTCCCTTTTTTAAAAGATTTTGTTTTTACCAGAATGTTCTGGAAAACGTTATGTGTTTTGACTGTGGAGACCAGCACTGCTTCTGGGCATGAAGCCTGCGAAGATGATTACGTAGATTGCAATGCATTGTGATAAAAATCATCACAATATTGTTTCTGACACTCTGGATATTTCTCCAGTTTCTGATGCAGGAATATGTTCCTCATTCGGAAACAATAAACCTGCATTACGGAGAAAATATGCTTCTATTTTATTTCATGATATATCAGTTTCTATCCTGTATATCGCATCAAAAATGGTGCCGTGACACTCCCTTTCCCATGCGCAACCGTGTGCGGTGTTCCTTCCACCACGATATGACCGCCCTTGTTGCCTGCGCCCGGTCCGAGATCGACCACCCAGTCACCGCGCGCCACCAGACGCATATCGTGTTCGGCGACGATCACGGTGTTGCCACCGTCCACCAGTTCGTGAAGATGATCCATCAGCCGGTCCGCGTCCGATGGATGCAGGCCAGTCGTCGGTTCATCGAGAACGTAAAGCGTATGACCCCGACGCTGCTTTTGCAGTTCGGTCGCCAGCTTGATCCGCTGGGCTTCACCTCCTGAGAGTTCCGTTGCGGGCTGACCGAGTTTAAGGTGTCCAAGCCCGCCGCGCTGAAGTGTCGTTAAAGCCTGCGCCGGACCGGCATCTTCAGCAAAGAATGCGCAGGCGGCATCGACATTCATGTCGAGAACCTCGGCGATGGATTTTCCGCGATAGGTTACTTCCAGAATTTCCGGCTTGTAGCGTGCACCGTGACAAGCCGGACAAGGCGCATAGACGCTCGGCAGGAATAGAAGCTCCACCATGGTCGAGCCGGCACCTTCGCAGGTTGGACAACGGCCTTTCGGAAGATTGAATGAAAAATGACCCGCATCGTATTTGCGTTTCCGCGCCAGTTCCGTCCCGGCGTACAGTTTGCGGATTGTATCGAAAAGCCCAGTGTAAGTCGCAAGATTTGATCGTGGCGTGCGGCCGATGGGTTTCTGGTCGATCACCACAAGACGTTTGATGGTCTCCAGCCCTCCTACAATACGCCCTTCTGGCTCACCGGCATGTGCTGACGAGACAAGTGCGTTCTCTTCCTCGTCCGTTTCCGGTAACGCCTGACCAAGCGCCTTGGCGACGATGGTTGTGAGAACCTGACTGACTAGCGAGGATTTTCCGGAACCCGACACGCCGGTAACGGACGTAAAGACGCCGAGTGGGAACGAAGCCGAAAGACCGTTCAGATTGTTCCAGTTGATATCGTCCAGTTTCAGCCATCCGGATGGCTTGCGTGGCGTGTGGCTCACTTTCGAAGTGGCGGCGAACACGTAATCCCGTGTTCGGGAGCCCTCGACGTCTTTCAGCCCCGCGAGCGATCCGGAATACAGCACCTCGCCTCCGCGTGTGCCTGCCTGCGGACCGACATCCACGACCCACTCCGCATTACGGACGATATCGAGATTATGCTCGACAAGGAAAAGGGAATTTCCAGCGTTACGTAAGCGGTCAAGCGCCGCAAGAAGCGCCTGAGTATCGGCAGGATGCAGTCCGGCGGAAGGCTCGTCCAGCACATAGACCACACCGAACAGATTGGAGTGGATCTGTGTGCCAAGACGCAGGCGCTGATATTCTCCGGGTGAGAGCGTCTGCACGCCACGATCCATCTGGAGATAGCCCAAACCAAGATCTTCCAGTACGCCAATCCGCGCGATCATGTCTTCGACAATGCGTCCGGCAGCAATGGCGGTTGCATCCTCAGCCGGGTTTGCGTCGACAGACGCCCGCAATGTTCCGGCGATGGTTTCCAGCGGCAGCGCCGTCATGGCTGCGATGTTGTAGCCGCCAAACGTCACACGCAGCGCATCGGCGTTCAGTCGCTGACCGTGACATTCCGGGCAATCGGTGGAGGTTATGAATGCCTCGACGCGTTTGCGCATCATGGCGCTCTGCGAGTTGGCGAACGTCTGAAGAATGTAGCGGCGCGCGCCGGTGAAGGTGCCCTGATAGCCGGGCTCCAGTCCCCGGGCGATGGCGCGCTGCACCTGCTCATGCGTAAAGCCGGGATAGACCGGATAGGTCGGCGTTTCGTCGGTGAACAGAATCCAGTCGCGTGTCTTTTTCGGCAGATCACGCCACGGACAATCCACATCGACGCCCTTCGTGATGAGGATGTCCCGTAGATTCTGTCCCTGCCACGCCGTCGGCCATGATGCGACAGCCCGATCGCGGATGCTGAGCGAATCATCCGGCACCATGCTCGCTTCCGTCACATCGTGGATGCGGCCCAGTCCGTGACAGCGTTTGCAGGCCCCCATCGGCGTATTGGGCGAGAAGGATTCCGCTTCCAGACGCGCCATGCCTGCCGGATAGGTTCCGGCGCGGGAATAGAGCATGCGCAGAAGGTTGGAGAGCGTCGTGATGCTGCCGACGGATGAGCGTCCGGAACTGCCGCCGCGTTGCTGCTGGAGCGCGATGGCTGGGGGCAGGCCGTCTACACTGTCCACGTCCGGAACAGGCATCTGCTGGAACAGACGACGCGCATAGGGGGAGACGGACTCTAGATAACGACGCTGCGCCTCGGCATAGAGTGTGCCAAATGCAAGCGAGGACTTGCCGGACCCGGAAACACCGGTGAACACCACGAGACTGTCACGCGGCAGATCAACACTGACGTTTTTCAGATTGTGTTCGCGTGCGCCCCGAACATGGACGAAGCCATCATCCCGGCTCTGGATCAGGTCTTTCGTCTCGTTCAGCGTGTCCATGGTGACTCCGGTTTGGAAGTTGTTTGTTTCTAAAAGACAGGATCAGAAAAACTTTGCCTTGTCGGAGAACAATGCTGCCGACCAAACTGGCCTTTTATAAATCAAAGTCTTTTTGCTTCTTTTTCTTCAGAAAAAGATGAACTCATCTCAATTGAATCCCGGACAAAGTGAATCCCCTACGCTTCACCCTATCCAAGCTCCGGATCCTTGAAACGACGATTTGCAAGCACTGGCAGCACCTCACGAGTCGCGCGGATGCGCTCAAGATCCACCTCCGCGAAAATCAGATCCGGCGCGATACCCGCACGGGCGACCGCCACACCCAGCGGATCGACCATCATGCTGCACCCGATGTTGCGCGGCCCGCACTCTCCCACGGCGGCCACGTAACATGTGTTTTCCAGCGCCCGCGCCGTGACCATTACCTCCCAGTGCCATTCCTTGCCGGGACCGCGCACCCAAGCGGCTGGCACCGTCAGCAGATCGGCACCGCGCACGGCGAGTGAGCGGGCCACTTCCGGGAAACGGACGTCGTAACAGGTCATCAATCCGACCTTGATATCGCCCACCTGAACGATGGGAGGCAGTTCCGTGCCGGGAATATAATCGTTCGATTCCTTCATGTTGAAGGCGTCGTAGAGATGCAGCTTGCGATAGCAGGTGACCAGACCGGACGCATTGAGCACGATCTGGCAGTTATGGGTCAGCCCGGATACGCCCGGCGTTGCGATGCAGCAGATAACGGTGAGATCCTTGCCCGTCAGTGCATCAATCAGGCCGGTGACGAAGGGGCCGTCAAGCGGCTGCGCCGTGCGCACGGTGATGCGGGGATCGTTCATGTCCGCCGCGATGATGCTCTCAGGAAGAATGAGAAGCTTTGCTCCTTCCGTCGCAGCCTTGTCGATCAGCGACACGCATTGGGCGAGATTGGTGCTCCATTCCGGAGCGACGGCGAACTGTCCGAGAGCGACTTTCATGCAGATGGTCCTATCAGGCCCCTGAAAGCATCAGGGGAGTGGTATCTCCGGTCAGGACTTTCTACGCTGTATTGCTGTGGGAGAGCAAAATCTCCGCTTCGCCTGTTCAGAAGGAAGTGTCTGCATGACCGAAACGGCTCATCGAGTCTCGATCCGCTATTGCACGCAATGCAACTGGCTTCTGCGTTCGGCATGGATGGCGCAGGAACTGCTCTCCACCTTCGGCACAGACCTGTCGGAAGTGACGCTATGCCCTGATACGGGTGGGAAATTCGAGATCAGGGTGAACGATATTCTGGTTTGGGAGCGCGTGCGGGATGGCGGTTTTCCCGGCCCGAAGGAACTGAAGAAGAAAGTGCGGGACGTGATCGCTCCGGAACGCGATCTCGGGCATGTGGATCGGTAGAGTGTGACGTCTTTTGTGCGTATGTAATAATAACTACTATGATTGGATAACAGAAATCACGATAATTGGACAGTGTTTTTTAAGTTCCGAAGCTTCTTTCTACTTTGGAGGAATATTGTCTTTTTGGAAAATTTTATCCCGTTTTTGTAAGAATTTCTAAAGTGTTTTTATAAACTACACTGAGAGGGTAGGTTGAGCTTGGACGGGTCGCCGTCCTCGTGCCTTACTAAGGATTCAGTTGTCAGAATGGATATGCAAGGAGATTTAGCCGTTCAATCATATCGCAGTTTTCAGTCATGACGGGATAAGGTGTTGTTTTTCCCGATATCCGCGCATACGGGAAAAAATTTGTCTCTACACGCAATGGTGGACGGTTTTCTGTGCCGTTACTTGTCACCGCAGAGATTGGTGTGTGAGAATAATTTCAGTTCAGTTTTTATAGATTGAAGAAGGCTGTTCCCGACACTCCGGAGGAAGATGCCAGGAACAGCGCAAAAGGATCAATCAGCCGAGGAGTGAGTTGCCAGGTGAAACCGGGAACGCAATCAGGTTTTCGCTTGTGACCCAGCCGCACTTGTTGACTGTGACAGCGGAGCCGATGGAGGAAATCGTCTGCTGCAGCAGGTTGAGGGCGCCGCTTACAGACATGCTTGCGCCCATGCTGTAACCGATCTTCATGTCGTTACCGACATTCTGCCAGGCGCTGGCGATGGTGGAGCAGGACGCGTGGTTAAAATAGTCAGCGCCAACATTGTACATTCCAGCCAGGTAGCCAGCATAGGCGCCGATCATGCCGGAGAGTGAGGTCTGGCTTGCTCCGCCGCAGGAGTACTGGGGATGATAGCAGCAACCACCAGAAACCGTGTTGAGTTCAGACAGTGAAAGTTCGCGCATGCCGGACATTTACTTTTCCCTTTGAAGTATCTGATGTTTCTGTGATCGTTTCGTTGAATTTTTTCTATCAGAACGTGAGTTTTTGACACAGATAATAGGTCGTTAATCCAGTGTTTTTTGTGTTATTAGTTCATCAAGAAAGCGCCATAAAATCGTTACAGCGATGGGGAGAATAATTTTGAAACATTAACAATATCTTTATAATATCTTGCGTAATAGTATATTTAACCTTTTGCTAACCTGAGAGCGTTATGTCCCTGATTATCTATACAATCGCAGCATTCGTTGAAATTGCAGGATGTTTTTCATTCTGGGCGTGGCTTCGCGAGGGACGTTCACCGTTCTGGCTGCTTCCCGGATGTGCCTCTCTCGTCGCTTTCGCGTGGCTGCTGACGCTGATCAACACCAATGCCGCCGGTCGTTCCTATGCTGCTTATGGAGGCATCTATATTGCGGTCGCGCTCTTTTGGCTCTGGAGCGTGGAGGGAGTTCAGCCTGACAGGGCGGACTATATCGGCGTGGCTTTATGCCTTGTTGGGACTGCCGTTATCCTGCTGTCGCCGCATAATACCTGATACCCCTTGCCTTCCACGCCATCTTGTCCGACATGACCCGGCATGAGTTACGCTGTTAAGGAACTTTTCCATACGTTGCAGGGCGAAGGCGGCCAGACCGGTCGTCCCGCTGTTTTCTGTCGTTTTTCCGGCTGCAATCTCTGGACCGGCCGGGAGGTGGACAGGGAGAAAGCAATCTGCCGTTTCTGCGATACCGACTTTATTGGCACGGACGGGGAGGGGGGTGGCCGCTTTGCGGATGCAGCGGCATTGGCCAAGGCCATCGTAGAAACCTGGGCGCTTCCGGAGCATGACCAGCGTTTTGTGGTGTTCACGGGCGGAGAGCCGCTGCTTCAGCTTGATAAGGCGCTCATCGACGCTGTGCATCAGGAAGGCTTCATGATCGCCGTGGAAAGTAACGGCACCATAGCCGCTCCCGAGGGTATTGACTGGCTTTGCATCAGTCCGAAAGCTGGCTCCGAGTGGGTTCAGAAAAGTGGTCATGAGCTGAAACTGGTCTATCCTCAGCCCGAACTCGATCCGGCGGATATGACGGCTCTTGATTTCCGGCAATTCTGGCTCCAGCCGATGGACGGTCCTGATCGCGTTGCCAACACGAACGCTGTAGTCCGATACTGCCTCGCCCATCCACGCTGGCGCCTGTCCCTCCAGACCCACAAGCTCATCGGGATACCCTGACCATGTCTTTCCAGCCTTCCTCAACAGACGGCGCGCTTGTGGTGTTTTCGGGCGGGCAGGATTCGGCGACCTGTCTCGCCTGGGCGCTCGACCGGTTTTCCCGCGTGGAAACACTGGGATTCGATTACGGCCAGCGGCACGCCGTCGAGCTGACCTGCCGCGATACGCTGCGTGATGGCATGGCGGCGCTTCAGGGTGACTGGAAAGAGCGGCTTGGTCCGGATCATACGCTGGAACTCGACGCACTGGGGAAGGTGTCGGACACGGCGCTGACCCGTGATACTGAAATCCAGATGACGGAAAGCGGCCTGCCCAGCACGTTTGTTCCCGGACGCAATCTGATTTTCCTGAGTTTCGCCGCCGCGCTCGCTTACCGGCGTGGGCTGCGCCATATTGTCACCGGTGTCTGCGAAACCGACTATTCCGGTTATCCCGACTGTCGGGACGATACGATCAAGGCGCTTCAGGTCGCCCTGAATCTGGGGATGGATTCGCGCTTCGTGCTGCACACGCCGCTCATGTGGATCGACAAGGCGCAGACGTGGCAACTGGCTGAATCGCTTGGCGGCGAACCGCTGGTGACGCTGATCAATCATGAGAGTCACAGCTGCTACCTCGGGACACGTGGTACGCTGCATGCTTGGGGGCATGGATGTGGCGTCTGTCCTGCCTGTGAATTACGCAAGGCGGGGTGGACGGCGTACGAGGCGCTACGCGAGGCCAGGACCTGCGGGAATGACGGTCATGGTTGATCTGATCTTCACCCGGCGTTTTTCGATGGGGCACCGATTGATTCACGGAGCGAGCGAAAGCTGCGCCCTGCCGCACGGTCACAATGAATTCGTCACCGTGCGTCTTGAGCCGACCAGTCTGAGGCCGCTTGATGGTGTCGCCAATATGCCGGTCTCGTTCCAGCGGGCCAAAAGTGGCTGGCACAGGTTTGTCGATGAGAAGCTGGACCACGCCCTGCAACTGGCGGAGGACGATCCTCTGCTGGGATGGTTCCGCGCCAACGAACCGGCGAGAGCCGAGCGGATCATTGTAACGCCGGGCGATCCGACCACCGAGATGATGGCCTGCCTGCTGAAAGCCAAGCTGGACGCGATGCTGGTTGCCGATGGAGCCGTCCTGCGCTGCACGACCATCACGTTGCAGGAAACGCCGACCAACACGGTGGAATTTTCCGGTGACCCTCTGCCAATGCTTCCTGAGCCAAGGCCTGCGGAACAGTGCTGGTGGCGGCGCGCCGACATGAGCATCGCGGATTGAAAACGACCTCGAAACGCACGCCGTAAATTGCAGGGAAGTTTTTGATGAAGCTTTTTCCGAAAAGCTTCAGAAAGACGATTTCGTAAATATTCTCAACCAGTTACCCGGAACCGGTCCAGACGAACCCTTCAGTCCGTTTCGCTTTTCAGGGCCGCACAGGCCTGCGCCAGTTTAGCTGGCCGATCCTGAGCCGTGCAGAGGCGACGCGCATCCGGTCCGCACATCTCGATGGCGTTTTCATAATCCGATTCGAGCACGTCCTTGGCGACCGTGAGATCGGCTGAGCTGGATCTTTCCTCAGCTGCGGAAATTTTCGCCTGCGTGTCGTGAAGCTCCTTCATGGCGGTGATGCATGCTTCACTGGCCTGTTCGGGATCTGACTGCAGCACGATCATTTCCTTGCGGAGCTGTTCATTTGCGACCGAGCTTTGCGCCGCAGACGTCAGCGTTTCGTCCGCCATCGCAGGAGTGGCAAGGCAGAACGCTGTCAGAGTCACAAGAGACAGGGCAGTCTTCACGTAAACAAGCCTTTCATCGGCGCCCTTCATCGGGCCTGACCGGGTGCGGTGCCAAACTTTATCGGCAGGATGCGGCGGAGAAAAGGTCACTTACCGCTGATGGGTGAAGATCAGGCAAATCCTTCTGCGCCTTTATCCTGTGGACAAGTAAGGTACGGCGCACAACCGCAGCCAGCTTTCCTCCGCATGGTCCGGTTATTTTAAGCAACCTCCATATTTTTATCTGCTTCATCTTATTTCAGGAGATTTCATGTCCAGTCTTTCCCGTCGCTCACTGCTTCGTGCAGGGCTCCTCGCCAGTGGTGCAGGCGCCATGGCCTCTCTGACCGCCTGCACGGTCACGTCTTCCGGCGGCGACACGACCTACAGTGTCAACGTTACCAAGATTCTCTCCATCATCAGCAGTATTGAATCCGGTCTGACCCAGATGGTGAACTCCACCACGGTCAGCAGTGTCATCGGGACGGACAACACAGCGAAAATCACCGCCGCCATCACTAAGGTCAGCACTGTCACGGCCGAGGTCGCTGCTGCGGCTGCCTCCTCAGTGACCTTGACTGTCGCCAAAAACTGGATTGCGACAGCCGAAAGCGCCGCCTCGGCCGCCATAACCATCCTCCAGGCATTCCAGTCGCAGCTTCCGACTTCGGTCAACACCATGGTTCAGGCTGTAGCCACCCTTCTGCCAGCGCTTGAGGCACTCATCAGCAGTGTGTCCGCGACAGTGAAGACGGCTCTTTCTCCGGCAGAAGCCCAGACCATCATCGCGCGTGGTCTTCAGGCCAGCTGAGCCGGTTCAATGTTTTACCCGTTCAGATGAAATCGTCTGAACGGGTGGATGAACCCTGTGCACAGCCACCGGGAGCCTGAAAAACCAGTGGCGGTGAAAAGATTTCAACTGCTGCGTCATCGCCGGTTTCTGTCGGTTCAGAACGACGGGTCCGGTTGAGGGGCTCTGGTATCGTCGCAATCGGTCCAGTATCAGTTTCCTGCCAGAAGCCGGAAACACCCCTGACGATGCCAGTCTCGCCACTTTCTTCAGAGCCCTTGTCCGGACATGTCTGGTTCGATGTCGAGGATCTGTTCGAATATGGCCGCACCAATACACGCCCCAGCGGCATCCAGCGGGTTGCTTTCGAAATCCAGCGCGCCATGCGCAGCCTGCCCGACAGGCGGAAACGGGTCGGTTTTCTGAGACACAGTCTGGATGGGCGTCGGTTTGTCATTGTGCCGGACGAAGAGGTGAAGGCGCTTTACGAACGCCTTACCGCATCGTCCGGACACAGTGCCGGACAGATCCGTCACAGCAGCTCCAGAGAAAATCCGGCTCCTTCCCTCCTCAGGCGGATTGCCTTGCGGCTTCCCGTCGCCGTGCGTGTGCCGTTGGGACAGTTTGCCGCCCACCAGAGCGCAGCCGTGCGAGACCTCCCTGCGCTGATCCGGGGAGGGATTTCCATCTTTAGACAGGTCAGACGGCAGAGCGACATCCGGGCGCGACAACCCTTCCAACCGGCTGCGCACGATATCATTCTGGCGCTGGGCGCACCGTGGGCGCATCCCGATTATGGGGCACTCATCAATCATTATCGCCACCATTACGGCGTAAAGTTCGGTCTGCTGGTGCATGACATCATTCCGCTGCTTTATCCCGAGTGGTGTCCCGCTGGTCTGCCGCGTGTTTTCCGACGCTGGCTGACCTCCACCCTGCCGGCGTGCGATCAGGTGTTTTCAGTCTCGCAAACCACCCGGAATGATATTGAACAACAGTTTCCCACTGTGATCGCTCGTCCGATCCGGATGGGCACCATCAAACCCGGCAAACCGAAAACAGATGACGCGCCGCCTGTCATGAGCCGTCCTTATGTTCTGTCGGTAGGGACGCTCGAGGTCCGCAAGAATCATGTGCTTCTCTTCCGCCTCTGGCGACGGCTGCTGAGTGAGCACAGGCCGGAGGACATTCCTCATCTGGTGCTTGTCGGCTCGCCGGGATGGCTGGCGGAAGACCTGATGGGGCAACTCAGAAATAGCAATTTTCTGGACGGGCACATCACGCTCATTCTGCGCCCTTCCGATGCGCAACTCGATACGCTCTACCGGAACGCATTGTTTACGATCGTGTCGTCCTTTTACGAAGGCTGGGGCCTGCCGGTGTCGGAAAGTCTGATACGCGGCAAGGTCTGTCTGGCCTCCGATCGCGGGGCGCTGGTGGAAGCAGGGCAGGGGCTGACCGGGCATTTTGATCCGGACAATCTCAATGATGCTCTGGAAAAGATCAGACCACTTCTGTTCGAGGCCAATACGCTTGCGGAGATGACAAAGCGGGTTGAGGCAGGTTTCAGGGAAACCCCGTGGACCTTCGCAGCGCAGGACATGCTTCAGACCTTCAGTGCGTCACAACAAAAGACGCCTCTGTCATAAAAGTAAAAAGCACGGCTTTTCTTGCTCCCGGCAGCGGCTGAGGCTACGAATGCTTCATGATTCGTCTTATCCTTCTTGTCCCCTTTCTTCTGGCTCTGATCCTGTTTGCCGCGAGCAATCAGGAGCCCTCACAGATGTGGTTCCTGACCTACAGCTGGTCCTCCTCCGTGGGTGTGCTGGCCGTTCTGACTGCTTTTGTCGGCCTTCTGCTCGGCGCGTTTGGCGTATGGGTCAGTGAACTGGGGCAGCGCCGTCGGGCCAGAAAGGCCGAGGCTCGCAACAAGGAGCTGGAAGCCACCGTCGCCAGCCAGACGGCGGAGCTTGAGCGTTTGCAGACGCAGGCGCGTCTCGCAGCGACTGCCAACGCAGTCCCGCCGACCACGACGACGATCACACCGCTTACACCTCCATCCCCTTCGGCGGTCTGAGGCATGGCACAGCGTCGCACACGGCTTATCGCCGCTCTTGATACGCGTGATCCTGCACAGGCCGAGACATGGGCTGCTGCCGTCTCTCCTCATGCGGACGCCATCAAGCTGGGTCTGGAATTTGCCTACGCCGCCGGTTTCGATGCTGTCGAACGAGTCGCAGCGGGGCGTGATCTGTTTCTTGATCTGAAACTGCACGACATCCCGAACACGGTGGGAGCTGCTATCGGCAGCCTGAGTCGCATCCGACCAGCCATGCTGACCATCCACGCAGGTGGTGGCAGCGTGATGGTCGCAGCCGCCCGCAAGGCCTGCGATGACAGCTTCCCCAAAGACCAGAAGCCGATCCTGCTGGCGGTCACGGTTCTGACCAGCCTCGACGATCACGGTCTTGCCGAGATGGGCATAAAGGATGGCGCAAAGGCGCAGGTTCTCCGTCTGGCCGAACTGGCGCTTCGCAATGGCGCGGACGGGCTGGTCTGTTCCGCGCATGAACTGGCGGCGTTACGGGCAGAATTCGGCGATAAACCGGTGCTGGTGACACCTGGCATTCGGCCGCATGGCACAGCAGCAGGCGACCAGAAGCGCGTGATGTCGCCGACTGAGGCGCGGACGGCTGGGGCTGACTGGATTGTTGTCGGGCGTCCGATCACCGGGGCCGTAGACCCGGCCACAGCTGCGGCCGCCATTGCGGCAGAACTCTCGGCATAAGGTTCCTCCGCGCATGAGTGTTGGCGTCAAGATCTGTGGGCTGACGGAAGAGCGCGGGCTGGATGCCTGTCTGGAATACGGGGCGGACTGGATCGGCCTGAACTTCTTCGCGAAGTCACCCCGTTACGTCACGCCGGTGCGGGCCGCTGAGCTTGCACGGCGGACCAGTGGCACAGGTTCAGTCTGTGTCGGGCTGTTTGTCGAACCCACGGACGCCGAGGTTACGGAGGTGCTCGATGCCGTGCCGCTCGACGTGCTCCAGCTTTATACCTCGCCAGAGAGGGCGCTCTTGCTTGCCCAGACGTTCGGCAAGGAGGTCTGGCTGTCCTGTCCTGTGTCCAGTCGTGCGGATCTGCCGGTCCAGTGTGGCGTCCAGCGTCTGGTCATCGAATCCCGCGCGCCCAAGGACGCCAGCCGTCCAGGAGGGAATGGTCTGACCTTGCCGTGGGACGTGACGGCAGGATGGACCGCACCAGCACCGTGGATTCTTGCGGGTGGACTGACGCCAGGGAATGTCGGGCAGGCTGTTCGCATGAGTGACGCACCCGCAGTGGATGTGGCGTCCGGTGTGGAAAGCGCGCCGGGAATCAAGGATCCGACAGCCGTGAAGCTGTTCATTGAGCGGGCTCGGTCAGCCCGGATCGCCTGAAACGCATTTTCCCCCTTGAGTCTCCGGCAGATGCTGGTATGAAACGCTCCCAGCGCTGGAGAGATGGCCGAGCGGCTTAAGGCGCACGCTTGGAAAGCGTGTGTGCGTTAATAGCGTACCGAGGGTTCGAATCCCTCTCTCTCCGCCATTTGATATATCCCATGACAATCCATAGCGCTTATTTCGCAGAACCACTGGCGGTTTTCTGCTGTTTATGCGCTTTATGACGCTCTTTGATGTTCCTTCAAGCTCAAGCATTGTGGGGGTAGATATGGGGGTATCGATGCTGACGGATGTTCAGTTGCGTTGCCTCACGCCACGCAAGAAACCATACAGGCTTTCGAATACAGGTGAGCTGTTTATTTTCGTGCAGACCAGTGGTTCGCGATTATGACGCATGAAATATTGTTTTGGCGGGAAGAAAAAAACTGCTCGCCTTTGCCTTTGGTGCCTATCCAGAAGTGACCCTGGCTGCCGCACGTGAGGCGCGTGATCAGGACCGTGCCGAAATTCGGGCTGGGCGTGATCCATCGTTGACGCGTCGCCAGCGTCAGGTCGAAGCAAAACGTGTCGATAAACAACTTCGCCATGTCGGTGAAAAATGGCTGGAGGCGCAATCCGCACGTTGGACAACGCGAACGCAGCCCGTGGAAGATGTAAGCACAAGTCTGGAGCGTCTTGCCTGACCAGATCTTGGTCATATTGATCTGGATGGCATCACGTCTCCAATGGTGCTCGAGACCATCAAGAAGATTGAAGCCCGTCGCGCATCGACATCCTGCGCGCCGTTACACCGGGAGAACCTTGCCAGACTGTGCCCTTTGTCCGTCCGGGCGGTGAAATTCTGCTGCGGGTCGCAGGCAAGCCGAAGGTCAAGCAGGTGCTCCGCCATATCGACGGAGTGGAAGAGGCTGGTATCGGCCTGCGCGGTTGCGCCCGATCACTGGCGGCGGCATGTCAGCAACAGGCTGAACTCAAGTGAAGCATTCGCTCTACAATGACGTATCTACCATCAGCATCAGTCATTCGCGCGTGCGGTATTCCACTACCACCAGCACCCGAACCACCATCCATTCTTCAGCGTATCCAAGACGAGGGTAAGGCTCCAGTAATGGTTCGGCGCGTCAGTCGTGATGGTACGACAAGATAAAGATGGAAAAGCGAGCTTAACACATAGTGGAACATGACAGTCAGCGAGAAACCTGATGTTGCGGCATACAGGGGTGTCAGGACTATTGATATGACAGTCAGGGATACGTATATTTTCTCATCAGGAAAAATATTTTCCTTAAAACGGAATCACTGCTGTCGCGGGAATCAGTAAAGTGCAAAAAAACGTGACCACGCTGGCGGACCTGGCACAGGGGCATGTTAGCGACCTTGTCGTGGAGCCTTACTGGTGGCGATTGATGTCAACGGAGACTGCGGGGCCGGAACAGCTTCCTGAAAAAACCGACGTGGCCATTGTCGGGTCAGGTTTCACGGGACTGTCGGCGGCATTGACGCTTGTGCGCGAAGGTCGCTCCGTGACTGTTCTCGAGGCAGGGCGTCTGGGCTTTGGTGCTTCCACACGCAATGGCGGTCAGGTCGGATCAGGTAACCAGAAATTCAGGGTGGCGACGCTCATTGAAATGATGGGCGTTCAAAAAGCGGAGGCCATGCTGCGTGAGGGCGTCGCGATGCTTGATCATATGGATGCGCTTGTTCACGAACTGAAGATTGAGTGTTTTTTTGTACGCTGCGGGCGGTTTCGTGGCGCTGTCAAGCCTGCGCATTATGAAGCCATGGCCCGGGATATGGAAGATTTGCGACGGCATGCGCAGGTCGAGTCCTTTATGGTTCCCAGATCTGAACAGCACAGGGAAATCGATACCGATTATTTCTTTGGTGGCGCGGTGCTGCCGCAGGATGCTTCATTGCATCCCGGTCTCTATCACGCAGGATTATCGGATGCGACTGTAAAAGCAGGTGCGCAGCTCATCGGTGAAACACCAGTAAGTGCCGTGCAACCCGAAGCGGACGGGTTCAGCGTTCATACGGATCGGGGAACAGTGTGGGCACGCGATGTCATTATTGCGACCAACGGATATCGTCAGGATTTCAATGTGTTCTGTCGCAAGCGGATCGTGCCTGTGACATCCTCCCTGATTGCCACAGCGCCCATGCACAGAGAGCGGCTGGAGGCACTCTTTCCGTCGGGACGTGTCTACGGTAATTCCGCCCGTGTTTTTTCTTATTTCCGGAAGGCGCCCGATGAGCCGCGCATCATCTGGGGCGGACGTGTGGGAAGAAACGCGGGGGAAATGGAGCCCGGGGCCTATGCGCATCTTGCGAGTGATATGCTCAAGGTGTTTCCACAGATTGCGGATGTAGGTGTCACGCACGCCTGGTCGGGGCGCATCGGTTATACATTTGATGAATTTCCGCATCTTGGTCGTACGCCAGATGGTATTCATTATGCGATGGGGTATTGCGGAACAGGGGTGTCTCGCTCCACGTGGTTCGGGCGAAAGATCGCTCTGCAACTCATGGGAAAGTCTAAAGGATTTTCAGAATTTACCGGATTGCGGTTTCCATCACATTCCTTTCAGGCATTTGCACCGATGGCTGTTCCGTTTTTCGAACAGTGGTATCGGGTGAAGGACGCATTAGAAAAATAATCGGATAAAGCAGTGATAATCTGAAACTTATTTTATGGAAATGAAGCGGAAAAGGCCACATCACAGGATGTGGCCCTTGTCATATTGCCTCTGTCAGATCAGACGTGCAGGGTTTCCCCGTGTTCTGCGAGGTCAAGCCCTTCAAGTTCGACATCGGGTTCAACACGTAGCCCCATGGTCTTGTCGAGAATGAAGAGCAGACCGCCTGTTACCGCCATTGTGTACAGAGCCACAAGCAGGGTGTCCTGACTCTGGACGATGACCTGTTTCCAGTTACCGTAAAGCAGGCCGTCTTTGCCTTCTCCGCCAATGGCCGAGGAAGCGAAGATTCCGGTCAGGATGGCGCCAAGACCACCTCCGACACCATGAATGCCCCAGACATCCAGTGCGTCGTCATATCCGAAGCGATGCTTCAGTCCGTTCACGGCCCACAGACAGACCACGCCACCGATTGCGCCCATGATCATGGCGCCCGTGGGTGTGACAAAGCCACAGCCGGGCGTGATGATCACGAGCCCTGCAATGGCTCCCGAAATAGCTCCGAGAAGGCTCGGTTTGCCGTGCAGTTTCCATTCGGCCAGAACCCACGCCACGAGCGCGGCGGAGGCGGCGATCTGGCTGTTGAGAAGCGCCATGCCGGCCGTTGCGTTGGCGCCCAGAGCGGAGCCGCCATTGAAGCCAAACCAGCCACCCCAGAGGAGACAGCCACCCAGCACAGTAAGAACCATGTTGCTTGGAGCCATGCTGTTGATGCCGTCGGATTTACGACGTCCCAGCATGATGGCGGCGATCAGGGCAGAGGAGCCGCTTGTGACATGAACGACAAGACCGCCCGCAAAATCCAGAGCGCCAGTGGAAGCAAGGAAACCATCAGGTCCCCACGCCATATGGCCGACCGGACAGTAGATCAGGATGGCCCAGAGAGCCATGAAGACCATGGCAGTGGAGAATTTAAAGCGTTCGACCGTAGCGCCAAGTACGATGACAGGCGTGATGGCGATGAAGGTCAACTCGAACATGGCGAACACTATTTCCGGCAGATTTGGAATGCCGGGCAGGAAGGATGTGAGAGTCACGCCCTGCATGAACGCTTTGTCAAAACCACCAATGAAGGGAGTGCCTGCGGTAAAGATCAGGCTGTAGCCGCAGATAAACCAGATCAGACTGATGATTGCGCCAGCGGTGATACCCTGCATGCACATGCTCAGTACGTTTTTCTTGCGAATCATGCCGCCATAAAAAAGGCAGATACCGGGGAAGAGCATGAAAAAAACAAAAATTGTCGAGCTGAGAATCCAGGCCATGTCACCAGCACTGAAAGCCGGTTCCGTATCAGCCGCGAACGCCGCTGGCATGAGAAGGAATGAACAGGACAGAAAAAACACGAAAGATCGTAAGGGCATGGCGCGTCTGTGGTCCTATGTCTGGAAGGAATAAGACGTGACATCCTGATGCATGAAATGCTCAGGAGCTGAGGGAACTGCATTATTGTTCACGAGAAATGAGAAGCCCCATGACTCATGAAAGGCTTCTCAATTCGTGCACGGAACATTCCTTATCTGCAACAATAAAAATACAGGACAGGAAAGAAAGTGCAGCTTCAGGTGAGATGTTTCGTGGTAGAGTTTGAAAGAATGATCAGCAGTCGAGAGTTGAAATGCGTTCCCATTCCGACAGATGGCCACAATGAGCATTCCATTCGGCGGTTTTCAGCTTGAGATAAGGATCAACAAGACCATCATCCAGCATGGCGCGCAGTGCTGTTGACTTGTCGAGAGCCCTCATAGCGTCAAGAAGGTTCAAAGGCAGACGTTTGGCGTCCTTGACCTTGTGACCGTCCGTATACATGTTGATGTCGAGTGATTTTCCCGGATCACGCCTGTTTTCAATTCCATCCAGTCCGGCGGCAAGGAGAGACGCCTGAAGTAGGTAAGGATTGGCGGCGCCATCGGGAAGACGCATTTCGAAACGTCCGCCACCGGGCACGCGGATCATGTGAGTGCGATTATCACCCGAGTAGGTGACGGTGTTGGGGGACCAGGTGCTTCCGGAAACGGTACGCGGCGCATTGATACGCTTGTAGGAATTTACAACGGGATTGAGAATTGCACACAGTGCGTCGGCGTTGTGGATCAATCCGCCAACGAAATTATATCCACTCTCGGAAATTTCCAGGGGATCCTGCGGATCGTAACAGATATTTTTCCCATCTTTCCACAGAGAAATATGAGCGTGGCAGCCATTTCCGGTTAGATGCATGAATGGTTTCGGCATGAAGGTTGCACGCAATCCATGCTTTTCGGCGATAGCGCGCGCCATAAATTTGAAGAAGACATGTCGATCCGCAGTAACCAGAGCGTCCGCATACTTCCAGTTCATCTCGAACTGGCCGTTGGCGTCTTCATGATCGTTCTGATAAGGCTCCCAGCCCAACTGCTGCATGGCGTCACACAGCTCTGCAATAATGTCATAACGACGCATGAGTGCGGAGGCGTCATAACAGGGTTTGTTTGAGGCGTCGTGTTCGTCCGCTACCTGCTCCCCGTCCGGGGTAATCAGGAAGAATTCACATTCGACGCCTGTTTTTACTTCAATCCCATGTTTTGCGGCACGGGCGACAAGACGCTTGAGCGTATTGCGAGGCGCCTGAATAACGGATTCTCCGTGCATCATCAGATCGGAGGCCAGCCAGGCCACTTCCGGTTTCCATGGCAACTGTATCAGGGAACTGGGATCGGCCATCGCGATAAGATCCGGATCGGCCGGAGACATATCAAACGAGGCTGCAAAACCTGCGAAACCGGCGCCATTTTTCTGTGTGCTGGTGATAGCTGAAGCCGGAACGAGTTTGGCTCGTTGTGATCCTAACAGATCAATAAACGAAATAAGAAAATAACGGATATTCTTTTCACGGGCAATTTCCGCAAGATTATCCGCGTTCTGCTGACTGTTGGTCATGGGGGTAGTCCATTTCTTCTGACGGCCCCACATTGACGGCTGCGGGGCGCATATGTGTGAAAACTCCTCAGAAACCCGCTTTGCCGGGATACCAGTTGGTTCCTGCGAGCGGTAACTGCGTCATGGCGGCAGCTTCCATATTGAGGGCAACGAGATCTTCCGGTTCCAGATTATGCAGATGACTTTTGCCGCAGGCACGCGCGATGGTCTGGGCCTCCATCGTCATCACGGACAGATAGTTCGCGATACGACGGCCGCCGAGGATCGGATCAAGGCGTTTGGCCAATTCGGGATCCTGTGTCGTGATTCCTGCCGGATCACGACCATCCTGCCAGTCATCATAGGTTCCAGGTTTTGCCCCAAGTTTTGCATATTCCGCAGCCAGATCAGGACTTTGGTCTCCCAGTGCGATCAGCGCCGCCGTGCCGATGGCCACGGCGTCGGCGCCCAGTGCGAGCGCCTTGGCTACGTCGGCTCCGGTGCGGATGCCGCCCGAGACGATAAGCTGCACTTTCCGGTGCATCCCCAGATCCTGAAGAGCCTGTACGGCCGGACGGATGGCGGCCAGAATAGGCAGCCCGACATGCTCAATGAAGACTTCCTGCGTGGCGGCTGTTCCGCCCTGCATGCCATCGAGCACAACGACGTCTGCACCGGATTTCACGGCAAGGGAAATGTCGTAATAGGGGCGGCTGGCACCGACCTTGACGTAAATCGGCTTTTCCCAGTTGGTGATTTCCCGGATTTCCTCGATCTTGATCTCAAGATCATCCGGGCCGGTCCAGTCGGGGTGGCGGCAGGCCGAGCGCTGGTCAATGCCTTCGGGAAGGTCACGCATCTTTGCAACACGCGCCGAGATTTTCTGACCGAGCAGCATGCCGCCACCGCCCGGTTTCGCGCCCTGTCCGACGACGATTTCAATCGCGTCCGCCTTGCGGAGATCGTCAGGGTTCATGCCGTAACGGGATGGAAGATATTGGTAGACCAGTGTCGAGGAGTGACCACGTTCTTCCGGCGTCATGCCGCCATCACCGGTCGTGGTGGAAGTGCCGACAGCACTGGCGCCCCGTCCCAGCGCTTCCTTGGCCTGAGCGGAAAGCGCACCGAAAGACATTCCGGCAATGGTGACAGGTGTCTTGAGGTGGATCGGTTTCTTTGCAAAACGCGTTCCAAGGACAACATCTGTTCCACAACGCTCGCGATAGCCTTCCAGCGGATAACGCGACATGGACGCGCCAAGAAACAGCAGATCGTCAAAATGAGGCAGCTTGCGTTTGGTGCCACCACCACGAATGTCATAGATGCCGGTCGCGGCCGCACGCTGAATCTGGGAGATGGTGAATTCGTCGAATGTTGCCGAATACCTTGGGAAAGTCTTCGTCACGTCATGATGATTTTCGGTCATGGCTGCCTCAGTATGCGGATGCGTTATCAACGCGGAAATGGTACAGTTTGCGAGCCGAACCATAATGGCGGAATTCATCTGCCTTGATGTCGGTGATGCCACCTTTTGAAAGCAGGCCGGTGAGGATTTGGAGGTCTTCGGGAGTCATTTCCTTTTCCTCGCAGTCTGCACCAAGACCTTTCACTGTTCCTCTGACAAAGATCCGGGTTTCATACAGAGAGTCGCCGAGTGCTTCACCAGCGTCGCCGCACACGACCAGATTTCCGCTCTGGGCCATGAAGGCGCTCATGTGGCCCACGGAACCGCGCACGATGATGTCAGCGCCTTTCATGGAAATGCCACAGCGCGCACCGGCGTCTCCGTCGATCACCAGAAGACCACCATGTGCGGTGGCGCCTGCGCTGGAGCTGGCGTTGCCTTTGACATGCACGCTGCCGCTCATCATGTTTTCGGCGACACCCTGTCCGGCGTTGCCATTGATCACGACGTTCGCACGCTGATTCATGCCAGCTGCGTAGTAACCAGCATGGCCGTCGATGGTGACGGAAACGGGATTCGTCAGTCCGACCGCCAATGAATGGCGGCCTGCGGGGTTATGAATTTCCCATGCGCCTTCGGCACCTTCCTGTTGGAGGGTGCTGTTGAGTTCGCGCAGGGTCGATGTATTGAGATCAAAGACTTGGGTATTGCGAGCACCGCTCATGCTGCATGCTCCCAATGATAAACGCGCTGGGGCTCAGGCTCGAAGACCTTGGCGTTCTCAATGCCGGGCAGATCAGCGAAGGCGCGATATTCCGAGGCAAAAGCCACGTAATCGTCCGTTTCGGCCATGACGGCCGGCTTGCAGGCGACAGGATCACGCAGGACCGCAAAACCTTCACGGGTTCCAACAACGAAGGTGTAGAAACCGTCAAGCTCTTTCAGGGAGGATTCAAGAGCCTGATCGAGCTTGTCGCCCTGCGAGAGACGCCATGAGAGATAGCCTGCGGCAACCTCAGAGTCGTTTTCCGTCTCGAAGGTCAGACCTTCATTGACGAGGCGACGACGAAGCGTATTGTGGTTGGAGAGCGAGCCATTATGCACAAGGCACTGGTCCGGTCCGGTGGAGAAGGGATGCGCTCCCGCGATGGTGACAGCGGATTCCGTCGCCATGCGGGTATGACCGATGGCGTGCGTGCCCTGCATTTTTTCAAGATCGAAGCGGGCCGCCACCTCTTCCGGAAGGCCGACGCCTTTGTAGAGTTCGATGCTTTCACCGCTTGAAGCAAAATGCACGCCATGCCCAAATCCGTTGACGAAGGCGCGGATGGCGGGCTCCAGATCGGAAGCATAGGTCAGGACGACGTGATCCTGATGCTTGGCGACATTGGCGCTGCCTCCAGCAGCTTTGAGAAAACCGGCTTCGAAGTCGCCGATATTGTCCGCTGAAATGCCACGGACAGTCATCTTGCGCTGACCTGAGGCCGACGAACCATAGACGGCAAAACCGGCGCTGTCCGGTCCGCGTTCTGTCATGGTCTTGAGCATGAGGGACGTCAGGCGTCCCAGTTCGGGCTGAAGAGCCGGATTTTTAATGAATAGACCGACGATGCCACACATCGTGAAAACCTCCGAAGAGTGTTTGATGATGGCGATCCTA
Organism: Acetobacter aceti NBRC 14818; assembly: GCF_000193495.2. Lineage (NCBI taxonomy): Bacteria > Pseudomonadati > Pseudomonadota > Alphaproteobacteria > Acetobacterales > Acetobacteraceae > Acetobacter > Acetobacter aceti. The sequence goes on along the minus strand of NZ_AP023410.1, from coordinate 2,119,192 downwards.
AACAGAACGGGTACGAAACTGTCAACTTAAAAGAATAAAGTTTTCTTCTAAGGAAAGTGTGCCTATGTCAGTCGGTATGTCGTGAATAAGTAATAATTGAAAGATAGCTTATTGATCCGGTGAGAAATTTCTCAGGACCATGGGGAGCCTGACTGTCGAACATCAGCGTATCGCCCGGACCCATTTCGTAGGTCTGGTCGCCATGTCGATAGATCAGGCGGCCGGTCAGTATGTAGATCACCTCGATTCCATCGTGACGAAAACTGACGTAGGGCTCAGCGCCTTCATGCAGGCTGATAAGATACGGCTCCACCACAACCGGGCCGCTGAGCAGGTGTCCCAGCAGATTGTACTGATGACCCGCCTTCGTGCCGCGTCGTTCGATTGTCACGCCTTGGCCGGATCGCACAAAAGAACAGTCGCGCTGTTCCTCCGCCGTGGCGAACAACTGGCTCAGCGAGATGTTCAGGGCATGGGAAACAGACTGGAGCGTGGCGAGGGATGGAGATATCTGGCCGTTCTCGATCTTGGAGAGCATCCCGAGAGAAATGCCTGCCGCATTGGCCAGTTCGGTGCCTGTCAGATCCGCCTTACGCCGTTTTTCCCTGATCTGCGCCCCCAGTGATTCCTCAAGCGTAAGTTCGCGCGCCGGGGTGGCGGAAGACCCTGTGGCAAGGTCATCGGTCTGGGTGACTGCTGTCTTCCGTTGAGAGGTCCGGCGAGGCGTTGCCATTAAACTCTGTTCTCCAGCGACATGGATCTATCGATCTCAGGATAGAATCCGTATCTGATCGCTGAATTCAGGGAAGAGAGCAACAAGATCCCTCATCATTCCCGTGTGCAGGCGCTCCCGTAAATAGAGCATCAGATCAAGCGGAAGGCGTCCGAACTCGCGACGTCGTCCGACAAGCGTCAGATGGCGGTGGAAAGATCCGACCGGCAAGGGGTGGCAGACCATGCCGGAACTGGCGCGGAAGCCGACTTCATAAAGGCAGAGAGGGGTGGTGATGGCGACGCCTCCGGCCCGACACGCAGAAAAAACCCCATAAGGAAGATCGTATTCCTGCTGAAAGGGCACATCTATCCGTAGCCGACGCAGATAGCGCTCCACTTCCAAACCGGTCCGTGACCGCTGTGAAAAACGGATGAAGGGATGATTGAGCAGGAGCGCACGCATGTCGTCCGTTGTTTTTGGTGGGGCCACATTGTCCGGACACAGCAGGAGATAGGGCTCCTCGATCAGCGGCCAGCGCTCCAGACCAGCGACATCTTCCATTTCATCGACTCCGATCACGAGATCGATCTGGCGTGTGAGAAGAGACGTACCGTGAGATTCGGTCAGCCCTGCATGCACAACGAGACGACCGACCCGTTCATACATGAATTCCGAAAGATGGGGTAAAATGGCCCGTGAGAGTGAATCCACCACGCCAAGCCTCAACTGAGGGACGCGACCATGCTTCATTTCCTGAATGCCAACCGCGATATGGCGCATTTCGGCAAGAAGTCCGGTTGCATTCTGACGTAGGACTGCCCCTGTGGCGGTCAGGGCGAGCGGGCGCACATTGCGATCGAACAGTCTGGTGCCGAGACGGGTTTCCAGTTCTGAAATGGTTTGGGAAATGGCTGGCTGTGTCACGGACAATGCCCGGGCGGCCGCTGCCATGCTGCCATTTTCACAGACAGCGAGGAAAACGTTCAGCGAGGAAAGATCGAAAGGCAGATCTCTGAGAGCCATGACCTATTATAAGAAAAAATTATTCTGTCACAAGCCATATCGTTTTCTAAACGATATGAAGCACAGAGCGTGGAACGATCATGCAGACCAACCGTTACTCCCTGTTCTCCCTGTTGTGGGAAGCGTGCCGTGGGAACACAGGCTGGAAGCCCGCATGGCGCAAGGCTGAACCGTCTGGTCCGTATGATTTCATCATTGTCGGCGGTGGCGGTCACGGGCTGGCGACGGCGTATTACCTTGCAAAACGCTATGACGGTAAACGGATTGCTGTCGTGGAGAAAGGCTGGATCGGCGGCGGCAACGTCGGTCGCAACACCACAATCGTGCGTTCCAATTATCTGCTGCACGGCAACGAGCCTTTCTACGAATGTTCAATGAAGCTCTGGGAAGGTCTGGAGCAGGACATCAATTACAACGCCATGGTCAGTCAGCGCGGCGTGCTGAATCTTTTCCATAACGACGCACAGAGGGCGGCCTATATCCGTCGCGGCAATTCCATGATTCTGCATGGCGCGGACGCCGTGTTGCTGGATGCGGAAGGCGTGCGTGAAAAAGTTCCTTTCCTGAACTTCAACGATGCGCGGTTTCCTATCAAGGGTGGCCTGCTTCAGCCTCGTGGCGGCACGGTGCGTCATGACGCTGTGGCATGGGGTTACGCGCGGGCAGCGGATCGTCTTGGCGTGGACATCATTGAAAACTGCGAGATGACGGGACTTCGCATCGAGCAGGGCAGGGCTGTCGGCATCGAGACGACAAAAGGCTTTATTACCGCAGGAAAGATCGGTCTGGCCTGCGCAGGAAATTCTTCGCGTGTCGCTGCGATGGCGGGACTGAGGCTGCCGATCGAGAGTCACGTGTTGCAGGCGTTTGTCAGTGAGGGCCTCAAGCCTTTCATCGACTGTGTCGTCACGTTTGGCGCCGGGCATTTCTATATCAGCCAGTCTGACAAGGGCGGTCTAGTCTTTGGTGGCGATATTGACGGCTACAACTCCTACGCCCAGCGCGGCAATCTTCCCGTGATCGAGGATGTCTGCGAAGGCGGCATGGCTCTGATGCCCCGGATCGGTCGCGTCAGGCTGCTGCGTCACTGGGGCGGACTCATGGATATGTCGATGGACGGAAGCCCGATCATTGATCATACGCCGGTTGATGGCCTCTATCTGAATGCTGGATGGTGTTACGGCGGCTTCAAGGCCACGCCCGCCTCTGGGCTCTGCTTCGCTCACCTTCTGGCGCGGGATGAACCGCATCCTGTCGCAACGGCATATCGTCTGGATCGCTTTGCACGCGGTGCCGTGATTGATGAAAAAGGCATGGGCGCGCAGCCCAACCTGCATTGAGGTTCCTATGCGTCTGACCTGTCCTTTCTGTGGCTCCCGTGGCCTTGAAGAATTCACCTACAAGGGTGACGCGTCTGTTCGACGACCGGCTGCCGACGCCAGCGAACAGGCCTGGGTGGACTATGTCTATCTGCGTGACAATCCCTGCGGGCGTCATCAGGAGTTATGGTATCACGGTGCTGGGTGTCGTTCCTGGCTTGTGGTGACACGTGATACGCGCACCCATGAGATTTTCGATGTCCGCAATGCGCGTGATGTGGCTTTGGCAGAGCGCCAGACTGACACAAGTCAGGGAGAGATCGCATGAGTGCTGCTCCCGTACAGACCTTTCGCGTCAGAAACGGCAACGGTGTCGATACCGGTCGAACCCTGCATTTTTCTTTTGACGGCAAAACCTACACCGGCCATCCCGGCGATACGCTCGCCTCCGCGCTGTTGGCGCATGGGGTGCGTCTTTTCGGTCGTTCCTTCAAATATCACCGTCCACGCGGCCTGCTGTCGGCAGGGCCGGAAGAGCCGAACGCTCTTGTCGAACTTCGTGACGGGGTAAGACGGGAACCTAACAGCCGCGCTACGGTCGTCGAACTGTTCGACGGTCTGAATGCCTCCAGCCAGAATCGCTGGCCCAGCCTTTCCTTCGACGCTCTGGGTATGAATGGCCTGTTCTCATCCGTGCTCGGAGCCGGGTTCTACTACAAGACCTTCATGTGGCCGGCGTCCTTCTGGGAAAAACTGTACGAGCCCATGATCCGCCGGGCGGCCGGACTGGGGCGGGCTGCAGACGAGGCTGATCCAGATCTTTATGAAAAAGCCACGGCATTTTGCGATGTGCTTGTGGTTGGCTCCGGTCCCGCCGGACTTGCGGCGGCGCTGGCTGCGGGTCGTTCCGGCGCACGCGTGATCCTGTGTGAGCAGGATGCGTTGCTGGGAGGGCGTCTGCGAGATGAAAGCGCGACACTTGATGGTAAGGCCGGTTGGCAGTGGGCGGAGCAGGTTCGTCAGGAACTTGCCGGTATACCGGAAGTCCTGGTGATGACGCGAACATGCGTTTTTGGCACCTACGACGGCGGCACCTATGGCGCGTTGGAGCGGGTGGCGGATCATGTGGCGTTCCCGAAAGAAGGACAGCCGCGTCAGCGACTATGGCGGATCGTTGCCCGTGAATGCGTGATGGCAACGGGCGCGATCGAACGTCCCGTGGTTTTCCCGAACAATGATCGGCCTGGCGTCATGCTGGCGGGGGCCGTGCGCACCTATCTCAACCGCTTCGGCGTAACGCCGGGACGGAAAGCTGTTGTCTATACCTGCAATGATGATGGCCTGCGTACGGCGCTGGATCTCCGCCGGGCAGGCGTGGCCATTGCTGCCATTGTGGATTCCCGTCCTGCGGGCGTGGGCGAGGGTGCTCAGGTGGCCAGCCGATGTGGCGCGGCTTTCTTCCCCGGTGGTGCCATAGCCGACTGTTACGGACATTCCGGTGTAAAGGCCGTCCTTGTGCGGGATGCGTCCGGCAAGACCCGATCCATTGCGTGCGATCTCGTCGCCATGTCGGGGGGCTGGTCGCCGAATGTGGCGCTGGCCACGCATCAGGGAAATCGGCCTGTCTGGCATGACGATCTGTGTGCGTTTCTGCCCTCCACTTTCCCGCCAGGTATGGTTGCCGCAGGGGCAGCCGCCGGTGTGTTCGACATGGCGGAAGCGCTTCATAACGGTGCCGTCGCCGGACAGCGGGCCGCTGTAGCCTGTGACTTTGAAGCGACGTTGCCGGTGCTGCCGAAGGCCGAGCCGACACGCTACGCCATCCGGGCGCTGTTCCACGCGCTCAAGGGAGTGTCATCCTCGAAAAAGGCCAAGGCGTTCGTCGATTTTCAGAACGATGTCACCGCCAAGGATGTCGCGCTGGCGGCACGGGAAGGGTTTGTCTCGGTCGAGCATCTCAAGCGTTACACGACTCTTGGCATGGCGACGGATCAGGGCAAGACGTCCAATATCAACGCTCTGGCGCTCCTTGCTGAAATTACGGAACGCACCATTCCGCAGACGGGAACGACCCTGATCCGACCACCGGTTCAGCCTGTCGCCGTCGGGGCATTGGCCGGTCCACATCGGGGAACGCATTTCAAGCCAACCCGTCTGCCGCCGACGCATCAGTGGGCGGAAGAGCAGGGGGCGGTGTTCACCGCGAATGGTCTGTGGCTGCGTGCGCAGTGGTTCCCGCGTTCCGGTGAAAAGGACTGGCTGGAAACGGTCAGCCGTGAAGTGCGTACGGTGCGTGAGGCCGTTGGTTTCTGCGACGTCACCACGCTGGGTAAAATCGACATTCAGGGACCGGATGCTGCGGAGTTTCTCAATCGTATCTACGTCAATGCGTGGCTGAAACTCGCTGTCGGACGTGTCCGCTATGGGCTGATGCTGCGTGAGGACGGATTCGCCTATGATGACGGCACCACGGCCCGTCTGGGTGAAAACCACTATGTGATGACGACCACGACCGCGAATGCGGGCGCAGTCATGGCTCATCTGGAGTTCTGTCATCAGTGGTTGTGGCCGGAGCTTGATGTGCAGTTCATCTCGGTGACGGATGAATGGGCGCAGATTGCCGTGGCCGGGCCAAAGTCGCGTGCCGTTCTGGAAAAGATTGTCGATGCGCCGTTCGATCTTTCCAACGAAGCCTTCCCCTACATGGCTGCGGCGGAACTGACGGTCTGCGGTGGCGTGACCGCCCGCCTGTTTCGCCTCTCCTTCTCGGGTGAACTGGCTTACGAACTGGCCGTGCCTGCCCGCTATGGCGATGCGCTGGCGAGACTGCTTATGAAGGCGGGTGAGCCGTTCGGGATTGCGCCTTATGGCACGGAAGCGCTTGGCGTGCTCCGTATCGAGAAAGGACATCCCGCTGGTGCGGAGCTGAACGGTCAGACCACGGCGCATGATCTCGGCATGGGACGTCTGCTGTCCACGAAGAAAGATTTTATCGGCAGCCGGATGGCGCAGCGGCCCGCGCTGACGGACCCCGCCCGTCCCACACTGGTCGGCGTTCAGCCGGTCAACCCTGAGGACATGCTGGTCGCAGGCTCGCATTTCCTGCCACAGGGAGCACCCGCCACGGCGGCCTCGGATCAGGGATGGCTGTCTTCGGTCGCATGGTCACCCTGTGTCGGATCGTGGATTGGTCTGGGTTTTCTGAGCAATGGTGCTGCCCGTAAGGGCGAGATCGTGTCGGTTCATAATCTGCTGGCAGGCACGGTTATTGCAGCCCGCGTCGTCGATCCGGTGTTTGTCGATCCCAAAGGAGAGCGTCTCCATGGCTGATCAATTGTTTCCTGTTCCGCCTGTAAAATACGGCTCCTTACAAGTGGGCGGCATGACGCTCGAGCAGTCCCCGTTCGCCGAGATTGTCAGCCTGGGCGCTTTTTCGGGCGCGAGGCGGGATGAACTCGTCAACAGAATTCACGAGGTGTTCGGAGTCATTCTTCCTGAACATCCTCGTGCAGTGCTTGCGGCGGATGGTCGATGCACCTTTCTCTGGAACGGGCCCAGTCAGTGGCTGGCCGTCGCGATGGAGGACACGGGCTTGCTGTCCCACCTTGGTGAAGTCTGTGGCGATGCCTGTGCGCTGACATCGCAAAGCGACAGTCGCGCCATCCTGAAACTGTCCGGTCCGGACAGCCGGAACGTAGCGTCACGGCTTGTGCCGGTTGATCTGCACCCGAGAGTGTTCGGCAAGGACCATGTCGCCTCCACGCTGGCCGGGCATATTCCGGTCATCATGTGGCAGACAGATGATGAGCCAACTTACCTTTTCCTCGTCTTCCGGAGCCTCGCTGCAAGCCTGTTCCATGATTTCTCTGTCGCCCTGAACGGTTTTTCTTCTTCAGAAACGGATTCCTGTGTATGACAACGCTCTCTCCTGACGCCAAAGGCTATATCCTGACGTTGAGCTGCCCGAACCGTCCGGGCATCGTGGCCGCCCTGAGCCAGACCCTGTTCGAAGCTGGGGCGAATATCACCGAAGCGCAGCAGTTCGATGATACCGGCAGCGGCAGCTTCTTCATGCGGATCATGTTCGATATCGTGAAAGGTGGCCGCACGGAGGCCGATCTTCGCGGGATTGTCGAGACGCTGACGAGCCAGTTTCAGATGAAATATCGGCTCAACTGTCAGTCCTATCGTCCCAAGGTCATGATCCTTGTGTCGAAATTCGATCACTGCCTTGTGGACCTTCTGTATCGCTGGCGCATTGGTGAGCTTCAGATCGATCCTGTCGGGATCATCGCCAACCACCCTGAAGAGACCTACCGGGATGTCGATTTCTACGGCATTCCCTTCCATTATCTGCCGATCACGAAAGACACAAAGACCGAACAGGAAGCGCGTATTTTCTCGCTCGTTCAGGAGAGTCAGACGGAACTCGTCGTGCTGGCGCGCTATATGCAGATACTGTCCAATGACATGGCAGCCGCCTTCTCGGGACGCTGCATCAACATCCATCACTCGTTCCTGCCGGGCTTCAAGGGCGCGCGGCCCTATCATCAGGCATGGAACCGGGGCGTAAAACTGATTGGCGCCACAGCGCATTACGTGACCAGCGATCTTGATGAAGGTCCGATCATTGAGCAGGATGTGGAGCGCATCTCGCACGCTGACAGCCCGGAAGATCTGATCCGCAAGGGGCGTGATATCGAGCGTCGGGTTCTGTCACGGGCCGTGCGCTATCACATTGAGATGCGGACGATCCTCAATGGAAATAAAACCATCGTGTTCAATTCCTGACGGATACGGAGAAAGCCCTGTTATGGTGTCAGATGCCAAGTTGATTGATGGCAAGGCCTTCGCTCGCAGATTGCGTCACGACATTCGTGATCAGGCGCAGGGATTACATGCGCGGCATGGCGTGCTGCCCACACTGGCAGTGGTGATGGTGGGAGAAGATCCTGCCAGCGCCGTGTATGTTCGCAACAAGGTGCGGGCGACGGAAGAAGCCGGGATGCGCTCGGTGTCGCATCATCTACCAAAAAGCACGACACAGGATGAACTGCTTGATCTGATTGCAGGACTGAACGCCGATCAGTCGGTACATGGTCTTCTTGTGCAGCTTCCGCTTCCTGAGCAGATCGATCGGGACGCTATTCTGGATGCGATAAATCCTGAGAAGGATGTTGACGGGTTTCATATCGTCAATGCAGGCCGTCTGGCGGTCGGTCGACAGGACGGGTTTATTCCATGCACGCCCATGGGATGCATGATGCTGCTGCGTTCCGTCGTACCGAACCTGGCTGGTTTACATGCCGTGGTCATTGGTTGTTCGAACATTGTGGGACGTCCCATGGCGCGTCTGCTTCAGCAGGCTGGTTGCACCGTGACGGTCACGCATCTGAAAACGCGTGATGTCGCCGCGGAAACGCGTCGGGCGGACATCATTGTCGTGGCTGCTGGTCACGCGGGGCTTGTGCGGGGAGACTGGGTGAAGGAAGGCGCCATTGTCATTGATGTCGGCATCAACCGCGTGGATACGGTCTCAGGATCACGGCTGGTGGGTGATGTGGCGTTCGATGAAGTGAGCCCGCGTGCGGCGGCGATTACGCCAGTACCAGGCGGTGTTGGTCCGATGACCATTGCCTGTCTTTTGCAAAACACGCTTCAGGCGGCAAGACAGTTCGTGACGGGAGTGATTATGGTTGAGTGAAATCAACTCGGTCAAAAGACACTGTCATGCAGTGGAGAATTTAATGAGTGAATTGATTTCAGAAAATGTCATATGTTTTTGAGGTATCTGTCTGCAATGGCGGGATATTTTTTATAATTTTGTAAAGCCAGGAAAAATACTGCTGGATAAAACGGTTTTTGATCCAGTCTCTTCCTTCAGCTGTTTAGGGAACGGGAAAGATTGATAAGAGCCCGCTCGGAAGTCACGCCGGCCTTGCGGTAAAGGCGGAGTCGGTGGTTTTTGACGGTGCCCTTGCTGATTCCCAGATGCTGCGCGATTTCTCCTGTGCAACGACCCTGTAGGATCAGGTGCAGAAGTTCACGCTCGCGCGGGGTTAGATTCAGAGTCTTGTGAGGCAGATTATCGGATGACGCGGAGGAGTGAACTGGACTGAAAACCAGCAGTTGGCCTCCCGGCGCAAGCATGCAGTCTTCAGGAAGCGTCACAAGGCGTAGGATAAATCGTTCCGGCTCCATGTGACAGGTTTGACCGACCGTGCCCAGAAGTTTGTAAATGGCGTGGAGCAGGATAGGACCGTGCTGTTTCTCGGCTTCCTGCCAGGCGGCATTGCCGTACAGACGGTTACCGTGCCGGTCGAGCACCAGTGAACCACATGTCGAACTGCTGTCTTCACGAATGTCGCTGGTGCTGAAGTGGCGAAGAGTCTGCGCGACATGAGCGCGGTGGAGGCCGTTGAAAAGCGGCTGGACAAGGTGGGCGAGGTGCAGCTCGTCACTTGTGAAAAGATTTTCTCCTTTCTGGAGAAAAAGCATCACACAGGCATTGTTCTGTACCGGAAGAAGAAGTCCGAGTTCATCGGAAAACTCATGTTTTTTCTGAAAGATTCTGGTGTATTCATCAGGCTTTATGGATGAATCAAGGGTGGAAAGAGTGACGGCCGAGGCCTGTGTCTGGCGGCGCCACAGATGCCAGAAAGGGTCAAAGCACCGGAAAGTGGAATTATAATCGGTCGTCGCGCTGGATGCGACATCATTGGTGTGAAGGACGTTCGGCAGGACGCCTGGCGCATAGGCGATGATCCATGCGGCCTGATTGGGAATAAGCGAAGCCAACAGGCCGAGCATCTGTGTATGGAAGTCCGGTTGTCCGATCCGGGCTGCGACATCACCAGTGGCGGCCAGCCATCTTTCAGGAAGCGCTACACATTCTCGAGTGTTTTCCAAGGGTGTTTCCATAACGCCTCCTCCTTTTATCGGCCATCAGAGGATCGATCACGCTTCAGACAGGATGGGTTCGCGTGGTGCCGAAGCCTTCATTGTTTCCAGACGATTGCCAGCGGCGCAAGCCTTCAGGATCCGCACAGCCTTTTCGGCGATTACACTTCCGGCCTCCAGAGGCGGAAGACCACCATCATAGATGTTCGAGATGACGGAATATTCATAGCCCATCTCACTGTTGCCGCTATAGGCGCGCGCTTTCGCAAGCGACTCTTCATCGGCAAGCCGGTAGGCGAAATAGGCCGACATGCTGCGGGAGGCCCGGGCGTCTCCACCCGGTCGCTCTCCAATCAGGCTGATGACGAGTTTTGGCTGGAGCAGTTCACCAACGGCTTCCGCGACCTTGACCCGGCCGAAAGGCAGAAGAATGGGTTGTCCGACAGACAGACCGTGCGCACGCAGACCATCCAGCAATATGGGCAGAAGATCGGGAATGTTGTGATGAATGGCCTCGGCGCTCAGCCCGTCGGAGACGACAACCTGCACGTCCATGCCTTCCGGAGCGAGGCTGGCGATGCATTCTTCATCGAGGTAAGCGCCGATATCGGGATTGCCGAGATGGGTCTGTTTGTCGGATGCGCGGGTTTTCAGTCGCCGGAATGTCAGATCAGGCAGGCGCGCCTCGTCAAGTTCGGCGGCGATGGCCTGCCGCCCTATGGCGAGATTGGCGCGAATCTCGCGGGAGACATGATTGGCAGGTCGTGGGCCGGCGGACTCAAAGCCGTAAGCAGCGGGGATTCGCTCCAAGAGACGGTCAAATTCGGGCTTCGAGCCGCAGAAGATACGGGGATTGCCCCAGTTCGGTCCACGCTCGATTGTGCCGTCTTCCGTCTCCGTGAAGATGCCGCGCGTTTTCGCCCATGCGAGATATTCCGCCGCTGGTCGCGCATTGTGAATTTCACGAAGCGTCTGGTCATCGTGACCGGATGTGTCGAAATAGGCGAGCATGCGATCGACTGTCAGAAACACGTCCATGAAGTAGTTCGCTCCGGCAGCCGCCAACAGTTCGGTGGCGATCTGATGGCCTTCGATCGTGATGTCGGAATGCATGGTGTAACAGGGAGCCATACCCATTGGCAGCCCCATCAGTTTGCCCATGAAGTGATCCTGTAAATTTGAAAGGATCATCTCGACATTATCGAGATGGGTCTCCGGGCCGATGAAGCCGGTCACATTGTTGACCATGAAAGGGTCATACCGGCGGGCGAGGCCGTAACACAGCGCCTCGCAGGTGGTCATGTCCATGCCTTCATGCTTGGCGTAGGTCAGTTCACTGCCCTGTCCCGTTTCGAAATACATGAACTGGCTTGCCGTTTCACGAAGCGGTCCCTGTGTGGCCATCAGATGATAGGCCTCATCGAGAAGATCGACGGTTACATCGAACTCGTCCGTCAGGGTACGTTCGGTGCCTGCCAGACTCTGGAACAGGATTTCCACAGGCGCGCCGTCCTGCAGACTGGCCATCTGGGTTTTCATGTGTGCCAGAACGCAGATCTGGGTCGGCGCTCCGGTCTCACGACGGAGGCGGTCGAGATGGGTCAGCAGCGCCGTCACGTTCTCGACGGTGTCGATGGAGGGATTGATGCCCAGCAGCGCGTCACCCGATCCCATGGAGAGGCCCGTGTAGACAAGCGCGGACACGCAGGAGAGATCGTCGGTCGGATGATTGGGCTGAAGCCGTGAGGACAGGGTGCCCTGCGCACCGACCAGAGTGCGGGCCCGCGCCGAACGCTTGGCCTTGCGCGCCACGAGAATCAGTTCGTGCACATCCATCAGCTTGGCGAGAGCCGCCGCCATCACTCCGGTAAGACCTCGCCCCAGACGGCGCACTTCGGCGGCAGGAGCCCGGAGCAGCAGATCCTTCAGCTCGCCGACTGTCAGCGAGGCGATGGTTTCGAACGCCTCCCGATCAATGTCATAATTCACCCGCATGATGGAATCTATGCGTCCATCGGCGGTGGTGAGTGGGTGGTCATAGATGTGTTGCAGCGTCAGATCGGAGAGGATGGCGCGGGCGGCCTCCCGGGTCATTTCATCCGCCGCAGTCAGGGCGGCCATGCGATCACCGGCCTTGGAGACGTCAGCCGCGCCCAGAAGCGCTTTCAGTCCATGAAAGGTGAAGGCGCGATCCATGAGACTGATTGCGTAGTCCTCATCGGGAAGGGGTGCTGGCACCACAATGTCCGCGAGAGAAGTCAGATGAGCCATGGGAGCATTCTCCATTATCGGTTCGGTCAGCTCATGCCGTAGAAAGAAACGGGAAAGACGATGTTGTGCGGCAGCCCGATGCGTACGAAACGGGCGTCACGGACCGGCACTTCATCAAGGACCATCAGGTTGACGGGCAGCGTGCCCCAGCGGGTGATATAACTGCCCAGCGTGTGGCCGATATTGTGATCGGTCAGGATGATCAGCGGGAGTTCGGGCGGCAGGCGGGCTTCTTCCAGCGCGGTCGCTATGTGCTCTCCTGTCGCGCGGATGGTTGCGAGATCCGGGGGCGTGTCGCTGGCCAGTCGCAGGCACACGCCGGCAGGATGTCTGCGGGCGATAGTGAGAAGGTTGTTCAGCCGACTGACAGGGGTCTGCATGTCGAACGTGCCGAGGATCGGGAGATCCCGTAGTGGCAGGCCAATCTTATCGGAGTGAAAGACCGTCGCGCCTGAGATGTCGGTGCTGTGCATGGTCAGGCCGTAAACGGTGGCCCGTCCCTGATTGGCCGGAACGGCCTGATGCAGATCGCGGGAAAGAAGGGGAGACGCCATGATCTCCCGCGCCAGATCGACCCCGAGATCGCCATAAAGGGCGCGTGGCGGCAGATCCTGTCCGTTCAGGGTGGCGTAAATCATTTCGCCGACGCCGCCGGAAAAGGTCAGCAGGGTGGAAGAGGGTAGGGACGGGGTGAACGGACAGTCTTCGTGGAGCGCTCCGCAGGCGCTGCTGAAACTGGCGCGTGATCCCTGGGCGATGTCTTCCAGCGCCCGGACATACCAGTGCGTGATACGCTCGATATCCTGCCCGGAAACAGTATCGCCCGGCACCAGCGATAAACCGAGGTGATCGCACAGGGCTTTTCCAAAGGGCGAGAGTGAGATGAGTGTGGTGCCGTCGCCGCCGAACTGGAAGTGGCGGGCGCCGATAGAGTGACAGCCCGCCGCCATAACCTGTCCGTTCATGCCAAGCGCTGCATTGGTTGTGCCGCCGCCGATATCGAGATTGAGCACGCCGGTATTGGTGTGGTGCCGCGACAGTTCGGCGCATCCACCCATGAAGGCGAGCCAGGATTCCAGCATGGGGTCGCGCGCCGTGGCGACAACGGCTGCGCCAATGCGGGATTCCACGGCTTCTGTCAGGGCGGTGGCGTTGTCCTGTCGTGCAGCGAGTCCTGTAACGATCGCGCCGCCGGAAAAGATGCTGTCACGATCAGGCGTGATGGCATCCAGCCAGCTGTCGAGCAATGCGCCGATTGCTTCGATGTCGAGTTGTTGATCGTCCCGAAAAGGAGTGAAACAGGCTTCCGAACGGTAGCAGAGTTCAGGTTGGGTAAATTCCATGCGACCGGTGACGCAATTCAGGGAGAGACGCGCGTGCGCGGCCATCGCCCGACTGGTTGTCGAACCGAAATCGAAGCCTGCGAGAAGGACTGTGTCTCCGGCCAAGGTCATGCTCTGGCCCCTGCACCTGTCAGTGGCGGAAACAATAGAATCATCATTATTGTTCTGCAATGAAAATTCATCGTGATATTCATGATGATTATAATATATTCAATATTCTTCCGCCTTTTCGTCTTCCTGTAACGGGGGGCGGAAAAAGCAGGTGTAAAGATCATTTTTTCAGAAGGTCTTATGAGCCGGGCTGTCGGATCGACTGTCTGATGAAACGGTCGGAAATCATGCCGATAAACGCCACGCACAGGCCTGCCACAACTCCCTGTCCAACATCCGCCTTGGAAAGGGCGGCGTAAGTGACCTGTCCGAGATCGCGTGTGCCGACAAGCGCTGTGATGACCAGCATCGAAAGCGCCAGAAGGATCGTCTGGTTCAGGCCCAGAAGCATGTCGGGAAGGGCATAGGGCAGGCGGATGCGTCGGAGAATCTGCCCGCGTGTGCAGCCGGTCATGATCCCGGCTTCGATAAGGGAAGCCGGCACCTGACTGATCCCGTGCGCCGTGTAGCGGATGGCGGGAGCGATGGCGTAGAGCACGATACCGATCATCGCTGTAAAATCGCCGACACGAAACAGCATGACAATGGGGATGAGATAGACGAAGGCGGGGAGTGTCTGGAGCGTGTCGATGAACACCTCCACGCTTTTCATCAGCCAGGGACGCTGTGTGGCAAGGACTCCCAGCGGCACCCCGAGCAGCATGGCGATCATGACCGATACACCGCAGAGATAGAGTGTGATCATCGCCGGTTGCCACAGTCCCACGACAGCCATGAAACCGCACATGAGACCCACGGTCAGGGCGAGACGAATGCCCCCCATCCATAGTCCGGCCAGTGTTACGACCGCCACAACCCATGGCCAGGGTAGGGCGAGCATGAAGCGCTTCACCGGCATGAGGACGTGCAACAGCATGAAGGTCTTGATCACATCGAGCGGATCGTGAAAGTGGATATTGATCCAGGAGACCAGATCATTCCAGAACGGGCCGGTCGAGAGGCGTGCGCTGTCAGGATAATGGGCGATGGCTGGCCAGATGGCGGCAGCGATCCACAGCAGTCCCGCCAGTGCAAGGGCTCCCGCAACCAGTCGAGGAGACCATGAACCGTTCGGACCGCTGCGGCGTGCGTCCGGCACGAGCGCCTGCGCGAAGCGGTCAAGCATGACGGCCAGAACCGTGATCGCCAGCCCGGCTTCCAGCCCGCCACCGATATCGAGGCGACGGAGAGCACCAAGAACGTCCCAGCCCAGACCACCGGCACCAATCATTGAGGCAATGATCACGACGTTCAGTGAAAGCATGATCACCTGATTGACACCCACCATCAGTCCGGGAAGCGCTGTTGGCAGCAGGATACGCCATGTCATCTGGCGACGGGTGCAGCCTGTCATGCTGCCAAGTGAACGTAACTCGTCAGGCACGCCCTGAATGGCGACCACCGTGACACGGACCATCGGCGGGATGGCGTAGATCACGGTGGCGATCATGGCGGAGACGGGACCGAAACCGAAGAGGATCAGCATCGGCAGGAGATAAGCGAAGACGGGCATCGTTTGCGCCACGTCGAGCAATGGAGAAAGAATGCGACCAAAGGTGGCCGAACGGACGCACAGAAGCCCGAGTGCGAGACCGCCCGCAGCGCTCAGCAGGGCCGCCACCAGCACGGAGGCGAGTGTGACCATGGCGCTGGTCCATTGCCCGAAGACTGCGAGATAGAGAAAACCGATCGTCATGCCGACGGCGAGACGCCATCCGCGCAGCATCCATGACAGGGCTGCGACCGCTATGATCAGGGCGAACCACGGCACGGGGGGAAACAGCATTACGGCCTCAGACCCCTGACCTTTCAGGACACCGGTCGCCAGCACCATGGAGGCCAGTTGCAGCGGCAGATCAAGGAGAAACGAGAGTGCGCGGGTGAAGCCGGACACGGTCAGTGGTCCCAGATGCGCATCCACTGTCAGCCAGTGCATGAAGCCGGAAATCCAGTCCGCCAGCGGCAGACGCCATCCGGGTGGATATTTCTGCACCCAGCGTGGAAACATGGTGCGCGGCAGTTCGGCCAGAATGAAGCTCAGAATGACGATGATCAGCCACGGCAGGTGGCGCAGATTGACCGGTTTGCCGAAAACGACACCGACAGGGAGAGCAGACGCTTTCTTCATGCGCCGACAGCCTGTGCCTCGGGGCCGATGAGGATGTCGAGCAGCATGGCCCGGTCGATGGCGCCAATGACTTCATTGTTTTCAATGACAGCCAGCGGAAGGGATGAGGCATCAAGCTCGCGTGCAAAGGAGATGACCCGATCTGTCGCGTTGACCTCGCCGCCAAAGGGGCCAGCGGAAGGAGGCGTTGTCATAATGGATCTGGCAGTGAGAATATGGGCGCGTGGCGCATCCCGCGTGAAGGCCCGCACGTAATCTGTGGCGGGGCTGACAAGCAGTTCCTCCGCTGTGCCGATCTGTTCGACCTGTCCGTCTTTCATGATGGCGATACGATCCGCAACGCGTACAGCTTCTTCGAAATCATGCGTGATGAAGACAATGGTTTTTTTCAGCATGCCCTGAAGACGCATGACTTCGGCCTGCATTTCGCGGCGGATCAGCGGATCGAGGGCGGAGAAAGGTTCATCAAGGAACCACACGTCTGGATCGCCGGCGAGAGAGCGGGCGATGCCGACACGTTGCTGCTGGCCGCCTGACAGCTGGGCGGGAAAACGGTGCTCACGGCCTTCAAGCCCGACCAAGCGGATCATCCGCTGTGCGATTTCCTCACGTTCCGCGCGCGGTCGTCCCTGAATTTCCAGCGGAAAAGCGACGTTGCCGAGCACCGTAAGATGCGGCAACAGCGCGAAATGCTGAAAGACCATCCCCATCTGGTGACGATGGATCTGGATCAGATCAGCTTCAGAAAATTCGAAAAGATTCTTGCTTTCAAAGAGAATCTGTCCGGCTGAAGGAGGCGTGAGACCGGCCAGGCAGCGTAAGAGGGTTGATTTCCCCGACCCGGACAGGCCCATGATGACAAAGGTCTTGCCTCGTTCAATGTCGAGATCGACATTGAAGATCGCTGGTGTAATTCCGGCTTCCTGAAGCGTCTGCACATTGTCGGTGGTCAGATGGCCATCTGTAACGAATTCGGATGCACGTGCGCCATAGAGGCGGCTGACTTTCCGGCAAGCCAGTACGGGATGCTGCATCAGGTCTCTCTTCTGCGGAAAAGGGATGCCTCCGGCAGTCCCGGTGGTACTGCCGGAGGAAAGGCGTTACTTGCTGAGCCAGGCTTTCCACACGTCTTCGTGCTTGTTTACCCAGTCCTGAGCCACGTCCTCGACTTTCTCGCCGTTGAGGTCCACGCGGGCATCAAGTTCACCCATGGTTTTGTTATCGAATTTGTAATTCTTGATAATGGCGTAGGCACCCGGCCACTTGTCCTTCATGCCTGACCAGACAGCTTTCCAGATGGGACCATAAGGCTTGCCACAGTCGTACTTGGCGTCCTTGTTGATTCCCCAGCTGGGGTCTTCGTAACAGCCCGGCTCGTAACGGGGGAATTCGACAAACTCCCCTTTGTATTTGATGGGCACCCAATGCGGTGTGTAGATCCACAGAATGATGGGGGCCTTGCGTTCATAGGCGCTTTTAAGCTCGGCGAAGAGCGCGGCGTCCGTACCCGCATGTACGACCTCAAACGGGAGATCGAGCGCCTCAATGCGTTCCTCGTCATGGCCGCCCCAGGTCGAAGGACCACCGAGATAGCGCCCCTTGGGATCGGTTTCTGGGGTGCTGAAAACCTCGCCACACTTTTTGAGGGCTTCCCAGTTGGGCAGGCCCGGGCATTTTTCCTTCATGTATTCCGGAAACCACCACTCTTCACGGGCCTGCATTCCGGAGGAACCCAGATCTTCCACTTTGCCGGTTTTTACCGCGGCCTGAAGAGCTTCCTGCGCTGTCGTAGCCCAGACTTCGGGGGCGACAGTGAGGTCACCATTTTCCATGCCGCTGAACTGGGCGAGGTAATCGGCTGGTACATAGTCAATGTTGTATCCAGCTTTTTTCAGAATATCGCCCATGATGTGCGCAGTTATCAGTTCACCCGTCCAGTCGTTGAGTGTGATTTTGATCGGATCGTGGGATTCTGGCGCAGCGATGGCGGAGCGGCCCATGAGGCAAAGACCGCCAAGGAGTGAGATGTAAAGCAGATTTCTGATCATCATTTCATTTCCATAACGATATTGGGCAAATCCTAGTAACCACAAGCCAGAATCAGCAACAGGTATTTCTTATATATAAGATATATTTATATGCGGGCTTAGATAATTCTTCTGGTCACGAAGGGTGATGAAGTGTTTTTCTCTTGTAAAGCAATGATGTAAGGAAAAATTGAAAAAACACGAAAGTCGTGATGCATGTTTTTTTAACGAAACGGATTCGGTCGTTCGCCTGAATAAGATCTTTGTTTGTTCTATTAAAAAGCTCTTTTCAGCAGAACGAAAAAATGGAGTGTGGCGGTTGCGTTCACATGAGAGAGGGATACTTCTGCCGTTTAGCGTGAATGGTGCCAAGTGGCACTATTGTTATGAACCCCGACGCATGCTTGCTTTTGTTTCAGATCAGAAACGTATCGAGGGCGACGATCATGACTGCGTTTCTTGTGAAGGCTCCGAAAAGATCTTCCCATCGGATCAACGGTGGAGACAGCGCCCGGAAGTTTCCGGTAACCGCGGGTGAGCGTCTCGAAGTTCTGGGCGTCGATGGGGGGCAGGCAGCTGTCGTGTTTGCTCAACGGGGTATACTGGAATGCTCTTCGGGAGCAGAAACCGCGCCTGCCTTTTCCAGCGAGGCACTGTCCGCGTTTCTGGATGGAGACGAAGTTTCCTTTGTCGTGCTGGGCGCTGAAGCAGCGCCCGGAGAGATTGTCAGTTTCACGGTGCTGCGGGATGGAGACATTGTGGTCGATGTTCCTGCGGAAGATATGCTGCCTGAAAGTTCCGATGCTCCCGGGCGTGTGGATGTAGTGATTTATACGGCCCCTGCCACGTCACGACTGCCTGCTTCACTCGGACCCGTCCTGCAGGAGATCCACGTGCCAGCGGCCTCGGCTGTGAGTTACCGTGTCCGGAAGGGTGACTACATCCAGATCATCGATGTCGATGGTCGGCAATGTTCCGATTTTCTCGCGTTCGATGCACTGGCTCTGGAAGAGGGCAGGGAGTGCGGGCTGGATGCGACAGCCACCCGGACCGTACAGGGAAACGCCATGCCGACACCGGGACTGCATGCGAAGTTTCTGAATGAACACATGCAGCCGATGATTGAGATCGTGCAGGATACGGTGGGCCGCCACGATGCATTCCTTCTGGCCTGCACGGCTAAATATTATGATGATGGTGGCTATCCCGGCCATGCCAACTGCACTGAAAACTTCAACAGGGTGCTTGAAGTGGACGGAATTGGTCCGCGTAGTGGGTGGCCCGCCATCAACTTCTTCTTCAACACGCAGGTTCTCGAATGCGGTACGATCGTGGGCGAGGAGCCGTGGTCCCGGCCCGGCGACTATGTGCTGCTCAGGGCGGAAAGGGATCTCGTCTGTGCCTCTTCATCGTGCGCTGATGATGTGACGTCCGCAAATGGCTGGACGCCCACCGACATTCACATCCGCATTTACGACCGGAGCAACCGTTTTCCGAAGGGGGTGACGCATCGCATGACACCCGAATCTCCACCTGTCATGACACGCCAAAGTGGTTTCCACGATCGCCTTGAAGCGCTCGGCGCGAAATTTGTCGAATATAAAGGCTTCTGGCTGCCATCCTATTTTGAAGGCTACGGTCCGGTTTCCGAATACTGGGCCTGCCGGACAAAAGCCTGCGTAATGGATCTGTCGGCTCTGCGTAAGTTCGAAATCACAGGTCCGGATGCCGAACTGCTGCTCCAGACAGCGGTGACACGCGATATCCGTAAGCTGGCCGTAGGGCAGGTGGTCTATACGGCGTTGTGTTATCCGCATGGAGGCATGCTGGATGATGCAACCGTGTTCCGTCTGGCGTCGCAGGCGTTCCGGCTTGTCTGTGGCGATGATTATTGCGGTGAATGGCTCCGCAAGCTGGCTGATGAGCGAGGACTGCATGTCCGTATTCGTGCATCTACGGACCAGCTGCATAATCTTTCTGTGCAAGGGCCGGAAAGTCGGAAGATTCTGGCTCCACTGGTCTGGACCTGTCCAACACAGCCGGACATCGAATCCCTGAAATGGTTCCGGTTCACCATCGGACGCATCGGTGGGCCGGAAGGCATTCCTGTTGTGGTTTCACGAACCGGCTACACGGGAGAGCTTGGTTATGAAATCTGGTGTCACCCTCGGCAAGCTTCTGCCGTGTGGGATGCGATCTGGAAAGCTGGAAAACCAAAAGGGATGGTGCCTCTCGGGCTGGAGGCTCTCGACTGGCTGCGCATTGAAGCCGGACTGGCTTTTGCCAATTACGAGTTCTGTCCGGAGACGGATCCATTCGAGGCAGGCATTGGTTTTGCCGTGCCTGCAGCCAAGGTCGAGGATTATGTCGGTCGTGAGGCTCTGATTCGGAGACGTGAAAATCCGCGGCAGTCTTTGGTCGGATTGGAAAGTCACATGAACGACAGGCTTGATCATGGAGATCCTGTCTATTCAGGCCGGGCCAGGGTCGGTGTCGTGACAAGCGCATGCAGCTCTCCCGTTCTGGGAAAAAACATTGCGCTCGCACGTGTCGATGTATCGGTGGCGGAAATCGGAAAGGAACTGGAAATTGGAAAACTTGACGGGTTTCAAAAGAGAATACCGGTGAAGGTTACATCTTTTCCGGCTTATGACCCGAAAAAAACACGGGTCAGATCCTGAAATATAACCAGAAACAAGTTTGCAAACCTGATCGTCCATTAGGGAGCATCCACGACCATGACAAAAAAGCGGGTAGCAGTCATTGGAGCAGGTCCAAGCGGACTTGCAGCGTTGAGAGCGTTCAGCACCGCGCGCAGGCAAGGACATGATGTTCCTGACATCGTCTGTTTCGAGAAGCAGTCATCAGCGGGCGGTATCTGGAATTATACCTGGCGTACTGGACTCGATGAATATGGAGAGCCCGTGCATGGCAGCATGTATCGCTTTCTATGGTCAAACGGTCCGAAGGAAGGACTTGAATTCTCTGATTATTCCTTTGAGGAGCATTTTGGCCGTCCAATTCCGTCCTATCCGCCTCGTGCAGTGCTTCTGGATTACATTCTGGGTCGTATGAAGCGTGATGATCTGCAGGGCGACATGCGTTACAGCACGCCGGTAAGGGATGTGGAGTGGGACGCAGATGCGGAACACTTCATCGTGACAGTCGAGGATCTTGCGAACGGCCACGTTTATTCGGAATATTTTGATTACGTCCTCTGTGCTTCCGGTCACTTCTCCACCCCCAATGTCCCGAGCTTTCCGGGCTTCGATCTGTTTCCCGGCCGTATTCTGCATGCCCATGATTTCCGGGATGCGAATGAATTTGCAGGCAAGGACATTCTTCTGATCGGCAGTTCGTATTCTGCGGAAGATATCGCTTCCCAGTGTTACAAATACGGAGCGAAGTCGATCATCTTCTCCTATCGCTCCCGCCCTCTGGGCTTCAACTGGCCGGAGGATTTTTCGGAGCATCCTCTTCTTGAGAAAATGGAAGGAAACATAGCGCATTTTAGTGATGGAAAAACCCGCAAGGTCGATGCCATCATTCTGTGCACCGGCTACAAGCATCATTTTCCCTTCCTGCCTGATATCCTGCGTCTGAAAACAAATAACCGTCTGTATCCGCTGGATCTGTACAAGGGTGTCTGCTGGATTGATAACCCGAAGCTGCTTTATCTCGGGATGCAGGATCAGTACTACACATTCAACATGTTTGATGCCCAGGCCTGGTTTGCCCGTGATGTGATTATGGGACGCATTGCATTGCCCACGGCGGCGGACATGACGGCGGATACGCATGTGTGGCGCAAGCGTGAAGAGGCGCTTGAAGACGCCTATCAGGAAATCGATTTTCAGACGGATTATGTACGCGATCTGATGAAATATACTGACTATCCGCCGTTTGATCTCGATAAGGTGGCGGAGATATTCAAGGAATGGAAGCACGACAAGGTTGACGGTATCATGACCTTCAGAGACCGCAGCTATCCGTCCGTCCTGACTGGCACAATGGCGCCCCCGCACCATACGGTATGGATGAAGGCTCTTGACGATTCTCTTGAGGCTTTTCTCGCGCCTGTGGCCGAACCCCAACGCAAGGTCAGCGCGGGTTGACATGATTCAGGACATCAGCTCGGCTGGTGCCCTGAGAATCTTTGAAAGAACGTTTTTGTTTCAATGAAGTTCTCGTTCTAAGGAAAACTTATATATCCGATAATGCAATCGGACCGCATGATTTTCCTTATGATATTTGTTGCGATATCAATTCGAAGTGAAGGCTCGGTGAGCCGGGAGAAGCTGCAAACATGACCACAAGCTGGCGTTCAAGCACCCTTGCCGATCGTCACCGTGCTCTTGGTTCCGGTCTTGAAGACTGGAACGGCATGGCGACGGCCTGGAGTTATTCCACTGATGTGCGGGATCATCACGTCGCTGTTCGTACGAAGGCAGGCCTGATGGATGTATCAGGCCTGAAGAAAATCCATCTTGTTGGGCCGCATGCGACAGCAATCCTTGATTATGCAACAAGCAGAAATCTCCAGAAGGTCACTCCAGGGCGTTCTGTTTACGCCACTGCTCTCAATGATTCCGGCAAGTTCATTGACGACTGTGTTCTCTATCGTACAGGGCCTAATAGCTGGATGGTGGTGCATGGAGCTGGGTCGTTGCACGAGATGCTCTCGCAGGCAGTTGTAGGACGTAACGCCGCGATGCTGTTCGATGACGATCTGCATGACCTGTCGCTTCAGGGCCCGGTGGCGGTGGATTTTCTTGAGCGTCATGTCCCCGGAATCAGGCAGCTTAACTACTTTCACCATATGCAGACGACACTTTTCGGTGCGCCGGTCATGATCTCCCGCACCGGTTACACCGGAGAGCGTGGGTATGAGATCTTCTGTAAGGGTGTGGACGCGCCACTGATCTGGGATAGTATTCTGGAAGACGGAAAGAGTGATGGTATCGTGCCGGTTTGCTTTACCGCGCTCGACCTGCTGCGTGTCGAAAGCTATCTTCTGTTCTATCCTTATGACAATTCGGAAATGTATCCATTTGAACAGGAACTGGCTGGTGACACGTTGTGGGAACTGGGCCTGAACTTTACCGTCAGCCCCGGCAAGACGCATTTCCGTGGCGCCTCGGCACACTTCGCTCTCAAGGGAAAAGAGCGTTTCAAGATTTTTGGTTTGCTGCTGGATGGTGATGTCGCGGCCAGGGAGGGGGCGGCTGTCTATGATGGTGAACGCAAGGTTGGCGTTGTCACCTGCGCCATGGTCTCGAAACTGACGGGAAAATCGATGGCGCTGGCGCGGATGGACGTGCCTTATGCCACACCGGGGAAACGTATCGTGGTGCGTTCCGAAGACACGGAACTGCCGGGTGTGACCCATACGCTGCCATTCGACGATCCCGAAAAAAAGAAGCGGACGATCAAGGGGTGACGTTCCATCCTGCCATGACTCTGTTGGAAAGGAAAAAGGTCTTATGGGAACAAGTGAGCTTCCGTACCGGCCTCTGACCTTTGATCCTGATGGACGACGCCACCTGTTTGTCCGTGAAAACGCGACACTGGCATTTCCGGAAGGTGAACGGCCTGCCGTGTTCGAGGTCTGGACTATCGAGCATAGTAGTCTGGTAAAAGCTGAGCCAGACACATGCGATGTGCGGATGCGTTCCGCCGCGGACCTTCTGGAAAGGCTCGCATATCGTCTGGTTCGTGAAAAGGTAGGGCTCCGGCTGTATGCGGCTGGGCGGCCGACCTTTCTCGCCCAGGTGACGAAAGTCGCGGATGACGCAGGTCTGTGTAGCGGGGAAATCTTTCTTGGTGAGCCTGCTGGTTCCGAACGACGAGTGTTCTGCGTGCATTGCGATACGCTTCATGACGGGGTGAGTGGTGATACGCTGGTGTGTCAGGGATGCGCCACGGAACTGTCTGTCCGCAATCATTATTCCCGTGCTCTTGGCGCTTACATGGGAGCGGGCGAACCGGCGGTGGTGATCGAGGCGATGGAGGCGGCGACTCATGGCTGAACGAATGGGTTTCCCGGCGTTCATTGAGCGTGTTGAAGGTCTGACGCCGACATTGCGACGGTTCGTGCTCCGTAAGGAGAAGCAGATATTTCCACCTGTCTCACCGGGAAGTTATGCCGCCCTTGAATTCGGGGATGGTGAAAAGGTCTACAAGAATGCCTATTCCATCGTGGAACGTTCGGAGGACGGTCGGGAACTGACGGTGATTGTCCGTCTGGCGCCGCAGTCACGGGGTGGCTCGCGGTTCCTGCACGAAAAAGGGCGATCTGGACTGCCCGTGTGGGTCGGAAGTGTAGCGAACCTCTTTCCGATTGTGAAAACAGCACGGCGTCACCTGCTTCTTTCCGCGGGCATTGGAATCACTCCCTTTCTTTCCTATCTGAGAAAACTGCGTTCCATCGGGGCGGATTACACACTGCATCATTTCTGCCGTGCGGAAGAGCGTTCGGCTTTTGAAGCATTGCTGGCCGAACAGGATCAGGCACGGGTTTCCGTGCATACCGCATTGCCCTCCGAAGTAGGTCTTGCCGACTGGCTGCAGGATGAGGCGATTGCGACTCATGTCTATTTCTGCGGACCTGAAGGGTTCATGAAATGGGTGGAAGAAACCACGCATCGGTGTGGTTTCGCTCC
This sequence comes from Acetobacter aceti NBRC 14818, assembly GCF_000193495.2. Taxonomy (NCBI): domain Bacteria; kingdom Pseudomonadati; phylum Pseudomonadota; class Alphaproteobacteria; order Acetobacterales; family Acetobacteraceae; genus Acetobacter; species Acetobacter aceti. The sequence continues at coordinate 2,094,654 of NZ_AP023410.1, read as the reverse complement.
GGGGAAAGTACATTCCGAACATTTCTTCGTGCCGGAAGGCGGAAGGCCGTTTGAGGTCATTCTTGCCCGTAGTGGCCGCAAGATAGCGGTCAAGGCGGATGAGACGCTGCTGGAAGCTCTGGAGCAGGCAGATGTGGACGCGCCCTGCATGTGCCGTGGCGGCGCCTGTGGCGCCTGTGCCGTGACTGTGCTCGATGGGCAGCCGGACCATCGTGACCACGTGCTTACGGAGGCGGAACGCGCCTCGGGCAATGTCATTCTTACCTGTGTGTCCCGTGCGAAAACGGACACGCTCACTCTTGATCTTTAAGGAGACCAGTCATGAGCGGCCAGACGCATGTCCGGGATAGTTACCGTCCTCCCTTCCATGTCGAAAACAGTGCGGAAACCATTCTCCGGTTTCCCTTTCCATTTCCGGAAGACAGCTACATGTATTCGATGAATGTCGAACCGCATGTGCGTGGTGGTCCGGTGGACGCCATGAGTCACACATTCGATGTCGATGAGCATTATGTTGGCGAGTGCGCCGAGAAAGCGCGTATTCTTGCAGAAGATCCCAAACGCTGCATGGTGTTGCCGCATATGCGCGATGCGGAATGGGATTTTCTCGAATTGGGAATGGACAGTCTGTCAACAGACTATCCCGAGCATTTTACCCTGAAAAAAGAGGGCAATGACTGGCTCTGGGAAAATCATCTTTTGAACATCAGCCAGTCTTTCGTGTTCGGCGATGAGGCCACTCTTCCGCAGGCGCCTTTCGAATACATGGCGCGACAGATGCAGGGAGATTTTACGCTCCATGACCAGCGTGAGAACGATCTGTGGATGGACGGTGGCATGGTTACGTCGCAGGCGGACTGGTCTCTGAAATTCGATATGGGCATGTCCTTTCGCCAGTGGCATGCGCCAGTCCCCAAGGCTTCCGAAATGGGAATCTTCGATCGTGGTCTCAGGTTTCTGCTGATGCTTCAGTATGGACGACCCGTCAGGCGTCTGAACTGGACTATGACGATCAATCCCAGACTTGATACGTCGCCGGAAAATTACATGATCTGGGGAGAGGACCGCGCATCAGTCACGCCTGAAAACGTGGCGGAAAAAGTGCATCTGCGTGTGGAGCTTCAGACGCTTTATCGTCTGCCGCGTTCAAATGCGATCCTCTTTGCGATCCGCTGCTATCTGCTGCCGATAAAGGACATCATGACAGTGCCGAAGTGGCGGAAGCGTCTGCATCGTGTGCTGCGTGATCTTGATCCGGCGCTGGCTTCCTATAAGGGGCTGGATCTTTATCGTTCCACCGTTGTCGAGTTTTTGCGTCCATATGACGATGGTGCGTCGTTATCAACTGGTATCCAGCCTGTGTAAAAGCTTAGAGCATGTCGTCAGTCAGTATCTGGCGCTATGAGGCTTGTACTTCCGTTTGATCTGTGAAGTTTTCTCTCTGTTTTCAGGGAGAGAATGAATGCGTCGATATGGCCTGAGTGACAGCCAGTGGGAACGGATAAAGGATCTCCTCCCGGGGCGCGAAGGCCATGTTGGCGGAATGGCTGCCGATAACCGTCTGTTAGTGGAAGCGGTTCTGTATCGTTACCGTGCCGGCATTCCCCGGCGTGACCCGCCTGTCCGTTTTGGTGACTGGAAAAACGTCCACCGACGGTTGAGTCGCTGGTGCGAAGGCGGCGTGATCGAATGGATTTTCCGGCATCTGGCCGCCGATCGCGACAACGACTACATGATGATCGACAGCACGATTGTCCGGGCGCACCAGCACAGTGCGGGGGCGCTTAAAAAAGGGGCATGGATCAGGCTATCGGGCGATCCCGTGGCGGACTGACTTCGAAAATCTACGCCATTGTCGACGCCGCAGGAAAGGCGGTGGCGCTTTCCCTGACGCCCGGGCAGAGAGCGGACATCACAGAAGCAGCCCCCTGCTGGATGAAGTCGATCCTGCAGCTTTTATCGCCGACAAGGCTTATGATGCTGATCCGCTTATCAAAAAGATCGAAGAACGGCAGATCGTACCGGTTATCCCTTCAAGGAAAAATCGACGCGATCCACGGAAAATCAGCTTCCAGCTCTACAAAAACAGAAACATCATTGAACGCTTCTTCGCCAGACTGAAGCAGATCAGAGGCATTGCAACACGCTACGACAAGCTGAAGTCAACCTTCTTCACTGCCGTTCAACTCGTCTCCGCCATCATCGGAATTAACTGATGACATGCCCTAATGTTTTTTGATTGCGCTATCTAAAGATAGATGATGGCTTGAGAGTAGCCGACAAATCTTCTCCGCCTGCAACGGAGAATCTTCTCTTAAAACCCTCACTCTGTCTTCCCTCTCCGTGGACCTGTCGCGCCAACTGAATTAGATGTGTGCGCAGGGAAGCAGGGGAACGCCGCATGACAGGTTCGTCGTCCAGCGACAGGGAGAACGACGGAAGCAAACAGGACTGGCTCGACAGCCGTCTGCCTGTCAGGCGTTTTCTCACCACCCAGTTCCGTTCTTTTCCGATGCCGCGTTCGGCCAGCATGCTCTGGACCGTGGGGGCCATGCTGTCGGCGGTTCTCGTGCTAATGCTGCTATCCGGTCTCGTGCTGGCCATGAATTACACGCCGACAGTAGCAGGAGCATTCGCATCCATTGAGGCGATCGAGCGGCGCGTGCCATCCGGTTGGCTGCTGCGGTCAATGCATATGGCGGGCGCGAGCCTGTTTCTCGGCGCACTTTATCTGCATCTGTTTCGTGGCCTGTATTACGGCTCTTACAAGAAGCCGCGTGAACTGGTGTGGCTGCTCGGTCTGCTACTGCTGGTGATGACCATGATCACCGCCTTTGCCGGATATGTCCTGCCATGGGGGCAGATGTCCTACTGGGGCGCGGATATTGCCGGAAAGGCGCTGGCGTCCATTCCCGTGATCGGGCCGTTTACGGAGCGTGTGTTTCTTGATGGAAGCCAGCCGGGCGACGGCACGCTGCACCATCTTTTCGTGCTGCATTTTACACTGGCATTTGCGATTGTTGCCGTGGTCGGTCTGCATGTGGCGGGCGTGCATGTTGCTGGTTCCGGAAATCCGAGCGGGGTTGAGCCGGACCGGAAGGGAAGTCTGCCTTTCTCACCCTATTTCGCGATCAAGGATGCCTTCGGAGTGGCGGTTTTTGCTATCGTGCTGACTGCGGTGATGTTTCTGTTTCCAGATCTTGTGACAGAATCAGCAAATTATCGTCCCGCCAATCCATTGCATACACCGACCAATATCGAACCGGAATGGTATTTCCTGCCCTTTTTCGGAATGCTTCAGGCAATTCCGTTCAAGTTCGGCGGTCTCGTGGCTTCGGTCGGTGCTGTGGTGGTGCTGTTCCTTGTGCCTTGGCTCGATACGTCCCCTGTGAGATCCGCCCGACAAAGACCGCTCATCCGCCTGTCCATGATCCTGCTCGTTGCCGCGTTCGTGGCGCTGGGTCTGGCCGGACAGCATCACATGGAGGGCGGTTGGCTGATTATCGGCCGATGCGCGACGGTGTTTTACTTCTTCCATTTTCTTGTCGTTCTGCCATTTGTGTCCCGACGTGAGCGCGCGGTTGTGGGGGATGCGTCGTGAGAGTGGCGTTTTTTATTCCCGTTATTGCAGCAGCGCTTTTCAGTGCATCACCCATGCTCGCGCAGACACGTCCCGATCACGATCATGCCGCACCTCAACACTGGAGTTTTGAAGGGGCGCTGGGTAATTTCGATCTTGCCGCCGTACAGCGTGGATATCTGGTTTACGAACAGGTCTGCTCATCCTGTCACGGTATGAAGCATGTTCAGTTCAGAGACCTCGAAGGTATGGGGCTTGATGCTGAAGCTGTGAAATCCATTGCGTCCGGCTACCAGATTCAGGAGGGACGGGATCTGTCCGGAGCGCTGAAATATCGTCATGGTCTGCCGGATGATGCGTTCCCGACACCCGTAAAACCGGCGGGTGTTCCAGAGGGTGTCGTGCCTCCGGATCAGTCGCGGCTTACTGTCGTATATCCCGGTGGCCCGGACAGGATTTATGCACTGCTCACCGGCTATGGGCCTGCCCCAGCGGGTGTGACGTTGCCGTCGGGTCAGTTGTACAACCGTTTTGCTTCGGGACGGGTGATTGCCATGAAGCCACCGTTGCGGGGCGGTGAGGTTCATTATCCGGACGGCACATCCGCGACGGTCGAACAGGAAGCACGCGACGTCACGACCTTTCTGGCATGGGTCGCGCAGCCGCATCTGGTCGACCGTCATCGCACCGGTGTGCGCGTGCTTGTCTATCTGCTATGCCTCGCAATCCTGCTTTTTATCTTGAAACGGAGAATCTGGTCCAATGTCGAATAGTCCCGCGCCTGAGATCAAACCGGTTATCGGCATTATCGGTGGATCGGGGCTGTATGACATCGCCGGCCTTGAGAACAAGGAATGGCGGCGTGTTGACACTCCCTGGGGCGCACCGTCTGACGAACTGCTGTTTGGAACACTGAATGGCGTCCGCTGCGTGTTTCTGCCCCGTCACGGTCGCGGTCATCCGATCCCGCCGTCACGTCTGAACTATCGCGCCAACATCGCGGCGATGAAGATTGCCGGTGTGACGGACATCATCTCTCTCTCGGCTGTCGGCTCCCTGCGCGAGGATCTGCCGCCGGGTCATTTCGTGATCGTGGATCAGTTCATTGACCGCAGTTTTGCCCGTGAGAAGAGCTTCTTCGATACGGGCTGTGTGGCGCATGTTTCCGTGGCTGATCCGGTCTGCCCGCGTATCGGCGATGTTGCGGAAGAGAAGCTGAAAGAGCTGAACATCGCCTTCACCCGTGGCGGCACCTATCTGGTGATGGAAGGTCCGCAATTCTCCACACGGGCCGAGAGCGAACTGTATCGCAGCTGGGGCTGTGCGGTGATCGGCATGACCAACATGCCGGAAGCCAAGCTCGCCCGCGAAGCCGAGATCTGTTACGCGACGGTTGCGATGGTGACTGATTATGACTGCTGGCATCAGGATCATGACAGTGTCACGGTCGATGCGGTCGTGCGCGTCATGCAGCAGAACGCCGACCATGCCCGCTCGCTCGTGAAAGAGATGATCCCGGCGCTGGGTCAGCCGCGTGGTCTCTGCCCGGCCGGGTGTGACCGGGCGCTCGAACATGCGTTGATCACCGCGCCGGAGCGTCGGGAGCCGGCCCTGCTGAGCAAGCTGGAAGTAATTGCCGGGCGTGTGCTCAGCAGTTTCGATAACTGATAGAAGTTTTTGGGTATCGCCTTTTTTCAAAAAGGCGATGTTCTCTGAAGCTTTCTGGAAAAAGCTTCACCAGAAACTTCTTCATTCTTTCCCGGTCATATGAACAAAGACCCCGGCCCCACGCCAGGGCTGGGACACGTATCGTTCTCCACATGCTCAACAGTGGAGAACCCAACAGCATGACTCAGCGCAGACTGGGCAAGAAGCCCGCTCGTCTGGACCCGCGAACCTACCGTCTTTCCACGCCTCTCAGCTTTCGTCTTCCCACGCCGCCGCCTGCGGTAAACTGGGCCGCAGACGCTGACTGGCCGATGTGGTGCAATGATCGTCTCGGCTGCTGCACGCAGGTGTCCGTCGCGTCCGCCATCCGGACTTGGACCGGCTCAGCCCTCACACCGATTGTTCTGAGTGATGATGAGGTTGTCACCAACTACAGCGCGGAATCCGGATACGTTGAAAATGATCCGTCAACGGATCAGGGCGCGGTCGAGGTTGAAGTCCTGTCCCGCTGGTGTCGCGAAGGTTACGAGCGACCGGGCCAAACACGCGATTATCTGACAGCCTTTGGCTATATCAATCCGAAAGATACGCAGTCCGTTCATCGCGCCATCGCCATGCTGGGTGGCTTGTATATTGGCCTGACTCTTCCCCAGTATGCCTGTGTCGGAAATAATGACTGGGTCATCGACCCAACCGCTGACAATAGCATCGCGGGCGGTCATGCCGTGTGGCTGCACGGATATGATTCCGACTGGCTCTATCTCAACACATGGGGTGGGCCGCGTCGCATGTCCTATGACTTCTTCACCACACGGTGCGATGAAGCCTACGGTCTGATTTCCCGTCAGAACTGGACGAACCTGAAGGGCATGTCGCCGGAAGATGAGGCGCTGGATGATCTCGTCGAGGAACTGCAGTCAACGGCGGGTTAAGGCTCCGTCTCAAAAACATCCATGAGTGTCAGCTGGGCGGCGTTTCGCGCCCGGTATCCTGTCCGGGACGTTATTCCTCTCCGCTGGCAATGGTCCGCAGGCGGGATGGTGCGGGAACGGTGATCTCATGGCTCGCACCCGTCGTGATCAGACCTTCCCGTCTCAGGCCACTGATCGTCCGGCTCACGGTTTCCACGGTCAGTCCCAGAAAGTCGGCGATATCCGCACGCGTCATGGGGAAATGGAGTTTGGCGGTCTGCGGGATATCATCACCGTAGAGTTCAGTGATCTGCCCATAAAGGAAGCTGGCGACTCTTTCGCGGGCGGTCTTGCGTCCCAGAAGCAGCATCTGATCCTGAGCCGCAACCAGTTCGTTAGCGGCTTCATTGCGGAGGCGGCGTTCCAGACGAGGGAATTCGTCGATCACGGTTTCAAGCCGCTCGCGCGAGAAACGGCAGAGACGGACCTGATCAATGGCTTCCGCGCCGAAGGCGTATCGGTCTGACACGGCAAGACCAAGAAAATGGCCAATACCCACGAATCCCGTAATCTGGCGGCGTCCATCGGGGAGTGACTTGAAGAGCTTTACCGTGCCGGCGGTGATGTTGAAAAACTCGTCGGCAGGAGAGCCCTCTTCTATGAGCTGTCGACCGGGTGGAATTGTCACGCGCACGGCAGCCTGCGCAAGCTGGGACAGTTCATCGTCGTTCAGCGCGCTACAGATCCCATGCGCCCGTACTTCACATACAGAACAGGCCCGACATCCCTCCATTCCAGCGATGACGATTCGTTTGGGGACTGACAGACTGTTTCCGGCTGTCAGGGCAGATACTGACATGATGTGTCTTTCTTTCCGGCCGGATGCGGCATTCTATGAGCTCAGGCTTGGTATAGCCTATGTTATCTAGCGCGAATGAAAGCGGATCACACCCCCTGAGAACGGGTGACAGGCTTGATTTAAATCATTGTGACAACGACACGACATCTGATGGTGAAGAATTGGGGTCCGTCTGCGTCGGGGAGAGAGTGTGGCAGCACGGCCTTGTTGCCATTGCCCGGATGCCTCTTTGTGATCGAAGCAAGGTGGGGTTCGCCATTCTGTGCGGATGCGTTGTTTCCCTGGTCCGGCCGTTACGAAACAGATCCGCCCATCTGTCTCAAGGGGACAAAAAATATTATTTTATAGGAAGTTACAGGGAATTTTTTGTGGTGGACAGCTCTGTATGCGGCGTTCTCATATTCAGCAGGGCATGCCCTGCTGTCTTTCAGGCGCCGGAAGCACCCGCTCTTGCCTTGATGTATAAACCGACTGCTGGATATGTGGCCGAAGGCTGTCGTCCAGGCTTTCCGTTCTCTATGACAGACGAAAAGAGGCGTGATCCATTCAGGACCGGACTGATCGCCTTACTGTTGCAAAAAAAACTCACCTTTCCGGAAGTTGTGACGAATTGATGCAGATCAACGCCGTTAACACTCGGGGTATGGTTTCAGCGGCGAACATTACAGTTTGATAAGAGTGACGCCCCATGATGAAGACCGGATCCTTTCTGGCCGCCACGCTGCTGGCCGCCAGCGCTCTCTGCAGCACGGCCCACGCCCAGACGGCTGCTGCTCCGCCACCGCCTCCGGCCGGGTCTACCGCCTATGTCAATGCGCCCGTTGCTGCCCCGGTCGCTGCCCCGGTCAATCATAGCGGTCGTTGCGGCATTTTTGAGACCTGCGCCAGCACAAAGATCGGTCTTGGCAAAGGCGACTTCATGGTCCGTCTGTCCGGCGTCGGCGTCCTGCCGCAGGATCGTGACAGCAAGGTCAGCCTGAACGGCCAGCGTCTGCCGGGTGCACACATCTCCACGACCAATCAGGCGATGCCTGAACTGACCCTTGAATACTTCTTCACCGATAATCTTTCGCTGGATCTGATCGCCACCAGCACGCGTCATGAAGTAGCCGGTTACGGCGGCGCGCTGGGCGCGAAGACGGATGTCGGTTCCGCGTGGGTGCTGCCGCCGACCCTGACGGTCGCCTGGCATTTCCGTCCGCACAAGCGTTTCAACCCGTATGTCGGTCTGGGTGCCAACCTGACCTGGTTCCACAACATGCACGGCGCGAATGGTCTGAAGCTGAACTCCGGCTTTACCGGTGGCCCTTCCGTCAATGTCGGCTTTGACTACCAGATTGTCGGCAACTGGTTCTTCAATGCTGATGTGAAGCAGATTTTCATGCGTATGCATGCATGGGCAGAAAACTCTGCCGAAACCGTGCATATCCATGCTCATGAATCTCTCGACCCGACCGTTGTGTCGGCTGGTATCGCTTACCGTTTCTGATCCCGGATACGGCTCCCTCTCCGCTGTTTCATGCAGCGTGATGGAGCCGCATTTGCGGTCATTCAGGATCGTCAGAATTGTGGGCGAGGCTGTACGCCAGCAGGAAAATCCGGCTGGCGCACAGCCTGTTGATCCCGGCGTTTCCTGTCCCGGTGACTATATTATTGGTTTTGAGTGCTGCGTTCGTTCAGGAACGCTGGACGCGCTGGAAGAAGAAACAGGCGGACGCGACGGCCCTGTGAGCCGTTTCAAAGCCCTGTTCATTCAGTCTCTGTAAATCGTGACAATGTCTTCGGGGACATCTTTTGGGTAAAAGAAGCCCTCATTCCTTTGGCGTGCGCGTCAGAGCGTTACTCTGACAGCGTCACGGTCTCGGCAAATGAGTGGGAGTCTGAAACACCCGGTCGAAGCGTGACCATGATCGGTCTGTGATCGGACGCGAAAACCGGCAGAACCCTGGCGTTTTCGCAGATCGCACCCCGGATCAGGCAGCGGTCGATGCGGATGGGGACAAGATCGACCATCCGGTGTGTCGGCGCCCTTGGCCCGACATCCGCGAAGCCGGGCACCAGTGTGGGCCCGACCAGATTGAAATCTCCGAGAATGGCGGCGGGAGCCGGGAGGATGGCGGAAAGACGCCGCAGCTGACGCCTGTTCATGATCTGCCCATGCGACAGATGGACATTGGCCACGGTGATGGACGGCAGGCGGATGATCTGCGCGATGCGGCGCACAATCATGCCCGACGGTATCACGCAGGTGCGAGGCGCGCGGGAAAAGGGAATACGACTCCAGCAGGCGACACCATGAATCCGACCGGGGAGGGGGGAGCGGGCGTAGTAGCCTCCCATCAGGTCGGGAAGCTGGTCGATTTCCTGAGTCGCTTCCTGCATGAGAAGAAGGTCGGGCTTTTCCCTTTCCAGAAGCGTCATGACGTCCTGAATACTGGCTCCGACACTGTGCAGCAGATTCCAGCTGATGATTCTGATCTCGACATCGCCCCGGCGGGTGGTGGTCGCTGCAATCCTGCCGCGCAGACGGGGACGACGGCGTATCCGTTTGAGAAGGGGCTTCAGCTTGGGGGCGGCCATCATGTCTCCGATGTCTTGCTGTCGTGTGGCAGGTCAGCAACACGACCAGCGGCGAACTCAACGATCAGGATATATCCGACCGCAAGCAGGACCGGGCCGAGAAAGATGCCCAGCCCTCCGAACTCCAGAACGCCGCCAATCACGCCGATGAGTGTCAGCAGGTAAGGAAGTTGTGCGCCGCGAGCGATGAAGATAGGGCGAATGATATGATCCGCGCCCGAGATCAGGATGACCCCGTACAGCGCCAGAAAGATACCTCGCCAGAGATGATCCGAGACGGCCAGCCAGACGGCGGCGGGTACCCAGACCAGCGGCGCGCCGATTGGCAGCACGGAAAGAAACGCGGCCAGCGTGCCGAAGAGAACGGGTTCGGGCACACGGACGATGAAAAAGCCCACGCCGGTCAGCACGCCCTGCACGATCGCCGTGCCGAGCAGACCATAGACGGTGCCCCGGACGGTGCCCCCGACAATGCGCAGGATGCGGTCGGCATGACGCCCCGCGACCCGACTGATCAGCTGGCGGATGGTGCGTCCCAGTGAATCACCGCTCAGCCAGAAGAAGAAGGCGATGAACAGCGCCATCGCCAGATGCAGGCCGCCGTTTGCCAGCTGCATGAGGACGGACAGGACGGACTGGGCGATGTCGCCGGCATAGGGGCGCAGACTCTGCCCGATATGGCTGAGATCCTTGCCCGCCTGATCCCATGCGTGCGTGGCCTCAGCGCCAGCAAGCGGGAGTTTGCTGAGCCATGGCGGAACCGGAGGGAGTCGCAGATTGGGCAGAAACGTGTCTGTCAGGTCCGACAGAACCTGTGGCGCGTCAGTCAGCACCTTGGAAGTGATGCCTGCTATGGGTACGACGATGCAGATCGTGCTGAGCAGGGCCATGCAGACGGCGGCGGTTATCGGACCCATATACCGTCTCAGTCTGAGCAGGATGGGCCATGTCACAAAGGTCAGGATCGCCGCCCACAGAATGGCGGACAGAAAGGGCGCTGTGACGACCACGCAGCCGTAGGCCACGCCGAGTATCAGCAGCCCGGAGATGAGTCGTTCAGCGTTCATGACGCCCGATCCTGCGTTTCATTCCACGAATTCGCAGGACCGCCTGCGCGCACTGTCTCTTCTGTGGGGAAAAGGCAGGGATTTTGGAAACACATTATACGGTGCGTGTCACGCCTCGAATAGGAGATGGCTCCCGTGCGAGAGCTCAAAATTGCGCCAGAAGCGCCTTAAAATTGTCTGATTCTTGCGTCGAGCGTCATAATTTTATGCTATCGCAAATTGTGGACACTTTACACCCCGCAAGATTAACGTATTATTGACGAATAATATTCCCCAGAAACAGTGTCTCAAGGAATGACGGAATGGCTGCTGTGACTATGCGTCTGAGCGAGATCGGACAGCAGCTACGTGCTTTTCGTCTTGAATCGGGTATGAGGGCGGATGAAATCGCCGCTCGCCTCGGCGTCTCTCGTGCTGCCTTGTACAGGTACGAGAAAGGCGAGGTGATCAAACTCGACACGGTTCAGAGACTGGCCGAGCTACTCAAGGTTTCACCTCTCACACTTCTCGGGATCGGCGTGGAATATTACAGCCGCCCCCTCAGCTTCTTCGAACGTGTTCGACAGGTTGAGGAGGAAGCTGACCAGATCCTCCAGATCAGTGATCCGGTGGCTTATCTGGTGACCTCGCCGGAATATGATTCCATCCTGAACCGTGCAATCGCGGAGCAGGTGGAAAACAAACAGCTGATTGAACAGTATCAGGAGATCTTCACTGCACGGCGAGAGAGCTATCGTCTCCGCCGTCCGACGATGATCACCATGCTGAGCGAACAGTCGATCGAGCGCTTCCTTCAGCGTGGCGTGGGCGAGGCAATCCCCATGTCCGACGAGTTGCGGATTGAGGCCCGCAGGGTGGCCGCGATGGAAATCGGTCGTATTGCCGAACTGATCGAAGCCGAGCCGATCGGTCTTCAGTTCAGTCTGCTTGCGGATGTTGAAAGCACGACCAACTGCATCCTGATGCGGGGACGCGAGCGGATGATGCTGGCAATCAACCCGTTCCGTTGCGACATGTCTCCGGCCGCAACCACAGGCGTGTCGCTGGTGACAAGCGCTCCGGAAGCGGTCAACGCCCACCAGCGGGTGATCCGAAGTGCTCTGGGCAGAATCCTGCAAGGGCAAGAGAGCAGCCGAGCGTCTCCGTTCCCTGCTTGCACAGCACGCCATCCAGTGATTCACTCCTCCTCTCCGCAGGCAGCGGAGAGGAGTCGAACCTGTGTTACAGCCTCTTATAGATGTCGATACGTTAAAGGATGCGCTCGCATCCGGCGACGTCACCCTTCTTGATGCGACAGCCAGACTTCCGGGCGAACAGACCGATCCGGAAGCGGATTTTCTGGCGTCCCGTCTGCCCGGCGCACGCCGCTTCGACATCGAGCTTTTTTCCGATCCTGAACAGTCGCTTCCTCATATGGCCCCTGCCGCTGGACGTTTTGCGCGACTGGCCGGAGAACTCGGACTGACCCGTGACAGCACGATCGTTATTTACGACCAGGGTAATATCGCCTCTTCCTGCCGCGCCTGGTGGTTGCTGCGTCTGTTCGGCCATGAGCGCGTGTTCATTCTCAATGGTGGGATGCCTGCATGGCGTGCGGCAGAAGGGGAGCTTGAGCAGGGCGCGCCTTCGCCGATTGTTGCCGCACAGTATATCCCCCGGCTGACAACCAGTCTGCTCAAAGGACTGGGTGACATGCTCACACTCTGCGCTTCTGACGCGGATGACGTGATTCTCGATGCGCGTTCAGCGGGTCGTTTCACCGGAGCCGCACCGGAGCCGCGAGCGGGACTTTCCTCCGGACACATGCCGGGAGCCCGAAATATCCCTTTTGGCGAACTGCTGGACGCAAACAGACACTTTCTGCCGAAAGCCGCACTGAAAGCACGCTTCGGGAAAGCAGGTGCTGCCAACCTTCAGACACCGCTCATCGCCACCTGCGGATCGGGGATGACAGCCTCCGTCATCGTGGTCGGCGCTGTGCTTGCGGGGTATGAGACTGTCTCGCTTTATGACGGGTCATGGGCGGAATGGGCGGCGACGCCTGACGCGCCTATCGTAAAAGGAGAAGCGACATCCGGCAGGGAGCGGAATTGATTATGACAGGTGAAGACAGGGTCGCAGCAGGCTGGGAACGGCTGAACGCCCGGCTGGTAAAAATCGGACGCCCCGATGTGTATGACGAGGCGTTTCGCCGGACCGGCACACTGGTCAATGCGCCGGTTTCCCGCGGCTCGACCGTGCTGTTTCCCGATCTCGACACCATGCGGCGTGTCGGCGCGGAACGGTACGAGCATACGCCGATCTACGGTGCGATGGGCTCCGCCGTTCAGCATGATCTGGAACGGGCCATCGCGGCGATCGAGGAAGGACGGGATACACAGATCGTGTCCTCGGGCCTCGCCGCCTGTACGACGGCGCTGCTGACATGGACCAGTTCCGGCGGTCACTGCTTGCTGCCAGATTCCTGCTACGGACCGACGCGGCGGTTCGCCGACACCATGCTGCGGCGGTTTGGTGTGGAGGCCACCTATTACGATCCGATGATTTCCGAGGAAGGGCTGCGCCAGCTCATGCAGCCGAATACGCAGGTCGTGTTCGCGGAAAGTCCAGGCAGTCACACGTTCGAAGTGCAGGACGTTCCCATGCTGGCCCGCGTGGCGCATGACGGAGGGGCCCGTGTCCTGCTCGACAACACCTGGGGTTTCGGGATTTTCATGCCGTTTACGCACGGTGTCGATGTGTCGATTCAGGCGCTGACCAAATATCCCGGCGGCCATTCGGACGCCATTCTCGGCGCCATTACCGTCGGGTCCGAAGAAGACTGGCACATGCTGCGTGACGCTGCGATCCAGCTTGGGCAGCTTGCCGGACCGGATGATTGCTGGCTGACCCTGCGTGGTCTGCGCAGCATGGGCGTGCGTCTGGCGCGGCAGGCCCGTACGGCGTGGAAGGTAGCATGCTGGCTGCGGGATCGGGGCGAAGTGGCGCAGGTGCTTTTCCCCGCGTTTTCCGACTGCCCGGGACATGAGTTCTGGGAGCGCGATTTCTCTGGAGCGGGTCCGCTGTTCACTGTTGTCCTGACATCCGGTCATGACAGAGCGGCGATGGAGCGGATGATCAACGGTCTCCGGCATTTCGGAATCGGGGCGTCGTGGGGAGGCTATGAAAGTCTGGTGCTGCCCACCACGGGTGGCGTGTCGCGTTCCCTGCCGAACGCGCTCCCGGATGGACCGGCCTTCCGGCTGGCGATCGGACTGGATGAGGCGACGGATCTGATTGCCGATCTGGAGAGCGGCTTCTCCCGTTTGTGACGGAGGGAGCTGCATGCAGGATTGACCGGAAAAGGGAACCAATGTAGAACAAACCTGATTCCGCATACAGATGAGACATTGGCAGAGGACTGGACGCGATGCTCACACGCAAACAGCATGAACTGCTGCTGTTCATCGATTCCTATCTTGGTCAGACAGGATTCTCTCCTTCCTTCGATGAAATGAAGGATGCTTTGGGGCTGAAATCCAAGTCCGGCATCCACCGTCTGATTTCGGCTCTCGAAGAACGCGGTTTTATCCAGCGCCGACATAATCGGGCGCGTGCGCTGGAAGTGTTGCGTCTGCCAGAACCCGCTCAATTGTCACCGGCAGTATCCCCCAATTCCCTGAATGTCATCAAGGGTGATTTTTCGCAGCGCCTTGCTGGCGTGAAGACGGGGGAGGCGGCCGCCTCCATGAGCCTGCCGCTCTATGGTCGAATTGCCGCCGGTCTGCCGATCGAAGCCCTGCACGATCACAGCGAACAGGTGGAAGTGCCGATGGCGCTTCTGGGGCAGGGCGAACATTACGCTCTGGAAGTTGCCGGTGATTCCATGATCGAGGCTGGTATCCTTGACGGTGACACGGTCATCATCCGTCGGGAAGACAGTGCCGAGAACGGTCAGATTGTCGTCGCGCTCATTGATGATGCGGAAGTGACGCTCAAGCGGCTGCGGAAGAAGGGCAACACGGTCGCCCTTGAAGCTGCCAACTCAGCTTATGAAACACGGATTGTTCCGGCTGAACGTCTGAAAATTCAGGGCCGTCTGGTTGGCTTGCTGCGCACTTATCACTGAAGAAAGAGATAGCCTTTCTCGCTGGGTGTCAGGCTTTTCAGGGCTTTGCCCCGAACCCCACAAAGGGACACAGTCCCTTTGATCCCGACTTGTTAAAATGAATGGGTGAAGGGATCTGTGATCCCTTCCGGGTGCAGGGCAGAGCCCTGTTTTCTTCTTTTTCAGAACCTCTGCGAAATACCAGTCAGGATCGTTCGTCTCAGTCCGTACTGAGGCGCTCCGACACCGATGCCCGAGCCGCTGCGAAGCATGTAGCGGCGATCGAAGAGGTTGGTCACATCCAGACGCAGTTCGGTCCGTTTCAGGAACGGCGTATGGAACAGGTTGTCGAACGACTGAACAATGCCAAGGTTGAAGGTGACATACTGCGGTAGGGACGCGCCGTTGGGGATCACTGAATCTTCGCGAAGACCACTGCCATAAACCATTGTTGCGGACAGGCGTGTAGGATGACCGGTCTTGCGGAATGCCGTGTAGCTCCCCCCGGCGGATGCCGTCCAGCGCTGGTCATGGTCCACATGGACCCAGTGATTGCTGATATAGGCGAGGTCGTCAGGCGACATATTCCACTGCGCGGACACGATGTTTTTTCCAATGGCGCGTGACCATGAGAAGTTGCCGTAAACAGTGAAGGGACCGTGTGAGTAGTCGGTGGTCACCTCATAGCCGTTGACCTGACCTCGCTTATAATTGAACGCCGACAGAATGATGGGTGAGCCGAACTGTCCCTCATCGATCATGTTGCGGGCCAGTTTGACATAGGCATCGAAAGACGCGTGCCAGTGCGGCAGGATTTCCTGTGCGAAACCGGCGTCGAAATAATGATCGCGCTCAGCCTTGACCATCGTGTTCTGGAAATTCGGTGGCGCACCGGATGTGTTGGCGTATTTATCCAGCTGTGTTCCACCAACCAGCTCAAACGGTGGTGGCGTGAAGTAGCGGGAATAACCGGCGTGGAATGTGCCGCCTCTCCACGGCGTCCAGACAATATTGATACGCGGGCTGACCTGCTTGGAGTGTGTGTATTCATCCACACCGTCAAAACGTAGACCGTAATTGATGGTCAGGTTCTTGAAAGGACGCCATTCATCCTGCGCATACAATCCGTAGATCCAGCCAGTGCGGCCTGTGCCGTCATGAATGGACTGTGTCTGGCCATCGAATTCGGCATTGCCGTCTTCATCTGTGCCGCTCTGCGTGTAGACAGTGGCATCCGACTTGGAAATGGTTCTTTCTACATAAGCCTGAAAACCGAATCTGACTGTGTGCTTCGGGGCTGCACGCCATGTAAGATCGGTCTGATTGCCGGACGAAAAGACAGAGCGCTGGGCGTGCTGGGCGATGCCGTTATAGACAAGATCACCGAGCGGATCTGGCGAGTATCCCAGAGAACTGTACCGGGCGATCGCTGAAGTCTGCAGGCTGACTTTTCCCATTTCCTTCTGAAGGGACAGCATTCCGAAATCAGTGATTTCCTTCTGCTGCTCATGCAGGGAAGCACTGTCCACGCTGCCGTAAACCTGCTGCGAAAGGGCGCTGTTCAGAAACGATGGATTGGCAAACTGCCTCTGCTGGCCGGGATTGTTCGGAAGCTCATACTGGGCGTTCGATACACCGGCGATGAAGCTGATACGTGTGTTTTCGTCAGCCGTGTAACGCAGATGTCCAAGGAAGTGATACTGATTGCTCAGATCATGGATCGCGTTGAAATCCGGTGTGGGATTTTCGATGCCGACGCGATTATGCACAAAGTCTGCGGTCGCGAAGTAATCCCATTTCCCATTGTGGCCACCATACTGGAGGGATGGGAAGAAATAATCACGGGCACCTCCATAAATGGAAGCATTGCCGCCACTGTCAGACGTGCCGTTCTTGGTTGTGATATCGATCACGCCCGCCTGCAGAAAGCCGTATTCGCTGGGCAATGCACCTGTCGTCAGGGACATTGAGTGCGCGAAACGGGTCATGAGTGTCTGCCCGAAGACGCTTAGACCTTCCGGAAGTGCGATGCCATCAAGGCGGAACTGCACCTCGTTATGATCACCACGAATATGGATCTGCCCATAACTGTCCTGCGCCACACCCGGAGCCTGCAGAAGAACTGCGTTCAGAGGCGCGTTGTCGCCGCCGGGGATTCTTTCGATATCCGCACGTGTGAAGTGGTAGACGCTCGCACCCGTTGACGGCTGAAGGCTGGCGCGTTGCTTGTCCAGATGCGCCGTGACGATGATGTGCTCGTCACGGGTCGCCGTCACCGCTTTGACCGGCTCTGTTTTGGCTGAAGGGTGTGCTGTTACTGGCGTAGCTGTTGTCGTTCCTGTCTCAGCGGCATGGGCAGGCGTGAGCACGTGCCGGGAGAACAGCAACGGACTGGCGACGAGCAGAAAGGTAACGGGATGGACAGGGCGATTCATTGAGCATCCGTACTGGCTGATTTCAGCCCTCCATACGATGTTATGTTATAATATAACAATACCTAAAATGTCCGAAATGAACGATACAGTCAAAGGCGTTACGCTGATGCCACAGAGCCAAAAAAAACGCTGCTCCAGCGGTTGGCCGGAGCAGCGTCATGAGAAGAACTAAGGTTCTGTTTTTCCTCGGTTCAGGCCGGAAAGAAAAGATCAGAGATTGTCGATGATCTTCGGGCTGTGGCCAATCCGGGGACGGAAAGTGCCCTGACGAAGAGTCGTCTCAATATCTTCAAGCGAAGCGCCTGCCGTTTCAGGGACCAGCAGGAAGACGAACATCACGCTGACAAGATTGACGGCCGCATAGAACCACATGGTGCCGCCGAGCGTCAGGGTCTGCACCAGTTCCAGCGTGGTGGCCGTGACAACGAGATTGCTGCCCCACAGGACCGCCGCATGAGCGCTGGTCGCAGCGCCACGCATAGGGAGTGGGAACATTTCAGCCCCCGTCAGCCAGCCGACAACTTGAATGCCGCCGGAGTTGAACAGCATGAACAGCAGCAGGAAGGCGAGGACAGCAAAGCTGCCGATGCTGCCGGGAGCCGGATGCAGGGCGAAGCAAATACCCAGTCCAACAAGGCTGAGCACCGCGCCCGGTCCCATGATCAGCATCAGGCGGCGACGGCCAATCCGGTCCACGAACAGGCAGCCCAGCAGGGTCATGATGCAGTAGACGATCGCCACACCAAGGCTGGCCCAGAGCGACCATTGCGGTCCGAAACCGGCATCGGTCAGAAAGGTCGGGGTATAGTAGATCATCATCTCCAGGCCGCCAGCCTGTGTGAAGAAGGCGACACCCAAAGCCGCGATGACCGCAGGCCGTACCCAGGGAAGCATCAGGCCTTTCCAGCCACGCTCCGTGGTGTCGATTTTCTGCATGTTCGAGTGAATTTCCCGAACTTCCTTCTGGACGCTTTCACGTGTGGTGCGGATGCGTCCGAGCTGTTCGGCCGCGACATCCAGACCCTCATTGCGGGCAGCCCAGCGCGGACTCTTCGGCAGGAAGAACATCACGATGAAAACAAAGGCCGCCGGGACTGCCGCGGCCGCCACCATCGGACGCCAGCCCCACTCGTCGCGCATCATGAGGCCGGCGATGTTGGCGAGAAGAATGCCGATACCGATCGCCACGTTGAACAATGTGACGAGATTGCCTCGTCTTTTCGGAGGAGCGAGCTCTGAGATATAGGTCGGCACGACCTGGGTTGAGCCGCCGACAGCCAGTCCAAGGAAAAACCTTGCTGTAATCAGCAGGTTTATGCTGGGTGCGAGCGCACAGGCGATCGATCCCATGACAAAGATCGCCGTGACGAAGATGACGGTGGCCCGGCGCCCGAATTTTTCAGAGGACCAGCCGAAACCGATGGCCCCGACGGCTGCGCCGGCGAGAATGGCGGCCGCCACCCATTCCTGCTGGGTGATGGTGAGATGAAAATCCTGCTTGATCAGCAGAAGCGCACCGGAAATGATGCCTGTATCGTATCCATAGAGGCCGCCGCAGATGGCGGCCACGATGGTTGCGATCCATAGGGTCTTGTCGGCATTTGGTGAAATCTCAATTGATTTCAGGACAGATGACAGGGATGGCCCTGTGCTGTTTGTTGTGGTCAAGCGTGTGGTCTCCATGATGACGTTGCCGGAAAGAGGTAAATCCTTATCTGAGAGGATAATTTCCCGGAATGAACAGTTCGGCCCCACTTTTGTAATCCTGTGTGGCTGAAGTCTTCCCTTAAGCCGGATCCGGCGGAAACACCCTGGCTACCGGATTTCAGAGCATCTTCACCTGCTTATGGGACTGTAAAGACAGAATTTCATTGTGAAATCCTGTTTTATTTCATGCAGTTTTTTGTTTTTCTCTTTATGTTTTTATCTGCGCCGCAAAATATTACGACAAATTCATGGTTTTGTGAACATCTAATTTTCAACAGGAAGGATAGTGGGGAAAAATCCTTTTATATAAAAAGACTATTTATAATATATTTTTACCTGTTCGGATGTCTCAATAATTGGTTGGCCTGCTTATTCATAAAAAGCTGTCTGGATTCTTGCCGCTGCCAAGAAGTCTGCCGTCCTTTTCAGTCTGATCGATTTGAAATGAAATAGACCTTGCTGACCGCGGGTTGGAGTCCCCTGATATCCAGACATAAAAAAAGCCCGGGCTGCAAAGCCACGGGCCGAAAACCGTATTGCGTGCGATGGTTGGCGTTGTCACCAGCCGCCGTAATAGGAACCATAGACCGGCGCGGCAGGAACGACTGCGTACGGGGCCGGAGCCACATAAACCGGCGGAGGAGGTGGCGCGTAAACCACGCGAGGTGGCGGTGAGCTCGCCATCGCCATACCGGCGACAGCACCCAGCGCCATGCCGCCGATGATCCCGCCTGCAAGAGCGCCTCCACCCCATCTGTCGTGATGCCGCCAGTCGCGACCGGGACCACCGCCCCATCCACCACGGCGACCACCCCATCCACCGTCCCATCCACCACGGTGGCCGCCACCCCAAGGCTGGGCATGTGCATAGGCAGGAAGCGCCACGGATCCGCCGACAAGGCCGATCAGGGCAGGGATAGCAACGAGAGAGCGAAGATACTTGTTCATGTCATATGTCCCGGATCATGAGCGGGGCGTGAAAGCCAAGCTCGTTGTCCTTTTATGAGACACATGAAAACGGGTTTTCATGGCGAATTGTGGGCGAATTCATTGCCATTGCCACACGCTGACATGAAAACGGTGTAATGGCGCGGCCTTCCTTATTTGTGCAGATCTTTCGCCGCAGCTTCCACCAGCGCGACATGCTCGGCAGGTTTCACCTTGCGCCAAAGGGCCTTGATCCGACCATCCGCGCCGACAAGGAAAGAGCTGCGCTCCATGCCGAAATAGGTCCGCCCATACATCGATTTTTCAACCCATGTGCCGTACTGGTCGGCCAGCTTGTGCTCAGGGTCGCTGGCCAAGGGAAATTCCAGACCATATTTGTCCGCGAACTTGTCGATCTTCGCGACAGGGTCCGGACTGACGCCAATCACCGTGAGATCCAGCTTTCCAAGCGCAGGAAGCGTTTCCTGAATGCCGCAGGCCTGCGTGGTGCAGCCGGGCGTATCCGCTTTCGGGTAGAAGTAGAGCAGATACGGCTTGCCCGAAAGATCGGCGCTGGAAACCGTACGGCCCTTGCTGGCTTCAAGAGTGAAATCAGGGGCCTTGTCGCCCACCTTGATGGAATCTGTGCTCATGCGGCGAGCCTGCCTCAGAGGGCTTGTTGTCGCAACCTGATTCACTGGAGTAGCGGCGTCAGTTCGGCTCCGTCACAGGGCCGATCAACTGTGTGAACAACCCGCGTACGATGTCCGCCAGCCCTTCGATTTCCTCCCGCAGGGTCGAGACGCCCGGCACATCCATCGTCCGGCAGAGCAGGTCCAGCGTGGCGGCGGGCAGCTCCTGCGCCGGATCAACCGGCGGCTTCGGTCCGCACAATAACCGCAGGACGCTTTGCAGGCTTCTCCACCGCTCATCAGCCTCAATCAGAATGTCCGCCTGTTCCGCCGACAGCAACCGCGCTTTAGCCAGTCGTTCAAAGGCCTGTGAGGTCACGGGAGACCGGACCTTGGCCGAGTCCGATGTCAGCTGAAGCGCCTGCGCGATGAACTCCACCTCCATCAGTCCACCCGGTCGTCGCTTGATGTCCCACGGGCTGGAGGGAGGCAGGTCGCGGGCGAGACGACTCCGCATCGCGGCGGCGTCTTCCCTGACTTTCTCCGCTGTGCGTCGGACATCCGGAGACAGCGCTGTTTCAATGTCCTCGCGCAGGGATTTTTTCAGACGGGTCCGGACGCCGCTTTCTCCTGTAGTGGTGACAAGCCGCGCCCGCGTCAGCGCCATGCGCTCCCATGTCCATGATTCTTCCGCGTGATAGCGACGGAAAGCGGAGAGCGACACAGCCACCGGCCCCGCCGCACCTGACGGACGCAGGCGCATGTCCACCGGGTAAAGCGGTCCCTCGGAATCCGGCGCGGTCAGAGCGCCGATAAAGCTGTGCGCCAGCCGGAGGTAATATTGCGAGACAGTCAGGGTGCGACCGCCCCCTTTGGGGAGCGCGGTGCTTTCGGTCACATGCTCCGGGTGATCGAAGATCATCATCAGATCCAGATCGGACCCGGCCATCATTTCGCGCGATCCGGCCTTGCCCAGCGCAATGACCGCAATCCCGCCGCCATCGACCTTGCCATGACGCGCCCGATGCGCCCGGAAGACACTGTCGAGCAGCGCCGTCATGACAGCATCCGCCACGTCTGTGCGCTCCTGCGCCGCCGTGTCCTCGTTCAGCCGTCCTTCCAGCCGGGCGACGGATAGACGGAACTCCTCGGCGCGAACGACAGGGCGCAGACGGGTAACCAGCAACTCGGCATCGGGCTTTTCCGCCGCCAGCAGGCGAATCTGCTCCGGCGCGAAGGTGGCTGCGGGGGGAAGATTGTCCTCTTCTTCCTCCTGAAGCTCCAGCAGACCTTCCAGCGCGGAAGGGCTGTCCGCCAGATGGTTGGCGAGGAAAGGCGAGGCATCGAAAATCGCCGCGATCCGGTCGATCAGCGCGGGATTGCGTTCCAGCAGGGAGAGCAACTGCACTCCGGCGCGTTGCCGCGAAAGAAGCGTATCGAAGTGACGCAGGCAGGCAAGCGGATCACGCCGGGCGATAAAGCTGGCGAGCAGGTCCGACATCAGGCCCCGCAGCAGCGCATGGGCGCGATCCGAGCGAAGCGCCCGGCGGCTGTTGCCGGCCCAGTGGTTGAGGATCGTTGCCGCGTCGTCACAGTCATCCTGCGGAAAACCAATCTCCCCAAGACGGGCAGGCAGTTCATCCGAGCCGAGGTCGAGCAGTGCTTCCTCCGGGCGGATCTCGCGGGTCGGCGTGCTGAAATGCTTCTCGAAAATCCGCCGCGCCGCGCGCATCTGTGGGAGCAGATCCAGTGCGAAGTCACCCGCACTGCCATAGCCGAGAAAGATCGCCAGTGCGTTGAAACGCTCTTCCGTGTCCGGAAGCTGATGCGTCTGCTGATCGGCGCGCATCTGCACCCGATGCTCGACAATCCGCAGCAGGCGATAGGCGCGGGCGAGGGTTTCGGCTTCCTCGCGTGGCATATGGCCGGAGCGCGTGAGTGTGCGCAGCGCGCCGAGCGTGGTCGGGTCGCGCAGGCTGGGTGTACGTCCACCCCAGACAAGCTGCATCGCCTGCGCGACGAACTCGATCTCGCGGATGCCGCCTTCGCCCAGCTTGACGTTATGGCCCAGCAGCCAGCGAACGCCTTCCTCCGGGTTGGTGAGTGTCGAATCCGCCATCTTCGCCAGTCCGGAGCGACCAGGTTTGCGGTGCTGGTCGATCTTGGCCTTCATGACGTGAATGTCGTCGATCAGGGCGAAATCGAGATGGCGCCGCCAGACAAAGGGATGGATGGCCGTCAGAAATTCACGTCCAAGCCGGATGTTTCCCGCGACTGGCCGCGCCTTGGTCATGGCGGCGCGTTCCCATGTCTGGCCCAGACTTTCGTAATAGGCGATGGCGGCGGGCAGCGAAACGGCGAGGGGTGTTGCGGAGGGATCGGGGCGCAGGCGCAGATCGGTGCGGAAAACGTAGCCATTCGCGTCACGCGCTTCCATGAGGCGGACAAGGTCGCTAGTCATGCGGATAAATGTCTGCCGGGCCGTATCGGGGTCCGCGTGAAGGTCCGCGTCGAACAGCACGACGAGGTCGATGTCCGAGGAGAAGTTCAGTTCCCGCGCTCCGAGTTTCCCCATTGCCAGAACGACGTAACCACTGCCGCGCGTGGGCCGGGCCGGATCTTTCAGGGACAGCCGCCCCCTGTCATATGCGGAGCGCAGCAGATGTCTGACGGCGGCGTCCAGCGTGCTTTCGGCAAGACGCGACAGCGTCTGCGTGACGGTTTCCAGCGACCAGAAATCGCCGATATCCGCCAGCGCACAGGTCAGCGCGATCCGGTTCTTGGCGTCGCGCATGGTGCGGGCCAGCGTGTCATGATCGACCTCCGGCGGCAGGGCGTCGATTCCGGCGAAGATGGATTCGGCAAAACGGTCCGGTCCCTCCAGCAGCAGGGCCGCAAAATCGGCGGGACTGCGCAGCGCGAGTTCGGTCAGATAAGGGCTGTTGCCGCCTATAGTCGCCAGCAGGCCCGGCACACCGGGCGTTTCCAGCAGGGCAGGGTCGAGGCCGGCCTCCTGCCAGCGTTCGGCAAGGTCTTCCAGAAACCGCGCCAGCGCATCCGGATCGGCAGGATTCGGCCAGGCAAGATCAGGCCAGGAGGCTGTGCGTCTGCGTCCCCGCCAGCCAGCCCCTCCGGAGCGTTCGGCGGATCTGGCGGCAGCGGAGGGCGGAACCTCTTGCGGCATGCCATCGTTTGGACGCATTGCCCCTTTTTCTGGGGGCTTACGGTCCGTCAGGGAACGGGTCTGGGAAGAAGAGGTGCGTCGCGACATGAGCTTTACGGAATGATCGGACGGACAGGGTGGCGGTGATGGACGGGTCCGGTCAAGACGAAGCTCAAGACAAAGCCCAAGACAAGGCTCAGGGCGAGACGATGCGCGAAGGCCCTTTACCCGATCAGGGAGAGCCTTCCAAGCCGCCCCGAAAGCCCACTATGGGCAGGCGTTGCCTGAAGGGCGCGATGTGGACCGCCACCGCTCTGGTGGGCGTGCCGCTGCTGGCTGCGGGTGGTCTCATGGCGGCTATGATGGTGGGGCCGGTCAATATCTCCCCGCTGCTCAGGCTCGCCCTGCCGGTCAAGATTGTCGGCGGCGGCAAGGGACAGCCTGCCAGAGGGCGTCTGGATATAGGCCATGCCTCCTTGCGCTGGACCGGACTGCGGGACGGGTTCGGTTCGCCGGTCCTGCTGGAACTCCGCGACGTGACCATTCTCGATGCAACCGGGAAAGTGGCGGATCGGGTTGATGCCGGAGCCATTGCGCTGGACGCCTTCCCGCTGTTTCACGGGAGTCTCTCCGTCACTGATTTCCGCGTGACCGGCGCACACATCGCCCTGCGACGGGACGCCCAGGGTGATGTCGATCTCGATCTTCCCGGTGCATCGTCCGGCGGCAAGGGCGCCTTTCCCGATATCGACGTCCGACACCTTCGGCGACTGACGCTTGCCGGGACGCATGTGGTTCTGACGGACGACCATGACCACAGAACATGGACCGTCGATCCTCTGAATGCTGCGCTGACGCCGGTTGTGGTGAAGCACCGTCATGGGCTGGTGGGTTCTGTCACGGTCGGCGCGGCGAGCGAGGATGCTGGCGCTCCGGTCACGGCGCATCTGGTCGCGCAGGGAGCGGTAACGCCGGAAGGGACGTTATGCTGGCATATTGCGCTTGACCCGCTGACACCGTCCGGTTTCGCCAGCTTCGCGCCCGGTCTGGCAGCTGTCAGGGTGCCCGTGGGGCTGGCCGGAGACATTACGATGACCTCGGCTGGGCGGGCATGGTACATGCTGCCGAGCGATGCGCTGGTGAATGTGACCCTCGGCACCGGTGAGATCGATGCCGCCGGCTCCACGCTGTATCCCGCCGAAGGTGATGCCGCGTTGCATATGACGTTCGGGAAACAGACCGCGGCAGGCTGGCCGGCGCATCTGGACTTGCAGGCCCTGTCCGTGCAGCTGCGTGCGCCGCCCGCTCCGGCAGACAGCGTGACTGCGCCGCCACCGGAAACCGTTGTCCCCGCCAGCGTGCCGGTCGCTCAAAAAGGCGCTGCGAAAAAAAACAAGGCTAAAAAAACGAGTTCCTCAAAAAGCAGGGCCAAGGACACGGTCAGAGAGGCGCCTCCACCGAAGGTTGTCGAGCCGCTTCCGCCCCCTCTGCTGACGGCCAACGGAGCCATCGACTGGGGAAATATCGAGAATGCCGGTCTCATGAACGGTGGCGTCAATCTTGCCATGACCCCCGTGCCCTTCACGGAACTCGGCAAATACTGGCCTGCATTGGCTGCGAAGGGCGCTCGGCGGTGGGTCGGACGCAACATCACGGCTGGCACGGTCAGGAACACGCAGGTCCATCTGAAGATCGGTCCGGATGATACGGGCGGTTCATCGACAGTGACCGGTATCTCGGGTGGCCTCGATGGCGAGGGGATGGACATTCACTGGTTGCGCCCGATTGCGCCCTTGCATGATGTGGACGCGCATCTGGACGCAACCAGCCTGAGCACGCTGACGCTGTCTTTCAAAAACGGCTGGCAGCCCACGACCCGGACGGTGAAGAGTGTCGGGATGACGGGAAGCGGGCGTCTGACCGCACTGCCCGGTGGCATGATCATCAGCGGACTCGACCAGAAGGATCAGACCGGCACCATCATGGTCGGGCTGGCCGGCGATCTGCGTGATCATGTGGCGTTGCTGTCCGAACCCCGCCTGCATGTACTGTCGCGTCACCCTCTGCCGTTCACGAATCCCCGGGGCTATGCGGTGGTGCGTTTCACGCTCACCCTGCCACTGGTCGCCAAGGTTTCGACGGACGATATGACTCTCGATGGCCACGCGCACATGACCCATGTCAGCCTTGAGCATGTCGCCATGGGACGCGGGGTGAGCGACGGCACGCTGGACACGGATGTGACCATGCATGGCATGAAGCTCGTAGGTAAAGGCGCGTTCAGTCACATCCCGGCAGACGTCAGGGGAGAGATTCTGTTCGATCAGGCGTCGAAAGGGCAGGTGATCGATCATATCGTGACCAATCTGCACCTGACGCCGGACAATCTGGTGGCGGCCGGAATTCCTGTCGCGGACTACATGACGGGGCGGGGAGAGATGAAAGCGGATTATGCCGCCATAAAAGAGGCGGATGACCGGCTGGCTCTTGATCTCGATCTGCTCAATGCCAGCGTGCATATTCCATTATGGAACAAGGTGCCGGGTCGTGCCGCGACGGTGCATGCCGACCTGCTTCTGGATGGAAGCAATATCGTTGCGGCGACAGATATCCGGGCCAAGGGGCCTGATCTGAATATCACCGGGGAGGCGCATCTGCCGACGGGGCAGTCGCCCGAGCTGGTGATTCCCGCTTTTCAGATCGGGCGCTCAACCGGCTCGGCCCTGCTGACGATGCCCACGCGCCCTGCGAAACCTGTATCCGTGAAGGTCCGGGCGAAGACACTCGATCTCAGCCCGCTTGTGGAAGGTGCGCCCGACAGACCGGCTCCGCCTGCGAAGGGGGCGACCCTGCATGTGCCGGAGGCTGCGAGCGGACGTATCCAGGGACCTCCGGGTCGTCCATGGCTAATCGACGTGACGGCGGATCAGCTCTATTACCGTCATGACCGCACGCTTGGAGGCGTGAAGGCGTTTATCGACCATAACGGCGTGCGCGTGGACAGGATGAAAGTCTCCATTACGGAGCCTACGGCTGCACAGGCGGAAATCCTGCCGCTTGGCGACAGTCGCCGGATGACGGTGAATGTGCCTGATTTTGGTGCGCTGCTGAGCCGTCTCGCCGTCACGGATATGGTGGTGGGTGGACACGCGCAGTTTGAAGGCCGGTTTGACGATACAAAGGCGACGGCTCCCTTCCGGGGACATCTGAAACTGTCTCCCTTCACCATCCAGCATGCGCCGGGCGCGCTTCTGGTGGCGAGAAGCCTGTCGATCTATGGCTGGCTCAACTCGAAAGACACCTCCAGATTTGAGGTGACGCGTTTCGAGATGCCGGTGACGTTCGCGGATGGCGTGATGCATATCCACGATGGGCGGGCCGGAAACGGAGCGCTCGGGGCGACGCTGGAAGGGCCGGTCAATCTCGACAAGGGGACGCTCGACCTGTCGGGCACCATCGTGCCCGCTTTCGCGATCAACGCCATTCCCGGAGAGATCCCGGCTCTGGGCAAGCTCCTGTCGCCGGAAAAAGGGGGCGGATTGCTGGCGGTGAAATTCTCGCTGGACGGCAAGATCGACAAGCCGGATTTTTCTGTCAGTCCGCTGACCATCCTGCTGCCCGGCGTGCTGCGGAATCTGTTTTAGAAAGTGGTTTCTTCAATAAGAAGTTTTTGGTGAGGCTTTTTCCAAAAAGCTTCAGGCTCCGTTTGAGAGAAGCGGTTTGCGGTGAGCATTCTTCATGAGAGGGTCTCTTTGCCCTGTCGGGTCGGCGTGCCTATATGTCCCCACAGTGAATGATAACGGTGCGGACAGACACGCCGGTTCGCATGCAGGAGAAGGAGCAGATCATGTCGGAAACACAGGACAGATCGAAGAATCAGGTGCCGGTCACGGTGCTGACGGGCTTTCTCGGCGCGGGAAAGACCACGCTGCTCAACCATATTCTCACGGCGGAACATGGCCGGAAATATGCCGTCGTCATCAATGAGTTCGGAGAACTCGGTGTTGACAATGATCTCGTCGTCGATGCCGACGAGGAAGTGTTCGAGATGAACAACGGGTGCATCTGCTGCACGGTGCGCGGCGATCTGATCCGTATTCTTGGCAGTCTGATGAAGCGTCGTACGAAATTCGACGGCATCATCGTCGAGACTACCGGACTGGCCGACCCTGCACCCGTCGCGCAGACCTTCTTTGTGGATGAGGAAGTGCGGGACAAGACCCGTCTCGACGCCGTTGTGACCGTAGTGGATGCCTACAACGTGCTTCAGACGCTGGAAGAAAGCCCGGAAGCCGTGCACCAGATCGCTTTTGCGGATGTGATTATCCTCAACAAGACCGATCTTGTGGATGAAGCGAAACTTGCTGAAATCGAGGCGAACATCCGTCAGATCAACGCCTATGTGAAGATTCATCGTGCCGTACGCGGCAATGTTCCGCTGACGGACGTGCTTGATCAGGGCGGGTTCGATCTTCAGCGTGCGCTGGAATATGAGCCGGACTTTCTGGAAAATACTGAGCACTCCCATGAAGAAGACGTGACCAGCATGTCCTTCTCCGTGAGCGAACCGATTGACGAGGCCCGCTTCCATGCCTGGATCAGCGCCCTGTTGCAGGAGCAGGGCGCGGACATTCTGCGCTCAAAAGGAATCCTGAACTTCGCTGGCCATAACGACCGTTATGCGTTTCAGGCCGTTCATATGATGGCGGATGGGGATTTCATCGGGCCGTGGAAAGACGGGGAAAAGAAGGAATCCCGACTGGTGTTTATCGGTCGCAACCTGAACCGTCCGCGGCTGCGTCGTGGTTTTGAAAGCTGCCGGGCCTGATTGGCCTTTTCATATAGAAATTGATGAAAGAGGTCAGGATGAGCGACAAGACGACACTCCCCGGAATTGTTGGAGAACGGGGAGCGGAACAGACTGTCGAAGGGCATATTACAGCCTGCTGCGCGTCACGCGACAATAGTCATTTCGCATTCGCCACAGGGGAGGGTGATCTGCTAATCGCGCCTCGTAAAACAATCCGCGATACGACGACGTGGATCACCGTTCAGGCGCATGACGGGCCGATTCTGGGTCTTTCCCCGGATGTGACGGGTTCAGGTTTTCTGTCCGGTGGTGAAGACTGTCGTCTGAAGCGGACAGTTGGTGCTGTTTCCGAGGAACTGGCAAAAAGCCGCCGTTGGATCGAGCATGTCGCCTGCTGGAGTGACGGTCGCAAGGGAACCATCGCGTTTGTCTCTGGCAAGGAGGTCCATCTTCGTGACGCGGATGGCACGACCGCTCTGCGCACGCTGGAACACCCTTCGACGGTCTCCGGCATTGTGTTCGACGCCAAAGGCAAGCGGATTGCGGCCTCCCACTATAATGGCGCGTCCTTGTGGTTCGTGAATTCGAAAGACAGCGCCGCGAAAGTCTATGAATGGAAAGGTAGCCATATCGGCATTGCGATCCATCCCGGTGGCGAGGCGCTGATTACGTCCATGCAGGAAAATGACCTGCATGGCTGGCGTCTGTCGGATGGGCACAACATGCGCATGAGCGGCTACCCGACCAAGGTGATGTCGCTGGCCTTCACCAGAAACGGCAAATGGCTGGCCACCAGCGGGGCGGACAGTGTGATCCTGTGGCCGTTTTTCAATGGTGGTCCGATGGGCAAGCCACCGTCTGAACTGCCGGGTATTCCAGGCGTGCTGTGCACACGGGTGGTGACCCATCCGCAGCAGGACATTGTGGTAGCGGGGTTCGCTGACGGCACGGTTCTGATGATGGATCAGATGTCCGAGCGTGTGCTGCCGGTCTGTTCCGCCGGAGGCGGCTCCGTCACGGCGCTGGCTTTCAGCGCGGATGGCTGCATTCTTGGATACGGCACGGAAGACGGGCGCGTTGGAGTCGTGGATCTGACAGCCCCGGAGTGAGAACGGGCCTTGGTCTGATTGCGGGGTCTGACGTGGAGACCCCGCAGTCCCTCACAAACATTATGCTGGTTGGGCAATATGTAGCAGGTCCTCAAGACCAATTCGCCGCAGCAGTTCCGCTCTTACCCTGTCCGCAACACCGTTGACGATCTCCGCCCCATCCTGCGACGGATCGACATGCACCCGGAAGGGTCGCATTCCACGCGGTGTCTCCACGACAGCCTCGATTGCTCTGGCTACACTTTCCGGGTCGGCGTCAGCCGGTTCGAGCGCCGCCAGCCCCGCAAGCGCCTTTTCTTCCACGCCTTTGTATGGCCCGTCCGTGTAGGCATGCGCCACGGCCTGATCGGCTGGCGCACCCGCATCATGGAAATGATTGGTGCCCTTGGTAAACGCACCCGGCACGATAATGGTCGTCTCGATCCCCCACCGTGTCAGTTCACCCGCGTAGGAAATCGCCAGCGCGTCCATCGCCGCCTTCGCTGCGAAATACGGCCCGAGGAAAGGTGGCGTGCCGCCCCGCGTGCTGGATGACGACACCCACACGACGAGTCCCTGTCCTCTTTCCCGCATATGCGGCAGCGCCGCACGGTTGAGGCGTTGGGTAGAAAGGACATTCACATCGTACAGAACCGCCAGTTGCTCCGGCGTAAAAGCCTCGCTCGGCCCGAAGCACATATGACCTGCATTATGGATCACCACGTCGATCCGGCCCTGTTCCGCCATGACCCGACTCACCGCAGCCTCGACCTGCGTGTCCTGTAGAACATCGAGTTCGACCGTCAGCAGATCGACGTTCCACTCTTTTGCGAAACCAGCAGCATCTTTCACGGCTGCGGCCCCATTTCCGACGGGGTCCAGCACGCCGGCGTAAACACAGTGTCCGGCAGTGGCGAGACGCCGGGCCGTCATGGCGCCGAATCCACTCGATGCACCCGTAATCAGGATAACCTGCTTACCCATGATTTTCTCCCTTATCGCAATTTTTCAGACCATGCCGCCATTGGCGCGCAGGGTCTGGCCGTTGATCCACGCGCCATCCGGTCCGACGAGGAAGGCAACTGCCGCCGCGATGTCGTCCGGCGTCCCCAGACGTTCCAGCGGATTCATTTTCGAGAGTTTTTCGATCAGTTCAGGGCTTTTCCCATGGAGAAACAGCTCCGTTCCGGTCGGACCGGGCGCGACCGCGTTCACCGTCGTATTCCGGCCGCGCAGTTCCTTGGCCATGATCGCCGTCAGGGTTTCGACGGCCGCTTTTGTCGCTGCATACACACCGTAATTTTCGAATTTCAGTCCCACGACACTGGTCGAGAGATTCACGATGCGTCCGCCTTCCCGAAGTCTTTTCCCGCCCTCCCGCAGCGTATTGAAGGTGCCCCGCAGATTGATATCCACCTGTCGCGTGAAAGCGGCATCGTCCACATCGGCGATCCGTCCTAGCGTCATGATCCCGGCATTGTTGACCAGCACATCGACGCCACCGAAGGCTTTTTCCGTCACATCGAACAGCGCGGCCACAGCCATCGCGTCCGAGACATCAGCTTTCACGGGAAGGGCTTCTCCACCAGTCTGCCGGATTTTTGCGACGAGATCCTCCGCCTGGTCGGCGTTACCGGCGTAATTAACGACAACCGCCAGTCCGTCCTTCGCCAGCCGCGTAGCGATAGCGGCGCCGATCCCGCGCGATGATCCCGTAACGATCGCTACTTTTCTGCCCTGTGTCATATCCGCTTTTCCTTTTGTCTGCGGCCGCTCCGACCTTCGGACATGACAGTGCCTCTTTTCGGTCGCCTGATAATCCCGCATAATCCGGACAGATTATCCGGGAAACAGGAATAATTTATGGACCGGCTCGACGTCATGCGACTGTTCATGCGCATCGTGGAACGGGAAAGTTTCACGCAGGCTGCCGAAGACATGAACCTGCCGCGCTCGACGGCCACTGATGTCATCAAGGCGTTAGAGACCCGGCTCGGTGTGCGTCTTCTCCATCGCACGACCCGTCAGGTCAGCCCGACGCCGGAAGGCGAAACCTATTATCAACGCTGCCATCACATCGTCGCCGATATTGAGGACGCCGAGACCGCCTTCGGAAACGTCCGCCCCAGAGGCACGCTGCGGGTTGACGTGCATGGCACCCTGGCCCGCCACTTTATCCTGCCATCCCTGCTAGCGTTTTTCGCAATGTATCCCGATATCGAACTGCATATGAGCGAAGGCGACCGGCTGGTCGATCCGGTCCGCGAAGGGATGGACTGCGTACTTCGTGTGGGGGAATTACGGGACAGTGAAATGGTGGTGAAAAAGCTGGGCGTGCTGGAGGAGGTGACACTTGCCGCTCCGGCCTATCTGAAGGCTCACGGGATTCCGGCACACCCGGACAGGCTGGCCGACGGTCATTTCATGGTCGGTTTCCAGTCGAGCCTGCGGGGCAGGATTCTTCCGCTGGAATTCATGATTGACGGAAGACTCCACGATATGGTGCTGCCGCTCCACATGGCGGTCAACGCGGCCGAAAGCTACGTCTCGGCGGCGCGCGCCGGGCTGGGTATCATCCAGATCCCACGCTATCACGCGGCGCACGATCTCAAAACGAAAACGCTCGTTGAGATTCTGGCGGCGTATCCGCCTGTTCCATCCCCTGTCTCGCTGCTTTATCCGCGCAATCGGCAGATGTCGCCTCGTGTTCGGGTTTTTATTGACTGGGTGACGGAAATTTTCAGAACAAGCTCCACCGGTTCCCGTTCGAACCGTTGATATCTCCGATGTGAGAGCATATGCGCCCCATCGCCCAGAATCAGCGTGCCATCCATGAAGTATGCTGATTGATGAATCTGTCGTGTGAGATCACATTCCGAAACGACAAAGGCCACCTTGCGGTGGCCTTTTGTATCCGCTGGATTTTCTTGAGAAAATCTGGAGCGGGCGATGGGATTCGAACCCACGACCCCAACCTTGGCAAGGTTGCATATACTCTACCATCCCACACTCTACCTTTCGCTTCCATACGATAATATCGTTTTATAACAGAGTATTATTTGGCGGCGCTTTGTAAGGCGTTCGCTCCAATTTGCCAGAGTTTCTCTCTACGGTGGACACCATGTGGACACCATTTTATGGTGGTGTCCACCCGAGAACTCAATACGAGGCGTGCGATGAAACGATCGTCCAGCGTACGTTTGACCAAGCCCGTCGTCGACAAGGCCGAGGTCCGAGATAGTCGATATGACTTGTGGGATCTCGATCTCGCTGGCTTTGGACTACGCATCGAGAAAAGCGGCACGAAAACTTTCATCATACGCTATCGCATTGAGGGCGGTGGCCGATCGGCACCAAGGCGATTCCTGGCGCTTGGACGATTCGGAGCACTTACCGTCGAACAGGCGAGAAGGAAGGCTAGGGGCCTGCTGGGCGCGGTCGCACACGGCGAAGACCCAGCGGGTGACGTGCAGGAGAAGCGGCGCGAAAAAACGATTCGGGACTTACTCGACTTCTACGAGGAGCATGGATGCATCGTGCAAAGGGGTATTCATAAGGGCAAGCCCATGAAACCTCTCACCAAGCAATACACCATGTCACGGCTTCGTCACCATGTTGAACCACTTCTAGGGGGACGTCGTGCGAGCGAGATCACTTCGGGCGATGTCGAGCGATTTGTGGCCGACGTAACAACTGGCAAGACCGCGAAAGACATAAAGATTGGGCCGCGCAAACGTCTTATCGTTCGGGGCGGTGAGGGCGCAGCACGGAAGGTCGTTCGTGATCTTTCGGCCGTATTCAGTTTCGGCAGGCGGCACGGCTTTATCGCCCAAAATCCCGTCGAAGGGGCTTCCGTCAGAAAGACGGATAATCGTCGCATGCGCTTTTTGACGTTGGAGGAAGTAGCCCGACTAGGCGACGCGTTCAACAAGGTCGAGACACGAGGGGCAAATCCTAAAGGGGTCGCAATCGCCCGGCTTTGGGCGCTTACCGGATGTCGTCGAAACGAAATTGCGGCGCTCAAGGTTGAGGAAGTCAATCTAGAGGATAACCTCTTCGAGTTCGAGGATAGCAAGACTGGGAGATCGATTCGCCCCATCGGCCCCACGGCGAGAGCAATGCTCGAGAATCTCCTGAAGGACCGCAAGAAAGGCTATCTTTTTCCGGCGGAGAGAGGCGAGGAAGGACATTACCAAGGCACGCGCAATATCTGGTCGGAAGTTATCAAACTTGCCGATCTACCGGGCGTAACGCCTCACACCCTTCGGCACACTCTTGGCTCTACTGCGACGTCAAGCGGCGAAGCATTGGCCCTGACCGGTGCTCTTTTAGGACACGCCAACCTCAAATCGACCGCCATTTACGCCCATGTCCAACGCGATACTTCGCTCGAGGCTGCCAAGCGTGTAGAAAAATTACTTGCAATGGCACTAGAGGGAAATGTTATTGGGGAAACAAATTCCGCGCAGGAGATAAAACCTAAAGAATTGGATGCAGATTTGATCCGAGAGCTATCTAAAAGGTTGTCAAAAGAAAATGCAGATACAGCAAGACTTCTAGGAATTATAGCTGACAGCATTTCTAGTACTCTATGAATCTCCGAGTTATTTTGCTCTTTAATCTCCGTACACTAGTTCCACATACCGATGATGCCGCACCGTATTCTCTTCGCGTCTGTCAGACTGGGATCAAGATGAAGTTCCTCCAGATAACGGCCGCCTCGCAGATCGCGGCGAGGTCGTTCAGTTCCAGAACGGGAACGGTGCAGGCTGGATTAAAGGCACAGAACGCAGGCGCATACACGCGCGACATTAGGAGCGGTCGGACAATCATAAAGCTTCATGGCAATGCTGGGCGCGGGTGGTGAGAGGGCGGAGACTCCGACTGTTCCCGGATAGCCGTGAGCATGCGACGGCGGATCAGGCCGCTGACCGGGCGGATCAGATACCAATAGGGGGCGAAGCGACGCCTGGCCCGGTCCGTGACGCAAAACACGCGGGTTTCCGTCACCAGCCGCTGGGTGCCGTGTGGTCCCCGCTGGATGGAGAAGCCCAGAGCGAGCTTGCAGACGTCATCTTGGCGAGGGATGAGAAAAGCGCCGGTCGTAGGAATGTCGCACAATCCGTAATCCGTCCGCCAGAACGCGCCGATGAGGCCATAGACCAGGGCGGCATCGCCCCGCCGTTCCAGCACCGTGAAGTCGGTGAGGTCCAGATGCCGTTGCCGCGCATGGCCTAACAGCCGGGCGGGCATTTCGCGCAGGCAGATGGCGGCACGAACCAGCGGATCGTCCTGATTCCGCCATGCAGCCACCGCGTTCATGATGCGACTGGCCGGGGCGGAGATATCGACACTGTGTCGCTCGCTGAAATCGAAGCGCGGGATGAATTCGTCCAATAGGTTCATCATGCTTCCATTTCTCTCCGGCGAGGTGGTACATTAGCGCACTATGCCACAAGAGCATTTCGCACCGTAGTGCGGATACTGCGATGGCTTCATGGCGAAGCCAGACAGTAATTCCATAATATATTGTGAACGAAATATGATTGCAGACTTGAAAGCACGATGACTGGATTTTGGCACGTCATGCCGAAGGTCTTCAAAAAATCGGGATAGACAGAAAATGTCGGTTCGGCGACCACCTCTCGATCTGCGGGAATTGCTGTTCGTGCGTGTCATCGCGAGGGAGGGAAGTATCCACGGAGCCGCACGGGCGTTGGGAGGCAAACAATCTGCCGTAAGCCGGTCTTTGCGATTACTGGAAGAGCGACTTGGCGTCTCCCTCTTTCGACGCACGTCGAGCGGTGCCAGACTGACCCCGGCGGGAGTTGCCTTTCTGCGAGAGGCTGAGAAGCTGCTCGATGGAACTGTCGGACTGTACGAGCGCACGCGGCGTTGGAGCCGGGGCGAGACCGGCGTCATCTCCGTGGGCGTCCAGGGCAGCATCCCACCCGGCCGGATCTCGGCGATACTGGAGTCGTACAGCCGTGCGCAACCCGGTATCTCCTTCATTTATCGGGATAATGCGAAAAAAGAACTGCTCCAGGCCCTGGAACAGGAAGAGATCGACCTCGCGATAATGACGCTGCCCTTGCCCGGCAGCATGGCGGCCACGATCCCGCTCTGGAGCGATCGTGTCGTTGCGATCATGCCGGTCGAACATCCGATCGCACAGGTCGGAACCGCGTCATGGGCCGAGTTGCACGACGGAATCTTTCTGATCGGGAAGGATGATACCGGCGACGAACTGCTCGCGCTCCTGATGCGCAAGATGCGGCAGGCGGGATTTGTTCCTGTGACACGTCAGGAGGCGGTCAGAAGCCTGCGGGTCGTCGCATTGGCAGCAAATGGAAGTGGCATTGCCCTATTGCCGGATGCCTGGCTGGGCTTTCTGCCCGCTGCCATCCGGGAGCGGATCGCTGTAGTGGAAGTCATCGACGGGGACGGGTTTTCCCACTTCGCGTATGGCGCGGCCTGGCACCGTGAGCGCTGCCCACCGGCCGCGAGAACAGTCATTCGTTTTCTGGAGCAGCAGGCGGCTGCGTTTTAACGGCTGCCCGCCGTGGCCCCTGCCGGAGCTTTCGGAACGCGCGGTCGGATGTGATAAAGCCACGGATCATGTGCGGCACGAGACGGGCAGGCTCGACGGGCTGGCCGTTCTGGCTGACCAGGGCAGCATAAGTGACGAGATCGCGATGAAGGTCCGCAGGCAGGTCCACGGTGACGCGGACCGGCTTTTCGTCGGGAATTTCGGTGATGCGCAGCTTCGTCATGGAGCCGGTTCCTTTGGGTGCCAGGGGTTCAAGATCAGGTCGCGATTCAGGATAAGCATGAACGGCAGGCCCGGCCGGTCTGTCAGCGTCGGCTGAATATTCAGGCTGCGATCAATCAGCCGGTTGCCGACCATGGAAAACCCGTTGCTCGCGCCGGAGCGGATGGCCTGCATCAGGTTGTTCTCGTTCCATGACGTGCCCGCTTCGGAGCCCACGCTGAGGAGGGTCGTGACGAGCGCCGCCCTGAAGAGCTGGCCCCAATGATTGTTCACCTCGTCGGACAGGCCGGACTGGCCGATGGCGTCGCCGCCGGGCAGCTTTTCCAGGACGAGGCTTTCGCCGTTCGGATAGATCAGCCGGGTCCAGATGATCTGGGTGCGCTGCTGCCCGAAGGAAATGCCGCTGTTATAGGCCCCGAACAGGGTGCTTCCCTGCGGGATAAGCAAGGACCGTCCGGTCGGGCTGTCATAGACGTTCTGGGTGACATGCCCTACGATCTGTCCGGGCAGATCGGAACTGATCTTCGTATTGAGTGCGCCGGCAATGACGGTCCCAGCCTGGAGGATATAAGGCGAGGCGGGAGATACGATCCGATCCGGGCTGACGGTCATGCGGTCCGGCTGACCCGCCAGGAAGGCGCGATTGCCGGTCTGCTGGTCGGGGCCGGTCGGTGATGCCTGTGCTCCGGGAGCGGTGGCCATGACCGGAATCGTCTGCGCAGTCTGGCCGTCCCGCGCCTCGATCTGGGCGAAGAGCCTGCTGGTGCGGGCCGCCTCGATTTCCTGATCGCCACGGCGGTCTCCCATGCCCGAGACCGGTCCCGCGCGACCGTTCCGCTGTGCGTCGAGGATCGGCTTGCCGAGATCGCCGGGCAAAGGCGGCCCGAGTTTTGGAGTGGCGGTATAATCACTGGGGAGAGCGGCCAGCCCGTCGGCCGAAGGACGGGTGTCGGTGTCCTGTGCCCCCTGGACCGACCCCTTCTGTGTACCATTTTGCAGCGCGTAGCCCAGCGCAAGACCGATCGCGAGCATCCCCGCACCACCCAGCGTCCAGATGACGGGGCGCGAGAGCCGGACCACCGGCGGACGCTGCACGCGCAGCCGCAAATCGGGAGAGGGCGGCGGGGATGATGGTCCTGTTCCGCTTCCGCTTGTGGTGGCTCCCGTATTCCCTTCCGGGCGCTCTTCCGCGCCGCTCATGACTTCCTGCCATCCGTGCGGACGATCCGTACTCGCTGCTCGGAATGTTTATCCCCAAGCCGCAATTCGGCCGCCGCAAACAGGCGATCGACGATCATCCAGTTCTGCCTCACCCGGTAGTTCACCAGTTCCGGGCCGCCATCGGCCCCCAGCACGAACAGCGGCGGCAGTTCGCCCTGCCCGATACCGGACGGAAACGCGAGATAGACTTTGTGGCCATCGTCGAACGCCCGGCTGGGCAGCCAGGGCGGTGTTCCGCCTTTCACACTCTCGATCGCGTATCGGAAATTCAGCGCGTCGAGATTCAGCCCCGCATCCACGGGCGCCGCTTCGTCGGCGTTACTGTCCTGCCGATGCAGGGCAATCAGCTCATCCTCGGGATAGTCCCAGGAGACGGACGCCATATAGGTCGCGGGTGTCGCCCGCAGTTCGGCAAGGTAGGTCCGCCGGTCGGTATTGACGATCAGATTGGTGGTCAGGTCCGGTCGCGTCGGCTTGACCAGGATATGCACCCTTCTGGTCGTACCCGCGCCACTGGTGGTATCGCCGACAATCCAGCGCACGGTGTCCCCCACCGCGACCGGGCCAGTACCGACCAGCTTCTCGCCCTGCTGGAGCATGATGTCGGTGATCTCGCCGGGCGCGGCATAGACCTGATAGAGCGCGCCCGCGCTGTAGGGATAGACCTGCACCGCATTCACATAACCGGCCCGCGTCGGCTGGATGCGGGCGGCAAGATTGGCCTGGGTCACGCGCACGGTAGGGTCAGCCGCCTCGGGCACGACATGGGCACGCCGCAAGGGTGGAAGCGGCTTGAGTTGACCCGGCAGGGGAAGCAGCCGCGGGACTTCCACCACCCGCACAGGCTTCGGCGGATCAGGCAGGAGCATGGCCTGGGCCGCGTCGTCATATCGTATGACGGGTGGATGGTACTGTTGCGCGCAACCCGCCAGGGGCAGGGTCAGCAACGGCAAAGCACGAAGAGCACGACGGATCATTGGCCAAGCTCCTTCGACCAGTTAATGGCGGAGACGTAGATTCCGAGCGGGTTTTTCCGCAGATGATCCGCGTCGCGCGGGGTGCGCAGAACAACCGAGACGATGGCGGTCCAGCGTTCGGTGCCGGTGAACGCGCCGTCACGGTAATGGCGCTCCGTCCAGGCCACCCGGAAACTTCCGGGAGAGGCCCGGATCACCGAGGCGATGTCCACCTCGACCTGCTCGTGCCCGATCCGCGAAAACGGATCATTCAGGCGGGCATAATCATTGAGGGCCACAGCGCCGGACGTGGTGGTGAAATCATAGGCGCGCAGCCAGTTCTGCCGGACAACCACGGCATCCGAAGACAGGGACCGCACGTCATGGACGAACTGCGCCAGATACCAGGCGATCTGCGGATCGGCGGGCATGTAGCCGGACGTGGCCGGGGCAACGACCTGCGCCTGCCCCAGCCGGTCCACCTGCACGACCCACGGCGTGATGGTGCCGCGCGCGGACTGCCAGACCAGCCCGCCCCCGAGACCGGCGGACAGGAACAGGGAGCCAAAGGCCATGAGACGCCAGTTGCGGGCTTGCACGCGGGCCGAGCCGATGCGCTCATCCCAGATCTGCGCTGCCTTCTGGTATGGGGTGACGGGCTCGGGCGTGGTCCCGTAGCGTGTTGTGGAGCGACGGAACATCATTCTTTCTCCGAGAGATCGATGGACGTGGACCCGCCCCCGCCATCGGCGGAGCGGATGATATGGGCGGCCTCGGCGGCATGGGTGGCGGCGTTGCGGCGCTTCATGTTCCGCGCCCAGCGGGGCGGCTTGCCGTCGGAGCCGTCGCCGCTATCGGGGTCGCCTCCCGAGGGGCCGCCACCAGGGTTACCGCTACCGGCAGGCCCGGTACCGGGATCACCTCCGCCGCCGGACGGGCCTGAAGACCCACCGTCACCCGATGGCCTATCGCCTTCTCCGGCGCCGCCCATCGCACCGGCGGCCCAGCGTCCGCCAGCAGAGTAGCTTTCCTTCAACGAGGATGTTGCCGCGCCGACCTTGCTCTTCACGGCGTTCATCGCAGCACCCCCAGCGGCGCGACCGACATTGCCAGCCGCCGATGCCATGCCCGCCGCACCAGTCTGTCCGGCCGCCCCCATGGAGTAGGCTGTCGTGGCGGCACCTGCGACGGCAGCCCCTCCGCGCGCTGCCGCTGCCGTCGCACCGAGGGCCGCCGCTCCGCCAGACGCCACGGCGGCGGGCGCGGCAACAGCCGCAGCCCCCATCGCGCCCACCGCCATCGCGGTTCCCGCTGCTGCCCCGGCACCAAGCTGCGGGGCACCGGAAATCAGCCCATTGGCGAGCGAGCCGCCGAAAATGGCGAGACCCACGATGCAGAGTGACGCCAGCACGACGGACAGCGCCTGGCCGATGGTGGGCGCACTATCACCGTAGGACGTCGTGAACTGCCTGAAGAGCACGGAAGCTATGGCGGAAATAACCGCCAGCACCATGATCTTCACGCCGGACGACACGACATTGCCCAGTACCTTCTCGGCGAGGAACGCCGTGCGGTTGAACAGGGCAAACGGGATCAGCACGAAGCCCGCGAGTGAGGTCAGCTTGAACTCGACGATCGCCACGAAGAGCTGCACCGCGAGGATGAAGAAGGCCGCCAGCACGATGAACCAGCACAGGAGCAGGACGAGGATCTGCACGATGCTGGCCAGCGCACCGAAGGAAAACGCCAGTTTACTCGCCGCATCCAGCAGCGGCTGCGCGGCATCGAGCCCGGTCGCCGCCAGTCGGCCGGGATGCATGAAATCCCCAAGCGCCAGCGTGCCGCCCCCGGCTTTGAGCCCGAGGGCCGCGAAACTGTTGAAAACGATCCCCGACAGGCCGCTGAAATGGTCAATGACGAAGGCAAAGAAGCCGATATACAGCGTCCTCTTCACCAGACGCTGGATGATGTCCTCATCGGCGGCCCAAGCCCAGAACAGGCCGGCCAGCACGATGTCCAGCACCGAGAGCGAGCCGGCCAGCGACACCACACTTCCCTTCACCAGACCGAAACCGCTGTCGATCGTAGTCTCGAAGGTATTCAGGAAA
The DNA here is from genome assembly GCF_000193495.2 of Acetobacter aceti NBRC 14818. Taxonomy (NCBI): domain Bacteria; kingdom Pseudomonadati; phylum Pseudomonadota; class Alphaproteobacteria; order Acetobacterales; family Acetobacteraceae; genus Acetobacter; species Acetobacter aceti. The sequence continues at coordinate 2,054,083 of NZ_AP023410.1, read as the reverse complement.
CCGTCGATGATGCCGACATTGTCGCTCGCCATTGCTCAATATCCAGAACTTGGGATGGCGACGGCCTGGGGAACATAGGCGTCATACTGCGAAAAATGCTGATATTGGGCTTCCGCCCCTGCCTCGTTCGCCGCCTGTCGCGCCCGTTCGAGGTCCGCAGCCCGGCCATTGGCGGCCAGTTCCGCCTGGATGTCGAACAGTTGCCGGGATTGCAGGGCCATAAGCTGGTTGCCGGCCTGCGCGGCCTGCAACGCCCCGGTTGACGTCTGGCTGGCCGAAACCAGTTGCGTCATGGCCGAACTGTCGCTCGGGATGTTTCCTACCACCCGCGCCTGAAGCTTCAGGGCGTCCTCGAACCCACCCACAGAATTCTGCCAGCGTGTCTGTGCCTGGCTGAACAGGGCACCGTCGGACATGCCAGAGGACACGGACGTGTACGCCTGCTGGTACTGCTGCTCGACGGACTGGACGCTGTAGGCAATATTCTGCGCCTGCGCGAGCAACGCTGTGGTTTGGGAAATCGTCGATTGCAGCGTCGACAGTGTCGAAAGTGGTAGGCTCGCCAGATTGCGACCTTGGTTGACCAGCATCTGCGCCTGATTGGCCAGTGACGTGATCTGGTTGTCGATCTGCTGGAGCGTGCGGGCCGCGATCAGCACGTTCTGGACGTGGTTGGCGCCGTCATAGACCGCCCATTGGGCATGGGCTGACACGACTGGCATGACAAAAGCCAGAGCAGCGCCGAAGACCACGGCACATCCGGGGCGGAAATCTTTTGCCCGAATACGGAAAGGTTCTTCCGTCATGGCATCGCTCCTTCCCGAAGAAGATCGGCCGCCCACATGACGCCACGCGCCTCGAACCAGGCTGGGAGAAAGCCGGCCCGCCCATGTTCCACCAGCATCGCGTCGATCAGCCGGTGGTCGTCCTTGCCGGAGGCGGCGCACAGGGCGAGTGCCACCGGCCCGAGCCCCAGTTCGAAGAGGCGATTTCCCCGCTGGGTCTGGCAGTAATATTCCCGCTTCGACGCCGCGCGGGCGATAATGGCGATCTGTCGGTCGTTCAGCCCAAAATCGCGGTAGATGGCCGCGATCTGCGGCTCAATGGCCCGTTCATTGGGCAGGAAGATCCGCGTCGGGCAACTTTCCACCACAGCCGGGGCAATGCGGGAATTGGCGATGTCCGACAGGGACTGGGTGGCGAAAATCACCGACGCATTCTTCTTGCGCAGGGTTTTCAGCCACTCCCGAAGCTGGCCAGCAAAGTCCCCGTCATCCAGAACCAGCCAGCCCTCATCAATGACCAGCAGGGTCGGACGGCCATCCAGCCGTCCTTCGATCCGATGAAACAGGTAGGACAACACGGACGATGCCGCCCCGGACCCGATCAGCCCTTCCGTTTCAAACACCACGACATCGGCGTCACCCAGCCGCTCGGTGTCCGCATCCAGCAGGCGGCCATAGGGACCACCCAGGCAATATGCCGCCATTGCCTGCTTCAGGGCGTTGGACTGGAGAAGTGCTACCATACCTGACAGGGTCCGCTCCTGAACGGGCGACGACGCCAGGGAGTTCAGCGCCGACCAGAGGTGAGACTTCACCTCGGGGGTCAGCGTTACCCCTTCACCGACAAGGATCTGCCCCAGCCATTCCGTGGCCCATTTGCGCTCGTCGGGATCGTCAATCCTTGCCAGCGGCTGAAGGGAGACGGCGGAATGCCCATCGCCCTCGTCCGTCAGCCCGCCTCCAAGATCGTGCCAGTCCCCGTCCATCGCCATCGTCGCCGCACGCATGGACCCGCCGAAATCGAAGGCGAAAATCTGCGATCCCGCATAACGCCGAAACTGGAGCGCCATCAGCGCCAGCAGCACGGATTTGCCCGCCCCTGTTGGTCCTGCGATCAGCGTGTGGCCAACATCGCCGACATGAAGGCTGAACCGGAATGGTGTGGCGCCCGCCGTCCTGCCGTAGAACAGCGGTGCTGCCTTGAAATGCCCGTCCTGCTCCGGCCCTGCCCAGACGGCCGACAGCGGAATCATATGCGCCAGATTCAGCGTCGAGACCGGGGGCTGACGAACATTGGCGTAGACATGGCCGGGCAGCGAACCCAGCCATGCCTCCACCGCGTTGAGGCTTTCCGTCATGCAGGTGAAATCGCGGCCCTGGATGATCTTCTCAACCAGCCGAAGCTTTTCGGCCGCGATGGAGGCGGAACCGTCCCAGACCGTGATGGTCGCGGTAAGATACGCCTGTCCGACATCGTCGGCACCGAGGGACTGCAAGGCCAAGTCAGCATCGGCAGCCTTATTGGCAGCGTCGTTGTCCACGAGAACGGATGCCTCGTTGGTCATCACCTCCCGGACAATGGCTGCGATGCTCTTACGCTTTGCAAACCACTGCCGGCGGATCTTCGTCAGCACCTTGGTGGCGTCGGTCTTGTCGAGCAGGATGGCACGGGTTGACCAGCGATAGGGCATCGCCAGCCGGTTCAGGTCATCCAGGATTCCGGGAAAGGTCCGCGACGGGAAACCGGTGATCGTCAGCGTTTTCAGGAAGGCATCGCCGAGTTTCGGCTCCAACCCGCCCGAAAGCGGCTGATCGACCAGCAGCGCGTCAAGATGCATCGGGATTTCCGGCACCCGGACACGCTGGTTCCGCGTCGAAATGGTCGAATGTAAATAGGTCAGCGTTTCACCGTCATTGAGCCAGGTGGCCTCGGGCATGAAACCGTCCAGCAACGCCAGCATCCGGTCGGAGCGATCCACGAACGCATGGAGTATGCCGTGTGGGTCCGGCCCTTCGCGCTCCCTGCCCTCGAACAGGAACCGGGCAGCCCGGTCGGACGATTCCGCCGGTGGCAGCCAGACCAGGGTCAGGAAATACCGGCTCTCGAAATGCGCGCCCTCATCCTCGAACTGCTCACGCCGTTCCAGATCGACCATGTGCGAGGCGGCATCCGGGAAATCGCTCTCGGGATAGAGTGTGGCCGGGACGCGCTGCGCCTCGACGAACACCGCCCATCCGGAGCCCAGACGGCGGAGATTACTGTTGAGCCGTGCGGTGACACCGACCAGTTCGGCAGGCGTGGCGCTATCCATATCGGGACCACGGATGCGCGCCGTGCGCTGGAAGCTGCCGTCCTTGTTCAGGACGACGCCTTTCTCCACGAGCGCGGCCCATGGGAGAAAATCCGACAGGAGGGCGGCGCGATTGCGATATTCGCCAAGGGACATCATCGCCCTGCCCTCCCTACGCCCGCAGCCAGGCGGGGTAACGGAGATGTCGCCGCCCGACCTCGATGAACAGCGGATCACGCTTCGCCCCCCAGACCGCGAGCCCGTGGCCCACGATCCAGAATGCGGCTCCGATCAGCCAGAGCCGCAGGCCCAGCGCGATCGCGGCGGCCAGCGTGCCATTGGCGATGGCGACGGCACGGGGCGCACCACCCAGCAGGATGGGATCGGTCAGCGAGCGATGCACCGGGACATGGAACCCCGGCAACGCGTCATCGTCATATCCCGCCATCAGATCAGTGCTCCGCCGGAGAACGAGAAGAACGACAGGAAGAACGAGCTGGCGGCGAAAGCGATGGACAGGCCGAAGACGATCTGGATCAGGCGGCGGAACCCACCCGATGTTTCCCCGAACGCCAGGGTCAGACCCGTGACCGTGATGATGATCACCGAGATGATCTTGGCGACCGGTCCCTGCACGGATTCCAGAATCTGGTTGAGCGGCTCCTCCCACGGCATGTCGGAGCCCGACGCCAGGGCCGAGGAGCACCATGCGATGGACAGCAGCAGCATGGTGGAGAGGACAGGCGCGTGCCGACGCACACGGAACAGCGTGAGGTTCATTTCTAATCTCCATCGGTATCGATTGAATGAATGCGATAGGCACCAGTGCCGGGATCAATCCCGTCCACGGTGGCGAGTTCGGACAGGCGACGGGCCGTCCCGCGTCCAGACAGGACAGCGATCACGTCAATGGTTTCCGCGATCATGGCGCGTGGCACCGTGACCACCGCTTCCTGGATCAGTTGTTCCAGACGATACAGGGCAGCCAGCACCGATCCGGCGTGCAGCGTGCCGATACCGCCCGGATGGCCAGTACCCCATGCCTTGACCAGATCAAGGGCCTCGGCCCCACGTACCTCACCGATGGGGATACGGTCGGGACGCAGGCGGAGACCGGACCGGACGAGATCCGACAGGGTGATGACGCCCTCACGGGTGCGCAGGGCGATGAGATTGGGCGCCGTGCATTGCAGTTCGCGCGTGTCCTCGATCAGCACGATGCGATCGCCGGTTTTCGCAACCTCGGCCAGGAGGGCATTGACCAGCGTGGTCTTGCCCGTCGATGTGCCGCCCGCGACCAGAATGTTCCTCCGTTCCGTGACAGCGCGGCGCAGGAATGCCGCCTCGTCCGTTGTCATGATCGCGGCCTCGACATAGTCGTCGAGGGTGAACACGGCGACAGCGGGCTTGCGGATCGCGAAACTTGGGGCGGTCACAACGGGCGGCAGCAATCCCTCAAACCGTTCGCCAGTCGGCAATTCCGCCGATACGCGCGGGGCTGCCTCATGCACCTCCGCCCCGACATGGTGTGCGACCAGGCGGACGATGCGCTCGGCATCGGCTGGTGCAATCACATCACCCGTATCAGCCAGCCCCTCAGACAGACGGTCGACCCACAGCCGCCCATCGGGGTTGAGCATCAGCTCGACCACAGCCGCATCGGCAAGGTGCCCGGCGATCGCAGGCCCCATCGCCGTACGCAGCATGGAAATGCTCCGTACCCTTGCCCCTTGGTTGATGGCGGAAACCGACATGATCTTCCCCGGTATAAGCCGAGCGCGATGGGCGCACGGCGACGGGGATCATTAGGAAAGGCAGGAAACGGGGCGGTTCAACAAGAATTCAGGCGTCGTAGAAACGCAGCGAGACGGAGGGCAAAAATACTTGCGGGGTGCGAAAATTACGACTCCGGATCATCCTGTGCGGCGGGGTCCGAAACGTCCTCCGGAATTTCCTGCTGGAGTCGTGGTCCCTGAGCCAGCCTGCGGCCGAGGGCCGCGACGAAATTATCGTAGCGCGCTCCGGCTTGTGCCCGCGCTGCCTTGGCGGCCGGTTCGGGAAGTGGCGGGGTCGTGGTCAGCCAAAAGCGGATGAACAGCGCCAGGGTCTCCACCGTGATGCCAATATCACGCTCCAGCCGCGCGAGGCGCCGGTCCTGCCGGTCGAGACGCTTCGATGTGGCAGCCTCGCGGCGCTCCTCGCCATCGGGCGAAAGGAAGGAGGCGACAGCGGCCTCGACGATCAGCGACATCGGCTGCGCGCGTCGCGCGGCATAGGCGGACAGAGTCTTCATCACCTCGGGATCGAGATAGACGGAGATCTGGGCCTTCTTTTTCGGCATTGCCATTGCGGCCTCACAACTCAAGCTCATCGCCACGGTCGAGCGACGCCTGCCGGGCGACACCGCGCATGAGATCATTCATCCGGTTGTTGCGGGGCGCGATGTCGTCGAATTCATCGACCGGATCGGGCGTGAACTCGTTCTCCATCGGCTCCTTTTTCTCGACAGTGCCTTCGTCCAGTTCGGGCTGATGGCGCCGGGCGGACTGCTTCGGGTCTTCTTCCTCGTCCTCCACTGTCCGCGTTTCGGCCGCCGCATCGGGTGCCGGCGGCCTGGGTGGGAGGGGGCGGCGGCTCCAGTCGTCCGGGCACCCGTCCTTCGGGGGCGTAGGCTTTGGCGGTGGCAGAATGCGTTCCTGGAAGCGCGCATCCTCGAAGTAACGGGCCTTCTTCGCACGGATCGGATACAGCCCGGAGACCATGACGATCTCGTCCGCTGGCGGGAGCTGCATGACTTCTCCCGCCGTCAGCAGCGGGCGTGCCGTCTCCGAGCGCGAAACCATCAGATGGCCCAGCCAAGGCGAAAGACGGTGGCCCGCGTAGTTCTTCATCGCCTTCATCTCGGTGGCGGTTCCGAGCGCGTCGGAGACACGTTTGGCCGTCCGTTCGTCGTTGGTGGCGAAGCTCACGCGGACATGGCAGTTGTCGAGGATCGAATTGTTCGGCCCGTAGGCCCGCTCGATCTGGTTGAGGGACTGGGCGATCAGGAAGCTCTTGATCCGGTAGCCCGCCATGAAGGCCAGCGCCGATTCAAAGAAATCCAGACGCCCGAGGGCCGGGAATTCGTCGAGCATCAGCAGCACACGCCGCCGCCGCGCCGCAGCATCAAGATCTTCTGTCAGCCTCCGGCCGATCTGGTTCAGCACCAGACGGATCAGCGGCTTGGTGCGGCTGATGTCAGACGGTGGCACGGTAAGGTAGAGCGTCACCGGGCGATCGGCGCCGACGATGTCGGCGATCCGCCATTCGCAGCGCCGCGTCACCTCCGCGACCACCGGGTCGCGATAGAGGCCGAGGAAGGACATGGCTGTGGACAACACGCCCGAGCGCTCGTTGGGGGACTTGTTCAGCAGTTCGCGCGCGGCCGAGGCCACGACGGGATGCGGGCCGGCATCGCCAAGATGCTTCGTCCGCATCATCGCTGACAGCGTGGTGGCGATCGGGCGCTTCGGGTCCGACAGGAAATTGGCGACACCGGCCAGAGTCTTGTCGGGCTCGGCATAGAGGACATGCAGGATGGCGCCGACGAGAAGGGAGTGCGAAGTCTTCTCCCAGTGGTTGCGCTTCTCCAGGCTGCCTTCCGGGTCTACGAGGATATCGGCGACGTTCTGGGCATCACGGACTTCCCACTCCCCGCGCCGAATCTCCAGCAAAGGATTATAGGCGGACGAGGCTGCGTTGGTGGGATCGAACAACACGACACGTCCGAAACGGGCGCGGAATCCCGCCGTCAGCTCCCAGTTCTCACCCTTGATGTCGTGGACGATGGCCGAACCGGGCCAGGTCAGGAGCGTGGGGATGACCATGCCGACACCCTTGCCGCTGCGCGTTGGTGCGAAGGTCAGGACGTGCTCTGGCCCGTCATGCCGCAGGTACTCTTGACGATAGCGGCCTAGTACCACGCCGTCGGGGTCAAGTAGGCCGGCCTGGGCGATCTCCTTGGCGTCAGCCCAACGGGCCGAGCCATATGTCTCGATCCGCTTCGCCTCGCGCGCGCGCCAGACCGATAGCCCGATCGCAGTGACCGCAGCCAGGATGCCGCCCGACGCGGCGATATAGGCACCCCGTGCGAAGACCTCCGGCGCATAGGCGTCATACGCATACCACCACCAGAAGAACGCGGGCGGAAAGTAGAATGGGAACCGCAGGATTACGAACCAGGGTCGCCCGAGTTCAGCCTGGAAGGCCAGCTTCCAAGCGATCCATTCGGTCGCAGTCCACATGGTCAGCAGGACGATCGCCAAGACGACGATGATCTGCCCCCAAAGAATCTTGGTGCCCGACATCGGGAGCCCTCCCTTTTAGAGGAGGAAGGAACGGCGGATTCCTGCGTTCAAGTGCTTTTAAGCGTTGTTCGCAGCCGGGCAAACCAGAGCGAAAAAATACTTGCGCTGTGCGGACAAGGTCCGCCCAGCCGATCCTGGGACACACCGGTAGCAGGCGATTCGGAGATAGGGCTGAGCTTCAAAATTACGGTGACGGCAATGACAATGAGGAATGGACGATCGGCAGCGCAGCCTGCATCGGATGGAAAATATGTTAAAAAGAATAGGAATTATTGGAAATATAGAGACATGGAATTTCTTTTTAGAAGAATGGCAGAGTATAGGAACTTCTGAATACAGTGTTGGTCAAAGCAGAGAATGCTACGACTTCATTAATCAATACTCGCTTCATCTCCAAACTTTTTGCCGAGTTGACGGATATGCATCGCGAAGGTGCAGCGCGCACGCGCGCTTACGTAAGGGTGACATGGGGATATCCCATGTGCTATCCTGAAATCAGCGTGTCGAAACGCTTTTTTGCAACTGGGCGGCCTCCTATGTCGGGTGGCCTGCCGAATAGAACACCCGGACCTACGGTCCTGCGGTGAACAGCTTTGGCTGTTCTCAGCAGGGGAATAGGCAGGAGGTGGCTACGCCCAGTGCAAAACACCTTTCGACCCGCCCGACGCCAGGCGGGTACGGGGAGTCACGCCCTCAATTCGCTTCCGTCGTCGTCATGTCGTGCGAGACGGAGAGCGGATTTGGCGATAGAAAACGATGACGAAACTTCCGATAAGTGTTCTGCGTCAGACATGGCAGACGCCTTGATCCGATCCTTCGGATGGAGTGGAGCGCGGAACAAAGCGCATACGCATGTCTTGCGATGTGTTGACGCGGGTCAGAGCGACAGCGCGCAATTCTGGATGAATGTACGAAATATCGTGGATCACCTCATGACGTTGGGGCCGCAGGACCGTGACTTAATTCACTGATCGGTCATGGAAGGTATTCGGAGATGGACATCGAGTCTGAGGACCAGATCGTCAAATTCTGGATAAAACAGCATTTTCGTGCGCGGTTTGGTAGCATTATCAATGAGCCCGTTCCTGATGCACTTCTAGGTCTTCTTCGTGAATCGAACGAGTGTACAGACTTTGAAATTCCTGATGATCGGCCGCATCCTAACCGACCGACATCCACCGCACAGGAAGGTTAGTGTGGGATGCAAACGCCATGGTTGGCGGCAACGGTGAAATGAAGTAGTCACAAAAGGCTCGTATGTCCTCTGAATTCAGCGCTTCCGAAACAGGCTAGCATAAAGGGTTGGTAGAACAAGCAAAGTGAGCAGGGTCGATGTCACAAGACCTCCAATCACAACAGTCGCAAGCGGCCGCTCGACCTCCGCGCCCATGCTTCCCGAAAACGCCATCGGGAAGAAGCCCAGACTAGCGACGCTTGCGGTCGCGATGACAGGCCGGAATCGGGCGCGTGCTGCCTCGAATGCCGCCGTTGCCGCATCAATGCCGGCTTCCTGAAGCGCGCGGATCTGACTTACAAGAACGACGCCATTGAGAATGGCCACACCAAACAGCGCAATGAAACCGATGCTGGCAGCAATACTAAACGGCAACCCACGCAAGGTCAGTGCGAAAATTCCTCCCGTCGCTGCTATAGGGAGATTGATGAATACCAGGGAGGCCGCCCTGAATGATCCTAATGCTGCAATCAGGAGCGCAAATATCAACAAGAGAGCGATGGGTAGAACCAGACCCAGACGTTGCATTGCCGATTTCAGGTTCTCGAACTGTCCGGCCCATTCAAGACGATAGCCTGACGGGAGTCTGACCTTCTCCGCAACCGCTTTTTGCGCCGCTGCGACAAAGGAACTGACGTCCCGCCCCCGGACATTGGCCTGAACAATGACGCGCCTATGAATACGGTCCCGATCAATCCGGGAAGGGCCGTCTATCACCTGTAGTTTCGCAATATCCGACAGCAAGACCCACCCTTGTCCGTCCAACCTGCGCACGGGCAGATTTCCGATCATCGAAACTGACAGGGTCGAAGTCGGATCAAGGCGGATCTGAGTTGGTATGATCGCGTTGCCCACAACAACAGGTTTTCCGATCAATCCACCGATAGCCGTGATCTGGGCAAGAGCGTCGGACACGGCCACCCCACGTCTGGCTGCGGCATCCCGATTGATGTCGATATGCATGAAGGGCACTGTTCCGTCGCCCTGTGGGGCAACATCCGCAGCCCCCGGAACCGCCGCCACGGCTGAGGTCACTTCATCGGCCAGTTTCGCCAGTTCCTCCAAGTCATCGCCATAAACGGAGATAGCTATTTGAGTGCGAACACCTGAGAGCAATTCATCCATTCGCATCTGGATCGGCTGTGACCATTCGTAATTGGCACTGGGGAGCTTCGCCTTGAGGGTGTCGGCCATCGCCTGAACCAACTGATCCTGGGTCCGCCCGGTCTTCCACTGCGAGAGGGGCTTCAGAATGATGAAACTGTCTGACTCGTTGGGGCCCATAGGATCTGTCGGAACAGCCGGTGTGCCAATATTTGTTACCACCGTCTGAACTTCAGGGAACGAACGGATGATTCGTTCCTGTTTCCCGATTTCATCAATGACGGTAGGCAGTGAGGCGCTCGGCCAGCGCGTGACCGTTGTCGTCAGGGAGCCTTCTTCCAGCGTCGGTACAAACTCCCCACCCAACCGCGTGGCCAGGCCAACCGAAACGAGGAACACAGAGATCGTGACGATGATCACTGTCCTGCTATGCTTTTCGCTCCAGGCCAGCATCGGCTCGTAATAGCGTCGCACAAACTGCACGAACCTCGTCTCCTGGTGAGACTTCGGATCACGCAGGAGTACTGCTGCAAGGACGGGGATGCAAATGAAGCAGTAAATCAGTGATGCCAGCAACGCCATGGCGACGGTCTGCGCCATGGGGCGGAACATCTTGCCCTCGATATCTTCCAGAGTGAGGATCGGCAGGTAGACCATAATGATCACGAAAATCGAAAATGTCACCGGCCTGACGACAGACTTCGCCGCTTCAATAGCTGTGTCCCGCATGGAACGCTTTGTGCCTTCAGCCTCCCTCAACGTCATGAAGTGCTCGACGACAACGAGAGAGCTGTCGACAATCATACCGAAATCAATTGCGCCGAGGCTCAGCAGGTTGGCCGAGACCCCGAAAACCCTCATGCCGATGAAGGCTGACAACAGCGCGGCGGGGATGGCGGAGGCAATGACCAGCGACGCGCGCCAGTCACCCAGAACCACGATAAGAACGACAAGCACCAGAGCCGCGCCGATCAGGAGATTTTCCTTGACGGTGGAAATGGTTTCTCCCGTTAGCGTCGAGCGCATATAGTAGGGGTCAAGCGTCACGCCGGCTGGCAACAACTTCTGGATACCAGGAAGTGCTTTGCGGATATTTGCAAGAACGGCATTCGAGCTTGCTCCGTCCTGCATCATTACCGCGCTCAGGACGATCTCTCCGTTTCCGTCCCGGGTCGCCGCGCCGAGGCGCGTCCGCGGACCCAGTGCGATACTCCCCACGTCCTGGACCCGGATGACATGCCCGTTCCGGCCGATTCTGACCGGGATCAGACCGAAATCATTCAGGTCGCCGACCAGGGCACGGCCAACAATCACCTGCTGCTCGGCCTGGTGGGCAATCCAGCCACCACCAGCCGAGGCGTTATTACGGTCAACTGCCTGATAGACGTCTGTCACCGTGACTCCGTAGGTACGCAGCCGAAGCGGGTCGAGCGTGACCTGAAAGGTCTGTTCCGCGCCACCATTGATATTGACCTCGGCCACGCCCGCTAGAAGTCTCAGTTCAGGCGCGACCGTCCAGTGCATGATGCGGTTGAGGTCCATGAGCGAATAGCCAGGTCCGCGGATCTGGAACTGCATGATCTCGCCCATGCCGGTCGTCCGCGGCCCCATCTGAACGCTGACACCCGGAACGGCGACACTCTCACGAGCGGCCGGCAGACGTTCGGCGACACGTGCGCGGTCCAAGTCGATGTCTGTCGCATCGTCGAATTGTAGATAGACCGCAGATACACCCGTCCTTGATACCGAGCGCAAATCAATGAGACCCGGAAGAGCAGTCAGACTGGTCTCGACCGGAAAGGTAATCAACTTTTCGACTTCCTCGGTCGCAAGCCCGGGAGCAGTAACCGTCACCATGACCTGGCGGGGTGAAATGTCGGGAACAGGCTCGACAGGAAGCCCTTCGACACAGGCCAGTCCGGTTATCGGGAGGGCAAAAATCAGACCGAAAACAAAAAAGCGTTGCTTCTGGAAGAATTCAAAGAGCATTTTCAGTCTCCATCGAGACCGGACAGAAGCGCCATCGCCTTGAGCGTAAAGCTCCCCTTTGCGACGATAGTGTCATCAGGCTTGAGATCTCCGGACACCACGCTCTGCTCTGGCCCTTCGAGGAGCACACGAACGGGAACAGGTTGAAACGTATCGGCGCCGGTCTGCCGGTACACCACCATATGCCCGTCGACATTCTGCGGGGCGGCGGACGGCACGATCAGACCGCTGGCCTGCTCCTGCGCAGGAAGCCAGGCATTGAGCTGGGTGCCGGGCCGGAATCTCCGACGCGGATCCGAAAATGTCGCGACAACCTTCACCAGCCCAGTTTCGGGATCGGCAGTACCTTCAATGGTCTGAACCTTTGCCATCGCGGCTTGCGCGGGATCGGCTCCCACGGGCATGAACGTCATCTCAGTGCCAATTGAAATGTCTGATGCATCTTCGGGGCGGACGTTAGCCACGACCCATACGGTTTCCAGACTCGTAATCCTGATTACGACGTCTGTGGGCGAAATATCATTATCGACAGCCGTACCGACCTGTTCGACCATGCCATCAACCGGCGCGATCAGGACCGAATTTTCGAAGTCCACGATCCGTTCCGTTGGCGAGGTGAATTCTTCCTCAAGACGATGGGTCAGGGTTTTGACCGCAGCGTCCTGAAAGTGGACAGCGTTCTGCGCCTCGTGCATCACGGCAAGGCGACGCGACACTTCGCCCGCGGAGACTGTGGCCCCGGCCAATGACTTACCACGACGGTACGCCAGTGCAGTATCAGCGAGGTTGGCCTGGGCGCTGGCCAGACTAGCTTTCGCCTGGGCAAGCTGGAGATCGACGACATGCAATGAGTGATCAATATAGGAGACGAGCGTCTGGCCGACGGTGACTTGCTGGCCGGGCAGGACGGAGACCGCGCGGACTTTGCCATCGCCTGCCGGCCGTATGGACACGGAACGCGCGATGTTCTCCGTTACACTCGCCATCGCCTGAATTCGGGGTCTTACGGAGCCTTTTTTAACCTTGACGGTTTCAAGACCCTCGGCCTGCCGGGCTTCTGCATCCATGGTCACGGTCTGCTGCCACCCCTCTGTTTCTTCCGCCAAAGCCAGGTGAGGTAAAGCCACGAATAGGGCTGCGACAACGAGGATACAGGTCGATCTCATGGTATGTACCCCAAGGCGATAACAGTTCTGACGATCGCAATGCGATGATCGATTTCGGCCTGGCTGAAGGTCAGCAGGGCGTTATAGGCATCCATGCGGGCACGAAGCGCCTCTATGAGTGATGTTTCACCGGATCGCCACGACCGCTCCATGGCGTCCGCGCGCACAAGCATCTCGTGCGCGGCCTGAGCCGTACTGACGATCGAGGCCGATGTGTTTTTCAGATGTGCCTGGACGCGCGCCATCTCGGCCCTGACGGTCCTCTGGGTGGCGATCTCCTGCCGGATGGCGGTGGAAAGCGCACTCTGAGCGGCCGTTCTCACGGGAACCGATGTGACGTCACTTGGGATCGGCATCCTGAGACTGACCCCAACCTGCGTGTCCCATGGCGAACCGTACTGGCCCTGATTGATCACGCCGACGCCGATTTCCGGATTGGGCATATAACTGTGAGCGGCAAGATGATCCTGTTCCGTGGCGACCGTGACGCTCTGGTGAGCCGCACGCACGCGCGGGTCGTTCGCCTCGCTCCATGGCCGCGCGGTCGCTCGCAGGAATAGCGGCCAGTGCGTGTCGATTTCCGACAGACCGGCTTTCGTCGGATGGCCGGTCAGAATATCCAGATTGGCCTGGCCGGCCTCGACTTCCTCGTCGATGGCATTGCGATCGCTTTCCGAAAGAGCGATCCGCGCATCCACCGCCTGCTGTTCCGCCGATGTGCTCTCTCCTGCATGGCTCGATGCCCGCACGGCCCTGGCCATGCGTCGCAACGCAGCCAGTGTGGAATCCATGGCAGATCGCCGTCGCTCGGCGAGCAGGACAGCCCCGATGGCATCCGTGGCACGAATGGCCACCGCCATATGGGCGACATCCTTCTGTACTACAGCGGCCTGTGCATCGGCTTCAGCCACATGCTCAGTTGCCGTTCCTTGTCCTGGCAGCCAGAGAGGAACGGAGAGACCCACCTGTGTCGTGCGGTACGCATAGTTACGGCCGCTGGGTCTGTCGTCATAATATTGAGCATCGACCGATGGCCCACCTGCGAACCAGGATTTCGCGGCACGCTGGCGTTTCTTTGCCCCAGCTTCCTGAGTCGCGAGATCATTCTGGGCAGGATCATTCGTCCATGCTGCTGCGATGACATCATGCAAGGTGGCGGGAATCGCTGTCGTATCGTCGGCTGTGGCCACGCCACCCGACACCAAAGCCATTGCGAGGCTCGCCGCCACAGATTTCCACCGACACCGAACACAACACACGGACATTCGACTGAAAATTCTCATAATATTTTACGATGTTGCATCGAGGCTGCGGGAGCGCAGCAGCCTCAGCGCGTTGAGGGTGACGAGAACGGTTGCCCCGGTATCGGCCGCAATGGCGATCCAGAGCCCTGTCAGCCCCGCGATGGTGGCAATCAGGAACACTCCTTTCAGCCCAAGAGCGATCGAGACATTTTGACGAACATTTCGCATGGTCGAACGGGCGAGGCGGATCAGCGCTGGAATATCGGAGACTCTGTTCCGCAGGATGGCGGCGTCGGCTGCCTCCAGGGCAACATCGGTCCCCGAGCCGATTGCGACCCCGACAGTTGCCTGTTTGAGTGCAGGCGCGTCGTTGATGCCATCTCCGACCATCATAACACCGCCCTGCGCGGCCAGAGCCCGTATTTCGGCCAACTTCTGCTCCGGCAGCAGTTCGGCCTTGTAATGCGCCCCCAGCATTGAGGCGATCGCGGCGGCTGTCCGGCTATTGTCGCCCGTCAGGATGACCGGCGTAATACCGAGGTTGCGTAACTGGCGCATGGCTTCTGCCGCGTCCGCGCGCGGCTCGTCACGGAGGGCAATCAACGCGAGTGCCTTGTCACCATACAAGACGGCAACGGTTTTTCCTTCCGCCTCAAGTTCGGTGGCACGTGCGGTGTCAGTAGCTGACAACGCGCCGTCGCGTACCGCCTGAAGGGGGCTGGAGATCGTGAAATCCATTCCGTCAATGCGGCCTGTCACCCCTCTTCCGGGAATTGCCCTGCTCTCCTGTGCAACGGGAATGTCGATACCCGGCCCGTTACTCTGGGCTCGGCGCAGGATAGCCTGGGCCAATGGATGGCTGGACGCGCCTTCAACGGCGGCGGCGACAGCAAGAACCTGAGTTTCGGGCAAGCTGTCCAGCACGATGATGTCGGTGACGTCAGGCCGTCCCAGTGTGAGGGTTCCAGTCTTGTCGAGTGCGACTGTCTTCACCCGCGCAGTGGCCTCGATGACCGCTCCTCCCTTGATGAGCAGCCCGTTATGTGCCCCCAGGGCCAGCGCGGACGCTATGGCTGCGGGAACCGATATGACGAGCGCGCAGGGGCAACCAATCAGCAGAAGGGACAACCCGCGATAAACCCAGACCGACCAAGCCTGAGCAAACGCCAGTGGGGGAAGGCATACGACGACCGCCGAAAGCACGACGATCGTCGGCATGTACCAACGGCTGAAGCGGTCGATGAACCGTTGAGTCGGTGCGCGTGCCTCCTCGGCCTGCTCTACAAGATGGATGATGCGGGAGATGGTGTTGTCCGCCGCAGTGCGGGTCACGCGAACCCGCAACGCAGCTTCCGTGTTGACCGAGCCGGCGAAGACGGCATCCGTCGGCCCACGCGACACTGGCACGCTCTCACCAGTGACCGGACTTTCATCAATGCCACTTACGCCGGAAATAATCTCTCCATCCGCCGGAATGCGGTCTCCCGGCCGGACCAGGACCACATCGCCTAGTCGGAGTTCGACAGCAGGAACCTCCCGGATACCGGCAGTGTCTTCGCGCAAGGCGATTTTCGGTACCAACGCTCCGAGCGCGCGGATACCATCACGGGCATGACTGACGGCAACGCCCTCAAGGAGTTCCCCGACCGCGAAGAGGAAGACGACGAGTGCAGCCTCCTGGGCCGCGCCGATAAATAGCGCACCGATCGCCGCGATCATCATCAGGGCTTCGATGGAAAACGGCTGAGCAACCCGGAGCGAGGCTAAGGCGCGGCGGGCAACCGGAAAAAGCCCTACCAGGCAGGCCCCGACAAATGGCCAGGGTTTCATCTCGTTTGGTGCGATCAGGCTGATACCCCAGGCCAGCACCAACAAAATACCGGTCGTGACAACAAGTCGTCCCTTTCCGGTTTTATACCAGGGCGTATCAGGCGCGCCGGCGTCATTCGTCGCATCCTGAGCAAATACAATGTCAGCTACAGTGGCAGGATTGAGGCGCCGGATACCATATCCCAGGCTCCTGACCATCTCTTCGACTTTGGTCACGGAAATCGCATTCTCATCCATGGTCAGTCGCAGTTTCTGAGACACCAGGGAAATCTCTACATTCTGGACGCCTGCGATTTGACCAAGCGCGCCCTTCACCTTGCTGACACAAGCAGCACAGTCCATGCCCGTGACATCCCACTCGCGCCTGTCCGGCATCCGGATTCTCCTGTTCACCCAGCAGCGAATCCGTTATCTACTTCCTCTAGTCGCTAGAGGTTCAAGGGGGCTTTTATGTTCAGTATCGGAAAATTATCCGGGTCAACTGGCGTCAAGGTGCCGACCATCCGCTATTACGAGCAGATCGGCATCCTTGAGGAGCCCGACCGAAGTGAAGGAGGGCAGCGTGTCTATGGAGAGGAAGCAAAAGAGCGCCTGAGTTTTATTCGCCATGCGCGGGAACTTGGATTTTCACTAGATGAAATCCGTGAATTACTAGATCTTGCTGACGATCCCAATCAAAACTGTATGGCCGCATATGAGATAGCAAAACGCCAATTGATCGAGGTCAGGAACCGTATTGCCCGCCTGACGGCTCTCCAGGGCGAATTGCAACGCATGTTGGATCAGTGTTCATGCAACACAATCGGGACCTGTCGGATCATTCAGGTCCTGAGCGATCATTCTTTATGCACGTCAGAACATCTCGGCACGGAGGCAGGGTGCAAAGCGTCGTAAACAAATCATCGAGTATCGCAAACGGGTCGCAGCATGCAGGAGTAGTCCCCATGAACCGCACCATAAAGACCGCATGGGGCACACTTGCCGTCAGTCTGGTCGTTCTGGCCCTGAAGCTTGCCGCCTACTGGATGACGGGCAGCATCGCGCTTTACTCGGATGCGCTGGAAACAATCGTCAATGTAGCGGCCGCCGTCGGCGCGCTTATCGCCCTGTGGGTCAGCGCACAACCCGCAGACGCAAACCATCCCTATGGCCACCAGAAAGCGGAATATCTGAGCGCGATCATCGAGGGTGGCCTCGTGCTCGCAACGGCAATTCTGATCTTCCAGGAAGCCTGGATCGGCTGGCAGCACCCGAAAGCACCGGACACGCCGCTTCTGGGCTTGGCCCTGAATGGCAGCGCCGGGGTTATAAACCTGTTCTGGGCGCTGCTACTGATCCGCAATGGCAAGCAGTGGAAGTCGCCCGCGCTCGTCGCGGGCGGCCGGCACATCCTGACGGACGTCTGGACGACCATTGCGGTCCTGATCGCTTTTGCGCTGATCCCGGTGACTGGTTGGCTCCGGCTTGACCCGGCCATCGGCGGCCTGGTCGCAGTCAATATCCTTTGGGCAGGTTATGGTGTCGTGCGGGAAGCCGTCGCCGGGCTGATGGATGAAGTCTCCGATCCCGAATTGATTTCACGCCTGGACCGGACGATCGCAGGGAATGCATCAGGGGCGATCGAAGCCCACGACGTGCGGGCGCGTGTCGCGGGCAACACGACATTCATTGAATTTCATCTCGTGGTCCCGACGGGGATGACCGTCGGCAGGGCGCATGAGATCTGCGACCACATCGAGCACGCACTCAGGACACAGCTCGGGCAGGCTGTGATCAACATTCACATCGAGCCCGAGGAGAAGGCGAAGCATGGCGACGTCATCATTCTGGACCGACACGCACACGTCAAAAATCGCGAAGAACTGATTTAGCCGCAGCAGGACTTTCGCTCGGCCTGAACCGCCGGGCGCGGAGCCGCTCCGTGATCCGCAGCGTATCCACTCCAAAGCCGCGTTTGCCAAACCTTGTGGTGTCTGCCCCGTGGCGGCATCGAACTGGCCACCTCTAAATGGGTCAATTGGATCAATAATCGTTGCCTTCTGTCATCCATTGGAAACATCCCGCCAGAAGTGGCTGAGGCACGTTTCCATGCACAACAGAAATCGCATGCATTGGCCGCTTAAACCGGATAGAAAACGTCTCCGAAAACCCGGGGCCATTCAAATGGCGGGATATGGTGATCGTGGAGTGGCTGCTTCACGATCCTGACTGGAAAGTATGTAACAGTGGGGTTTGTGCTACCTTTCATCATCTATGTCGTCGCGGGTTTTGCAGAGATCGGCGGATGCTTCGCCTTCTGGAGCTGGCTCCGGCTGGGGCGTTCGCCGCTGGTTCTCGTTCCGGGCATGGTGTCGCTGGTCCTGTTCGCCTTTCTGCTGACCCGTATCGATACGGATACGGCGGGGCGGGCCTATGCAGCCTATGGCGGCGTCTACATCACCGCCTCGCTCATGTGGATGCGACTGGTCGAGGGGCGCACCCCGGACCGGTGGGAGATTGTTGGTGCCCTAGTGTGCCTCGGCGGGGCCAGCCTGATCCTGTTCGCGCCCCGGACGTAAATTGAGGGGGCTATGCTGCCGCGCGGTGCTCATTGCGCGCGGCCTGCCAGACTTCGCGGGCGGCGTCGGCGTTCATCGCGGCGATACCGAGCCCGACAAGTAGGTCCGGCCATGCGGCGTGCCACAGAAAGGCCGTGACCAGGCCTGCGACGATGATCGCGATATTGGCCAGCACGTCGTTGCGCGCCGACAGGAAGGCAGCGCGCGTCAGACTGCCTGCATGATAGCGATAGCGGGTCAGCATGAGCGCACAGGAGAAATTTACCACAAGCGCCCCCAATCCTGTCACCGACAGGACGAGCGGCTGGGGCGGTGTCGGAAGATTGAATTTTTGCCATGCGGTCCAGAGCGTCGCGAGCGCCGGAACCAGCAGGATAGCGGCAAGGGCCATTCCGACCCGCGCCCGGCTGCGCGCCGTCCAGCCGAGTGCCGCTACGATCAGGAAATTGACGGAGGCGTCTTCCAGGAAATCGACGCTATCCGCGAACAGGGAGACCGAGCCGATGGCAAGCGCTACCGTGAATTCGATGCCAAAATAGGCAAGATTCAGAAGTCCCACGAGAGAGATGACCCGTCGCAGGGTGCCGGCCATGTCGTTCGGTGGTGTGGAATTCATCGTTTTTATCTCTTTCGTTCTATCAGGTTTCTCCCATCCGAAGATGGATTATAGGCGAAGATCAGACCGCACTTTCGCAGCATGCGCGGTTCCCCGCCGGCTCGATGGTGGCAAGTTCGTCAAGAATCACGCACTCGGAGCCGGGACCGCCGGCGCATTGTGCGTCGCAGGTCGCGACGAACCCGGCGATGCTTTTCTCGAGCGCCTTCAATTCGCGCAACTTCGCCCGGACGTCCATCAGGTGAGTATGCGCGAGGTCGCGGGCTTCCGCACAGGATCGCGTACGGTCCTGTACCAATTCGACCAATGCCCGAACCTGATCGATCGAAAAGCCAAACGCCCGGCAGCGCCGAATGAAGGTAAGCCGTCGAACATCGTCTTCAGCATAACGCCGCTGATTGCCTTCCTGTCGTTCCGGACGTGGAAGCAGGCCGATCTCTTCATAATAGCGGATCGTGGGGGCATTGGTACGGGTGCGCTCGGCCAACTCGCCGATCTTGTATCCGGGCATGGGGGGAAACTCGCGTAAAAAATATCTTGAACCTCAAGTTACTTGAACTCGTAAACAAGCGCCAGACCGTCACGCGAACGGGCGGAACGGCATCGAAGTAGTATCGTGACGAAGCCAAACGAGCCTGCCCCACTTGCCTGCACACTGGAGAACAGCGATCTGGCGAGGCGGCTGGAGTGGATCGCCAGTCTCAACGCCAGGGCGCTTCGGTCAGCGCACCGAGATGGTCTTCATCTCGTGCTGGATTATGATCCTGCCGCACGGGACGATATCGCGCGTATGGTCGAAGGCGAACGAACCTGTTGCGCGTTCCTCGCGTTTGACATCGCTGAACGTATGGATGCGCTGACTCTGACGATTACTGCCCCGGAGTATGCGCGTGAGGCTGCGGAAACGCTGCTTGAGCAGTTTGCGTCGCGCAGTCAGCCAGCAACCGCGCCGATGAAAAAGACCTGCGGGTGCGCGGCGGAGTGCGGCGCATGAGCGAGGCGAGCGCATCGGGAAACAAGGCGGCCAGCGCGGTTGCCATGACGGCGTCCAGTGCGGCGCTGGCCTGCGGCGTGTGCTGCGTCGTGCCGCTCGCGCTGCCGGCCGCGATCCTCGGGTCAGTAGGCGGTATTCTCGCCTGGTTCGCCAACGCCTATCGCTGGCTGACGCCGGTCGCGATCCTGGCGGTTGCTGTCGGTTGGTTCTGGGTGGGTTATCAGGCGTACCGGACAGGACACAGGCCTGGCTGGCAGACGCTCGGCATCATGGGGTTCGCCACGATCATGGGGTGTCTTGCATGGCTCTGGCCACGGATCGAGCCGGTGGCGATTGGGTTCTTGCGCGGGTAGCCTGCCGCGGATCGGACGCCATTATTGGACCCACGCCAAGACCTTAACCGCCTCCCGGAACGATACGTCACGGGTTGGGCGTGCTTCCGATCGCAGAGGCACCCAGCATATCGAGCACCGGGCAAGTCAGGGCCTCCGACTCACGGCATTGTTCGATGCTTGTTGTCAGGAGCGATGCGAGCCGTTGCAGGTCGGAGATCTTGCTCTGGATGTCGCCCAGATGAGCTATGGCGAGTGTTCTGACCTCGTCGCAGGAGGGTAGGCCGGGTTCTGCCAAGGCGAGCAGGGTTCTGATTTCCTCGATGTCGAAACCAAGATCCCGCGCGCGTCGGACGAATGACAGGCGCCTGACATCCTCGGCCCGATAATGGCGATAGCCATTACGCGCCCTTCGCGGCGCGGGAATGAGGCCGATGCGCTCATAGTAGCGCACCGTCTCCAGATGAACGCCGGTTTCCGATGCCAGCTTGCCGATCGTGATGGCGACCATGCGTCACTCCTGCTCTTGAGTCCGTAGCCACTACGGGGTGTAGCATGAAGCGCGACGCAATGGGAAAGTGACGATCATGGATGAGACGGCGGACCTGCCTCAACGAACATCACGTAGCCGCATGGGCATGGAAAGAGGTGGAGTCCTGTGTGTCGCGGGCGGTATGGCCGCCGGTGTGGGTGCGCTGATCGCGTCGTCCTGCTGCCTCATTCCGCTCGCCTTCGCTTCTCTGGGCGCCGGTGCGGGGGTTTTCAGTGTTCTGTCGAGACTTGCGCCATGGCGCGTGCCATTGATTGCGCTGGCGGTCGCGGCGCTGGTCAGCGCCTGGGCGCTCAATCGGCGGCAGGCCAGGGTCTGTTGTGCGGGTGTGGAAAGTGGGTCTATCCGGCGACGCATCGGGGTTATCCAGATGCTATCCTTTGCCACCGCGCTCATCGTGCTGGCGGCATTGGTGTGGCCACGCCTGGAACCCGTCCTGCTCAGGAGCCTGTCTGTAAGATGATTCGGCCTGCCTCGCTTCTGACCTGTCCCGCATGTGGCCAGCAATCACTGGAAACCATGCCGACCGATGCCTGCCAGTTCTTTTACGATTGCCCACATTGTGGCGTCGTCTTGAAACCGAAGCCGGGGGATTGCTGCGTCTTCTGCTCCTATGGCGACGTTCCTTGCCCGCCGGTTCAGGAACATGGGCGACTGGCATGCTGCGGAGACGGTTCGACATAGACCTGGGGCGGCAGCGGCGATGAAGTAATGGTGTCGTCCTGGCCAGTAATGTGACGATCGCCGTTTGACGGTGCGGTCCATGCATCGTGTATCCATTTGGAAAACCGGCACGTTATCATCAAAATCGAAGCGTAGAGCGCGGGCGGTAGTCTGCTCATCGCTTGCAGCGGGGCCCATTCTCGATTGAGCCACCGTGCGGTAGGATCGGGCCATGAACCGCATTGGCATCCTTTTCGCATTATTGTCCGCGATCCTGTTTGGAGCCAGCACACCGTTCGCCAAGCTTCTCCTTGGCTCCGTCGATCCGTGGATGATGGCCGGGCTGCTCTATCTCGGTTCCGGGATCGGTCTGGCGGCGGTGCATCTGTTGCGCTGGATGCGTGGACGCCCCGTTGCGGAAGCGCCGTTGCGGCGTGGGGACTTGCCCTGGTTGGCGTTGGTGATCCTGGCGGGTGGGATTGCCGGCCCATTGCTGTTGATGCTGGGGCTGGCGCGCACCGACGCGGCCAGCGCGTCGCTGTTGCTCAATCTCGAAGGGCTGGCGACGATGGGGATTGCCTGGATCGTATTCCGCGAGAACGTGGACCGGCGGCTTCTGCTGGGCGCCTTCGCCATTCTCTCGGGCGCCGCGTTATTATCATGGCAGGGGCATGCGATGCTTGACCAGGGCGCCCTGTTCATCGCAGCGGCCTGCCTGTGCTGGGGGATCGACAACAACTTGACCGGCAAACTTTCTGCGGCCGATCCGATGCAGATCGCAATGCTCAAGGGGCTGGTCGCAGGGACGGTCAATCTTCTGCTGGCGTTCGGGAGGGGCGGTGTCCTGCCGACTGTCGGGGGACTCGGCGCCGCTGGAGCCGTGGGGTTCATGGGTTACGGGGTGAGCCTTGTCCTGTTCGTGCTGGCCCTGCGCCATCTCGGTGCCGCGCGCACGGGGGCCTATTTCTCGCTTGCGCCGTTCGTCGGCGCGCTGCTGGCGGTTGTGGTGCTCCACGATCCCTTGTCGCTGAGGTTGCTGATCGCCGGCGGCCTGATGGGTTTCGGGTTGTGGCTCCACCTGTCGGAGCGCCACGATCACGAGCATGCGCACGAGGCCATGGAACATGAGCACCGGCATCGCCATGACGAACACCATCAGCATGCGCACGGGCCTGGCGATCCGACGGGCGAACCGCACACGCATCGGCACCGGCACATGCCGATGGTCCATCGGCATCCGCATTATCCCGACCTGCATCATCGGCACGGCCACGCTCACTGACGCGGTGCCAACGCCTCAATGATACGGCAGTCGGCGACGGTGCCATGGTGGCATTGCCCGATCATCGCGACCAGTTCCCGACGCAGGGCCTGCAAGTCACGCATCTTGCCGTCGATCTCCGCCAGATGCGTGCGGGCGATGACGTCGTTCTTCGCGACGTGCGGGGAACGCATCCGGGAATGCCCTTCTTGGCATTGAAAACAGTCGGGACAATGCCAACGTCGTCATGGTTCGTGCGGATCGCCATGGCGGGCCGCATCATTGCCTCATGGGAGGCCGTCATGATGACAAACTGCATGCAGGGCATGGGATGGGGCATGGGCCTGTTCGGCCTGCTCACGCTGATCGTGCTCGTGCTCGCGATCGCGGCACTGGTCAAGTATCTGTGGTGCGCGGAGGGATGGAGGACGCGGATCGGCCGAGTCCCTTCCGCAGATCGGACATTCAAGTGAGTTGCCCGGCCTCGCGTGGCGAGGGATGTCCCAGCCCAAACGACCGGCCCAAGAGCGCGGCATGACTTCCGCTCCGTGCATAAGAGATTGCCCCCTTTGCCTGTTTGCGAGATGATGGCCGGTATGCGGTGGTGCTTTCTCCGACGTCTGGTATTCGTTATCGTTGGTCTTGCCTTTATGGGCGCGGCCACCGTGCAGGCTATGCCGCCGCAGAATGCCGAGCAGGCCACGAGCCTGGATGCGGCCATGCCATGCTGTGATGGGTCGGTCTCGATGCATCCCGCCGGAACGACCGCACCGTTCAAGGGCATGACGCCGGAGTGCCTGAAAACCATGCAGTGCCTCGGCGTGCCTGATCGCCCAACGCAGGCCGCGGCGATCGGAAGCCCGGTCCGCTACAGCATGATCGCCTATAGCCTTGCCGAACGTGTTCCTGTCGGCCGCTCGCCCGAGCCGCTTTCCTTCCCTCCCAGAACCGCCTGATCCCACCGGCGCCGTGACGGCGTTGGTTTCCGCACGTCCTGCGTTCAGGAGCGCGCGTATTCGCGCGTCCTGACCGCAACCGGACGTCGATCAGCGCTCTATCCCCGGATTTCCGGGGCGGGAAGGATTCCATTATCATGCGTACATATCTGATCGCGGGTGCGTTGGCGCTCGCCTCCTGCGTCGTCGTGACCGGTGCCTTTGTGTCACCGACATTCGCGGCAGCGACGGATTATCGTTTCGAGGCTGCCGGCAAGCAGGCACATCTGAGCGGTGACAAGGCTGTCATGATCGTGCGGCTTGTGCATGTGCCCGACGGCAAGCCGGTCATGGACGCCGTCATCTTCGAGAGCAAGGCCGACATGAGCCCCATGGGCATGGCGACGATGACCTCGCCCACGACCATCGAGCCGGCGTCAGGCGATGGGCTCTATCGTATCGACCTCGATGCCGGTGCTCCCGGCCCGTGGGCGATCACGCTCGCGGCCAAGGTGCAGGGTGAAACCGAGACGGTGCGCGGTTCCGTTGTTGTCACGCTGGAGAAATAGCATGGCAACCCGGCGGAACCGTGACGCGGCGGGGCGCCTGCTCCTGGCTGCGGCTGCTCTTATCGTTTCATCCGGGGCTGCTCGTGCGGCTGAAGGGCCGCCGGGTGCCACCGTAGAGAGCCTGCTCGCGCTCGGCGAGCGCCTGAACCCCGCGGTGCGGGCCGCCGGACTCGATACGACCGCCGCTGCGGCCCAGGCGGAAGCGGCCGGTGCGCTGGACGATCCGGTGCTGACGGAGAATTACCAGAATTATCACTCCGGCGGCCTGTTCAGCATGAACTTCATCACGATCTCGCAAACTTTCCCGCTCTGGGGAAAGCGGGATCTGCGTCATCGTGCGGCGCTGTCCGAGGTGGACGCGGCGCGCGGCCGGGAGCGGGCCGCCCAGGACGAACTCGACGCGCAGATCAAAATTGCCTTCGCGCGCTATTACGCTTTTACCCGCGCGCTGGTGGTCAACCGGCAGATCCAGACGCTCGCCCGCAAGATGCGGCAGGCGACCATGGTGCGCTACGGCCAGGGCGACGGTGCCCAATCGGGCGTGATCCAGGCCCAGGAGGAGGAGACGAACACCGTCATCGAGGCGAGCCGGCTGGAGGCCGAGCGAGAGTCCGCCGCCGCCCAACTGAATGCGCTGCTGGCCCGCCCCCCGGGCGCCCCATTGGCCGAGCCCATGCGGCTACGTCCGATCCCAGCGGTTCTGCCGCGCGTGGAGAGCTTGCTCGACCGGGCGCGCAGCGGGAATGGCGCCGTCCATGCGAACAGCGCGGCAATCGACGAGGCGGAAAGCCGGAGACGGCTGGCCGAGCGGGCCTGGTATCCCGATGTGACGGTCGGCGGCGGCCCGGTCGTGCAGACCAATGCCCCGACGGGATTCAGCGCCATGGTCTCGCTGAGCATCCCCGTGCAGTTCGGTGCCAAGCGCGCCGACGAAGACGCGCAGACCGCGCGCCTTGATGCCGCCGAGCGCCGTCGCGACGGAACGATGGCGACCATCCAGGCAGCCTTGGCCGAAGCCTTGGCCCGCCTCAAGGCGGCGCGCGATGTGGAGAGCCTCCTCCGTCGCCAGCGTATGCCGCAGGCGGACGCGCTCTCGCGGACGACGCTGGCCAGCTACAGCCAGGGGCATGGCGATCTCGCGGCAGCGATCGCGGCGGAACATCAGATGCACGACACCGAGCTGGAGCTTCTCCGGACCGAGACCGACGAACAGACGGAACTGGCCACCATCGAGCGCCTGATCGGGGGTGATCTGTGAAGGTGCGTCTTCTGTCCCTGGTCCTGGCGTTGCTCCCGCTTTCGACCGCTACGCCAGGACCGGCGACGGCGACTGACCGAACGCCACTCTATTACCAGGATCCGGACGGCAAGCCCGCCTATTCCGCCAATCCGAAGAAGACGTCGGAGGGTCGGGATTATGTTCCGGTCTATGCTGACGGGTCACAGGGGTCTGGTGCCGCGTCCTCGCGATCCTCCGGTCCCTCGGCCCGGTCGGCGGATCGTGGCCGGGTGCTATTTTATCGCAATCCCATGGGGCTGCCCGACACTTCGCCGGTGCCGAAGAAAGATGCCATGGGGATGGCGTACCTCCCTGTCTATGAGAACGAGATCCGGGATGCGGGAACGGTTTTTGTGCCGCCCGGTCGTTTGCAGATCCTCGGCGTGCGGACTTCCGTTGCCGCAGTGCAGCCGGTGCTGAACCGCAGCGTGCATGCCACCGGCATTGCCCAGTTCGATGAACGGCGCATCGCCTTGGTGACAAGCAGGGTCGGCGGCTGGGTCGAGCATCTCGATATCGCTGCCACAGGCGATCCTGTCTGGCGTGGCCAGGTCATGGCCGAAATCTACGCGCCGGATCTGGTTGCATCCGAGCAGGAATATCTGATTGCCACCAGTTTGGACCCGGCTATGGCAACGGCCGCGCTGGAGCGCCTGCGCTCTCTTGGGGCGCCTGAGACCGAAATCGCGCGGCTGCGACGCACCCGGCATGCCGTGCGGCACATCCCGGTCGTTGCGCCGGCGGACGGGGTCGTGACCGAAAAGATGGCGGTGGAGGGCGCGCGCGTCGGGCCGGATCAACCGCTGTACCGGACGGCGGCGACCGCACCGATCTGGCTGATTGCCGAAGTGCAGGAGCAGGATCTGGGCGCGGTGCGGGTCGGTCAGCAGGCGCACGCCAGCCTTGTCGCCTTTCCCGGTCGTCGCTTCGACGGAACCGTCGATTTCCTCTATCCGAGCGTCTCCACCGAGACGCGAACCGGACGTATCCGGATCGTGTTGCCGAATGCGGATAGTGTGCTGCGGGCAGGCATGTATGCCGATATCGCGATCGATGTCCCTGCGTCCATGGCGGGGCCGGTGCTGGTCGTGCCGTCCTCGTCGGTTATCGACAGCGGCACCCGTCAGGTTG
This sequence comes from Acetobacter aceti NBRC 14818, assembly GCF_000193495.2. NCBI lineage: Bacteria > Pseudomonadati > Pseudomonadota > Alphaproteobacteria > Acetobacterales > Acetobacteraceae > Acetobacter > Acetobacter aceti. The sequence goes on along the minus strand of NZ_AP023410.1, from coordinate 2,027,206 downwards.
TGCTGGTCGAAACGGGGGAGGGCCGTTTTGCACCCCGTTCGGTGCGCGTCGGCGCGCGTGGCAATGACGAGGCTCAGATCCTGGATGGCCTGAAGGCGGGGGAAAGCGTGGTGGTCGGCGCCAACTTTCTGATCGATTCCGAAAGTAATCTGCGCGCCGCCCTACAGGCCTTTACCGTGCCGGACAGCAAGCCTGCCCGGGCAGGGAGTGCCGGTCGATGATTGCCAGAATCATTGCGGTGTCGGCGCGTAACCCGCTGCTGGTGATACTGGGAACGTTGTTCCTCGTGGGGGCTGGTGTCTGGGCGGTGATGAACACGCCGCTCGATGCCATTCCCGATCTCTCGGACACGCAGGTGATCGTCTATACCGACTATCCCGGCCAGGCGCCGCAGGTCGTCGAGGATCAGGTCACCTATCCCTTGACCACGGCGTTGCTGGCGGTGCCGCATTCGAAAGTGGTGCGCGGTTTTTCGACGTTCGGCACGTCGTTCGTCTACGTCGTCTTCGACGACGGTACCGATCTCTACTGGGCGCGTTCGCGCGTGCTGGAATATCTCAATTTCGCGCAGAAGCGCCTGCCCGCGGGTGTCACGCCGTCGCTGGGGCCGGATGCAACCGGTGTCGGCTGGGTCTACGAATATGTCGTCCAGGGTAAACAGCGCACGCTGGCGGAATTGCGCAGCCTGCAGGATTGGGTGATCCGCTTTCAATTGACCAAGGCGTCCGGCGTCGCCGAGGTGGCCGCCATTGGCGGGTTCGAACGGCAATATCAGATCGTCGTCGATCCCCGGAAGCTCCAGGCCTACGGTATCCCGCTGTCGCGCGTGGGCGATGCGGTGCGGCAGGGCAATCAGGATGTCGGCGGTCGCACCATCGAGCTGACCGAAACGGAATATATGGTGCGCGGTCGGGGCTATGTGCGCGATGTCCGCGATCTGGAGCGGATCGTGCTGAAGGTCGACGCCGTCGGAACGCCAGTCACGGTGGGAGACGTCGCGCGCGTCGAACTCGGCCCCGACGAGCGGCGCGGCATCGCGGAACTGGACGGTGTGGGAGAGGCGGTCGGCGGCATCGTCGTCAAGCGCGACGGAGCGGATGCCTTGACGACGATCCGGAGCGTCAGGCAGCGGATCGCCGAGCTGCTGCCTAGCCTGCCGCCGGGCGTTTCCATTGTGCCGGTCTATGATCGCTCGGCCCTGATCCTGCGTGCCATCGCCACGCTCCGGCACACGCTGATCGAGGAGAGTCTCATCGTCTCCTTCGTCTGCGTCGTCTTCCTGCTGCACGTCCGCAGTGCGCTGGTCGCGATCGTGACCCTGCCTGTCGGCGTCCTGTTCGCTTTCCTGGCCATGCACATGATCGGTGTCGGGTCGAACATCATGAGTCTGGGCGGCATCGCCATCGCGCTCGGGGCGATGGTGGATGCGGCGATCGTGATGATCGAAAATGCGCACAAGCACGTGGAGCGGCTGGCGCCCGGTGAAGCGCGTGGCCCGGCGCTGCTGGCGGCGGCGAACGAGGTCGGGCCGTCGCTGTTCTTCAGCCTGCTGATCATCACCGTGTCCTTCCTGCCGGTGTTCGCCCTGGAGGGGCAGGAAGGACGATTGTTCAAGCCGCTCGCATACACAAAGACCTTTTCCATGGCGGGCGGCGCGCTGCTCGCGGTGACGCTGGTGCCGGTCCTGATGCTGGCCTTCGTGCGCGGCCGCATCCTTCCCGAAGCGCGTAATCCGATCAATCGCGTGCTGATCGCGCTCTATCGTCCCGTAATCCGCGTCGTGCTGCGGGGACCGGTCCTGCTCGTCCTCCTTGCGATCGGGATTGGCGCCGGTACGATCTATCCGGCGGCCCATCTGGGCAGCGAGTTCATGCCCGATCTGAACGAGGGGACATGGCTCTACATGCCGGTCACGCCGCCAGGTCTCTCGGTCACCAAGGCGGTCGAGCTGCTGCAGGGTCAGGACCGCATCATCAAGAGCTTTCCCGAGGTCCAGTCGGTGTTCGGCAAGGCCGGGCGCGCGGCGACGGCCACCGATCCGGCGCCCACGGAAATGTTCGAGACGGTGATCACTCTCAAGCCGCAAAGCGAATGGCCGGCCGGCATGACCCCGGACCAACTGAAGGCCGACATGAACCGGGCGCTTGACCTGCCGGGGGTGAGCAACGCGTGGACGCAGCCGATCCGCGCCCGCATCGACATGCTCGCCACGGGGATTCGTACCCCGGTGGGGGTGAAGGTGTTCGGGCCGGATCTGGGACAGCTCGCCAGAATTGCGGAACAGGTCGAGCAGGTCGTGCGCACCATTCCCGGAACCACCAGTGCGTTTGCCGAGCGCCTGGAGGGTGGCCACTATCTGGAGATTATACCCGACCGGAACGCGATCGCGCGCTATGGCCTGTCGGTCGACGATGTGATGCAGGTGGTGGCCACGGCGCTCGGCGGCCAGACGGTCACGACGACCGTGGAAGGGCGCGAGCGTTACGGCGTGAGCGTCCGCTACCCGCGTGACCTGCGCGATGACCCGCAGGCGATCGCCGAACAGGTGCTGCTGCCGACGCCGGGCGGGGCGATGATCCCGCTGGGGCAGGTGGCGGTGATCCGTCTCACCGGGGGACCGCCCTCGATCCGCACCGAGGATGCCCAGCTTGTCGCCTATGTCTATGTGGACCTGAACGGACGCGATATCGGCGGCTACGTCAACGACGCGGCCCGCGCCGTGCGCGAGCGGGTTACGCTCCCGCAGGGATACCGCGTCGCGTGGAGCGGCCAGTTTGAATATATGCAGCACGCCATGGCGCGGCTGAAGCTGGTCGTGCCGGCAACGCTGGTTCTGATCTTCGTGCTGCTCTATCTCAATTTCGGACGGATCACGGAGACGCTGATCGTGCTGCTGTCGGTGCCGTTTGCGCTGGTCGGTGGGATCTGGCTGACCTGGTGGTTGGGCTACAATGTCAGTGTCGCTGTCGTGGTGGGGTTCATCGCCCTCGCGGGTGTCGCGTCCGAGACGGGCGTGATCATGCTGATCTATCTCGACAATGCCTTGGCAGACGTCAGCGGCAGGGCCCAGGCCGAAGGGCGCGCACTGACGCGCGCGGACTTGAGGGCTGCGATCATGCACGGCGCGGTGGAGCGCGTGCGGCCGAAAATGATGACGGTCACGGCGATCATGGCGGGCCTTGTGCCCATCCTGTGGAGCGCCGGCACCGGGTCCGAGGTCATGCGCCGGATCGCGGCCCCCATGGTGGGCGGCATGGTCTCGTCGACCGTGCTGACCCTGCTGGTTATTCCGGCGCTCTATGCTCTCGTGAAGGGATGGCGGCTGTCGCGTGGGTAAACATGGCAGACGTGTCGGCATATAATAGGGCATTATCTCCATGCCGTCTTCCGCCCTCATCCTGATCATAGAATGAAGACCTTCAAGTTTTCTACAAACGGACATCCTGTGTTGGCGACGCAAGCCAGGCCGCCAGTTGCCGGACCATGGATCTCGCGACACGGCCCGCCCCCAGCAGGGTGGCGCATGCGGGGCCGCACCAGGAGCCATAACCCAGCAGCCAGAGACGTGGCTCCCTGATGGCCTGCTGGCCGTCAACGCGGATCAGCCCGTCCGGCTCGATCACGTCGAGCGGCGCAAATGCACCAAGCGCGGGTCGGAAGCCGGTACACCAGATGATCGCGTCAATGGCCTCTTCCTGGCCATCGGGCCAGACGACGCCCGTAGCCGTCATCCGCACAAACGGGCGCACCGCGTGGAGCGCGCCTCGCTCCCTGGCGGCGCGCACGGGTGGTACCATGACGATATCGCCAAAGCCGCCAGTGGGCATGGCCGACGGGCCGCCGAGAACGCGAGCGGTCGCCCGCTCGAACAGGACTCGTCCGTCCACGTCATCGGGCAGGAAGACGGGATCATGCAGCGTGACCCATGTTGCCTGGGCGACAAGCGACAGTTCCGCCATAATCTGCGCACCGGAGTTGCCCCCGCCCAGCACGAGCACACGGCGACCGGCAAAGGGTACCGCGTTGTGGTAATGGGAGGAGTGGATTTGCGCTCCCGCAAACAACCCTTGGCCCGGATAATCGGGGATGAAGGGCGCAGACCATGTGCCGGTGGCGCCGATGACCGCGCGGCTTAGGAAATCACCCACGCTGGTGCTGACATTCAGGAATTTCTGGTCAGTGCGTTCCACACGTCCGACCATTACGGGGCGGTGGATCGGCGGCGCATAGCGCGCTTCGTAGCGGTGCAGATAGTCAAGCACCTCGTCGCGGGTGGGGTAGCTGCCATCCGGCGTGTCGGGCATCGGCCAGCCGGGGAGAGAACTGTAGGACGCGGGCGAGAACAGATGCAGGGAGTCCCAGCCATGCACCCATGCACCACCTGCCTGGGTCCCGTTATCGAGAATGACGTAACGCAGTCCGGTCCGTCGTAGAAAATACGACGCGGCGAGGGCCGCCTGACCGCCCCCCACGATCACGACATCGAACTGCTCGCCCATTGCCCGGCTCACAGGCTTTCCGGGAGACGGAATTCCGTCTTCCGTTCGCTATAGCGGTCCACGAGGTAGTCGGCCCGGTCGCGCAGCAGCCATGTGAACTTCATCAGTTCCTCCATGACATCTACCATCCGGTCATAGAGGGGGGACGGCTTCATGCGGTCATCGTCACCGAACTGCGTATAGGCCATTGGCACGCTGGACTGGTTGGGGATGGTGAACATCCGCATCCATCGGCCCAGAACCCGCAGGGCATTGACGGAATTGAAGCTTTGCGATCCGCCTGAGACCTGCATGACCGCCAGCGTGCGGCCCTGCGTCGGACGGATCGAGCCTTCGGACAATGGCAACCAGTCGATCTGGTTTTTGAACACAGCGGTTATGTTGCCGTGCCGTTCGGGGCTGCACCAGACCTGGCCTTCCGACCAGATCGACAGTTCCCGCAGTTCCTGCACTTTCGGATGCGTGGCAGGCACGGAATCCGCTATCGGCAGGCCGGTCGGGTCGAACACCCGTGTCTCGGCCCCCAGCACCTTCAGGATGCGTTCCGCCTCAAGCACCAGCAACCGACTGAAGGATCGGGGACGCAAAGAGCCGTAGAGCAGCAGGATACGCGGCGGATGGTCCACACGCGGTTGCGGTTCGAGCCGCGCGAGATCGACCCGTTCAAGATATTCGGGGTGCAGGGCTGGCAGGTCAGGAGCGGTCATATATATCGGTCCTTTCTTGTATTACGGGTGGCTGATCAGGGGCAGCCACAGGGCCAGCGCCGCGAGTGTTGCCAGCAGGACGGGCGGCGTAATCGCCAGTCCAACTTTCATATACTGCCCCCATGTGACCCGATGGTTCTTGGATGCCAGCACATGCAGCCACAGCAGTGTTGCGAGACTACCAATCGGCGTGAATTTTGGCCCGAGGTCGCAGCCGATGACGTTGGCATAGATCATCAGGTCGCGTGTCAGCGGCGTGATGTCGTGAGCCTGCTGGATCGCCAGCGCCCCGACCAGCACACTCGGCATATTGTTCATGATGGACGACAGAACAGCCGCCAGAAAGCCGGTGCCGATGGTGGCCGTGAACGTCCCTTGATGACCGAGCCAGACCAGTGCGGTCGCAAGGTAGTCAGTCAGCCCGGCATTGCGCAGCCCGTAGACCACCAGATACATGCCCAGGGAGAAGATCACGATCTGCCACGGGGCACCCCGCAGCACCTTGCGAACAGGGATCACCCGGCCATACCCGGCGACGAGCAACAGGGTTCCGGCGGCCAGGCAGGCTACGACACAGACCGGGATATGAAACGGCGCGGTCAGGAAATAGGCCGCCAGTACGAGGGCCAGTAGCGGAAATGCCGCCCGGAACACATGGGGGTCACGAATGGCCGTGGCAGGTGCGGGCAGTTCGGCGACGGGATAGGTCGCAGGCACCTGCCGCCGGTACCACAGCCACAAGACGGCCAGCGTTGCACCAAGTGCTACCAGATCGACAGGGACCATGATCGCGGCATAGCGATCGAACGCAATGCCAAAGAAATTGGCGCTGACGATGTTCACCAGGTTGGAGATGACGAGCGGCAGGCTGGTGGTATCCGCGACGAAGCCAGTGGCGATAATAAAGGCCAGCGCCGCAGCAGGACTGAGGCGAAGCTGCGTGAGGATGGCGATGACGATGGGCGTCAGCAGCAGGGCCGCGCCGTCATTGGCGAACACAGCCGCAATGGCCGCTCCCAGCACCACGATCAGCGGGAACAGCGTACGGCCTCGCCCTTTGCCCCAGCGCACGACGTGCAGGGCGGCCCAATGGAAGAATCCGGCCTCATCCAGCAACAGCGAGATGACGATCAGCGCGATGAAGGTGAAGGTCGCGTCCCAGACGATGTGCCACACGACAGGAATGTCGTGCCAGTGGATCACACCAGCCGCCAGGGCCACGGCGGCACCTGCCATTGCGCTCCAGCCGATACCCAGCCCCCGAGGCTGCCAGATGACAAAAACGAGCGTGACAACGAAAATCAGAAGCGCCAGCATCAGACGATCCGCTTGCCGGATTCATCGACGATCTTCTCGCCGTCTTCTTTGACGAAAGCGCCTCGCTGCGGGTTGGGCAGGATGTCCAGAACTGCCTCGGACGGACGGCAGAGTGCCGCACCCAGCGGGGTGACGACGATGGGCCGGTTGATCAGGATTGGATGCGCCATCATGGCGTCGATTAGGTCGTCATCGCTCAGGGCCGGATTATCGAGGCCAAGCTCATCATAGGGCGTGCCCTTGCGCCGCAGGAGATCGCGAACCGAGATCCCCATGCGCGTGATCAGACTGACCAGTTCGGCGCGCGATGGCGGTGTTTTGAGATATTCGATGATGGTTGGCTCGATCCCCGCATTTCGGATCAGGGCAAGCGTATTGCGCGATGTGCCGCAATTCGGGTTATGATAGATTGTGACGCCAGTTGGCTCGGTGCCAATGTCGCGCAATTTCGTCACCAAACTGGCAGTCTCAAGCTTGGCCAGCGGCAATGCGACAAGCAGGGAAATACGATTCTTCAGACCCTTGAACGCCGAGACGAACGCTCGCTCCCGGTCGGCATCGGTTCCCGAAACATTACTCGGATCGGGAATGCCCCAATGGGCCGTGATGGGTTTCCCCGGCCATACCGGACAGACTTCTCCAGCAGCGTCATCGCAGACGGTAAAAACGAAATCCATAACGGGAGCGTTCGCAACAGCAAACTCATCCCAGGGCTTGGAACGCAGTCCCTCGGTCGGGTAGTCGAAGCTCGCCAGCACTTTCAAGGCGAGAGGATTGACCTGCCCCTTGGGATGGCTACCGGCGGAGAAGACCCTGAAATGGCCAGCACCATCCTTGCGAAGGATGCTCTCGGCCAAAATCGAACGTGCGGAATTACCCGTACACAGAAACAACACATTGAAGACGCGATCGGTCATTGGGGGGTTCACTCGGATGGGCAGCAGGACGACAGTTCTGCAACCAGTGGCTCACAAAGTTCAGGGCTTTGCCCGCAGCAGTCCTTGACGAGAAACAGCATCAGTTCCCGCAGGCGCGGTAGGCAGGCACGATAGACAATCACACGGCTATGGCGCTGCGAGGTCAGCAGGCCGGCACGGGTCAGAGTGGCGAGGTGGGCCGAGATCGTGTTCTGCGGGACATCGAGATGCCGCGCGACGTCTCCGGCCGGCAGCCCGTTCGGTTCATGGCGCACCAGCAGGCGGAATATCTCCAACCGCGTGGATTGCGACAGTGCGCTCAGGGCCAACAGGGTCGATTCGGTATCCATATATCCTTACTCGTGGATATATAGAATATTGTCAATTCCCTTTCGCCCGATGGGCCGTTCCTGTCGCCGGATTGTGCAGTGTCATTGCCGATTTCCGATTGGCTGCTTTCCCGACATATTGGCCGTGTCGGTCGTTCATCATTCTCTATATCCACTGACGAACCGAGCGTCGGCAACTTCCTTTCCCTCGGCGGGTCTATCTTCAATCCAGGGGAATTTAACTGTCCTTATCGCCACGACGACTATAGCCCGAGCCCCCGGTTCCGGGTGAAGCTCCAGTCGATCCCGCCATCGTCGCGTGCGACGCCGGAGACGTGCTGGCCCCGCTGCTTCTCCAGCGACGGAGTCCATGGTACAAGCTGGAACTGGAGCCCATCATCGATCATCGCATAGCGGCCGGAGGCCAACGTCATGCGTTGACGATACGTGCCGGTGACATACTCACCCGAGGCCGACTGGCTGAACGCCCGGCCTGTCTCGCCGGCGAGCTGCTCTCCGACTTCCCGGACCTCGCGGTCCCTGAGTTTCCCGATCAGGTTGCGCGCAAGGACCACCCCCTGCGTCCGACGTTCGGCAAGACCCTGCTCAATCAGTTGCTCGGTCCGCCGCTCCATCGCCTCGCGCACTTCGGCACCGAAGCCACTCTGGCCTAGCGCCGCGGGATCGCGCGCCACTGCTTGCCGGTCGAGCCAGGTGGCCCCTCGCGCCGTCACCTGATCCTCAATCGACAGGTCAGAACGAACAGCCAGAGCAACGCGACGCTGCCCTTTCCTGTCATCGAAGGCGCGAAGCTCCACAACCGATCCCATGCTGCCATCACCGGTCGCATCGAGATCGGGAAAGCGGATATGATGCGTGCGGCCATCCACCCCGTCGATGACGGCGTAGGCAGTGCCTTTCAGTTCATCGTCCAGCCCGCGATCGACCAGCCTGCCGATGACGGGAACATCAAGGCTTTCACCCCCCAGCACATAGCTCGACGCGCTCCGCTCGATGCCGCGCTCGGTCAGGGAGCGGTGGATACGCTTGATGATGTCGCCGCGCTCCCCGAGTTCGCGGAGCGTCACCTCGGCGGATTCATCCAGCATCCATTGTCCCTGACCGACCTGATGGGCGAGGCCAAGCCCTTCCAGGCTGCGCAGGCGCCCGACCTTCAGGGCCTCGAACGGATCAGGCTGCCGATCCGGCGCTGGCGCCATGTCGATGATGCCGTTGCGGCCCGCGTCGCGGGCAAGTTGCCGGTCAAGCTGGGTCCAGTGCTCGGCATCGACCTGGCGTTCGAGTGCGCGGTGAATTTCGACGTCATTGCGCGGCCCGAGTTCCTGCGTCACCAGATCCTGGGCGCGGGCGCGCAGGCCCTCGCGGATGTAATCGCGGGAGATCACGAGATCGCTGCCATCTTCGGCCACGCCGCGCACGAGGATATGGACATGGGGGTGCTGGGTGTTCCAGTGGTCCACCCCCACCCAGTCCAGTTTTGTGCCGAGGTCTTTCTCCATCTGCCCGACCAGCTCGCGGGCATAGCCCTTGAGGTCGGCCATGTCGGGCGCGTCCTCGGGTGAGACGATGAAACGGAAATGGTGACGGTCGTCCTCGCAGCGCTCGGCGAACGCCTTCGGGTCAGCATCGTCGATGCCAGGACCGAAGAGCCGCGCCTTTTCGCCGTCCTTCGTGACCCCTTCCCGGCGCAGGTAACGCAGATGGGCGGCGAGTGGCGCCTTGCGCCCGCTGTGGCGCACGACACGGGCCTTGACGGTCACGCGGCGGGCACGGCTGGTCAGCAGACGATTGGCCCTGGCTGCTGCGACGCGGCCACGCCCGAAGGACGAGCGGGAACCGCCGCCGCTGCGGCCCGATCGGAACCCACCGCCTCCGGCACGCTGGGCCGAGGCGAGGGCCTGGGCGACGAAGGGCTTGAGCCGCTGGGCGCGCGGCGAGCGGATGCGGCCCAGACGGGGCTGGAAATCATTCTCGCGGGCCATTGGCGCCCCGAATGTGCGAAAAAGGCCGGTGCAACAAGGAAAAGTAGGGTCGGAAAACATTGGAGGAGAGAGAGAAACATTGTGTAGGAAAGGTAAAAACGCTGGAAAACCAACACCCCAACCGAGGCGCAATGTGCGCCCTTTTATCTCGCCTCTTCTTTGCCCAGACCCAGTGCGCCCCCTGATCCCTGCTACGATCCCTCATGAGAAACGCTGGACCACGCCAGACCACGATGATGCGCTGACCTGCGACCGGCTGCGAATGGGCGGTAAGCAGAGGCGGATTCGGCATGGTCATGGTGCCGGCTCCCTGTCAGAAACCGTCACGAACAGGCCAGCGGAGTGCGGTGCAATAGGCGACAGATCGCGTGCGGTGATGTTGGCAGACGCATCGTTCGCGAGTGCGATAAAGATCGGCGCGCGCCTCCATGCCAGGGGATCGGGATGCACCGCCAGAAGCGGTATTGTGTCACCGTTCTGGCCGAGAAGAGGCAGAAGACCGGCGACATAGGCGAGTGTTTCGGGCGGCAACGGGCGATGCCGATCGCGGAAGTCCTCGTAGCGTCCCGGTCCGGCATTATAGGCTGCGAGAAATCCCGGTGAGCCGTAGCGATCGTGCATCTCGCGCAGGTACGCAGCACCCGCGAGAATGTTGTCATGCACATCGAATGGATCACTTCCCAGCCCGTAACGGACACGCAGGTTGGCCCAGGTCGTGGGCATGATCTGCATGAGTCCGACCGCGCCTTTTGACGAAATCGCGCTGGTGTCGCCGCCGCTCTCAGCACGCATCACCGCCCTTATCCAGGCGGTCGGAACGTCGAAACGGCGGACTGCCTCAGCGATCTGGGCAGCAAAAGGATCGGTGCCGGCGAGTGTCGAAACCGACGCAGCCCGTGTCTGGTCGGCAGCAGCCAATACGCCGATCGCGGTGATGCCGACAGCGAGGAAGAAGGCGCGTCGCATCGTCTCAATCTCCCCGTTCGGCGCGCTTTGACGGGCGCGTCCAGTTCAGCACCCAGACCGCGCGGTCGTCGGCGGTGCGGAAGAGATTGGCCCGGATCGGCTGCGTGAAGGCGGGATCGTCGAGGGCTACGGCGATGTATTCACCAGCCCTCTCGCCGGTGCGTTTCCAGCCTGCGCCGACCTCCGGGCCGTCCGCGTCGGTGAGATGGACGCGATAATCCGGAGCATGTTCGGCATCAGAAAAATCGGCCGGAATGAGGATAAGATCCTGCGTCACGGTGAGGGTGCGGATGCGCCCGGCAAAGCCGGTTTTGGTGCGGGTGAAAAGACCGATCTGTGCCATCTTATTGTCCTTTCGAGGATGGATTGGAGGATGAGGCGACGGCCTGGCCGCTCCCGGATGGACGCCAGACCGGGGTGGCACGGCCGATGACGGTGGAGAGGGACAGCACGCCGAAATATCGACCGTCGAGACTGCGTGGTTCGGCCGGGTTCATGACGAAGACCTGGCCGGGATCGAGGTGTTGGCAGCCCTGCCAGACGGGCAGCGGGCGGCCACGGTGATCGACGGATTGCGCGTCGCCAGCGAATTTTCCGTCGATGGTGATGCGTTGTCCGGTACGGCAAACGGACTGCCCTGCGATGGCCGCTACAGGTTTGAGCAGGGGCACACCGAGAGGGAGGTAGCCGCGCGTCGCCAGCAGCGTCGCCGCGCGCTCGGGCAGACGGACAGCGACCAGATCGCCGACATGCGGCGAAAGGTCCGTGTGCAGCCGATAAAGTCCGATTGGCACGCTCGCCGTCTCATTCCAGATCAGCCGGGGCATAGGATGCACGGCCAGTGAAATGCCCACGCCGAGCACCGCGAAATAGGTGGCGAAGAACCAGCCACGCCGGGTCATGACGTCACCTGCCGTCGCTTGAGCCATGCTGACTGCTGCTCACGCGTGTAGCTGCGGGGCTCATGTCCGGCACTGATGCGATGGTGGAGATGCCGCCAGTATTCGGGTGCGGCATCCGCCGGGTCGATGCCCAGCGCGTCAATAACGTCGATCGCCCGGAGTACGCGCTCGACCCTCGGCCAGCTATCGACACGCAGCAGGATTTCGCCACCGGGACGCACAAACGGGAGGGTCTGGAACGGGCTTCCTGCCTCCACCGCCCGTACGATGTCCACGCGGGAGACCGTGGCTCCCAGATCGTTCGACGCCCAGCGAACGAAGGCGAAGATGCTGCCCGGCGCGAAACTGGAAATGCGGCGGCGACCATCAAGGATCTGTTCGTCAACGCGGTGGCCGAAGCGCAACCAGCGCTCGATACGCTTCTCGATCCAGGTCAGTTCGACATGGGTCAGCGACGCCGCGCGGCGATGCGGCGGCGTAGAAAATCGTCCGTTCATGGCACGTCTCCGGGATTGTCAGGGAACTCACGGGCGAGCAGCGCGCGCAGCATGTCGGCGACGGTCATGCCGCGCTGGAACGCCGCGACCTTGATGCGGGCGCGCAGCGCCGGCGTGACGTCGATGGTCAGCCGGGCGGTGAAGTGGTTGGCAGCCGCAGGCTTGTCCGGCGCCTTGACCCAGCGTTCCGGGTCGGCGGGGCGCGACGCGAAGCCGGGTAGCGTGCGACGCTCTGTCATGGCGATATTCCCTCGCCGAGCGGCAGCACGGACGCGATACGGTCGCGCGCTTTCTGCGCCATGACAGGATCGATCTCGCAGCCGACATAGCGCCGACCGGCGAGCCGACAGGCGACGCCAGCAGCCCCCGAGCCGGCGAACCAGTCGCCCACCAGGCCACCCGGTGGGCAGCTCGTGCGGATCAGGATCTCCAGCAACGCCACCGGCTTCTCGGTCGGGTGGATGGCCCGGCCATGCGTATTACGGACCGGAATCACGGAGCGCATCAGGCGCGGGCCACCGTCCTCGCTGACGTAACGACCGGCATCGATCCGACCCATGTGGGGCGGCCGGTGTTTCCGTCGTACCGTGCGTGCCCGTGCGTCGGACGTGGTCGGAACCACGTTGTAGACGGCGCGCCAGGGCGTATCGTCGCGATAGAACTGGACGATCAGTTCATGCACGCGCCGGAACCGATCGGCATGGAAGCTGGAACCGTTCTGCTTCTCCCAGACCAGTTCCTGGGCATATTTCCAGCCCGCATTCCGAAATGCCGCGTTGGATGCAAGGAAACTCCGCAGGGAGCCGAAAACCCAGAGCGAGCCGCTGGGTTTCAGGGCAGCGAGCGCCTTGCCGGGCCAATCCGCTATGCGCCGGTCCCATGCGAGCGACGTATCGCCATAGGGGGGATCGACCAGGATCATGTCGTAGGGGCCGTGCCAGGGCATCAGGAGCGCGCTGTCGCCGGTCAGCAGGGTCATGACACCAGCCCCCCAATCTCGGCTGTCAGTGCGGCGATTTCGCGGGCGGCAATCCCCTGCGGGCGCAAGTCGCAGACCAAGCGGCCGGTGCGCGCCATGTCGGCGAACGCGACCCGCTGGCCGATCCGCGCTGCCAGCGCCGCCGGCTCATGCCCCACCAGCGCCAGCCGGGTTTCGCGGGCGATCACCGTGCGCGCGGCGCAGCGGTTCAGCACGAAACGGGCCAGCAGACCGGGACGGAAGAGCCGCGCTTCCGCCAGCAGCCGCAGCATTTCGGCCGAGGCCCAGCCGTCGAACGGCGAAGGCTGCACCGGGATCAGCACCAGATCGGCCGCCAGCAGGGCGGAGCGCAGCAGCGCCGCCACCCGAGGCGGACCGTCGATGACGACGTGATCCACCCCCTGAGCCAGTTCCGGCGCCTCGTGATGCAGCGTGTCGCGCGCCAGGCCGATCACGCCGAACAGGCGGGGCAGTCCCTCCCGTGCGCGCTGCGCCGACCAGTCCAGCGCCGAGCCCTGCGGGTCGGCATCGATGACCGTCACGCGCCGGCCTTCCCGAGCCCATTGGCCCGCGAGATGCAGCGCCAGCGTCGTCTTGCCGACGCCGCCCTTCTGGTTGAGGAGGGCCACGATCATGGCCCGTCTCCGCGTGCTTTTGGGCCGGAAACGGAGGGACCAGGGCCGTTATCCGCAAGGCGGCCCGCCCCATCAACATAAGAGTTAGATTCTAAGTTAGATAAGTTAAGGGCCGGAATCGCCGTTTCAGGCCAAAGACTTAGCTGCGATTCGTGCGTGCGAAGTCCCGATAGTCCTGCGTGTGATGTCCCGATAAGGGTTGCGTGTGAAATCCCGATACCATTCACATGGTTATCCACAGGAATTGTGGATAAGTCGGCCGGCAGGATGCGGAGCAATTCGCGCGCGCCGTCGCGCTCGATGCCCAGGCGATAGCCGGGCAACGACTGGCGGGCGGCGATATGCCGGATCTGGATGGCGAAATCCGAGACACGCACCAGGCTGCCGGATTTCGCATGCAGATGGGCGATCTCGAAGGTCCAGCCCGCACGCTGGCGGCCAGCATGCTTGCGGGCGATGCGATAGAGCCAGCGTTCGATGCCGCCGGTGAGGCGGAAATAGGCCGGGTCGATGGCAAGCACGAGCGAGCGGTCGATCACGCCGCGATAGAACCATTCGGGAATGACGATCTCGACACCAGCGGCGCGGCCCGTCTGGCTGGCACAGATCTCCCATTCGGTGATCCAGGAGAACTGCTGACGGCGCCAGTTCTGGCCGTTGCGGATCGTAGTGGCGACCACGGTGGACTGGAGCCGGGTCAGTGCCGCCTTGAGTAGCCCATAATCCCGCGCTCCCGTCTGACGCCCGATACTGCTCAGAAGCTGATAGGGCGTGAAGCGCAGGAAGCGCGATGTCGTAAGACCAAGATTTTCCGCCTCGACGATCTGGCTGGCGGCCCAGATCAGCACATCGGCGTCCCAGATCGTCGCCATGCCATGGTCGGGCATGCCGAAGACTTCGACACGGACGTCACCGGCTTCATAGAAGATCGGCACCGTGCGCTTTGTCTTCGCGAGCGAGAAGAACGGTCGCTCCATCAGGTCGCGCTGATCGCGCGGGCTGGCATCCCCGCCGGAGACCACGAACGGGTCGAGCCTGTTGCGTTCGCTTGCGCGCCTGGAACGCGGAATACCCGGCGCGGCATTCATCGTGGGTCATGCCCGGCGGCACGCGCCGCGTCATAATTCGGGTCGGAGGTGGATTTGCACGCACCGGCGGCTGCCCATACGTCGAGGTCATCGATCAGATAGACGACGCGACCACCAAGCTTGCGGAACGTCGGTCCTGTACCGTGGCAGCGATATTTTTCCAGTGTGCGCGGCGAAAGTCCGAGAATTTGCGCAGCCTCATGGGTGCGCAGATAGCGCGCCGGTGAGGGCGTGGGTCTGTTGAGCATGATATGCCTCCGTCCGGTTTTGAAGCGTCGCGGCGAAGTCGCGGCGGATCGGGATGACGGTGGCGAAGAAAGCAGGCGTTGGGGGTGGACGAAGATTTTTCAGACTCAGTGTCCACCTTCGGCGGACCATGACGCGCGCAAGAGTTACCGTGCGCAGCCGGGCGCAGGCCAGCGTCGAAAAAATGGAGGGAAACAGCGCAGGAGAGCGAAAAACGGCTGATGCTATTTGCCGTGTAAGAAATCCAGGTAACCGCCGTTTACCCGGTTCTCTGCGTCCTGAATCAGGCGATCCGCAAAGCGCCGCGCCGCAGTGTTCTTCCACTCGATGGAAGGTAAAATCGCCTGCCATGAACGGCCGGCGGCTATGGCGACCTCACGTGGGCCGCCACCAATTTCCTGAATGTCGAAGGCGATCAGAAGCTGAATCTGCCGCGCACGCTGGAGCGGCGTGAGCTGGAGCGCGCGTGGAAGCAGGGCAACGCGGCTGCCACGCAGATGCCGGAAAAAGCGCAACGCCACGTCGAGACGAAGCTCGCCGGCAGCGTCCAGCGGCAGCAGCACGGCGGGGCGTTGCAAGGCCGAAGGGTCCAGAAGCCGAAGAAAGAGATCGCCAACCGCGTCGCCGATCGTAAGCCACCCGCCATCCGCATCGTCGTGACGGGCCAGGATATTCCCCAGCATGGCGGGTTCGATCGGGGTCACCGTCGCGAAACCCGAGGGTGCCGGCGTGAGAATCAGCGTGGCCGGGGAGACCTCGGGCCTCCAGACCATGCGGCCGCGGCGGGCGGGTTCATCGGGAGCATGGACAAAAGCCCAACCCCCAGCGTTCGGCGAACGCCGCGCGCTCTGCGGCGGCGTCCGTTGCCCGGCGGGCGATGCGTCGTTGCAGGCGGGCATACTCGCGACGGTACGTCGCGTTGCGGCGCAGGAACTCGACGGCGAAACCGGAACGGTCCAGAGTGCTGATACGGTCGCGTATTTCCTGTGAACGCCAGAAGGATGTCGGCATGGTGACCTCCCTGTCTGGCCCCTCATACGGCAAGGGGGCAGCCTCAATTAGCCGGATCGGAACCGCGAGCGCATAGACCCTGATTTTCTATTGGGGAGAGTGCCGTGGGGGACCAGCGCGTGGGCCGGCGAAGCCCGGCTATTGCAGGCGCGGCTCCAGCAAATGCCGGTAGCCGGCTTTGGTCATCCAGCGCGCCCGTGCAAGATGGTTGTCGTAAACAGCCCTGGCGCGCACGGGTTCACAGACAGGATCGATTTTGAACAGCACCGCAACGACTTCGCGCCAGTCGGCACCTTCCTCGTCGGCGATCAGGAGGCGGAGATAAAGGTCGAGATGCTGCTCGTCATAGGCGTTCACACGCGCCGTCAGAGGCGGGTGATCCTGGAAGGATGGGTGGGTCATGACGATCCCTCGTGATAGCGCTGTTGGATCGGTTCGATAACAAATTCGTGGAATGACGACCGTTCGACGGTTCCGCGCTGACGCAAAAAACAACGCGGGGCCGAGTGGGAAGGCTGCGCGGCCAGGCCGATCAGGACGGCGCGCGTCTGCGACGGCCCGCATCCTGTCGCGTCTGTGGATCGGAAGTCTCGTGAAGAAACATGACACCACGCCCTTGCCCGGACTCGATGAACAGGATGCCCGCTGCTTCCAGCGCGCGGCGGACCTGGTCGATCGTGCCCTCATGGACACCAAGGCCACGCTCGGATTCAAGGCGCTTGAGCGCGGTCAATGCTACGAGGGCTTTTTCAGCGAGCCGTTCCTGTGTCCAGTTCAGGAGTGCCCGTGCCGCCCTTACCTGTCGGCCAGTGATCATCCATGATCACATCCGACATGCAGGGCATGCACACCAGAAATACGACTATAATAGTCGTATAATGGAGATTCAATATCGTTCTTTCAGTTGGATAGTGAGGAAACACCGGCGTCCTGCTTCTGATAGGACCGTCAGTGGGGTCCGCCGTCGGTACGGGCGACCAGACGAAAAGACCCCCGCTTACGCGGAGGCCTCCCCGTCGTGGCATTTTGCTGCGAATTGCGCGCATACCTGGTTCAGTTCACGCTCGATTTTGGCCCGCTCACGACGGCTGAGGTGAAAGCTGGTCAGTTCGGCGCGCAGCATCTGGATCTGGTCGTGTAGCGTGGTCATCGTCCTGCTCCTTTCGTTTTTCGAAGACAGGCCGTCGCCTCATGCGCGCGTGAATCGGGTCAAGGATCGCCGCAGGCGACCGCCCCAGCGGCGCGCGGGGGAGCCGATTTTGTCTGGTGTGCCCGTAGGGTGCGCCGGGCAAAATTGGGGGGACCGCGCGTCCTTGAGGCGGTTCACGCCGGGCATGGTACAATGGGAAGGCTGAGGGAAGCCCTGTTCCCCTTTCTTGCCCACACATTGGCAGATTGGGCGCGGCGCGACTGGTGCGCCCACCCGCCGGTTCGCGATCGGTCATGCGAAGGCCCCACCCGGACCGGCCGGGCGGGGGATCGCTGGCACCTCAGTCGCCGTTGCGGCGGCCGTTGGGGCGGGACCAGATCAGGCTGTAGCCCTCGCCGTCCTCGTCATCGAAGAGGTTGGCGAAGATCGGGGCGTTGAAGCTCGGATCGTCGAGCTTGAGGCTCAGATAGTCGCGCCCCTCGTTGGAGCGCCGGGACCAGGCCGCTCCGATCTCGACCCGGCCGACGAAGACGCGGTGGCTGGGGGCATTTTCGTTCAGGCGCGTGGTCTCGGGGGCGATGCGGACGTTGGGGGTCTGGAGCGAGAGGGTGACGATCTCGCCGTTATATCCGTTGCCGACTTTCTTGAAGGTGCCGATGGTAGCCATGATACTGCTCCGTGATCTCTGTTACCGAGCCCGCACCATTGCGGCCTCGATGGCGATCGGACAGACGGAGGCGAGCGGCGGCGCATCCCGTAGGGACCGAAGCGCAGCGGAGGACGGCGGGACGGAATTTTCTTGTTTCGCGAGGAATGACGGCGCAGCCGTCAGGGGAAGAAAATTATGGACCGCTGTTGCGCCATGGCCGATCGAGGCGCAGCCGACCTTCGGCTAGATCAGCCATCTTGAGAGGCGGCATGCGTGCGCGGCCCGACAGAGCACACATCACGGAGACTATGGCCACCCGCGCCCCACGCAAGTGTCGGCCAGGAAGGGGAAGGCATCGTCATGCCCTGCTTCCGACCCTGCACACGCCCCGTTCCGGGACTGCGTTTCGCACGGACACGCCCTGCCTTCCGGGATTCCACCGGCCGATGCTGACAGGAAGCGCTGGACGTCCACGCTCCAGGGAAAGAGCACCTTCAGCCAATATGCTGCAATCAGGGCCTCATCGATCGCTCCTGCCATACCCTCCTGACAGCGAGGCGGCCAGATGCGAAAGCCCCCGATCCTGTCCTGCCTCGCCGGTTGCCAGAGCGGTGTCAGACCCGCGCGATATTGCCGCCGGACGGTCCGGGTGGGGCCACGGTTGTAAAGCGGATGAAAGCGGTGACGCCCACCGCGATCGCGCCGATGATGGAGAAAAAGAGCTGCCACGCCGGAGACGGCATCAGCATCTGGGCGATCCCATGTGTCGTGCTGTAGCCCATGATAATGGCGGGCACCGTATAGAGCAGGACGATCAGCAGCTTGAGCCACATCCACGGCACCAAGGCGAAGGCGACCTGGCCAATAACGAAGGTTGCAGCGCCCGCGACGAAACCGACGATGATCCCGCCGACAACACCAGCACCCGCACCATACGCCCAGAACCCGGCCATCAGACCCATGGCGCAGGGCAGGGCGAAGACTGCCACGGTAAAGAACAACCAGCACAGGAAGCCAATGCCGGCGACGAGCAGGAAGGGAGCAAGGATGAACATGGCGGCGGTCTCCGTGCAACCGACAATGTCGGACGGTCGCGCCTGCCACCACCACCACGGCGCAACCCGCATTATAGCGCAGATGATACGGTGACCGGAACGAAAATCCGCGCGGCTTACGTCCCGCCGGTGACGATATCATCGAAATCTATCGCTGGTATGCGGACGTTGCGGTCAATCAGGTCGAGCGTTATTGCCTTCCCCCGTGATCCGGTGGCGTTGCGAAGAACCTTGCGATCCATAGCACCTGGTGCTACATAGGAGGTCATGACCAATGCCGAGCCATCCCAGCGGGCATTCAAGACCGCCTGGTTCGCCAGGGCGGCCCGGAAAGCTCGCATCAAAGACGATGAACTCTGCAAAGCGATCCGGGAGGTCATGAAGGGTCAGGCCGTCGATCTGGGTGGTGGTGTCTTCAAGAAGCGCCTGAACAAGAACCTGCATCGCAGCATTATTCTTGCGAAAGGCGGTCGATACTGGATCTACGCCTATCTGTTCGCGAAGAAGGACCGGGACAATATCGATAGCGATGAACTGGAAGACTTCCGGACCCTCGCCAAAGCCTATGCCGTGCTGACCGGGGAACAGGTCGAACGGCTTTTGAAGGATCGAGACCTGACGGAGATATGCCATGGCGATGAAGAGAAAAAATAGCTTCCGGAGCGACATTTCCGAGGCCATTCATTCCGGGGCGGTAATGCTGCACAAGGTCGGCGCGCTCGACAAGGCGACGATGCGTGATTTTGACACGCGCCATCTGGTGGTGCCCCCTGCGATCGAGCCGATCGAGATCAAGCGTCTCCGCGAGGCGAACAATGTCAGCCAGCCGGTCTTCGCGCGGTATCTGAACACGAGCGAAAGCACGGTCGAGAAGTGGGAGAGCGGCGCCAAACGGCCGAGCGGGATGGCGCTCAAGCTGTTGAGCGTCATTCAGAAGCACGGTCTTGAGGTTCTTGCCTGAGACGCTGGCTTGCGGGGAAGGAGAGAGCGCTCACGCGCCGCCTCCGAACCGCAGGACCGGGATACCGAGCCGCTTTGCCTTGTCGGCCAGATTTTCCTGGATGCCTGAACCGGGGAAGACGATGACGCCGATCGGCATAGTGTCGAGCAGCGCATCGTTACGACGGAAGGGCGCGGCCTTGGCATGCCTGGTCCAGTCCGGCTTGAAGGCGATCTGCACGATATCGCGGTGATCGGCCCAACGTGAGGCAATGAACTCAGCACCTTTGGGCGAGCCACCGTGGAGCAGCACCATGTCGGGATGCTTGGCCCGCACCTTATCCAGCCGGTCCCAGATCAGGATATGGTCGTCGAAGTCCAGGCCCCCGGTCACGACCACCTTGGGGCCGGGCGGGACCAGCAACTCGCCCTCGGCGCGGCGTCGGGCGTTGAGGAAATCGCGGCTGTCGATCATGGAGGCCGTCATGGTGCGACGTGACACCAGCGAGCCGGCCTTCGGACGCCACGCGCTCAGGGTCAGGCGCTCGAACTGCTCCTGCGCCTCGTCGCGGAAGATCTCGTAGGCGTTGCGGCGCTCGATCAGGGTCAGCCCTTCGGCGATCAGCCGCTCCAGTTCCACCGAGCGGATCTCGCTGCCATCCTGTTCCTGCTGGCTCCGTTTCTGCGCCTGCTCGTTGCGGTCAAGCTCACGCTCAACCTGGCCGACCATGCGGTGGAAGATGTTCACGGTGGACCAGAGCAATGCTTCGAGATCGGCTTCCAGCCGTGTGTCGGTCAGCGTCGCAGCGATGGCGTCGAAGATGTCGGCCACAGCACCCCCGATGCGCTGCGCTTCGGGTAGCGGCCTGGGGTCCGGCTCGTCCGCGAAGGGACGGTAGCCATACATCTGGAGTTCGGTCAGCACATGCGCGGTGGATGAAGCGGCGTGCGGCGGTTCGAAATCGTCGGTCATGCGGGTCATGAGGCTGTCCTCCCAGGTCTCCGGCTGCGCCCTTCGCGGCCTTTCCGGGGGCGGACAGCGGCAGACCAGGGACGGGCCGGAACCGCGCGCTGGCGCGCGGCCGCAGCACAGCGAAGGATGGCAGGGGGCCGGCTATTTTGCCTCGCGATGTAAAGCGCCCCCACAGGGCGCGACGGAAAATAGCCGGCTCACGCCATTGAAGGCCCGGCCCGGCTGACGCCCGCTCCCCACTTGAAAGGCCGGGGCGCGGACCTGCCGGACGGGAGGCAGGACAGGCCCGCCGACAGAAGACGGCCCCCCCACTCCTCTTTCCGGCCCGCTCAGGTATCGGCGGCCTCCAGAAAGCGTGCCACGTCCGCTGGCGCGAGTTGCGGATGCAGGATCGCCCGCAGCGCGCCGCGTCCCAGCGCACGGAGATCATCATTGAAATCGCCCAGCCGTGGCGACAGGCCGATCAGTTCGATCCCGGCGTCACCCGCGCGGGCGTGCAGCGTCGCCAGCGCCTGATCCCCGGCCGGATCGTCGTCGCGCAGGACGTAGAGACGGCGTAGCAGCGGCGGAAAGATCAGGGCAGCGAGATGTGCCGAAGACAGGCAGGCGGCCAATGGCAGATCGGGCAGAACCTGCCGCAGCGAAAGCACCGTCTCGATGCCTTCCCCGGCGGCGAGCACGTCGGATGCCACCCCGAAGCGCACGGCATGACCGAGCAGCCCGCCCAAGGCACGGCGCGGATGGTCGACCGGTGCCTTGCCACGGCCGTCCGCCGCCAGCCAGGTGCGATGCACACCGGTCAGAGTGCCGTCGAGGTCGGTGACAGCGGCGATCATGGCGGGCCAGGTCTCGGTCAGACCGTCCTCGTCCGGGCGGTAAAAGCAACGCGGATGGAAGCGCAGGGCTTCGGTTCCGTGCAAAAGCGTAATGTCGCGTCTACGGAGATACGCGTCTACGGATGTGCCTATGATCGGCCCGGACATGGCCCAGAGCCGTCGTGCCGCTTCGGAAGAACTGGCGGAAGCACGCTCACGGGCAGGTCGGTCCTGTGACGGCGGCACTGGGTCAGGATGCGGCAGGCTGAGGAAGGCGCGTGCCTCGTCGGCCACGTCGCGGAAATCCACCAGGCCGAGGCTTTCGCGGATCACGTCGAGCAGGTCGCCATGCTCACCCGACTGAGCGTCCGTCCATTTTCCCGCCCTGCCGTTGGCGGTGTCGTGGAGCCGGACGAACAGCGACCGGCCGGGCGTATTGCGCACGTCACCGACCAGCCAGTAATTGCCGTGACGGCGACCGGCGGACAGATACTGCCGGCACACCGCCTCCGCGTTCTCCGCCAGACGACGGGCGAGATCGCCTGCATCATGCAAGGTCATCGCCCTGCCCTCCTGTGTCGGGATTGCCTCCGTCCAGGGCGATCGCCAGCCAGCGATCGGTGGTCATCCATGAAATCGTTTTGCGCCTGCCAAGGTCAAGCAGATGCGCACCGCCGCTGAAGGCGCCGATCCGGGGACGTGAACAGCTATTGGCCCACTGGAATCCCCATCGGCCCCGAAGCCGGAAGGCCCGCGCACAGCGTAGCACGAATTCCACGACCTGATGCGGATCGCCAGTCACCTCATCGCGCATCCAAAGCTTGGTGCCACCATATTCCGGTTCTACAGAAAGCCGGAACCCATCAGATGGCGGGTCTTCCGCCGCCAGTTCGTCCATGAATTCATTGTAGAGATCGAGCGCCTTGGCAGCGTTTTCCACCGTACCCACATCGAGAACGCACGAGAAATGCGTGAAGAAATCAGCCATCGGAATGACTCCCGAAACGAAAAAGCCCGGCGCAGTGGCCGGGCTCGTAAAAACGTCTTTACGGAAAGACAGAAAAGCGGCTTTCAGGAAGCACGCTCCATCAGCCTGCGGGCCTTCTCTTCCAGATCCAGCCGCGTGTCCTGGTTGGCCTTTGTCCGCGCCAGCGCCGTAATCCCCTGCACGAAATCGAACACACTCTCGGGCTTGCGGCCTTCCTCGTGCAGCACGGTTTCGATGATCTTTGCGGTTTCCGGTTTCGAGAACCCGCGACGACGCAGGAAACTTTCGCGGTCTTCATCTGTTTTCGCGACCAGCGCCCGACGCGAGGCCTGAATGCCGGAGACGAACGAGGCCGGGCTGGCAGTGGCGAAATTCCGTAGTGCTGGTGTCGCCTGATGCACGAAGCGCGAGGCCGCGAACTTACTATGCCGGATGGTGATCTGTTCGAAATTTTCCACGCCCCACAACATCCTGTTTTGACACACCCCGCGCAGATAGAATGACGCAATGCCTAGGCTCTTGCTGCCGACTTCCGAATTCCAGGCGTAGAAACCCCGGAAATAGAGATCGGGATCGCCATTGGGCAGGCGTCCGGCCTCGATGGGATGCGTATCATCCACGAGGAACAGGAACACGTCCCTGTCTGACGCATACAGCGTCGTAGTTTCCTTGGTGATATCGACGTAGGGATTATGGGTCATGGTGGCCCAGTCGATGACGCCCGGCACCTTCCAGTTGGTATCGCCTGTGCCGTCACCCGCGATCTTGCGCACCGCCCCGACCAATTCGTGATCCCAGATGCGGCCATAATCCGGACCGGTCACGGCGCGCAGTTCTACCCGTCCGTCTTCGGTCTCCAGCGTTTTCACCAGTTCGGCGCGGTGCGACAGCAGCCCGTGCTGGAGATTGATCGCCGCCAGCGGTGCCGGCAGGTCGCGCAGATAGGAGGACGGCGCGCTGACCAGGCTGCACATCTGGCCGAAGGACCAATGCGTCGGCGCGATCGGCTCATGCTGTCCTGGCACGGTCAGGGTCAGACGCTCGACATTGTCGCGCGAGGCCTCGACGCGGATGGCGCGGCTTTCCACCGTGCGGGCCGTGGCCCGGTCTGCCCGCGCCAGCGTGGCAGCATGCAGGTCGGACAGCGACAGATAGCGTTCGTCATCGGGGCGCGAGAACCATTCGGACGATACGCGGGCGCTGCGTTCGCCACGGGAGGGATCAATCCGGAAGCCCGTGCGGGCGGAAGACAGAATGGAAGCGGACATGGGGACTCTCCTCTCTTGCCGGATATTCGGCATCAGAGGCGAAGCCGCCCTCTCACTCCTTCCCGGCCGGACCGGCACGAAAAAAGCGGCTTCCGGATAACGGAAGCCGCTTTCTCGAAATCCCGCATCAGCTCATACTGTGCGGTGTTTCATGCTCTACATCGAGAGGCCTGGCGCGTCCCATCCATGGACAGGGTCGGATTTCCTTCACCCAGTCCGCAAAGCTCGGGATAAACCCGAAATCTTCCCGGACGTGCTGTTCGCCGATCAGCCGGGTCGGCACTGCCCGCCCGGTCGAAAGCGTGAGTGTGACACCGAACAGTTTTTCGGCAAGGAAGATGCCTTCCGCATGGTGTCGCAGCGCCCGGTGCCGGAAGTCCGCCGTGATCAGTTTCGATTCATCGAACCATGTATGCAACGGCAGGTAATCCTCTACCGTACCGCCCCATTTCCGCACAGAGGAGAGGGCATGATGATAACTATGCGCCATGGTGCCCTTCCTCCGTCCATTCATGGCCGTAGTTTTCGACGGCGGTGTAACGCTCGTTATACTCCAGGGCGATGGACCGTCCCGCGACGTCAAAGGTAAACTCGCCATACGCACCATCATTGTTTTCCCAACCACCGTGCGCTTCGGAAAGCAGGTCGTAGCAGACGTTCTCAATGACATCCTTGACGCTGCAATCATCAGTTTTCGACGTGGCACATTGCCAGTCGACAGAGATGTAAGGCATGCAGTTTTCCAGAACCGTATTATCGGTTTCCGGAGTGACCGCCATATCTTCGATCTGGCCGCTATCTCCGCAACCATCGAAGGTGACCACCGCTGTTTCGATCCCAGCAGCATCAAGGCAATCAAACAGTGCTTTGCGATTGACTGCTCCAAATTCCTGTTGCCGTTTCCGATAGGCCTCATAATGCTCGGAAAAGGCGGTGAAGGTATCGGCCCGTTCAGGCGTATTTCCTGGATTGGTCATCTCCTGTTTCTCCTGGATCAGCAGGACGGCCCTGACCGAAGCCAGGGCCGGTTAGGTTCGGAGTCATGAATTACGAGGCGCCCGTCATTCGGCCGCGATATTCGTGGCGGTTTCGATGGGGATAACAGCGACCTGTTTCTGATGACCGTCGGTCAAACCAGCAGTTCGCAATGCTTCGGGCAGCCAGCCGGAGCCGTCCAGCAACTGCTCGGCCTCACTGGCCATGTCCATTTTCTTGAGATGCGCAATGCGGGCCGCTGCCTCATCGCCGCGTGCTTCGCGTACGGCTTCGAGGATACGCGCCTTGGTGACACGGCCGAGATAGTTCTCCACCGTCGGCTGCCATCCCGCTTCGGCCGGATTGAGTTGGAGCACTGTCGCCAGCCGGCCGGCTCGCGCCAGGCGCTCCCTGACGCTACGTGCCAGAGACGGACCATGGGACGATTCATGCAGCGCGTTGACGCCAAAAGACAGGCAATGCGCCAGTAGGGCCAGGCGACTGGTATCATCCAACCCGTCGAGCCACTGCCAGAGTGCATCCTCGTCATCGGGAAGATCATGCTTCCAGCCCTCGTTGCGCTGGCGAAGTTCATGAGCGGGAACACTGCCCGGCATGTCTGGCGAATGCACCCGCAGCGGGATTTCCCGGACATAGGCTTCCAGGCAATCCGCGCCCGACACCTGCCAGTAGAGATCGCGCACCAGCGTGTGGAGCAGTTCGGTCAACGCGATGTGCGGATTGCCGGCGAACGCGTCACGCAGGGCCAGCGTGCGCCAGGCCGTCAACTCTGTCAGCAGGCGGTCGGGCAGCGGCTTCAGCCCATCTTCCTCTTCGGGCTCGGTGCCGGGGGCGCCTTCCGTCCCAGTTCCTTCGACGTCATCACCCGCGCCGTGATGGACGACCGCGTCATCATCACCCTCGGGTGTATCCGGGCCGTCCTCGGGCTCCGCCGGCACATCTTCAGGGCGGACGAAGCCCCGTTCGACCAGCAGCGTGGCATCAGTATCCAGGCTGATAAAGGCCCCTGCCCGGACCACCTCCGCCGGATCGAAGGACACAGGGCGTTCTTCCAGCGCCTCAATAGCCTGTTCGATCTCCCCCAGCCGGGTATCGACGTCGTCGGGGAACTCATCGGCCTGTGCGTATTCCGCCTCGATGGCTTCCTGCTCGCTGTGCAGAGCGGTTAGACGGGCGGCTTCTTCTTCCGAGAGCACAACCGGCGAGCCTTCAATCCTCGCGAAGCCCCGCGTGTGTCCCCACGGGAAGGACAGCGCCGTCTCGACCCACTTCCAGCCTTCGGCGCGGATGTCATCGGCCGCCCCAGCCAATTTGTCCATCACCAGCCGGTCGAGGAGGGTCGGATCCTGCAGCCAGCCGCCGTCATCGGCCTCGAACAGGTCACGCATGACATGGCCACCGGCAGCGAGATAGGCATCCAGCCCGACGAAGCGCACGCGGCGATCCGATGCGCGCACGGTTTTTTCCGTCAGCATGCGGCGGATCAGATAGGGCTCGCGGTTATGGCTCTGGGCGATAATCTCCCAGACCTGCTCCTGACGGGCATGGTCATCACTGATGGAAAACGCCATGAGCTGATCGAGCTTCATGCCGTCCTGCTCGTAAATCTCGAGCAGTTTGTCGGACACGGTCATCAGGCGCAGGCGCTGTTTGACCACGGTGGGCACGACGAAGAACGCGGCGGCGATCTCGTCCTCGGACATGCCCTTCTCCAGCATGTCCCGAAAGGCACGAAACTGGTCCAGCGGATGCAGCGCCACGCGCTGCACGTTCTCGGCCAGGGAATCATCCTCGGCGAGAATGGCCGATCCGGCCTCGCGCACGACACAGGGCACCGGGGCAGTCTTGGCCAGTTTCTTCTGCTTGACCAGCAGTTCGAGCGCGCGGAAGCGACGGCCGCCAGCCGGCACCTCGTAGGAACCTGTCTCCGTCCCATCATCGTTCAGAACAGGGCGTACGTTGAGGCTCTGGAGCAGCCCGCGACGTTCGATGTCGCGGGCCAGTTCCTCGATCGACAGGCCGGCCTTCACACGCCGCACATTGGACTGCGACAGCACCAGTTTGTTGAAAGGGATATCACGGGACGCATTGAGAGCGATTTTCTGGATGGCGCTCGCCATGGCGGAACACTCCGTGACGGACGGGCGGAAGCCTCTCTCCCACCCCTGAATCCGTCATGAAATCACTCCCACCCTCTGACTTTTCATGAAAAACCCGAGGCCGATTAAGTCGCTAACCGTCCTCTTGTCGGTCGTCCAGCCTGTGTTATCTGCTCCCCGAAACTGGACATGTGTACTCGCAGTATACATCACAAAAGATGCGATGTCCGATCTGTATCCGAGTCAGAACACCAACATGAACCGCACCGTCGACAGAATATGTTAGACCACCCGTAATCCACAGAAAAAGCTACCGAATGTCTCAAACAAAAACGACGCCTCACCATTCGGCGCTTCTGACTCAAGCCGGATCGCGACATCATGACACCTATTAATTATATAATGATATACACAAACGATGTTTCACAACATAATAAACGGCGTATTCAGGGCAATCTTGTGCAGTCCAGCGATGCATCGTGATGTTCGCCCCACCCCTTTTGCCGGGAAGTGGCACACCTTCTGGCATTTAAATCCGCCAGACAGTTCTTGAACTCAGCCGTTCCCGGAGTATGCCCCATGCTCCGGCAACTTTGTTCGTCCTCAGTGAGTCGACGATCTGTCGTCGTGCCACATGCAGAAAGCAAAGCGATCAAAGAGATACACGTCGTTATTTTAAACGAATTCCTCAAGTATGCGATCATAACGTTCCTCCGCCATCATCAATGGTAAGCATATAGTAAAGCCTGAACCCTTCTAGGAGTGTCCTAATAATTATAGATTTTTTTGAAGAAATGTCAATTTTTCTATCTAGCCGTAACCTGGAAATAACCCTATTCGGGCCAGAGTAAGCCAACTGCTTTCTTCAAAGGTTTACGACGTGCGAAATAATCATACGTAACGTTCGATATATTTTCTGATTTACAATATCTTTTTTGGGCAATGTCGCCGCTTCTAGTGATTTCATCATCACACACGCGCGTTAAATGGCGATATTCTGACGCAAATTTCGTAAGATTTAATGGTGCTTATACCATCCATACCCTCGAATATTGTTCCATGCATCGGTGGTATGGCAGGCATAGCAATGCTCCACCGGGGCATCCTGATGCGCGACGTGCTGCGAAATCATTTTGAAATGCATCATGTAATGGCTGGGCGGCGCCTTGTGACAGGCGTTGCAATCCGTCGATATCTGATCGGCGGGATGTTCGAACGCGGCGATCAGCCATGTCTTGGTGGAGTGACAACTCGCGCAATCAGGACCAAAGCGGGCGCGATGAGGATCCACGTTGGAGTGACAGCTTGCGCAATTCAGATGGAGAACGGCATCACGGTCAAGTCGATGATCAGTCGGAATAGCCGCAGCGCTTCCCGGAATCGGCGACGCTCCAACCAGCCCGGCCGAGCGAAGTTGCGCAACGGTGTCTGACCAGAAATCCGCCCTCGTCAATGCACTATGATCCATCACGGTCATATGTGGCCGCTCACCGTGCTCCACATGACAGGACGTACATTGCGTCGCCGCGACATGAAACCGGGTGGATTGCTTGTCGGCGAACGACGCCAGAGAATGACAGGTCACGCAGTTATTGGTCACCACACCTGTGAAAGGCCTGTGACATGTCTCGCACTGGCCCGCGATAAACTGGTGCGCTTTCGAGATCGGTCCGGGATTCACCAACCCTTCCCAACCAGGAACTGCGTTACTGCCGGAACGATGCACGGCAAGGGGCACAACCAGTCCGACGATCAGAGCCGCAAGCGCAAAGACCGTATAGAGTATGACAGCGGGCTTCATAGCCACCTCAGCCCGTAATACAGGCCTGACCAGATATGCAGAATCAGCAGAAAATAGAGGATGACCACAAGGATGACGTGAATCTTGCGCCAACGCCCGAACAGTGCGTTCGCCACCCTCTCCGACCTGACCGCATACTCAACATCGGCCAGCGCCGAGGCAATCGTGGCCTCGCGATCCGATGTACCCCGCGTACCGGGATAGGCCGAGGTCAGAAAAAGGCGCTGGACGATATTATGGGGCACATCCGGCGTCTCGGGCATCAGATGCGCCACCCCGGCATCTGCCAGAGACGTGCGCAGTTGGGCCAGTTCCTGGGTGCGACCGCGCAATCCGCGCCCGATCTGGATCAACATGTAGCGCCCGACATAGCCACTAATAGCGAGGACGAGCATGATGCCGGTTAGCGAGATCCCCATCGGGCTATCGAATTTATGGGCGGCGTGGATCAGGCCCAAAATGGGTGCAAGGACGCCAGCATAGATATGCACCGACAGAAGGGTTCGGCTCTCGACACGCGGCGCGAAATAACGATGCACGACGGGAATGCGTTTGCCCGCTACGTAAATCAGCGGCACCAGCATCAGGATGGCGGCGCAAATGCCAATCAGGCTGCCAGCCAGACTCCCAGGAAAGCGTGGCGCGACATGCACCAGAAAGCCCAGCGGGAACAGCACCAGCAGGACGACCAGGGCGCCGACAATGATTTCGCTGCGCTCCTGCATCACGCCTCCACGACCAGCGGACCACCCGTGGTCTTCGCCTGACAGGCCAGGATGAAACCCTTGGCCTTGTCAGCCGGATCGAGCCCATCCTCGACCGCCATCGTCACCTCACCTTGCTGCAGGTGAGTCGTACACATGCCGCAGATACCGGATCGACAGGAGGATGGAATATTGACACCTGCCGCATCAGCCGCGTCGAGAACCGTTTCATCCAGTTGCAACGGAGCCGATTTCCCTGAAGTGGAAAACGTAATGGTCGTTGCGGCAGGCGTAACGGCCGGGGATGAGGGGGCCGCCACAGGCCCGACCGCAGGTTCGGCCTTCATCGCGGCTGGTCCGAATGCCTCGCTATGAACATTGGCTTCCGGCACAGCGAGATCCGTCAATAACGCTCTCATGCTTGCCATCATCCCGGGTGGGCCGCAGACATGGATACGCCGGTTTGTGAGATCTGGCACCGATTGCTGAAGCAGTTCCTTCGTGATGCGCCCTTCCGGCCCCGACCACTCTGTCCCCGGCGACCGCCGCATGGTGGCAATAACGTGCAGTTTGTCATTGCGACGTTCCAGCCACTCGATTTCCTGGCGAAACACATAGTCGATGCTGGCATGAGCGGAATAGACGAAGTAGATCTCGCCAGGCCAGACGATATCGGTCAGGTATCACAGGACCGCCATCATCGGTGTGATGCCTACGCCGCCGGACAGCAGGACGATCGAGTCTGCCTCGTCACCCGTAAAGGTGAACATACCCGATGGACCCGCGATCTTTAAAAGATCACCCTCTTTGACCGTGTCGTGCAGGTAGCGCGAGACCAACCCATGTTCCTCGCGTTTGATCGTTAGTTCGAGATGTTCGACCTGCCCCGGCGACGATGCGATCGTATAGGACCGGCTCGCGGGCTTGCCAGACGTCGGCTCGATGGTGAGTTGCACGAACTGGCCGGGTTTGAAGTCAAAGGGAATCCGCCCCCCATCGGCCGGAACTAGATAGAACGTCACGATCGCCGGTGTCTCCCGAATGATCCGGGCCACTTTCAGACCGCCACGCCAGAGGCCGTGTCGAGGTGCGCCGACGATCGGAGTGGCCGTTCCACCGCCTGGTCCCGGTACAGGGGGAGGCGGCGGAACAGGAGGTGTTGGACCGCCGCCGGTCGACGATGGTGGCGTGGGCGGGACCGTTGGTTTCGGTGCGAATGCCGTGGTGGTCCTGAGAATCTCTTGCACGCGATGCAACCGCAGGACCTGCAAGATCAGCAGAGCGATCGATACCAGGATCAGGATCGTCATGAACACCAGGTGGGCCGGCGTCAATCCGAAAAACAGGCCGTTCTGCTGGCTCGCCGCGACTGTCGGCAGACCCATCTGTGCCGTGAACCAGTTGAATGCCACCATTTGAGGATTCACGAGGCCGGTCGCGGCCGCGCGCGCGGCCATTCCGCTATCGAGCAACGCAACGCCTTCATGGAGATGCTGGCTGGATCGACGCATCGTCTCCCACGACAGGGACTGAGCGGCATCGACCGATGCGGTGCCGACTTCGCGAAGACCGTCTTGAAGCCTCTGTGCCGCAATATCGGCCAGCATCTGACGTTCGGCGTCCGTCAGCTTCGGATGCGTCATCATGAAGGTATAAAGCGGCGTGCGACCGCGCGCTCCGCAACAACCTGCGTCGGCCTTGTCCGCCCCGGGAACCGCACTCAATGCCTGCCCAGCCTGGGGCAGCATGCGGCTCATCATATTGCCCTGCTCAGTCGGCCTGGATGATGGCGCACCGGGGATCCCCATCCCGCCCATGCCAGGGTGATGGCTCGCATGCTCGTCACCACCCATCGACATCATGCCGCCCATGTCGGACATGCCTGAGTCGGGTCGAGCGGGGGTCGTCTTCATTCCGCCGGACGATTCGGCACCCCGGTCGGCATCCCGGGGCGCTGCCATAGGCCCATCGTCTTCCGGCTGATCGCGCCGCAGCGCCAGCGAAGGTGGCGGGCTGCCTGCCGTAGGCCCCGCCATAGTGCCGCTAGACATGGCCGGAACGGCAGGTGACTCACCCGGTGCCTGAGCAAATCCCTCTGACATGCTGATGAGCAGTGTCATGATCACGACACTCCCGCTCAAAAAGACGCGCCTCATGCTTTCTCCAACACGCCATCATCCTCGGCAAAGTTCATACCGGCCCGTTTTCCGGATGTCGTCAGGACACCACTTATTACTATACGGGGGTATGGCATATTTTCCTTGATCTCGATCAATTATCCCAGCGGCATCTACTGTCGCGGCATCGGCATATCCATGTCGTGATGCATATGATGCCCGCCGGCTGCTTCTGCCCGAGCGACCAGCGCCTGGTAGGTGGAACTGTTCATTCCCGGAAGTTTCTCGAGAAACGCCACAATGTTCCAGAGATCGTCATCACCATGATCCGCCCAGGACGGCATGCCCGACATCTTGATGCCATGCTTGAGAATCCAGAACAGTTCGCCCGGCGTATAACGTTGCGCTACATCATTCAGAACCGGTGGCTTCGGATACATCCCCTCCGCCATATCCTCGGCCTCGACGCCCGGCGCCGAATGACATGAGGCGCAATGCATCGAAAAATGCGATGCACCGCCGACGAGCCGTGCCTGCGTCTCAAGATCGACAGGTGTGGTAATGCCCTCGGCGTGATGCCGGATTGAATGGAAGCGTGCCGTTTCCAGAACACGATAGGTCAGCCGCCAATGCGGCGAGGTGGCGCCTACATCATACAGACCACCGAAAACGACGGCCGTTCCCGCGCCGATCCCGACCAGCAGAATGCCGGCGAGACTCCAGG
The DNA here is from genome assembly GCF_000193495.2 of Acetobacter aceti NBRC 14818. NCBI lineage: Bacteria > Pseudomonadati > Pseudomonadota > Alphaproteobacteria > Acetobacterales > Acetobacteraceae > Acetobacter > Acetobacter aceti. The sequence continues at coordinate 1,994,832 of NZ_AP023410.1, read as the reverse complement.
CTAATCTTTTCATGCGTGCCTCCCTGGGCATGTCCAGGGGCGACGCTTATGACGCCGCCCCGCTCCATCAGGAACCGATCAGCGCTGATGAACCGCGTCGGGCATGCTCTGCGGGCCCATCGGCATTTTCATGCCGTCGCCCATGTCGCCGCAGCCCATTTTCATCTTTTTATCCGATGGTGCCATTGCCTGACCGTTCGGCATGGCCATGCCCTTCATCTTCATACATCCCCCCATCTTTCCTTTCATTTTCATGCCTTTCTCTGCCCCCTTCATGCCGGATCCGGGCATGCCGTCCATTTTCATCTTGTCGTGGTCCATTCCTGACATGCCTGACATACCCTGCATTCCGGACATATCCTGGCCCTGCGGCTGGGCTGGTGCCGGAACCGGTGTCTGGGCATGCGCAACTGAGACCGTGGCCAGGAGTGCTACCAGAAGGGCCGATGATCTGAAATTAATGGTCAGCATTGGTCTTTTCCTCATCATTGGTTATCGGATGCGAAGGCGCACAATGCGCCCCGCGACGATTTCACATCGGGCAGGAATAGTCAGAACCACGTCCTGATCCCGAAGGTGAAATTCAGGTCCTGGACACGCTCATGCCTTGAACGTGCCATGTCGGCGGCCTGACCGAACGTGCCGGAGTAACTCACGCCGATATAAGGCGCGAATTTCCGATGCCATTCGTAGCGAAGCCGCAATCCCGTATCGATATCGGACAGCCCGGTTCCGACGCCGCGCGCACGATCGGACGCGGAATAGAAGTTCATCTCGACCTGGGGTTGGAGAATCAGGCGATTAGTCAGCAGGATATCGTATGAGCCCTGCAGACGCCCCGCCGCACCCCGGTCGCTGAAATAGGCCGTGGCCTCCACATTGAAGAAATATAGAGCCAGTCCCTCGACCCCGATCGCGCCCCAGGCCCGTGTGGGGCCGTTGTCAATATCGAGACGCACGCCGGTCTGGACATCGAAATACCGGGAGATAGCACGATCATAAAGGGCCTCATGGTCTCCATCACCGAACTTGCCGTTTGTGCCGACCGTGCCTTCGGATTTCAGCCAGAGCTTGTCGTAGTCGGTGCCGAACCAAGCCTGCCCATCGTAACGGAACTGCCCGCCATCGGCACCAAAGCGCGCCTCGAACTGGTCGAGCAGCGCATGCATGTAGATGTTATGGTCCATGACCGGCTGGATGCCGTTGATATAGACCACGGGCGCGGGAGCCGAGGCGGTCTGCGCTTCCTGGGTTCCTTCGCTCTGGCGTGCCGGGACTGACTGGGCGCGTCCCGTGCCAGGTACCGTGGTAGCCAGTCCAGCGGCAAGGACCGTGCCACCTATCAGACCCCGGATCACGACACCACCACCGTGCGGAACATGCCCACCTCCATGTGGTAGAGCAGGTGGCAGTGATACGCCCACAGCCCGGGTTCGTCCGCCGTGACCAGGTAACTCAGCCGCTCACCCGGCTTGACGGTAATCGTGTGCTTGTAGGGTCGGCACTCGCCCTGCCCATTTTCCAGTTCACTCCACAACCCATGCAGGTGGATCGGATGCTCCATCATCGTGTCGTTGATCAGGACGAAGCGCACCCGCTCGCCCAGGGTGAGACGAATGGGCTCCGCTTCCGAGAACTTCTTGCCGTCAAACCCCCAGATGAAGCGTTCCATGTTGCCGGTCAGATGCAGGGTGATCTCGCGCGATGGCGGGCGCGGGTCCGCGCCCGAGATCGTCGCCTGCAGATCGGCATATGTCAGAACGCGGCGACCATTGTTCTCCAGCCCGTCGCCCGGTTCCGCCAGCCGGTTGATCGGCATCATGGCGACACTCTGCACCGCGACGCCGGGCTTCAGCTCTGTTTTATGCCGCGACGCAGCCGCCATGCCCGGCATATCCATCGCAGCGGCTCCGGGTCTGTTGGCCTCCTTCATGTCCATGTGATCCATGTCCATGCCGCCGCTGGCAGGGGCTTCACCGGGCTTCCCCGGCGAACTCCCCATCTCCATGCCCGCCATGCCGCCCTTCATGTCCATATTCCCCATGCCCATGTCGGTCATGGTGCGCAGCGGGCGCGGGTCCATGGGCGGGACCGGACCGGCAAGGCCCGGACGGGTGGCGAGCGTGCCGCGTGCGTATCCGGTACGATCCTCAGCCTGGGCAAAGACCGTGTACGGTCCATCGGCGGTGGGCTCGACAATCACATCGTAGGTTTCCGCAGGTCCGATGCGGAATTCATCGACAGGGATGGGCTCCACGTCATTACCGTCGGCCTGAACGACGGTCATCGTCAGGCCGGGAATGCGCACGTCGAACAGCGTCATCGCCGATGCATTGATGAAGCGCAGGCGTATGCGCTCGCCCGGTCGGAACAGGCCCGTCCAGTTTGCAGCAGGCGACTGGCCGTTGATCAGGTAGGTGTAGATGATGCCCGACACATCCAGAATGTCGGTCGGCGCCATGTTCATGGCACCCCATTGCAGGCGATCTCGGATCGTCGCACCCAGCCCCTGCCGATGTGCGTCACGGAAGAACGTGTCCACCGTACGCTGGCGGAAATTGTAGTAATCGCTCTGGAATTTGAGGTTGGAGACGATGTCCTCAGGATCGACGTCGGTCCAGTCGGACAGGACCATCACATAATCGCGGTCGAAATGCTGCGCGTAACCGTCTCTCGGGTCGATGATCAGAGCCCCATACAGGCCCGTCTGCTCCTGGAAGCCGGAATGGCTGTGATACCAGTAAGTGCCGCTCTGATGCAGCGGGAAGCGATAGGTGAACGTGTCACCCGGCGCGATCCCGCCAAAGCTCAGACCGGGCACGCCGTCCATGTCGGCCGGCACCCGGATTCCGTGCCAGTGGATCGAACTGGGCTCATCCAGCCGGTTGGTGACATTCAGTTCGACTGTGTCGCCCTGACGCCACCGCAGGATCGGCGCGGGCGTGGAGCCGTTCACACCCACCGCGTGCATGCGCGCACCGGTGATATTGACCGGCACAGAACCGACCGTAAGGTCGAAACGGGTGCCAGGCAGCGGGTCGGGCCGACCCGACGCCGGTGTATAGACCGGAGCGTAGGCGCCCGCGCTGCGCTGCGGGACGGCCAGCGCCGCCCCCCACAGGCCCGTCCCGATGACGAAACGGCGGCGCGTGATCGCGCCCCGTCCCGTAAGTGATCGTATTGACATGAATAATAGTCCGCAAAAGAGAGAAGGCGGAACCGGTCATAGGTCCATGACCAGCCCTGAGACTGTCAGAACAGAATCAGGCCATCTGTCTGGGCGGCGGCAGGGCGGGCGCGAACGCACGGCCGACCATGCGATCTGAGCGCGACATGCCGAAAGGCGCGGTAACACCTACGTAATCAAACGCCCTGGTCACGGATGGTGGCATCAGCCAATTGGCGACGCAGGAACCCTGGACACAGCAATCGCCGCAATGATGACATGGGTGATGATCGTGGCACGGTTCATGATTGCAATGTGCGGTCGCCGCATCCGCATGAGATGGCATCTGCATCCCTGGCATGTCGACCATCGGCTGGGTAACCAAAGCAACTGTAGAAGACACCGTGGCGGCATGACCCGGCATGATGGACGCCAGCATCAGCCCCACCTGCAGAAGCAGGCAGGCCAGCAACCGTCCCAACCGTGTCGCGCCGATCCCTTGCACGTCTACCCCGTTATCTTGCTGACCGTTTCGATCAGTTCTCCGATCTTTTCCTGACGCTCCACCGGATCGCCGGATTCGATCGCCTCCACGACGCAGCCCGCGATATGTTCGCGCAGAACAAGCCCCTCGAGCCGATGCAACGCCGCCTTGGCGGCCCGAAGCTGAAGCAGAACATCCACGCAATAGCGGTCTTCGTCCACCATTTTCTGGATGCCACGCACCTGACCTTCGACCCGTTTCAGGCCCTGCGAAATCTTTACCCGTGACTGCCTCATTGCACTATACCCTACAGGGGCATACCATGGAGCGCAAGCGATTATGGCATGTCTGGCGCCGCGTGGCGGCCACAAACAAGGGGACCTCATGACGAACGACAATACAGCAGCTTGCGCGTCCCATCTCCATGGAGAGGGTCCCACCCCGGCAGCGACCGGAGTTAAGACGCGCCCGGTCAAGGATCCCGTGTGTGGCATGACAGTCGACCCCGCGACGGCGACGCATCATGCCGACCATGATGGCCAGACCTGGTATTTCTGCAGCGCGCACTGTCAGACAAAGTTCGAAGCCGACCCCTGTCATTACCTGCACAAGGCGGACACGACGCCCATCAAGTCTCAGCCCAAACGGGTCGGGGTGATCTGGACCTGCCCGATGCACCCTCAGATCCGACAGGATCACCCCGGCTCCTGCCCCATCTGCGGCATGGCGCTGGAACCGGAGGAGCCATCCGACGCCGACACGCCTAACCCGGAACTCGTGGATTTCAGCAAGCGCCTGTGGGGGGCGAGCATATTGGCGGTCCCGCTCGTTATCATCGCCATGGCGGCGGATATGGGAGGGCTGGCATTTCTCGATGGCGGCCTGACGAACTGGATTCAGTTGGCGCTCACGGCGCCAATCGTGCTGTGGGCCGGCTGGCCGTTCCTCGAACGCGGCTGGATGTCGCTCCGCACCCGGCATCTGAACATGTTTACGTTGATTATGCTGGGCGTCGGCGCAGGCTTTCTCTATAGCATCGCCGCGACAGTGGCCCCTGGCCTGTTCCCTGCTGCCTTCCGCATGCATGACGGGTCGGTCCCGGTCTATTACGAAGCCGCCGGTGTTATCGTGGCCCTGGTGTTGGCCGGGCAAGTCCTGGAACTGCGCGCCCGCGCCCGTACCAGTCGCGCCATTCGCGCGCTGCTGGATCTCGCACCGAAAATCGCACACCGGGTCGGCGCGCTGGATCGGGAGGACGACGTACCGCTGGCCCAGATCGTGCCCGGCAATCGGCTCCGCATCCGGCCGGGGGAAAGCATCCCGGTGGACGGCACCGTCATGGACGGGCGCTCCAGCGTGGACGAAGCCATGCTGACAGGAGAGCCAGCACCTGTCGCCAAGGGACCGGGTGACAAGGTGACGGGTGGAACCATCAACGGCACCGGCAGCCTGCTGATGACAGCCGAGGCCGTTGGCTCGGACACGATGCTGGCCCGGATCGTCAGCATGGTGGCGGCTGCCCAGCGTACGCGCGCACCGATCCAGGCGGTGGCGGACCGGGTCTCCGGCTGGTTCGTGCCGCTGGTCGTGCTTGTGTCCCTTCTGACCTTCGTCGTCTGGCTTCTGGTCGGTCCGCAACCGCGCTTCGGACACGCACTGCTGAACGCCATTGCGGTCCTGGTGATCGCCTGCCCGTGCGCGCTGGGCCTGGCCACTCCGATGTCGATCATGGTGGGCATGGGGCGCGGGGCGCGGGCCGGCGTGCTGGTTCGCAACGCCGAAGCCCTGCAGGCGCTGGATACGGTCGATACGCTGGTGATCGACAAGACCGGCACCGTAACCGAAGGCAAGCCCCGGCTGATCGCGACCGAAACATCAGGTGCATGGGATTCCAACGTCGTCCTGCGGCTGGCGGCATCACTGGAAACACAATCTGAGCATCCGCTGGCCCAGGCACTGGTCGCCGCGATGACGGCGCAGGGCCTTCAGGCCGCGCCGGTCGGGGATTTCGCGTCTCAGACCGGCCTGGGCGTGACCGGCACCGTCGACGGCCATGCCGTCGTCGTCGGAAACCAAGCCCAGATGCGGCAGCAGGGCATCGATGCGTCGGCATTGATCCCTGTCGCGGATTCCCACCGGGCGGAGGGCGCGGGCGTCATGTTCGTCGGCGTCGACGGACAGGCCGCTGGGCTGCTGGTCGTGGCCGATCCGCTGAAGACCGACGCGAAGGAGACCATCGCGGCACTGCACGCAGCCGGCATGCGGATCGTGATGCTGACGGGCGACAATGCCCGGACTGCGGAAGTCGTCGCCCGGCAGGCGGGAATCGACGAGGTACATGCCGACCTCAAGCCTGAGGACAAGGCCGCGATCATTCGTGACATGCAACAGAAGGGAGCCCGTGTCGCCATGGCGGGCGACGGAGTCAACGACGCGCCGGCCCTGGCCACCGCCGATATCGGAATCGCCATGGGCACAGGCACCGATGTCGCAATCGAAAGCGCCGGGATGACACTGGCACAAGGCAGCCTCGCCGGATTGGTACGCGCCCGCCGCCTGGCACAGGCGACGATGCGCAACATCCGGCAGAATCTGGCATTTTCTTTCCTGTTCAATGGGATCGGCATCCCACTTGCCGCAGGCGTACTGTATCCTGTCTTTGGCCTTACGCTGTCGCCCATGTTCGCGGGAGGCGCGATGGCCCTGTCCTCCCTGGCCGTCGTGACAAACGCACTGCGGCTCAATGCCCTGAGACTTCGGTGAAAGCAGATTGCCTATTTCGTTCGGAAGGTATGCCTATCCGCGACAGGAACCCACACGAAGCGAAGACCCGTTCATTACAGGAGCATAGATTTTCATGCAGGAGTCGCCAGATGGGATATAGCTTGAATTGGTTTTATACCCTGCCCAAAGCGCTCAATGGCCTTACGATCCTTCTCAAGCGCCCGTAAGGCAGATACCGGACTTTCAGGTCAGCAATCCTACTGAAAGCCGGCCGCCACAGTTGTTCCCGTACATCGGCTTCCCGCTTATCCGGCGCGACAAGGAGCAGTCCCTCCAAAGCCTGCGCCTCTGACCCGCGAGCAAGATCCAGCATCCGCACGATGCCGGAATAGATGGTCGTTGAATGCTCAACCTCGAAGGCTGCGACAACCCTGTGGCTTTCCCGATCAAGCCACAGAACATCGATCAGACGCACGGATTCCGCTCCCTGCGTTTCCGTCGTGAACCCAGGCAACACCGACAGGCAGCCACCCAGATCATTGGAAAGCCGCGAACGATAGGTCGCATTCAGTTTCAGGATGCCCTGCCGCATGGCAAGATATTCCTCCCATCGCCCCAGCTTCACCTTTGATCCGGTCAGGGCATTATATGGATGTTCGCGACGGCGGCCATTGCGCTGAACAACTCGCTCCGTTTTTCCTCAAGACGAAAGCAGGGCAGCAGGTGCGCCACGATACGTTTGAGCTTTGCATTAACGGGGACGCGAATCATCGCCGGCCGGTGGCCGCGTGCAATCTCATTGGGGATGACAAGGCGTCGTCCGACAAGGAGAGCCACCCGTAAAGAAAGACATCGGGAGAGACTGTCTAATCACCATTCAATGACTGGTCTGCTTTCTATTCTTGTAAACTCAAAGCCGATGCAATCTGCAACAGCCATGAATACGATGTCGTGCAGGAAGCCGTCACAGGATGGATAGACGATCGCACAGAGTGCATCGTGAATGATCGAAGCCCACGACGTGCGAGCACATATCGCGACCAATATGACATTTATTGAATTTCACCTCCCGGTCCTAATCAGGGTAACCGTCGACAGACCGCGACGCTGAATCTCATTATTTGGGCGGATAAGCTCTCGAACAGTCTAATTCGCGCGTCAATTAATTAGTTCACCTAATGAGAGTATTCACATTATAGCATCTAATCAATGTCGAGACGCGTGATGTAGGCTCCCGGGAGCTTAAAATTCTGTTTCGGCGCGGTGCTCGGAAGCCTGGCCATACAAGTCGGCTGTTTTCAGGATGATGAGACGCCCCATTGCGGTGCGGACTTCGGCGATGTCGATATGAAAATAGCCGACCGGATAAGTCTTGAACTTCGAGCGCCTGGGCTTGTCGCCCTTGGTGTCGGGCAGACGGCTGATTCCATGGCGCTGAAGACAACGATGCAATGAAGAGCGCGTCAGATGCGGGATCGTCGCCTGTAGCGCGTAAAGGCAGTCGTCCAGGGGCAATAATGTATGGCGGCGGAACGCCACGACGATGCCCTCCTCCTCGATCGACAGGACCGTCGAAAGAGGAGCCTTCGGGCCAGTGCGTCGATCCGCTGTATCGGGCCGTCCCTTCGATTTGGCGACTGTCTTCGGGTTGACCCCGTGGCGTTCCGCCAGAGCTCTCAGGCTCTCTTGACTATGCTGTATCGCTCGACGGACTGCCGTTGTCGTCGTGGCGCATCCGTGGTGAACCTGGCCCATAGCGCATCCTTCCACTCTCGTGAAAATAATGCACCATCAAAACCCGGGACTAAACATCTAGGAAACCGCCTGCCCTGTTCCCCCATCCGTCGGCTGCGCGTATGCTGGGTGTGTCCGCCCCTACCGTGTTGAAAGCCTGACGCTCATGAGCGGCCCTCTCCCTTTTCCCTCGCGCCAACCTAGCCAGAAAGCTCACCCCACCCGCGCCCGCGCGGGCAGGAGATGGCAGGGCGCGCTGGGCAAGGGGCTGGCAGGGCTGCTGGCGTGCGCGGGGCTCCCTCCCCTTGCTGCCGCCTGGGGGGCGGAAAGCGCGCCCGCCATCAGCGCGCACAGCACGGCCAGCCTGATAAGCGCGTCCGATACCGCCAGCCCCGGCTCGTCCCTCCATGTGGCCCTGCGCCTGCGGCTCAAGCCCGGCTGGCACACATACTGGCTCAACCCCGGTGATGCGGGAGACCCCGCGACCCTGCGCATAACCGCAACGGGCGCGTTAAGGGGCGAGGCGCAAACCATTGTCTGGCCCACGCCGCAGCGGATCAGGGACGCCTCCCTGATGTCCTATGCCTATACGGGCGATGTGGTGCTGCCAGTGGTGCTCCCAATGGTGCGCCCTGTGGAACCTTCAGCGGGACGTCCACCGGCGGCCCAGCCGGGGCAAACGCCCGACGGCCTGGGCGCGCAAGGGCTGACAACCCTTAGCGCCCACGCCAACTGGCTGGTGTGCGCACAGAGCTGTATTCCCGAGGAAGGAACATTCACGCTTACCCTGCCCGTGGGCGCGCCTCGCCCGTCCGCGCAGGTGGGGCTGTTTACACAGGCGGAGCAGCATACGCCCGTGCCCTCGCCCTACCCGGTGAGCATCAGCCCCACAGGGGTACTTGGCGCTCAGGGCAGGGAGTTGAACCGCCAGTCCGTCGCGCAAGCCTGGTTCATGCCGCAAGAGCGCGGGCGGATTGGGGAAGCCGCACCGCAAGCCCTGCTCTTTGGCCCCGAGGGCCTTGCCCTGCGCCTTGACCCCACGGCTGACTTTACGCCTGCAAAGCCGTTGTCGGGTATTCTGGTGCTCAAGGCCCCCGATGGGACGGAGCGCGCGCTGAGCGTGCGGGCCACCCCGCTGCCCCCCCCAATGGCCAGTGAGCCCTCCATTGCGCCATCGGCCCGGCCTGCCACCGAGCCCAACACAGGAACCACCTCCGGGACCGCTGCCGAAGCCGCCGCTGGAACCGCCACAGGAGGGACCACAGCGGGGACCGCAACGGGAACCGCCATGGGGGCGACCAGCCCAGACCCGGCAGGGGACTATCCGGCAGGGGAGCAGCCGATGGCGGGCCATCTGGCAGCGCTCGGCAATGGCGTGCCGGGGCCGCCCCATGGCGGGGGGGAAAGTGCGTCTGGCCTGTTCCGCCTTGTTGTACTGGGGTTCCTGGGTGGGCTGGTGCTGAACCTGATGCCCTGTGTTTTTCCCATTCTGGCCATGAAGGCGCTGGCCGTCGCCCGCATGGGCCAGAGTGAGCGCCTGCACCAAAAGCAAAGCGCCATCAGCTATGCCGCAGGGGTTATTCTGGGCTTTACCGCCCTTGGCGCGCTGGTCATGGCGCTGCGCCTGGGCGGGGCCGCCACTGGCTGGGGGTTCCAGTTCCAGTCCACGATGTTCGTGGGCATGATCACATGGCTGATCTTCGCCATGGCGCTTAACCTGCTGGGGGTGTTTGTCTTCCTGCCGCCCGCCTTCGCCCTATCCTCCTCCCCCCGGCACGGGCTGGTGCATGACCTGCTGACCGGGCTGCTGGCCGTGGCCGTGGCCTCGCCCTGCACCGCGCCGTTCATGGGGGTGGCCATTGCCGGGGCGCTGGCCGGTCCCCCGGCAACCGGACTGGTCATTTTCGCAGCACTTGGCATCGGGCTTGCCGCCCCTTACGTGCTGCTGGCCTTTTGCCCCGCGCTGGCCAAAAGCCTGCCCCGCCCCGGCGCATGGATGGACTACCTGCGCCAGTTTCTGGCTTTTCCGTTACTGGGCACCTGCGTGTGGCTGCTGTGGGTCGCAGCGGTGGAGGGTGGGGCCACAACGGTTTTGCTTGTATCATCGGGCATGGTGTTCCTGGCCTTTGCGGCATGGGTTTACGGCATTACCCAAAGGCGCCAGCTCCATGCGGGCCATGACCGGGACTGCACGGCCCTGTATGGCGTGGCCCTGCTGGGGCTTTTGGCGGCCATGGCGCTGCTGCCCGCCCTGCTAGAGCAGGCGCCGCAGGCTGGCGCCAACCCGCCCTCCGCCTCGGGTCCGGGCCTTTCAGCCCTCCCCTCCGGCACGGAGGCTTTTTCCGAGGAGCGACTGCGCGCCCTGCACAATGCGGGCAAACCCGTGTTTGTGGACATGACGGCGGCATGGTGCATCACCTGCCTTGTCAATGAGCGCATGGCGCTCAACACACAGGCGACACAGGCAGCCATGGCACGCTATGGCGTAATAACGCTCCGGGGGGACTGGACACAGCGCAACCCCGCCATAACCGCGTTTTTGCGCAAACATGGGCGCGATGGCGTGCCATTCTACCTGTTTGTGCCCGCACATGGCGCGGCAGTGGTGTTGCCACAGATACTGACGCCCGGACTGGTCATAGGCACCATAACGCCCCACGACAAATAACCGGGCGCTGGCTGTACCAGCCCCGGCTCGGCCCGGGCAGGGTGTAAACGGCCCCAAAAGCTCCGGGGCAGTTCAACCTGCTGCCCGTTAACGCGGATCAGCCCGTCCGGCTCGATCACGTCGAGCGGCGCAAATGCGGAGAGCGCGGGTCGGAATGGGAGGAGTGGATTTGCGTTCTGGCAAACAATTCGCGGCCCGGATAATCGGGGATGAAGGGCGCAGACCATGTGCCGGTGGCGCCGATGACCGCGCGGCTTAGGAAATCACCCACGCTGGTGCTGACATTCAGGAATTTCTGGTCAGTGCGTTCCACACGTCCGACCATTACGGGGCGGTGGATCGGCGGCGCATAGCGCGCCTCGTAGAGGCGCCATCAAGCAACCCCCGTGGGTGGAGCAATCGCTATTAGCGCTCCGTCCGGCAATGCCTGCTGCACCTGCAAGGCCTCAGGTGCCGGCGCTGTCATCCACAGATCCATATCTTCCTGCTGCGTCAGGATAACTGGCATGGCCCAAGGATGAATAGCACCGACCTCCCGGTTGGCTTCAGTGGTCAGGAATCCATACAGGTTATTTGTCGTCTCGCCGTCAGCCAGTTTCCTGACCGACGTCCACCGGCACCACAGACCGGCGAAGAAGGCCAGCGGCTCGCCATCCGCTCTGGCGAACCAGACCTGACGACTTCCACCTTCGGGCAGATGTTCGGGCTCGGCAAACGCCGTCAGCGGCACCAGGCAGCGATGTTCCACGCCTTCCCATCGCCGCCACCAGGACGATTCCATATGCCGGATATTGGTTATGCCCCGATCCACCTTCCTGCCCTTGAGCATGCCGGGTGGCGTCGGCATTCCCCAGCGGGCCATGACCAGTTCCCTGCCGCCCTCGGCATTGCGGATGATTGGGGCCATTGTATTCGGCCACACCTCGGGCAACGGTTGCAGGTTGCCGATATGATCGATCATGACCCTGGCGATCATCCTGATCGCCTCCTGGTTCGTCATTACGGAGTAGAGGTTGCACATCGGTGCCGTCCTTCCGTCGTCGGCCAGAAAAAATCCCTGAGACTCAAAGCTTTACAGATATCAGAGACATAGCTGGGCCTCAGCTATTCCCTGCACTGTGTCACACCTCCGGTAATCGTGCCTTAGACTCTTATCGCGCGTTAGGAACAAACCATGAACATATAGCTACTGACGCCGCCAGCATCGGACGGATTCGAGATGACCACGAAAGGGAGCCCAGCCCGGAAGAAGCCCGCCCTGGAAGCGCTTCAGGCGACCATTGCCCGGCTCGAAGGACACAAAAGCCATAAACGCGCCGTCCTGCCATTCGGCGTGAAGGAGATCGACGCGAGGTTACCGGGTGGCGGCCTGGTCCTGGGCGCGCTTCATGAGGTGGCCGGTGGCGGGACTGACGCCCTCAACGCCACGGCTGCGGCCCTGTTCGCCGCAGGGATTGCCGGCCGGACCAGAGGCAAGGTGCTGTGGATCGTCACCCGGCAGGACATCTTCGCGCCGGCTCTCGATCAGGCCGGACTGGCCGCTCGCCGGGTCATCCACGTTGAAGCATCCTCGGACAACGACGCCCTGGCCTGCTTCGAGGAAGGTCTGCGACATGGCGGGCTGGGGTCCGTGGTCGCCGAGGTCGGGCGACTGACGATGACGGCCTCGCGGCGCTTGCAGATCGCGGCCGAGGGAACCGGGACCATCGGCCTGGCTGTCCGGAGATGGCGCCGCCAGACGGAAGCCGCCGATTTCGGACAGCCGACAGCCAGCACCACACGCTGGCGGGTCTCTGTCCTGCCATCCGCGCCGCTTCCCGTGCCCGGCGTGGAGCGGCCCCGGTGGATGCTGGAATTGCTGCGCGCGCGATCGGGGGAATGCGCGGATTTCGAGGTGGAGGGGTGCGATGCCAACGGGAGGATCGAATCGTGTGGTGTCGCTCTACCTGCCTCTGTGGCCGACGGAGCGCATCAGGAAGAAGCTGGGCAACGCCGCGCCTGAGACACCGCTGGCCCTGGCCGGCCGGGAAGGCAGCCGTCGCGTCGTCATGTCCGCCGACCTTGCCGCCCGCAAGATCGGGGTGACGCCCGGCATTCCGGTTGCCAAGGCCCAGGCGCTCTATCCCGATCTGACCATCATGGATGCCGACCCCGACGGCGACCGAGCCGGGCTGGAGGCTCTGGCTCTCTGGTTCCAGCGGCGGATCGCGCCGATCGTGGCCGTGGACGCATCCGGCGGACTGCCTGATGGCATCGTAATGGACACGACCGGCACGGATCATCTCCATGGTGGCGAGCCGGCGATGCTGGACGCCGTGGTCCGTCGCCTGGCTGACTCAGGCTTTACCGCCAAGGTCACGATCGCCGGAACCTGGGGTGCCGCTCATGCCCTGGCCAGATATGGACGTGGCCGGATCATCATCGTGCCCGACGGAGGCATCCCCGACACGCTCTCCAACCTGCCGATCGAGGCATTGCGGCTTCCGGCTGCCGTCATCGAAGGATTGCGGACGCTGGGTATCTCCCGGATCGGCAAGCTGGCCGCCATGCCGCGCGCGCCGCTGACCTTGCGGTTCGGGCCGGAACTGGAACGCCGTCTGGACCAGGCTTATGGGCGCATCGCCGAACCGATCCTGGCCGTGCGCCCGGTCGATCCGGTTTCTGTGGCGCGCAACTTCGCCGAACCCATCGGCGCGGCCGAGACCATTGCCCGCTATATCGGCAAGCTGGTTCCCGTCCTGTGTGAAGGGCTGGATGCCAGGGGCGACGGCATACGGCTGCTCGACCTCCTGTTGCACCGGTTGGACAGCCAAACCCAGACGATCCGGATCGCCACGGCCCGGCCGGCAAGGGACGCGAAGCATCTGACGCGCCTGCTGTGCGAGAAGATCGAGACGATCGATCCGGGCTATGGCATTGAGCGCATGGAACTGGTCGCCGTCCTGGCCGAGCCGATGGAGGTCAGGCAGCGGGTTTCCTCGCTGATCGAAGAGGAAGAAGCCGACATCTCCGGCCTGATCGACACGCTGGCCAATCGCGTCGGTGGGGAATCGCTCTACCGGTTTGCCCCTGTGGAGAGCGACATTCCCGAGCGGTCGGTCTGCCGGGTGCCGGCACTGGCTCCGGATGACGGCGCCACCTGGCCGGTCGGATGGCCACGACCGACCCGGCTGCTTTCCCGGCCGGAACCTGTCCAGGCCATGGCCGAATTGCCGGACCAGCCGCCGATCTTCTTTATCTGGCGCGGTATCCGGCATCGCGTGCGCTGCGCCGACGGGCCTGAGCGCGTCTTCGGCGAATGGTGGAAGGGTGATACGGAACTGACGATCGCGCGGGATTATTTCCGGATCGAGGACACGGCCGGCGACCGATTCTGGGTCTTCCGCGAGGGTGATGGCGAACATGGAGAAACCGGCTCGCAGAGATGGTTCATGCACGGGCTGTTCGCATGACCCGCTATGCCGAGCTTCAGGTCACCAGCTATTTCTCGTTCCTGCGGGGCGTGTCTGCGCCTGCCGAACTGTTTGCCCAGGCCAAACGTCTCGGACTTTCCGCCATCGGGATCACCGACCGCAACACACTGGCCGGCATCGTCCAGGCCCACATCGCCGCGAAAGATACCGGCATGCGGCTGGTGGTCGGATGCCGGCTCGACCTCGCCGACTTTCCGCCGGTCCTGGTCTATCCGATGGACCGCGCCGCCTATGGCCGCTTATGTCGGCTGCTGTCGATCGGCAAGGCGCGCGCCGGCAAGGGGAAATGCCTGCTGAACTGGGCCGATCTGGCCGAGTGGGGCGACGGACTTCAGGCCGTGCTGGTGCCGGATGTCGCCGGCGAGGACTGCGCCCTGCATCTGCGGAAGCTGCGGGATGCCTTCGGGGACCGGGCCTATATGGCACTGACCCTGCGCCGCCGGCCGAATGATCAGATGCGGCTCTATGAATTGGCGAATATGGCCCATGCGCGCCGGGTGAAGACCGTCGTCACCAATGACGTGCTGTTCGATATCCATGACCGCCGCATTCTCCAGGATGTCGTCACCTGTGTTCGGCATAATACGACCATAGACCGGGCTGGCTTCGTCCGTGAGCGTCATGCCGATCGCTATCTCAAGCCGCCCCAGGAAATCGCGCGCCTGTTCTCGCGATATCCCGAAGCGATCGACCGGAGCATGGAGATCGTCGAACGCTGCCGGTTCAGCCTCGACGATCTAGCGTATCAATATCCCGATGAAATCACGACGCCGGGCCAGACACCCCAGGAAGCACTGGAAGCCCTGACGTGGGAAGGTGCGAGAGCCTTCTATACGGATGGCATCCCCGAGGACGTGGCTGAAATTCTCCGCCATGAACTGGCGCTGATCGGGCGCATGTCCTACGCGCCCTACTTCCTGACGGTGAACAGCATCGTTCGCGAGTCGAGGCGGCGGGGCATTCTGTGCCAGGGTCGCGGATCGGCGGCCAATAGCGCTGTCTGTTTCGTGCTGGGCATCACGGCGATCGACCCGTCGCGGACGACATTGCTGTTCGAGCGGTTCATCTCGGAAGAGCGGGGCGAGCCGCCGGACATCGACGTGGATTTCGAGCATGCCCGTCGCGAGGAAATCATCCAGTGGATCTATGACCATTACGGTCGCACCCGCGCGGCACTGACCGCCGTGGTCACCCGGTATCGGGCCAAGGGGGCTCTCCGTGATGTGGGCAAGGTGATGGGGCTGCCGGAAGACCTGATCACCCTGCTGTCGAAACAGATATGGGGCTGGTCGCGCGAGGTCGATGCGGAGAAATTCGCCGAGACCGGAATCGACCTGACTGACCGGCGTATCCGTCTGACGCTCGATCTGGCGCGTGCCCTGATTGGCGTGCCGCGTCATCTGTCCCAGCATCCGGGCGGCTTCGTGCTGACCCATGACCGGCTGGACGAACTGGTGCCGATCGAACCGGCGGCGATGGAGAATCGCCAGACCATCGAGTGGGACAAGGACGACATCGACGCGCTGAAATTCATGAAGGTTGATGTGCTGGCGCTTGGCATGCTGACCTGCATGAAGAAGGGACTGGACCTGCTCGCCGAACACAAGGGGCAGCGCTTCACGCTCCAGACCATTCCGGCCGAAGACCCGCGGACCTACGCCATGATCCGCAAGGCAGACACGATCGGCGTGTTCCAGATCGAGAGCCGGGCGCAAATGTCGATGCTGCCGCGCCTGAAGCCCCGGACCTATTATGACCTGGTGATCGAGGTCGCCATCGTCCGTCCCGGACCGATCCAGGGCGATATGGTTCATCCGTATCTGCGCCGGCGGGAGGGCCTGGAGCAGCCCGATTACCCGACCCCGGAACTGGAGGAAGTCCTGAAGCGGACCCTCGGCGTGCCGCTTTTTCAGGAACAGGTCATGCAGGTGGCCATGGTATGTGCCGGGTTCACGGCGGCCGAGGCCGATCAACTCAGGCGTGCGATGGCGACCTTCAAGAACACCGGGACGGTCTCGAAATTCCAGACCCGCCTGCTCGAAGGCATGAGGGAGAACGGATATCCGGAGGAATTCGCCGAGCGTATCTACCAGCAGCTTGAGGGCTTCGGCTCCTATGGCTTCCCGGAGAGCCATGCCGCGTCATTCGCCATCCTGGCCTATTCGTCATCGTGGATGAAATGCCGCCATCCGGACGTGTTCCTGGCCTCATTGCTGAACAGCCAGCCGATGGGCTTCTACGCGCCGGCCCAACTCGTCCGCGACGCCCAGGCGCATGGGGTGGAAGTCCGGCCTATCTGTGTGAACCGGTCACGCTGGGAGGCCATCCTTGAAGGGCCGGAACGGGCGAACGGCCTGTTTGCGGTGCGGCTCGGGATGAACCTGGTGAAGGGACTGGCCAATGAGGATGCCGCGCGGATCGTGGCGGCCCGTGGGAATCGGCCCTTCGTGTCGATAGACGATCTGTGGCGACGATCCGGCGTGAAGGCCGCTGCCCTGACCCACCTGGCCGAGGCGGATGCGTTTCGTGCGGGGTTCGGGCTGGCACGGCGTGAGGCTCTGTGGGCGATCAAGGCGCTACGGGATGAACCGTTGCCCTTGTTCGCGGCTGCGGAGATCGTCCGGGAAGCAAAGGAACCGGATGTCCTGCTCCAGCCCATGCGGGCCGGCGCCGAGGTGGCACGGGACTATAACCGTATCGGCCTGACCCTGCGGGACCATCCGGTTGCCTTTCTGCGGGATGATCTGAGGCGCGATGACATCCTGTCGTGCCGGGACGCAATCAATGCCAGGGATGGCAAGCGGCTGACGGCAGCCGGAATCGTCCTGGTGCGTCAGCGTCCGGGTTCTTCAAAAGGCGTGGTTTTTATGACGCTGGAGGACGAGACGGCGACGCTGAATGTCATCATTTGGGCAGACACCTTCGAGAAATTCCGGCCGGTGGTCCTGTCCGCCAGCATGGTGGCTGTGAAGGGGAGGCTTCAGAAGGAGGGCGAGGTGATTCATCTGATCGCTCTGGAGATCATCGACCAGTCGGGACTACTCGCCGATGTTGGAAACCGCTCAAATGGTGGCACCCCAAGCGACAGACATCACCCGGATGACGTCATCATAGTTCGATCGCGGAATTTCCATTGATGTGCGATGTCCAGAGTGTTGTGCCGCATTTCCATGATTGTAAGAGGCGTGCATCGGTTATCGGAAATCTGCGTCATGGCCTCTCTGCTAGACCCTTGATCGCCCAGTGAAGCAGATCAAGCAGTCGTTCACCTTCCTCCTCCGAGAGATGCGTATGGCTCCGGGCGTTGATGACCGCCACGGCTGCCGCAACCTCCGGCAACCTGACAGACATTAATGGCGATAGCGATATCGTCGTGCTTCTGCGATCGTTCGGATCCGGCTTGCGTTCGATCAGCCCGTCCCGTTCCATTCGTGAAAGGGTCTTCGCCATCGTGGATTGCTCGACGGCCGCGAGGTTCACCAGTTCACGCTGGCTCCGTGTCTTGCCGTCCGCCAACGCGAAGATCACCGGTAGCTGACCGGACATGAGGCCAAAGGGCCGCAGTGCTTCATCCATCTCACGAGCAAAAAGCCGGGCGGCCCAGTTGACCATATAGCCAAGGGAGTCGGTTCGGGACGGCCATTTATATGGCTTGCTATCTTCTTTCATGGCTTGCTATGTAAAAGACCTTCTCTTCAGGAAGCAAGGATCATATCATGCCAACGCTTCTCCGCCGTCTCCATCGTGTGACAGGAAAGCCTGTCGATCCTTTGTATTGGCAGTTTCATGACTGCCTCGGTCGTCGCAGAACTCTATGGCGACGCCTCGATTATCAGCACAGTCAAGCGTGCGATCCTCTGGGGATTATTGGTCCTGGTCCCATGTCTCGCCACAACGGGGCTTTCGGGCTATCGCGCGACAAGTGGGGCTCCGCGTGGTCTGGCACTCGTGAAACTCCGCCGTATGCGGATCATCGGCCTCAACGGGATTTGCGTTCTCGTACCGTGTGCGCTGTTTCTGGCCGCCCGCGCGGCGGCATCACGATTCGGTTGGCCATTCTACAGTATACAGGCGCTCGAACTTCTGGCCGGCTCTATCAATCTTACTCTTCTGGTCCTGAATTTCAGGGATGGTCTGCGCCTTGCTCGACGGCAATAAGCGCAGAGTACCGATGTGAGCCGCGCACACCGACAATAACGATTGATACGAATTGACGGCGCGATCAGGACCGCAAAACAAGTGTGTGTCTCCGCTAAGGCCATCACAGATTCAGCCTCGCGGTGGACACCATGTGGACACCACACCCCAAAACGACGAAAGCCGCCTTGCGGCGGCTTCCTCGTATCCGTCTGATTTTCCTTGGAAAATCTGGAGCGGGCGATGGGATTCGAACCCACGACCCCAACCTTGGCAAGGTTGTGCTCTACCCCTGAGCTACGCCCGCTTCGTCTGCGATGAGCGGTGATTTAAAGCAGGTTTCCGCACTGCGCAAGCCCTTCGGCACAGATTTTTCACAAAATTTTATGCACCGAAACACTATCAACGGAAGACCTGCAAAAATCCTCAGATTCCGGGAAGTTCGTTGGCTGTCACGACTCTCCAGACTCCGTCGTGACATTCCAGAATCGTCAGCGAAAGATTCTGAATCGAGAAATGCAGCGCCGTATCCGCGTCAATCTTCAGCGCATGCGCCAGTGCTGCGCGGATAGCCCCGCCATGACTGACAACAACCATGTCCCGTTTCGCATGATGCGCCGCGAGTGTGCTCAGCGTATGTCCGACCCGTTGGCAGACATCGACCATGTTCTCTCCGCCCGGCGGACGTTCTTCGCCTGAAAGCGGCCAGAAATAGTGAGGCTCATGCTCAAGTTTTTTCGGGAATTCGGCATGTGGTAGACCCTGCCATTCGCCCAGTTCCTGTTCCAGAAACCCCGGCTCGACCGTCAGGGGGCGTTCGCCATAACCCGCATTCTGGATGGCTTGCGCCGTGCGCTGGGTGCGGGACAGAGGCGTGACAAACCAGAGCGCGTCGGAAGGCAGGCGTCGGGCCAGCGCCTCATACATTGGCTGTTGCGCCACGAGACTTTCCGGGCAGAGCGGAACATCCATCGTGCCATACATCATGGCGCGGGCATTCTGTTCCACAAGAGCATGACGGATCAGCCAGAAGCGGGTGACGCCTTTTTCAAGCCGGGGCGCGTCGAGAAAATTGCCCTGATTTTTCTGCTCTTCAGGGCATGCGTCCAGGACGGCTGAAGCCATCATTTTTCTCCATTCTGTTGTGACAGGCTGCGCGCCGAAGCCGGAACGGGCAGGGTGGCGGGCGCGTAGGTCGGCAGCGGGTCATAGCGTGCAATCCGTTCCCAGTGATGACAGATCAGGGAAATTTTTGCGAGAATCATGCGGGCGTCGGCGATTTCCCGTGCCAGTCGGACTTCCGTGCTCAAATTTGCGTGAATCGGCTCGCCGGATACAAGGCGGGCGCCGGCCGATATTCTCAGGGCCCCAGCCTTTTCGCCGCCCAGCGCCGTGCTGGGCACCGCGACAGGCTGGCCGATGTGACAGAGCAGGCCAGCCACTTCGCTTTCACGCTCCGGTTCATCAGGACCGAAAACCGGTCTGAGGTCAGCGTTCAGCCAATGATAGAGCTGACGGGCCTTTTCAAGCTCAAGCGGAATGAACTCATCTGCTGCGCCCTGACCCGGAGCACGGACCAGAAAGCTGAGGATGGTGGTCATGTCATCCCACGAGTTCGGCAGGGAGGCTCGCACAGGAGTCGGTGTCTCCAGCAGCAGCACGTCGGGGCACTGCGTCATGGCTTCCCGGACGCCAGACAGGAAACGCTCAAGACGCCAGCGCACTTCCAGCGACGGAATACTGGTCAGCGCTTCCATTTCGGCCAGAGCAGCAGCCCAGCGCAGAATAAGGCCATGGTTTACCACTTCCGAGAGACCTCGGGTGGCCTCGCATTCAGGCCATTCGCCGCAGCCTGCATAGGCTTTCAGCCCCGTAGGGAGAGGATCGTGATCGAGACGTGTTCTCCATTCTTCAGGCAGCAACAGCGCGCCACAAAAGGGCGGTCCCGTAAAAAATTTTGATCCCGTGATCATCACGGCGCGTCCGGCCTGAATCCAACCACCGATCCGTGACGGCATCAGACGGGCCTGACAGGCATCCACGACAATGTCGCAATCCTGCCCAAACTCACGAGAGAAAGTCTCCAGCACCGTTTCGTTGGGAGCCAGAAGTCCGGTCTTGGACAGGTCCAGTTGATGCAGCAGCACATGACGCCCTGCCCGAATCGCCCGCTCCATATGGGCCCGGCATTCTTGCGTCAGAATGACTTCGTCCACTTCGCTCCCGTCCGGAGTCCGCAGGCGGACGTCCTCGACGGCATCTTCAGCGATGGGCCCGAAGCCTTCGATGGACTGACCACGGGGAACATGCGGACTGCGGGCTGTATCGGCTGCAAAATGCCGACCAGCGGCAGCCAAGGGAACGCCTCGTCCGGTTTCTTCCGGCGCGATGAGAATATTGGTGACCGGTTTTCTTGCCGGATTCATTTCTGCGATGGCCAGCGCCGCCAGTTCGCAGTCGGTCCCGGATGGCGCGAGGATGACGCGCTCCCCATCCGGCAGGCCGTAATACTGCGCCAGTCTGTGGCGCACGTTCCCGGCGGCTTCAAGAAGCATTGAATGGCTACAATCGTATAGCAACGCCCGTTGCAGCCGAATCCGGACCCGCTCCGCGGCGGCAAAACCGCGTTCTGAAACGGAGGAGGCGGTGGATGAGGCGAAAGTCGCGGCCCAGGGACGTGGCCGATGCGAGCAGCCGTAATGATTGAGGCCGTTGCGAGGATCAAGCTGGAGTCGCGCGTCTCCTCCGGCTGCCATCAGCGCTTCCAGTGGTCCGATGAGGGACCACGTCTTGGTCAGCCATGAGAAAAGTGATTCAAAAAGTGGGAGAGAGGGCGTCGCAGCATGTCTCGCCTCTGAGGGGAGATGGGTTTCCAGCGTTTCCCATATTTCCATGAGGACAGTCGGGGAAGGTGGCTGATCTGCGCCCATAAGACCAGCCCAGGCCGGAGACGGTGCGTTTTGGCCCGTCCCTTCATCAAGCGCCTCGAACAGGGCAGCCGTTCGGGCTGCGGCAAAACTGGCCCGCAACAGGAGCAGGAAAGGAGGTGGTGTCGTCGTTTCCCTGAGCAGGATGCCTTCAAGCAACAGTGTCAGTTCCAGACCGTGTCGGATGACCCATGCCGGTCCCGTCCGGAGAGTTCTGTCCGGAAAGGCAAGGCGCATGTGGGCCAGCGTAGTGCCGCTGATCCCGAAAGAGGCAGCGCATCTTCCTGCCACAATTGCGACGCACGTTTCTTCCGCCACACAACGAAGATCAGGCCGTTTCAGGAAGTGGAAAACTGCGATGGCGGACGAGTGTGCCAATATGAGAGCATCCTGTTGCCGTTAAATGAACATCAAGAGTGCCATAACTATGGTTAATCCGATACTCAGGCGTATTGCCTGTTGTAACAGATGCGTGATGTATCGTGCTGGCGGTACCGGTCAGCCTTCGCTATAGGCTCTATTGCCCCTGGAAGGCACTCGAAACGGGATGATTTGATGCGTATTCTTCTCACTGGCGGATGTGGCTTTATCGGGTCCGCTGTCGTGCGCCATATTATCGGCGCTACCGAACATTCGGTACTCAACGTGGACTGCATGACTTACGCCGCGTCACCGGAAACGGTGGCGGCTGTTGCTTCGTCAGATCGTTATCAGTTCGCACAGGTCAACATTACCGATGGCCCGGCGCTGGCGAAGCTGTTCGCGGAGTTCCGTCCCGACGCTGTCATGCATCTGGCTGCTGAAAGCCACGTGGACCGCTCCATCGACGGTCCCGGCGTGTTCATCCAGACCAACGTGGTCGGGACCTACACTCTGCTCGAGGCGGCCCGCGGTTACTGGCAGACACTGGACGAAGCAGCCCGCAAGGCCTTCCGTTTCCATCATATTTCCACTGACGAAGTCTTTGGTGCGCTGGAGCTGGACGATCCTCCGTTCACCGAAACCACACCCTATGACCCGCGCAGCCCGTATTCCGCTTCCAAGGCGTCTTCCGATCATCTGGTCCGCGCCTGGTATCACACCTATGGTCTGCCGACCTTCGTGACCAACACGACCAACAATTACGGCATCTGGCATTTCCCGGAAAAACTGATCCCGCTGGTGACGATCAACGCCATCGAGGGCAAGGAGCTGCCGGTTTACGGCAAGGGCGAGAACGTTCGCGACTGGCTGTTCGTGGAAGATCATGCGGAAGCGCTGGTCAAGGCCGTCGAAGTCGGCAAGCCGGGCGAGACCTACGCCATCGGCGCCCGTCAGCCGCGCACGAATCTCGAAGTCGTGAAAACAATCTGCGCCGTTCTGGATGAGCTTGTCCCAGATCCGGCAGGACCGCGCGAGCGTCTCATCCGCTTCGTCACCGATCGTCCCGGGCATGATTTCAAATACGAAATCGATCCGACGCATGCGGAAACCGAACTGGGCTGGAAAGCGAAGCACAACTTCGAATCCGGTATCCGTCGCACCATCCAGTGGTATCTCGACAACCGTGACTGGTGGGAAACGATTCGTTCGCGTCGTTACACCGGCGAACGTCTCGGTCAGGCCAAGAAATAACCCTCCGGAAGCGCATAATCATGAGTAAAGCACCACTCGTCGAGACCAACATGAAGGGTATTCTGTTGGCCGGAGGTTCAGGCACGCGCCTGTATCCGATGACACTCGCCGCCAGCAAGCAGCTGCTGCCGGTCTACGACAAGCCGATGATCTATTACCCGCTGACGACGCTCATGCTCGCCGGTATCCGGGATATCATGATCATTTCCACACCTGCCGACCTGCCGCAGTTCAAGCGTCTGCTTGGCGACGGTTCGCAGTTTGGCGTCCGCTTCGAATATCGTGAGCAGCCGACTCCGGATGGCATCGCACAGGCTTTCCTGATCGCGGGCGAGTGGCTGAAAGGCAGCCCCTGCGCTCTCGTGCTCGGTGACAACCTGATCTTCGCCGATCACCTGTCCGCGCTGCTGCAGAAGGCCGGAAAGATCGAAAAGGGCGCGACTGTCTTCGCCTATCAGGTCCGTGATCCGGAACGTTATGGTGTGGTCAGCTTCGATGCGACCGGCAAGGCTCTTTCTGTTGAGGAAAAGCCCGCCGAGCCAAAGTCGAACTGGGCGATCACCGGCCTCTATTTCTATGATGACCGCGTGTATGACTTCGCCCGCAAGGTGAAGCCTTCCGCCCGTGGCGAGCTGGAAATCACCGACCTCAACCGTTTCTACCTTGAGGAAGGCACGCTGCAGGTCGATCGTCTTGGGCGCGGCTGTGCGTGGCTGGACGCCGGATTGCCGGAAAGCCTCATGCAGGCCGGACAGTTCGTCCATACCATTCAGGCGCGTCAGGGAATGCTCGTCGGTTCGCCGGGCGAAGTGGCGTTCCGTATGGGCTATATCGATGCAGACCAGCTTCGCACGCACGCAGCGAAAATGGGCAAGACCGAACTCGGTCGTGTGCTGAAGGAACTGGCCGACCACGGTCATCAGGGCTGAGGCCCCGTTTCCCCCTTGCCCGACAGACGGACAGGGGGAAAGTTCACCGTAGCGGCGCCATACCTCTTGCAAGGGGCCGTCATGGCCCGTTTTTTATGGAGTAGAGTCTATGAAGGTCGAGCGTCTGGCTATCCCCGACGTCATTCTCGTCACCCCGCCGCGATTCTCTGACAATCGCGGGTTCTTCTCCGAAACCTATAATATCGATCGCATGAAGGATGCCGGGATCACGCTTCCCTTCGTGCAGGACAACCAGAGTCTGTCGCGCCAGAAAGGCGTCGTGCGTGGCCTGCACTGCCAGCTCGACCCGCATGCACAGGGCAAGCTCGTGCGCTGCACCAAGGGCGCGATCTGGGATGTCGCCATCGACGCCCGCACAGGCTCCCCGACCTATGGCAAGTGGGTTGCCGCCGAACTGTCCGAGGAAAACTGGTCACAGCTCTGGATTCCGCCAGGCTTCCTGCACGGTTTCTGCACCCTGACGGAAAATGCGGAAGTGCAGTACAAATGCACTGGCCTGTATGACAAGGCGTCCGAGCGTGCGGTGATCTGGAACAGCAAGGAACTGGCGATCGACTGGCCCATCAAGCCGGAAGAAGCCGTGCTGTCCGACAAGGATCTGGAAGCTCCCGAGTTTTCCGCAGCCAAAGGGTGGTTCGAATACAAATGACCGACACCTCAAGCAAAGGTCCGATCCTCGTCACGGGTGGTAACGGACAGCTCGCGACCTCTTTGGCCAATCTCGGCGGTCCGCGTATTGACCGCGTGGGACGTCCCGAGTTCGATTTCGCGAAGCCGGAAACGATCGAAGCCGTGCTAGATGCACACAAGCCTGTTGCTGTGGTGAACGCTGCTGCATGGACGGCTGTGGACCTTGCCGAGACGGAAGTGGCCGGCGCGGAAGCCGCCAACTGCACGGGACCGGCTCTGCTGGCCGCAGCCTGCGCCAAGCGGAACATCCCCTTCATTCATGTGTCCACGGACTATGTGTTCTCTGGCGACAAGGGGTCTCCTTATCTGGAGAGTGACCCGGTTTCCCCGGAAACCGTCTATGGGCGCACGAAGGCCGAAGGTGAGCAGAAGGTTCTGGCGGCTGATCCGAAAGCCATCATCCTGCGCACCTCATGGGTCTATTCCGCCCACGGCAAGAACTTCGTTCGCACGATGATCAATGCTGGCGCAAAGAATCCGGCACTGAAAGTGGTTGGCGATCAGCGCGGCAATCCGACCAGTTCGGATGATCTGGCTGAAGCGATCCTGTCCATCATTGCGCTTATCGAGCGTGATGGCTGGAAAGATCAGTATGCCGGAATCTATCACGCCTGCGGAACGGGCGAAGCGACATGGCACGAACTGGCTGTCGCTGCGCTGGAAAACGCCGTGCGGCATGGTCAGAAAATGCCGGAAGTTGCGGCCATCCGCACTGAAGACTGGCCGACACCCGCCAAGCGTCCTGCAGATTCACGTATGGACAACAGCAAGCTGAACACCGTGTTCGGCGTGAAGATGCCGGACTGGCGTCAGAGCGTTACACGTACGGTGGATACGCTGTTTTCGCAGACTCCGGCCTGAAACATCCTGCTTTTTAGTTGTTTAACGCCGGTCACTGGAAAAGCCTGACAGTGACCGGTTTTTGTCTGGTTCTCCGGAGCTGGAAATGATCCGGAAGTTTTCATGAGCTGTGAGATCTGGGCGGTCATCGTCACGTACAATCCGGATATCCCGCTTCTGGACGCCGGATTGACCGCGCTTGCGGGGCAGGTCGACGGTGGCGTTATCATCGACAACGGCTCAGGAAATGCGGATGCTGTTCAGGCGCTGGCCGCACAGCATGGCCTCTCTTTTGTTGCTCTTCATGAAAATATCGGACTGGCCGCTGCCCAGAATGCAGGCATCAGGCGTGGTATGGACGCTGATGCCCGCTATATCCTGCTTCTTGATCAGGATACCATTCTGGCTGATGGGACCGCCCGGAATCTGGTCACTTTCTGCCAAAGTCTTGAAGAACGCGGCATACGGGTGGGCGCGGTCGGAAATTTCTTCCGTGATTCGCATGATGATTGTCTCGGCAGCGTCTGGCGCAGCCACGGGCTTCGTTTGCGGCAGACACGAGCCAGTGCAGGAAAATCTGTTGTTGCCGAAGCTGATTTCATCATCGCTTCCGGTTCGCTGATTCCTGTTTCCACGCTGCGTCACACCGGTCTGATGGACGCAGGGCTTTTTATTGATCTGGTCGATGTTGAATGGGGATTGCGCGCAAAGTCGCAGGGCTTCAGGCATTTTCTGCACAACCGGAATATCATGACTCATACGATCGGGTCAGGACGGCAGAAGATGCTCTGGAAAAACATCACCATTCACAGTCCGATGAGAGATTATTACGTCATTCGCAATTCGATACTCGTCGCCAGACGTCGCTATATTGCTGTTGCATGGCGAATTTATTTTATCAGGCGCGTGCCGTTCTTCCTTCTCGGCTTTTCCCTGTTTGCCGATCAGCGTCGTCTCAGATGTTCTCTGATGCTGCGAGGTCTTTTCAACGGACTGCTGGGACGCGGTGGTAAATATTCAGGCGGAGTTTCGAACGCCTGAAACAGGTTGGTGGGTCAATAGTTTGCTTCGTGGTGTATACGGAATTTTGTGAAAGTTTTTTTATCTACTTCCACAGGTCATGTTTCAAGAAAGCTGTTGCTGTTTCCGGACAAGCCAAGACCAAGAAGACACATTCCTTTACTCATTTATTCAGCCGGTCAAGATCAGGGAGACTGGGGCTCTATTATGGGATTTGGAGCGCAGTCCAGTTATGCGCACAGGCAGTGCACCGCAGATTGCGTATTGATGGCTCTCGAAACATTTTTTGCAAAGCATGACGAGATCAATCCGTATGTCCTTCCGTCACAAGAAATGACGAAGGAGAAGGAGAGGATTTTTCTAAATAATACCATGTAGATATAGGTTTGTTTCCGTGGTCGCTGCTCTCTTCTGCCGTGACCAGAACAGACATGTTATGACGGATTTCTGCCATTTCGACAGAAAGGGTAGCGGTCGGTGTCCATCCTGTTGCCGGTCCGGATATTTGCTCCGGACGCCGGTTTTTGCGAGAACGCTGACGGATCGGATCAACCATAGGAGCGCGTCCATGTTTCTGGCTCACAGGAGCGGCCAACCTGCCTGCGCCGTCGTGACTGAGTCGGATACGCATGGCGCCATCTGGCTCGATCTGGTCGATCCAACAGATACCGAACGTGATCTGGCGGCTCATCTGACCGGCAAAATCATTCCGCAGCGGAGTGATCTGGAGGAAATTGAAAGCTCATCCAGACTGCATACCGACGATGACGCCGTCTATATGTCGCTTCCGCTTGTACAGCGGACGGAGGCGGACCTCTCTTCGTCCCCCATCGGTTTTGTGCTGACTCCCAACTGGCTCGTCACAGTCCGGTTTTCGGACTATGCCTCCTTCGACAATGCGGCGCGGCAGGTCGCGGAATCCAAGACCGGTTTCAGCAGCGACGATACTCTGGTCATGATTCTCGAATGTATTGTGGACCGTCTGGCTGACGTGCTTGAGCATGTGGGTCTGAACCTGAATCAGCTCTCCCGGGATGTGTTCGCCGGATATGACCCCAAAGGTAACATTCGACTGGCTTCGTGGCAGCGCACCATCCTGCGGCGTGTGGGACATGCCGAGGATTTCAGCTCGCTGATCCGTGACAGTCTGCTCGGTCTTGACCGGATTTCGATCTTCATCAGCGAGAACCGCAAGCACACGCTCCCGCACGGGCTTGCCGCGCGTCTGGCGACAGTCAGCCGCGACGTTACGTCCCTGACCGATTTTGTCTCACAGCTTTCCAACAAGATTCAGTTTCTGCTGGATGCGGCACTGGGTTTTATCAGTATCGAGCAGAACGACGGCATGAAGATTTTGACCGTGGTCAGTTTCATCGGTGTCGCGCCGACACTGATTGCCGGCATTTACGGGATGAACTTCAAGGATATTCCCGAGTTAAAATGGGCCTACGGATACTGGTATTCGCTGGCCGCCATGCTGGTTTCCGTTATCCTGCCACTTCTCTGGTTCTGGCGGATCGGCTGGCTCAAGACAGACAACAGATGAGCCGGAGGCTCCTCGATATGCTGCGCTCCTTTTGCTTCTCTTCTCTTGTCCTCTGCGCTTTTGCCTGCGCACCAGCCCTGGCCGCCGGGCCGGAAAAGCCGCCAGAGGCGTCAGTCCTTCTCTACCGGATGACAACCGAACCGCAGCAGTATGGTGGTCTGTCAGGCAGCGAGCCGAAACGTCTTCTGGTCGGATTTCATTACACGGACGCCCACACCTTCACGGGTGAGTTCGGTCAGCTTGATGAGTCCCTGCGTCCGATCAGGGTTGGCACACTTTATGGGAGTCTCTCGCCAGCCACGCCTGAGCGCAGCGCCTCCTGTTCTTTCCGGGTTGTTTTTCCCGATCGCTCCATGACGTTTAATGGTGCCTGTGAACCGGAGACACTGTCCGGCAGTATCACAACCCGCCTGACTCCCATTCCACTGAATGCGCAGTTGTTGAACGCGCTGTCCCCTGATGTGTCGGTGGGGCAGTATTGGTTAACAAAAACAGGCTTCCGGGCAGCGTTAAAACCTGCTGTGCACAGTCCGTCCGCAGAAATGACGAGAGTCAGAACAATTCCCTTGACAGAATAAAAACACGCGTCTACTCGAAAACCACCGCTGGTAAGTTTCTTGCCGGTGCGTTCCTCAAAATCAGGATTTCGCCATCGGACACGATAAACGTCGTGATGTTCCGGGGCTACGCCGAACGGTCGTAAGTCTGCGAAAACCTTGACCTTCCCGGTATTATGCCTGCCACATCAAGGCGCACTCTGTATGCATCTCGCTGAACTGAAGGCCAAATCTGCGGCCGATCTTCTTTCCTATGCCGAAGAACTCGGTGTGGAGAATGCCTCCTCTCTTCGCAAGCAGGAGCTTCTTTTCGCCATTCTCAAGACGCTGGCTGATAATGACCAGGCGATTTACGGCGAGGGTACTCTTGAAATCCTGCCCGACGGTTTTGGCTATCTCCGCTCTCCGGAAGCCAATTACCTCCCCGGTCCGGACGACATCTATATTTCCCCCCTTCAGGTGCGCCGCTTCGGTCTGCGTACAGGCGACACGGTCGAGGGCCAGATCCGCGCCCCGCGTGATGGCGAGCGTTACTTCTCGCTGCTGAAGGTCAACACGATCAACTTCGAGCCGCCCGAAGCGGTCCGTCATCGCATCAACTTCGACAATCTCACGCCGCTTTATCCCGAGCGTCGCCTGCAGATGGAAGTCGAAGGGCAGGGCGAAGTCGAGCCTCCCACGACCAAAGGCAAGAAAGGCACACAGCGCGACTTTACGTCCCGCGTCATCGATCTTGTCGCACCGATTGGTATGGGCCAGCGTGCGCTAATCGTTGCACCACCACGCACCGGTAAGACCGTGATGCTCCAGAGCATCGCCAGTTCGATTTCCGCCAATCATCCGGAAGTTTTCCTGATCGTTCTGCTGATTGACGAGCGTCCGGAAGAAGTCACCGACATGGCCCGTTCCGTACGGGGTGAAGTCGTGGCGTCCACCTTCGATGAGCCCGCACAGCGTCATGTGCAGGTTACGGAGATGGTACTGGAGAAGGCCAAGCGCCTCGTCGAACACAAGCGCGATGTGGTCATCCTGCTCGACTCGATCACCCGTCTGGCCCGCGCCTACAACACCGTTGTGCCTTCATCGGGCAAGGTGCTGACCGGTGGTGTGGACGCCAACGCGCTCCAGCGTCCGAAGCGCTTCTTCGGTGCTGCGCGTAACATTGAGGAAGGTGGCTCGCTGACGATCATCGCGACGGCACTGATCGACACCGGTTCGCGCATGGACGAAGTCATCTTCGAAGAGTTCAAGGGAACGGGTAACTCCGAACTCATCCTTGACCGTAAGCTGGCTGACAAGCGCGTCTTCCCGGCTATCGACATCACGAAGAGCGGCACGCGTAAGGAAGAGATGCTGGTCGATCGCGCCACGCTCTCCAAGATGTGGGTGCTGCGTCGTATCCTCGCGCCGATGGGCACGATGGACGCCATGGAGTTCCTGCTCGACAAGCTGAAATACAGCAAGTCGAACAATGACTTCTTTGAAGCAATGAATAACTGATTTTTCAGCGCTTCGATGTGCTGATATCGGGAACACCGCCTCTCTGAGGCGGTGTTTTTTTATGGTGCGCAGGTAAAGAGGGCCTCGCTTTTCAGGGCTTTACCCGAACTCTACAAAGGGACATTGTCCGTTTGTTCTGTTTTGCGCGTTCGTTCACGTAAAGACAGCGTGCTTGACGAAATACGGTCATGTCCGCACACTTGACCCATCAGGCAATGGATTCTGCCGGACTTCCCTGGAAGTCGAACCGCCCGTCAGGGCTGATGATTCCTACCTCGCTAAAAAAGCACCGAGGAAGGAGTCTGTTCAGAATCATGTGTCGTTTTTCTTTCAGAAACCGTCATGCACAAGACCTGCCCGAACAGGGTGCGCGTTGTTGTGTCTTCCATTCAAGAAAACCCGGCCCGTATTCTGAAATGCAGATACAGAAGATGATCGTATTTCCGGATGGCCTTCTTATTCACAGGGAAAGTGGCCATGCACATTCTCGTCATTCTTGATTGCCCTGAGACAGCGCCCTTCATACTGGCAACTGTAAGGCTTCTGTCTGAAAAAGTTCCTGATCCTACCATCAGGGTTCTTCATCCACGGCAGACGGTTGATCCCAGGTTTCAATCGCCAGATGAAGGTATGCCCAGCGCCGATGACAGGGAGCGTTTCGAGCGCGATGAAACGGACCGCTCCGTTGCCCTGCACGGGATTTTTGAAGAATGGCTTGCCTCTTTACAGCCACCGAAATCTGCTGAGTGGTGCGAAATGTCCGGCGTTCCGCGCACGATTGCCGCTGAACAGGCAGGGCAGGCTGATCTGACAGTTCTGGGACGACCTCTTGCCGACGATCCTGATTATGTGAGGCAGGCGTTCGACGGCGTCCTTTATGACGCACGGGCGACCGTTCTCATCACGCCCCTGCAGTGCAGACAGACCCTGGCGAGTCATCCGGTGATTGCGTGGCACCCGTCATCCAGTCTGGAACAACTCATTGCTGAGGCACGTCCTCTGCTGGAGCAGGCGTCCCAGATCACGGTTATCATTGGTGAAGAGCAGGAGAATGAAGAGAAAATACCTGACATCGTTCAGGAGCTTCATTCTGCAAACATTCCCGTTTCTGTAGACCGTTTTATCATTCCTCCTGCCGGTGTCGGTGAGGAGATCAGGAAACGGGCGCTCTCCGCAGGAGGTGATCTTCTGATCATGGGGGCTTATACCCACTCGCATTTTCTCGAATGGCTTTTTGGTGGCGCGACGCGGGATATTCTTGCGCACGACACGCTTCCCATTCTTACCCATCATTGAAGCAGATTTTCCAGACAGGAGACAGAACAGGATATGCCCACAACCATACTGCCAACGATCCTGATTGCGCTGGGCGGAGCCGCTGGAACCCTGCTGCGATACTGGGTCGGACTTGCTACGGCGCGCTGGAGTCAGGCTCTTCCCTGGGGAACCATTCTGATCAATGTGACCGGTTCCTTCGCTATCGCTTTTTTCGCCGCGCTGACCGCAGGTGGCGGGCGTCTTCAGGTCTCTGACACGGCCCGACTGGTGTTCATGGTGGGGATCTGCGGAGGATACACCACATTCTCGTCATTCAGCCTTCAGACACTGGATCTGCTGCGCAATGGTGCTCCTGAGCGGGCGCTCCTGAATATCGGATTGTCTGTGGTGCTGTGTATGATGTCAGTCTCGGCAGGGTATTTCGCTGGGCAGGCTCTCAATGCGGGTCACACATCTGCCGGATAGGGTGTAATACACCTTGTTTCATTCACGCATGGCGCGTTCTGTGGTGAGGAAACAGGAGTGCAATCCATCATAGGTCGTCAAGCGGATATGATGCTTTCGGCCTCGATACTCTTTTCATTGCCATCGCTTCAAAGCGTTTGTGTCTGAACGGTGCAGGTTCACCGTTGCGGCTGAGGGCCATTTTTGAGCGGAACGGATGCGCTTGCGGTGCGTTTGAAGCGAAAGAGAAGAGGTCTTTTATGAACGTTGTTCAAAAATATGTTGTCAGTGATTGTGGCGGATGGTATCAAAAATGAACAATGTTCATTAACTCACTCGTGAACAGATCAACTCTCTCCGGAGCCGGTATATGACCGCTTCTCTTCTGACCGAACGCCGCTTTCTTCCGCTTTTCATCAGTCTGTTTGCCTCGTCGCTCGGTGATACGCTTCTGCGTAATGCCCTGGCTGCACTCGTTCTCTGGACGGTTGCAGGTGGAGCGCCATGGATCGTGGCGTTTGCGGCCGCTGCGTTTGTTCTGCCCGCTGCATTTCTGTCTGGCCTCGGGGGAGAGCTTGCGGACCGGATGGACAAGGCCCGGCTGATCCGTATCCTGAAATTGGTCGAAATCCCCATAGCTTTTCTGGCGGCGACGGGACTGATGACTGAGAATATTCCCGTTGTTCTCTGTGCTCTGGCAGCTTTCGGCGTGGTTGCATCTCTTTTTGCACCTGTAAAATACGGCATCCTTCCGGATCAGATCGAGGCCGAGCGCCTGCCTGTCGCCAATGCACTGGTTGAAGGCGCAGTTTTCGCCGCCATCCTGATCGGTTCCGTTGTTGGCACGGTGCTGACCGGAAAGATCGGCGCGACAGAAGCGGGTTTCTGCATCATCGGACTGGCCTGTGTGTCGTGGCTGAGTGCGCGGGCCATTCCTGCGTCACCGGCGGCGGTTCCAAATCTGCGCGTGCAGTGGAATATTCTGGCCTCGGGCGCTGCCCTGCTGCGTGAACTGCGTGCGGACCGTCGCTCATGGTATGCAGCATTGGCCGCCGCGTGGTTCTGGATCATGGGCGTGACCATGCTGTCGCTGCTGTCTCCAGTGACACGCGATGTGCTGAAGCTGACCCCGACATGGAATGCTGTGTTTCTGGCGCTTTTTGCTGTCGGAATCGCTATCGGCTCTGCTCTTGCGGCCTTTCTTTGCGGTGGCCGCGCCATCCTGTTGCCGGTCTCGTTCGGCGCGGTTCTCTCGGGACTGGCGATGATCGTGTTGGGATTCTTCCTGTCCCACCCGGCCGGTCTCCCTTTTGCTATCGTGCCGGTGTGCTTTTTTCTGGTCGCTTTGGGTGGCGGTCTGATCGCCGTGCCAACCCAGACTGCCGTTCAGACATGGGCCAATCCGCAACATCGCGCGCGCGTGGTTGCGGGCATGAACGTGCTGGCCGCCATCGGTATGACCGTGGCGAGCCTGATGCTGTCCGTGACCCAGCGTCTCGACGGTGAATCCGTCGCACATGGCAGCGAAATCATCCCGTTTTTTGTGATCGGCGCGGTCACGCTTCTGCTCGCGCCTGTTTTTGCCCGGACCCTGACGCGGAATCTGCCGGGTGAGCTTCTCTGGTGTCTCTTTCGCGTCGTTTATCGGTTGGAGGTGCATGGAGAAGAAAATTACCCTCTTCCCGGCGAGAAGGCTGTGATCACGCCCAACCATGTCAGTTGGCTTGATGCGGCGCTGATTGTCGCCATAGCGCCCCGCAAACCGACTTTTGCAATTGACGTGCGCATTTCCAGACTGTGGTGGGTCAGGATGCTCCTGCGCTTCGTGCCGACGGTTTCTGTGGAAAGTGGCAATCCTTTTGGAATCCGCACGATGGCGCAGGTTGTGGAACATGGTGCTGCGCTGGTTATCTTTCCAGAAGGGCGTATCACCGTCACAGGGTCTCTGATGGGTATTCAGAGTGGAGCCGCTTCGATCGCAGATCGTGCTGATGCGCCGGTAGTCGCCGTGCGTATTCAGGGTGCCGAGCGCACCGGTTTCAGTCGTCTCACGCGCACGCAGACACCGAAAGCCCGTTTTCCCAAAATTCGCATCACACTTTTCCCGCCTTGTAAACTTGCTGTTGCAGACGATCTCTTTGGTCGGACTCGTCGTAATGCCCTGACTTCTGCTCTGCGTGATATGATGGAAGAGGCAGTTTATCGGACGACACCAGCCGACGGGACAATTCTGCAGGCGGCTGGTCGTGCAGCCAAAACCTACGGCATGAAACGCCTTGCCATTGAAGATCCGATTTCGGGAGCAATGACGTGGAGAAAGATTCTGACAGCATCAGAAGTTCTCGGTAAGGCGCTGTCTACTCGTCTTGATCCTGCCCGTCCGGTTGGGCTGTTGTTGCCGACGTCCAATGCGACGGCTGTCTGTCTGTTCGGTCTGTGGTCTCGTGGTTTCACGCCGGGTCTGCTGAATGCGACAGCGGGTGCGGCGGGTTTACGTGCAGCTTTGCTGTCAGCCGGGATCACCACAATCGTCACATCCCGCACGTTCGTTGAAAAAGCCCGGCTTGCGTCCGTGCTTGATGCGCTCGATCCAATGCCTGACATTCTGTTTCTGGAAGATCTGCGGGGAGCAATCGGGCTGGCGCAGAAACTGCGCGGCGCCTTGCGGGCCAGACTTGCTCCAGCAAAGGCTCATGTACGGCGTGAAGCGGATGATCCGGCTGTGGTTCTTTTTACGTCTGGTTCATCAGGCACACCGAAGGGCGTTGTGCTGACGCATCGTAATATTCTTGCAAACATTGCGCAGGTGACTGGGCGTATCGGATTCAGTCCGGCAGATCGTGTGCTCTGCACGTTACCTCTTTTCCACGCGTTCGGACTGACCGGCAGCTTCCTCCTGCCGCTTCTGTCGGGCATCCCGACCTTTCTTTATCCTTCGCCGCTGCATTATGCCGTCATCCCGAAACTCGCCTATTTCTGGAACGCCACTGTCCTGTTCGGCACCTCTACCTTTCTCAGGGGTTATGCACGCAAGGCCGCTCCGACAGATTTCCGTTCGCTCAGGCTGGTGGTCGCGGGAGCGGAGCGTGTGCAGCAGCCTGTGCGAGAGCTCTGGATGGAGCAGTTCGGACTGCGCATTTTCGAAGGTTATGGCGTGACAGAATGTTCGCCGGTCGTGGCGCTGAATACGCCGGAATCCAGCCGTTCAGGTACGGTGGGACGACTGGTGCCGGGAATGACGGCGATGCTGGAGACTGTGGACGGTATGCCCGACGCTGGCCGTCTCATCCTCTCGGGACCGAATGTCATGGCGGGCTACCTTCTGACCAATCAGCCTGGTGTCCTTCAGCCGCCTGATGGTGGTGAGTATGACACGGGCGACATTGTTTCGGTCGGAGCCGATGGTCACATCACCATTGTCGGGCGAGCCTCGCGGATCGCCAAACTGAGTGGCGAGATGGTGTCTCTTGCGGCGGTCGAGGATCTCGCCATGCAGGCCTGGCCAGAGGCGCTATCGGTGGCGGTTGCTGTGCCGGATCCGCGCAAGGGAGAGCGGGTCATTCTTCTGACCGAGCAGCCTGACGCCGCACGATCAGCACTTGTGAGAGTGGCCAAGGAAACCGGTGCTGCGGACATCATGATCCCGACGGAAGTCAGGGTTTTCCGGAAACTTCCTCTGCTTGGCTCGGGAAAGCCTGATTTTATTGCCGCGCAGACTCTGGTGATGACGCCCGAAGTGGAAATGTCTCAATGAGGTCGGACTGGACGTACAGAAAGGCATGAGAAACGTAAAATAGGCTGACAGTATAAGAGTGTTCAGGACACATGGGCGAAAACGGCAGATATGACACGTCCTTCTGCTGTTTTCGTGAGAGGCATCCGAAGTGATTGAGACAATCCGGGATGCGTGTCCACCATCGTATTTTTCTATCGACGTGTTTTAGGATCACGCATTTTATAGAACGGCTTTGAATGCGCAGATTAAAGGGCTCTCCCGGTTTCCTTCTTGCCTATGATCTGCCGGGTTATCTGGGCGCATCACTGATCTTGTCATTTTCCGTAGTAGCAAGGCAGCGTCAGTCTCACAGGGCTATAAATTGCCGGTGAGAAGCTCAACGTATTGGCCGCGTCTCTATTGTGTCATCCCGGAATGCTGATGCGCCTGTAATGGCTCTATCAGGTGATGCAGCTCAAAAATCGCAAGATGGAATTGTTTTCAGCAAAAGAATATCGATCATAAAGCTGTCCATAAAATAAAACACACTCTGCGTGGACTAACTGTCTTTGTCCTTAAAACGTCATTAAAAACAAGTTGAGTATTGTCTGGAATAGTTTCTAAAAGGCGCGCAGGACGGCTTGAGGAAATGGTCATTCAGGAAAGTATGGCAAAATATTTACAGTTTTATTGCACTCTTTTGAATGATTTATTTCCGTGACTCCTGTCGATTCAACAAGCAGCGATGCTTTACCCGGACTCGAGGTTCCTCTTCCATCATGACAATCAACATATCAAAGCGGAATTTCCTGCGCTCTTCGCTTGGCTCGGCTGCTGCCATGGCGACCCTTTCCACCTTCCCGCCTGCCATTCGTCGTGCGCTCGCCATTGATGCGCATAACAGAACAGGCACCATCAAGGACGTAAAACACGTCGTGATGCTGATGCTGGAAAACCGGTCCTTCGACAGTTACTTTGGCACGTTCAAAGGTGTGCGTGGCTATGGTGACCGCTTCCCTATTCCTACTCCCAATGGCGCCAACATCTTCTATCAGAACTATACGAAAAGCAGTGTCACAAGCACGCTGATTCCGTATCATCTCGATGAGACGAAGGGCAACGCGCTGCGGGCTGGCGGGACGCCGCATACATGGTCGGACGCACAGGCAGCGTGGGACAATGGACGCATGACCTCCTGGCCGACGGCCAAAACGCCGCTGTCGATGGGCTATTACGAAACATCGGAAGTGCCGTTCCATCGTGCGCTGGCCGACGCCTTCACGATCTGCGATTCCTATCATTGCGGTATGCACACGGGAACAATCGCCAATCGTCTGTTCTACTGGACGGGCACCAATGGTCCGAACGGCATCAGCCCCATTGATGGCAGCCGCGTTGAAGTGGCGGGCCTGAACAATCAGTTCAACGGTGGCAACGATATCGGCGCGTCGACGACGGGCTGGACATGGACCACCTATGCTGATCGTCTGGAATCTGCAGGCATCAGCTGGAAGGTTTACCAGAGCCTGATCGACAATTTCGGCTGCAACGAGATGATGGGTTTCCGCCACTGGCGCGCCGCCATCGAAAAAATGCCTGCCGAGAGACGTCCTTTGTATGTCGCTTCCGAAAACATCACTCAGGATGTGACAGCAGCAGGTCCGTTCTATGATGCCAGCATTGACGATGCGCTCAGCCCGCTCGCCAAGGGCTTTGGCAACACGATGCCTTATGGTTTCCTCGAGACGTTCCGTGATGATATCCAGAATGGAACGCTGCCGGAAGTCTCATGGATCATCCCGCCATCAGCCTACAGTGAGCATCCGTCTCCTTCCAGCCCGACACAGGGCGGCTGGTATATTCAGGAAGTGCTCGACGCCCTTACATCCAATCCGGAAGTCTGGAGCAAGACCGTTCTGCTCGTGAACTACGATGAGAACGACGGCTTCTTTGATCATCTGCCGCCTCCGTCGGCACCTTCCCACAATGCTGACGGCACCCTCGCTGGTGGCAGTACCCTCAGCGACGACGCCATGGCGGTGGAGTATCACAACTTCACGCCTGCCACCTCCAGCCAGCCTGCGATCGATGGTCGTCCCTACGGCCCCGGCCCGCGTGTCGCCCTGTGGGCGATCTCCCCGTGGAGCCGCGGCGGTTTTGTGAATTCGCAGGTCTTCGATCATACCTCGACACTGATGTTCCTCGAGAAGCGTTTCGGTGTGACGGAACCCCAGATCAGCGATTATCGTCGTGCAATCTGTGGTGATCTGACCTCATGCTTTGACTTCGTAAATCCGAACAAGCGGGCGATTCCGACATTGTCCGGTCGCAGCACCAAGGATGACGCGGACAGTCTGGCTGTTGCACAGAAGGCAGAAGCGGCGATTGCTGTTCCAGCCGCCACGACGGCTTCCACGCTACCGAAGCAGGCGACCGGCACCCGTCCGTCCCGTGCTCTTCCTTACGAACTGCATGTCGCGTCACAGGTTGATGTGAGCGGAGGCACGGTCACGCTGCAATTCACCAATACAAGCTGTGATGGCACTGGCGCTGTTTTCCACGTCTATGATCGCAACCACCTTGATCTGGTGCCGCGTCGTTATGTGGTGGAAGCCCAGAAGTCACTCAGCGGTGTCTGGACGCCTACGACAGATGACAAGGGTAGCTACAATCTCTGGGTGCTCGGTCCCAATGGCTATCACCGTGAGTTCACCGGCAATATCACCGAGCTGAGCAACGGCAGTCATCCGGAGATCGAGGTTTCCTACAAAACCCGTGGCAGGGCTGAAATTGTTGTGAAGCTGCACAACCACGGTCGTCACGCCTGTTCCTTTATGGCGGAATCGGAAGCCTACAGGGTTGAGGGTCCGAATGGCGTGCGTGTTGCACCGGGCGGTTCCAGCGAGCTGCGGTGGCCGGTTGAGGACAATGGCAACTGGTATGATTTCACGATCACATGCAGTGCGTCGGCATCCTTCAAGCGCCGCATCGCTGGCCGTATTGAAACCGGTGAGGATTCCATTTCCGACCCGGCGATGGGGGGCGGTCATGCAGGCAATCGTCCGCAGCCATCCCATCACCATCATGAGGACATGGGGTCTGATTTCCGGGAAGAAGACCCCATGATGGGTCGCCACAGATTCTGATTGCAGGGGCTCTGATGGATGGTGCTTCCGCTTCATCCGTCAGTGTTTTGAGAGTGTTGCAGAACAAAAAAACGGCATCGATCCCGCGGGATCGATGCCGTTTTCCATGTCAGCGCTGACTGATGGTATTGGGCGCCATCAGTCAGTCATGTTGAACATGCCGGTTCAGATGGCGTGTTCCATTGCATAGGCTTCGCGGTCACGAAGGCTCTGCTTCTTTTCCAGCATCTCCGTGTGACGACGGGCTTCCGGCGAAATACGCAGGCAGAGCGTCAGCACGCCAGCGGCCAGATACAGGCCGGAGAAGCTCCAGATCACGCCTTCAAGGCCCATGCCGAACCAGGATTCACAAATCCCGACAACAGCCGGACCAACCCAGGTGCTGGCGCCTGCGCCGAGGCCGAGGATGGACAGGGCAGCGGCCTTCTCTTTCGGGCAGATCAGCGGCATCAGGCCGGACATCGGCACGAAGGCTGCGACAGTGCCGCCGTAGATGAAGCCGGCGAGAGCGGCGAGCGCGAAGTTACCCGGGAACCAGAGCGGCACATAGTAGAAGAGCGGAATGGTGAGGCAGCAGCCGACACAGCCACCGACAGCCACGACAAAACGATGGCCGAGCTTGTCAGCCAGCATGCCTGCGGCAAGGTTGAACAGGATGTTGCCGAGGAAGATCAGGGACAGCAGATCAAGCCACTGGGCCTGCGAGAAATGCAGTTCATCGACAAAGAAGGCTGGCATGATGGCCAGAAACGCATATTCGGACGAGGTGTTGATCGTACGGATGACACCGGCGGCCAGCGTCTTGGGCTCGCGCCATGTGATGCTGATCGAGCCGAAGAAGGCTTTCTTCTTGTCCGCGCCTGCTGGCAGCAGGGACTTGGAACCTGTGGGTTCACGCACGAGCAGCAGAGCGGTCAAACCACCCAGAATGACCAGACCCAGCGAGCACCAGAAGGTCGCTAGTTCACCAATATAAGGGATGGTGTAACGCGCGAACTGGGAACCAAGCGTCGGGAGGCCAGCCGAGAAGGAGAACCAGAACCAGCCAGC
This sequence comes from Acetobacter aceti NBRC 14818, assembly GCF_000193495.2. Classification (NCBI taxonomy): domain Bacteria; kingdom Pseudomonadati; phylum Pseudomonadota; class Alphaproteobacteria; order Acetobacterales; family Acetobacteraceae; genus Acetobacter; species Acetobacter aceti. Next base: position 1,955,169 of record NZ_AP023410.1, on the reverse strand, counting down.
AGCGGAACCGAGCATGCGGGCCGGTGTCGCAGCGGCGATCCACACAAGGAAGCCGTAAGCGAACAGCGGGTAAGCGAAGCCACGCAGCGTGTAGAACAGCAGCGTCATGTTCAGGTTGTCAGGCCCGAGCCCCAGCGACAGAAAACCGACTTCCAGAGCGGCCCACATGACAAGTCCGGCCCACATGGTGCGGCGCGGTCCGTACAGATCTGAAAGAGGACCTGCCAGCCATGCCGAAATCATGACGGTCACACCGTAGGTGGTGAACATGAGGTTCACATCGCCCTGCGTATGGCCGTGGTGAAGCATGTAGGTATCAAGATATCCTGCCTCCACGCCATCACCGACCATGAAAAGCAGCAGGCCGATGAAACCGAACAGCAGAGGTTGGGGGATACCAAGACGCGCGGCGATGCCACGCGGTTCCGTCGATGTCTGAGGGACTGTCCCTGACAAAACGCTTTCTCCTTATGAAGTTTTCAATGCCAGGGTTTAAAGGGCGCAGCCGCATTGAACCTCTGGGCGCAGGCATGAGTATGAACTGACGCCGCAATTTATGTTAACGTACGGACCAGAGATATTTCCTGTAAGTACATTCAACGTTCCATAAGCCTCTTTTAAAGAAACAGAGGCTTATTTTCAATATATTTTTTACAAATATAGATCGTTATATCTACTTAAATGTGTGATATTTTTACAAATATACTTATAATTTGAAAAATAATTCATTAAATTACTATTTGATTTTATATTTTATTTTCGTTGTATTTAACACATGAATTCCACTGTGGTTCCTGTAAAAATAATCCCGAAGAAATCATGATTTTTCTGAATGTACAGGACAAACAAAAAATTATATTGTAAAAGATCTTGTTTATATATTTAAACTTTTAAAATGTAACGAAAATTCATAATTCGGACCGGAAAAACTTTGATATAAGCAAAGCAGATTCAATCAGAAGAATCCAGTGTTGTTCAGTCTCATCGAAAAGTAATCCTGTGGGCGACCGTTCACACTATCCCGCCTCTCCGCTACACTCTGGCGTATGATACGTAACCAACGCTCCCGGGTTCGCACCGCATTGTTTGCCGTGCTGGCCTCCACCTCTCTGTTCAGCAGCCTGTCTGCGCATGCGGATAGCGGCTTTACACCTACCCAGCGCAAAGAGATCGTCGATATCGTGCGCGAAGCCCTGAAACAGGATCCTTCCATCCTTGCTGATGCCGTGGCGGCGATGCGCGCTCAGGGCGAAGCGGCGCAGCAGGCCGCCAGCCTGAAGGCCGTGCATGAAAATGCTGGCAAGTTCAGCGCCACTACCACGGATGTCGTACTGGGCAACCCACAGGGCTCCGTGACGGTCGTTGAGTTCTACGATCCACGCTGCCCTTACTGCCGCAAGGTGCTGCCGGTGATCGACCGACTGGTGGCCGAAGATCCTGACCTTCGCTTCGTCGAGAAGGTGATTCCTGTGCTGGGACCGAACAGTCAGCTTGAAGCGCAGGCTCTGCTGGCTGCGGCCCGTCAGAACGCCTACCTCAAGTTCCAGCACGCCCTGATGCTGGACAATCAGCCACCGTCCATCGACCGTATCCGCTCCATCGCCAAATCAGTGGGTCTTGATGTGGCGACGCTTGAAAAGGACATGAAGGGGGCAGAGGTCACCAGCCTGCTCAACGAAAACCTCGAGCTGGCCCGCAAGGTCGGTGTCGATGGCACACCGACCTTCATCATTGGCGAGAAGACAGTCATCCCGGGCGCGGTTTCGGAAGCCGACCTGAAGGCCGCCATCGCGGCGGCGCGGAAAGCGAAATAATCCACATGGGACCGGATTTCATGACGGTCCCATTTCTATAGTCAAAGCCGGCCTGTTCCAGAGCTGGATCGCACTGCTCCAGTCATATTTCAGCTTTCTGACAGCGATGCTCGAAAGCAGGGTAGACTGTCTCCCAGTCTGAAAATTCTTCTGCCTTGCAGCACCTGTCAGATTAAGATGCTGAGGGAAGCTGTCCCGGACACTGCTCAACCAGCCTTGATCTTGTTGCGGTGCAGAAACATAATCTACGCATGACGATCGCACAGCTTTTCTGGACAGGTGTATGACGGAGACAATGGCTGGTGACAGCCTTTATGACATAGCGATCATCGGCGGAGGTGTTGTCGGTTGCGCTGTCTTCCGCGCCTGCGTGCTGGCTGGCGCGCGCACCGTGTTACTGGAAAAGGGAGGCGATCTGCTGGAAGGTGCGAGTAAGGCCAACAGCGCCATTCTCCACACAGGTTTCGACGCCACGCCTGACACGCTGGAAGCTACCTGCGTGCAGCGAGGATACGCCCTATATCGTGAAATCTGTGCCGACATGAACCTGTCCGTGGTGCAAACCGGCGCCATGGTTGTCGCCTGGACAGATGAAGATCTCTCGCAGTTTCCGAAAATCATCGACAAGGCGGCACGCAACGGCGTGACAGTGAGGCTTCTGGATGCACGAGAGGCGAGGGAGCGGGAACCCGAACTGGCAGGCGATGTGCGCGGCGCGGTGCTGGTCGAGGGCGAGCACCTGATCGATCCATGGTCCGCGCCCATGGCCTATGCGCGGCAGGCGATCCTCAACGGCGGCACGCTGTTGCGGCGGGCACGGGTTGAAGGCGGCATGCGACAGGATGGCGTCTGGCATCTGGATATCGCGGGTAAACCAGCCGTTCAGGCCCGTACGGTCATCAACTGCGCCGGGAATTATGGCGATCTGGTTGAGGCCATTGCACGACCCTCGCCGTTCCAGATCACGCCCCGTAAGGGTCAGTTCGTGGTCTTCGACAAGACGGCTCATGATCTCTTTCGCACGATCATCCTGCCGGTGCCGACGGCTCTCACGAAGGGCGTGGTCGTCACGCGTACGGTGTTCGGGAACGTTCTTGTCGGGCCGACCGCCGAGCCACAGCAGGAACGCGAATTTCCGACGGTCGATCACGATAATCTTGAAACGCTTCGTAAAGCCGCTTTCCGGATCATCCCGGCCCTGCGCGAGCATGATGTTACGACCACCTATGCGGGCCTGCGCCCTGCCACGCAGTTCAGCGACTATCAGATCGAAGCCCTGAAAACCGAAGGCTGGATCACCGTAGGCGGTATCCGTTCGACCGGCCTGACTGGCGCGCTGGGGATCGCCGAGCATGTTGTGACGCTGTATCGCGATACCTTCGCGGACCCTGCGCCGCTGAAGAATGTGGCTCTGCCGCAGATGCCCAATCTGGTGGAGGAACGGCCGCGTCCATGGATGCAGCCGGAGCGCGGGCCAATCGCCTGCCACTGTGAACGTGTCACGGAGAAGGAGATCGAGACCGCGCTGAAGGACGAGGTGCTTCCGGCCGGAACACTGGGTGGCCTGCGACGCCGGACACGCTGCATGATGGGTCGCTGTCAGGGTTTTTACTGCACACGTCGGGTTATGGAATTTGCGGAGGCGTATCTGCCGGGACTGGTCACGCCGATCGGGGAAGGGCATCGCGATGTATGATGTACTCATCGTCGGGGCTGGACCTGCAGGTCTCAGCGCAGCCCGTGTCCTGAAGCGGGCGGGGGTCGGGAAGATTGCCGTGCTGGAGCGTACGCGTGAGCCGGGCGGCCTGCCGCGTTATTGCGGACATCTGGGGTTCGGCATGCTGGACTTCGGTCGGATGTGGAAAGGGCCGCGCTACGCCCGCGCGCTGACGGAGGCGGCAGGCGTGCCGATCCTCACCGATACGACCGTAACGGGTATCGGACCCGGTGGGGTCGTGCATCTGTCCACGGAGCGTGGGCTGGAAACATGGCAGGCGCGAACCATTCTGCTGGCGACCGGCACGCGGGAGACCCCGCGTGGGCCACGGCTTGTCTCCGGCACGCGGCCCTGGGGCGTGACCACAACCGGCGCGTTTCAGGAAATGGTGATGAAGGGCCTGCGTCCGTTCCAGAATCCGGTCATCATCGGCAGTGAGCTGGTGTCGTTTTCCGCCCTGATGACGGCGCGGCACGGGCAGGTGAACCCTGTCGCCATGATCGAGGAAAACGTACGCATCACCGCCCAGCGTCCGGCAGATGTTCTGGCGGCGATGGTGTACGGCACGCCCATTCTTCTGAACACGAAGCTCGTTTCGATCCTTGGTGGCGACAGGGTTGAGGGCGTGGAAATCGAGCAGGATGGCGAGCGGCGGACGCTGGCCTGCGATGGTGTGGTGTTCACAGGAAAATTTGTGCCGGATGCCATTCTGGCCCGCACGTCCGGCCTTGCGCTGGATGGCGGTACGCGTGGCCCGGCGATTGATTCGACCTTCCGCACCCAGGACCCGCAGGTCTTCGCAGCGGGCAATGTGTTGCGGGCCGTTGAGCATTCGGGACAGGCTGCTCTGGAAGGACGCGCCGCCGCAAGGATGATCCTGCGGGCGCTGGAGGGAAGACTGCCAAGCCTCGGTTCCGCCGTGCCGGTGGCATGTGGACAAGGAGTGGCCAGCGTCTGGCCGCAGCGTCTCCATGCCGCGCCACGGGGCAGGATCGTTCTGCATGCGCGGATGGAAACACCGCAGCGGGGTGTGCTTCGCCTGTCGGATGAGCACGGCCGCACGGTGGCGCGTCGGCGTGTAAGCGTTCTCCCCGAGCGTCGTGTGGAACTGGCTGTTCCCGCTGCTGTGCTGACGGGCGTGTCCGCACTCCGGCTGGAGGTGGAGCAATGAAAAGCTGCCTCGCCATTGATCAGGGGACGACCGGCACCAAGGCCTATCGGGTCTGGAGCGACGGACGGATGGAACTGGTGGGGCGACGCTCGCACCAGCAGTTCCTGCCTGCACCGGGACTGGTCGAGCATGATGCGGAAGAGATCCTGCGTCACATTGAGGAACTGATCGCCGAGGCCGGGCCGATTGATGCCCTGGCTCTGGCCAATCAGGGTGAGACCGTTGTGGCGTGGGATGCCGAGACCGGCGCGCCCATTGGTCCCGCCATCGTGTGGCAGGACACCCGCACCGCCGATGTCGTGGCGCGCATGAAAGAGGAGGGACTGGAGCCCGAGATCAAAGCGCGATCAGGTCTGCCGCTGGACTGTTATTTCTCGGCCTCCCGGCTGCGCTGGTATCTGGACCATGTACCGCAGGCTCGTCGCCTGCGGGAACAGGGACGATTGCGTTTCGGCACCAGCGACGCTTTCTTTCTCGATCGCCTGTGCGGTGTCTTTGCTACGGACGTCTCCACAGCCTCGCGCACGTCGCTGATGAATCTGCGGACGTGTGAATGGGATGAGAGCCTCTGCCGTCTGTTTGACGTTCCCATGGACTGCCTGCCGTCCATCCGGCCTACTGTTGGCGATTTCGGGCTGCTGCGTGACCGGAAAGTGCCTGTCCGGGTCAGTGCCGTGGATCAGCAGGCGGCCCTGTATGGGCACGGGCTCCAGCATCCCGGTGATGTGAAGATCACGTTCGGCACGGGTGCTTTTGCTCTGGCGCTGGGAGGCGAGGGATCATGCGAAGGTGGTGAAGGCGGTGTGCTTCCCACCGTGGCATGGCAGTTTGCGGAGCAGCCGACCGTCTACGCGCTGGAAGGTGGCATCCTGACGGCAGGGGCGGCGGTGAACTGGATGGAAAGTCTCGGTCCGGATTTCTCCTGTGCGGATGAGGGAGCATTGGAAGCTGCGCAAGCGGCAGAGAAGGGTGTTTTCTTTCTGCCGGCGTTGCAGGGGCTTGGCTGCCCATGGTGGCAAAGAGACGCGCGTGGCAGTTGGGTTGGGCTTGGGCTGGATACACGTCCGGCGGACATGGCCCGCGCCGTTCTGGAAGGCATTGCGTTTCGTTCCGTTCAGCTTGTGAAGACTTTTGCTGCGGCAACCGGTCAGGTTGCTAAACGGATTTCTGTTGATGGTGGCTTGGTCAGTAATCGCTGGTTCATCCAGTTTCTGGCGGACTGTCTGGATGCGACAGTGCATGTGCCGGAGCAGGTCGATGTGACGGCGGTGGGGCTGGGACGTTTCTGGCTGGATGACGAGGCCACTCAGCCAGCGCAGGCGAACGAGGCTGGCTGGCGCGTGGTCGAACCCCGTCCGAATGGAGCCGAAAGGCGCTGGCAGGATGCCTTTGATTGCATGACCCGGCAGGCGATCGAGCGCTGTGCAAAAAGCTGATTGCATCATTGCGATATCGTCATGATAATGCGGTAATCAGGGTCATCATGCCCCGACGACGGCCAGCATGCCGGGACATGAACAGCAGAGGATCTCTCAATGGAGACCAACAACCATAGTGACGAGGACGCTGGCGTACTCGCCTCCATGGGTTATGCCCAGGAACTTTCACGAAGCATGAAGGGCTTCTCCAACTTCGCCATTTCCTTTTCCATCATCTGTATTCTCGCTGGCGGCATCACCTCGTTCCAGCTCGGTTTCTCATCGCTCGGCGGCTTTGGTGTCGCCGTGGGCTGGATTGTGGGAACGATATTCGCCACCATCGTCGCCTGTTCCATGGGCCAGATTGCTTCGGCCTACCCGACCGCGGGCGGTCTGTATCACTGGTCATCCATCCTTGGGGGGCGTGGCTGGGGATGGGCCACGGCGTGGGTAAACCTGCTCGGCCTGATCTTCGTGCTGGCCTCGGTGAATGTCGGCGCCTACACCCTGTTCACGCAGCTGATCTTGGGCAATATTTTCGGTGTGGATATCTCGGGCTGGGGCTACGGGCACCAGATCGTGGGTGTTTCCCTGATTGCGGCCTCACAGGCGCTGTTCAATCATGTCGGCATCAGGATCACGAAAATCCTGACGGATTTCTCCGGTTATCTGATCCTGTTCGCAGCCGTGCTGCTGACCATCATGATGCTCTATTGCGCACCGGGCTTTCACTGGGAGCGGCTGCTCACCATCGTGAACAACACGGGTGCTGCGGGTGGCGACGTCTTCCCTCATTCCGACAGCCTGATCTATGCGTTCTGCCTGTCGCTGATTCTTCCGGCCTATACCATCACAGGCTTTGACGCCTCGGCTCATGTGGCGGAAGAGACGATCGACGCACGTAATGTCGTGCCGCGTGGCATGATTAACGCTGTCATGATCTCGGGTCTGTTCGGTTTCATCATGGTGTGCTCCTTCGTGCTCGCCATGCCTGACCCGACGGCGTCCGCTTCTCAGGGCGGCGATGTGTTCTTCAACCTGCTTGCACAGCTTCCCGTGCCGAGCTGGCTGCGCAGTCTGATGTATGTGATGATTGTCGTCGCCAACTATCTGTGCGCGCTGGCAGGCATGACCTCCACCTCCCGCATGGTGTTCGCTTTTGGTCGTGACGGCGGACTGCCGGGCTCCAAGCTGTGGCGTTATGTCAGCCCGACCTATCGCACGCCGGTTCCGGCCATCTGGCTGGTGGCGTTCCTGTCCTGCGCTGTGACGCTCTACTCTTCCGCCTTCGCGGCATTGGCGGCAGGTTGCGCCATCTTCCTGTATGTCTCCTACGCCATGCCGATCGGAGCGGGAATTCTGGCGCAGCGTAAGCGCGATGTGATGACGGGGCCGTTCCGTCTGGGCGCACTGTCCACGCCGTTTGCGATCGTTACGGTTCTGGGCTCGCTGGTGCTGGTCTGGATCGGTATCCAGCCGCCCAACGACATTCTGATCAGCTACGTGGTGGGTATTGTTGTCGTGCTGCTGGCCGGGTGGTTCCTCGTCGAGAAGAAGCGTTTCAAAGGGCCCCCGCTGGGTGGTCTGGCGCCCACAGCGACAGACAGCATGCTGGAGGAAGAGATTACCGAGGAACTGAGCGCCAGAACCTGAGTTCTTCTTTTCCCCGTTTTTGCGGAGACGGTTTCTGGATTCGGTCAGTCTTTTTCGTCTGACCGAATGACCAGAGAACCGTCTGGTCCTGTGGTGTGAAAGACACTGATGCGTAGTCCGCCATTGTCGTGGTTTGCCGGGTAAAACATGGGAGGATCGGTTGCCACCGATCCTCCCTGATTCGAGGCGTTCTTACATTGCTCCGGAGTGTTCTGGCTCCATGGCGGACATGTCTGCTCCAGACATGGAACTCATCTGGTTCTGCTGATCCCCATCAATCGACACATAAGTCATCATGCCCTGATCCTCATGATCAAGAATGTGGCAATGCAGCATGGCGTCACCGGTAAAATCCTCGTAGCGCGTGCGCACGACTGTTGTGAAACCGGGTTTCACAAAGAGTGAATCCCGAAAGACGTGATACTGATCACAGAATTCCGGACTGTAATCCGCGTCATCTGCGTCGCTGTCATTCTTCAGGCGATATTTCAGCTTGCAACGCCCACCCGACATGAAGATCGATTCATCGGTATTGTCGTCGATGATATCCATGATCTCCACCGGATTGACGTGGATGTGGAAGACGTGCTGCCCGGCGGCGGTGCCAGTTCCCATGGTGCGAGCGCCGATCCGCCATTCATCCACGTCCCCAAGATGCACATGGTAAATATGGGTTGGGTCCATGCTGAATGGTAACGCGCTGGTGCCATCGACCGTCACCAGTTCATTCTGGACAAGGCCGATCATGCCGTTGATGCTTGTGTCCGGCATGGCCTGACCCGGCGGCAGCACGGCGCCGGAGACCAGCGGCATCGTCAGGGAGCCAAAGAAGGCCGTGGGATGGTGGGTTATGGAAAGGTCGGAAAGATCCTGCCCCGGCATCATGCCTTCCGGAAAATAGGCGAAATCGGACAGATCGAAACGGGCGAGGCGAGCCCGCACAAAAACAGGCAGTCCTTCTGATCCTTCCTGAAGCAGGCGGCGAATCTGCGTTGTCTCGCTCTGCTGCTCCACATGGGGCGTGTCGTTATCCTCAACAGATACCGCGGCAATCACGGATGGAGATTTGCCCTGCGGGCGAGATCTGCGAGGGATGACCGTGTTCAAAGTGTCGCCGCCTTGATCGATGACGCAGTAAAGGCCGGGCTGGCGGAAAGTCACCAGCGCATCGCTGCGCTGACCGGGATAAAGATAATTGATGTCCTTGCGAGAGATATTCTGACGGGTCAGACCGTCAGCAGCGATTTCATACTGTCCCACGGTTTCTCCGTCGCAGGTCATTTCTGAACTGGACTGTCGGGCATAACGGGGAAGCCGCAGATGTTTCTCGCTGTCTCCAGAAAGTGCTTTCACGATCTGGATGTTAAGCGTGTCATGCACGCCACCGGCAATCATCCGCCACCGTTCGACCTCGCCTGCTCTGACATGCAGGACAGGCTGCGTCTCGCCGTTTACAAGAGTGTAGCGTCCGGAGAGCATCCACGCATCCCGACTGGTACCATCTGCATTTTTACGACTACTGATGAACTGGTTGCGGAAGTTCTCGACACCGCCTTCTGTGCCTTTCGGACAGGTCCAGCTTCCTGTCGTGCTGTCCTGAAGCAGGGTGCTGTGTGTTGCATCACTAAAGCAGCCATACGGAATCTGCTCGAACAGCATGATACGTTCGGCAATCGGTGTTCCGGAACGATCATGAAGGATCGTGTCGATGTCCACGACATCGTCATTTCGGGCGCGATCACCATAACGGCGGCGTCCGCGAACAATCAGCGCGCCTTCTTCACCGCTCGCCACACCGATCGACGTCGCGCCGTGTTGATGCGCGTGATACCAGAATGTGCCGGCTGCATGTGTCGCAGGGATCGCGTAACGATAATCCCATGTGCCACCAGCGGGCATCACGGTATGCATGACATTGTCCGCATGACCTTCCGGTGAGACGTGCATGCCGTGAAGATGCAGGTTCTGTCGGTTGAAACATGCTGGAGTGTTCAGCGTTTTTGGGCAGTCTGAGGCTGGATCAACAGGAAGATTGTTCTGAAGATTGATCTTTAGTTCATCGCCGGGGGAAACCACGATTGTCGGTGCGGCGAGGCAGCCGTTATAGGAGCGCAACCTCACCAGATCGTTTTCATTTTCCTGTGGATTCCAGATGTGATTGTGCGAATAGGCCAGTGTCAGATCAGCCGTGACTGTCGTGCCGGAACGCCTGACCGTGTTGGCTCCGCAGGTCGACTGTATTTCCCGCAGATGCGATGACCAGAAACCCGGATGTGATGGTTCCTTGAAAGCGTGGTTGAAAGCAGGAAAATCCCGGTCTTTTACTTCAGGAAACATGGTCTGCGCGTGAATGGACGCAGACGGGAAACAGAGGAGGACGGAACCGGTCAGCACCCCTGCACAGTAGAGTTTTTGCAACGACATGAGAAACCCGCAGCGATTTCATCACCTTGATAGTTAAAGGTGATTTCCGGAAGCGGGTTTAAATCCATCGTTTGTGACGCGGAGTGACAGTTCGATGATGTTCTGATGACAGGGCTGTTCCGCATGGCCGTTTATTGAAAGACCATGCGTAAAACATTGGGAAAAATATCAGAAACTTTTTGATGAAACTTTTTTCAAAAAGGCGACGCCCAAAAACTTTTACTATTTATCCGCGGCTTTCAGGAAAAAGCTGGACGAAACACTCACACCGTGAAGTATTTCGCCCGCGGATTCAGAATCACCAGCGCCGAAGTCGATTGCTCCGGGTGCAGCTGATAGCCGTCCGACAGCGACACACCGATCTTCTCCGCATCCAGCAGCTTCAGGATCGGTTCCTGATCTTCCAGACGCGGGCAGGCAGGATAGCCGAACGAATAGCGCGAGCCGCGATAGCCCTGCGACAGAAGCTTGTCCATATCGCGGTCATCCTCACCAGAGAAGCCGAGTTCGGCGCGGATACGCTTGTGCGTGTATTCCGCCATCGCCTCGGCCACCTCGACAGACAGGCCGTGCAGATAGAGGTAGTCCTGATAACGGTTTTCCTCGAACCACTCGCGGGCCATGTCGGAGGCTTTCTGCCCGACCGTCACCACCTGCAACCCGATCACGTCACGTTCGGCGTCATCCACATCACGCACGAAATCGGCGATGCACTCACCATCCTCACGCGGCTGGCGTGGCATGGTGAAGCGGGCCACTTCGGTCTGCCCGTCTTCTGCGAACAGGATCAGGTCGTTCCCCTGTCCGGCCGCCTTCCAGTAACCGTAAGCAGCACGCGGCTTGAGAATGTCCTCCGCTTCGCACAGCGTCAGCATCCGGCGGAGCACGGGACGCAGTTCCTGACGCGCCCATGTGAGGAAATCCTCCAGCGTGCGGCCCTGCTTCTTGAAGCCCCACTGGAACTGATAGAGTGAACGCTCATTCAGGAACGGCAGCACGGCGTTGGTCTCGGCCTCGACCACGCGTGGTCCCCAGAACGGTGGCTTGATGACCGGCTCATCCTTTGTGATCCGATGACGACGCGCCTGCGCGGCGGCCACATCCACCGGCCTGAACCCGCGCTCCTCAGCGGCTTCCGGAGTGCGCGGCGTAGCGCGCTTCGCCTTGCCTTCACGCCGCTTGGCGATGGCGGCAGCGTAATCATCGAACTTGCCCTGTGCGACCACATCCATCAGCGAGAGCCCGTCGAACGCATCGCGGGCATAGGCCACACGACCATGCGTGCCATAGGCGGCGGCGCAGTCGTCCTCGACATAGTTGCGGGTCAGCGCCGCGCCCCCGAGAATGACCGGGAGATCAATCCCCTGCCGGTCGATCTCCTGAAGATTCTCGCGCATAATGACTGTGGACTTCACCAGCAGACCTGACATGCCGATCGCATCGGCCTTCTCGGCGCGGGCGGATTCGATCATGTCCGCCACCGGCACCTTGATGCCGAGATTGACCACCCGGTAGCCGTTGTTGGTCAGGATGATGTCCACGAGATTCTTGCCAATATCGTGCACATCGCCCTTCACGGTCGCCAGCACGATCGTGCCACGCGCCTGTCCTTCGACACGTTCCATATGCGGCTCAAGCCACGCGACCGCCGCCTTCATCGTCTCGGCGGACTGAAGCACGAACGGAAGCTGCATCTTGCCGGAGCCGAACAGTTCGCCCACCACCTTCATGCCATCCAGCAGCACGTTGTTGATGATGTCGATCGGCGGCATCTCCTTCATGGCTTCCTCAAGGTCGGCCTCAAGCCCCTTGCGGTCACCATCGACAATGCGGTCCTTCAGACGCTCCGGCGCGGTCTCGGCCTTCGCCTTCTTGGCGACATCCGCCGCCTTCCGCCCTTCGAAGAGCGACAGGAACTTCTGGAGCGGATCGTAGTCCTCCGAGCGACGGTCGAAGATCAGGTCTTCCGCGACCTTCACTTCCTCGGCGGGAATCAGGTGCAGCGGCCGGATCTTGGACACATGCACGATCGCGCCCGTCATGCCCGCCTTCACGGCATGGTCGAGGAACACTGAGTTCAGCACCGCGCGCGCCGCCGGGTTCAGACCGAAGGAGATGTTCGACAGACCAAGGATGATCTGAATGTCCGGAAACTTCTCCCGGATCATGCGGATGCCTTCCAGCGTCCACTGACCCAGCTTGCGGTCATCTTCCACGCCGGTCGCGATGGTGAAGGTCAGCGGGTCGATCAGCAGGTCCGACTGCGGCAGGCCGTACTGGTCACACGCAAACTCCACCAGCCGCGTGGCGATGCGGAGCTTGTCCTCCGCCGTTTTCGCCATACCGACCTCGTCGATGGTCAGTGCCACCACCGCCGCACCGAACTTGCGGGCCAGCTTCATGCGGTCGTGGGCGATCGCCTCGCCATCCTCGAAATTGATCGAGTTGATGATAGGCTTGCCGCCATGCAGCTTCAGCGCCGATTCGATGACCGGCGTTTCCGTGGAGTCGATCACCAGCGGCGCGTTCACCGAAGAGGTGAAGCGGCGGATGACCTCGTCCATCTCCGCCTTCTCGTCACGTCCGACGAAAGCCGTGCAGACGTCCAGCGAGTTGGAGCCTTCCGCTACCTGCTCACGCCCGACGGCGACGCAGCCATCCCAGTCATGCGCTTCCTGAAGCTCGCGCCACTTCTTCGACCCGTTGGCGTTGCAGCGCTCGCCGATGGAGAAATAGGCGTTTTCCTGACGCAGCGGCGTCTGGCTGTAGAGGCTGGCGACAGACGGTACCCATGTCGGATTGCGCTTCGTCGGCGCCGGGCGATGCTTTCCGGACGGCGCGCGGCTCCGCAGCATGGCGTCGAGGGCAGCGATATGCGGCGTGGATGTGCCACAGCACCCGCCGATCATGTTCAGTCCGTCTTCAATGATGAAGCGCTCCATCCACAGCGCCATCTCTTCCGGGCTGAGCGGATAATGCGTCTGGCCGTTGACCAGTTCCGGCAGGCCAGCGTTCGGTAGCACGGAAATCAGGCGCGGCCAGTTCTCGGCCAGCCAGCGGACATGCTCGGCCATCTCCTGCGGACCTGTGGCGCAGTTCAGGCCGATCAGATCCACGTCGAGGCTTTCCACCACCGTCGCGGCGGCGGCAATGTCCGGACCGACCAGCAGCGTGCCGGTGGTCTCGACCGTGACCTGCACGAAGATCGGCGTGTTCACGCCCATTTCGGCGCGGGCGATCTTCATGCCGTTGACGGCCGCCTTGATCTGGAGCGTGTCCTGGCAGGTCTCGATCAGGAAGGCGTCGACACCACCTTCGATCAGCCCGCGCCCCTGCTCGGCGAGACCGGCTTCCAGCGTGTCGTAATCAATGTTGCCGAGTGACGGCAGCTTGGTGCCGGGGCCGATGGAGCCGAGCACATAGCGATGACGCCCGTCATCGAACTGGTCGGCGGCCTCGCGGGCCAGCGTGCCGGCAATACGGTTGATCTCGCGGGCGCGGTCCTGAAGATCGAACTCCGACAGCGTGATGGGCGAGCCGCCAAAGCTGTTGGTCTCCACCATGTCCGCCCCGGCCTCGAAGTAGCCGCGATGGATTTCGCGCACCAGTTCCGGACGGGAGAGGTTGAGAATCTCGGTGCAGTTCTCCTGCCCCCAGTAGTCCCGCTCGGTTTCGAGGTCGAGCGCCTGCACGCGCGATCCCATGCCGCCGTCACACAGCAACACCTGTTCCTGCAGGGCTTCGAGCAGCGGGGGACGGGAAGAGCTTGAGGAGGTCATGTATGGACTACCGGATATTCGGGGAAAGTAACCCGCGTGATACGGGAGAGGACGGCGGTTATTCCAGAGGGGGCCTGTCCTGTCCAGAGAAACGACCATCCGGTGGGACAGACCGCTTCCGCCTGTGACAAAAATCGGACAGGACATTGTCCTGTCTGCATCGAAATCGGAGAGCATTTGTAACGGAGAGCGGAATACCCTACATTTTGAACGACTGTTTTATCTTATGACAGAATGATCCGCTCTTGATTCCCCTGACCATCACCAGTCCTGCCGAATCTGCGTTGTGGACAGCGGAGCGCCGTCGCACGGCTTTTCTTCTCGATACGACGGGAGAGAAACTGTCTGAAGACGGCTGGGCGCAGATTGAGCGGCTTGCTTCCGGACCTCTTCCGGTTTTCGGAGCACCGGTCAAAAAAACGGCTTTTTCTCCAGTGATGGCCGATGTAGCGGGGCGAGGGACTGCATCGGGGGAAACGCAGCGTCATGACAGCTCATGCGTCTGTTGCGTGGGGCGGCCGGTGCTGGTTGACCGACTGTTGTCCCTCATTCAGGAACGTGCACGAGGGCATTGTACATTCTTTCGCCACATTGCTCTCGTTGTCTCCCCCGATCAGCGGCAGGCCGTCGCCGAAGAACTGAAAGCCAGCCCGTTTCTGGCAAACATGTTCAGTCCTGAGGCGGAACGGTAACCAAAAATCATTCTTTCATGCGGTAACACGACTTCAATGACTTTAGTGGAACAATGCTATTTAATTTCCGGAAGCAAAATTTCCGGGAGACAGGACAACATCCGCACGGCATATCGAGGGCAGCGGTCACACGTTTTGTGTGGTAGAGGCCGTTCAGCGTTTCCTGCACAGTGAAACGCGGGCACGTTTTATAGAGGACGATCTGTGGCTTCAGTCGATAACGCGAACGGCACACCCAATCCCCAGACCAACAGACCGGCGCCTTCCATTATCCGGTTGCAAGCCACCATCGCCGCAGCCCGCTTTCACGGTCTTGAACTGGATATGCGGGATTTTGCCGGTGAACCGGGTGAAAGCAGCCCGTCTCCGGCAACGCTGGTCCGCTGGCTGACCGATCAGGGCGCCGTGGCGAAGGGGATGAACATCAAGTGGCGATATCTCGTCAAGATGAGCAACTCGCCACCGATCGTCCTGATGTTCCGTGACGGCTCCGCGGCCCTGATGGTGAATGCCGATGCCGCCCGCGGAATCGTCTGGCTGCGTGACCCGATGGCCGGGGAGGGCGTTGCACCCGTGCCGGTCGACGAGATGCGGCTCAATCAGGTCTGGACCGGCGACATCCTTCTGATCAAGCGCCGGAAGGACCAGTCGGAAGCCGATGCGCCGATCAATGCGGCGTGGCTCGCCAAGATGGTGCTGCGCGAGAAGAAGTCGCTGCGTGATATCGCCATCGCCTCGATGACGCTCAGCATCCTGCAGATATTCCCGCCGCTCATCGTCATGCAGGTCATTGACCGCGTGGTGAACAACCGCTCCATGGCGACGCTGGTCTCGATCACCGCCATCGTGCTGGTTCTGTCATTCTATGAAGTCCTGCTGTCCTACGGCCGGCGCGAGCTGACCCTCGTCCTGACGACACGTATCGACACCCGGATCTCGCTGCATCTGTTCAACCGTCTGCTGGCGCTGCCCCTTGAGTTCTTCGAGCGTGAGCAGGCCGGTAATGTCATCGGTCGCGTCATGGCCATCTACAAGGTCCGTGACTTCATGACCGGCCGTCTCATGTCGACCTTCCTCGACATGTTCACGCTGGTCGTCATCCTGCCGTTCCTGTTCTATCTGAGCTCGACGCTGGCCTGGATGACCATTGCGGCTTCCGGCCTCATCGGCCTGCTGGTTGTCGTCTTCATGGGGCCGGTAGGCCGTCAGATCGGCAAGCTCATCAAGGCGGAGATGAAGCGCGCCGGCGTGATGTATGAAACCGTCGCCGGCATCCGCACCATCAAGACCCTCGCCCTTGAGACGTCCCGCAAGGAAGAGTGGGATGAGTGCACGGCCGGCGTGGTGCAGGCCAAGCTGGATGTCGGACGTATGTCCAACTGGCCGACCAGCCTCAGCATGCCGCTGGAAATGTTCATCAACCGTGGCGTGATCCTTGTCGGCGCCTATCTGGTGCTGACAGACGCGGCTTCCGTGGGCGCGGGCGCGCTCGTCGCCTTCATGATGCTCGGTGGTCGTGTCGCATCCCCGCTGACGAACCTCGCCAAGCTGCTCGATGACCTGAACGAGGTGACCGCTTCGCTTGGCGAAGCGGGCACCGTGCTGAACCAGCCGACAGAGACCAAGGCCCTGACCACCGGCATGCGTCCGCGGATCAAGGGGGCGCTGTCCTTTATTGATGTGAACTTCGTTTATCCGGGTTCCACGGCAAAGGCGCTGAACGATGTCAGCTTCGAGATTCCGGCCGGAACGATGCTGGGACTGGTCGGTCGCTCGGGGTCTGGTAAATCGACCATCACCCGTCTTCTTCAGGGCGTCAGCCGGACCTATACCGGTTACCTGAAGCTGGATGGCGTCGATCTGCGTGAAATCAACCTGACCCATCTCCGGCGATCGTTCGGCGTGGTGCTTCAGGACAACTTCCTGTTCCGGGGCACGATCCGTGACAACATCACGGCAGGTCGTCCTGGTCTGACCATTGATGACGTCGTGCGCGCCGCCCGCCTTGCTGGCGCGGAAGAGTTCATCGAGCGTATGCCTGCGGGATATGATACCTGGATTGAGGAAGGCTCGACCAACATTTCCGGTGGTCAGCGTCAGCGCCTAGCCATCGCCCGCGCCGTGATCTGCGATCCGAAGCTGATGATTCTCGACGAGGCGACCTCGGCGCTCGATCCCGAGAGTGAGGCGCTGGTGAACGCCAATCTGGAGCGGATCGGCAAGGGGCGTACGATGGTGATCGTCTCTCACCGTCTGTCCTCGCTGGTGAACTGTGACATGATTCTGGTCATGGATCGCGGGCGCGTGGTTGATATTGCCCCCCATGAGATTCTTCTCGAGCGCTGCACGATTTACCGGACGCTCTGGATGCAGCAGAACCGCCACACGGAAGGGCGATCCGGTCCCAGTGCCCCCGCCGATGCTCCGCTGATCGCGGAAGGAGAGTGACCGATGACCCAGCAGGACGTTGTGCCCGCCTCCGGTGATGAAGAGAAATCTTCGGACTTCCTTCCGGAAGCGACAGATCCTTTTGCCCCGAATGACCTGCCTCCGGCGCTGCTTGAATTTCATTCACCCAGTGCTGCGCTGGTCAACATGCCGCCCACGGCGACCGCTCAGTACATCACCTGGCTGATTGGCGGTCTTACGCTCGCCAGTGTGGTCGTCATGAGCGTCTTCCCGCTCAATCGCGTGGTGACGACGCCCGGCAAGATCGTCTCGACCCAGCAGACCCTCGTGGTCCAGCCGCTGGAAACATCGATCATCCGCAGCATCGACGTGCATGAGGGGGACTTTGTTCACAAAGGGCAGGTGCTTTCCCATCTCGACCCGACCATCAGCGACGCTGATATCGAGAACATGCTGGCCCTGAACCAGAGCTATTCCGCCGAGGTGGATCGTCTGAGCGCGGAAGCGGAAGGCCGTGATTACGTGCCCGATCCGGGCAACCCGGCGACAACGCAGGAGGCGGCGACCTTCCTGCGCCGCAAGGCCGAGTTCGACGCGAAGGTAAATAATTACCAGGAACAGATCGCTTCGCAGACCAGTGATCTTCAGGGTTTTCTGGCCAATGCCGCCATGTACGGCGCCAAGGCCAAAGTCGCCCGTGATGTTCACACCATGCGTCTGCGTCTGCAGCAGGATCAGGTTGGCAGCCGTCTCTCCACACTGGGCGCGCAGAGCGAACTGATGGAGAATGAGCGGTCGCAGATTGGCGCGCAGCAGCAGGCCGCCAGCGCCCGCAGCAAGATTCGCGCACTGGTTTCCGAGCGGCAGAACTATATCGAGACGTGGAAAGCCCAGATCTATCACGATCTCAGCGATGGGCAGCGCCATCTCTCCGAGGCGGAAAGCAATTATCGTAAGGCCAAGCTGCGCAAAAGCATGACGACGCTGGTGGCCGGTGAGGACTCTATTGTCCTGACGATCGCAAGGCTGTCGATCGGCTCGGTCATTACCACCGGTAATGAGCTCATGACTCTGGTGCCGGTTGGCAGCGGTCTGGAAGTTGAGGCGCATCTCAATGGTTCGGAGGCGGGCTTTGTGCAGCTGGGCGACAAGGCCCTGCTGAAATTCGCGACCTTCCCCTTCGCCCAGTATGGCGGCGCCGAAGCCACCGTGCGCGAAATCAGTGCGGACTCCTTCAGTGCGCAGGGCGGCGGTGCTGGCGGTGGCGGTGGGTCAGCTTCACAGTCTTCGGACCCGAGTGCTGCACAGCAGGCCTATTACCGTGTGCGTCTGCGTGTGGATCGTTATACACTTCATGGCGTGCCGTCCTTCTTCCATCCGCATCCGGGTATGCCTGTGACAGCGGACATTCAGGTGGGCAAGCGTACCGTGATGCAGTTCCTGCTCAACAGCATCCTGCCTCTGGTCACCGATGGTATGCGAGAACCATAACGGATTTCATGTCTTTGTTTCCCTGCTCCGGTCGTCTCACCGCTCACGACCGGAGCCTGTCTATCCGGAGCGGCCTTATCTGACAGTCTGCGCAGGCTGTCATACATGATGATCATCCTGCGGTATTCTGCCGATCCAGCCATGCCCGGGGAGGACTGCTCTTGAGTCTGCTTTCACGCCTGTTTACCCGCCGCTCACCCGAGAAGCGGCTTCAGTACGGCCTCCAGCTTATTGAAGCTGAGGATTTCGCGGGGGGCTTTGCCGAAATCAGCGCTGCTGCCCAGACCGGTATGCCGGAGGCGCAGTTCCGTCTCGCCCGTCTTTATCTCGACGGTATCGGCATTCCGCGTGATCTGGTGGAAGGTGGCCGGTGGCTCCGCAGGGCTGCGGAAGCCGAGTGGATCGAGGCGCAGTTCGTTCTGGCGACACTGTATCTGGTCGGTCTGCCGGAAGCCGTCGAAAGCGATTCCTTCAATCTGACGGATGTCGCACAGAATGTGACGGGTCAGCCCAACTTTCATCGGGCTGCGCATTGGTCAAAACTGGCGGCAGACGCCGAGAATCCGGATGCTCAGGCTCTCTACGGCTATGTGCTGAACGCAGGACCGGAGGATCTGCGTAATCCTGAGGAATCCCTCGTCTGGTACGAGCGGGCGGCCAAGGGCGGCAGTCCACAAGGATATCTCGGCCTCGGCCTGGCAGGACTGCATTCAGCCCGGTCTGATGCGGAGCTGGCCAAGGCGATAGAGCATCTCAAGATTGCGGCCGACGCCAATGTCGGTTCGGCTCTCTATCTTATGGGTATCGCCTATGAGCGCGGTGCGGGCGCGCCTCACGATCCGGTTGCCGCCACCGAGTGTTACGGTAAGGCGGCCGCCCACAATGTCCGTTCGGCGCAGGCCCGTTATGGACTGGCCCTTCTTGAAGGGCGCGGCATTGAGAAGGATATTTCGAAAGGCGAGACGTGGCTGCGCAAGGCGGCACTCGCCGGGGACACGGAAGCCTGCGCCCTGCTGGGTGACATCCATGCACGCGGAGTCGATCTGTCGCCCAATTATCTTGAAGCCGCGAACTGGTACCGCCGCGCCGCAGACGGCGGTCATGCTGCCTCTGCCCGCGCACTCGGGATGCTGTATCTCACAGGCGCAGGCGTCACCCGTGATGAGGACGAGGCGACGAAGTGGTTCCGCTACGCTTCCGAAAAGGGAGACGCCGCCAGTTCCGCCGATCTGGGCAATCTGCTTCTGATGGGGGGCGGCACAGCCGAGGACAGGCTGGCGACCAAGGCCCTGTATGAAAAAGCGGCGCATTCGGGTGATCTGATCGCTGCCTTCAATTTCGGCGTCTGTCTCGCTGAGGGCGTTGGCACGGAACGGGATGAAGAGCAGGCGGCGCACTGGATGCGCAAGGCGGCTGATGGCATCATCAACGCGCAGTACTGGTACGGTCGGATGCTGATCGACGGACGTGGTGTGCCAGCCAATCCCGAAGAGGGACGCGAATGGATTCGCAAGGCGGCTGTCGAAGGCATGGTGGACGCCGAACATCATTACGCGCAGCTTCTGGTCGCGGGAGAGGGTGGTCCTGCGGATCATGCGGAAGCGTTCATCATGTTCGAACGCGCAGCAAAGCAGGGAAATGCCAACAGCATGTTTGCGCTGGGCGCCATGCTGGGCGGTGGGCATGATGTTCCCGAAGACCGGCAGCTGGCTTTTGGATGGTTCCGTCAGGCCGCCGAACGCGGGCATGTTGGTGCGCAGCTGATGATGGGCCGTTATCTCACGCGTGGCCTTGCCGGAGAGCCCGACATGGAGGAAGGGCTTGTCTGGTATCGCAAGGCCGAGGCCGCCGGACTGGCGCAGGCCAGTGCGGACATGGCGCAGCTGAAATTTCCCTTGCGGGAGGCGAAGCCGGAAGAAGACAGCAGCGTTGAAAAACCTGCCGCTTCCACAGATGAGGTCCGGCCCGCAGACTCTCATCCGGCCGTTGGTTAGGGATCGTTGGCCAGACGTTCGACAGCCCGAGGCCGTTCCCGATCCTCTTCCGGAACGGCAGTGGCGGAAGCTCTGAGCGCAGAGATTGCAGATGACAACGATTCGGCCATAGCGGGCCTCATAACGCCGCAGGATCGGGAAAACTGGGAAAAATGGGCCTGTGAGCAGGCCCAGAATTCGTTCGATAATGGGGAAGCCTGCTGGAAGGCAGGGGATACCGTCGGCGCACTCGGGTGGTTGGAACGTGCTCACCGGATGACGTCCGACAGTCCGAATGTGATGCTGCTTCTCGCCGTGGTCCGACAGGCCTGCGGAAATGGCGTCGGAGCGATCGCTCTTCTTGAAACACTGACAGCCCGCCATGACGTGGCCCGACTCTGGTGCATGCTCGCGGCCACCTGTCTCAGGCAGGGACAGACGGAAGCGGCGGTCGGTGCATTGAGGCGGGCGCTTTCGCGTCATGTCTGCACAGAAGACATGGCGCTTCTGGCTGATCGGATCATGACGGCGGCGGGCTGTCCCGGCTGGTGTGGGCTGGATGATCAGGGCGCGATCAGGATAGGCGGTGACATCAGCCGTTTGCCTGTGGCTGATGCGGATCATCGTCCAGCCCGGCGTAAAAAGCGGCTCTCTCCGGTATCTGACCGATTGACTGTCCTCGTTGATGGTGAGGTCTGTTCTGTCCTGCGGGACGAAACAGGCCTGCTGCATCCAGACACTCCGGATGATTTCTGGAGCACGGACCGTCTGGAAGTTCTGTGGGATGGTTATCCGCTTCCGGGTAGCCCGCTTTATCCTTCCGTGGCCATGCGGGTCGAAGGACTGGTTGAAGCGGCGGATGAGGGCGTGGTCGGATGGGTATGGCATCCAGCCAATCCGGATCGAGCCCCTTCGCTGCGGGTTCTTGAAGCCTCCACAGACCGTGAGATTATGAGCTTTACGGCGGAAGAGCTTTCGCCGGACGCCAACTCCGATATTCCCTTGTCCCGCTTTCGGCAGATTGCTCTGTCAGGTGAGGAACTGGCTGCGGGCTCGATTCGAATTGTTGATGAAACAGGAAGGGATCTGACAGGCAGTCCGCTCGAGCCGGGGCGTGTATCCCCAACGTCCAGAAGCAAAAAACAGGTCTCTCGTAAGAAGTCGCGTTCGACGCCAGTCTCGACAAAAAACCGAAGCTCCAGTGCCGCTGTGCTGATTGTCATTCCGGTCTATCGCGACGTGGCAGGCACAAAGGCCTGTCTTGAAAGCGTGCTGGCGTCGCTACCGGTCGCATCCCGTAATAGCCCCCGTGTTCTGGTCATCAATGATGCATCGCCGGAGCCGGAGATGGCGCTGATGCTGCGTCGTTTTGCGAAAGACTCACGAGTCTCCGTGAAAGACAATGCGATCAATCTTGGGTTTGTCGCGACGGCCAATCTGGGTCTGGAGGCGGCCCTGTCCGGTCAGGCTCGCGCTCGTGATATCGTGCTGCTGAACAGCGACACGCTTGTCGCCGGTGACTGGCTTGAAGAGTTGCAGACGGTTGCCTGGAGTGCGCCTGAGATCGGCACGGTCACGCCGCTGTCGAACGATGCGACCATTCTGTCCTATCCGAATGTGGTCGAGACAAACCCGACACCCACGCTCGACCAGACGGCCATTTTGATGAAGCTGGCCCGCTCCGCCAACAAGGGCGTGGCCATCGATATTCCGACGGGGCATGGGTTCTGCCTTTATATCCGTCACGACTGTCTGGAACAGATAGGCCTGTTGCGAGCCGATCTGTTTGCGCAGGGCTATGGTGAGGAAAATGATTTCTGCCTGCGCGCCTCTCAGGCGGGATGGCGGAATGTCGCGGCTCCCGGAGCGTATGTTGCGCATGTGGGGTCGGTCTCGTTTGGGGCCACCCGCACCGGCCTGCTCCGGCGCAATCTGACCCTGCTCAATCGGATGTATCCCGATTACAACGCGCAGATCGCCGGGCATGTGGCTGCCGATCCGTTGTTCGAGGCGCGACGAAAGATTGATCTTCTGCGCTGGCGTCGGGCGACGCGTCTGTATTCCCGGGAAAATTCTTCCGGTGAGACATGCCCGGTCGTGCTGATGGTGACGCATGATTATGGCGGCGGTGTCGAACGTGTGGTGCGTCAGCGTGCGGCCATGTTGAAAGCAAGCGGGATTCGTCCCGTGCTGATCCGTCCGGTCAAAAGGGGCTGTCGCATTGAGGGCGGAGTGGACGAAGACGATATTCTGTCCGCTTCCTTTCCGAATCTGCGTTTCAGTCTGCCGACCGAATGGCCACGCCTGCTTCGCCTGCTGACGGCAGATCTAGTCGATCATATCGAATGGCACCATGCCAGTGGCCATCACATGGCCATGCGGGAAATCGCATCCGTGCTTGGTGTTCCCTATGATGTGTATGTGCATGACTATATCTGGTTCTGCCCCCGTATCTCTCTTGTAGGCAGGACGCGTCGTTACTGTGGCGAACCGGATGTTGCCACCTGCGAGACATGCGTGGCGACGCTGGGCCGGAGTGTGGATGACGATATGCCGGTTGCCGATTATGTCTTGCGGTCGGCCAGGGAACTGGCAGCGGCGCGGTCCGTGATCGTTCCCTCCGACGATACAGCTCAGCGGATGCGTCGTCATTTCCCCGCGCTTGAGCCGATTATTGCCCCGCTTGAGGATGACCGTCCTGATCTGTCGCTGGCGCAGTACTGTCGACTTCTTCCTTCATCGTCCTCTCAGTGCTCCATCATGGGTCTGCCGCGCACGCCCGGTCGCTTCCGGGTCTGCGTGGTCGGGGCGATCGGGAAGGAAAAAGGCTATGATGTCCTGCTGGCTGCGGCCCGTGAAGCCCGTGAGCAGGGGCGGCCAATAGAATATGTGATTGTCGGGCATACGCCTGACGACGCGACCCTTATGGAAACCGGCCATGTCTACGTCACAGGCAGTTATCGTGAAGAGGAAGCGACCGCGCTGATTCGGGCGCAGTTGCCGGATTATGGACTTATTCCGTCGATATGGCCTGAAACATGGTGTTTCGCTCTGGGCGTGACATGGCGGGCGGGCCTGAATGCTGCGGCTTTCGATCTTGGAGCTGTTGCAGACCGGATACGGACAACAGGAAGAGGCCACATCCTGCCGCTTGGTATATCGGCAGAGCAGTTTAACGTGATATTGATTTCTCTCTGTCAGCACTCAGTCGAAAGGCCATCGTGAAGAGTTCTATTCAAACACAGATCAATTGCCACCTTGTCTGTCTGCTTTAGTGGGCAGAATATCCCCGGAATAGCTGAAACCTTATTCAGAACAACCTACGGAACGAATTTATGTCCCAGAGTGGTCAGTCCCAGAATCAGAATCGTGTCATCGACCTGAAGGTGTCAGGACACCTGATGACCCTTGATCGGGGATTATTCTGTGTTTTCCATGTGCCGTCCCAGGAGCCGCCCAGCCCGCGCGGCCTTCCCGGTGTTCGTCTCACCCAGCCGCCACTTGTGAACGGCGCCGTCACAATTTCGACCTTTGACGATACAGGCTGGCTCGGCGGTCAGAATAATGCTGCCCTGATCCGCGTCATGCAGGGGCCGGCGCAGGTTCTGGTGACGATTTATCAGGAGGCCGGCAGTCCGCACGAAGCACCGCGTCTTCAGGTTGTTCGCCTCAGCGATGCTGCGGGGGCGCCGGTTGCCGCCGCCCCTCAGGGGCAGGGCGCGGTCGCCAATATTCCTTCTCCGGCACCGACGGGTGTCGCGGCGGCTCCGGGGCAGCAGTTCGAAGTCGGCGCGCACATCCAGCGTCGGGGTGATGTCGGCGTCATGCTTGGTGAATGGATGGGCAAGCCCGGCAGCCGTTTCTGGATCGAGGGTTTCGGTATCTCTCCCGGCAAGCTGATTGCGCCCGAAGACATCGAATATCAGGCCGTTCTTGGTAAAGGCTGGCTTTCACCCTGGACGGAAGGCGGCAAATACTGTGGCAGCCGCGGCATGGCGCTGCCAATTCTTGGCCTGCGCGTGAGACTGAAGGGTGATGCTGCAGAGGAGTATCTCTGCGAATTGGAGGCTACCTTCACGGACGGCACTGAAATTGGTCCGGTCGGTGAAGATGAGACGGCTGAATCTGATAGTCTGGCGCCGCTGGAAGCTTTCCGGGTCACGATCATTCCGCGTGACCCGGCTGTAGCC
This sequence comes from Acetobacter aceti NBRC 14818, assembly GCF_000193495.2. Lineage (NCBI taxonomy): Bacteria > Pseudomonadati > Pseudomonadota > Alphaproteobacteria > Acetobacterales > Acetobacteraceae > Acetobacter > Acetobacter aceti. The sequence goes on along the minus strand of NZ_AP023410.1, from coordinate 1,930,438 downwards.
GCCGCCCGACGGGAAGCCGAAGCACTGGAAGAGGTTCTTGAGGAAGATCTTGCCCTTCTTGAGGAAGAGGAAGAAGTTGCTCCGGTCAGGAAACCTGCGAAGCTCGGGCGTCCTGCTACCAGGCCTTCAGTAAAGCCGGCAGTAAAAGTAGCTGCGTCCGCTGCGGTCTCTTCGGGAAAAGCGCCCAAAACACAGCAGGCGAAAACGACAAAATCTCCGTCAAAGTCGGCAAAGGCGTCAACGTCGCCTAAATCACGCCGCCGTTGATGCTATCTGTATGTGAGGAGAGGGGTTTCTGCTCCTCACATACACTTGCCATGGTTTTCGGCATGAGGTCAGATTTGATTTCAGGATCTCCTGTACACAAATTCCGGTAACGTCGGCCGCTATCAGGAACCGATCGCCGACATTTTTCGTAAATGGATATGTGTCTTGAAATTTCTTTTTATTCACCAGAATTTTCCCGGACAGTTCCTGCACATTGTCCGTCATTTGATCCAGTCGGGCGCTCATGAAGTCGTCTTCATCAGTGAGAGCAACGAGAACGTCATTTCTGGCGTGCGCCGCGTTATCTATCGGAAGCCGGTCGATCCGCCAGAAGCGACCCATTCCGGCGCCCGTGAATTCGCCCTGGCTCTGAGCCGGGCCGACGCAGTGGCGCAGGCAGCCTCGACATTGAAGGATCTGGGCTTCATTCCCGATATCATCATTGGCCATCACGGCTGGGGTGAGCTTCTCAACCTGCAGGATATTTTCCCGACTTCTCCAATTCTCGGATATTTCGAATTTTTCTATCATTCCGATGGGTTTGATGTGGGCTTCGATCCTGAGTTTCCGACAGTACCAGACATGCTGCCACGCATCCGGGCGAAGAATGCCGTCAATCTGGTGGCACTGAACAATCCCGGCTGGGGCCAGACGCCGACCCTGTTTCAGCGCAGTACCTACCCGTCGTGGGCGCTCGACAAGATTTCCGTCTTGCGTGAAGGCGTCGATCTCGATCTGTGCTGCCCTGATCCCAAGGCTGCCCGGCATACGCTGCACGTCAAGGACGTGACGATTTCTCCCAAGGACCGTCTGGTCACTTATGTCGCCAGAGATCTGGAGCCTTATCGTGGTTTCCATGTTTTCATGCGGTCGCTGCCGCGCATTCTGAAGGAATGCCCCAAGGCCCGTGTCGTCCTGGTCGGTGGCGACAGTGTCAGTTACGGTGCCCGGCTGGCGCATACGACCTGGCGGCAATACATGCTTTCCGAACTTCAGGGGCAGATTGATCTCGATCGTGTCCACTTTGTCGGCAAGGTTGCTTATGATGAATTCCGTGCTCTGCTGAAACGCTCTGACGCGCACGTCTATCTGACCTATCCGTTTGTTGCGTCCTGGTCTTTGCGGGAGGCCATGGCAATGGGCTGCGCGATTGTAGGCAGCGACACGGATCCCGTTCGTGAATTCATTGAAGATGGAAGCACGGGTCTGCTTGCCCCATTCCTGCAGCCGCAGAAGATCGCTGATGCTGTCCTGACGTTGCTGGACAACAGCAAGCAGGCAAAAATTTTGCGGGAAGGCGCGCGTGCTCAGGCAGAAGCGACGCTGTGTCTTAATGACTATCTTATGCGTTATGAGGATCTGATTGAGCAGGTCAGTGGACTTTCACCCTCTGCCGAAGCTGCGCCCTCTATCCGTAAGCGTGGCTCACGCAAGCCGACCCAACAGAGTGCAGCGGCTTCCAGAAAAACCAGATCAGGTAACGCTGCCGCAAAAACGACTTCGTCAGTAAAGCCGCGTTCCAGGACGTTGTTGCCTACCTGAGGCGGTAATTGCCTCGGCTGTTGTGCGGAATCGTCTGTAAATACAGGTATGATTGCGTTCAGGAGCGGGCCTGAATCTTACAGGGAAATAAAAGCCTCGTTAAAACCGACATGTTGGAAATGGTTGGTTCTGGGGTAGACGCCGGCAGAAAATCTTTTGCTGAATGTGTATGCGCCGAAAGATCAGCCAAGGGCTAGAAATTTAAGTAAGTCCTTGTATTTGATGAAAATTCCTGAAAAAGCCGGAGAGAAACTCCCCGGCTGATATGAGGGTCAGATCAGTCCCTTGACCCAGTCTTTCAGCTGGCTCTTGGGGAGCGCGCCGACTTTTGTTTCCACCGGCTTGCCGTCCTTGAACAGGATCAGGGTCGGGATACCGCGAACACCAAACGTGTTTGGCGTCAGAGGGTTCTCGTCGATGTTGACCTTGGCCACCTTCAGCTGACCTTTGAACTCTGCTCCGATTTCATCCAGTGCCGGTGCGATCATCTTGCAGGGACCACACCATTCTGCCCAGAAATCGACCAGAACCGGCCCGGAAGCCTTCAGAACATCGGTCTCGAAGGTGGTGTCGCTGACCGCAACGGTGTTTTCGCTCATGTACGTTGTCCTTGGTAATAGGTGTGTCTGAACAGTTGGGGGGAGTTGGCGTCAGGTCAAGCCCCCTCTTTCGGGGGAATGATCGGTTTCGCTGGTACATTCTCTGCTGGAACGGCTGTTTCGTGCGGCCTTGCTCCAAAACCGGTCGAGGAACCTGTTCTTTGGATCTTTTCTGGCCTGAACGCAGCGGAAATAATCGAACATGTGTCTGGATACACGTCGCCAAGATCTGGATGAATGATGCCGACTGAAACATTAGCGCAAAGCCAGCCCCTCACGAGGGTTGAAATCAAGGCTGTCCGCGTGTCGGATGAATGCTTTACCCTCCACAGAGAGCTCAGGGCGAATGCGCAGTTTCAAGCGCTTAATTTTTTACAAAGAGCCGCCTGAAACAGTCTTCTGACACCATCGTCCTGCCTCTGAGACAAGATGTCAGCAACGATCGTGAAGATGGCAGATGTCATAGAATAACATCGCAGGCGCGAATTACGACGACGCGAGCGGTTTAGTGTTCAAGATGGATCACTGGCTGTATGTGTCGGGATGCGGCGCTGCTCAGCTTCGTCAGCCAGTTCCTTGATGTAGCTTAAAAGAGAGGCCGTGCGTGTCAGCGTAAAGCCGAGGGCCGCGATTGTCCGAATGGTTTCCGGGGTAAGACCGGCTTCCTGTTGCAGAAGTCTTTCATCCTCATCACTCAGGTCTGCCATCGGAGTCTCGTCTGGATGCAGTGGTGCGCCGCATTCAAAACGGGAAGAGTGAATGTAAGGTGAAAGAGGCCGCAGACTTCAGGCATAAAAAAACCGGCTTTCCTGCGAAAGCCGGTTTTCCTTGCGTAAAGGCGAAGCTCGATCAGAAGCCTTCGCGCTCGATACGCTTGCGCTCCATCTTGCGGGCGCGACGCACAGCTTCCGCTGCTTCACGAGCGCGACGCTCTGAAGGCTTCTCATAGTGGCGGCGGAGCTTCATTTCACGGAAAAGCCCTTCACGCTGCATCTTCTTCTTGAGTGCCTTAAGAGCCTGATCGACATTGTTGTCGCGAACGAGAACCTGCACTGGCTGGTCGTCTCCCGAAAGAACCTGCTGACCTCGGTCATGCTGGGTTCATGAGTTTCTATAGGGTGAGCGCGACTCCACACGGAAGCCTCGCCTCTGAGTTGGTCGCGTCCTTAACACACGCCCGCAGGAAAAGACAAACGAATCCGTGGATCGCAGCATCAGAAAGAACGGCGTTTCTGTCATATCGCAATGCGGCGTATCCTGACGGACGATTCAGGAGAGGGTGAGCATGACATTACTGAAGATCGCACGCATGGGGCATCCGGTCCTGCTGAAGCCAGCCGAACTGGTGGAAAATGTTGCCGATCCGGTCGTGCAGACCCTGATTGACGATATGATCGAGACCATGCGCGACGCTGGTGGTGTCGGCCTTGCAGCGCCTCAAGTGCATGTTTCGAAAAGAATTTTCGTCTATTATGTGCCGCCCACCCGTCTTGAGGAAGGGGAGCAGTCGCCTGATGGTATACAGGTGCTGGTCAATCCGGTGATTGAGCCGCTTGACGAGGAAGTCCGTCTGAGGATGGAAGGGTGTCTGTCCATTCCGGGTCTGCGCGGCTGGGTTCCCCGGTATGCGCGGGTTCGATATCAGGGAATCGACCGGACAGGAGCTCCTGTTTCCGGGATCGCTCAGGGATTCCACGCAAACGTGATCCAGCACGAGACGGATCATCTGGATGGTGTTCTTTACCCGATGCGGATGACAGACCTCGGTCTGATGGGCTTTGATACGGAAGCTAACCGGTTTCTGACGCCGGACATTATTTTGGGACGCAATGAGCAATGAGTGGCAGGGACAGGATTCTTCAGTTTGCAGCAGGCGCGGGCTACGGGCTGCTTCAGGGAATGACGCCGCCATCCATTGAGCATTCTGTGGAACGGGATCAGGCGTTGAAAGCGCTGGCGGCAGTCGCCGGAGAGAAGGGCTGGACACTGGCCGCGCTGAAGGAAGTGGCGGGAGCGGATGCCGATCTCCTGTTCCCCAATGGCCGCACCGAGCTTCTGGAAGCCTGGGCCGATCTGGTTGATCGTGAAATGACCGAACGTGTGCTGCTGGCCATTGATGAAGGCGAATGCCCCCGTCTCAGCCAGAAAGTCCGCAGGGCTGTTCTGGAACGGCTGGATATTCTGGAACCTTACCGGGCGGCGGAACGCCGTGCCGCGACTATGCTGCTTTCTCCCTGTGCCGGAAAAACATCGGCCCGTATTCTGGCGCGCACAGTGAACGCCATCTGGGATGCGTCTGAAGACATGTCCGGCGGCGTGACATGGGCTACGAAAAGGATCAGCCTCACCGGCATTTACGTTCCGACGTTTCTGGCGTGGCTGGGTGGCGCGGATCGTCATAAGGTGGAGCAGATCCTTGACGCCGGACTGGCCCGCACCCGCCGTCTTGGTGAGTTGAAACAGCGTTTGTTCCGCCCCAAAGATCTACGGCCAGCGTGAAACGATTTGTCGAAGCCCGCACCGGTGGTGAGACTGTCGCAGGCGATGGCGTCCTGTTCCTTCGGGAGCAGCAGATCAGACTCGCGCAGGAACTGATGCTGCTGGTCTGGCTCGATATGGGACAGGCGGTATCACCCGTTCTGACACAGTTCGGTCTTGGTGTGGCCCAGCACAGGGCCCTGCAGATGCTGGCGTTCCAGCCCGGACTGACCGTGGGAGAGTTGCAGGGCGTTCTGGGTGTCACGAAGCAGAGCCTCGCACGCACATTGACCGAGTTGCAGGATCGCGCCTTTGTTCGGATTGAACAGGGGCGACAGGACCGACGGCAACGCTTTCTCTTCCTGACCGACGATGGCGCAGAAATCGAAGCGCAGCTTTTCGCCGTGCAGCGCGAACGTATGGTGGCGGCCTATCGGGAAGCGGGAGGCAATGCCGTGCAGGGTTTCCGGCAGGTCCTGCAGGGGATGCTGTCCAAGGATAGTCGCGCCTTTCTTGCCCGACGGGAAAGGCAGACCAAAGAAGCAGTGAGGGGAGCACGACGGGATGGCCAGTGAGGCAACACAGAAAGCCGGCAGAGATGATGCTGCCCTGGCTTCTGAGGAGGACAACAGTACGACCCATGTGCTGGTGGTGGACGATGACGCCCGTCTGCGGCGGCTGCTCCAGCGCTATCTCAAGGAAAACGGCTTCCGGGTCACCGGCGCGGCCTCTGCCGCCGAGGCAAGGCAGGCGCTGGGCTTCATGCTGCCTGATGCGCTGGTTCTGGATGTCACCATGCCCGGCGAAGACGGTCTGGAGCTGACAAAATCCCTGCGCGGGCAGGGGCTGGACATTCCCATCCTGCTTCTCACCGCCCGGGGAGAAGCAGAAGATCGCATTACCGGTCTTGAGGCCGGAGCGGATGATTATCTCGGTAAACCGTTCGAGCCGCGTGAACTGCTGCTGCGTCTGAAAGCCCATCTGCGCAAACATGCGCCGCCACCGCCATCGGATAATCTGCGAATCGTTCGGCTGGGGACGCTCGAATTCGATCCCAACAGAGGCATTCTCTCCGGCCCCGAAGGCGTTGTGCATCTGACGGGCGGCGAGGCGGCCCTGCTGGCGGTTCTGTCCCGCCATCCCAACGAGGTGCTGTCGCGGGAGGATATCGCGAACGCGCTGGATATGGCCGAAATCGGGGAGCGCGCGGTTGACGTGCAGGTGACGCGTCTGCGGCGTCGGATCGAGGTGGACCCGCGTGAGCCGCGTTATCTGCACACGCTTCGTGGCAAGGGTTACATGCTGAAGCCGGGAATCTGACGCCGGTCATGCGCGGATGGCGCTCATTCTGGGGTGACGGCCGGCTCGACCGGTCGGTAAGGCGTGTCCTGCCGAATTCCTTCCTGGGACGGTCCCTGCTGATTGTGCTGATCCCTCTGCTGGTCACGCAGGGAATCGCGCTGGAACTGTTTTACGGCAACTACCTGCACGTGATGTCGCGGCGCATGTCCGAAAGCGTGGTTTCCGAAATCAGCCTGTCGCTGGATTTTCTGGAGCGTTATCAGACGCGCGCCGACCGGGCCTGGCTGACCAGACAGGTCCGGTCACGCACCCAGCTCATTGTGGAATGGCATCAGAATGCGAAGCTGACGAAATTCGGTTCGACGCATGTCGTCGGGCCGATGGATGAGGACCTCGTCCGCACGCTTCAGGCCTTCATTTCCTATCCGTTTTTTGTGGACTGGCTGACCGATGAACGCCACGTGTTCATTCTGATCCAGCTCCCGGACGGTGTCATGAAGATCGACGCACCGCGCAAGCGGCTGGATGTCGGTCAGATCTGGCTTTTCGTATTCTGGGCTCTGGGCAGTTCACTGCTGCTGTTCGCTGTGGCGGCGCTCTTCATGCAGAATCAGGTCCGGGCCGTGAGGCGTCTGGCAAGGGCTGCCGAGCAGTTCGGTCTGGGCCGGGACGTTGGTCCCATCAGGCCGGAGGGAGCCCGCGAGGTCCGGAAGGCTGCCGTGGCGTTCAACCGCATGCAGGAACGGATTTCCCGATTCGTCATGCAGCGCACCGCCGTGCTGGCGGGTGTGTCGCATGATTTGCGGACGCCCCTGACCCGATTGAGGCTCTCTCTCGCCATGTTTCCTCAGTCTGGCATGGTGGATGCCGGACACTTGCGGGATGATGTGCATGACATGATCGGTGATGTTGCTGAGATGGAGCGACTGATCGAAAGCTATCTCTCTTTCGCTCGCGGCGAGGGGGCAGAAGTACCGGAAAAGCTGGATGTCGCCGTGCTGCTGGAGGACGTTGCTGCCGCCATCGTGCGTGCCGGGGGGCGGGTCAACGCAGTGACCTGCGAACCGGGGCTGATCATTGAAGCGCGTCCGGATGCGATGCGGCGCATGTTGAGCAATGTTCTGGAGAATGCCCGTCGCCTCAACGCCGCCATATGGCTTTCAGGGCGTCAGGAAGGACGCAGCATCATCATTGATGTGGATGACGATGGGCCGGGTATTCCGCCTGAGCGCAGGGAGGAAGTTTTCCGTGCGTTTTCAAGCAGCAAGAAGGGCGGAACAGGGCTGGGCCTGACGATTGTCCGTGACATCGTGCGGGCGCATGGTGGCGATATCCAGCTGGGAGAAAGTCCACAGGGCGGACTGAATGTGCATATCACTCTGCCGCGCTGAACAGACGCCGTTCGTTCCATTCAGCAGAGAGGCTAGGTAAGGATCAGGGCAGACTGTTGCCCGCGCCACCATGACCCGGGCCAGCGCTCATGCCGCCCATTCCACTTCCACCGTTGCCGCCGCCGAAGGAGCTGTTGTTCATCATGCCCTGCATCGGGTTGTAGCGCCCGACGTTGCCGATGATTTCCTGAAGAATGTTGATCTTGGTGCCCGGCGTCGGGGTCTTGTCGCCGACCATGCCCGGATGTTTGGCGTCCTTCGGTCCCAGCGTCCGGAGGGAGCGGAGCGTCCCGGCCTGATCGAAATTCAGGACGACGACCTGCTGCTTCGTGACGTGCGGAAAGTTCGCCGGGGTCGGCGCCGTCATCATCGACACATAGATCCAGGTGTTGTCGTCGAAGGTCGCCTTGGAGGTTGGCGAACCGAGCAGATCGAGCGCGTCGGCGCGATTGCTCACACCGGGCTTGAGCTGGTTGTAATCGTCGGCCTCGATGAGCGAACCGCGCGGCATGGGCGAGTTTTCGAGGAACGAACAGCCCGACAGGAGGAACAGCCCGCCCGTCAGACCCAGAGCCATGAGGGCCTGTCTGCTACGCCGAGCTGCTGCTGGCCGTGATTCAGTCCGGGAGAAGGGCTGGCGTTTTGACATGACGGTAGTCTGTTCTCTCCACGAATGGACCCGGTAAATATTCTTGCCGTTAAAGCACAAGGAACGGGTGTCCGATAGAGTGTTTTCTGCCACACTGTTGGCGTTATGATCGGGCTTTGTGTCGGGAAAGGACTGTATAGAGTGACTGCTTCCGGAGTTTCCGAATTTTCCCGCCCCGTTCTTGTGAGAACATTGCGCGGTGCGTCCGCCGACTCTCCCCGTGAAATCTCGGTGACCGCGACTGAAGCCGAGTGCGCGCGGATCGCCCAGCGGCTTGGGCTGCCGGATGTTGCGAGTCTGACATGCCGGTATGAGCTGTTCCCCCAGACCGGGCATACGGTGCAGGCGACCGGTTCGATGACGGCGCGGCTCAGCCAGCTCTGTGTGCTGACTCTGGAAGTGTTCGAGGATGTGATCGCAGAACGCTTCGTCATCCGATTCGTTCCGGCGTCCGAGCATGATGGATCGTTCGATGAAAACGGTGAACTGGATGAAATCGACGATGTCCCTTACGATGGTGACGTAATCGATCTGGGTGAAGCCGCTGTCGAACAGTTGTCCCTCACGCTTGATCCCTATCCCCGGAGGCCGGGCGTGGCGCGGCCTGCGGCCATTCTGACCGAGGACGATATTTCCCGGCAGGAGGAAGAAGGAGAGGTCGAGGAGCGCCCCAATCCCTTCGCTGCATTGGCGAAGCTGAAACGCGACGGTTCTTGAACGTCTGCGCGTCGTGCGGGCCTGCCAGTTTTCGATCGGTCCTTGCGGAACTGCGGCTGGTCTGGTAGAGCCCCGCCCTCAATTGTAGTTATGTCCAGGTTCCGTCTCCCGGCGGTTCCGGGATGCCATCATTTCGGAGGGGCTTGGACCCATGGCTGTACCTAAAAGAAAAACGTCTCCTTCCCGCCGTGGTATGCGTCGCAGCCATCAGGCCCTGACGGTTGAAGCCCACGCCGAGTGCGGCAACTGCGGCGAGCTGAAGCGCCCGCACCACGTCTGCAGCCATTGTGGTCATTATGATGGTCGCGAAGTGATCGCTGCCGGTAAGGCCCTGAAAGTTGCAGTTCGCGCCTGATTGCGGTGTTGGTAAGGTGACAAGCAGTATCCCTGATGAGGCAAGACGCTCTTCGTTCATGAAAGCCGGATCGCATTCATGAACGAAGTCGAGCATTCCGCCGCAGAGACTGCTCAGAGTCCGGAACCGTTTTCCCTCGCTGTTGATGCGATGGGAGGCGATGGGGGCCCTGAAATGGTCGTTGCGGGTCTCGCTGTCGCAGCGGATCGGCATCCGGGAGCCCGGGTGCTGCTTGTTGGTGACGAAAAACGCCTTCAGCCGCTTCTTGCCCGGCATCCTAAAGCCGCCGCCATCTGCACGATCCGGCATGCGTCTGCTGCTGTCAGCATGGACATGAAACCCACGGCTGCGTTGCGGCTGAAGGATTCATCCCTGCGCGTAGTTATGAACGCAGTGGCCAGTGGTGAAGCAGCCGGTGTCATATCGGCTGGAAACAGCGGTGCGATGCTGGCTCTTGCCAAGATCGTCATCAAGACGCTTCCCGGTATTTCCCGTCCCGCCATGGCGGCCATCAGTCCCAGCATGAAGGGCGATGTCGTCATGCTGGATCTGGGGGCCAATGTGGGATGCGACTGGCGTAATCTGGTCGAATTCGCCGTGATGGGTGAAGCCTTCGCCAAGGCTGTGCTTGGTCTGCCTGCTCCCACGATCGGTCTGCTGAATGTCGGGGCGGAGGAACTGAAGGGCGACGAAAAGCTGCGTCAGGCCGCTGACGTGCTGAGAGACAGCCCGCTTGCCGGGCAGTTTCATGGTTTTGTCGAAGGGCATGACATCACGGCTGGCACGACGGACATTGTCGTGACGGATGGCTTCACGGGAAATGTGGCGCTGAAAACAGGCGAGGGCACCATGAAAATGGCGTCCGGCCTGTTCCGGCAGGTGTTTACCAGCAGTCTGGCCGGTCGTCTGGCCTATCTTCTTGTCCGCCCGGCTCTGGAGCGCATGAAGGACTGGCTTGATCCGCGCCGGTATAACGGGGCGGTCTTTGTCGGGCTGAACGGTGTGGTTGTGAAGTCACATGGCGGCACGGATGCGGAAGGCTTCGCATCGGCTGTTGATGTGGCGATGGACATGGTCACGCATCATTTCAATGAAGGCATTCGTGTCCGTCTGGGGAACATGTCCTCGCTGACGGCCAGCCGGTCTGTTGCCGATGCGGAGCGTCAGCCTGTGGCATGACGGCTGGCTCAGTGGTCTGTGCTGATAGTTTTTCAGTAATTTTACGTGGTTTCTGTGACTGAAGACAGCGGGCGAGGGTTGTTATTGCCCCCCGTGTCCTGAAGGTGTGCCGGATGACGATACGTTCCATGCTGGTTGGCGTTGGCAGTTATCTCCCTGAGAAAATTGTTACTAATGATGAGCTCTCCGAGCGCCTCGATACGTCGGATGAATGGATTCGCGGTCGCACTGGCATTGGTCAGCGGCATATCGTCAACGGTCAGGAAAACGCAGTTTACATGGCGTCCCGTGCAGCTCAGCGGGCGCTAGATTTTGCCGGTATCGATTCGATTGATGTCGGTGCAGTCATCGTGGCGACATCAACACCCGATCAGGTTTTTCCGGCGACAGCGGTGCGTGTCCTCGCTGATCTTGGTGTGACCAACGGATTCGGATTCGATATCGCCGCTGCGTGTAGTGGCTTCATCTACGCGCTGTCCACGGCCGATGCGTTCATCCGCGCCGGTAACGCGAAGTGCGTCGTCGTGATCGGCAGTGAAGTTTATTCCCGCATTCTCGACTGGTCTGATCGTGGGACGGCTGTGCTGTTCGGCGATGGCGCCGGAGCCGTTGTGCTTCAGGCGAGCGACGATCCCGGTGAGCGCGGCGTTCTCTCCACACACCTGCACGCCGATGGTTCGACTGGCGACATTCTGTATGTTGACGGCGCTGTTGGGCGGCCTGATCACACCGGTCATCTGCGCATGAACGGACGGGAGGTCTTCCGGCACGCCGTGGCGAAGCTGGCGTCTTCGGTGGATGAAGCGCTCGAAAGTGCGGGCCTCGATGCGTCCGATGTGTCCTGGCTGGTGCCGCATCAGGCCAATATCCGGATCATCGAAGGCGTTGCCCGCAAGCTGAAGATGCCGATGGAAAGGGTGGTGGTCACGGTGGATCGCCATGCCAACACTTCGGCGGCGTCCATTCCGCTGGCGCTGGATGAAGCGATGCGTGACGGACGGATCAAACGGGGCGATCTGGTGCTGATGGAAGCGCTGGGTGGTGGACTGACCTGGGGATCGGCGCTGGTCCGGATCTGAGGACGTTCGTCCTGTCCGCCAATTCATCTTGGCGGACGATTTTTCTCCTGCACGATATAATTGACGGCCCGTATCAGCATGTTACCCTGCAATCATGAGCACGGTAACGCGCGCCAGTCTGGCGGAACACATCTATACGGAAGTCGGCCTGTCCCGGAGTGAGTCCGTGGCGTTGCTGGAAGCCGTCCTTGAAACAATGGCGACTGCGCTTGAATCCGGGGAATCGGTGAAGATCAGCGGCTTCGGCACCTTCATGGTGCGCCGGAAAGGCCAGCGCAGTGGTCGGAATCCCAAGACCGGGGTCGAGATTCCCATTCTTCCCCGGTCTGTAATTTCCTTCCGGCCCAGCCATATCCTGCGGGCAGCCGTTAACGGTACATCTGAATGAGTATTGAAGAAAACCCGGAAACCGCGCCAGACACGCAGGAAGCAGACGACGAGATTCGTGGACGTAAGGGGCCTCTGGCCTTCAGGACCATCAGTGAAGTTGCTGATGAGCTGAAAGTGCCGCAGCATGTGCTGCGCTTCTGGGAAACGCGGTTTGAACAGGTCCGTCCCCTGAAGCGGGGTGGTGGACGTCGCTACTACCGACCGGAAGATGTCGATCTGCTCCGGCAGATTGCGACACTGCTCTACGTCAAGGGTTACACCATCAAGGGTGTTCAGCGCGTTCTCCGTGAAAAGGGGCCGGAAGGACTGGAAGAGGAAGTCAGCGGCAAGGCTACTGAGGCCTCGGTGTCCGATACGGTGTCTGGGCCGGAAGTGCCTCCGCCGCAGGATGAAGTGCTGCCAGTCACGCCCGTCGTGCAGCCGGAACCGCAGATTGTTACGGTAACCGTGCGCGACGAACAGCTCGAGAGTGAGCATGACCGGATGCGGAAAAGTCTTGAAGATATTCTGCATCGGCTGGCTGAGGTAAAGGCCAGCCTGACGGTCGATTGAAGCGGTAGATTACATTTGCCGTGCGGATGCTGTCGAACCTCTCTTGTGGAGGGTCGGCAAGCCTGCTAGAGAGTGGCCGTTCATTACTGACGGGCAGTAGCGCAGCCTGGTAGCGCATCAGTCTGGGGGACTGGGGGTCGTGGGTTCGAATCCCGCCTGCCCGATATTTACCGGCATTGGGTAAATCGTCAGTGAGAAACACTTTCATACAATATGATGAGATCTGGTCATCAGTCTTGGCCGCCGGGTATCGGCGCGTGCGGAAACCATCCCGCCTGTTCAGGTGGCGATGCGAGCCTGCTGATAGACTGTTTGACTGAAACCTGTGGAACCACCCGATTTTCGAGGCACGTCCATCAGGGTTCGCAACTCGCTGTCTTCTTTTTTCGGAGTGCAGGATTTCAAACGGCAGGCCTTTGAGGGATGCAGGATATGTTCCGGCAATTCCATTCGGCAAAGCTGTCAGGCGGTAATACCGTTGGTCTGACCTTGCTCTTCAGCCGTCCGAAGGGTAGAAGCCCGCCTTTGATCCCCAGTGTTTCCTTCTTCAGGGATAAATTATGAAACAGCAGGCAAACCTGATCCGCGCGGGCCAGGTCATTGAGCATGACGGCCGTCGCTGGACGGTTCTCAAGCAGCAGATCATCACGCCAGGCAAGGGCGGCGCGTTTATTCAGGTTGAAATGCGTGACCTGAAGACGGGCAACAAGACCAATGAGCGCTGGCGTACGGCTGATACGGTCGAGCGTCTGATCACCGAGGACAAGGAATACAACTATTCCTACACCGATGGTGAAACGCTGGTTCTCATGGACCCGGAAACATTCGAACAGTTCATGATCCCGGTCGAGTTGCTGGGTGATCAGGCGCCGTTCCTGCAGGACAACATGGTGCTGAACCTGAACCTCGTCGAAGGCGATCCGGTTGCCGTGACGCTGCCGCCGCAGGTGACGCTCGAGATCATCGAGGCCGATCCGGTGGTGAAAGGCCAGACGGCCAGCTCGTCCTACAAGCCTGCCAAGCTGTCCAATGGTGTAAAGACCATGGTGCCGCCGTTCATCGAGGCGGGCGAGCGCATCGTGGTCCGCACGGATGACGCCAGCTATGTGGAGCGTGCGAAGTCCTGAGGGATTTCGTCCGACACTGACCATCGCCGGGTGCGTTTTCCAATCCCGGCGGTTCCAATTTCCGCTTTCCTACAGGATCAAATGTCGTGGCGATGCGTCTTTCTCCCGTAATGACCGTGATGCAGGCCGCCGCCGAAAAGGCAGCGAAGCGTCTTCTGCGTGACTTCAACGAGGTCGAGCAGCTTCAGGTCAGCATCAAGGGACCGGGTGACTTCGTGTCGCAGGCCGATCTGCGCGCCGAGCGCACTCTCAAGGAAGAGCTGGAGCGGACACGTCCTGGCTACGCCTTCCTGATGGAAGAGAGCGGCGAATCGGGTGGTGACAACTGGACGTGGCGCTGGGTGGTTGATCCGCTCGATGGAACAACCAACTTCCTGCATGGCATTCCTCACTGGGCGATTTCCATCGGCCTACAGCGTCGCCTTCCGGACGGTTCCATCGAGTTGGTCGCGGCTGTGGTCTACAACCCGGCAGCAGGTGAGATGTTCTGGGCGGAAAAGGGCGTAGGCGCTTATCTGAACGACCGGCGCATCCGCGTCTCGGCACGTCGCGAGATGCTGGAATCGCTGTTTGCGACCGGCATTCCTTTCGCCAAGGTGTCTCCGAAGCGTCGCCTGCCATTTGCCCGCGTCATGGGCACGCTGATGCCGCAGGTGGCGGGCATCCGTCGCTTCGGTGCGGCGGCTCTTGATCTGGCATGGGTTGCCGCTGGCCGTTACGAAGGATACTGGGAATTCGGCATCAAGCCGTGGGATTGCGCTGCCGGTGCCCTGCTGGTGCGTGAAGCAGGTGGTCACTGCACCGATCCGGATGGCAACGACCTGAATGATCTGCCCGATGACGTGCTGATCGTGGCTGGCAACGGTCATATGCACGGCAAGCTGCGGGAAATTGTGGTGGATGGTCTGACCGCCGCCTGATCTTTCGTTTGCCACTTTTCGAGTCAATCCTCGAAGGCGGTTTTCCGTGATCCCGGGCTATGCAGTGTTTGCCGCAGGATCATCCGGTCCACGTTGTCCCGAGGCCTTTTTGCATGAGTGGTTTGAGAAAGTCTTTTCATAAGCCCGAAGGCCGTCGTCTGCTGGCGATGACCGGCGTGCTGGTGATTGCGGGACTGGCGGCGGCTGGCGGGGCTGATACGGCGCACGCGCAGATCACCACGGACACGTCGGCGCTCGGTGCGCTGGGTGGGGCTGCGCCGGAAACGCCGAAAACCGAGGCTGGACCAGCGAAAAAACCTGTCCACAGGCAGGCGGCCCCGGTTCAGAAAACCGGAAAATCTCCTGCTCCAACTAAATCGGAGACACAGAACGCGGCTCCTACGGCCTCAACGGCCAGGGCAGCGTCTTCCGCAGCGAAACCCGCCAAGCCGCCACCGGCAGCAACGATTCCGGCAGCTCCACCACCACCGCCCGTGCTGACGCCGATCGTGATCCCGGTTGAACTGCATCCTTTCCCGATTCCGCCCGATCCTCAGCCGTCAAAAGACGCCAAGGGTGACGTGCTGCCCATCGGCGGCGGATTGCGGGTGACGTTCGGTGCGGATTCGGCCCAGCTCAATCCGGAAACGAAAAACGGCATTCTGGCGTTCGCCAATATGCTGAAAGAGCATCCGGATGTGAGGGCGCTCGTCGATGTCACGGCCAGTGGCGTGCCCAATGACCTGTCTCGTCCGCGTCGTATGTCGCTGAGCCGTGGGCTGGTGATCCGTGCCGTTCTGATGAACGCAGGCATTCCGTCAACGCGGATTTATGTCCGTGTGATCGGTTTGCCAAACAAGACCGGGATCGAGACGCCTGCAGATCGGGCGGATATCCGCCGCTCCGATGAGGCTCCGGCGGAAAAATAGGAAAATCCAGAGGTAGAAAGGATCGCTGTTTTTTGGAAAACAACGATCCTTCCTGCAAATGCGCTGAAGACCGGTGTTTTATTTATCCGTCTTCAGTCCTCTTCTGGTTCCCGCGTGCCATTTCCGCCCATCGCGGCCACCAGACTGGAAAGATGTCCGAGTTCCTGTAACTCCAGACCGGCGGGCGGCTTTGTGCGGGCGGCTCCCCGGGCCACACGCCGTGGCGAAACGGCGGTGGTGAAACCGAGTTTCTGGGCTTCTCGCAGACGCAGATCAGATTGCGGCACCTGTCTGATCTCGCCGGAAAGACCGATCTCGCCAAAAAAGACCGACCCTGCGCTGGTGGGCTGGCCTGTGGCGGCGGAGATGATGGCGGCGGCGGCGGCCAGATCGGCGGCGGGTTCCGTGACGCGCAGACCACCGGCAAAATTCAGATAAACATCCATGCCCGCCAGTTTAAGCCCACATCGGGCCTCAAGCACGGCCAGCAGCATGGATAGCCGTCCGGTATCCCAGCCGACCACGGCGCGGCGTGGACTGCCGTCACCGGCCTTGGGGGACAGCAGCGCCTGCACTTCCAGCAGGACGGGGCGCGTGCCTTCCAGACCGGCAAACACGGCGGACCCGGCGATATTGCCGTGTCGTTCGGCAAGAAATAGCGCGGAAGGATTCGGCACTTCAACAAGACCGCGGTCGGTCATGGCGAAGACGCCGATTTCATCGGTCGCCCCGAAACGGTTTTTTGCGGCGCGAAGGATACGGAACTGGTGTCCGCGATCGCCTTCGAAATACATCACGGCATCAACCATGTGCTCCATCACGCGCGGCCCGGCCAGACCGCCCTCTTTTGTCACATGGCCGACGAGAATCAGCGCAAACCCACGTTTTTTTGCCAGACGGATCAGCTCAAAGGCGCAGGCCCTGACCTGTGCGACGGAGCCGGGAGCGCTTTCGATCGTGTCGAGCCACATGGTCTGGATCGAATCGATGATGACGAGACCCGGCGGCGTGTCGGTTTCAAGGGTCGCGGCGATGTCGGAAACATTGATGGAAGCAGCCAGTTCCAGTGTTGGCGCGTGCAGTTCAAGCCGTCTGGCCCGCATTCTGATCTGCTCGATGGCCTCTTCGCCTGAAATATAGATCACTTTTTGCCCCGTGGCCGAAAGCCGACAGGCCGTCTGGAGCAGCAATGTTGATTTGCCGATGCCGGGATCACCCCCCACCAGAACCACCGATGCAGGAACGAGCCCCCCTCCCAGTACGCGGTCGAGTTCGGCAATGCTGGTTCCGATCCGCGCCGGCGGTTCGGCGCTGCCTTCCAGACCTGAAAAGGTCAGGCGTCGCTTGGATTTGCTGGCTCGCGAGGCGGTCGGTTCGACCGTTTCCTCAACAATGGTGTTCCATTCATGACAGGCTTCGCACTTTCCGGACCATTTGGGATAGACTGCGCCACAGGACTGGCAGACGAAACGGTGAAGAGGTTGTTTGGCCAAGGAGAATTACATTCCGAAATAAAGAAGGAGAAACATAAATCGTTCGGGTCCTATTTTTAACGCAATTCTCGTGTTCTGTTGCATTGTCATTCCTGACCAGATTGTTAAATTTCCGACTTTATTAGGCCGATTTACAGGCTTCGGTGAACCAAGGAGAAGAGTTCGTGGCACGAGCCAGTGTGATGAAGGCAGCGAAAGCAGGAAAAACACGGTTAGCAGCAACGAAGTCCGCCACGGCTTCGGGTGGAACAGCTACAGCGAGAAAAAGCCGGGCCAGTAAGGAAGATCTTCTTTCAGAGGTTGAAGTTGAAGCCGCGGAAACGCCGGTTGAGGTCGTTGTTCCGGTCAAGGTCGCTCCCGTGCCGGAAGCTCTGTATTTCGATGCCGAGTGGTATCTTGAGACTTACCCGGACGTGGCGGGCGCAGGTATCGACCCGGCGACACACTATCAGATGAACGGCTTCCGCGAAGGTCGCAATCCCAACGCGGCGTTTGACGGCAAGGCCTATCTGGCCGCCAATCCCGACCTTGAAGGCTATTCCGAAGATCTCTTCGCGCATTGCGTCTTTTTCGGTGCGTCCGAAGGACGTCGCATCAAACCCTGAGCAAACGAAGTCTGCGGAGTGTGCTGACGGTGGAATAGCGCTGTCCGTCGGCATCTCTTGGCGACCAGCTTAAAAGCCTGCACATAGAGTGCGGGCTTTTTGTTTTTCAGGAGTAGCGAGCCGGTGAAGGGCGCACTGACCCGCTTGCAGACTCTGCTTCTCACGGAACGTCACAGACTGCCACTGTGGCTGCCTGTTTTCATCGCCCTTGGTGTTCTCACCTATTTTCAGCCTCTCACGGAGCCTGCGGTCTGGTGGGCTCTGGGTGGCTGCCTTCTTGCTATTCCTCTCCTCATAATGGGCTGGCATCGGCTGGAAGGACGTGCTTCCGGTTGCGTGCTGCTGTGCCTGAGTCTCGGCTTTCTGGCGGCGTGGAGCGAAAATCATCGCGCGCCGCCCATGCCGGAACTGCCCCGACGTGCCGTCATGCTGACTGGCCATGTTCAGGCAGTGGATATGCTGCCTGCTCGCGTTGAGGGTGCGCCGGGTGGACGACGCGTCACCCTGTCTCATGTGCGCTTCGAGACATGGCTTGATGAAGGCATGGCGCCGCTGAAACGGACGCTGCGTATCCGGCTGCGCGATGACGATTCGCTGGTTTTCGGACCGGGAAATGATCTGCGCATCCGTGCCTTGCTGGAAGCACCCCCTTTTCCCGTTATGCCCGGAGCGAGGGACCTGCAACGGGAGGCATGGTTTGGCAGGGAAGCGGGAACCGGTCGGGCTCTAGGGGCCGCGACACTGGTCGAGGATGGTGGAAAGGTCACGGCCACGACAACCCTCGAACGTCTGCGTGAGACGATCGCCGCCCGGATCGCTGTTGTGCTGCCCGGATCGGACGGCGCGATCGCCTCCACACTTCTCGTCGGCCTGTCGGGTGGCATTGCGCCGAAAGACCGGGAGGCGTTTTCGGTATCCGGCCTGTCGCATCTGCTGGCGGTTGCGGGGCTGCATCTGGGGATCGTGATGGGTCTGGTCGTTACGACTGTCCGCTACGGCCTTGCCTCCATTGAATGGACGGCGCTTCGCTGGCCGTGCAAGGAAATCGCGGTGATCTGCGGCCTGCTGGGTGGCATGGTCTATGTGTTGATGACCGGCATGCATCTGCCGGCTCTGCGGAGTCTGATCATGGCCTGTCTGGTCGTGCTGGCGCTTGTGACGGGACGAAATGCCGCCTCCATGCGCGGGCTGGCTGTTGCAGCAACGGTCCTGCTGCTGACCGGTCCGGCAGTGATTCTGGGCGTACCGTTCCAGATGTCCTTCGCAGCGGTGATGGCGCTGATTGCAGGCTATGAAGTGCTCAGGGTTCCGCTGCGGCGGCTACACGGTGAGGGAACGGTCAGTCGCCGCTTTCTCGTGCATGTCACGACGCTTGCTTTGACCAGTCTGTTGGCGGGCACGGCGACACTTCCGGTCTCCATGGCGCATTTTGGCGAGATCCAGCCATTCTTTGTGGTGGCCAACCTGCTCGCCGTCCCGATGACGGCGCTCTGGGTGATGCCGGCGGGATTGCTCGCTGTTCTGCTGATGCCGGTCCACCTCGAACGCTGGGCGCTGGATGTCATGGGGTGGGGCGTGGATGGCATCATCTGGCTCGCCGATATGGTGGCTCATTGGCCCGCAGCCCGGATCGCCGTGCCGATGACGCCCGGCTGGGGACTGGCGCTGTTTCTTTTCGGCCTTTGCTGGCTGTGCCTGTGGAGCCGGACATGGCGACTGCTCGGCATTGCACCGATGCTTGTCGGATTTCTCACGCCGTTTTTCCATTCCCTGCCGGACGTGGTTATCACGCCTGATGGTGGACTCATTGCGGTGCGTGAGGGCGATCAGTTGCTAATGAGCGGTCAGTCCCGTGACGCCTGGTTTGAGCGGAGGGCGCTGGAACAGGCGTTTGCTCGTCCGATTGTCAGCCTGCCGCTGCATGGCGAGACGGCGAGCGGAGACCTTACCTGTGGAGAGGACGAAGCCGCGGGTGTGTGCGTTCTCACGCGTGGGAAACATTCCGTTCTGCTTCGTGTGGAAGATACGACAGATGGTCAGAGCATTCTGCCCTCAGAGGTCTGTCAGGGAATGGATCTCTTTGTGGCGGTGTCTCCGGCGCGCTCGTCCTGTCGGGGTGTGCCGACCATCGACCGGTTTGCGGTCTGGCGGGAAGGGGCTGTGGCCGTCTGGATGACGGATTCGGGCGTAAGGACGTTGTCTGACCGGCAATGGAGTGGCGACCGTCTCTGGGTCATGCGACCGGGACGCCACGGGGTGCCGAATCTGCCTCTGGCCAAAGAGGATGAGCGGTAAGCGTCCAGCTTTATGAGCCTCCCCTCTACCCGGATGATGCCCTATCACACCGTTTCAGCAGGGTTTTTCCTGAAAACAGAAATTTCCGTTGAGATCCGGCGGGATTTTCAGAATGTCTGGCCGGACATTCTTATGTAGATTTTACCGAAAACCACGCGGTTTTTAATTGCAATTAAGAATTGTTCTCAATTAAAGAAGGTTCAGCAAGACAGGAGGCGGACCTTCCGGGTCCGAAGGTGCCATGAACGCGACTTCCGATACTCTGACTGAACTTTCCGGTGACGAACGGGTAGCTGTGTGGATGCTGCGGTATCTCGCAGGCCCCGGTCGTCCGTGCTGCCGCCTTGGAACTGGCGGTTGGGGCGACATGTTCTTCCGCCAGGATCTTGAGGCGCTGGGATCGGCGTTTCGACATGCTCTGGACCGATGCTCCGGGTTTGGCATGAATCCGCTGGATGTGCGTATGCGGGAATGTGGGTCGGTCAGTCTGACAGAAATGAATCTCCTTGATGCAACAGCTCTCGCCCAGAAAGGAGATGAGCGCGGCATGAAAGCTGTGCTGAGGAAGGTATTTCCCCAGCACCATGTCGTGACATCCTTCGCAACGGCGATAGTGCAGTTGGGGGCCTGTCTGGCGTCAGCGGGCTTCTGGCTGCTGAGCAGGGTCTGCGTGCGGGATGATGTGACGTCGGACGGACAGGCGCAGCCCGGAAAAGCAAAGGTCGTGCAGAAGGCGCAGCCAGTCGCAGAAGCGGCCAGACCGGTCGCGGCGGCCTCTCTGGTGACGCTGTCCCGTTGGCGGAACAATGACATGGCGGTGGGGCAGGTGCTCTGGCCGGTCATGGAGCGCCAGTCCGGTCTTCCGGCAGGTGCCTGAAAAGACGACAGGCCGGGAAGAAAGCTCTCCCCGGCCTGTCGGCGTATCGTCCCGCTCCTGCGAACAGGATGGCGTGAGTCTGCGTGCTGCTCTCAGCCCTCGTTGGCGGGGCCGGAGTTGAGCTGGATGTAGTTCTCGATGCCAACCTGCTTGATCAGGTCGAACTGGCGATCGATGAAGTCTTCATGCTCTTCCTCGTTGTCGAGGATCTTGAGCAGCAGGTCACGGGAGACGTAGTCGCGGACGCTCTCGCAGTAAGCGATGCCTTCACGCAGATCGCCGAGGGCCTTCTCTTCGAGCTTCAGGTCGCACTCAAGGATTTCCTTGACGCTCTGGCCGATGAGAATGGTGTTGTAACGCTGTACGTTCGGCAGGCCGCCGAGATACAGGATGCGCTCGATCAGCCAGTCGGCGTGGCGCATTTCCTCGATGGACTCTTCGTATTCCTTCTTGCCCAGTAGGGTCACGCCCCAGTGGTTCAGCGTGCGGGCGTGCAGGAAATACTGATTGATGGCTGTCAGCTCATTGGTGAGCTGAATGTTCAGG
The DNA here is from genome assembly GCF_000193495.2 of Acetobacter aceti NBRC 14818. Taxonomy (NCBI): domain Bacteria; kingdom Pseudomonadati; phylum Pseudomonadota; class Alphaproteobacteria; order Acetobacterales; family Acetobacteraceae; genus Acetobacter; species Acetobacter aceti. The sequence continues at coordinate 1,909,146 of NZ_AP023410.1, read as the reverse complement.
TGTTCGATAACCTTCGGGTCTTTAATGGCCATGGGTGCCTCATATCTGTGGGGATGTTGAATAGGAGATGGCTTTACACCTGATTTTCGCCTGCTGGCAAGAAAAATTCTTTATTTTTCAAGGGAAAATAGGAAGTGACTTGCATTCTCATCTGATCATTCTCTACGATTGATCACTAGTTCGATAGTGTAATCTTGTTCCATGGAATGTATCGATTCAGGTTCTTGAGTTGCAATAGTTCGTTAAACCTCAATTCGCCACAGATTACGGTATATAGCGTAATGTTTTTATAACAATCGACTTAATTTGTGTCCAATATAATTAAATGGTTTTTCAATATATCTATAACTGAAGTGAGAGATGAATATTGATGTAGCAGTCTCACATATAATTTTTATGGAAGCATCTGTATTTGAGTAAGTTGGACATTTAACTGATAAATACAGAAAAAATCCTCCTACCGGCATGTGCCATAAATAAAGGGAGTATGAAATATCTCCGAGTGCTGAAAATATTCGAGGCAATGTGAGGTTGTGACTTCTTTCGAGTCCCACAAGTCCATAAATAAACAAAGCTCCTGGAATTCCATAATACATGAATCTTTCCGAATCAAATAAACTTCCAAAAGTATATAGTCTCATGTAGCACAAAGAAATTCCAAATGTTATTATTATAATTCCGAAAACAAGTGAAAGTATTTTATCAAAAACGTATTTTTTTGTTTTTGATAATAAAAAAACAACCAGAGATCCCAAGAAAAACTCAAGTATCTGAAAGTTATTAAATGTAAAATATGGAAATGAAAAAAATCCTGTTTCTTTTGCGATGAGTATAAAGAAATGAGTTAATCCCCATATTGAAATTGCAGTATAGAATAATTTCTGTGGAATAAATAAAAGTATGAATGATATGCCAGCATAAAACCAGATTTCATAAGCAAGTGTCCATGCTTGAACCAAGAACGGTATTTTGTCAGTCAAAAGTAAAATCACATCAGGTGATGTAACTCTTGAAATGTCACTCCCTCTGTATCCAAGTATATAAGAAGAAAAAAATGCAAATGTAAGGGTTATCCAGTAAAGTGGATAAATTCTAAAGATTCTTTTTATAGAAAATTATGAGAAGAGTTTGGGTGAGGGTGTATATTTTTTATTCATTGTGGCGTAGGTAATAATAAACCCACTGAGGCAGAAGAAAATATCTACTCCAGCACCGCCAATTGATCCCAGAAGATGGCCGACTTTATATAAATTTCGATGATGGGTCGGATCTACAGCCCATCCTTTTCCCATAACGATATGCATCAAGCACACAGACAAGGCGGCGATTCCCCGTAAAGCCTGTAGATTCTGTAGTTTTTCACGGCTTCCGGTCATTGGTGAAACTGACACCTTTTATTGTCCTTGCTTAACGGGAAGTGATTTTTTCTTTAGCCCAAGGCTCATTGCAATTTGTGGCACGAAAGACAACGCTGATCTGTGGAAACCCACATTTTCCGTCGCTCTCTGGGTTGTTCCGGATGAATGCTGTGGACGCCTTGCACCCAAGGTGAAAGCGACTGCGGACCCTTGGTGAACTGGACGGTCTCATGGACCGTCTGTCATGAAGCGGTGCGGACATTCTTTCTCGTCTGCCGTCGACTCTGGTTCTTGTCGTCTGAGCTTGCGAGACGAAACTGAACCGTCTTAGCGGGGCAGAGCCATCAGTCGGTCCAGCCCACTCGTATCGCCCAGAGCCGCGGCCTTTTCCTTGGGGGTCAGCGCCGTTTCCGCATCGGTCAGCGACCGTGCTTCCTGAAGTTTCAGCAGTCCGACAAGCCGGTCGGCGTCGATCGGATCACCCGGTTTGCGCGGCGGGGGCAGCATGGCGCGATGAGCCGCCAGCAATGTCGGATCAGAATACAGCGCTTCCAGAGCGTCTTCCGGACAGTTCGGAGCCGGCATCTGCATGGCGTCCGCAGCTTTCAGCAGCACATCCGGCGTCTGCGTTTCTTCCGGAACCAGAAGCAGTCCCGCCCGACGCAAAGCCTGTCCGGCGTCACGGCTGGCGGTGAGTGCTGCAAGCGGAATGGCCAGAACCAGACCGAGCAGAACGGGCGTCATCCACAGGAACAGGGAGATGGAGACAGCCCATGCCGCAGCACCAAGGATCAGACCGAATACGGTATAACGCCAGTAGCCCTTGACGATGACGCTGAACGGCACGCCGCCATCGTCACGCCGCTGCGCGTTCCAGCCGGAATCCTGCCCGCTGAGAATGGAGATCACGCCGCCTGTCTGGATCAGCATGGCGATCGGGGCGATCAGACCGCCAATCAGGGTCTCCACCACAATGGAGCACGCTGTCCGGATTGCGCCGCCACAGCCTTTCAGCGTGGTCCTGTTGAAGAACAGGGCGATGTAGGCGAACAGTTTCGGCGCAAGAAGAATGGCCATCGTCGCGATGAATACATATTTCGCGCGGACCGGATCGACCTGCGGCCAGTGTGGATAAAGCGTCTTGGTGTCGCCGAAATATTCTGGACGCACAAAGCGCGCCTGAAGCGAGATCAGGATGCCGACGAGCAGGAAGACCAGCCACAATGGTGAGGTGACGTAAGCGCCGATGCCGACCAGCATGTGCATCCGGCTCAGCCAGTGCAGCCCTTTGGTCGGGATGACCTTGTAATGCTGGAGATTGCCCTGACACCAGCGGCGGTCACGGATCGCCACGTCTGTTAGCGACGGTGGGCTTTCCTCGTAAGAACCGAGCAGGGCGGGGACCATGTGAATGGCCCAGCCACCGCGCCGCATGAGAGCGGCTTCCACGAAGTCGTGGCTGAGAATGTGCCCACCGAACGGCTTGCGTCCCGGCAGGTGCGGCAGTCCAGCCTGTTCGGCGAAAGCTGCCGTCCGGATGATGGCGTTGTGGCCCCAGTAGTTGCTGGCCGCACCGTGCCACCATGCGATGCCGTGGGCGATCAGCGGGCCATAGACGCGCCCGGCGAACTGCTGCATCCGGGCGAAGAGGGTCGTGCCACCTGCGATGATCGGCAGCGTCTGGATCAGGCCGACCTGCGGGTTGCGCTCCATCGCGGCGGCGATCTGCACCAGTGTGCGCCCGTCCATGACGGAGTCCGCGTCCAGCGTGACCATCAGAGGATAAGCACCGCCGAAGCGACGCACCCATTCGCCGACATTGCCTGCCTTGCGCTCGATGTTCTTGGCGCGGCGGCGATAGAAAATATGTTTGTCGTCACCCGTATCCCGGCGCAGGGCGAGGAAGGCGGCTTCCTCTGTGATCCACACATCCGGGTTGGTGGTGTCAGAGAGGATGAAGATGTCGAACGCATCCGCACGTCCGGTTTCCTGAAGACTGGCGTAAATGGCGCGGAGACCGGCCATGACGCGGTGCGGGTCTTCATTGTAGGTCGGCATCAGCAGCGCGACGCGAGTCTTCAGTTCCGGCAGCGGACCATCCGCATGAATGCCGAGCCCCAGACCGCCTTTTGTCAGCAGGGACCAGAAGCCCGCGACAGAAGAGGTGAAGGCCAGCGCAATCCATGTGAAGAGCAGGATAAACAGCACTTCCATGATGACGCCGAGCACCGAGAACCCGTTGGCGTCGAGCACGAGGTGGGTCTGGTAGGCACCGTAGAGCGTCAGCGCGAGGGCCGAACCGATGACAGCCAGTCGCCGGAGCCAGACAAGCGGAGGCTCGGTCGGGGAGACCGGCTCACGCCCATGCAGATCGGGTGCGGCATGGAGATCCTGTGTCTCCATGGGCATGGGCGCTTCGGGGGGAAGTGCATGGAACCCGGCGGCGGAGATAACGCCGGGAGCGTCGGTCATGGCGTCCAACGATATACCCACTGTTCTGAGACAGGCCCCTGATCATTGGCGAGAACGACATTCATTTCAGCGAGCTTTGCATCGCCGGGATAGAATTCGAACGTGGTGCGCCAGCCATTGGTGTTGGGATTGGGCTCGACGACCACGTTCTTGATCGTTCCCGCAGATGTTTGCGGAATGAGGTGGAATTTCGCGTCCGGGGCAGTGTTCGCAACGGGGCCGCCGGTAAAGTCGATGGCGAAGAACCGGGCTTCCTTGTGGTCGGTCACAGCGCCGACACGGGTTGCGCCGATCCGCGCAAGCTCCGTCGGGAACGGCTCGTCCCAGCCCCAGTACATGCGGTAGGTGTAGGCATATTCATGCCCCGCCTGCATTGGCTCCTTGGGCCGCCAGAAGGAGACGATGTTGTCATTGACCTCGTTGGGGGTCGGAATTTCAACCAGATCGACAAAACCCGCGCCCCAGTCACCGATCGGTTCGATCCACAGGGACGGACGCTTCTCGTAGTTGAGTGCGAGGTCCTCGAAATCGTGGAAGGAACGACGGCGCTGCATCAGCCCGAAGCCGCGCGGAGAGATGTCGCTGAACGCCGAGAACTGGAGATCCAGCGGATTGCGTAGCGGCCGGTAGAGCTGCTGGTCCGATCCGGTCCAGATCTGCAACGCCTCGCTGTCATGCGCGGCGGGACGCCAGTCATCGACATGCGTGCGATCATTGGTGTCGAAATAGAACATGCCGGTAAGGGCGGCGATGCCGGACTGCTCGATCTTCACACGCGGGAAGAAGGTGGACTGCACATCGAAGATGGTGGTCTCACCGGGACGAATGGTGAAGCGGAACGCACCGGTCACGGACGGGCTGTCGAGCAGGGCGTGAATGACGACAGAGTCCACACCTGCCTGCGGTTTCTCCAGCCAGAAGGCGCGGAAGAGCGCGAACTCCTCACCCTTCGGGTCGCCGGTGCCGTCTGCGAAGCCACGAGCCGAAAGACCGTAATTCTGGCCTTTGGCGACGGCGCGGAAATAGGAGGCCCCGAGGAATACGGCGCACTCTTCCATCACGCCGGGCGTGTTGATGGCGTAGCGCAGACGCAGACCGGCAAATCCGAGATTGTCGGTCACCCGCAGCATCGGGTCACCATAGCGGAACATGTCAGGGCTATACGGAACCGGGGCGGATTTTCCGTCTACGACCTCATGCATCTCGATAAGCTGGGGATAGAGAAAGCCGCGCGGGAAAAATTCAACGTCGAACGCCAGATTGTCATTGTGCCAGAGCGCCTGGTCAGGCTGGAACTCGATGGAACGGAACTGGTCGAACGTCAGGTTCGCAAGAGGCTTCGGAAGAGATTGCTCCGGCGCGCTGTAAGGCTTGGCGGCCAGACGACGGGCGATCTGTGTAACAGTGCTGTTGTCAAACGGCGTGGGAGCTGGGGGTGCGGGAGGGGCATCAGCGGCGTGGGCCGGTCTGCCGAGGAAGTCTGTTGTCAGGGCGGCCAAGGCGACGCCGCTGCCAGCACGGAGCAGATCGCGGCGGAAGACGGAGGATGACACGCTTCTTGTTCTCCCGGTTTTTTTTAGAGACAGACCTGATGCTCTGTCAGCTATTGTACCAGTCTGTTACGATTGTCACGAACGTGCGGCTTTTTGAGGGCGGCGGACCATGCCGGCAAGCTCATCGAGAGCTGCTTTCGCTCCTGCTGCCGCATCCTGTTCCGCTGCGCGATAGCAGCGGACGACGGTCTGCCCTGCTTCCGTGAGATGGGCGCCCCCACCGCCGCCGGGCTTGGTGGCCACCAGCGGGGAAGAGAACTGGTTGTTCAGGGCGTCGATCAGCAGCCACGCCCGTCGATAGGACATGCCCATGGCCCGTCCTGCCGCCGAAATCGAGCCGGTTTCTTCCAGATGTTCCAGAAGGCGGATCTTGCCGTGTCCGAGTGCGGGATGACCATCCACATCCACCCTCAGCGTCAGGCGTAGTTCAGTCACAATGTCAGATCCTCAGTCGGGTTTGCAGAAATAGCCGGATGGATAACGCCGGGCAGATAACGGAAAACTGATCATACGCACCAAAATCCCTGACCGGAAGGCTGTCAGGGAGGAAATGCGGTCTGTCGTCCTCCATCCGCTGGCCTAGCTCCCGGTCAGTGAGCGCCGTCCAGAGGGAACGGCACCCAGCGCAGCCCGTCCATGTCGTGGACCAGCAACAGAACGGAGTGGCGCTGTTCCTTCTGCGCCGTCTCGATCCCCTTGCGTAGATCAGCCACCGAATTCACCCCGACCTGCTGGACCTCGGTGATGACGTCGCCTTCCTTGAGACCCCGATCAGCCGCAGCGCCTCCATCCGTGACGCTGGTGATCACCACACCCTTCTGGTCTTCGGGAAGACGGTATTTCTTTCGGTTCGCTTCCGTCAGGCCAGAAACCTTCAGACCAAAACCGCTGAAATCGGCGGACTTGTCAGCCGGGTGGTTGCCAGCTTTCTCCGGGTGATCCGGATGCGTGGCCTCTTTCGGCTCGGGCAGGGTACCGATGGTGACGGCAAGGTCCTGCATCTTTCCATGACGCCAGACCGAGAGAGTGGCCTGTGAATCGACGGGCAAATCGGCGATCAGGCGGGGCAGGGCATGGCCCTCGATAGGCTTGCCGTTCAGGGCCTGAATGACGTCGCCGGTTTCAAGCTTCGCCTTCGCCGCAGGCCCCTTGGCGTCCACGCCCGCGATGAGAGCGCCGCGCGCCGGTTTCAGTCCGAGACCGTCGGCGATCTCCTGCGTCACATCCTGGATCCGCACGCCGATCCAGCCGCGTGAAACATGGCCTGTCTTGCGAAGTTGCTCGATGATACCGCGCGCCTCGTTGGATGGAATGGAGAAACCGATACCCACCGAACCGCCGGAGGGGGAGTAGATGGCGGTGTTCACGCCGATGACAGCGCCGTGCATGTCAAAGAGCGGTCCGCCTGAATTGCCCTTGTTGATGGGGGCATCGGTCTGGATGAAGTTGTCGTAAGGCCCCTGCTCGATATTGCGGCCACGGGAGGAGACGATGCCCGCCGTCACCGTGCCGGACAGACCGAAGGGATTGCCGATGGCCAGAACCCAGTTGCCCACGCGGGCGGTATCACTGTCGCCAAATGACACGAAGGGCAGCGGATGTGGCGACGTGACCTTCAGCAGCGCGAGGTCGGTGCGGTCGTCATGGCCGATCACTTTCGCCTGAAGGACTGTGTTGTCCTGTAGCGTGACGGTGATGCGGTCGGCCTTGCGGATGACGTGGTTGTTGGTCACCACATAGCCTGTGGGGTCGATGATGAAGCCGGAGCCGAGCGCCTGCATCTTGCGCGGTGGTCCGTTGGGCGTGTTCTGGCGGTTCATGAAGTCATGGAAGAACTTCTCGAACGGTGAGCCTCGGGGGAACTGGGGAATCTGCGGGCCTTCCTCATCCCCTTCATCCTCGTCGTCCGAATCGCCTTTCATGGTCTGCGTGGTCGAGACATTGACCACAGCAGGAAGCAGACGGTCCGCGAGATCGGCGAAGCTGCCCGGCACGCCGTGGGCGTCGGTCGTTACCTGCGGCATGGGAGCGGGCGCGGAGTCTGCGTGAGCCGGCGCACTCAAGGAGCACAGGGCAGTTGAGCAGACCGAAACAGACAGGCCGAAGGAGAGCAGAAAGGAACGGGCGGGACCGGAAAAGGGCATGAAAGGTGCGTTCTTTGTCTGGAAAAAAAACGAAACAGGCTCCTTTCATAACGCAGCGTGAGGCAATGTGACAGTGTTACGAGATGTCGCGCCTGCGTGATTTGAATTGACCGGAAGCCGCTCTGTTCATAGCTTCCCGCACCATGTCTGACCAAAACGTAAATCCTGCTGGCCATTCCCTCCTGCCGAACGGGGCTGTTCCCAAAGCCTGGCCGTTTCAGGAGGCGCAGAAAATCGCCGATCATGTCACGGGCAGAGGCGGCGATCGTCCGGCGCTGTTCGAGACGGGCTACGGTCCCTCCGGCCTGCCGCATATCGGCACGTTCGGCGAAGTGGCCCGCACAAGCTGGGTGCGTCAGGCCTATACGGCGCTGACAGGCAAGTCTTCCCACCTGCTTGCGTTTTCCGATGACATGGACGCGCTGCGCAAGGTTCCGGACAACGTGCCGAACCGCGAGATGCTGGCCGAATATATCGGCAAGCCGCTGACCCGCGTGCCCGACCCTTTCGGCACGCACGATTCCTTCGCGGCTCACAACAACGCCCGCCTGCGGTCCTTTCTCGACGGGTTCGGGTTCGATTACGAATTCGCGTCCTCAACCGAATATTATGCGTCCGGCCGCTTCGACGCCGCGCTGAAGCGCGTTCTGGAAGTGCATGACGAGATTTGCGCCGTGATCCTGCCGACGCTGGGCGAGGAACGCCGCGCCACCTATTCACCGGTTCTGCCGATCCACCCGAAGACCGGCAATGTCATGCAGGTGCATATCGACAAGGTCGATCCTGCGGCGGGCACGGTCTTCTGGACCGACGAGAACGGAGAGCGGTTCGAGACGCCCGTGACCGGCGGTGCGGCGAAGATGCAGTGGAAGGCCGACTGGGCCATGCGCTGGTATGCGCTCGGCGTCGATTATGAAATGTCAGGCAAGGATCTGATCGACAGCGTGCGCCTGTCCGGTCGCATCTGCCGTATTCTCGGATCAGCGCCGCCTGCCGGTCTGACCTACGAGCTGTTCCTTGACGAGCACGGTCAGAAGATTTCCAAGTCGAAGGGCAATGGTCTGTCCGTTGAGGAATGGCTGCGTTACGCACCGCCGGAGAGCCTCGGGCAGTACATGTTCAACCAGCCGCAGCGGGCGAAGCGTCTGTTCTTCGACGTGATCCCCAAGGCCGCTGACGAATATCTTGCGCATGTCGATAAAGCCTCGGCTCTCCAGAAAAGCATTGCGGAAGGCTCAGGGAGCGAGACGCAGGACGCTGATCGTCTGGCGCTCTACGCCAATCCGGCCTGGTTCCTGCATGCCGGTCATATTCCGGATCATGCGGGCAGTCCGCTGTCCTTCGGTATGTTGCTGAATCTCGCCAGCGTGGCGAATGCCGAGACGCCGGACGTGATGTGGGGCTTCATCAAGCGTTACGATGCGAACGTCTCTCCCGAAACCCATCCGATGCTGGCCACGCTGGTTGAGCGCGCCATCGTGTTCTACGCCGACTTTGTCCGACCGGCTAAGAGCTATCGCCTGCCGAATGAACAGGAGCACGCGGCTCTGGCCGATCTGGCGGAGGCTCTCAAGGTTTATGAGGGCGAAGAGGTATCCGCCGATGTGTTGCAGAATCTGGTGTTCGAGGTCGGCAAACGTCATGCGTTCGAGCCGCTGAGAAGCTGGTTCACCTGCCTCTACGAGGTTCTGCTGGGGCAGAGTGAAGGACCGCGCTTTGGCGGTTTCATCGCGCTTTACGGTGTTCGGGGCACCATTGCGCTGATTGAAGCGGCGCTGGTGCGGAGCGCGGAAGCCTGAGGGCGTCGCCATGCCGCTGACCCGTAATCCCGGAGAGAAACCGCCTCATCTCTCTCCGGAAGACGAAGAAGCCATGGTCTCCCGTGTGGAAGCCATGGCGCAGGATACACCGGCGCTTCAGGACAAGCCGAAAAGCTGGAAGCGCTGGCTGAAACATCTGCCGCACCTGCTTGGACTGCTTCTGATGGTCGCCGCCATTCTGGTGGTCCGCAAGGAAGTGCAGTCGCTGAGCATGGCCGACATCCGGACAGCGCTCAGCGGCATTCCGCACAGCGCGCTGATGGCGGGCGTGGGCTGCACCTTCCTGTCTTACTTCATTCTGTCATTCTATGACCGGCTGGCGGTCATTCAGGTCGGGCATAGGGAAGTCTCCTTCCTCAGAACCGCCTTCGCCGCGTTCTGCTCCTACGTCCTGTCCCACAATCTGGGCTTCTCGGCGGTCTCCGGCGCAGCAGTCCGTTTCCGGCTCTATCGCAACTGGGGTCTGCCGCCGTTTGCGATCGCGCACATCATTGCGTTCTGCTCGGTCACCTACCTGCTGGGCGCAGGCGTTCTGATCGGCAGCGTGCTGCTGCTGGAACCGGGCGCCGTGCCGGGGCTGGGTGGCCGTATCCCCGCGCCGGTGACGGCTGGGATCGGTGTGCTGTGCTGGCTGGGCGTACTCGCCTACATTCTGGCCGGGCTGAAATGGCGGAAGATCACTTTCCGGGGCAAGGAAATCGATCTGCCATCCACGCCGATGGCGATCGCCCAGACGGTTGTGGCCGCAGCCGACATGGCGGCGACCGCCGGTATCGCGTGGGTGCTGCTGCCTCCGGGAACGATCGACTACACGTCCTTTCTGGCCATCTACATCGCCTCCTACACGGCGGGTCTGGTGGCGAGTGTGCCGGGTGGTCTTGGCGTGTTCGACAGCTCCATGCTGCTGGCGCTTGGTCCGTATATGTCCAAACCGGACATCATCGGGGTCATCCTCGTCTTCCGGCTGTTCTACTATATCATCCCGTTGTTTCTGGCGGGCGGCATGTTCGCGGCGCACGAACTGTTCCTGCGTGGCGACGCCGCGCTGGCGCGCAAGAAGGGCCGGGAAGACAGTGATTCTCCGGCAAGGCCCCGTCGCCCGAGTCAGGTCGTGCGGGAGAGCGAGGCGGATTTCTCCGTGGCAGTCGCCACGGGCGTGGTCGCCATGTGCGGCGTGTTGCTGATGATCCTGCCGGTCATCAACCCGGTGCATCATGCTGTCGGTTCGAAGATCATCATGTTCGTCTCGCGGCAGGTTGGCGGTTATGCCCTGACACTGGCGGGGGCGACCCTGATCGCGCTCGCGGTCGGGCTGTCGCAACGTGTGACGCTGGCGTGGGGTGCGACACTCTTCGTGCTGGTGCTGGCCGCGGCGGCGACGTTCCTGCGTGGCAATGCGCCTGCGGTCTCGATCGTGCTTGGCTTCTCGGCATTCCTCGTCGCCCCATTCCGTCGTTGCTATTATCGTCATGCCCGACTGCTGAGCGAGCCTCTGTCCTTCACCACGATCCTCTCGCTGATCCTGCTGATTGGCTGCGCGTTGCTCATCGGCACGCACCGCGAGGCGACGGACAGCTGGTGGCAGCTATTTGTGCCGGAGGGTAGTCACGCCCGCTGGATCGTGACGGTGGCCGGGGCGCTCGCCCTGCTGGTCATTGCCAGTCTGGCGCGTCCGGGTCGCGTGATCGTACGGTCTTGGAACGAGAAAAACGCCGAATGGTATTACAGTCTGGATCACGCCATCCCGGCTGTGCCCGGTGGGGTCGTGCACGGCATGGTGGCCGGAGAGACCGGAACGGCCGCTATCCCGTTCCGTCGGCGCGGCAATTTCGTGATTGGACTGGGTGATCCGGCGGGCGATGACGCCGATGCGCCATCGGTGATCTGGCGTCTGCGCGATCTGGCGTTGCAGGAAGGGCTTCAGCCCGTTTTCTGGGGCACCGGCGAAGTCTTCCTGCCGATCTATGATGATATCGGTCTGGTCAGCTGGCCGCTTGAGGGCATGCCCGGCCTGTATGTCAGCTGTCCTTCTGAACAGATCGGGCTGGTCAGGGCGCTTCTGACCGGACGCAAGGGCGGGGGCAGGGCCGTCCGGTCGGCCAGCTGAGTTTTCGGTCGATCGTTTCTTTTCCGGACTGACGGTTTGCACTCTGTGTCAGGGATGTGACAGTGTGCGGCATCATGAGTGTTCAGAACGACACACCGAAGAGACTGCCGGTCCCACCCGGCATGAGCAGGCGGCATTTCCTCATGGCCCTCGCCGGGACAGCCGCTTTCTGGACAGCAGACGAGTTTGCTGACTGGCGGCAGGCCATCGCGGCGGAAGCGGCGCAGACCTACACGCCGCGTTATTTCACCCCTGATGAGTGGCGCTTTCTGGAAGCCGCGACCGAGCAGCTCTTTCCGGAAGACGAAACGGGACCCGGGGCGAAAGCTCTTGGCGTCGTCGATTTCATCGACCGTCAGATGGACACGTCCTACGGTCACGGCGGTCTCTGGTTCATGAGTGGACCTTTTCAGAGCGGCCCGGCCAACCTCGGTTATCAGCTTCCTTACGCACCCCGTGAGATCTATCGGATCGGGATTGCAGGAGCGGACCGGTATTGTCGCGATCATTATGGTCACGCTTTCGCGGATCTGGATCATCCCACCCAGATCGAGGCGCTGACGGCGTTCGAGAAGCTGCCGATCCAGTTCGACGAGACTCTTCCAGCGGGTATTTTCTTCGAGCAGTTGCGAACCAACACGATGGAAGGCGCGTTCTCTGACCCGATCCATGGTGGCAACCGTCATCTGGGCGGCTGGGTGATGCTCGGCTTTCCCGGCGCCCGTGCGGATTTCATGGACTGGGTGGACCAGTATGGTCCGGCCTATCCGCTGGGCAGCGTGTCGATCAGTGGCGAAACCGCCTGATCCGTGCCGCTACGTTCCTTTTTCCTCGCCCGTCCCCTGCCTGACAAAACGGAGCCCGTTACCGCATGACTACGAAGAACGCTGACGCCATTGTGGTCGGCGCGGGGTGGGCTGGATCGATTCTGGCCAAGGAGCTGACGGAAGCGGGACTGAAAGTCGTCATGCTGGAACGCGGCCCGGACCGTGCGACGGCGGTCGAGGGAGCCTATCCGGACTCCATCGACGAACTGCGCGGCGCAATCCGTCATAGGCTGTTTCAGGATCTGTCGCGTACGACCGTCACCATTCGCAACAAAATCGGTCAGACGGCGCTGCCGTACCGTCAGCTATCGGCATTTCTGCCGGGTGAGGGTGTGGGCGGCGCGGGACTGCACTGGTCTGGCGTGCATTTCCGTGCGGCTCCCGATGACCTTGCGCTGCGCAGCAATGTCATTGCCCGCTATGGCCAGAAATTCATTCCGGAAGGCATGAATCTTCAGGATTACGGCGTCACTTATGACGAACTGGAGCCGTTTTTCGACAAAGCCGAAAAGGTCTTCGGCACGTCCGGTGAGGCTTACAAGATCAACGGCAAGGTCGTCGGCAACGGCAACGTGTTCGCGCCGTCACGCTCCGACGATTTTCCACTGCCGCCACTGAAAGACGTTTATACGGCCAACCTTTTTCGCAAGGCGGCCAGTGATGCGGGATATCATCCCTATTCGCTGCCTGCCGCCAATGCCTCGCGGCAGTATACCAATCCGTATGGCGCGCAGATGGGGCCGTGCAACTTCTGCGGTTATTGCAGCGGTTATGACTGCTACATGTATTCCAAGGCCTCGCCGAACGTGAATATTCTTCCCGTGCTAAGGAAAGATCCGAATTTCACGCTGATTACGCGGGCGCATGTCATGCGGGTCGATCTCGACAGCACGAAGACGCGGGCGACGGGTGTGACCTACCTTGATCTTGATTCGAACAAGGAGGTGACGATCACGGCGGATCTAGTCGTACTCGGGGCTTTTCAGTTCCACAATGTGCATCTGATGCTGCTGTCGGGCATCGGCAAACCCTATGACGCACAAAAGAACGAGGGCGTGGTCGGACGCAATTTTGTCTATCAGACCATTACCACATCCCGTGCCTGGCTACCGGAAAACCAGTTTACCAACCAGTTCATCGGCACGGGCGGCGGCGGCGTGGCCATCGACGATTTCAACAGCATGAACTTCGATCACGGGCCGCATGGCTTTGTCGGTGGTTCGCCGGTCTGGGTCAATCAGGCTGGCGTCAAACCGATTGCCGCGTCCACGATCGGTGGCGGCAAGGACGCGCCACGTTGGGGGGCGGGCTACAAGAAGGCGTTGGTCGAGACCTATCGGCATGCGATGGCGATCGACGCGCATGGCAGCAACATGGCCTATCGCGATGTGTTTCTCGACCTTGACCCAACATGGAAGAACACCTACGGCCAGCCACTTCTACGCATGACGTTCGACTGGCAGGACAATGATATCCGCATGAACCGTTATGTGGTCAGTCAGATCGAGCCAATCATGAAGGCGCTGGGAGCCACCAAATACGAACTCGGCATGCTGGAACCCGGCAAGCCGTTCGACACACGCCTGTATCAGACGACCCACCTGGGTGGTGGCGCGGTGATGGGAGATGATCCCAATACCAGCGCGATCAACCGCTATCTACAGAGCTGGGACGTGCCGAATGTGTTCGTCATTGGCTCCAACGCCTTCCCGCAGGGAATGGGCTACAACCCGACCGGGATGGTCGCAGCACTCGCCTACTGGTCGGCGCATCATATCCGCACGACCTATCTGAAATCGCCCGGCCCGCTGGTGCGGGTATGAGGAGGCTCCGCTTCGCGCTCTGTCTGGCCGTCTTTCCGCTCGTTGCGACAGCCCATGCTGCAACGCCCTCCGATGACCTGATCCGTCAGGGTGAATATGTCGCTCGTGCGGCGGATTGTGCGGCCTGTCACTCCGTCAGAGGACAGCCTCCGTTTTCGGGCGGTGTGCCGTTCGACCTGCCGATGGGGCGTATCTACAGTCCCAACATTACGCCTGATCCGGATCACGGCATTGGCGGTGATACGGAAGAGCAGTTCGCTCGCGCCATTCGTGAAGGCGTGCGGAAGGATGGGGCGTCGATGTATCCGGCCATGCCGTTTCCGTCTTACGCCCGCCTGACGGATGCGGATGTCCATGCGCTGTTCGTCTATTTTCGCTATGGCGTGAAGCCGGTGGCCACGACGCCGGCCGCCAGCACGATTGTCTGGCCGCTGTCCATGCGCTGGCCGCTGACCATGTGGCGCGGGATGTTCGCACCCACGCCCCGTCAGGCTGCGGCGAAGACAACACAGCGCTCCTTCCCCGACCCGGTTCTTGCCCGTGGGGCGTATCTCGTGGAAGGAGCGGGACATTGTGGCGCATGTCACACGCCGCGCGCGCTGAGCTTGCAGGAAAAAGCACTCACCGCAGCGGATGGCGACTTCTATCTGTCGGGCGGTGGTTCGGTGGATGGCTGGCGTCCGCCCTCGCTGCGTCAGGAAAACCGGATCGGTCTGGGACGCTGGTCGGAGGACGACATCGTCGCCTTCCTGCGTGGTGCCCGAGCTTCGGAGGGATCGGCTTTCGGAGGCATGGCGGATGCCGTCCAGCATGGCACGCAGTATCTGACCGATGACGATCTGCACGCCATCGCCCGCTATCTGCGTTCATTGCCAGCTCGGAAAGCCCCTGATCCTGTATGGAAGTATGACGCGGATACGGAAACCGCGCTGCGGCGCGGGGATGTCAGTGCTCGCGGAGCGCGGGTCTATGTCGATCACTGCGCAGCCTGTCATCGTGATGATGGACGCGGCTACCCTGCTGTTTTCCCGCCGCTCGCCGGAAATCCGGTGGTGATGGACGAGCAGCCGGACTCCCTGATCACGCTTCTCTTCAAGGGAGCGATCGTTCCTGCTTCACATAACGCGCCTTCCGCGTTCGTGATGCCGCCCTTTGCTCATGTGTTGTCAGAGCAGCAGATGGCGGATGTGCTGAGCTTTATTCGTGGCGCATGGGGGAACGAGGCTTCGGCGGTGGATGTGGGGACTGTGCGGAAGCTGGCGCCGAAAGGAAGTGATGCGGGTGGGGTGAAGATGCCGCTTAATTGAGGGGGTATTTGTTCTGCAAGTAGGATGTAGGCAGCGCTTTGAAAAGTTAGGTGTTTAGTCCTGACAAAGCGTGGTCTGGCTGGACAGCATACCGGCCTGCATCGACCTGACGACCAGGCCTTGGGTTGGGGAAGCGGGAATAGGGGTCCAGGAGAAGCCATTCTGTGCCAGTGGCAACATCGCGACCGCCGGTGGGTGCAGGCTTCGCACTATTTCGGAGCTTGGGTTATTGCCCGTCTTGAAGGTCTCTAGGCAGCGGAGAACGCGCTTCACTATGTCGCGCCGGTCGGGGAGAAAGAACTCTACGTCACACGCGGCATGCAACACATCATATGCTATATGCAGCCCGCAACATCACCCTGTCTGAAATCGATAGGCGTCAATGTTCCATCCGGTAACGAGGTCTGTCATGTCGCTCTTTCACGGTCTCTCGGCTTTTCCCATTACGCCCGCCAATGAACATGGCGTGGTGGATACGGATGGTGTCATGCGCCTGACGGCGTATCTGTCGGCCAATGGGGTGGATTCCATCGGCCTGTTAGGTAGCACCGGAACTTATGCCTATCTGAGCCGTACCGAGCGGTGCCGTGCCGTCCGTGCTGCGGTCAAAGCAATAGAGGGTAAAACACCGCTGATCGTGGGGATCGGTGCGCTACGCACCGACGATGCCCAAAACCTTGCACGTGATGCGGCAGCCGAGGGTGCAGACGGCCTACTGATGGCTCCTGTGTCCTACACACCCCTGACGCAGGAAGAAGCCTATCAGCATTACAAAGCTGTGGCCGAGGTCACCTCCCTGCCGCTCTGCATCTACAACAATCCCAGTACGACCCATTTCAGCTTCAGCCGTGAACTGCTTGAACGGCTGGCAGACGTTCCCAATATTGCCGCCGTGAAAATGCCAGCTCCAGCAGAAGGCACGGTCGCACAGGAACTGGCTGCGCTACGGTCCAGTCCTGTTGGAAAGCTTGCCATCGGCTACAGTGGAGACTGGATTGCGGCGGAAGCCCTCCTGGCCGGATGTGATGGCTGGTTCAGTGTTCTGGGCGGTTTCCTGCCAAAGCTGGCAAAGGCGATGGTGACGGCCGCCTGTAAAGGCGACGTTCTTGCTATGAGACAATATCAGCAGACTCTGCAGCCGATGTGGGCGCTTTTCCGCGAGTTTGGAAGCTTGCGTGTTGCTTATGCTGCCATCAACCTTCTGGAACTATCGAACGCTCAGCCTCCCTCTCCACTTCTGCCACTACCGCCCAAAGACCAGCAGCGGATCGCTGGTGCTCTGAAGGCATGTACAGCAACCGAGTATAAATAACGACGTCTGTATTTTAGACTAAACCAATCGAAAGCAGATTGTCCGCTTTCCCCCGCATTGCTGACACTTCTCGTGTGGCAAACGCGTCCCTCCCACAAGGCCAGCCAGCTCGCAAACAAACCGGCTGGGAAACCTCCTCACTCCCAGTCGTTTCTCAAATCAGCCCATAACGCTCCAGCAGATCATCAATCTCCGTCCCATCCGTCAGATGACGCAGCAGGCCGGAGGCGGGCACCTTCTTTCCATCACGCAATTCTGCCGCCGCCTGTAGAAGCATTCGAATATCGTAGACACTGCTGAAAACTTCCGGAACGGCACGATCGACATTGAGTAGCGTATAGACCGCCTCCATCGCCGTGCGGACGGAGTATTCCGTGGTGAACACGGTGTCGCGTGGCGTTTCGGCGAACTGACCGAGAAAGGCGAGGTTGACGCTGCCATCCGGCACCACTTTCGGGCGATCTCCGGGTGAGCGCGGCATGAACTGCGCGGTGATGAAGGGCATCATGCAGGGATGCGTGATCGCGCCCTTCGCCGCCATGTTTTCAATCTGGTCGGCGGGCACGCCCATGTGGAACAACCACTCCTGCGTGATCTCCTCGCCGGTGCAGTCCTGCATCGGCTTCCTGACGTAATTACCGGGCACATCGCTGAACAGTCCGTAGAGCCAAGCTACCATCTGGCCTTTCGGCTGACCCTTGAAATGCGGTTGACGGCTAACGACCCAACTCATCAGCCACGCGGAATCCTGAATGGTAATCGGACCACCGGTGACCGTGCGTCCGGAAAACGGATCACGACCTGTCACTGTATGCACGAGGTCGGGGATGCGCGCATCCTGTGTTGTGACAGTTGCTGACAACCAGCGGGATTTTGTGGTGTCGCCACAGAATACATCCGGACGTCCGAACGCCGGGTCCTGCGCCGCGATGTTGCGCCACAACTGCCAGATGCTGCCATCCTTGATGGTCGTATCGATCGGTGCGACGGTATGGTGGTCACCCCACTGGGAATTCTCCACCATCGAACCGTTGGTGACAAAAACCAGCTCATTCGGACCAAGATCGACGCCAGCTTCCGTGCCGCTTTCCAGCCAGTCGATATGGGTTGCGACTTTCTTTCCACCCGAAGTGTCAACAGCGACATTCGTCACCTGCACCCCATGGCGAAACACCACACCTTGATCGGCAAGCCATGTCGCCAGTGGTTTGCTCAGCGATTCCTGCTGATTGTATTTGGTAAATTTTAGAGTGTGCAGATCCTTCAGTCCGAGAATCTGATGCACGAAACGGGCAAGATAGCGCTTCATCTCAATCGCGCTGTGCCAAGGCTCGAAGGCGAACATCGAGCGCCAGAACAGCCAGAAATTCGATTTCATGAAGTCGGCGGACAGCATGTCGGTGATGGTCTTGCCTGCGAGCTTCTCTTCATCCGCAAGAATGAGCGCGATGATCTCCCGTCGCGCCTTGCCGGTCAGCGTCAGGCTGCCCCGATCCGGCAGAGGCTGGCCCTTTCCGCACATCGCCCGCACCGGACTGCTGCTGGGATCGACGCGGTTGAGATGGTAGAATTCATCAAGGACCGAGGCGTCCGGCACTTCCAGCGAAGGGATCGAACGATACAAATCCCACAGGCACTGAAACTGTTCCTCCATCTCCCGACCACCACGGATCAGCCAGCCGGTTTCCGCATTGCCTGCGCCATCCAGTGCTCCACCGTCGGCGTCCGATGCTTCAAGAATTGTGATCTTTGAAGGCGTCATCTGTGCATCGCGGATCAGGAACGCCGCCGCTGCCATGCCGCCCAGTCCACCGCCGATGATCCATGCCGATCGGTTTTCCACGCCTTCGGGTTTTACGGGACGGGCAAAGGCTTCGAAATTGCTGTGGGCGTATCTCATGGCGTGCTGTGCCTTTCAGAGCCGATTGCGGCCCGATCGATAGGGCGAAAAGAGTGTTCCTGTGATTATACGCTGCTTCCTCAAGATAGATGTCTTTGATATGCGTCAAATATCACGCAGATACGATCACGGATGATTACAGAAGGACGTGCTTCTCACGGGGTGTTTCCGTTGTGCTCTCGAACGCCAGAAATGTGTGCCTGTAGACTCGGTCGCACGTTCTGGAATTCTGTGAGTGTGCATCACAAGAGGAGGGTGGCGATCAACGGATAATCCTCCATGAGGATGACCGGTTTTTGCTGATCATCCTCGTGAAGCGGCTTGGTTTTGGGAGTTTGGGAAAGATCCCGATATTCTCAGTATTTTCCCTAATAATAAAATCAGTCTTTCCGAAAAGTTCGGCTTACAGCATCCGGCGTACAGCCCGGACAATATCCTGACGGGCCCGCTCGGCAAGAGCGGACGGTAGCAGGTCGAAGCCATGCACGGCATTGGCATAGACGACTAGCTCGGTCGGGACGCTCGCCTGCCACAGGCGATGGGCGTAGGTCACGTCTTCATCACGAAACAGGTCGAGCGCGCCAGTAAGAATGAAGGTTGCGGGTAGTTCTGACAGGTCATTCATGAAAGCGGGAGACAGATAGCCAAACCTCGGATCGTCAGTCGCCAGATCTCCACGCACGGCAGCCCATGCATGGCGGTTCTGGGCGCGTGTCCAGAGGAATTCGCCTGTCTTGAGGTCATCGGAAGGAGCGTCTGGACTGCCTGTGCGCAGATCAAGCATTGGATAGATCAGGAGCTGCGCACGCAGTTTGATCCTGCCCCGGTCACGCGCCAGAAGCGCTGTGGCAGCGGCAAGACAGCCACCGCCGCTGTCTCCCATGACCATGATGCGATCAGGATCGACGCCCAGTTCGTTCGCATGGTCATGCAGCCATACCAGAGCGGCATAGACATCTTCCAGACCTCCCGGAAAGGGCGTTTCTGGCGCCAGTCGGTAATCGACGGAGACGATCAGTGCGCCTGTTTCCGATGCCCGCTGGCTCAGCAGTCCCGCCTGCATGTCGGATGTGCCAGCGATCATCCCGCCGCCATGAATATAGAGGATGGCAGCCGTTGTTCCGCTGGTTTTGGGCGGGTGAAACAGGATGACACGAACATCGGGCGCATCTTTGGGACCGGGAATAGACCGCTCCTCAAAATCGACCGATGCGGATTGCAGGAGAGCTGTTGTTCCTTCGACCAGATCGCGACGGAAATCCCTCAGATCACCCTGCGCAGGATCAAAGGAAGGAAACGAAGCCACCGTTTCGCGTTGCTGTGCGTCGACCAGATCCAAAGTAGTCATCAGGAGAGCTCTCCGTTTCTCTTGCAGATTGGCAGGAGCATAAGAAACTGGAAGGCAGGGTAACAGTGCCCCTACAACAAGTTGAATTGTCCGGATTTTTTAAAGTTTAACGCTGTGTGCCGGTCTGCCCGCTGTTGCGAGAGAACCTTTTGATCAGAATTAAATCTGAAAAATCCCAAGAAGTTTTTGGTAAAGCTTTTTTCAAAAATCCTTAAGAAGTAAACTCTTTTTAGAAAAAGGAAACAACCTGAAGCCGCCAATAACTTTCAGGATTGCGAGCGTTTGAAGAATGGTCAGTGCATTATGGCAGCAGAGATTTACTGGTTGTCACGCCGGTTCTGCAGAAGCAGTCGGGCCTGCTCCGTATCGCTGGCGATCTGCTGCTTCAGGGCGTCCAGACTTTCAAACTTCTTTTCCGGGCGGAGCAGGTCATGGAGTGCGACGGAAATCGTCTGGCCGTAAAGGTCTTCCGAGAAATCGAAAATATGGACTTCCATCCGGCTTTCGCTGCCGTCGGCGATGGTCGGGCGTCGACCGATGTTGGCCACCCCGTCGCAGGTGCGGCCATCCGGTAGCCGTACGGTTGTCGTGTAAACGCCACGCGCCGGTTCAAGATGACGACCAAGGCGGACATTGGCGGTGGGGAAGCCCAAAAGGCGGCCCCGTTTGTCGCCATGGCACACTTCACCGCGAATCGACCAGGGGCGACCCAGTTCCGCTGCCGCCCGCTCAGGATAGCCATCCTGCAGAAGACGACGGATGCGGGTTGATGAGTAAGGGCCGTCGGCATCGGCCAGAGCGGGCACAAGATTGACGCCGATCCCCAACTCGCTGGCGCGCTCCGCCAGAAAACTGGTCGTGCCGCCGCGACGGTATCCAAAGGCGAAATCATGCCCGCACGCAATGTGTTTCACACCGAGTGCGTCATGCAGCACGTCGTCGATGAAACGCTCTGCAGGCATCCGGGAGAAGGCTTCGTCGAACGCAATCTGGAAGACGTGCTGCACGCCAAGCGCCGCCAGTGCTGCGAACCGCTCATCCGCCAGTGTCAGACGGAATGGTGGATCTTCTGGTCTGAACAGTTCCCGGGGATGCGGCTCGAACGTCACGACGGCAAGGGGCACATCTGGCTGACTCAGATGCAGAGTGTGCACCAGATGGGCGTGTCCCAGATGCACGCCGTCGAAATTGCCAAGAGCCGCCGCTGCGCCCCGTGCCTCAGAAGGAATGGAGCGCCAGTCCGTGTAGAGATGAGCCCGCATTACTGTGCCTTGCCGACAGGTTCCGGAAGGCTGAACAGGTCCGCGACCTCCTTCATGGAATGGGCGACCGGATGAACCGTGCCGGCAATGGTGCCATCTTCCGGACGCACCATCTGACAGGTGCGGAGACCAGCGGCGGTGGCTGCGTCCAGTTCAGCGACCACATCCGATACGAACAGAACGTTCGAGGCTTTCCAGTTCATCTTCGAGAGAATGCGGCGGTAACTTTCCGCATCCTTCTTGCCGCCCATTTCCAGATCCAGAAAAGCGCTGAAGAGCGATGTCAGATCGCCATCGGTCGTATGGGTGTAAATCAGGCGCTGGGCGGGGGCCGAGCCGGAGGAGTAGACGGCCAGCGTCAGTCCTGCATCCGACCATGTCCGCAGGGCAGGCGGTACATCCGGGAAGAGATCAGCGATGAGTGCGCCGGAGGCATAGCCATCCGCCCATGCGATACCTTGCAGAGCCTTGAGAGGTCCGACTTTTGCGTCCTCATCCATCCACGCCATCAGCTGGTCGAGTGGTTCACGATCCGGCGATAGCCTTTTCGTTTCAGCCAGCGCCGCAATAACAGCGGGATCATTCGCCCTGTCCCGGATCAGGTCAGGGAGCGCCTTGCGGGCATAGGGAAACAGAACCTTGTGCACGAAAGAGACGGGAAGGGTAGTGCCTTCAATATCGAGCAGGATGACGGATGGTGTCGGAATGCTGTTCATACGATCTTATTACGCGATCTGGGCCGGAAAGCGGAGAGCGATGTCGTCGCCGGTATAGTCCGCGATCCACCCTTCCTTGTGAGTGAAGATACGGAGCGCCACGACATCCGGCGTTTTCCCAGCGTCGAACCAGTGCGGAATCCCTGTTGGAACGGAGATCAGGTCGCCCTGAGTGCAGCCGACATCATAGACCTTGCCGTCGACATGCAGAACGAAGTGACCCTGTCCGTGCACGAAAAACCGTACTTCGTCTTCCGAATGGATATGCTCGGACAGAAATTTCTCGCGCAGGGCCGTGCGGTTCGGTGTGTTCACGTCGATACTGATGACATCGGCCGAACCAGCTCCGGTTTCGCCCATCAACCTGTCGAGATAGGGACGATAGACACCCAGCACCGTGTCCTGATCGGCATCACGTGCGGGAGGCTCAACATCGGTCCAGCGCTCAAACCGTACGTTGATGGGGCTCAACCGGGCGGCGATCGCTTCCGCGTCATGGCTGGAAAACTCCGGCTGGCCGGGGCGGGTGTCATCATAGACCGTGAGACTGCTCATGATCAGGCTTCCTGAACCGCAGCGCGAAGTTTCGCCTGCTCCAGCTCGCAGGCGAGAAGGAATTCCAGTCCTTCCAGACGGGCGAGCGCGGTGTCCATATCCGGACCCCAGACATACACACCATGGCCACGGATGATATATCCGGCCTTCATGTCATTGAGGAACAGGGCCACGCTCCGCGAAAGGCGAGCAATATCCTGATCGTTCGGAAAGACGGGCACGGCAAGGCGCGTCTCGTGCGTGGTCTGCCCTTCGAAAACCTTCAGGACTTCGTAATCGGCCAGATAAAGCTCCGAGTCAGTGCTCGCCATGGACAGCACCGTCGAGGCGACGGAATGCCCATGCAACACAGCGCCGGCGTCGGGAAAATGCGCATAGATCTGACAGTGCAGAAGCGTCTCGGCGCTTGGACGGTCTTTCGGTCGGATGGACGTGCCATCCAGCCCGACTTCGATGACGCCCTGTCTGGTCAGAAAGCCCTTATGACCGCCAGAGCGTGTGACGGCGATCCGGCCATCGGCAAGCCGGACACTGAGATTGCCGGCTGTTGCAGGCACCCATCCACGCTGGTCCATACGACGACCCGCATGGATGATCTGCTCGACAGCCTTGTCCCACGCGATGTCGGACGTGCCAGAGGGTGTGCGTGCGTGTTCTGTATCAGTGACGAAACTCATCGTGTGACGAATCCCTGAAGCGGGCCGCCGCCCAGGGCGACCGGATGTCAGTGAGTGTTGGGGCCGCTGGACGTCGTGGGACGCTGTTCCGTGGAGAAATTCGCCGGATTGGCTGGCGGCGGCGAGATACGACCGTCCTGCGTTGATGCAGGATGTTCCATGGACTCGTCATCATCAAGATTCTTCTTGAAGGATTTGATGCCCTTGGCGAAATCACCCATCAGCGTGCTGATCTTCCCGCTTCCGCCAAAGACGATCAGGACCACAGCCAGAACGATCAGCCAGTGCCAGATGCTGAAGCTACCCATTGTGTCGACTCCTCAACCTGAAGAAACCGCCGGGCAAGAGAGACGCACGGACGGGTAAAGTTTCAGTTGGTGTTGCATGGACTTCAGGGGAATAACCGCCTGAAACGCGTATGGAAGCGTTAATAGCAGTATTACACGCCCCTGAGCCGGAAAGCCACTGGGGTTTCATGTCTATTTCCTTACGAAATCCATCCGCCGGGCCGGGCGGGAAGTATGAAGCCATAGGTTGGATAGACTGTGCGTCCCATGCTCCCTGTCGGACTCCACCATACCCGCACCCGTGTCCAGTCATTGCGCGGAGAGACATCAACGATAGGAACTGCATGGTCGACCCGTCCGGGATTCCAGTTCGCCTGATCGACGAGAATAGCGCGGGCGCCCCGCACGGAACGCACTACGGAAACATGGCCGTCCGGCAGGCGGGACGACGAGCGGAAGACAAGCACGGCGCCCGGTGCTGGACGTGGGCCGCGTGCGTATTGGCCGTCCGCGCTGCGCCACCATGATGCAGCCGCCCCCCGTAGCGCGATGGATGAGTGTTCCCGCGCCCAGGGAGCGCACTGGAGGCGTCCCTGCCAGCTTCTGCCGGTATCACCGCCACCACATCCCGCAAGGAGCAGGGCAGGCAGGCAGTAGAGGATCTTTTTCAAGGGACGTTTGCGAGGAGAGGGGGGACGGGTGGCAGGCGGCATCACAAACTGGCTTTCAGGGTCAGAATGCGGGTTTCGGCTTCGTCCGGGTCCATCCCAAGCGCTCTGTCAGCAATATCTCGGGAAAAACCTGCGCGAGCGAACGCGCCGTAAAGCCGGGCTTTCTTTTCGGCATGATCATCGCTCGCATCATCAGGCGACTCTTCCCGCTGAAAGGGTCCAGCCCTGCGTTTGCGGGCAAAAATGAGTGCTGCGGCGATCTCTGCGTCACGGGCGGCCTCATCCTGTCCAAGCGTGTCATCAAGCGCCTGTTCGCTGGTGGACGAATCGATGCCTTTGGCGGCGAGCTGCGCCTGCACGGCGCGCCGTGAACGGCCGCTGCGGGTGAGGCGGGCTGCGCGGGATTTGGCGAAGCCATGATCATTGACCGCGCCCAGTGCAACCATGTCCTGCGCGATGGTTGTCGCCAGCGGGAGAAGGCTGTTCACCGTTTCCGTGACGGTGGACGACTCCTGTCCATCCTCGACAGCCCGGCGGCCCCAGCGGGCGATCCGGCGTTCCAGAACGAGGGCGAGTCCTCTTTCTGTGGCTGCAAACCGGGCCAGATGAGCGAGAGCAGCTTCCCGAAGGGAGCTCCGGTTGGGAGGCGGAGGGAGAGGGCGTGGCTCGCCGATGTCCGGACGTCGTGACATGAAACTTACTCTATCATGACGGTAAGCCGGATGTAACTTGCCGCGCCACAAGACCCCGATTCTCTGTCACGCATACTTGACGGCAAGGGCAAGCAGGCGTATGGCCCCGGCTCTTACGAAACGCGGGAGAGTTGTCCGTGCGCCCTTGGGCGTCGGAGGATTTCGCCAGAACCGCGGTTCGGGTTCAATATAAAGGAGTCCCGGATATGGCCAAAAAAATCGTTGGCTACATCAAGCTTCAGATTCCGGCAGGCAAGGCGAATCCGTCTCCGCCGGTCGGTCCCGCTCTTGGTCAGCGTGGCCTGAACATCATGGAATTCTGCAAGGCGTTCAACGCCAAGACGCAGGGCATGGAGCCCGGCATGCCGATTCCAGTGGTCATCACCGCGTATGCCGATCGCACGTTCAGCTTCATCACCAAGACGCCGCCGAACACATACTTCCTGCTGAAAGCTGCCAAGATTTCCAAGGGCAGCCAGACAGTCGGCAAGTCTGCAGCCGTCGGCAAGGTGACGATTGCGCAGCTGCGCGAGATTGCCGAGACGAAGCAGAAAGACATGAACGCCAACGACATCGACGGCGCCGTGCGTATGCTCATGGGTTCCGCCCGTTCGATGGGCCTGCAGGTTGTGGAGGGCTGAGATCATGGCAAAGAACAAGCGTCTGACCGCTGCCCGCGCGACTGTTGACAGCACGAAGCAGTATGCTCTCGATGAAGCCCTTGCCCTCGTAAAGAGCAATGCGAAAGCAAAGTTCGACGAGACGGTTGAGATCTCCCTGAACCTCGGCATTGACCCGCGTCACGCTGACCAGATGGTCCGCGGTCTGCTCTCCCTGCCGAATGGCACGGGCAAGACTCTGCGTGTCGGTGTGTTCGCTCGTGGCGCGAAGGCTGAGGAAGCTCTGGCTGCCGGTGCCGACGTGGTTGGTGCGGAAGACCTGATGGAGAAGGTGCAGGCTGGCGAAATCAACTTCGACCGCTGCATTGCGACCCCGGACATGATGGGCCTCGTCGGTCGTCTCGGTAAGGTGCTTGGCCCGCGCGGCCTGATGCCGAACCCGAAGCTCGGCACCGTGACCATGGATGTCAAGGGTGCTGTCGAGGCTGCGAAGTCCGGTCAGGTTGAGTATCGCGCCGAGAAGGCCGGTATCATCCATGCCGGTATCGGCAAGGCTTCTTTCGACGCTGACAAGCTGGCTGAAAACATCCGCGCATTCGTGGATGCTGTTCAGAAGGCTCGTCCGACCGGTGCGAAGGGAACCTACCTGAAGAAGGTGGCTCTTTCCTCGACCATGGGTCCGGGTGTGAGTGTTGAAGTCTCCGCTTTCGGCGGCTGACACAAAGAATGATCGCCGGGAGGTTCTGCTTCCCGGCTTTCCAGGGTGGCGCTTTCGCGTCATCTGATCCTGTCCAAGACCGGATGTGGCTCTGCCTTAATGCCCTTGTGGCGCGACCGGGAGACGAGGGTGCTGGTTTGTGGATTTCGATCTGCTCTCCGTGCGTATCGTGACATGGACAGGCGAACCGGATTGTCAGCTCCGCTGATGATCCTTGGGTAACCGGCTCATCCTCCCTGAATGGATGGGCTAACACGGAGACGGGAAGTGAACCGTACGGAGAAGCGCGAATTTGTCGCCTCGCTCGCTACCGTGTTCGCAGAGACGTCCATGGTGGTTGTCACCCGTAATGACGGGCTGACAGTTGCTGATGTGACTGACCTGCGTCGCAAGGTGCGTGCAGCGGGAGCGACTTACAAGGTCGCGAAGAACCGGCTGGCCACTCTCGCCCTGGATGGGACCCGATTCGATGGCATTGCGCCGCTGCTGAAGGGACCGACCGCCTTGTCGTGGTCGGCTGATCCTGTGGCAGTGACGAAAGTGCTCGTCGAGTTCGCCAAGACCAATGAGAAACTGGTGCTGCTTGGTGGCGCCCTTGGAACCCAGGCGCTTGACGTCAACGGGCTCAAGGCGCTTGCCGAGCTGCCGTCTCTGGACGCACTTCGTGCGCAGCTCGTGGGGCTCATCTCCACGCCGGCTACGCGTATCGCGGGTGTTCTCCAGGCGCCGGCAGGCCAGCTGGCTCGGGTCTTTGGTGCCTATGCCAAGACGGGCGAGGCGGACGCAGCCTGATGCGTCTCCCCTTGCGGGGAGAGAGAAAATGCGCATGACCCGTTTCTTTCGGGTTGTGCATCCTGAACTAGTATCTATATTAGGAAGACCATATCATGGCCGATCTGAACAAGCTTGTTGACGAGCTTTCCGCTCTTACAGTTCTCGAAGCTGCTGAGCTGTCCAAGCTCCTCGAAGAGAAGTGGGGCGTTTCCGCCGCTGCTCCGGTTGCTGTTGCAGCCGCTGCTGCTCCGGGCGCTGCTGCTCCGGCTGAAGAGAAGACCGAATTTGACGTGATCCTTGCCAGCGCAGGCGACAAGAAGATCAACGTGATCAAGGAAATCCGCACGATCACCGGTCTGGGTCTGAAGGAAGCCAAGGACCTTGTCGAAGGCGCTCCGAAGACCATCAAGGAAGGTGCCAGCAAGGACGAAGCCGAGAAGATCAAGAAGACTCTCGAAGACAACGGCGCTAAGGTTGAGATTAAATAATTATCTCGATCTTCTGGCGGCACCTGCGTGTGCCGTCACTGTTTTGAGTTGGTTCTGGGCGGAGGCTGTCTACGGTCTCCGCCTGTTCGTCTGTAGTGACTCCCTGTAAAGGGTAGATGCTACAACGTTTCACGGACCAGACGACTGCACCGGATTACGGCGTGGGTCGTGTGAAGTGTGCATTACAGGCCGGACCGTCTGGCCCTCTCCTTTCCTTTTTGGAAACGGGGTGGCCGGATGGTCCGACGGCAGGGACGAGGCAGATAGACATGAACGCAATCACCAAATCGTTCACGGGGCGTAAAAGGATCCGCAAAAGTTTCGGGCGGATTCCCGAAGTTGCGCCGATGCCTAACCTCATCGATGTTCAGCGCGCCTCCTATGAGGCATTTCTTCAGGCGAACGTATCACCTGATGCGCGGACGCAGACGGGGCTTCAGGAAGTTTTCCGTTCCGTTTTTCCGATCAACGATTTCGCAGGCCGCGGTCGTCTTGAGTTCGTTCAGTACGAATTCGAAGACCCGAAATATGACGTTGAAGAGTGCATCCAGCGTGGCCTGACCTATGCCGCGCCGCTGAAGGTCATTCTCCGTCTGATCGTCTGGGACGTTGATGAGGATACGGGCTCCCGCTCGATCCGCGATATCAAGGAGCAGCCGGTTTACATGGGCGACATGCCCCTGATGACCGATAACGGCACCTTTATCGTCAACGGCACCGAGCGCGTGATCGTCAGCCAGATGCACCGTTCGCCGGGCGTCTTCTTCGATCACGACAAGGGCAAGACCCACTCTTCGGGCAAGTATCTCTTCTCGGCCCGCGTTATCCCGTATCGCGGTTCATGGCTCGATTTCGAATTCGACGCCAAGGACCTGATCTATGTCCGTATCGACCGGAAGCGTAAGCTGCCGGCCACAACGCTGCTTTATGCGCTCGAAGGCGCCAATTCCGAGGCTGCGCGCAAGAAGAAGGCGGAAGAGGGCGGCGACGTCGCTTCCATGGACATCGGTGGCATGGATTCCGATGAGATCCTTGACTACTTCTATGGCAAGGTCATCTTCCAGAAGACCGCCAAGGGCTGGGCGCGCGCTTTCGACCCGGAAGCTTTCAAGGGGCAGAAGCTTCTCTCCGACCTGATCGACGCGGATAGCGGCGAGGTCGTTGCTGAAGCTGATACAAAGCTGACCGCTCGTGCCGTCCGCAAGATCGCCGAGACCACGAAGGAAGTACTGGTCACGGAAGCGGACCTGCTTGGACGTTTCATCGCCCATGATATCGTCAACCCGAACACGGGTGAGATCTATGGTGAGGGCGGCGAAGAACTGACAGAAGCCCGTTTGCTGGCGCTGGAAGAAGCCGGGATCACTGAGCTGCCGACCCTTGCGGTTGACCAGGCCAATGGTCCGTGGATCCGCAACACCATGACGGTGGACAAGAACAACTCCCGTGATGAGGCGCTGATCGACATCTATCGCGTCATGCGTCCGGGTGAGCCGCCGACCGCTGAGACGGCGGAAGCGATGTTCCGCAGCCTGTTCTTCGATCCTGACCGCTATGACCTGTCGTCTGTCGGTCGTGTGAAGATGAACATGCGTCTGGGTCTTGAATGCCCTGACACGGTGCGTGTCCTCCGCAAGGAAGACATCCTGCGCACCATGAAGGTCATGTGCGATCTGAAGGATGGTCGCGGCCAGATCGACGACATTGATAACCTCGGTAACCGTCGTGTTCGCTCTGTCGGCGAACTGATGGAAAACCAGTATCGCATCGGTCTGCTCCGTATGGAGCGCGCCATTCGCGAGCGTATGGGTTCCGTTGATATCGACACGGTCATGCCGCATGACCTGATCAACGCGAAGCCGGCCGCTGCTGCTGTGCGTGAGTTCTTCGGTTCCTCGCAGCTTTCACAGTTCATGGACCAGACCAACCCGCTTTCGGAAGTCACGCACAAGCGTCGTCTTTCGGCGCTTGGCCCGGGCGGTCTGACCCGTGAGCGCGCAGGCTTCGAGGTCCGTGACGTTCATCCGACCCATTACGGTCGTATCTGCCCGATTGAGACGCCGGAAGGCCCGAACATCGGTCTGATCAACTCACTGGCGACCTATGCCAAGGTGAACAAGTACGGCTTCATCGAGACACCTTATCGTCTCGTGAAGGATGGCAAGCTTCAGGACGGCTGGAAGTATCTTTCCGCCATGGAAGAAGAGCGTCTTGTCGTTGCTCAGGCTGACGCCAAGCAGGACAAGGACGGTACCCTGACCGGTGACCTCGTTTCGGTTCGCCGGAACGGTGACTTCCGTCAGGTTCTCCCGACTGACGTGACGGCCTGTGACGTTTCTCCGAAGCAGCTTGTTTCCGTCGCCGCGGCGCTGATTCCGTTCCTTGAGAACGATGACGCCAACCGTGCGCTCATGGGATCGAACATGCAGCGTCAGGCTGTTCCGCTGGTGCGCTCCGATGCGCCGCTGGTTGGAACGGGCATGGAAGCCGCTGTTGCTCATGACTCGGGTGCGACGATCGTTGCCCGCCGCAGTGGTGTGGTCGATCAGATCGACGGCGCCCGCATCGTGGTGCGCGTAACGGACTCAACCGGTGCGACGCAGGGTGTTGATACCTATCGTCTGCGGAAATACTCCCGTTCCAACCAGTCCACCTGCATCAACCAGCGTCCGCTGGTGCGCGTGGGCGATCAGGTTGCTGCTGGTGACATCATTGCCGATGGTCCGTCCACGGAACTGGGTGAACTGGCTCTGGGCCGTAACGTGCTCGTCGCGTTTATGCCCTGGAACGGTTACAACTTCGAAGATTCCATCCTGATCTCCGAGCGTATCGCGCGTGACGACGTTTTCACCTCGATCCATATCGAGGAATTCGAAGTCATGGCGCGTGACACGAAGCTTGGTCAGGAAGAAATCACCCGCGACATCCCGAATGTCGGTGAAGAAGCTCTTCGCAATCTCGACGAGGCAGGCATCGTGTATGTCGGCGCCGAGGTGAACCCGGGCGACATCCTGATCGGTAAGGTCACACCGAAGGGCGAAAGCCCGATGACGCCGGAAGAGAAGCTCCTCCGCGCCATCTTCGGTGAAAAGGCTTCCGACGTTCGTGACACGTCGCTGCGTCTGCCGCCCGGCACGACCGGCACGATCGTTGACGTCCGCGTCTTCTCCCGTCGCGGTGTCGACAAGGACGAGCGTGCGATGGCGATCGAGCGCGCCGAGATCGAGCGTCTGGCGAAGGACCGTGATGACGAGCGCGCCATTCAGGAGCGTTCCTTCTACAACCGTCTGCGTGAACGTCTCATCGGTGAGACGGCGGGAACAGGCTTCAAGGGTCTGAAGTCCGGCACACCGATCACGGAAGAAGTGCTGGCCGAGATTCCGCGTGGCGCATGGCGCAACGTAAGCGTCGCGTCCGACTCCGTCACGGCTGAGCTGGAAACCCTGCGTCGTGAATTCGATGCCGCTATCCAGAAGATTCAGGCTCGTTTCGACAGCAAGGTCGAGAAGCTCCAGCGTGGTGATGAACTGCCGCCGGGCGTGATGAAGATGGTCAAGGTCTTCGTTGCGGTGAAGCGTAAGCTTCAGCCGGGTGACAAGATGGCTGGTCGTCACGGAAACAAGGGTGTTGTTTCCCGTGTGGTGCCGGTTGAAGACATGCCGTTCCTGGAGGATGGAACGTCTGTTGACATCGTGCTGAACCCGCTCGGTGTGCCATCACGAATGAACGTCGGACAGATCCTTGAGACTCATCTTGGCTGGGCCTGCGCCAACATCGGCCGCCGCATTGGCAACATGGTCGATGAGTATCAGCGGGACGGTGAAAAGAAGCAGGTGCTTCTGGATGAACTGAAGGATGTTTATGGGGATGAGGTCTTCAAGGCCGACATCGCTGAAATGTCCCACGACCAGCTCGTTGAACTGTCGAACAATCTGCGCAAGGGCGTGCCGATTGCAACGCCGGTGTTCGATGGCGCCTCGATCCCCGATATCGAGAACATGCTTGAGAAGGCGGGTGTCGACCGTTCCGGTCAGTCTCAGCTCATCGACGGTCGCACAGGCGAGCCGTTCGAGCGCAAGACGACGGTCGGCTACATCTACATGCTCAAGCTGCATCACCTTGTCGATGACAAGATCCATGCCCGTTCGATCGGTCCTTACTCGCTTGTCACGCAGCAGCCGCTGGGTGGTAAGGCGCAGTTTGGTGGCCAGCGCTTCGGTGAGATGGAAGTCTGGGCACTTGAGGCGTATGGCGCAGCTTACACGCTGCAGGAAATGCTGACGGTCAAGTCCGATGACGTCTCCGGTCGTACCAAGGTTTACGAATCGATCGTTCGTGAGCAGGACGACTTCGAGGCCGGTATCCCTGAGAGCTTCAACGTTCTCATCAAGGAACTGAAGTCGCTTGGTCTGAATGTGGATCTGGAAAACAGTGGTGACTGATTTTCCCTTTAATCTTGTCGAGGGGCCTTGGCCTCTCGACGCCGACCTGTTTTCAATGAAACGGAGCGCGGGGCAGAACGCCCGGCGTGACGCGGAGCGCGGCCGCGTGACACCCGTCCTGGAGGTTTTCGGCGCATGAATGAACTCATGAAAATCCTTGGCCAGACTGGTCAGGCAGCCACCTTCGATCAGATCAAGATCCAGCTTGCATCCAGCGAGCAGATCCGGTCCTGGTCGTTTGGCGAGATCAAGAAGCCGGAGACGATCAACTATCGTACGTTCAAGCCGGAACGTGATGGTCTGTTCTGCGCGCGTATCTTTGGTCCGATCAAGGACTACGAGTGCCTGTGCGGCAAATACAAGCGCATGAAATTCCGCGGCATTGTCTGCGAGAAGTGCGGTGTTGAAGTCACGCTGGCGAAGGTCCGTCGTGAGCGGATGGGTCACATCCAGCTCGCAAGCCCGGTCGCGCACATCTGGTTCCTGAAGTCGCTTCCAAGCCGTATCGGCCTGATGGTCGACATGACGCTGAAAGATCTGGAGAAGGTTCTCTACTTCGAGAGCTATCTGGTTCTGGAGCCGGGCACATCTCCTCTGAAGCAGTTCAGCCTTCTGACGGAAGAGCAGTATCTCGACGTGCTCGATGAGCATGCCGAAGACGGCATCGAAGTCGGTATCGGCGCTGAAGCCATCAAGAAGCTGCTCGAGCGCATCGACTGCGACGCCGAGAAGGTCAATCTCCGTCAGGAACTGAAGGAGACGACATCCGAGGCCAAGCGCAAGAAGCTGGTCAAGCGTCTGAAGCTGATCGAAGCGTTCGCCGAGAGTGGCTGCAAGCCGGAATGGATGATTCTGGACATCGTGCCGGTGATCCCGCCCGAGCTGCGTCCTCTGGTTCCGCTGGATGGTGGTCGTTTCGCAACGTCGGATCTGAACGATCTGTACCGTCGCGTCATCAACCGTAACAACCGTCTGAAGCGGCTCATGGAGCTGCGTGCGCCGGACATCATCGTTCGTAACGAAAAGCGCATGCTGCAGGAGTCCGTGGACGCCCTGTTCGACAACGGTCGTCGTGGACGCGCCATCACAGGCGCCAACAAGCGCCCGCTGAAGTCGCTGTCCGACATGCTGAAAGGCAAGCAGGGACGTTTCCGTCAGAACCTGCTCGGCAAGCGCGTCGATTACTCCGGTCGTTCGGTCATCGTGGTCGGACCTGAGCTGAAACTGCATCAGTGCGGTCTTCCCAAGAAGATGGCGCTGGAACTGTTCAAGCCGTTCATCTACTCGAAGCTCGAGAAATATGGTCACGCCACCACCATCAAGGCTGCAAAGCGCATGGTGGAAAAGGAGCGTCCGGAAGTCTGGGATATTCTCGAAGAGGTGATCCGCGAGCATCCCGTGATGCTGAACCGCGCACCGACGCTGCATCGTCTTGGTATTCAGGCGTTCGAGCCGATCCTTGTCGAAGGTAAGGCGATCCAGCTTCACCCGCTGGTCTGCACCGCCTTCAACGCGGACTTCGACGGTGACCAGATGGCCGTTCACGTGCCGCTGTCGCTTGAAGCCCAGCTTGAAGCCCGCGTGCTGATGATGTCGACCAACAACATCCTCAGCCCCGCGAACGGCAAGCCGATCATCGTGCCGTCTCAGGATATCGTTCTTGGGCTCTACTATCTCAGCCTTGAGACACCTGAGTTCGGAGCGACGCTTGATCGCAATGAATATGACGACAAGACTGGTGAGCTTCTTAAAAAGGGCGCGCCCTCTTTCGGCTCGATCAACGAAGTCGAATATGCCCTGTCGACAGGCGCTCTGAAGCTCCACGACAAGATTCGTATGCGTCTTGAGATGACCCGCGAAGATGGCAGTTCTTACGCCGAGAATGTTGTCACGACACCGGGTCGCGTTCTGATCGCCCAGATCCTGCCGAAAAGCAGCTCGGTCCCGTTCTCCCTGATCAACAAGCAGCTGACCAAGAAGAACGTGTCCGACGTGATCGACGCGGTCTACCGTCACTGTGGTCAGAAGGAAGCGGTGATCTTCTGTGACCGCATGATGTCGCTTGGTTTCCGTCACGCTGCGAAAGCCGGTATCTCCTTCGGTAAGGATGACATGATCATCCCGCACGAGAAGAAAGAGCTGGTCGACCGCACGTCCGCAGAGGTCAAGGAATTCGAGCAGCAGTATCAGGACGGTCTGATCACCGCTGGCGAGCGCTACAACAAGGTAGTTGATGCCTGGTCGCGCTGCACGGACGAAGTGCAGGCTGCGATGACCAAGGAGCTGTCACGGGCCGAGATCGGCAAGCCGATCAACTCGGTCTGGATGATGAGCCACTCCGGTGCGCGTGGGTCGCCAGCACAGATGAAGCAGCTTGCCGGTATGCGTGGTCTGATGGCCAAGCCGTCGGGTGAGATTATCGAACAGCCGATCATCGCCAACTTTAAGGAAGGCCTGTCGGTTCTCGATTACTTCACCTCGACCCACGGCGCCCGTAAGGGACTTGCCGATACCGCTCTGAAGACGGCCAACTCGGGTTACCTGACCCGTCGTCTGGTCGACGTGGCTCAGGATTGCATCATCGTCGAGAACGATTGCGGTACCGAGCGTGGTCTGACCATTCGTGCGGTGATGGATGGCGGTGAGGTTGTTTCCTCGCTTTCCGAACGAATCCTGGGTCGTACGCTGGCAGCTGACGTCGTGAACCCGACCACGGGTGAAGTCATCTTCAAGCGTAACCATCTTGTTGAGGAGGCTGACGCCGAAATCATCGAGAAGGCCGCTGTCGAGACAGTTCTGATTCGCTCTGTTCTGACCTGTGACAGCCGCGTCGGCGTTTGCGGTCACTGCTACGGTCGTGACCTTGCCCGCGGCACGCCGGTCAACATCGGTGAAGCTGTCGGTGTTATCGCCGCACAGTCCATCGGTGAGCCCGGAACGCAGCTTACGATGCGTACCTTCCATATCGGTGGTGCCGCCCAGCGTGGCGCCGAGCAGTCGATGGTTGAAGCATCCCGTGACGGCAAGGTGACCATCCGCAACCGTAACGTGGTGCAGAACTCGCAGAACGTGCCGATTGTCATGGCCCGTAACTGTGAAATCATCCTGGCTGACGAGAACGGTACGGAGCGTGCGCGCTATCGTGTGCCTTACGGTGCGCGACTTCTGGTGGAAGACGGTCAGGCCGTCACCCGTAACCAGAAGATGGCCGAGTGGGATCCGTACACCCTGCCGATCATCACCGAGAAGGCAGGCACGGTCGAATATCTCGACCTGATCGACTCCATCACGCTTGTCGAGCGTATGGACGAAGTGACGGGTCTGACTTCGAAAGTGGTCGTGGATTACAAGCAGGCCTCCAAGGGTGTCGACCTGCGTCCGCGTCTGCAGCTGAAGGACAGCAACAACAACGTCATCAAACTGGATAACGGCAATGACGCCCGTTACTTCCTGTCGCCTGACTCGCTGCTTTCCGTTGAGAACGGCGCGCAGGTCCATGCGGGTGACGTGCTGGCGCGTATTCCGCGTGAAGGTTCCAAGACGCGTGACATTACCGGTGGTCTGCCGCGCGTTGCCGAACTGTTCGAGGCACGTCGTCCGAAGGATCATGCGATCATCGCAGAGAATGAAGGTCGCGTTGAGTTCGGCAAGGATTACAAGTCGAAGCGCCGTGTCATCGTCAAGAACGATGAGACAGGTGAAGAGACCGAATATCTGGTGCCGAAAGGCAAGCACGTTTCCGTTCAGGAAGGTGACTTTGTCCAGAAAGGCGATCCGCTGGTCGACGGTCCGCGCGTGCCGCATGACATCCTGAAGGTCATGGGTGTCGAGGCTCTGTCCGATTATCTCGTGAACGAGATTCAGGACGTGTATCGACTGCAGGGCGTGAAGATCAACGACAAGCACATCGAGGTGATCGTTCGCCAGATGCTGCAGAAGGTCGAGGTTCTGGAGCCGGGTGACACGACGTATCTCGTGGGTGAGACGGTGGATCGCATCGAGTTCGAAGGCGAGAACACCAAGCGCATGAATGCTGGAGATCGTCCGGCGGTGGCCATGCCAGTGCTTCAGGGCATCACAAAGGCCTCGCTGCAGACGCAGTCCTTCATCTCGGCCGCCTCCTTCCAGGAGACGACACGCGTGCTCACCGAGGCTGCTACGGCGGGCAAGGTCGATACACTGAACGGTCTGAAGGAAAACGTCATCGTTGGTCGTCTGATCCCTGCGGGAACAGGTAGCGTGATGAACAAGCTGCGTGCTGTTGCGGCGCGTCAGGATCGTCAGCGCCTTGAGCATGGAAATGAGGCTGCCGAGTAATCAGCAGACTTCAAATCCTGTGATTATGGAAAGGCCGGGTTTTGTCCCGGCCTTTCTTTTTTCCTGTGACAAGCATCAGACGGCTGGATGCGGATAACGCATATCACGATGGATTCTTTTCCCTATCGTGATGCCCGTTTTCACTGGTCAAACCAGCGATTCCGGGTTATGAGGCGCACAATTCGTTGCGTAACGACGCCAAAAAGCCGGTCCCAACGGAATGTTAATGTCAGTAAGGTCAGGAAACTGGCCCGAATCGTGGGAGTTTTCTTGACTCGCATGGTTCCGGGGCCTAGGGTCCGCCGCCTCAGCTTCATGCATTCCGGCTCACTGTCCGGGCAGGTTGTTGTCAAAGCAATTACAGCATGCGGTTCCATGTGCTCCTTGGAGGGTGCGTTAAGGCCGGATGTAAACATAGGCTCTCCGGATGCTGTATCCGGAGGGTGATTTTGAATGACAGTCGGCAACCGAAGTGAGGGTTCGCCGGCCGAACTGTGTAAGGATCGGGAAAGGCGCATGCCGACCATCAACCAGCTGATCGCCAAGGGGCGCGAGCCTGCGGCAAAGCGCAACAAGGTGCCTGCCCTTCAGGGCTGCCCGCAGAAGCGCGGCGTTTGCACTCGCGTTTATACAACCACTCCCAAAAAGCCGAACTCCGCGCTCCGTAAGGTCGCGAAGGTGCGTCTGACGAACGGCCATGAGGTGGTGAGCTATATTCCGGGTGAGGGTCATAACCTTCAGGAGCATAGCGTCGTCCTGATCCGTGGTGGTCGTGTGAAGGATCTTCCGGGTGTCCGTTACCACATCCTCCGTGGTGTGCTTGATACCCAGGGCATCGCAAAGCGCCGTCAGCGTCGTTCGCTCTATGGCGCTAAGCGTCCGAAGTAAGGGAATATCGAGGCATGAGTCGCCGTCACCGCGCTGTAAAGCGTGAGATCCTACCGGATCCGAAATTTGGAGACATCGTCATCACGCGTTTCATGAATGCGCTGATGTATGATGGCAAGAAGTCCACGGCTGAAGGCATCGTCTACGGTGCTCTGGATGTGCTGCATCGTCGTGGGGGTGCTTCCGCTGATCCTGTCGCCATGTTCCATGCGGCGCTGGATAACGTGAAGCCGGCCGTCGAGGTTCGTTCCCGTCGTGTTGGTGGTGCAACGTATCAGGTGCCTGTGGAAGTTCGCGCTGACCGTCGTCAGGCTCTGGCGATCCGCTGGCTGATCGATGCGTCGCGCAAGCGCGGTGAAAGCACGATGCAGGATCGTCTTTCCAACGAGCTGATGGATGCCGTGAATAATCGTGGCGCCGCGGTCAAGAAGCGCGAAGACACGCATCGTATGGCGGAAGCCAACAAGGCTTTCAGCCACTACCGCTGGTAACGAGCGCTTTTTTATGTGTGTTGCGGTGTTCCGGGTTGGGTGCCGCAGCAGAAATTGCTAACAACCGCATCCCGTCTATAGATGGGTAACGGAGAGAAACGATGGCAAAGGCTAAATTCGAGCGTAATAAGCCGCATTGTAATATCGGCACCATTGGTCACGTTGACCATGGAAAGACGTCGCTCACCGCTGCGATCACGAAGACGCTGGCCAAGACGGGCGGCGCTGAGTTCAAGGCATACGACATGATCGACGCCGCTCCCGAAGAGCGCGCTCGTGGTATCACCATCTCCACGGCTCACGTTGAGTATGAGACGGCAAAGCGTCACTATGCTCACGTCGACTGCCCGGGTCACGCTGACTATGTGAAGAACATGATCACCGGTGCTGCCCAGATGGACGGCGCGATTCTGGTTGTGTCCGCTGCTGACGGCCCAATGCCGCAGACCCGTGAGCACATCCTGCTCGCCCGTCAGGTCGGTGTTCCGGCTCTGGTCGTGTTCCTGAACAAGGTTGATCAGGTTGATGACCCTGAGCTGCTTGAGCTGGTCGAGATGGAAGTGCGTGAGCTTCTTTCTTCCTATCAGTTCCCGGGCGATGAAATTCCGGTGATCAAGGGTTCCGCTCTTGTTACCCTGGAAGATGGCGATCCGGAAATTGGCGAGAACCGCGTCAAGGATCTGATGGACGCTGTTGACTCCTACATCCCGCAGCCGGAGCGTCCGGTTGACCGTCCGTTCCTGATGCCGATCGAAGACGTGTTCTCGATCTCTGGTCGTGGCACGGTTGTAACGGGTCGTGTCGAGCGTGGCGTTGTCAATACAGGTGACGAAGTTGAGATCGTTGGCATCCGTCCGACGACCAAGACAACCGTGACCGGCGTTGAAATGTTCCGCAAGCTGCTTGATCGTGGTGAGGCTGGCGACAACATCGGCGCCCTGCTGCGTGGCACGAAGCGTGAGGACGTTGAGCGTGGTCAGGTTCTGGCCAAGCCGGGCTCCATCACGCCGCACAAGAAGTTCAAGGCTGAGGCTTACATCCTCACCAAGGAAGAGGGTGGTCGTCACACGCCGTTCTTCACGAACTACCGTCCGCAGTTCTACTTCCGCACGACCGACGTCACTGGCGTTGTTCACCTGCCGGAAGGCACGGAAATGGTCATGCCGGGCGACAACATCGCTATGGACGTCGAGCTGATAGCTCCGATCGCCATGGATGAAGGTCTCCGTTTCGCTATCCGCGAAGGTGGCCGCACGGTTGGTGCAGGCGTGGTCGCTTCGATCACTGAGTAAGACGGGGCAGGTGCCCCATAGCCCTTGATTGGGTGGGCCCTGAACTGAGTGTCCCCGGTCGGAGTGATCCGGCCGGGGTCTTACTTGGCGGTGGGATATCCCGGGCAGACCCTGACCGGATTAGAAAGTTGGACTGAAACAAGACGATGGACAACCAGAACATCCGCATTCGCCTAAAGGCGTACGATCATCGCGTGCTCGATAACAGCACGAAAGAGATCGTCAACACGGCGAAGCGTACGGGTGCGCGGGTTCGGGGTCCTATCCCGCTGCCGACGCATATCGAACGGTTCACTGTGAACCGCTCACCCCACGTGGATAAGAAAAGCCGCGAACAGTTCGAAATTCGGACTCACCGCAGGCTGCTCGACATTGTCGAGCCGACCCCGCAGACCGTGGACGCCCTCATGAAGCTCGACCTCGCCGCTGGCGTTGATGTCGAGATCAAACTCTAAGGTCCAGACGATGCGTACCGGATTGATCGCAAGAAAGCTGGGTATGACCCGGCTGTTTAAGGAAGATGGCACTCATGTGCCCGTCACTGTTCTGCATCTCGATGATGTGCAGGTGGTTGATGCCCGTACCGAAGAGCGCGACGGTTACACCGCTGTGCAGCTCGGTCTTGGCAAGGCCAAGGTGAAGAATGTCACGAAGCCGAACCGCGGCCATTATGCCCGCGTGAAGGTCGAGCCGAAGAAGGCCGTGCGCGAATTCCGCGTTGCTGCCGACGCCGTTCTCGAGCCAGGCACCCGTATCCTCGCCTCCCACTTTGTGGTTGGTCAGAAGGTGGATGTCACAGGCACGAGCAAGGGTAAGGGATTTGCTGGCGCCATGAAGCGCTGGAACTTCGCCGGTCTCGAAGCTTCTCACGGTGTGTCCATCTCTCACCGTTCACATGGTTCTACCGGTAACCGTCAGGATCCCGGCAAGACCTTCAAGAACAAGAAGATGGCTGGTCACCTTGGTGATGAGCGCGTGACGACATTGAACCTGGAAGTGGCTGCGGTCGATCCGGAGAAGAATCTGGTCATGATTCGTGGTTCCATCCCGGGCGCGAAGAACGGACTGGTCATGGTCCGTGACGCGATCAAGAAGGCCCGTCATGCAGAGGCGCCGTATCCGGCAGCCGTTGCGACGGCGGAGGGCTGAGGACGATGGAACTCGATATCAAAACCCTCGATAACGGCAGCGCCGGCACAGCCACGCTTCCGGACGAGATTTTCGCTGTTGCACCGCGTGCCGACATCATGGCGCGTGTGGTTCACTGGCAGCTGGCCAAGCGCCGCGCCGGCACCCACAAGGTGAAGGGCATGGGCGAGGTCTCCGGTACGACGAAGAAGCCGTACCGCCAGAAAGGTACTGGCTCTGCTCGTCAGGGCTCGCTGCGCGCTCCGCAGTATCGTACCGGTGGTGCGGTTCATGGTCCGGTTGTTCGCGATCATGGCTATGACCTTCCCAAGAAGGTGCGTCGTCTCGGTCTGATCTCCGCTCTTTCCCAGAAGGCGAAAGACGGCAAGCTGATCGTTCTTGATGCAGCAGATGGTGTGACGAAGACTGCTGAGCTGGCTGTAAAGCTGAAGGCTCTGGGTCTGACATCCGCTCTGATCGTGGACGGCACAGTGAACGAAGGTTTCGTTCGCGCTGCCCGCAATCTGCCGAAGATTGACGTCCTGCCGACCATCGGCGCGAACGTCTATGACATTCTCAACCACGACGTCCTTGCGGTCACCCGTGCTGGCGTTGAAGCCCTCAAGGAGCGACTGGCATGACAAATGTGCTTGCGATCCGCAAGAAGGCGGAAAAGATGTCGCGCGAAGCGCTCTACGACATCGTTCGTGCGCCGCTGATCACCGAAAAGGCGACGGCGATGTCCGAGAAGAACCAGGTGGCCTTCAAGGTCGCCTCCTCGGCCACCAAGCCTGAGATCAAGGTCGCGGTTGAGACTCTTTTCGGCGTCAAGGTCGTCAGCGTTTGCACGCTGGTTCAGAAGGGCAAGACGAAGCGTTTCAAGGGTCGTCCCGGACAGCGCTCCGATATCAAGAAGGCGTTCGTACAGCTGGCGGAGGGTCAGTCGATTGACCTGACCGCCAAGCTGGCGTGACGCGGGGTATCTACACATGGCATTGAAGCACTTTAATCCCGTCACGCCGAGCCTTCGTGGCACGGTGCTGGTGGACCGAGCTGACCTGTGGAAGGGCAAGCCGGTCAAGCAGCTGACCGAGGGCAAGAACAAGTCCGGTGGTCGTAACAATCATGGTCGCACGACGTCACGCTTTCGTGGCGGCGGTCACAAGCAGTCCTATCGCTATGTCGACTTCAAGCGTCGCAAGCTGGACGTGCTGGGCACCGTTGAGCGTCTGGAATATGATCCGAACCGTACGGCGTTCATCGCGCTGATCAAGTACGAAGACGGCGAGCTGGCCTATATTCTGGCTCCGCAGCGCCTGAAGGTTGGTGATCAGGTCATCGCGGGCACCCGCGTTGATATCAAGCCGGGCAATGCTATGCCGCTGGCTTCGATCCCCGTCGGAACGATCGTGCATAACATCGAGCTGAAGCAGGGCGCTGGCGGCAAGATGGCTCGTTCGGCAGGCACCTACGCCCAGCTGGTCGGCAAGGACTCTGGCTATGCCCAGATCCGCCTGCAGTCCGGTGAGCTTCGCGTTGTGCGCGGTGAATGCTTCGCAACGGTTGGCGCGGTGTCCAATCCGGACAACATGAACCAGCACATGGGCAAGGCTGGCCGTATGCGCTGGCTCGGTCGCCGTCCGCACAACCGTGGTGTCGTCATGAACCCGGTCGACCATCCGCATGGTGGTGGTGAAGGCCGGACCTCGGGTGGCCGTCATCCGGTTACGCCGTGGGGCAAGCCGACCAAGGGTTACAAGACACGGGTCAACAAGCGTACGGACAGTCTGATCATCCGTCGCCGGAAGACCGGCAAGTAAGGGGCAATAAGAGATGGCACGTTCCGTCTGGAAAGGCCCGTTCGTAGACGGGTATCTGCTGAACAAGGCCGAGGCGTCACGCGCGTCGGGTCGTAACGAGGTGATCAAGATCTGGTCACGTCGTTCCACGATCCTTCCGCAGTTCGTTGGTCTGACGTTTGGTGTTTATAACGGTCACAAGTTCCTCCCGGTTCAGGTGACTGAAAACATGGTTGGCCACAAGTTTGGCGAATTCTCTCCGACCCGTACCTTCCATGGTCACGGTGCGGACAAGAAGTCGAAGCGAGGCTGAGATGAGCAAATCCAAGCATCCTCGCGTTCTGGCTGAGAACGAAGCACAGGCAATCACGCGGAATATCCGCGTGAGCCCCCGCAAGCTTGGTCTTGTTGCTGGTCTGATCCGCAACAAGCCGGCTGCTCAGGCAGTGGCGACTCTCACGTTCTCCAAGCGTCGTATCGCTCAGGACGTGAAGAAGACACTTGAGAGCGCGATTGCGAACGCCGAGAACAATCATCAGCTGGACGTTGACCAGCTGGTTGTGAAGACAGCCGATGTGGGCAAGTCGATCGTGATGCGTCGCTTCCATGCACGTGGTCGTGGTCGTTCCGCTCGCGTCGAGAAATTCTTCAGTCATCTGAAGATTGTCGTGGCCGAGCGTGCGCCCGAGCCTGAGGCAAAGACGGAAGAGAAGGCGGCCTGACGATGGGACATAAAGTCAATCCGATCGGGCTTCGGCTCGGTATCAACCGCACCTGGGACAGCCGCTGGTATGCAGATGCTGACTATTCCCGGCTGCTGCATGCAGATCTGAAACTGCGCGCTTTCCTGCGTCGCAAGCTGGCTGGTGCGGGTGTTTCCCGCGTGGTCATCGAGCGTCCGGCAAAGAAGCCGCGTGTGACGATCTATGCTGCGCGTCCAGGCGTTGTCATCGGCAAGAAGGGCCAGGACATCGACGCACTCCGCAAGGAGCTGACGAAGATGGCTGGCACGGAAGTCGCGCTGAACATTGTCGAAATCCGCAAGCCGGAAATCGATGCGACACTGGTGGCTGAAAACATCGCCCAGCAGCTGGAACGTCGCGTGGCATTCCGTCGTGCCATGAAGCGTGCGGTTCAGTCGGCCATGCGTCTCGGCGCCCAGGGTATCCGAATCAACTGCTCGGGTCGTCTTGGTGGCGCTGAAATCGCTCGTATCGAGTGGTATCGTGAAGGTCGTGTGCCGCTGCATACACTTCGTGCCGACATTGATTATGGAACTGCAACAGCGAAAACGACCTACGGCACCTGCGGTGTGAAGGTTTGGATCTTCAAAGGTGAGATCCTTGCCCAGGACCCGATGGCCCAGGATCGTCGCGCCGCTGAGCAGGCGCCGCAGCGCTGAGGGATAGAGAACAATGCTTTCTCCAAAGCGGACTAAATTCCGCAAGGCCCACAAGGGCCGCATTCATGGCTTGGCCAAGAGCGGCACGCAGCTGAATTTCGGCGCGTTCGGTCTCAAGGCTCTTGAGCCGGAGCGTATCACGGCACGCCAGATCGAGGCGTCCCGTCGTGCGATCACCCGTGCGATGAAACGTGCTGGTCGCGTGTGGATTCGCATCTTTCCGGATCTTCCGGTCTCGACAAAGCCTGCCGAAGTGCGTATGGGCTCCGGCAAGGGATCTCCGGAATACTGGGTGGCCCGTGTTAGACCGGGTCGTATCCTGTTCGAGATCGAGGGGGTTCCACCAGAAGTGGCGCGTGAGGCGCTCGCTCTTGGTGCTGCGAAACTTCCGATCAAGACGAAGTTCGTGACCCGAATCGGAGAGGCATAAGATGAGCAAGGCACTCAAGCCGGCTGATCTGCGTGTGAAATCCGTTGATGAGTTGCAGGCGCTTCTTCTCGATCTGAAGCGCGAGCAGTTCAATCTTCGGTTCCAGCAGGCCACCGGTCAGAATGAAGGGGCAAGCCGCGTGCGTGTTGTTCGCCGTGACATTGCCCGTATCAAGACGATCGTAGCTCAGGCTGCGAAGAAGACTGCCGCGGCTGGTGCTGCGGCCAATTCCTGAGGGAGCGGCTAATGCCTAAGCGCA
The DNA here is from genome assembly GCF_000193495.2 of Acetobacter aceti NBRC 14818. Classification (NCBI taxonomy): domain Bacteria; kingdom Pseudomonadati; phylum Pseudomonadota; class Alphaproteobacteria; order Acetobacterales; family Acetobacteraceae; genus Acetobacter; species Acetobacter aceti. Next base: position 1,865,267 of record NZ_AP023410.1, on the reverse strand, counting down.
TTCTCAGCGGGCGCGTGACCAGCGACAAGATGGACAAGACGATTACCGTTCTTGTCGATCGTCGTATCATGCACCCGCTTTATAAGAAGTTCATTCGTCGCTCTAAGAAGTATGCGGCGCATGATGAACTTAACGTATGCAAGATTGGAGACGCGGTTCGCATCGAAGAATGCACACCGATTTCCAAGCGCAAGACCTGGACGGTCATCTCACGCAACGGCGAAGTCGTTGGTGATGTTGCGTCCGGGAACGCTGCGTAACAGGGGTATAAGGTAAATGATCCATCCCGAGACCAACCTCGAGGTCGCCGATAATTCAGGCGCACGTCAGGTGCAGTGCATCAAGGTGCTGGGCGGCTCCAAGCGGAAGTCTGCCTCGGTCGGCGACGTGATCGTCGTTTCCGTCAAGGAAGCGATTCCCCGTGGCAAGGTGAAGAAAGGTGACGTCCATCAGGCCGTCATCGTTCGGACGTCCTACCCGGTGCGTCGTGCAGACGGCAGTGCGATTCGCTTCGACCGCAACGCGGCTGTGCTGATCAACAAGCAGCAGGAGCCGATCGGTACGCGTATCTTTGGCCCGGTTGTCCGTGAGCTGCGTGCGCGCAAGTTCATGAAGATCATCTCGCTGGCGCCGGAGGTGCTGTAATGGCTGCTCGTATCAAAAAGGGTGACACCGTCGTCGTAACGACCGGGTCTTCCAAGGGCGTTCGCGGTGAAGTTCTCTCGGTTCTGCCGGTCGAGAACAAGGCTGTTGTCCGTGGCGTTGCGGTTGCAAAGCGCCACAAGCGCGCAACGCGCATGGGTGAGGAAGGTGGTATCATCGAGCGCGAAGCGCCGGTGAATCTCTCCAACCTTGCTCTGATCGATCCGAAGAGCGGCAAGCCGACCAAGGTTGGTTTCCGTGTTCTTGATGATGGTCGCAAAGTTCGAGTCGCCAAAGCGACCGGCGAAGTGATCGAAGGCTGAGGAGGGACTGATGGCTACCGAAAATACGCACGTCGTCCCTCGCCTTAAGGCACGATATGAAGCTGAGCTGGCTGGCAAGCTGCGTGAGCAGTTCGGCTACAAGAATGTGATGCAGGTTCCTCGTCTTGAGAAGATCGTTCTCAATATGGGCGTGGGCGAAGCTGCTGGTGATCAGAAGAAGCTTGACGCTGCTCTGAATGAAATGATGCTGATCGCTGGTCAGCGTCCGGTCAAGACAGTGGCGAAAAAAGCAATCGCGGGTTTCAAGATCCGTGAAGGTCTTCCCATCGGCTGCAAGGTGACCCTGCGTCGCGCGCGGATGTATGAGTTTCTTGATCGTCTGGTGACGATTGCGATGCCGCGCATTCGTGACTTCCGTGGTCTGCCTGCGAACAAGGGCTTTGACGGACGTGGCAACTTTGCTCTGGGGCTGAAAGAACAGCTGATCTTCCCGGAGATCGAATACGACAAGGTTGACCAGGTTCGTGGCATGGACATCATCTTCGTCACAACGGCGAAGACCGATGCCGAGGCAAAGGCGCTCTTGAAAGCTTTTGATCTTCCCTTTATGGGGTGAGCCAACACGGCTTGATCGTTCCCTGTGGCCTTTGCGGGCCTCAGGGTGTTTTAGCCTGATGGAAACTCTGTTGACGTCAGGTAGTATGTAAGGTTTTGGAAAACCGCTGGAATGGTCCGGCAGGTTCCGGAGGGTAAATCAGGCATGGCCAAGATTTCCGCCGTCAACCGTAACGCCAAGCGCGCCTATATGGCTCAGCGCGATAAGGCGAAGCGGCTGGCGCTTAAAAATATCGTGATGGATCGCACCCTTCCCATGGAAGATCGCTTTGAGGCTTCCCTCAAGCTTTCCGAGCTTCCCCGGAATGGTTCCCGCGTTCGTGTGCGCCTGCGCTGCAAGCTGACAGGTCGTTCGCGCGGTAACTACCGTAAGTTTGAGCTGTGCCGTATTGCGCTGCGTGACCTGGCTTCGAATGGCCAGATCCCGGGCGTGGTCAAGGCGAGCTGGTAAGGGGCGGCAATGTCACTTTCTGATCCCTTGGGTGATATGCTCACCCGTATCCGTAACGCACAGCGCGCTCGTCATGCCGCGTGTGTTGCGCCGGCATCACGGCTGCGCGCCAGCGTGCTTGAGGCTCTGAAGCGTGAAGGCTACATTCGTGGCTTCGCGGTTGAGGAAATCCGTAAGGGTATTTCCCAGATCCGTATCGAGCTGAAATATTCGGAAGGCGAGCCGGTGATCAAAGAGATCCACCGTGTGTCGCGTCCGGGACGTCGCGTCTATTCCAAGATCAAGGAATTGCCGCGTGTCTATGCTGGCCTCGGTGTGTCGATCCTGTCGACGCCGCGTGGTGTTCTCTCCGACGCAGAGGCTCGCGCCGCCAATGTTGGCGGCGAAGTTCTCTGCCGCGTATTCTGAGGAGGGATAGATGTCACGCGTAGGCAAATATCCCGTTGAGGTTCCTGCCGGAGTGACTGTCAGCATCAACGCTGGCATTCTGACGGCTAAAGGTAAACTCGGCGAGCTTAAGCTTCCATTGTCTCCTCTGGTTGAGACGACGGTCGACGAGGGTAAGGTTGCGGTCAAGCCTCTCGGTTCTCTGGCCCAGGCCCGGATGATGTGGGGCACGACCCGTGCTCTCGTCGCTTCCATGGTCAAGGGTGTTTCCGAGGGCTATTCGAAGACGCTTGAAATTACAGGAACGGGTTTCCGTGCTGCTGTGCAGGGATCCAATCTTGTGATGAACCTCGGCTACTCTCATGACGTCGTGTATCCGATTCCTCAGGGAATCAAAATCACGACGCCGCGTCCGACAGCCGTGGTCGTCGAAGGCATTGACAAGCAGCGTGTTGGTCAGGTTGCGCTTGATATTCGCAACTTCCGTAAGCCGGAGCCCTACAAGGGCAAGGGCGTGCGTTATGAGACCGAGACCATTCGTCGCAAGGAAGGCAAGAAGAAGTAATGAGCACTCAGCAGGAATTGCGGGAACGGCGGCGCAAGCGCCTTCGCTTCCAGCTCCGCCGCAAGGCCGGCGGGCGTCCGCGCCTGTCGGTGTTCCGTTCAGGCAAGAACATCTATGCCCAGGTGATCGACGATGCCGCCGGCCTTACAGTGGCCGCCGCATCCTCTCTGGACAAAGAGTTCCGTACGGGCGGTGCGACTGGAGCAAACCGGGATGCTGCAGCGGCTATCGGCAAGCTTGTTGCCCAGCGTGCGGTTGCCGCCGGTGTGACGCAGGTTGTGTTCGATCGCGGCTCCTATATCTATCATGGGCGCATCAAGGCGCTCGCGGAGGCTGCCCGCGAGGGCGGTCTCTCGTTCTGAGGAGGGGCGCGTAATGGCACGTGAACCGAGAGAAGGTGGTCGTGGTCGCGACCGCGATCAGCGTCAGGACCGTGAAGGTGATGATCTGATCGACAAGCTCGTGACGATCAATCGTGTTGCGAAAGTGGTTAAGGGCGGTCGTCGCTTCGCTTTTGCTGCACTGGTTGTCGTGGGTGATCAGAAAGGTCGCGTTGGATACGGAGCGGGTAAGGCTCGTGAAGTTCCTGAGGCGATCCGTAAGGCTACTGAAAAGGCGAAGCGCGGCATGATCCGCGTTCCCATGAAGGAAGGTCGTACGCTGCATCATGACGTTGCCGGTCACTTCGGTGCTGGTAAGGTGGTTCTTCGTTCGGCGGAAGCTGGAACGGGGATCATCGCTGGTGGCCCGATGCGCGCCGTGTTCGAAAGCCTTGGCATCAACGACGTTGTCGCCAAGTCGCTTGGAACGCGTAACCCGCATAACATGGTGAAGGCGACGTTCGCGGCGCTGGAGCGTTGTGCTAGCCCGCGTGCGGTTGCTAACCGCCGTGGCAAGAAGGTCTCTGACATTCTTGGCAAGCGCGAGCAGGTAGCGGAGGGCGCAGATGTCTGAGGCTAAAACTGTTCGTGTCACACAGATTGCGTCCGGGAACGGACGTAAGCCAGGTCAGCAGGCAACGCTCGTCGGTCTGGGTCTGAACAAGATTGGTCGCACGCGCGAGCTGCAGGATACACCGTCAATTCGGGGTATGCTGAACAAGGTAGCCCACCTGGTGAAGGTGGAGGATTGAAATGAAACTTCATGAACTCCGCGATAACGAGGGTTCTCGTTATCGCAAGAAGCGCCTTGGACGTGGTATCGGCTCTGGTAAGGGCAAGACCTCGGGTAAGGGTGTAAAAGGTCAGAAGGCTCGTGAGGGTGTTTCCCTGAATGGCTTCGAGGGTGGTCAGCTTCCGCTGTATCGTCGTATGCCGAAGCGGGGATTCAAGAATATCTTCCGTAAGGTCTATGCTCCGGTGAACCTTGGTACACTTGAGAAGGCTATTGCTGACGGTAAGCTGGAAGCCGGATCAGTGATCAATGAGGAAGCTCTTCGTAAGGCTGGGCTGGTCGGTACGGGCAAATATGCCGGTATCCGTCTGCTTGCTGACGGTGAGATTTCCCGGGCAGTGACTGTTGAAGTTGCTGGTGCATCTGCATCGGCTATTGCTGCAGTCGAGAAAGCTGGCGGGTCTGTTAAGACCCTCGTCGCAGCTCGGAAAGAAGCCAACGCGGCTTCCTGACATGACTGTGAAGGCAGAACCAATTCTGCCTTCCAGGTTATGTAAGTTTGATTTGCAGGCGTTGGTGTCTGCCACGACAGCGCCCCGCTTTGCGGTGGCGCTGTTTTTTGTGAAAGGACAGGCGTATGGCCTCGGCGGCTGAGCAACTCGCGGCCAATTTCAATCTGGGCTCCTTCGCCAAGGCGACGGAACTCAAGAAGCGGATCTGGTTCACGCTGGGAGCCCTGATCGTCTATCGTCTGGGCACCTATATCCCTGTCCCGGGCATTGACGCGAAGGTGATGGGGCAGCTTCTGGCCCAGCATCAGGGTGGCATTCTGGGCATGTTCGACATGTTCACGGGCGGCGCACTTGGGCGCATGACCGTGTTCGCCCTGAACATCATGCCCTACATCTCGGCTTCGATCATCATTCAGTTGATGTCGACAGCCATTCCCTCGATGGAAGCTCTCAAGAAAGAGGGCGAGCATGGACGGAAAAAACTCAACCAGTATACGCGTTACCTGACAGTCGCGATCGCCTTCTTTCAGGCATACGGCATTGCGGTCGGGCTTGAGCGAATGAGTTCATCGGCCGGGTCCGCCGTGGTCAATCCGGGACTGTTCTTTCTCGTCTCCTGCGTTTTCACGCTGGTAGGTGGAACCATGTTCCTGATGTGGCTTGGTGAACAGATCACGTCACGAGGAGTCGGGAACGGTATCTCGCTGATTATCTTCGCCGGCATCGTTGCAAATCTGCCGCATGCCTTGGCGACACTGTTTCAGCTTGGATATACCGGTGCGCTCTCGCCGTTCTTCGTGCTGGTGTTTCTGGTGCTGGCGGCGCTTACGATCGTCTTTATCGTATTCATGGAGCAGGCGCAGCGTCGTGTTGTGATCCAGTATCCCAAGCGTCAGATGGGCAATCGCGTTTTCGGCGGCGAATCGACTCATATGCCGTTGAAGGTCAATACGGCTGGAGTGATCCCACCGATCTTTGCTTCTTCCGTGCTGCTGATTCCCGTCACCATTGCGGGCTTCATGAACGGAAAGGGGATGCCGGGCTGGTTGTCATTCCTCGGACAATCATTAGGTCAGGGACAGCCGCTCTACATGCTGTTCTACGCGCTGATGATCGTCTTCTTTTCCTATTTTTATGCGGCGGTCACGTTCAATCCGGAAGAAACAGCCGACAACCTGCGTAAGCAGAGTGGATTCATTCCTGGCATTCGTCCGGGTGCATCAACAGCGGCTTATTTCGATGGAATCCTGACCCGTCTGACGACGATCGGTGCGCTTTACCTTGTCGCTGTCTGTCTGCTGCCTCAGATTCTGATCAGTCGCTATAATGTGCCTTTCTATTTTGGTGGTACAAGCCTGATCATCATCGTATCGGTGACAATCGATACGGTTACCCAGATCCAGTCTCATCTGGTGGCGCACCAGTATCAGGGGCTGATCCAACGTAATCGAAAGAGCGGTTCCAATCGGAGGATCGTCCGCAAATGAATATTATTTTTCTTGGTCCGCCGGGCGCGGGTAAAGGCACCCAGTCCAAGCGGCTTGAGGCGCGCTATGGTATCGCCCAGATTTCAACGGGTGATATGCTGCGCGCTGAAGTGAAGGCCGGGTCCGATATTGGCCGTGAAGCAAAATCGCTGATGGATGCGGGAAAGCTTGTTCCTGACACCATCATCGTCAGCATGCTGGAATCCCGCATTCAGCAGCCTGACTGCGCCAAGGGCTTCATTCTTGACGGCTTTCCGCGGACGGTGGCGCAGGCTGAGGCGCTGGACGTTGTTCTCGCACGCCTCTCCCGCCAGATTGACGTTGTTCTGATGCTGGAAGTGGATGAGGACGCTCTGGCTGATCGTATCGCCGGTCGCTTCTCCTGTGCGAAATGTGGCGCGAGTTATAACGACGTGTCCAAGCCAACACAGGTGGCGGAGACATGTGATCTGTGCGGTTCGCATGAGTTCACGCGACGGGCGGATGATAACCGTGAGACGGTGACATCCCGACTGACAGCCTACAGAAACGAGACGCTTCCTCTCCTGCCTTATTATGAGGACAAGGTGATGGTTGCGTTCATTGATGGCATGGCGCCCATCGATGAAGTGAGCGGACAGATCGACTCAACGATGACGGAAGTCGAGAAGCTCACGCAAAAGTGATCTATCTGGATTGACTCTTCATGCCTGCCCGGTCTATTGCGCGCGCTCTGGACCGCATGGTCGCCTGGCGATCAAAAGGGCGGCAAATTAATTCGAATCAACGCCGGACGCGCAGTCGGGCGGACTAGGAGTGTGTAGCGTGGCGCGTATTGCCGGCGTTAATATCCCAACGAACAAACGTGTTGTGATCGGACTGCAGTATATTTACGGCATCGGTCAGACAAAAGCTCAGCAGATCTGCAAGAACCTTGGTTTGCCTGACGCAAAGCGCGTCAACGAACTGAGCGACGACGAGATCATGAAGATCCGTGAGACCATTGATAACGACTATCGCGTCGAGGGCGACCTGCGTCGTGAAGTTGCGATGAACATCAAGCGTCTCATGGATCTGGGTTGCTACCGTGGCCTTCGCCATCGTCGTGGCCTGCCTGTGCATGGACAGCGGACGCATACCAATGCGCGTACCCGTAAGGGTAAGGCTGTTGCCATCGCTGGTAAGAAGAAAGTAGCGCGTTAATCAATACGCCTTCGGGCGTATCAGACAAATTCAGGTATCTGCCGGTTTTGTGCCGGCAGTTGCCGGGCGGGCTCAATCCGCCCTTACAGTGAAAAGGCAAGGCGACAGACATGGCGAAGGCCGCTGCACCGCGTATCCGCAAGAAAGAACGCAAGAACATTATCTCGGGCGTGGCGCATGTGCTCTCCACGTTCAACAACACGATGATCACGATTTCTGACGCCCAGGGGAATGCCATCGCATGGTCCTCCGCTGGTGCGCAGGGTTTCAAGGGTTCGCGTAAATCCACACCGTATGCAGCACAGGTTGCTGCTGAAGACGCAGGCCGCAAGGCTCGCGAACACGGCATGGAAACGCTGGACATCGAAGTTTCGGGTCCGGGTTCGGGACGTGAGAGCGCTCTGCGTGCTCTTCAGGCTGTTGGCTTCCAGATCGCCTCGATTCGCGATCTGACGCCTGTGCCGCACAACGGCTGCCGTCCGCGCAAGCGTCGTCGCGTCTGATTGAGGTTCCTGTTCCGGAAAGTGGTCCACCATTTTCCGGAGCGGGGTCTTTATTGAAGTTGCCCCGGCTTTCGGTCGGGGTTTCCGCCGTCTTGTTGCGGCCCCCTTATTGAAAGGCCGAGACCTTGGTGCTCCAGAAAAACTGGCAATCACTGATCAAGCCGGAGAAGCTGGAAGTCGAACCCGGCTCCGTCCCGTCTCGCGTGGCGACGATCGTTGCCGAGCCGCTGGAACGCGGCTTTGGTATGACGCTCGGGAATGCTCTGCGTCGCGTTCTTCTTTCTTCTCTTCAGGGCGCGGCGATCACCGCGATCCAGATTGACGGTGTTCTGCATGAATTCTCGGCTGTGCCGGGTGTGCGTGAAGATGTTACGGATATCGTCCTGAACATCAAGCAGCTCGCTCTCAGCATGCATGGCGAGGGCCCGAAACGCATGGTGCTCACGGCGACCGGACCGGGCGAAGTCAAGGCCGGTCAGATCCAGACGGGGCACGGCATTGAGATCATGAATCCGGATCTGGTCATCTGCACCCTCGATGAGGGTGAGAAGCTGGGTATGGAATTCACCGTGAACATCGGCAAAGGCTATGTTCCGGCTGCGGCGAACCGTCCGGAAGACGCGCCGATCGGGCTTATCCCCATCGATGCGATCTACTCCCCGGTGAAGCGCGTGTCTTACAAGGTTGAGCCGACCCGTGTGGGTCAGGTGACCGACTTTGACCGTCTGCTGCTGACTGTTGAGACGAATGGCGCCGTGACGCCTGAAGATGCTGTCGCTCTGGCGGCGCGTATTCTTCAGGATCAGCTGCAGCTGTTCATCAACTTCGATGAGCCGCGTCCTGTCGTTACGACGGAGCCGCAGGATGACCTGCCGTTCAACCGCAACCTGCTGCGCAAGGTTGACGAGCTTGAGTTGTCGGTGCGTTCGGCGAACTGCCTGAAGAACGACAACATCATCTATATTGGCGATCTGGTTCAGAAGACCGAGCAGGAAATGCTCCGTACGCCGAACTTCGGTCGTAAATCACTGAACGAGATCAAGGAAGTCCTCACCACCATGGGACTTTCACTTGGCATGAATGTTCCGGCGTGGCCGCCGGAGAATATTGAGGATCTGGCGAAGCGGCTCGACGAGCCCTTCTGATCCGCGACAACAGGAGACTTAACAATGCGTCATGGTGTTGCCGGTCGGAAGCTCGGCGTTACCTCCACCCATCGTGCAGCGATGTTCCGCAACATGGCGGTCGCTCTGATCAAGCACGAACAGATCACGACGACCCTGCCGAAGGCGAAAGAACTTCGCCCGGTTGTTGAGAAGCTGATCACGCTCGGCAAGCGCGGTGATCTGCATGCCCGTCGTCAGGCTTATGCCCAGCTGCGTGACGATGCGATCGTCAGCAAGCTGTTCTCGGCTGTCGCCGATCGCTACAAGGCTCGTACGGGCGGTTACACGCGCGTTCTGAAGGCTGGCGTTCGTTATGGCGATGCGGCTGATATGGCTGTGATCGAGCTGATCGATCGTGACGTGAATGCGAAGGGTCAGGACAGCGGTCCGCGCCCGGTTGCTCACGAAGAGGCTGATCTGGCTGCTTGAGCCATTTCATTTCAGAAAAAAGCCGGTCCCTGGGGCCGGTTTTTTTTTGCCTGCAATATAGGCGACCAATTTTTCAGAGCCCTGCTCATCAGGAAAAGAGACACAGCTTCTTTGATTCTGCGGACTGAAATGGATGAGCGGCGGGCAAGGTTTTCCCTTGGTCATCTCTCCCAATTTGAAATTGGAAAATCACTCTAATAAATACAAACTAAAATAGTAATATATAAAAATAACGATTATATTTTGTTTGTATTGTTGTTGTCCGCCGTTCTCAGTGATAGATTTGTTTCATCTTCAGGTGATGCACTCACGAACAGGGGTCGTTTATGGCGTTCCGAAATAAACTTAGAAAGCTGGTGACAGGCGCAATCGCTGCTGCGGGCATGACATTGGCAGTTGCACAGGCAGCAACCGCAACCCCTGTTCGCATCGGTTATATCCCGGTTCTCGGATCTTCAGCACTGTTTGTTGTGGACGGAGAAGGATGGGCGAAGACAGCCGGACTGGATCTGGAACTGGTCAGATTTACTTCTGGTCCTCAGGCCATTCAGGCGCTCGTTGCCGGTCGTATTGATGCCTATGTCGCGGGTGTCCTGCCGTTGCTGCAGGTGAGATCACGCGGTGTAGACGTCAAGGTTGTCGCCAGCGGGGCGATCGAGGAACTGTCGGTGATTTCGCGTGGCAAGCTCGCCGAAGGACTGGATGCAGGCAAACCCGGTGGCCTGACAAAAGAGCAGCTTACGGTCCGTATTGCGGATTTCACAAAAGCTGCAGGACGCAAGCCCAAGATCGCGGCGCAGCCAACGGGTTCGGTGCCGGATACGGTGCTGCGTTACTGGCTTAAGGCGCAGGAAGGACAGGATCTCTCCTGTGTTGATATTATCGGGATTGATATTGATGCGGCCCAGCAGGCCTTTCTGGCACAGGCCGTTGATGCTGCCATTTTGCGAGAGCCTGCTCTGACCATCATTCAGATGCGGGTGCCGGAAGCCCGTATTCTGGCGACAGGTCACGATCTGTTGCCGGGACAGCCCGGATCGGTTCTGGCGGTGGTCAGTCCGAACTCCCCCGAGCATGCGCCCTGGTCCGGCAAGTTGACTTCGCTGTTCGTCAAGGGAACGGATCTGATTGCAGCGCACCCGGAAGAGGCTGCTCCATTTGTGGCGAAAGCTCTGGGTGGTGGTCTGATGAAACCCGCCGTGATCGAGCAGGCTCTGAAGAACTCAGCGGCGCAGTTTGTCTCTGACCCTGAGAAAATCATTCCCGGAGTAAAAGCGCTTCAGGATTTTGAGGTGCAGCAGGGTGTTCTGCGTTCGGCAGTACCGGTAGAGGATCTGTTCGATCTAAAGATGTGGCGTCAGCCTGCGCCGTAAGGGCAGGATTAGAGGGTTTGGGATGAATGGTTTGCGTATAGGCGCCGGAGGCCGGATCGGTCTCGGTGCCGTGGGTCTGCTGCTGCTGCTGGCAATCTGGCAGGCGTCAGTGCAGTTTCATCTCGTCCCGCCCGGTCTGCTCCCTGCGCCAACCGAACTCTGGGCGGCCTTTGTTTCAGAAGTATCGGGCGGCTTTTGGGTTCAGGCCATCAAGGACAGTCTTGTCCATTATATCGCCGGGTTGCTCATCGGCTCCGTTCTGGGTGCCGGTGCGGGGCTTGTCTGCGCTTCCATTCCCATCGTCGATGCTCTGACAGGTGGCGTTGTTCGTCTGCTGCGCCCAATACCCGGACTGGCCTGGGTGCCGTTCGCCATTCTCTGGTTTGGCCTGAACAATGTGGGCGCGACCTTCGTCATCGCCATTTCGGTTTTCTGGATTAATTTCTACGCCGCCTATGGGGCCGTCAAATCGGTCGATCAGGAACTGTATGAGGTGGCGGCCGCTTTCGGACATCGCGGATTTTTGGCGCGTTTGCATTATGTGACGCTGCCTGCCGCGATGCCGGGTCTGCTGGCTGGCCTTCGTACGGGGCTTGGGCAGGGCTGGATGTCGGTGGTGGCTGCTGAACTGTTCGGCGTGCCGGGCGTGGGAGCCCGCATGATGCAGGCGTCCAGCCTTCTCGCGACCGATATTGTGGTTGTCTATATGATTACGATGGCGGGCCTCTACGCATTGACGGATTTTCTGTTCGGTCTCGTGAGGGATCGGGTGCTGAGGTGGCAGGGATGAGTGATATGACCTCTCTGGTGCGTGTGCAGGATGCCGGTCTTTCTCATGATGGCGGGAAAAATTTCATTTTTCGCCATGTGGATCTGGAGATCGAGGAAGGGCAGTTTGTTGCTGTTCTCGGTCCGTCCGGTGTGGGAAAATCCACCCTTCTGCGTGTGATTATGGGACTGATCGCGCCGACAGAAGGCACAACGACACTATCGACTGCCCGTGAGCAGCAGACCGGAAGCCGACGCTCCGCGCTGGTGTTTCAGGATGCACGCCTGATGCCTTGGCGGACGGTGCGGGGAAATGTGGAGCTTGGTCTGGAAGGGCTTGGGCTCAGTCGCAGTGAACGGCACCAGCGTGCGGAGGACTCTCTGGAGTTGGTAAAACTTTCTGCCGAAGCGTCCCGCTGGCCGCGGCAGCTTTCTGGTGGACAGCGGCAGCGTGTCGGTGTCGCGCGGGCGTTGACAGTGAATCCGGACCTCTTGCTCATGGATGAACCTTTCGGTGCGCTGGATGCGATCACGCGTAAAAATCTTCAGACCGAACTGCTGGCGATCTGGCAGAAGACACGAAAAACCGTGTTGTTTGTGACCCATGACATTGACGAGGCGCTGCTGCTGGCGGACCGTATCATTGTATTGGCAGGCAAGCCAGCATCCGTAAGAGGCGATCTCAAGGTGGGGAAGCGTCCACGTGATCCATCTTCTCCGGGGCTGCGAGCCTTGGCTGGTCGTCTGAGGAGTCTGATCGCCGGTGAGGAAGATCCGGGTGATACACCGTATTGGCAGGCCGCTGAGATTTGAAATGGCGCTGGCCCGGGTTGTGAATGGGAAGCAGAGTACGGCTCCTGAAGCCTGAAAGAGGAGAGGGTAATGGCTAACGGTCACTCAGATGAGAACGACTACACGCTGGAAAGTGGTATTGAGTCTCTGCAGAGCGGTATTTCTGGTGGAACGCAGGCTACAGGCTCACGCTTGAGCGATGTCTTTGAAGATGGGTGTGATGTGTTGCGGGATGTGACCGTGGATACACCCCGTCTGAGTGTGGGTATTGCTCTGCTTCTGGGGAGTGTCTTTGGAATGTGGCTGGCGCGCCGGTAAGCCGGGGCGGGATAATCGTCCGTTTTTGCAAGAATTTTCCTGTCAGGCCCAGTTTTTCATGCAACCGGTCCCTCCAGTAGCTGTTTACGGGTAGTAATACATTCTCATCATAGGAGAAGATGACGTGCTCAGGCTGGCTCTGTTTTTTCTGATTGTTTCGATCATCGCGGGCCTGTTCGGGTTTGGAGGCATCTCCAGCGCTGCTGCAGGTATGGCGAAAATTCTGTTCTTTATTGCGGTGCTTATCTGCGTGGTGCTTTTTGCGCTGGTGCTCATAGGGGTGGGGGCAGCCTCCAGATAAGGCTGGGGAAGCAGTCATACAGGAAGCGGAAACATCAAAAGGTGTTTCCGCTTTTTTTTGCTCGTCAGGCTTTGCCTGAAACCCCACAAAGGAAGCTGTCTCCGTTTCACTCCCCTTTTCAGACGGTCGCTGTTCAGGCAGCATCCGCCTCATGAAAGACCTGACTGATATCCTGATTTCCCCCATGCTTCCGCTCGTCAGGAAGCTCGATCCTGAGCAGGCCCACAAGCTTGCTATTGACGCGCTATCGCTTGGCGTTGGCGTCCCGGCGAAACGCCAGAAAGATGACCCGGCTCTGGCCGTCCGGACGCTGGGTATGCGCTTTCCAAACCCTATTGGTATGGCGGCCGGTTTCGACAAGAATGGTCGTGTCATCCGCCCACTTGCGCGGATCGGCTTCGGTTTTGTTGAGGCTGGAACTGTGACGCCGCGCCCGCAGGCAGGCAATCCGAAACCCCGTCTGTTCCGGCTGGATGAAGACCGTGCGGTCATCAATCGCATGGGCTTTAACAATGACGGAATCGACCGGTTCGCCGTGCGTCTGGCCAAGTTGCAGCGTGGCAAGGGGTATCATCCCGGTGTGCCGGTCGGCGCCAATCTCGGTATCAACAAGGTCGGTGCTGACCCTGAAAAGGATTACCCGGACCTGATCCGACGCGTGAAGCATTACGTCGATTACGTTGTGCTGAACCTGTCCTCACCCAACACGCCGGGACTGCGCTCGCTTCAGGGAGCGGAGCGTCTGACGGGTCTGCTGGCCGCAATTTCTGCTGTGCATGAGGAACGGCCGCCTTTGCTGATCAAGCTGGCACCCGATCTTGCCGAAGAAGAGATTGGGCCGATTGTGGAGGCGGCTGTTGCGGGTGGAGTGGATGGTCTGATCATCAGCAACACGACACTGGCGCGTCCAGCGACGCTGCGAAGCCGTTTCGCGGGTGAGGCTGGTGGCCTGTCAGGTCGTCCGTTGCGGGAACGTGCGCTGACCATGCTGCGAGAAGTCGCCCGGCTTGTGAATGGACGTCTGGCATTGATCGGATGTGGCGGGATCGAAACCGGCGCGGACGTGGTGGACCGTATTCGTGCCGGTGCGGATTTGGTGCAGGTATATTCCGCTTTTGCGTATGACGGGCCAGCGTTGGTGGGGCGTCTCAAACACGAAGTGCTGGGCATCATGCGTGAACAGGGCGTTGAATCCATCGGTGATCTGAAGGGAGCGGATCTGTGAGTGAGCGAAAGATTGAGGCGCTTCAGGGGATTGCTCCGCTGCTGGACCGTTATGATGGCTTTATCGTCGATCTCTGGGGGACCGTGCATAATGGGGTCCGGCCGTTTCCGGGTGTGCTCGACTGCCTTCGGATTCTGAAAGAACGGGGCAAACGTATTGTCCTGCTGTCCAATGCCCCGCGTCCGGCTGCGATCATTCGTGATCAGCTGGCGACAATGGGCGTGGATGGTTCACTTTATGACGGCATCATCACCAGCGGCGAAGTCACCTGGCGCGTTCTAGCCGGATGCACGGATCCGTCAGTGGCTCAGGCATGGCCGTGGGTGAAAACGCTCGGCAAGCGAGTGTTCCATATTGGTGGCCAGCATGACCTGTCGATGTTCGAAGGGCTGGGTGTGGAGCTTGTCAGCAATCCTGCCGATGCGACATTTGTGCTGAACACAGGACCGGATGAGCGTCGTGGCCAGACGGAACTGGAGCCGTATCTGGAGATCCTTTCGGCCTGCGCCGTGCGTGATCTGCCGATGATCTGCGCCAATCCGGACATGGAAGTGATGCGCGATGGTGTCCGTCTGATCTGTGCCGGACTTCTGGCCCGGGCCTATGAGCAGAAAGGCGGCGTTGTGCAGTGGATCGGCAAGCCTTTTCCTCCGGTTTATGAACCTGTCTTCGAACTGCTGGGCGATATTCCCAAGAACCGTATTCTGGCGGCAGGTGATGCGCTGGCCACCGATATTCGGGGTGCTGCGAATGTCGGCGTGGATGCATTGTGGGTGCTTGCGGGTATTCACGGTGAAGGGCTGGCGGATGATCCTGCGCAGGCTCAGGAGGAAGCGGATGGAGCCGGGCTTGCTCCGGTTGCGAGTGTGCCGGCATTTGTTCTGTAGGGTGCTGAAAATAGAGGGGTCTGCCTCAAGGGCGCTGTGAGGCATCCTTTTGAACAGTTTCATGTAGAGGCACGGTTCGTTTTGAACCGTGCTTTTTTTATGGATAGATTGCGCCGTCTTGCAGGGAAGCAGGATATCGGAGGCGTCTGAATAAAATTGCGAATGAATATCACTTTCATATATAGCGCGAGGGAATGTCCTTTTTGTGCTGTGAAAGTTGTTCTGATGCTCGTGCATATCCCCCGGGTTTTGACGCCGGATGAAGTGGTCCATTGCCGTAAATCCCTAGAAGAGTCGGAATGGGTCGATGGCAAGGTGACTGCGGGCGAACAGTCGGCGAAAGCAAAATATAACCTGCAGATTCCACAGGAGTCAGAAGTCTCTCTTGCGCTGGGAGAGCTCATTCTCAGGGCGCTGGGACGTAGCGCGCTGTTCACGACTGCGGCGCTGCCGCTGCGTGTTTTCCCCCCTCTGTTCAACCGTTATGACGAAGGCATGCAGTTTCGCGCGCATGTTGATAATGCAATCCGTCCTTTGCCAGGAACAGGTTTTCGGATCCGGACAGACGTTTCTTCCACGCTGTTTCTCAGTGACCCGGAAGACTATGACGGCGGAGAGCTTGTGATCGAAGATACATATGGCAGTCACAAGGTGAAATTCCCGGCGGGGGATCTGGTGCTGTATCCGGCGACCAGTCTGCATTCCGTGGCCCCTGTCACGCGAGGCAGTCGCTGGGCGTCATTCTTCTGGACACAGTCAATGGTGAAAGATGATGGAAAACGAACGCTACTTTATAACTTTGATCAATCCATCATTGATGTACGGAAGGATCTGTCTGACGAACATCCAGCCGTTCTTGGACTGATTGCGACCTACCATAATCTTGTTCGGGAATGGGCGGAGTTATGAGCTTAAAGTCATAAATATCTTGTCTGTAACATAAGATTTTTATGACATGACCTGAAAATATCTCTGTTTTAGAGCCGCTCAGGATGTGAGGCATTTTTGTCACAGATGGAAAATAGGTCATGACATGTTTGATAGCGGTGATTTTGAGGTGTGTTTCTAAAGTTCATTAAAAACAGTGCATTAGAATATGTAGAAGAATTACGAAGCCTTGTGGAAATCGTTTGCAATGGAAGGATTACGTTCCGATATGAAAAAGGCTGTTTTAGATATTGCGAATCATTCGCGATTGCAGGTAACTGGGATTGCAATATCAGGTAACATTTACTGAAGGCGCCGAGCCGGTTGCGGCCTGCGCCAGGAGCACGGAAATGAATCAGTCTGCGCGGGTGGCCGGGCGAACGCCCAAGGTCGGTCTGGCTGTGGCGGTCGGTATGTCGGCCGGGTTTGGCGTGGGGGAAGCAAAGGCGCAGACGGCCCAGACAACAGACACGACAGAGTCCGAACCCTCCATTGCGCTGCCGACCCTCAAGGTCAAAGGCCAGCAGGATGAAGGCGTAGCGGCAGGTAATACGAACAGCACGGTTCTGGGAATTTCCCGCATGCCGACGTCCGTGCGGGACACGCCGCAAAGCATTACCGTCATCCCTCAGGAAATCATCAAGGAACAGCGCGCCTACACGCTGGATCAGGCACTGGCGAACGTGCCGGGTATCACGCTCTCCACAGGTGAGGGCAATGGTGGTCTGAACGGTGACCAGTTCCGTATCCGCGGCCTGCAGGCGCGTGGCGATATGTATACAGATGGTCTGAAGGATTTTGGCACCTACACGCGCGATATGTTCAATACCGAGAGCGTTCAGGTCATCAAGGGGCCGTCCGGTGAATATTTCGGGGCGGGAAATGTCGGTGGCATCATCAACCAGTCCCTGAAGCATGCCCATGCCGGAGATTCCTATAGCTATGATCAGGCTTTCGGAAATGCGTCTCTCTATCGCGGCAATGCGGACGTCAATTACCAGATCAATGATGACATCGCGCTGCGGATCAACGGGATGTATAACCGCTCGGGCGTGCCGGGGCGTGAACTGATTGAATCCAACCGTTATGGCACAGCGGTCGATCTGGGTGTCGGGTTGCGCAGCAAGACGTCATGGCACCTGAACTGGCAGTGGATGCACAGTGACAACGTGCCTGACTATGGTGTGCCGATGTTGCTGATGGGGGATGGCATTTATCGTCCGATCACCAGCCACGGGCTGAACCGCAATACCAGCTATGTCCGTTCCTTTGACCGTGACAACTCCGACATTCACAATCTGACGTCTTCCCTGAAGTCGGAAATCACACCCTGGTTCACGCTGACAAACGATACGCGTCTGACCAAATATGAGCGTGAATACACCGCGACGACACCGAATGCGTGCTCCACGGCAGCCTGTGTTTCGCAGTTCATGGCGGGAGGCAATCCGGCGCTCAGCTACGGTGCTGGCGGCGGTGCGGCCTATAACCAGAAGGGCTGGGGTGCGCAGAACGTCCTGATGGGCAACTTCCACTTCCATACAGGTAGCGTAAAACACGAGATCAAGGCTGGCGTTGACGTCAATTACGAAGATGACGACCGTTATTACGGTACATGGTATAATCGTGTTGCCAACCAGACCATTCGTAATCCGACGCATTCCAGTGGTGGTGGTTATGTGACCTTTCCGAAGTCCGGCTACAGAAATGCCGATGCGACGGACGTTGGTCTATTCTTCTCGGATCGTATCCAGCTGACCAAGCAGCTCACCCTGTTCGGAACGGCGCGCTGGGATCATTTCAACAGCACGTATGTCGGTGGTGATGGTCAGCAGCGCCAGTCGCAGTCTGCCGACCGCTGGAGCCCGTCGGGAAGTATCGTTTACTCCCCTGTGAAGATGGCGTCGTTCTATTTTACCTTCTCGCGCTCCTACAAGCCGGTGGGGACGGACGTGTCCTCGATGGTCACGCTTTCTGGAAATACGGGTGAAACGCCATCCAACTCCAAGGATTTCAAGCCGCAACGTAGTGATCTGTTCGAATTCGGCAGCAAGGCGGATTTCTTCCACAAACGACTGGGTGCAACTCTTGCATTCTTCCAGATCAGCGAAAACAATTCGTTCTATTATGATGCGAATGGCGACATGGTCACCGGATTTGCCGATCAGGGAAGCGGACGCCGTGTGCGCGGCGTGGAAGTCAGTCTGACCGGAAAGATCACGAAAAACTGGAATATATACGGCACTTATTCCTACATGGATGGCAAGATCACACACAGCGCCACGGCCAAGGGAAATGAAGCGCCTCAGGTTTCGCATAACAATTTCTCGGTCTGGAGCTCCTTCGATCTACAGGATTACGTGCTGAATCCGGGCTGGGGGCAGCTGAAAGTTGCTGGAGGCGCACAGTATGCTTCGGGATACTGGGCAGGTCCGGATGTCACCAATACGGCCCGTATTCCCTACACTTTCTCACTGAACGGAATGGTTTCCTGGGAGGTCAAGCACTATCGGGTTTCCTTCAATGCGAACAACCTGACCGATCATCTGAATTATGCTTCGGCCTTCTCGTCCAGCCGTGTCGTTCCGGCACCCGGACGGAGTTTTATCGGCAATGTCGGTCTTACATTCTGAAGAAAAGTCCAGAATGGACAATGAGCGATCCACCTCAGCGCTTCTGGCGCTGGGACAGATCTGTCTGAATCATGGCGATGGAGAAAGAGCGTTCAGCCTGTTCGAAACTGCTGCCCGCAGTGGTTCGGCAGATGCGCTGAACATGCTGGGACGGGCGTATGAACGTGGCTGGGGCGTTCGCCGCAATCCTGCTGTGGCAGCGACGTATTTTCAGGCTGCCGCTGAAAAGGGAAACGGTTGGGCGCTGTTCAATCTTGCCGATCTCTGTTTCTCAGGAGAAGTCGGCGAGAAAAACCCAGTCATGGCCTATTGGCTTTATGTTGAAGCTGCCCGGAAAGGTGTTGCCAAAGCGCTGAACATGCTGGGCCTTCTGCATGAGGATGGACTGTCGGGACAACTGGTCCCGGAAGAAGCGGCAACTTTCTTTCATGCCGCTGCGATGGCGGGTGACTGCTGGGGGTTCGTCAATACAGGCCGCCTTCATCTTGCACAGGATGAGATAAAGGAAGCTGTTTTCGCTTTCAGGAAAGCGCTTTCCCTTGGTTTCTGTGATGTCTTTCTGGCGGTGAAGGGACTTCTGGAAAGCGGCTCTCTTCACCCGGACCTTTGTCCTGTCCTGCTGGAAGCTGAAAGACTTCTTCGCGCCTCTTCCTGTCAGGCACAGCCTGTTTCCGGGAAGAGAAGGTCAGAGGCAGATCACGCTGTCTCATCTGATATCAGACTTTGAAAATGTGCTGTCATTTACTCATCGGAGGTCTTTCATGAGTGCTCTCTCTTTTTCCCCGTGGGACATGTTCCTCAATGCCGGCCCCGTGGTCCAGAGCGTCATGATGCTTCTGGCGCTAGGCTGTGTGCTGACCTGGACAGTCGCTTTGGCCAAGACAATCGAGTTCACACATGTCCAGCGACGTCTTGCTATCGCAAAACGTGCCCTGCGACAGGCAAATACGCTGGACCAGTGTGATGAGGCTGCTTGCCCCGGGGTGGCGCTTACCATGATCGGTGCAGCCCGGGAAGAGGAGCAGGCATCCTCAGATATTGAGGACGATGCTGACGGTATCAAGGAACGTGTCGTTCTCGCGCTTGAGCGGCTCGAAGCAGAAGAGGCCCGGCGGTTGATGAAAGGGACCGGTCTTCTCGCCACCATCGGCGCAATCTCACCTTTCGTCGGTCTGTTTGGCACCGTGTGGGGGATCATGACGTCATTTACCGGTATTGCTGCGACAAAGGCGACCAGTCTGGCCGTGGTTGCGCCGGGGATTGCTGAAGCCCTGCTGGCGACGGCGATCGGTCTGGTTACGGCTATTCCTGCCGTGGTGATTTACAACGCGCTTTCCCGTCGGACAGTGACGTGTCGCGCTCAGGTGGCGGACGTGGCTGCTCTCGTCCTGCGTCTGGTGTCGCGCGATCTTTCGCGGATGCGGTCACTACTGGGCACGGGGCAGGTGGTACGCCTGAGCGCCCGCAATGCTGTCGCGGAGTAAAGGGCCATGATCCGCATCCGCCATGCCGATGAGACCCCGCATGAGGCCAGCGAGATCAACGTCACGCCGTTTATCGACGTGATGCTGGTGCTGCTGGTGATCTTCATGGTGACGGCTCCGCTGACAACTGTGAATGTGCCGGTTGACCTGCCTTCCTCGACGGAAAAGCCTGCGCCACGACCGGAAAATCCGGTGTTTCTTACTGTGAAGGCCGATCACGGTCTGGCGCTGGGAGAGGATGACATCTCTCCCGAGGGACTGGCTGCGGCACTGGAAACCGCGACCAAAGGAGACAAGGAGCAGCGGATTTTCCTGAGAGCGGACAAGACCGTTGATTACGGCACCCTGATGGGTGTGATGGATAAGCTGCGGTCTTCCGGATATCTCAAGGTGGCTCTTGTAAATCTTCAGGGACAGGAAGAAGGAGCGCAGCCAGATGCGACGTCGTCTTCCGCAGCAAGCACGTCAGTCACGCCATGAGCGCCTTCATTGTCACACGGCATGCTGGTTCGGGTGATCTTTCCTTTATAGAGCAGGAAGAATACCGACTGCGTCTTGAGAAGCGGCGCGAAAACATACGCTGGGGCGCATCGCTGCTGGTGGTGACGGGACTGTCATTGGGCGTGCTCTGGGCCGTCACCCATATGCCGCGTGTGGAAATGCCTGTGGATGCACCTCCTCCCGCTGCCATCGCGATTGATCTTGCGCCACTGCCTGCGGCTACTCCGACGCCACAGACGGATACGCCGCCCGGCCCGCAACAGACACAGGCGCAACCTGTTCCTGAGCCCGAACCGCTGCCGGAACTGACTGCACCGCCATCTCCTGCGCCCAATCCGCCGGTGCCCTTACCGAAAATGGAAAAGCCTCACCCTGTAAGGAAAAAGGTCAAGACGCCGATTGTTCCCCAGAAGCTGCAACCGGTCAAACTACCACCTGCGCTGGAAAATACGGCTCCACCTTCTTCGGCAGCGCCGCCGTCAGAGGCCGCGGCTGCACCGACTTCCGCTGCCTCTTCCTCGCGCGCATCCCATGAAAAGGTGACATGGCAGGGGCAGTTGCTTGCCCAGTTGGAGCGCTTCAAGCGTTATCCAGCCGAAGCACAATCCAAACGACAGGAAGGAACGCCACTTCTGTTCTTTTCCATGGATCGAAAAGGTCATGTCCTGTCAGCCCGTCTCAGGAAAAGCTCAGGATATGAGCTGCTTGATCAGGAAACACTGGCGCTGGTCAGACGGGCGGAACCTCTGCCGCCACCACCGGACAGCGTGCCGGGCGAACCGCTCATGCTGACGGTTCCGGTGGATTTCTATGTTCATGAGTGAGTTGAAGAGAGCGTAGGTTTCCATTTTCTGAAAAGAACCACTGGTTAAACGGTTTTTCGCCGATTCATCAGCGTCGTGCCAAGAGAGGCCGTCACAATGGCGGCGATGCCAAGCCAGTCGGGGAGTGGGAGATGCTCGCCAAGCAGCAGCACGCCCATGATGGCGCCGACAGCCGGTTCGCCACTGGTTAGCACGCTGAAGGTTTTTGTTGGCAGGCGACGGAGCGCATACATTTCCAGCGAGTAGGGAAAGGCGCTTGAGAGAGCCGCCAGCGCCAAGGCATCCCAGATAATATGAGGATGCAGCAACTGGCTCCCAAATTGGGTGATTCCAAAAGGCAGAATTGTCAGAGTGCCTGTAATCATCCCCAGCGTGGGAGCATAGGTCCCAAAAGCGGCGCCGGCCTTCTTGCCTGCCAGAATATAGATCGCCCAGCAGATACCAGCGCCGAGAGCAAAAAGCATGCCTGTTGGATCGACGGGATGCGGGTCGTGCCTTAACGGTAGCAAGAGAAATAGGCCGACCACAGCCAGACCCGTCCACAGAAAATCGCTTTTGTTACGGGAAAAGGAAACGGCAAGGACCAGTGGCCCCATGAACTCCACGGCAAGGGCGATGCCGAGTGGAATGCGTGAAATGGCCATATAGAACAGTAGATTCATGATCCCGAGGGACATCCCGTAAGGGAGAATGGCTGGTAATGTGCAGAGGGGTGTCCTGATGCGCCAGATCCGCATGATGATGGCAAGAATGATTGAGGCGAGACCAAGCCGCAGAACCGTTGTTGCGGACGCCCCAATCAGTGGAAACAGGGTTCGGGCAAAGGAAACGCCGGTTGTGATGGACACCATGGCGAGCACGACCGCGCCGGGGGGGAGAAGTTCGGTCTGTGTCTGACGGGAGAGTGGGGAGCGCATGGTCAATAGCTTGCTGTGGTGATGAAGCATGAAGCTATTGCAGTAATGTCGGAGAGAGGAAAAGCCATGAGAGCGATAAATTTATCGCAGGCTTTTGCCACTTGGGTTAGGTGCTGGGCTTATTCGGGGAAAGGGGAGGGGAGATGCGGGAAAGCACCTTTGTACCGGGGATCATGCGATCACGGGAGAAGGAGTAGAACATCGGGCTTCCGTCTGTCTGCAGGCTGCTGTCGAACAGCGTATAGACGCCGACGACAGGCGAAAGATAGGTAAAGCCGAGTGCGAAATTCTCAAGCATGGACATGGAACGGTCGAAATCGGATTTTACGCCGAGCGCCTCAAGTCGGGCGTCATCTTCCGGCGAACTGATGTGGGATAGTCCATGAAAAATTCTTTGCTGCGTGGGGCGTGGTGTCAGGCGGGACAGATGAGTGGATTCAGTGACTGGATACCCGGCGAGGTTCGGGAGGCGTCATCGGAAGAGGCGAGGGAAGCCACAGCTGTCGGCAGGAAACGGATCAGTCTTTTGTAGATAATCTGCTTCGGAGGGATTTCGCGGAGCATGCGATGGAGGTGGCTTCCCTATTTCGGTACCCAGCACAGATCACGGAAGCTGGCCAAGCAGGTCCGGATGTTGAGCAGAATGATATGGAAGCTGGGCAGGGGATAATGGCTCTGCAACTCCACGCTCAGAAACAGGGATCTGTCGAAACGAGGAGTGGCAGCCAGTATTAATGAACACCACACATCCGGGCTTAACTTGAAGGGCAAGTAAACAGGGCGACTTTTTGCTGAGGACGATGGGATCATCTGCAAGCATCTCCCAGTGTTCGTGTGTGGTGAAGTCGTTGCTGTAGGCGGATGCACGAGCACCGGATTCTAAGATCATGGTATTGTTCTTGGAGCTTAGACAATTGTTTTGATGATGCACCAGTCTCTAATGCCAATACCGCATTATCGATATAATCGATGGATCGGAAAGATGTCCTGAAGAAAGGGCACGCCGCTATAGTGCTGAAAGCGACTCATTTTCATGGATTTGGTTTTTGAAGGGTTCATTCATCGGAAAAACATAAAATTACCGCGATGAAAAATAGAAATAACAAAAATAACTTTTATATATCAATGCGTTGATGAAATATCGGTATATCCGATTCTTCTTATTGGCATTATGTATTGGTTTGATATCGTAACGTATGTCACGGTTCAGATCTCAGACGGATTGCCAGTGATCTGCTGTCTTGAAGGGTGTGCATGGTGCTGACCAGAATGTTGATTGGCTCAGCTTTTGTCGAAGGCGAGGGAGAGAACGAGACACTCTTTTCGCCGATGACGGGTGACGTCATCATGGAGATGGCAAGCGCCTCAGCGGAACAGGTTGATGCGGCAGTATTGGCGGCTGCTGAAGCTTTTCCGACCTGGTCCATGACGACACCAGCCGAACGTTCCATGTGTCTGCTGAGGGTGGCCGATGCCATTGAGCGGGAAGCAGAAACATTTGCCGAACTGGAAGCCAGAAATACAGGTAAGCCACGTCATCTGATATTGAGTGACGAAATTCCGGCCATCGTTGACTGTTTCCGTTTTTTCGCCTCAGCAGCCAGAAATCTGAGCGGTCCTGTCGCCGGAGAGTATCTGGCGGGGCACACGTCCATGCTGCGGCGGGCGCCAGTGGGTGTGGTGGCGTGTATTGCGCCCTGGAACTATCCTCTGTTGTTGGCGACGTGGAAACTGGCTCCCGCTCTGGCCGCGGGCAACAGTTGTGTCATCAAGCCTTCCGAGAACACACCTTTCACAATTCTGCATCTTGGAAGAATTTTTTCGGAAATATTTCCGGCTGGCGTGGTCAATGTCGTTCTGGGCAGAGGGAACTCAGTCGGGCAACTGCTTCTGGAGCATTCGGGTGTCGACATGGTGTCGCTCACAGGAGACATTGCGACAGGAAGGAAGGTCGTTGCTGCGGCTGCTCGCTCCGTAAAACGGACACATCTGGAGCTGGGCGGGAAAGCGCCAGTCATTGTCTATGATGATGCTGATCTGGAGGCTGTTGTGCAGGGCGTGCGGACCTTCGGATATTACAATGCGGGACAGGACTGCACGGCGGCGTGTCGGGTCTATGCGGACGAGAAGATCTATGACCGTCTGGTTGCCGATCTGACGGCTTCAGTCAAAAAAATCTCTTTTGGAAAAAAAGATGATAAAAAGAATGAGATTCCGCCTCTGATTTCCGCTCGTCAGCGCTCCCGTGTGGCGGCCTTTGTCGAGCGTGCGGCGGACCTCCCGCATGTCGAAATCACAACTGGTGGCGATATGGCGGCGGGTGGTGGATTTTTCTACAAACCCACTGTTATCGCGGGCGCGCTTCCCGGAGATGAAATTGTGGAGCGGGAAGTTTTCGGTCCCGTTGTCTCGGTCACGCGCTGTCGGGATATGGATGCAGTCATCCAGAATGTGAACAGTTCGCCCTATGGACTGGCTTCTTCCGTCTGGACCGGAAATATCGGTCGCGGCATGGAGACGGCATCGCGTCTTCGGTACGGATGCACGTGGGTCAATACACATTTCATGCTGGTCAATGAAATGCCGCATGGTGGGTTTCGCAATTCCGGCTACGGCAAGGATATGAGCCTCGGGTCTCTCGAGGATTACACGGTGTCCCGGCATGTCATGGTAAAATGGAACTGACAATAATGACGGATGAGTCTTCCCTGCATGCGCCAGCGGTCAGCCTGACAGCACTGACCAAATCCTATGGTCACGGCAAGCCTGTTCTGAAAGGCATTGATCTGACCATTCGACGTGGCGAGTTCTTTACCATGCTGGGTCCGTCAGGCTCCGGAAAGACCACCACGCTGCGGCTGATCGGCGGATTTGAGTTGCCGGACTCCGGAGAGGTTTTTCTCGGTGGCAACAAGGTTACAAGCCTTCCTCCGTACAAGCGTGATGTCAACACGATGTTTCAGGACTATGCGCTGTTCCCGCATATGAGCCTTCAGGATAATGTCGCCTACGGCATGAAGATCAGGGGCGTGGGGAAGGCCGAGCGGAGCGAGCGCGCCACGAAGGCTCTCGCCATGGTGCATCTGGAAGCTGTCGGAGATCGTCGTCCTTCCCAGCTTTCGGGTGGACAGAGGCAGCGTGTCGCGCTGGCGCGGGCGTTGGTGAATGAACCTTCCCTGATCCTGCTGGACGAACCGCTGGGTGCTCTGGATCTGAAGCTGCGTCGCGAGATGCAGGTGGAGCTGAAGAAGATTCAGAAACAGACAGGCATAACCTTTGTTTACGTCACGCATGATCAGGAAGAGGCGCTGAGCATGAGTGACCGTATCGCCGTATTTTCGGAAGGTGTCATTGAACAGATTGGGACGCCTGAAGAGCTGTACGAACGACCGGCGAGCGGTTTTGTCGCCCGCTTTATTGGGTCATCCAATATTCTGCATGAAAATGGACGGGAGATTCTGCTGCGTCCGGAAGATATCCGACTGGAGCAGCAGGATTATGCGCTGGCATCCCATGAAGATGGTTTGCCGGGTCTTGTTCAGGAGATTTCCTATCTCGGTCCGGTCACACGTTGTCGTGTAACAGGGGCCGACGGTGACACGGGTGTCACCGCCATGGTGCCATCACGTCAGGCGCGTGGGTTGAGCGAGAATATGGCCGTCCGGGCTGTATGGTTGAAAGAGTCTGCCTATCCTCTTTCATCGTAAGGGGATTTTCGGAATGTCTAGTGTTTTCAGGAAGAAAGGATGACGACCATGAAGGGTTTCAGTGCACTGCTTCTGGCTACCTGTTGCACCGCGATGATGGCGCAGGCGTACGCGGCGGATCTTCCGACTTCCGTAGGGAAAGGTGAGGGCGATCTGAATGTCGTTGCGTGGGAAGGTTACGCAGACGACGCCTGGGTGAAACCGTTTGAACAGCAGTCAGGATGCAAGGTCCATCGTAAATATGTCGGTTCGTCCGATGAGATGGTGGCGCTGACCCGCATGGGCGGCGGCAAGGGGTTTGACGTTGTTTCTGCGTCGGGTGATGCAGCGCTTCGGTTGATCTTCGGCAAGAATGTGCAGCCTGTAAACATGAGTCTGATCCCGGCTTATGCCGATCTCATGCCGGAACTCAAGGAGCCATCCTTCAACACGGTGAAGGGCGTTCATTACGGTGTATCCTATGAGTGGGGACCGAATGTCCTCATGTGGAACACGAAAACGATCACGACCGCTCCGACAAGCTGGTCTGTCATTTATGACAAGGCGCATACGGGCGTCATCACGGTGCCGGACAACCCGATCCAGATTGCGGATGCTGCGTTGTATCTGTCTCACACCAAACCGGAACTGGGTATCACGGATCCATATGAGCTGACGCAGCCGCAGATGGATGCGGTGGTGGCGCTGCTGAAAGAACAGCGGCCTCTGGTCAAGAAATACTGGGCGCTGGCTTCAGACGAAGTTGATTTGTTCAAGAGTGGAGATGCGCAGGTTGGTGCAGCGTGGCCGTATCAGGCCAATACGCTGCGGGCTGCTAACGTGCCTGTGCAGGATACCATCCCGACTGAAGGGGCCACCGGTTGGGCCGACACGTGGATGATCAGCACCCACGCGGAACATCCGAACTGCGCCTATCTGTGGATCAATCATGTGATGACACCGAAGGTGCAGGCCCAGCAGGCGCTGTCCTTTGGCGAAACGCCCGCTAACACCAAGGCTTGTGCGGAGATGGATGCGATGCAGCCCGGTTCGTGCAAGCAGTATCATGCTGATGCATCGGCAGCCTATTTCTCGACCATCAAGTTCTGGAAAACACCTGTCAGGCAGTGCGGTAATGGCCAGAATAACTGTCTTGATTATGCCGCCTGGCAGCGTGCATGGCAGCAGGTCAAACAGTAATGACAGGCGGCCGGAAGCTTCTGGGGCATGTGGCCCTGCTGTTACCCCCGTTCGGGTGGCTGACAGTTTTTTATCTGGGCAGTCTGTTTGCCCTGTTGCTTTCGGCCTTCTGGCAGGTCGATTCAATGTCCGGCGAGATACTTCACGAGTGGACGCTGGACAATTTCCGTATCCTCGCCACGGATAGCACCTACCGTGTCATTGCTGAGCGGACGATCGGCATTGCGGTGCTGGTCACGATTACGGATATCATCCTTGCATGGCCACTGGCTTACGTCATTGCCCGCAAGGTTGGTCCGCGTATGAAACTGGTTCTGCTTGTGCTGGTGGCGCTTCCGCTCTGGTCGAGCATGCTGGCACGGATTTATTCCTGGCGGCTGATCCTTGGTCATGATGGCGTGCTGAACTGGTTTCTACGAACGGCAGGATTGCCGGAGCAGTCATTCGCTTTCACGAACGTCGCTTTATGGATCGTGTTTACCTATCTGTGGCTGCCTTTCATGCTGATGCCACTTGTGTCCGCTCTGGAACGTATTCCGGCCTCTCTTCCTGACGCGGCTGGGGATATGGGCGCCACACCGTTCCAGACATTTCGGACCGTGATCTTTCCTCTCGCCATCCCTGGCATGGCGGCAGGGTCGGTGTTCACATTTGCTGTCACGCTAGGTGAATATGTCACGCCGATGCTGGTCGGAGGGGCTGGATCCGAATTTATCGGCAACGTGGTCTATTCCAATGTTGGTGTATCGGGAAATATTCCGTTTGCAGCAGCCTATTCCATGATCCTTCTTGTCGTGGTTGGTGCTTACATGCTGCTGGCCCGCCGGTTCGGAGCGTTTGACGGAGCATGAGTGGTTCGATGCGTAATCTTGCTCTCTGGGGCGCGGCGTCCGCAGTGCTGGCGTTTTTGCTTCTGCCGTTGCTGATTGTGCTGGTGTTTGCGTTCGATGCATCGTCAGTGCAGGTCTGGCCAATCCATTCCTTTTCGCTGAAATGGTTTTACGCCACGTGGGCGGATGAGGAAGTGAGAAGTGCGTTGCTTGTCTCACTGGAAGTGGCGGGTCTGGCGACGCTGCTTGCGTCCGTGCTGGGAACGCTGGCGGCAGTGGGCATGAATGGCCTTTCTTCCCGCGCTGTTCAGGTGGGATCATTCTTCCTCACGCTTCCCATTGCGTTGCCGGGGGTGCTAACCGGCATTGCGATGAACAGTTTTTTCACCGCGCTGGAGATTCCCTTCACGATGGTGACGCTGGTGATTGCGCACACCACGTTCTGCACAGTGGTGATTTACAGCAATGTCATGGCGCGACTCCGGAGGCTTCCCCGTTCGCTGCTTGAGGCGGCGCAGGATATGGGGGCGACACCTTTTCGGGGTTTCACCAGTGTCACTCTGCCTCTTTTGAGCGGATCAATTGTGTCGGGGATGCTTCTGGCGTTCGCGCTGTCCTTCGATGAAGTGATTGTATCCACCTTCACGTCAGGCTCTGAAACAACCTTGCCTCTTTGGATCTTCGGCGCCATCCGTCTGGGGCAGCATATGCCGGAAGTAAATGTTGTGGTGTTCGCAGTTGTGGCGGTGACATTGCTGCCGATCATCCTTGGACAGAAGCTGGCGGCTTCAGCATCCAGAGAATAGTCCGTATGAGGGGGTGTATGCTGGTGTTGAAGATGATGGACTCACGGCGCAATGGAGGGCTGATGAGTCTTTGTGCTGCATCCTCACAAGTCTTGTTCTTCTTGCGTGAGGAAAACTGTCCGTTATGGCGCTGACATTACGCCAGCTTCGATATTTTGCGTCAGTTGCCGAGGTCGGTTCGATTTCCGGCGCGGCCATGGTTTTGTTGGTGTCTCAGTCAACGGTGACGGAAGCGCTGCGCGATCTTGAAGCCGAAATGGGATTCCGGCTCCTTGACCGTCATGCGCGCGGTGTCGTTCTGACCCGTCGTGGGCAGCAGTTTTTCCAAAGGGTGCAGCGTATTCTTGATAGCGTTGCCGATGCGCAGAGCATGAAGCACGAGGATGAAGAGGCGCTCGTCGGCACGCTCACGCTTGGTGTGACGCAGGTGGTGGCGGGGTATGTCCTGCCCGATCTCCTGACACGATTCCGGAGAGCTTTTCCAAAGGTCGATGTGAGACTTATAGAGGAACAGCCTGATTATCTCGATCACATGCTGGTCGGTGGAGAGCTGGATCTTGCGGTGACGCTGCGTCTGGGCAACTCGATTCCCAGTGCGTGTGGTGCGCATGTGATGGGGGTTTCACCTCATCATGTCTGGTTGTCTCACGGACATCCTCTCGCGCAAGAAAAGCAGGTGAGCCTGAAGCAACTGAATCAGGAGCCTTTCATCACACTTGCCGCTGATATTCTTGAAAGCAGAATGACAGCGGTGTGTGAGAAGTTTTCTTTTCAGCCGGTATCCTATTTTCGGTCGACGTCCATTGAAGCCGTGCGAAGTTTGGTTGCTGCCGGGCATGGTATCGCCCTGCTGCCGCAACTGATCTATCGGCCGTGGTCGCTTGAAGGGGAAAAGATTGAGTCCCGACCGGTGCAGGAGGAGCTTCCGACTGCGGATCTTCTGATGATGTGGCGGCGCGGTCTGCCTCTGGCTGCTCCGGCGCAGTATTTCATGGATATGGCGTTGCAGCGGACGGAACGTGTCGCCGGCTGATAAATGGGAGGTATGCAGTCAAATACTTTTCTTCTTTGACGGGTAGAAGAGTATTGGAAGTGGGATTATGTGGAGTGCGGTGTGTGCAGTGCACTTTGGTTGTGTCACTGCGCTTGTCCGGATGCTTTGGATTTTGATGTCAGGCCGAGCCAGCCGGACAGTTTTTGGATAGGAAAAGAAACGTGAGTACAGGCAAGAGCAATAAGGATCTGTCGGCTCGTCGTGCAGCCGCCGTTCCTGTTGGTGTGGGGTCGGCGACCGCTATTTATGCGGATCGCGCTCAGGGGGCTGAACTGTGGGATGTCGAAGGACGGCGCTACGTTGACTTTGCAGCAGGCATCGCTGTGGTCAACGTTGGCCATCGTCATCCGGCTGTCATTCAGGCTGTGCAGGAACAGCTTGAGCATTTCAGCCATACGGGCTTTCAGGTCGCTCCGTATGAAAACTATATTGCCCTTGCAGAACGTCTGAATGCCGCAGCACCGTTCGATGGCCCGGCGAAAAGCATCTTCTTCACGACAGGCGCGGAAGCGACCGAGAACGCTGTGAAGATCGCTCGCGCCGCCACAGGCCGTTCAGGCGTTATCGCTTTTACCGGTGGCTTCCATGGCCGCACGCTGCTTGCATCTGCCATGACCGGCAAGGTGAACCCCTACAAGACGCAGTTCGGCACCATGCCGGGTGACGTTTTCCATGCGCCGTTCCCGGCTCGTGGCGTGTCGGTTGCGGACAGCCTCAATGCGCTTGACCTGATGTTTGCTGCGGACATTGATCCGTCCCGCGTGGCTGCGATCATCATTGAGCCGATTCAGGGTGAGGGCGGCTTCCGGGTAAGCCCGAAGGAACTGCTGGAAGGTCTGCGCGAGCGTTGCACGAAGCACGGTATTCTGCTGATTGCGGATGAAGTCCAGACCGGTTTTGCCCGTACAGGCAAGCTGTTTGGCATCCAGCATTCGGACGTCAAGCCTGACCTGATCTCGGTCGCCAAGGCTCTTGGTGGCGGATTCCCGCTGTCCGGTGTCGTCGGTCGTGCAGAGATCATGGATGCTGTCCGTCCGGGCGGTCTGGGTGGCACCTATGGTGGCTCTCCGCTCGCCTGTGCAGCAGGTCTCGCTGTTCTGGATGTCATCGAAAAGGAAAAGCTCTGTGCCCGTGCAGAGCATATCGGTGCGACGATCAGCAAGCGCATTGCGGGCTGGGCAGAGCGCACCGATCTGACGCCGGTTGGCAAGGCTCATGGTCTCGGCGCAATGGTTGGTTTCGATGTGCTCAGCGCCCACGGATCTGACGAGGTGAAAGCCGGTGGTGCGGGCCAGATCTGCGCGCGTGCGGCGGAAGCGGGTCTCATCGTGCTGTCCTGTGGCGTTCTCGGCGAGACGGTTCGTCTGCTGCCGCCTCTGACCATCAGTGACGAAGTGCTGAATGAAGGCCTGGATCTTCTTGAGAAAGTTCTTGCTGGCTGAAGTCAGCGTTCAGTTCTCTGAAGTTCAAAAGGGTGTTCCATGTGAGTGGAACACCCTTTTTTATGATGGTCGATTGACCTTATTTCTGAAAATAAATGAAAATATCTTACTTAGTAATAAGTGTATGTTCTGTCATTATGAGTCGTCATACTACCGAGGATGGTGCTTGAGACAACGGAGGCAAAAATTGCCTGCCCGGTTTCCAGCAGTTGGCTGCCATCGGTTGTCGTGTACCAGTCCCGGTTGGATCCCAGAAGAACGGCAAGATCGGTTCCAGGGTCCACAACGACGACCTTGTCATCGTCAGGATTGGACAGCCTGTAGTTGGTGACTGCATTTGTAAAAAGTTGGGGCCAGGTGACGCTGTACGTCGTGGCATAGCGAAAACCAAAAGGCATGATGGCGAACAGCCATGCATCAGGCGCTGCTGCCCTGTGAGCGGTGAGGCACTGTGTCATTGCAGCTTGCGCGTCAGACTGATTGGCATAAGCCAGCGCGTCACGGGACAGAAGATTGAAGGCAATCCAGCTTGGAGGCGTCCCGATATCCCCGTAAGAACTGAGAAGGCCATTGCTATCAAGAGCCGAAATGCCGGAATCAACGAGATTCCAACGACTTTTTGTGTCGCTATACGCTCCGCCAAGACCGTTGCTTGATCCTGTGACCGAGTAAAATGCCGGAACATCTTTCGTGCTGTCACCAGCAGTGATGTAGCCTGAACCGGCACAGGCCGATATGCAGGTCCGGTAACCTGCTGTCTCCATGCCGCGCAACAGGAAATAGGCATAGGATGAAAGCACATTATCGCTGCCAGCATCAGCGGATGTGCCCTCTGTCGTATCATCGCCCACCAGCTTGCCCCATGGGCGTTCTGCGACGATATAGGCAGCCGAGGAAGCTGGATCGATCGTCAGGCCGCTGACGGTGAGGCAGTTGTTTCCCTTGTTCCAGCGGTCTGAAGCTGGTGTTCGTGTCAGAAAGACTTCCAGTCTGTTGACCTGTCCCGGCAGAATATTGGAAAGCGTCAGGTCGGTTTTCGCTGCAATGTCTCTGGTTGCAACTCCATTGAGAAAATAGGTGATATAGGCGCCAGTATTCTCCGGACCGAGATGAAGTGTGGCTGTAGGAGTTGCTGAAGCCAGCCATGAAATCTGAAACCATGCTCCCGGATTCCAGGTGCTGCGCCAGAGTGAGCCGTCACGTCCTTCATCACCGGTCCAGTTTCCGGGAGAGAAGAGGAACGCTGAAGAGTCGACTGTAAGCGTATAGGCGGAACTGAACGTCATGGCGGTGACGGTGAACGCGGCCGGATTACTCAGCGCGGCTGAGTTGGTAACAGTGAAATTGCCTGTTCCCGCAACGGAGGGAGTGAATGTGAACGTTAAGGGCGCTGTCGATCCTGCAGGAATGGTGCTGGTTTGTGGAGAAAATGTTCCAGCCAGTGTGCAATTGGGAACGATTGTAATCGCTTTTGTATTGGCTGTGCCGATTCCCGGAGTGATTGTGTAGGTGGCGGCTGAACCTACGGTCAGCGCCTGTGGTCCCGTCAGGGAGTATTGTGTAAAAGGCGTCTGTGTGGAAGCAACTGTTATAAACAGATCTCCCGGATCAGTCAGCGATCCATTGCTGCTCGTGCTGAGTGTCCCCACGCCGCTGGCCGTCGGGGTGAAAGTGAATGTGACAGCGCTGGTGGAACCTGCTGGCAAAGAGACGACTGCTGGTGAGAAAGTGCCTGTCAGTGTGCAGAGAGGCGTGATTGCAATGGCCTGTGACGAGGCTGCTCCGGAACCGGGTGTGATGGTGTAGGTGGATGCAACGCCAGCGATTAGGCTGGTGGCGCCTGTCAGTGTGTAGGTTGTGAAGCTATTGGAAAGAGCGATCGAGAATACGGAAAGAGCAATGGGGTCGGTCAGACCGGCAGAGTTTGTTGTGCTCAGCGTGCCTGAACCTGCTTCCATCGGTGTGAATGTAAACGTCACGGTGCTGGTGGAACCGGCGGGCAGGGTAACGGTTGCCGGGATAAAAGTGCCGGACAACGTGCATGTGGGGGTGATGATCAAGGGAGCCGACAGTGTTGTGCCTGCTGTGGGTGTCACGCTGAAGATGGCTTTGGAACCCACGGACAGGGATGCGGGTCCTGTTAGCGTATAGGCCGGGGAGATCAGGGGAATGTCCGTGGATGTGTCGCTCATATATCAGTGCTCTTTATTATCGTCTGTATTGTAATTCATGTATTTGCAAAAAATTATTTTTTAAAAATGCGTCTTTTGGAAATGAATTTCTGCCGAACAGTAAGATAGCTTTCTATTTTTTTGATACGTTCTGGGTAAAATTGCAGAATGGGAAATCAGTAATCCTATATTTTTATACAATCATGTATGAAATATAGTTTTATTAAGTAGGAAATAATTGTCTGATCAGACTGTTTTCAATCCATGAAGCGGTGTTCCCTGGTCACGCATGCCTTTTATGGCTGCTTAACCGTCCCTGATAACGGGCGCACCCTCACGATGAGAAAAATTACAGAAAAATGGAAAAATACTGGTCTTGATCCTGATGTCGTCATCTGAAAGAATTCGGGAAGACACATCAGCTCAATTGTGGTGATTTTCAAAGGTTGCCTAAGAATATTATCTTCTCAAAATGACAACTCCAGGTTTGTCGTTTTACTGTCAGCAGTTTCTACGATCCGGATTTTGAACAGGAAGAAGTGCAAGGCAGTATTCTGTCTGTCCTGTCCCGGAAACCCAGTAAGGAATTTATATCAGAAGCCGTAAGCAACCCCGGAATGAAGGGTGACACCATTGGTCCAGCTGCTGGGTTCGAGCGCATAGAAACCATTGTGCTGATCAATGAGCTGACTGCGGCCAAACGAATAATATGTGTATTGCACGCCTCCAATCACATGAAGCGACCGGGCAATGCGGTAATCGAAATCAAGACCAGCTGTCCATTCCGGGCGGGGGCGAAGATGGAAAGTGCCCGTTGCGTTTGCTGCGTCCATGCGTGAGCCCAGCAGTTCCGTCCATGCAAGCCGTCCCCTGAGGACGAATGCATCGGTAATGGCGTAATCGAGCCTCACCTGAATACCGGCGAGGAAGCCGCCATAGGCTTCCGAACTTTTCGGGACACCGCCGGCTGACTGGATATCCCGGTTCCATGACCAGTAACCGCCGACGATCGTCGGGGTAATCATGAAGCGATCATTGACCATCAGACCCTTGCCGATTTCAATCCGGCTGTCTGTGGTCATCCGGTGTGAGGTGCTGTTGAGCGGCCAGACATCGCCTAGACCATCAGATGCTGATCCCTTGTAGGATACGTTGCCGTCGCCAAGTGCGAAGTGCGCGGCGAGAAAGACATGATCGATTTCGTACATATCGAACATGTCGGCGACATCAAGCTGGAAGCCTGGCACCCAGCCGGTTTCCCGGTCATATCCGGTGCTGGCCCCCTGCCAGGGGAGCTTTTCCTTGTAGTTGCTCCACGCACCCGTCATGGAAAGCCCGATTTCCCGATTGACCTGAACGACGGCCGGAATATGGGAAGACCCCTGGTAAGAGCTACCGGGACGGTAGGACGATGGCTCATCGGGCAGAGAGCGATGGCGCCGCGGATGTTGCTGGCCTTCTTCCGGCTCGAAACGATGTGTCGGCATGCGGTACTGTGTGAGAGGCGACGTATCCACGACGCCTTCGTCGCCGGGGTCCATGTTCATGGTCATCAGCATCCGGCTGAGCGTCTGGTGGCGTAGCTCGGAATCCCGTCGTGCGTCCAGATAGGACGCGCTGTGCTCGGGAGCGAACTGGGCATAGGCCTGCCGGGCAGAGGACAGCGCCACCATGGAAAGGCCCAGACACAGGAGAATCTTGCGCAAGGGCGCCTCGCTCGGAAGAGAAACAGTATCTGTGTTTCTCCTAAGGCGAGACGGTTAACGACTCCTTACAAAACCCGCCTACTCAGCGCGCCATCCGTCTTTTTTCAATACAACTCCGGCCAGATAAAGACTGCCGCAGATCAGGACGCGCGCAGCCTTTTCCTCTTTGCCAGACAGGTTCGCCAGTGCTGTGGCAATGTCAGGGCCGGGCTGCGCTCGTCCATGAGAAGCTTCCACGATGGCTTCCACAGGCAGCGCCAGATGCTGGTCCGGTTCCGCGACTG
The DNA here is from genome assembly GCF_000193495.2 of Acetobacter aceti NBRC 14818. NCBI lineage: Bacteria > Pseudomonadati > Pseudomonadota > Alphaproteobacteria > Acetobacterales > Acetobacteraceae > Acetobacter > Acetobacter aceti. The sequence continues at coordinate 1,829,802 of NZ_AP023410.1, read as the reverse complement.
CATAGACGGAAGTTGCATGCTCGAGAAGAGGCGCGAGAAAACCTGAAGCGTCCTTGGTCTGCTTCATACCCACCAGAATATGCAGTGGCCGATCAGACCATTGCTCCAGCACAGGCACCAGCGCCTCGCCAGCACCGGGGTTATGGCCGCCGTCCAGCCACAGTTCCCATCCCGTCGGGAGCTGGGCCGCGAGCACGCCTTCGAGTTTCTGAAGCCGTGCGGGCCAGCGTGTGTGAGCGATTCCTGCCCATGCCGACTCGGGCACGGCAAGCCCGCTGGCGCGCAGGGTGGCCACGGCAAGCCCGGCATTGTCATCCTGATGGGTGCCGGTCAGGGCCGGGAGCGGGAGCGTCAGAGCTCCCTTGGCATCCTTGTAAAGCAGGGAGAGTCCATCCGCGCTACGTGTCAGCTCCCAGTCACGGTCGCGCAGCAGGAGAGGCGCACCTTTGACGTCAGCCTCCATTGCCAGAACGTTCTGCACCGCCTGAGGCTGACGCCCTGTGACAACCGGCACGTCCGACTTGATGATACCCGCTTTTTCGCCAGCGATGGCGGCGAGGGTGCTGCCCAGAAAGGCCTCGTGGTCCATCGAGATGGCCGTGATGGCGCAGGCGGCGGGACGTGCCAGAACATTTGTAGCGTCAAAACGGCCACCCAGCCCGACCTCGATGACGGCCAGTTCGGCAGGATGCCGTGAGAACAGCAGGAATCCGGCGGCTGTCAGCACCTCGAACACGGTGATCGGTTCGCCACCATTCACCTGTTCGATCTCTTCCAGTGTGGCGACCAGTTCCTCTTCGCTGACCAGCTTGCCGGCGACACGGAAGCGTTCCGTCACATCCACCAGATGTGGCGATGACATGACATGCACACGCCAGCCAGCAGCTTCGCCAATGGCGCGGAGATTGGCGCAGGTGCTGCCTTTGCCATTGGTTCCGGCAACGTGGATGACGGAAGGGAGATGCTGTTCGGGATGACCGAGTTTGGCCAGCAGGGTCTCAAGCCGTCCCAGCGACAGGTCGATCAGGGCCGGATAGAGCCGGTTGAGCCGTTCGAGAACGGTGCCGGTCCGGCCCGTGAATTCCGCTCCGAGAGCTGGTTTGCGGGGCGAGGGAGTGTCGGTCATGCTGTTTCACTCCGGGGCATGCGCCGGGAGGGGCGTGGGCCTCCATGTCAGAGCAGGTCTCAGGACAAGACGCATGCATCTTGCCCCGTAAAAAAGCCGGTTGCCGCTTAGTTGACGGGGAGCGGATTGTCCTCGGAGCCCGGCTCTTCCGGGTCAGGCAGGGTTTCCGTGAACACGTCGCCCGGCGGGGCCGCGGTCAGCAGACCGATCACGCGGCCAAGGGTCTCACGCAGATTCTTGCGCTCGACGACCATGTCCAGCATGCCGTGTTCAAGCAGATACTCGGAACGCTGGAAGCCTTCCGGCAGCTTCTCACGGACCGTGTCCTCAATCACGCGTGGTCCGGCAAAGCCAATCAGGGCTTTCGGCTCGGCAATCTGCACATCGCCCAGCATGGCGAAAGAGGCCGAGACACCACCCGTCGTCGGGTTGGTCAGCACGACAATGTAAGGCAGTCCGGCATCCTTGAGCATCTGCACAGCGACCGTCGTGCGCGGCATCTGCATCAGGCTGATCAGGCCTTCCTGCATGCGCGCGCCACCGGACGCTGTGAAGATAACGAGGGGAGACCGCTGGAGAATGGCCAGACGGGCGGCGGCGACAAACGCTTCACCCAGAGCCGAACCCATTGTGCCCGCCATGAATTCATACGCCATGACTGCAACGACCGCCGGATAGCCGGTGATCTTGCCGTGCGCGACAGCCAGCGACTCATCGAGACCGGTCTTGGCGCGGGCGTCTTTCAGACGGTCGGTGTAACGCTTCTGGTCACGGAAGCCGAGCGGATCGACGGCGACCTTAGGCAGTTCGATGCGCGTATAGCTGCCTGCGTCGAACGTCCATTCCAGGCGTTCGGCGACCGGAACCTTCATGTGGAATCCGCAGTGCGGGCAGACATTGAGGGTGCGCTGTAATTCCTTCACCAGAACCATCTGGTGGCAGGACGTGCAGTTGGTCCACAGATTGTCCGGAACGTCGCGCTTGAGCAGTCCCCGAATCTTGGGGCGGACATATTTGGTCAGCCAGCTCATGCCTCAACTCCGCACAAAAAACAAAACGGTCAGTCGCATCCCATGACAGCAGGAATGGACGCAAGGGGGCACTGCATAGCTTTCCTGCGGCGCTCTGCCAAGTATGTAGACGTTTTCTCCGAATAGAGAGGCTGCCGGTCTCCTGTCGGGAAAATTCAGGAAAGCGGCAGAAACCACGTTCTGCTTACACAAGAAGCTGTTTGGCCTGCGCCGGTTGCTCCGACTATAGAATGATCCTCTGATACATTACGGATTGCGTGAGGGCACCCATGCGGGACTTCCATTCCCTTTATCGGCACGGTTTCGCTCGTGTTGCGGCCTGCACCCTGCCGGTGGGGCTTGCTGATCCACGCCTGAACGCTGCGCGCATCATTGAATGTGTCTCGGCCTGCTCCGAACAGGGCGCGGTGCTGACCGTTTTTCCTGAACTCGGCCTCTCTGGATACGCCATTGACGATCTGCGTCAGCAGGATGTGCTGCTGGACGCAGTAGAGGAGGCGGTCGGGGAGATCGCCCTCGCCACAAGCACGCTGCTTCCCCTTATCCTGATCGGTGCGCCGCTGCGTCACCATGATGCGCTCTATAACTGCGCCATAGCCATCCATCGGGGCGAAATCCTCGGTATCGTCCCCAAATCCTACCTGCCGAATTATCGTGAGTTCTATGAAGCCCGGCAGTTCACACCGGGCGCGGGCATTGTGGGGGACATGATTCATGTTGCGGGCAGAGAGGTGCCGTTTGGCACTGATCTGTTGTTCGAGGCGCGTGACATTCCCGGCTTCTGTGTCGGTGTGGAGATCTGCGAGGATCTGTGGGTGCCGCTGCCGCCCAGCACCCGTGCGGCGCTGGCTGGGGCCAGCGTGATCGCCAACCTGTCGGCCAGCGACATTACGGTCGGCAAGGCGGAGGTGCGGGATATGCTCTGCCGCTCCCAGTCCGATCGATGCCACGCCGCCTATCTCTATGCCGCTGCGGGGGAAGGGGAATCCACAACCGACGTGGCGTGGGACGGTCAGGTGTCCATCTTCGAGAACGGTCACCTGCTGAAAGCGAGTGACCGCTTCCCGAACGGGGCACGCCATGTGCTGGCTGACATAGACCTCGATCTGCTGCGTCAGGAGCGGATGCGGATGACCTCCTTTGCGACCAATGCGTCGGTTGAGGAGGATGGTGGTCTGTGGCGGCGGATCGTCAGGAGATTTGGCCCCCCGGCGTCTGATCTGGGGCTGATGCGCGATGTGCCTCGCTTCCCGTTTGTTCCCTCGGACCCGGCGCGACTGGCGCAGGACTGTTACGAAGCCTGCACCATTCAGGTCTCCGCTCTCCGGACGCGCCTTGCCGCCACGAGGGCACGGAAGATGGTGATCGGTGTGTCGGGAGGGCTGGACTCCACGCAGGCTCTATTGATCGCCGTCAGGGCCGCGGATGAACTGGGTCTGAAAAGAGACGCGGTGCTCGCCTTCACCATGCCGGGTTTCGGCACCAGTGATGCAACCAAAAGCAATGCTCATGCCCTGATGCAGGCGCTCGGCGTGACCGCCGATGAAATCGACATCCGTCCCGCCTCGGAACTGATGCTGAAACAGATCGACCATCCCTACGGGCGCGGCGAGCCGGTCTATGACATCACATTCGAGAACGTGCAGGCCGGTCTTCGGACCGATTTCCTGTTCCGTCTGGCCAACCAGCGTGGAGGCATTGTGCTGGGCACGGGGGATCTCTCTGAGTTGGCGCTCGGCTGGTGCACCTATGGCGTGGGCGATCAGATGGCGCATTACAACGTCAATGCGGGCCTGCCCAAGACGCTGATCCAGCATCTGATCCGCTGGTTCATGTCATCGGGTCAGTTCAGCCCGGATACTGTGGAGATCCTGAAATCCATCCTTGCGACGGAAATCTCACCGGAGTTGATTCCCGCCGATGCGGATGGAGCGGTGCAAAGCACGGAGGCCACCATCGGTCCCTATGCGCTACACGATTTCTCGCTGTTCTACGTCCTGCGCTACGGTTTTCGGCCGTCCAAGATTGCCTTCCTTGCATGGCATGCGTGGAATGAGGTGGATAGTGGCGCATGGCCGCCCGGTTTTCCTGAGGATGAGCGCAAGGCCTACGACCTGCCGACCATCAAGCACTGGCTGCACGTCTTCCTCCAACGCTTCTTTACGAGCAGTCAGTTCAAGCGGTCCGCCATGCCGAATGGTCCCAAGGTTGTGGCGGGCGGCTCCCTGTCTCCGCGTGGCGACTGGCGTGCGCCCTCTGATGGGAATGCGCGGGTGTGGCTGGAGGAACTCGAGAAGAACGTGCCGTAGGGGGAGCTGCTCTCCATAAAGAGATCGGGCGGCGACGGGGATGACGATACGGTGCTTTGATCGTTCCTTCCCTGACCAGCTCGAAGGCATTGTCAGGTTACGGATTCAACCGCTGGATCCTCCGAGCCTGTTTCATGTGCTCTTTCAGCACGTCGTTCAGGTTGGGAAGGTTGGGTAGGCCATTTTCGACCAGCGGCACGCCGTTCACGATGGTGGTGCCAGCCGTTGCCGGACCGCACCGCAGCAGCGCCTCGACCGGGTCACTCAGCGCTCCCGCCAGAGAAACCTCGGACATCTGCCAGATCACCAGATCGGCGCAGGCCCCGGGCCGCAGATGGCCGATCTCCTCCCACCCAAGGCAGGCGGCTCCCCCACGCGTCGCAGCGTCCAGCGCATCGCGCGCCGACATGGAATGTGGCCCGTTCTTGTAGCGACCGAGCAGCAGCGCCGTCCGTGCCTCAAGCCAGAGTGAGGCGCTGTCTGTCGAGGCCGAGCCATCGCAGCCCAGCCCCACCGGCATCCCCTGCGCCCGCAGGCCCATCAGGTCCGCCGAACCGCCGCCGATCATCATGTTCGAGCAGGGACATTGCGCCGTGCAGACGCCAGCATGGGCGAGGCGGCTGATTTCTTCGGGCTTGGGATAGATGAAATGCGCGACCCAGGAGCGCGGCGTGGCCCATCCCACGCGTTCGAAATACTCGACCGGCGTGCAGCCATAGACCTCCTGACAATAGACATCTTCCTCAGGATCTTCGGCGAGGTGGGTGTGCAGGCGCAGGTCATGTTTCTCGGCCAGCCGGGCGGATTCCATCATGATCCGTTCGGTGACGGAAAACAGTGAGCAGGGCGCCAGAGCCACACGGTTCATCGCGCCGGGTGCGGCATCGTGAAATTTTTCCACCAATCGGACCGAGTCTTCCAGAATCACGTCCTCGCTCTGGACGACAGAGGCAGGCGGCAGTCCGCCATCCTCGACCGAACGTGTCATCGAACCGCGTGTGGCATAGAAGCGATAGCCGATCTCGTTCGCGGCCTTGAACTGCGCGTCGATCAGGAAGGGCTTGGGATGGACATACATGTGGTCCATGGAGGTGGTGCAGCCGCCCAGCAAAAGCTCGGCAATGGCGACATAGGTCGAAAGATAGACAGTGTCCGCGTCCAGTTTCGCCCAGAGAGGATAAAGCCCGGTCAGCCATTCGAACAGCGTGCCGTTTGTCACCGGCCCGAAAGAGCGGGTCAGGTTCTGGTACATGTGATGGTGACAGTTGATCAGCCCCGGCGTGACCAGTCTGCCGTTGGCCGAGATGCGGCGCTTCGCCTCGGGTTCGTTGCTGCTGTCGCCAACGGCCAGAACACAGCCATCCTTAATGGCAATCCAGCCGGAGGGAATTTCCCAGTCGCGGTCGACATAGATGTATGCATTATGAACAAGAAGATCGGCTGTCATGCGCTCTCCAGTTTCCACAGTTGAACCGGCCGTGGGCCAGTTTCGCTATGATCCCTGTTCCAGGAGGCGCGAACTCCGGATCGTCATCAACGTGTGTTGAGCGGGCATGTAGGACGAGACTGGAGAGGCAGCGGAGTTTCTGTCAAGGCAATTGTGGAAAGGATTTCCGTTTCCAGAAATCCTTCCTCTGTGGCTTCGATAACGTGAAGCACAACCCGCGTGTTCTGAGGTAATAGGGTCATTACAACTGACTGTCTCTTGCGTGGATTGATATGGGCTTTGCCCGCATCCGGAAGGGACCACTGGCCCCTTCACCCCAATGTATTGATCATAAACGGTTTCCAAAGGCGAGCCTTTGGTGGGGGACGGGGCAAAGCCCCGAAATGAACCCTTAGTCCACCAACCCTTGCAGCCGTACAATCCGGCAAACTTCACCCTGCTTCGCTTCCGGCGCAAAGCGTTCGCGCAGCAGCAGCGCGTCACAGTCGGCCAGCGGGGCCATCATGGAGGAGTCCTGTCGGGAAAAGGGTTTCGCCCAGAGAACGCCGTTCTCGTCTCGGCTCAGTGTGGCGCGGAGATAATCGAAGCGCTGGTCATTAGCGGATAGGTCCGTGGCCAGACGGGCGGGCTCGGTGCCGTCGTCTTTCGGGACCTCGCCGGACATGGCGCGGAGGGCAGGGAGCACGAACACGAAGCTGCATACGAAAGCCGCGACTGGATTGCCGGGAAGCCCGATCACCGGTGTCCCGTTCATCTGGCCAAACATCAGCGGTTTGCCGGGACGCATGGCGATCTTCCAGAAATCCGTGACCAGACCTGTCTCACCAAGGGCTTTCTTGACGAGATCATAGTCACCGACACTGGCCCCTCCGATGGTCAGCAGCAGATCGACCGTGTCCAGTTGCCGGGTGCTGCCTGTCAGCGAATCGACCGTGTCGCGGGCGACTGGCAGGATGATCGGCTCTGCTCCTGCCTTGCGCAGCAGAGCTGCGAGCATGAAAGCGGCTGAACCGACGATGGAGCCGGGCGGTACAGTGTCACCGGGCAGAACGATTTCATCGCCAGTGCTGAGAATGGCGACCCGAGGCCGCCTGCGAACCGTGATCCACGGGCAGTTTGCAGCCGCTGCGATACCGATATCGCGGGCCGACAATCTCTTGCCAGTTGGCACAACCGTCTGGCCTTCGGAGAAATCCAGACCTTTTCGGCGAATGAAACGTCCGCTGGTGACAGGCTCCGTCACCGTGATGTGATCGCCATCGCGGGTGGTGTTTTCCTGAATCAGGATGGCGTCCGCGCCTTCGGGCACAAGGCTGCCCGTGAAAATCCGCAGACAGGCGCCGGGTGTGACCGTCCTGTCGCTTGGATGTCCGGCGGGAATATCACCGATGACATGAAGTTTCGCGCCTTCCGCCGTGTCGGCTGCTCTGACAGCGTAACCATCCATGGAGGAGACGTCGGCGGGGGGATTGAACAGGCGTGCCGTCACCGGCGCGGCGGTGATGCGGCCGCAGGCTTCGGTCAGCGATATGGTCTCCGTGCCGAGGAGCGGGAGGGCGGAAAGGATGCGATGAAGGGCTTCTGAGACCTCGATCATGGGCTTTTTCCAAACTTTTTGGGGCTTCCGGAGCGTTTGAGGTGCATGAATGCTTGACCTGAGGCCCTCGGATGCGCAATTTGCGCCGAACTTGAACCACGGCCGCGATCAGGGGTGCAAATCCGGACCTGCGGTCAGGCACGATTCCGAGGATCTTATGGCAAAGTCCAACGTCATCCAGATCCGGCTCGTCTCCTCCGCAGACACCGGATATTTCTACGTCACCAAGAAGAACGCGCGCGCCCAGACCGGCAAGCTCGAGTTGAAGAAGTACGACCCGGTTGCTCGCAAGCACGTCGTCTTCCGTGAAGCGAAAATCAAATAAGGTCTGCGCTTCAAAACGCAGTCCATACGAAAAGCGCCATTCCTTCGGGAACGGCGCTTTTTCTTTGGGCTGTTGGAGGGATTTACAGGGCTTTGCCCCGAGCCCCACAAAGGGACGCGGTCCCTTTGAACCCAGTTTGTTTTCTAATAACTTATTGAAATCAAAAGCTTCAGGATGTCACCTTTTTCAAAAAGACGACGTTCCCTGATGCAGCCTCAGAACAGCTGAGCGTGCTTGTCGTAAGGCACGACAATATCATTGGGATTGGCCAGATTGAGCATCGCCCGGGCGCGCTCATCCAGAATGTCCGCATTCAGCGCGCCTTCGCTCAGGCCCGCCACACGACGACGCCAGGCCGCCTGTTCCGTGACGGCATTGGCCTGAGACTCATGCGCCTCATCAAGCAGGTGAAGCTGCTCGTGATAGGACTTCAGGCCATGCGCGCCTTGTGTGGCCTGCCAGCAGAAATACCCTGTAAGAGCGAGAAAGACGGAGGGAGGGAGAACCGCGTTGACGGCGCGTCGGATTATCCGGCCAAGCTGCATACGAATCGGGACCTCCGGGAGAATCGAACCAAGGGTTTCAAGCCTGTCCCCTACCGTATTGCAAGATATGGCTTAAAAAAGGCGAAATGGCTGAATAATTACATTTCGGGAAATTTTAGTCGTTTTCAGATCACCGACCTGCCCCCGACCACAGAAGAACGGGGACAGATGAGTGCGATCTTACTTCTTCAGGATCGTGCGGCCGGCATAGGCTGCGGCCGTTGCCAGCTCCTGCTCGATGCGCATCAGCTGATTGTATTTCGCCGTGCGGTCCGAGCGGCAGAGCGAACCGGTCTTGATCTGACCGCAGTTCGTGGCCACTGCGAGATCGGAAATGGTGGTGTCTTCCGTCTCGCCGGAACGATGGCTCATCACGCACTTGTAACCGGCGCGGTGGGCCATTTCCATGGCGGCCAGCGTTTCGGTCAACGTGCCGATCTGGTTCACTTTCACGAGCAGGGCGTTCGCCACGCCGTCCTCGATGCCACGCGCCAGACGGAGGGGATTGGTCACGAACAGATCGTCACCGACCAGCTGCACGGACTTGCCGAGCGCCTGTGTCAGTAGGGTCCAGCCCTCCCAGTCATCCTCGGCCAGACCGTCCTCAATGGAGACAATGGGGAAGCGCTTGGTCAGATCCTCGAGGTAAGCGACCATTCCACCGGCATCCAGCGTCTTGCCTTCGCCGGCGAGGACATACTTGCCATCCTTGTAATATTCGGTAGCGGCGCAATCGAGTGCGAACGTCACATCCTCGCCCGGACGGTAGCCAGCGGCTTCCACGGCGCGGGTAATGTAGGTCAGCGCCTCGTCAGCGGACTTCAGGTTGGGCGCGAAACCACCTTCGTCGCCCACGTTGGTGGCGAAACCGTCAGCGGACAATGATTTCTTCAACTGATGAAAGATTTCCGAACCCCAGCGGATGGCGTCTGCCACTGTCGGCGCACCGACAGGCTGGATCATGAATTCCTGAATATCGATCGGGTTGTCCGCGTGCTCGCCGCCATTGATGATGTTCATCATCGGGACCGGCAGGACGTGAGCGAAAGGACCACCGACATAACGGTAAAGCGGGATTTCCAGTTCGGCGGCTGAAGCCTTGGCGACGGCGAGGGACACGCCGAGAATGGCGTTCGCACCCATCCGGCTCTTGTTTGGCGTGCCGTCGAGTTCGATCATCGCATTGTCGATGTCGATCTGGTCCTGGGATTCCGCACCCTGAAGCGTCGGGAAGATCTCGCTTTCGACATTCTCGCAGGCTTTCAGGACGCCCTTGCCGCCATAACGGGACTTGTCGCCGTCACGGAGTTCTACTGCTTCGTGCGCCCCTGTTGACGCGCCGGAGGGGACGGCTGCGCGGCCGGTGACGCCGGAAGCCAGTTCGACCTCAACTTCAACGGTGGGATTGCCACGACTGTCCAGAATTTCGCGGGCGATGATGTCGACAATGGCGCTCATGACTAGCCTCTGCTTCTTGCGTTCTTATTGCAGGCGCTCACCTCTGCCGGGCAGGCGCCGGACTGTTAGAGGACCGCTTCAGACAAAGTTGTCAACTGCCAAATGGGTCACTGCTACATGAACTTTTGTCGTCCTGGGTGGTATATAGCAGATGACGAGTGCGCTGAAATCAGGAAGCGTATCCCGTGCCCCGAGTTGGGAAAGAAACTTCCTTTGTTATTCCGGGAAGCAGGACGGTATTCGTTTCCTGTGTTTCGTAAACGGGAGGAAATCCCATAAAAGGGCGGAGAGGAAGCTGCGCTCCTTTCGACGTCAGTGAGGCTCCACCTCATGCTCCCCTGTGATGAGATGCTTTCCGCAATGCCTTATGCCCCGTCCGGAATTTCTGTTGTGGCCGAAGATCTCGCAGGCATGCGGTCGCAGGCATTCGGTCTGGCGGAATATGTCGCCCTGCCTACCCGGTTTCACTCGGTTCAGGCTACGGGATTGTTGCATCGGTGCCTGCCTTCTTCTCTCTGGCCTCACCCGTTGAGAGCCTTGTCGAAAAAACCGGACCCACTGCACGATGATCTGGTGTTCAGCGTAGCGGGAAAGGGAGGGGCCGTTGGTGCCGCAATGCATCGCAGCGGACGACATGTTGTGCAGATTCAGAATCCCCGGATCCGGTCGGACCGGTTCGATCTGGTGATCGCCAATTATCATGATGAGATTGAGGGGCCGAATGTCCTGCTCAGCCGTACGGCATTGCATGGTCTGACTGCCGCGAAACTGACAGAAGCTCATGCACGGTGGCGGGACAGGCTGAACGTATCAGGGCGTCCACTGCTCGCTGTTCTGGTGGGGGGCGCGAATGGGCGCTTCCGGTTTGGGCGGCAGGAGGCAGAGAGTTTTGCTGATCGACTGGCGAGTGTTGCGAGGCGAATCGACGCCAATCTTTTTATCACGACGTCCCGTCGTACTGCGCCTGAAGCGACGGCGGTGTTGCGCGATGCTGTTGAGAGTGTGCGTGGCACCTTATGGAGCGGAGGCGATGACAATCCCTATCGGGGGCTGATCGCCTGTGCGGACTGGCTGGTCGTTACGGCCGACAGTGTGTCGATGATTTCAGAAGCGGTAGCGAGTGCGGCTCCGGTTTATGTGCAGCGTTTGCCGGGAAAGTCGCGCAGAATTGGACTGTTTCTCGAAACATTGGAAACATGCGGAAGGATTCGCATGTTTGAAGGCGAGCTTGAACGCTGGCCGGTCCAGCCTCTGGATGACACACCCATTGTTGCGGGTGAGATGTGTCAGCGTCTCGGGCTGGAAAACCTGTTCAGAGGCAGTGAGTGATCAGTCCATTATTCATTGCTGTTTGAGACAGGATAAAACAGTATCAGAGTAGGCCGGGTCGCGGATTGCCTGGCTGGGGCTGTGACTTGCATGTTTTTCGTATTTTTGAAAATCCTGTTTTGTTTTTTTTAAAATGGTTTTTCCGGAAAAGAGTGTTTTTTCGTCATTCTGACTGAAAACACCAGAGCTGTATAAATAGAGTATGATAATCTGGATGGATTTGATGAAGGCATCTGTTTTTGCAGGCAGTTTTATTTGTCTTGCTTGGCAGGATAGACTGAAAATTTCATATATAAAATTATGAATTTTTATCTGACTATTTTTTGAAACTTACAAATGAGGCTGGGACAGTTACTCCTGTTACGACCTCTACGACCAATGGATTTTATCCAATTTATTTCAAGGAATTTTATATATGGTCACATGGACGCAGCTTGCCGATACTACGGTTACGGCAGCAGCAGGCCCGGTTGCTGCCGGCCAGACGCTTCTGGACGGATGGATTGATCTTGTCGGCAATGCCTGGTCGAGCACGACACTCGTGTCCGATACGACGCAGGATTATCTGACGTCGATCAAGGAAAGCGCACCCTGGACTGGTGGACCTCTATACCGTCCGCAGTCGGAAGACGCGATGTCTGGTCGCATGACGGCTCAGGTTCATATTGATACCAATCAGACAATCTATTTTATGCTTCGGGCAAACCGGGCTACAGGGTCAACAGCATTTCAGGGTTATCTGATCAGCATTGATCATAATACATCCGGTTTTTACCTGCATGGCTTTGCGTCAGTCGCTGGAAAACTTACACAGTTTCTGAATCAGACGCTTTCGACGCAGCCGTCCAGTGGTGATCTGGTTACTCTTGATGTTCAGTTGACGCAGGACACATCCACGACGTCAACTATGGTCGTTACCGTGACCAATTCTGCCGGTGCTACTCTTGGCAGCGCAACGGTTACTGGTAACGCAACACTGAATGCTTCGGCACTTCAGAATGTCGCTGGATCATTCGGTCTCTGTGCCTATTCCGCTAGTAGTAGCAATGCTGCTGGCATCAAGGAAATCTCTGTTTATAATGGTGATGCCGTCGCCACTACGGCCACAGCCTATACTCTCACCGGTTCTTCCAGTCTGACTGTGAATACCGCCACAACCTATACGGTCACACCGAACGGAGAGCCTGCTGCGGCGGTGGTTGTCACACCCGTATGCACACTTGCAGGCTCATTTTCTCCAACGACTGTCACACTTCCTGCGGGAAGTTCCAGTGGTGTTACGTTTACTTTCACGCCATCTGCAGTCGGTTCAGGCTCCTTGTCCACGACAAACAATGGAAGCCTGACCAATCCTTCAGCACTGTCACTGACTGCCAGCGCACCGGCGACAGCCCCTTCGGCTCCTTCCTTTACCCTGACAGCGGGTTCGGGACAGGTCACTGTGACAGTTGTGGCGTCGACTTCTACAGGTGGCGCTGCCATTACGGGTTATCCGATTTTTGTTGGCACAAGCGCCGGAGGTGAAAGCGGTTCTCCTGTCACCACGCTGACAGCTGCCGGTTCCTACACGATCACCGGTCTGACAAACGGCACACCGGTGTATGTGACGGTTGGCGCAACCAATTCAGCAGGCACAACAAAGGCCGCTGAACAGACCGCAACACCGGTTGCGCCTGCAGCCACGGCCTATACGCTGAGCGGCTCTTCCAGTCTGGCTGTGAATACAGCAGCAACCTATACGGTTACGCCGAATGCTGCTCCATTATCTGCGGTTACTGTCACGCCCACGTGTACACTTGCGGGCACATTTTCTCCTGCGACTGTTGTGCTCGCGGCGGGGAGCACAAGTGGGGCCACGTTCACCTTTACGCCCTCGTCGGTCGGTTCCGGTTCCTTATCGACGACGAATAGCGGAAATCTTACCAATCCATCGGCATTGTCACTGACTGTCATTTCACAGGCGACAGCCCCGTCGGCTCCTTCCTTTACCCTTGCTCCGGGTTCCGGTCAGGTCACTGTGACAGTTGTGGCGCCGACCTCCACGGGTGGCGCTGCCATTACAGGCTATCCGATTTTTGTGGGCACAAGTGCTGGAGGTGAAAGCAGCTCTCCGGTTACTACGCTGGCTGCACCCGGTTCCTATACGATTACCGGCCTGACAAATGGTACACCGGTCTATGTGACGGTTGGTGCAACCAATTCTGTTGGCACGACACAGGCGGCAGAACAGACGGCAACGCCGGTTGCGCCCGTAACGGGCGGTACTATCACGGTTGATTCGCCTGCTTTCCTCTTCTCTCCCGGCAACTGGTATGGAGACGAAGGGCGCGCAGGATCTGCATGGCGTCGTACATGGAACGTAGGGGCCTATTTTGTCTTTACATGGACCGCATCCGCCAACCCGACGGCAACCCTTCATCTGGGGCCCAGCGGAACAGGAGCGTATGTTACCCTGTATCTCAATGGTGTCGGCACGACAGTCGCTGTGACAGGGGATATCACGCTGTCCGGAATTACGGCGTCTTCAGAAAATGTCCTTTTTGCCATTATGAGCAATACACCGCAGAGTGCCCGCTGGAATCAGGGTGCGAACAATCTTGTTGTGTCAGGAATGACGCTTGATGACAGCTCGAGTGCAGGGGTTTCGACCGCGGGCACAAAAGGCTGGGTCAAGATTATTGGTGACAGTATCACAGAAGGTATCAAGGCGAACAACAACAAGGATAATATTGTTTACGGTTACACATTCCAGGTTCTGCAGGGTTTAAGAGCGCTGGGATATGAGGTCTGTGTTTCCGCCTGTGGTTATTCCGGTTATCTCATCAGTGGAGATAGCGGTGCGGACGTTCCGCCCTATTACTACGTCTCCGGATCCAGTTCCGGCAGTGGTGGAACCTATGATGACAGTAAAAGTCGCTGGAACAAGATCGATGAAAATGTCTCAGCGCTTGACAGCAACAACCATCTTTCTGCCTATGGAGACATTGGGACAGAGCCTGTCGCCATTGCGGTCAATTATCTGACCAACGAGGCCCTGAGTAAATCCAGCACGTCAGATTCGCAGGCAGCCATGACGCAGGCGATGGCCGCTCATCGTCAGGCAGCACCGGATGCGTGGCTTTTCCAGATTGTTCCATTCGGTTTCCATTATTCTCCGAAATATGCCTCATCATGGCTGGCGGTTTTCAATAACGCCATGAACAGTTATCGTTCTGCTTATCCGGGTGATTCCAAAGTGGCGACGATTGATATCGGTTCCGATCTCTCAAATACACTTGAGAAAAATACGGGATGGTACATTTACACGGATGATGTGCATCCGCTGGCTCCGGGACATGCACTTGTGGCGCCTGTTGTGCAGGCATCCATTGTGACGTCGCTGGAAAGCAAGCGGAACCAGTCCTACACATTTTTCTGATTTCGTAAGTTTCCTGTGCTGGATAGCCAATCTTCGGTGCAGGAAATGCCATGTTTTTCCAGACGTTGATCTGCATGCAGACTATGCGGCACACTTTGCTGCATGAATCATCTCTCGTTATGGCTTTTTGCTCTGCTGGCATTTCTGATACCCATTTCTGCCAGCGCAGCATGTTCCGATCATTTTGCCGCGCAAAGCCAGCCAGCAGCTTCCTCTCGGGAGCTGCTGCTGCTCTGCTCACTTTCCTTTGCGACAGGGTATTCAGCTCAGGCTAAAGAAGCCGTATGGAGCGCGGAACATCTGACTGCGGCCAGTATCACTCAGGCGGAAGCGCTGGAAGGCAGGGCGGAGTTTCAGGAAGACCTCAGGCTGCCACTTGAGGATCGATCCGAACTGATGGATTACAAACGCTCGGGATGGTCGCGTGGTCACCTGACACCTTCAGGTGATATGGCTACGAAAAGCGCTCGTGCGGAGACTTTTCTGCTTTCCAATATCGTTCCTCAGGCGGCGCGACTGAATTCCGGCGCATGGGACCATCTTGAAGCCAATGTCAGAAAAAGTGTGAAAAGGTATCGGGAAGTCTATGTGGTGACCGGCCCCGCCTTTCGCGCCCCATTGGGAACGATTGGTCCTGATCATGTTCGTGTGCCCTCATCGCTCTGGAAAGCGGTGTATGTACCATCGAAAAAATCTGTTTCTGTGATTGTCTGTAAAAATACCACGCCATACCGTTGTAATGCTGTCAGTCAGGCGTCTTTGGAGCGAGTAACTGGGATTAATCCGTTTCCCGCTATTCCATTATCCGAAAAAAATCGGGATGTTGTCCTGGATCGCGCCCTTTTGCCCTGATCTGCTTGTGCTGAGCCATGGGTTTCTGAATGTCTGGAAAAAATACAAAGTTGTCGACTTACTGGAAACAACATTTTCCAGTTATGATCCGTTCCTGTCGATGGTGTGTCTACAGTGATGCCATTATTGCAGTATTTCTGGAAAGAATGATTATGTCTAATGCTCCTTTCTTTTGAAAATGGCCTGTTTGCTCACAAGACTTATGCCGCTGAGGATCAGCGCCGATCCGAACAGGAATTCTGGTCTGAGAGTTTCATGAAGAAGCACAGCCCCAAACAGGATACCGAAAAGCGGTGTCATGAGAGATAGCGCCCCAAGACGGGAAGCCAGATAGACTCTGAGAAGAGAAAACCAGATCAGGAAACTGATGATGGAAACAATAACAAGCTGAAAAATAAAATCGAGGATAACCATTGTTGTCGGGTGAAAGACTGTCTGATGTGAAAGAAATGCTGTTGGTATGAGTATGATACTGGCAACAGTAAGCTGGCAGAACAGAGTCACCGTGGCCGGAGCCTCCGAAAGGTTGGAAAAGCGGATGATAAGGGTCGTCATGCCCCACGAGGCTCCCGCCAGAACTCCCAGTATATCGCCCACCCAGCCATAGCGGAGCGCAGGATCGTTCATGCCGCTGCCCGGTCCCACAAAGGCTACGACGACGCCCAGAAACGCCAATGCGATACCGCCCCACTGTATCGGAGAAAGACGCTCTTCCGGTAAGCCGACATGAAGCCCAAGTGCCGCAAAGATTGGTGCGGTATAAAGGAAGATCGACATATGGGCAGCACTCGTAAAGCAGAGACCTTCACTGGTCAGGAGGAATTCGAGCGCAAAAAAGATTCCGACGGAAAGGGTTGCGAATATCGGGATTTTGCGAAAAGCCGGATAGTCTTTCTGCCATATGATGATCAGACCAACGGCCAGCGCGGCTAACGCCGACCGGATGCCCATTTGCAGGACAGGGGCCATGTCGGCGGAAATTGCCTTGATGGCCGTCTGCTGAAGGCCCCATATCATGCAGAGAAAAATCATGAGCAATATGGCTGTTTTATCTACTTCCCGACGAGACGGTGTGGCGCTCATTTTTTGTTCCTGAACAGCAATGAGTGTGCTTTTAGGGCAATATGACAGGATTGGACACTGAAATTTTCCGTGTCATGTGGACGCTATGCTTCTGATTCTGAAGGACAAAGACTCTCCCATGCATTTCTTTGTGGTGGGGATGGACTGTCTGTCTGAGAAGTTCATGATTCCTGTCGCATGGTGTGGAATGTTTGCGAAGCATGCCGCCAATGCAGTTAAACAGTGACGGCTAAAGACGATGTTTCTCTGAAGTCTGTCTGTGTGTAAAAAGCGGAAATGCGCCTCTTTTCTGTCACTGAACTCCCCTGGATGGACCCATGGACTGCTTTGCAGGCCTGGAAGGCCGCATCATGGGTTGCGTTCCTCGATAGTGGCGGGACGCCTGCCGCTCTCCCCGGTGACGAGCGGGCGCGCTGGTCCTTTCTGTGCGTGGAACCATCTGAAACACTTGTATCGTCGCAGGATGGCGTGATCAGAAATGGTCGCCCTGTCACAGGCAATGCATGGGACCATCTGCAGGATATGCACGCCCGGTTGCTGCCTGTAGAGCATACAGATCTTCCTTTTGCAGGAGGGCTGGTTGGTCTGGCGTCTTATGCTGCGGGCATGGCGCTGGAAGAGGTGATGTCGCGTCACCGGGCGGAGACGCCAGACATTCTTGCGGCCTCTTATGAGACTGTTTTTGCTTTTGACCGACTGGAGCGACGCTGCTTCAGAGCAGGGAAGGTCAATCTGCCTTTGCTGCCGGATAAAAGCGTGTTGACGCCACCCAACTCTGCGCGCGTGCATTTTCAGCCCGACATGGATCGGGAGCAGTGGATTTCAGCGGTCAGGGAAGTTGTCCGTCTGATTGGCGAGGGCGACATTTTTCAGGCCAATCTGACACTACGATGGCAAGCCGTTGTGCCCTCCAATTTTGACGATCTGGCCGTGTACGACCTGTTGCGTCAGGGATCACCCGCACCTTTCGGGGCTTTTCTCCGAGGGCGTTGCGGACGGAACGGAGACCGTCCGTTCTCCCTCCTGAGCGCCTCGGTGGAGCGGTTTTTGTCGCTTTCGCGCGAAGGTATTGTTGAGACGCGCCCCATCAAAGGGACCGCTCCAATGGGAGGCAATGCGACGGAAACCCTGCGTCTGGCCGAACAGCTGCGACGGGACGAAAAGGAAAATGCCGAAAATCTCATGATTACCGACTTGATGCGCAATGATATCGGGCGTGTTTGTGACATCGGTTCGGTGTCGGTGCCGCAACTGTGTGAAGTGGAGCCGTTCGCCCATGTGCAGCATCTCGTTTCCTGCGTGCGTGGACGTTTGAAATCCGGTCTCGATGCATTCGACCTTCTGCGGGCTACATTGCCGCCGGGCTCCGTAACAGGCGCGCCCAAGAAACGCGCCATGGAGATCATCGATCAGGTCGAGCTGTCGGCGCGTGGGGCTTATTGTGGCAGCGTCTTCCGGATTGGCAGGGACGGGACGATGGACAGTTCGGTTGTGATCCGAAGCGTGGAGCGTTGCGATGACAGGCTGAGGATCGGCGTTGGCGGTGGGATCACATGGTTGTCTGATCCCGCACGCGAATATGACGAGATGCGGCTGAAAGGCGAGGCTTTGCTGAAGGTGTTCGGAGCATGACCTCGTTGCTCTGGTTGAACGGCGAGCTTGTTCCAGCGAGTGAGGCCAGAATCGATCCGACCGATCGCGGCCTCCTGCTGGGAGACGGACTATTCGAGACCATGCGGGTGGCGGCGAGTTGCGTGCCCTTGCTGGAGCGGCATCTCGACCGGCTGACCGCCGGATGTGTGACGCTGCTTCTACCTCCGCCCGACCGAATCATGCTTCGGAGGGCTGTGGGCGACCTTCTGGTGGCATCCGGGCTTGAGGATGGGAGTATGCGTCTTACGGTCACACGAGGTTGTGGGCCGCGCGGACTTCGCCCTCCGGAGCAGGTGCAACCGACACTCATGCTGACCTGTGCCGCGGCAACGGAAGCCATACCCGGCCCCGTTCGTCTGGGCGTCAGCCGTTATGTGCGGGATGGAAGTTCACCTCTGTCTCAGGTCAAATCTCTCAATTACCTGCCAATGGTCATGGCGCGGATGGAAGCTGTCGCCGCGGGTTACGATGATGCCCTGTTGCTTGATGCGCAGGGCAACGTGGCCGAGGCGAGCGCTGCGAATATCCTGCTGATGCTGGAAGGCAGGCTAGTCACACCGCCAGTCGAGGACGGTGCCCTGTCGGGAACGTCGCGGGCGAGACTGCTGGAGGCTGGGCTCTGCGTCGAACAGTCCGTGCCGTTCACCCGTATAAGGGAAGTGGGAGCGGGGTGGCTGGTGTCAGCCCTGTCCCTGCAATCCATCGTGTCTGTCGAGACGCATGAACTGGGAGAAGATGCGGGACAGGAGAGAGCTTTACGCGCGTTTCTGTTTGGAACCGTGGCATCCTGATGCGCTGAGGCTGGGAAAAGGACCGTAGTGTTTCCCTGACTGCGCACGGATGTTCCGGGATGAAGGCGCTGCTGGTGTCAGGAATGGTTGGACACCCTCAGACATCTTGCCATCCTCCGGGCCGCGTGGTTTCGTGAGGGATCGTTCTCTTCCCTTCTATCGTTTCCCAGTCTGTGACGCTGGTCATCAGGCAGGGCAAAGCGGCAGAGATGAAAAAGGGCCGGTATGATGGTGACCGTTCTGCCGTTCGAGCTCCCAGGGAAAAAGGAAAGCAGACAGTCCGGGAAGGACAAGATCTGGGCCGTGGTGGCGATGATCGGACGTAAACGGAAAGTCGCAAGTATTCATATATCGCGTGATGCCGCTCTGGCCGACTGTCAGTGGCGAAGGGAGCAGGTTACGGCGTACGCCCGATTCCTGGCCGAGGCACGTGATCCCGCGCCCGATTATCATATCACTTTGATTTATAAGGGAGAACTGCCGAAGGGTTGGGTGCCGATGCCAGCGCTTGGAATTTTACATGGTCGCTTCATTTAATGGCAATGGCTTTGGGATTACACTCGCAGTGCTGCAGGGAGTTTGCTAAGCCCTTCTGCGCACAGGATTTATATGTAACAGAAAGTCTCCTCAGGTATGGCCGATCAGAATACGATGGAAACAGTAACAGGTGCGGGAAACCCTACGGATAGCGTGGGCGGCTCCGGATCAAAGGCACCTGCAACGCCGACGCTTCTGATGGGTGCACAGTATATCCGCAGCGTATCATTCAGGGCGCTCGATTCAGCCCTGCTGCATACCCGCCCGCCTGTTCGTCCCAATACATCCATGACGCTGGATGTCATGGCGCGGCAGGTTGCGGAAAATCAGCCTGATTTCGAAGTCGACATAGTGATGAACTGCGTGGGACGTGGGGACGCGCCTGTGGATGGCAGTGAAGCGCCGACACTGTTTGAAACCCAGATCACCTATTCAGGGATGTTCACCCTGCGCAACGTGACAGCAGAGTCGTTCGAGCCGATGCTGCTGGTTGAAGCGCCGAAGATGCTCTTCCCTGCGGCCCGGAACTATCTGGCCGACCTGACCCGGGAAGCGGGCTTCATTCCCGTCATCATCCAGCAGATCGATTTTTTCGCCCTCTGGCAGTCCCGACGTCCCAAGCAAGCTGCAGGCTGACGCCAGCCGCATCATGCCGAAGGAGACTGTTGCCGCAGACAGAAAAGGCCTTCACACATTGTCTCCAGCAGCATAACCGTTGCCATGCTCGGGGAGATGTCCTCGCCAGGTGTTGAAAGGGCCATGGGTGTCGTCTGTCGTTTCTGCGCTTCCTGCTGATAATGCTCCTCTCTGGAGGCGCTTTGATGCCGAGTGGTATCGCGCCCGTTATCGGGATGTACTGGGCGATCTGGTCGATGCGGACCCGGAAACGCTTGCCGCACATTATGCGGAGACTGCCGGAGAACTGCACCTCTCACCCAATCGTTTTTTTGATGAAGAATGGTATCTGCAGGCCAATCCTGATGTTGCAGCAGCAGTGCATGCCGGTTCTTTTGAGTCCGGCTTCACTCATTACTGTTCGGACGGTTACATCAACCGGTCTCCACACTGGCTATTCTCAGAAACGGTTTACCTTGCACGCTACCCTGACCTGACCCGCGCCACGCTGGAGCGGCTCGGGGCGTTCAACGGATACGATCATTATCTTCGATATGGCGACCGTGAATTCCGCTCCGGCCATCTGCTGTTTGATCCGCATCTCTATTACACCCATGCCCGTGTCAGGGGCGACGGCTCCCCCGGACAGGCGGCAGGAAAGACTAGTGCGCTTTCCATCCCGGAAACCGGACCGTTTGCGGCTTTTCTGGCTGATGAAGCCGAACAGAACACTCTCAGGGTCAGTTGGTATTTCGATCCTGAATGGTATCTGAAAACCTATCCAGAAGTGGCGGAAGCCGTGGAGGCGGGGCAGATACGCAACCCGCTCCACCATTTCCTGACCAATAAGACGCCGGTCGATTTCTGTGGTCTGGAGTGGTTCAGTGAAGCCTATTATCTGGAGCAGTATCCCGATATCGCGGACGCCATAGCGACCGGGCAGCTTCGTTCCGCCTACGACCATTTCCTGCGTTATGGCGCGTTCGAGCGCCGCCGTCCCCATCCGGATGTCGATCTTAACGCCTACTTTTTCTCCGGAACGGTCCGGGCTGATATCGAGCGCGGTCTGGTCCGCGATGTGTTCGAACACTGGCTGTCCCGTCGACACCAGCAGCCACTCGATGCAGGGCTGGAACGTCCGGATCTGAAAGTGTTCGAAGGGCTTGCGGTGCGGAAGGCCGAGAACCTTTTGCCGCTTCTCGCCGCCCGTCCTCTGGATTTTACTGCGCAGGAGGAATCGCGCCTCAGTGTTATTCTCCTCGTCCGCAACCGTCTGTCCCTGACCTTGTCCACCCTGTCGGCCCTGCGCATGACCTATGCCGGACCTGTGGATGTTATCGTCGTGGATGCCGGCTCACGCGACGATACGACGCGTTTGCAACATTTTGCCCGTGGTATGCAGATTCTGAGACTGGATCGTTCGGTAACGCGGGCTGAGGCGCTGAAGGCAGCGCTGCCTCACGTACGCGGAGCGGCGGTGCTATGGCTGGGGCAGGGGATGCGTCTGGCTCACGGCAGCTTGCAGGCCGCACTTGATGCGCTCGACACCCAGGCGGCCTCTACAGAGGAACGTATCGGCATTGTGACGGGTCGGACCCTGCGGGCTGACGGCCGTATCCTTGAAGCGGGCGCTCTGATCGGGCGAGATGGATCGCTGATCCATTATCTTGAAAACGCCCCGATGGCAGACCCTGCCGCCTGTTTCCGCCGACCTGTGGCGTGTGGAACGGTCCCGGCTCTCTTGATCGACCGTACTTTGCTGGAAAAGCTGGAGGGATTTGACGGGCGGCTGGAGTCTGAGGCAGCGCAACTGGCTGACCTTTGTCTGCGCGCTGCGGAGGCAGGGCAGCATGTTGGCTATGAGCCAGCATTCCTGACCTCGCAGGATGTCAGTGACAAGGAAGCGTCCGCCTTTGATACGGCAGATCGTCACCGTCTGAAACAGCGACATGCCGCCGTTTTTGCGCAGGCTTTCCCGCCCTCTCCCCGGCTTGCGGCGCGTGCCCGCAGTAACGCTGGTGCGTCGGTCAAACGTATTCTCTTTATTGAGGATCGCGTGCCCTTGCGCAGTCTTGGCTCCGGCTTCGTGCGCTCCAATGACATTGTGCGCACCATGGCGGCGCTTGGCCATCAGGTCACGGTCTTTCCGATCTATGCGTCGGTTGACCCCCTGTCCCGGATCTATGCGGATTTTCCACCGGAGGTGGAGGTTCTGCATGACCGCGGTTATGAGACGCTCGACGCGTTCCTGCAGGAACGCAGCGGGGTATGGGACTGTGTGTGGATTGGCCGGACGCATAACATAGGCAGACTGCTGCCGATCCTGATGGCGCAGGCTCCTGCGCTGCCGCTCGATGCGGTTGTGCTCGACACGGAGGCGGTTACGTCTCCTCGTGATCTGCTGAAGGCGCAGCTGTTTGATGAACCGCAGACGCGAACGCTGGACGAAGCGCTGGGTGCTGAATTTGCAGCGGCCTGGTTCTGCCGGAAGATTGTCGCCGTCAATTCGCTGGACGTGCGCACTCTGCATGAAGCTGGCTTTGAAAACGTCGCCGAGCTCGGGCACATGTGTCCTGTCAGACCGATACCGAAGGCTTGGGGCGAACGCCGTGACATGCTCTTTCTCGGAGCTATTCATGAGCCTAACTCGCCTAACCATGACAGCTTGATTTGGTTCGTGGAGAAGGTTCTGCCCCTGCTGCGGGATCGTCTGCCTGAGGATGTTCGGTTCTCTGTCGCCGGTTTCCGTGGGGCCGCAGTTGATCTCAGTGTTCTGGGGCGTGATCCGCGTGTCGAGTTGCTTGGACCGGTCAAAGACCCGTCAGAACTGTATGCGACGCACCGTGTTTTTATCGCGCCGACCCGTTATGCGGGCGGTATTCCCTTCAAGGTGCATGAGGCGGCATCCTACGGATTGCCGGTGGTGGCGTCTGATCTCCTCTGCCGTCAGCTTGGCTGGCGGGATGGTCTGGAGATTGTGTCGGGCGGCGACAACGACGCTGAACGTTTTGCCGAGCGTGTGGTGGCGCTCTACACGGACGAGGAGTTGTGGAACACAGTGCGCGCCGGTGCCTTGAGGATGCTTGAGCAGGAGAACAGCGCCAAAGCCTATGCTGTTCGACTGAACAGTATTTTGCAGGATGTGTTTGAGGCTGGACGGTAGGAAACTTCGGTGTTCCTGTATACCATTGTGGTGTTCGGGATTGGCTTTGTCTCCCTGTGGGTAAGAGCAAAGCCCGCAGAAGGGTCAATCCGTAACGCCGCTGATATTACCCCGGCACGGACAGATCGGTCAGACGCCGATGCTCTTCCATCGCGAAACGGTCGGTCATGGACGCCAGATAGTCGGCGACGACACGGCGGCGCCCTGCTTCATCGGCGGCGGCATCGGCCTGTTCACGCCATCCGTCAGGCAGAAGACCTGGGGATGAGCCCAGCGTATCGAACAGCTCGGCGACCACATGCTTCGCCTTGTGCGTCATCCGTTTGACTTTCCAGTGCCGATAAAGGTTGGCGAACAGGAAAGAACGGATCTGCGCATTGGCCTCGCCCATGGCCGGACTGAAACTTACAACCGGCTTGGTGGCATGACGGATGTCGCTGGCGGATTTCGGTTCGAGAGCGACGAGATTTTTTTCGGTTTGTTTGAGAACATCCGAGACGAGAGCATGGACGATACGCCTCACCATCTCATGGCGGAGGCGTTGATCCTGTGTAGCGATGGATGCGCTGGCGGTCGTGGGTGCATCCCCCGTGCGGCTACCGGCTCCGAAGGATGTAACGGGACGGGGCGGCAGGGTTGCGGCAATCCGACGCGCTTCCCGCAAGGCGTCGCTGACCACGGGCACATCAACCAGATCGTCCAGCGTAAGCAGACCGGATTTGATCCCGTCGTCCAGATCATGCCCGTGATAGGCGATATCGTCGGCCAAGGCTGCCAGTTGCGCCTCAAGCGAAGCGAAGGTGTGCAACTCCAGATCCTGAGCTGCTGTATAATCGCGCAGCCAGCCGGAAACGTGACTGACCGGGCCGTTATGTTTCACCAGTCCTTCCAGCGTTTCCCATGTCAGATTGAGGCCATCGAACTGGAGATAACGTTGCTCCAGTACAGTCACCTGCCGAAGAGCCTGTGTATTGTGATCGAACCCGCCCCAAGGCTCCATCGCGAGGGAAAGAGCATCCTCTCCTGCATGGCCGAAAGGAGTGTGACCAAGATCATGGGCGAGGGCGATGGCTTCTGTGATGTCTTCATCTGCTCCGAAATGCCTGGCCATGGATCGTGCGATCTGGGCCACTTCGAGGGAGTGTGTCAGGCGGGTTCGGAAGAAATCACCTTCGTGATTGATAAAAACCTGAGTTTTGTACTGAAGCCGCCGGAAGCCTGATGAATGGATGACCCGGTCACGATCCCGCTGCCAGGGCGAGCGTGTGGGAGACGCAGGCTCGTCATAGAGTCTGCCGCGTGAGGCGTGTGCGTTGACCGCAAAAGGAGCTGTGACCATCAGGCCCATCCATGGTGGTTGGTGGGCCTATAAGATCATGTTCACAGGATCATGGCGAGAGGCGCTTGTGGCGATCTCTTTTCGTTCAGGGGAGTGCTGGCACTCCCCTGTATAGACAGTCTGTTTATGCGTAATCTGGATCAGAAGGCCCAGATGGCATCGGCGTTGAACCACAGCATGTTGCTGGTGCCGTTGTTGACGACCGGATTGGCGACCGTGCCCGCCTGGTTGAAGGGGCGTGTCCCGTTGAGCGATTTGTCGAGACGGACTTCTGGACGGAAGGTGAACTGTCCGAAACTGACATGTTTGTTGATGAATTCCGGACGATAGGTGACGCCGACCGTCAGCGCACCAAAGGTCGTTGGAGCCGCGACATAGTAGGGGTAAGGCTGGTTTGTCAAAGCCTTGGTAAAGGATGTGAAGCTTGAATATTCAGCGATCGTGCCGCCTGTGTTGTCACGCAGGATTTCACCACGGGCGTTGAAGGTCAGGTTCGGATTGATGTCGTAGGCGAAATAGCTTGTGACACCATAGACATCATCACGCGCCAGATCATCATGCAGATAGGTCCCGTCAACAGTGATGGTCATCTTTTTGTTGAGCTTGTAGGTCGCAAGGATGTCGCCGTTATACTGCATCTTTTCGTTGGCGATCTTGCCGACGCCCACACTGTACCATCCGGCCGCGGCGCGCGAATCTCCATTGTTGCCCTGCGGACCGAAGTGACCAAGGAGATGGAAGCTCAGCTTGCCATCCATGAGATCGTTGAAGGCGAAGCCGAAAGTTCCCTTCGGGCGGCTGTTGTTTCCGGCATTGCCGAAGGACGTTGAGTTGCCCGCGTCAATACCCAGAATCCAGTCAACATGCTTGTTCAGGTGTAGCGTGGTATAGATGCCGATGACCTGGAACGGTACGATGTAATCCGAGGCATAGTTGAAGGTATAGAAGGGACGGGCAAGGGCCGGTGTGCCTTCGGAACCGAGCAGACCATACATCTGACCAAGCTGGACATCGATACCCCGCTTGAAGAGCCACGGCATGTGGAAGTCAACATGCGCCTGTGTCGGAACCCACTGATACAGACCTGTTAATGAGCCACTACCCATACCTGCGGTCGGATCGAAACGCGCATCCGAACCATACATGACTTCAAAGTTGAAGCCGAAGCCGTAACCATCACCAATGCTCGTGACAGGATGGGAGAGGGAGCCCATGATCTGGTTGAGTGTAACGGTGTTGGCGCGGTCAACATAGAACTGTCCGAAGTTGCGTGCCGAGCGTGTCCAGGGGTTGCCGGCGATACCGGCTTCCACGGTGAGATGCCCCACCAGTCCATCCCAGTAGGAGAGAGGTTTTCCTGCCTTGGGGTGGAAAATGTTGCCCTGTACGACTTTCAGGCTTTCTTCGGTTTCCGCAACATCGTCATCGACGAGTTTGTCGTTGTCAGCCAGGGCGTCAGGAGCCGGCGTGGCTTTGGGCGCATTGATGTTGACGACAGGTGCCGTTGCCGGAGCTGGCGATGACACAGTCTGTGCGTGGGCCGCATACGGCAGGATCAGGCTTGCTGTCATCAGTGCTGATGAAAGAAGCAGGCCTTTTCTGCGGTATTTCTCGATCATATAACTTCCCTCTCTCGTGATCGACTCTGACTGGCTCAGGAAGCCTGCAGGCGCTTCTTCGTGGATCGCATCATAAAGAACACAGACAAAATCATTATGAATGCGATATAAATCAAGAAAATTGTTGTGTTGTAAAAAATAACCGCAGTCAGTGCGACAATTGCGCAACTCAAGGCGAGTGCCGGAAGGATCGGATAAAGTGGCGCACGGTAGGAACGCTCCATGTCCGGCTCCTTGCGACGCAGCACGAACAGGCTGATCATGCTGAGAATATACATGGTCAGAGCACCGAAAACGGACATCGTGACAAGTGTGGCTGTCAGGGACTGACCAGCTATCGAAACAACATCGTCAGAGAAAATAGCAGCGATTCCCACGATTCCGCCTGCAATGGTAGCGACGTAAGGGGTCTGGAAGCGTGGATGGATCTTTCCCAGAACCGCAGGAAGAAATCCGGCGCGGGCAAGCGCAAAGATCTGACGGGCGTAGCCCATGATGATGCCGTGCAGGGAGGCGACAAGACCGAAAAGTCCAAGCCATACCAGCATGTGCAGCCAGCCGCTGTTTGTTCCGACAACACGTTTCATGGCCTCGGGAAGCGGATCATTCAGATTAGCCAGCGCTTTCCAGTCACCCACACCACCGGCAAAGATCATGACGCCGAAAGCAAGGGAAACGAGCGTCAGCACACTTGCGATATAGGCCACAGGAATCGAACGTTTTGGGTCTTTTGCTTCTTCTGCCGCCATTGCCACGCCTTCAATGGCGAGAAAGAACCAGATGGCAAAAGGAATGGCGGCAAAAATGCCTCCCATAGCTTCAAGACCGAAATGAGGAGCAACGCCCCAGCCGTCATGAATGAAGTTGTCCCATGAGAAGGCGGGTGCGACCACACCCATGAAGACAAGAAGTTCGATAATGGCCGCTATGGTCACGAACAGTTCAAAGGATGCGGCAATATGAACGCCGACTATATTGAGCGCCATGAAGATGATGTAAGCACCCACGGCCGCAACTTTGGGTGATAAAGCCGGAAACTGCACGTTCAGATAAGCACCAATCGCAAGAGCGATTGCAGGAGGTGCGAAAATGAATTCAACGAGAGTCGCAAGGCCTGCGATCAGACCTCCCAGCGGACCCAGTGCGCGGAAGCTGTAAGTGAACGGACCACCTGCATGGGGAATGGCTGTCGTCAGTTCCGTAAAACTGAAGATAAAGGATGTGTACATCAGGGCTACGAAGATCGTGGCGACCATGAAACCAAGCGTTCCGGCCGTGCCCCATCCATAACTCCAGCCGAAATATTCGCCTGAAATCACAAGGCCGACACCGATACCCCATAAATGGAAAGCACTCAGTGTCTTGTTGAGTTTTGTCGCACCCGTGGTCATGCGCGTGTGTCCTTATCAAGAGCGGGTGGTGTCTGTTGGAGAAGTGTGCTTTCCGGTGCGTCATCTTTCAGATCGACGCCGGTCAGCTTGCGCTGTCTGGCCTCGCGCATCAGCCAGGCGAGCTTGTCAGCCGCCGCAGCCGTTTGCTGGCCATGAGGGTGAATGTTGGAAAGGCAGTTGCGCGCCGAATCCGGGCAGCCCACGCGTGGTGCGTATGTGAGATAGGCGCCCATGCTGTTCGCAACGCTGAGGCCCGGACGTTCGCCGATCATCATGACGACCATGCTGGCGCCCATGGCGGCGGCGATCTCATCGCCTATGGCGACGCGACCTTCCTTTGCAATGACAAGAGGCGCAATCGACCAGTCTTTCAGGCGCTCTTTCATCGCGTGATACAGGGCAACCGCGCCCTCCGTTGTGGCGACGGAGGAGAGGCCATCTGCTGCAACAAACACGACATCCCAGCAGCCTTTTTTCAGACTGGCGAGGCTTTCGGCATCAAGTCGCCGTCCCAGATCAGGCCGACGCAGATAGGTCGGGCGATCCGGTGCGCGGCTGTGAACGATCAGGCAGGGTTCGTCCTTCAGCTGCGCCTGCATCGTGTCGATGTCGAGCGGCGTATGCACGGCGTCACGCGCCTGTGCGTGGGCCGCCTGAAACGCGAGAACATCCGTGCTGCGCTGGGCATTTCCGCTGCGGCCCAGCCCGATGCGGGCGCGGGTGAGGGAACGCAGTCCTTGCCACGGGTCGGGGCTGCCGCCTCTGGTTGATGCGGTGGGGAGTGTCTTGTCTGTCATGTCAGGCAATCATCTGGCCAAGAAGTGTCTGGCTGGGAGACAGGGGCAGCATTCTGTTATTGCCGCTGTCATACAGCCCCATTTTTTCAAGCCATGCCGCGAATTCAGGTGCCGGTTTCAGGTTCAGCAGCGTCCGCAATGTCAGAATGTCGTGGAAGGACAGGCTCTGATAGTTGAGCATGATGTCATCCGCGCCCGGCACACCGATCAGGAAGGAAATGCCCGCTGTGCCCAGCAGCACCATCAGGTTGTCCATGTCGTCCTGATCGGCTTCGGCGTGATTGGTGTAACAGGCGTCACATCCCATCGGCACGCCCATCAGCTTGGCGCAGAAATGATCCTCAAGACCGGCGCGGATGATCTGCTTGCCGTCATAGAGATATTCCGGACCAATGAAGCCCACGACCGTGTTGACCAGCAGCGGTCTGTAGGCCCGAGCCACAGCATAGGCCCGCGCCTCGACGGTCTGCTGGTCAATGCCGTGATGCGCGTCAGCGGAAAGCGCTGCACCCTGTCCGGTCTCGAAATACATGAGGTTGTCGCCGACCGTGCCGCGCTTCAGTCCCTGCGCGGCATCATGGGCTTCCTTGAGGATGGCGAGGTTGACGCCAAACCCTTCATTGGCCTTCTGGGTGCCGGCGATGGACTGGAACACCAGATCGACCGCGCCACCGCGATTGATGATCTCGATGGTGTTCGTCACATGCGTCAAAACGCAGGTCTGAGTGGGAATATCGTAATGCTGTCGGGCATGGTCGAGCATGTCGAGCAGCGCCAGTCCGTTGGCGACACTGTCCGTTGCCGGATTGATCCCGATGACTGCATCACCCATGCCATACAGCAGCCCGTCCAGCGTGGAGGCGGCGATGCCTTTGAGATCGTCCGTCGGATGGTTGGGTTGCAGACGGGAGGCGAGGCATCCCTCAAGTCCGATGGTGTTGCGGAACCTGGTTATCACCCTGATCTTGCGCGCAACGCTCATCAGATCCTGATTGCGCATGATCTTGCTGACGGCGGCGGCCATTTCAGGTGTGATGCCCGGCGCTACGGCGGCGAGGGTCGCTGTGTCAGCCTCGTGCGACAGGAGCCAGTCACGGAAACCACCAACCGTCAGATGGGCGATGGGAGCGAAGGCGGCCTTGTCGTGAGTATCCACGATCAGCCGCGTGACCTCGTCTTCTTCGTAGGGAACGAGATCGGTGCTCAGGAAAGTGCTGAGAGGCAGCTCCGCCAGGGCATAGCGGGCGGCCATGCGCTGACCGTCGGATGTGGCGGCAAGGCCTGCCAGCTCATCGCCAGATCTCTGGGAGGATGCGGCTGCGAGCAGCGCCTTGAGGTCATCAAATCCGTAGCGTTCTCCGCCGAGTGTATGATGGAAGCTCATCCCGAAAGCTCCTGACATCCAGTTTCGGGCCAAGCCCGGCTTGTGTGATGGGTCGCGGACGCGCAGAACGATGCGAACCCGAAACATACCGGATATGCGTCAAAACACCAAAGCAGGGATGTTCAATCCGTAACGTGATTGCGGGGCGTGAAGGGGCTTTCCATGGATTGTGTCAAAAAAAGGGTTTTTTCTGAATCCGAGTGTTTTTCGGATTGAGTATGAAGCAAATTAAAAAACGTAATCATGAAACAGGAGGACAATTAGAAATGTTTTGACACAAAAAAATTAGAGTCAGAAAGGCTGAAAATTTTCAATCAATTGAAAATAAAAGAAAAATTATATATTAAGCCATTGAATGGACATAAAATGATGTAAAGATTCTTCTGAAATGCGTCTATTTCTGTCTTGTTCGGCGCTCATGGCCCGGCAGAATATCCGGTACAGAAAGGCAGTGCTGGCTCTAACGTGTTCATTTTTCTGGATAATGAAGCCTCTTCTCTCAACGTCGATAGTTATCCCATCGAAATCGCCTGGGTCTGGGAGAATGGGAAAAGTGAAAGCTTCCTGATCCGTCCGGAACCGGATTGGACAGACTGGTCGGAAGAAGCCGAGGCTCTGCATGGGGTGAGTCGGGACACGCTCATGCGCGAAGGCAGTCCAGCGGCCATGGTGGCTCAGCGCTTTCTGGCGGCCACGGAAAACTGCCGGATTGTCACGGATGCGCCGGCCTTTGATCGCGGCTGGCTGAAAAGACTGTGTGGCGTTGTCGGAAAAAGCGGGCCTGTCGTCCATCCCGTGTTGGAAGCATGGGTGGAGGCGTTGCGGTCAGCACACAGGGGAGTGTCGGCGGCGGAAGACGCTACGTTGCTGGCTCAGGTTCGCATGCGGGAAGAAAAACGGACATCGCGAAAGCACAGGGCCTTACCGGACGCGATGGAATTGTGGAGAATCTGGAGAGACCTCCGGGATGGCGTGTTGTAACTGGGCAGATCGGACGTTTCTCCGGTCTGCCCTCTGTTTCATTACTTCCGGAGCGGAAGCTCGCCTGTCAGGAACTGGGCGCGGCCCAGACCGAACGACCAGTGGGCATCCTTGTTCTCCACCACGGAAATCATGACGTCGGACGACTTGATTCCACACTCTGCTTCCAGACGCTCGGTGAGCAGACGGTAGAACAGGGCGAAGCCGCCGTCACCACGCGGACGGCTGAACACCTGCAGCAGCACCATGTCCTTTGTGCGGGGAATATCGAGGCCCGTATCCTCAAGAATCATGTGTGACGGTTTATGCTCGGTCACGATCTGGTAGCGATCGCCACGCGGTACCTGAAACGCCTCCAGCATGGCTTCGTGCGCCGTGTCGAGGAGCTTCTTGATCTCGGCCTCGTTGCGGCCTTCATAGACGTGAAAATGCAGAAGAGGCATGAAAATCTCCGTTGTCCGCCGAAGCGGAATGGTGTCAGTCCAGTTCAGTAATCAGTTTGCGGACGGTCGCAACCATGTCACGCAACTGCTCTGGTGTCGAAATGAAGGGAGGGCCGAAAGAGATCGTCTCGCCCGTGCAGCGCAGAAGAAGCCCGTTCTTCAGCCCTTTTTCGAACAGTTCAAGACATCGTGCCCCGGGCGCATCTTTACGTGGCTTCAGATCGACGCCCGCCGTAAGGCCGATATTGCGGATGTCATGCACAATCGGCAGGTCGCGCAGGCTGTGAATGGCTTCTTCCAGCACCGGCTCAAGCGAGCGGGCGCGGGCGATCAGGCTTTCCTCTTCCATGATGTCGAGAACAGTGTGCGCCACGGCGGCCGCCAGCGGATGGCCGGAATAGGTATAGCCGTGCGCGAACTCGATGGCGTTCTCGGGGCCGGTCATGAAGGTGTTGTAGATCTCGTCAGTCACGATCACGCCGCCCATCGGCACGATGCCGTTGGTCACGGCCTTGGCGAAGGTGATCATGTCCGGCTTCACGCCAAAGCGCTGCGAGGCGAAGTTTTCGCCCATACGACCGAAACCGGTGATGACCTCGTCGAAGATCAGCAAGATGCCGTGCTTCGTGCAGATCTCGCGCAGGCGTTCGAGATAGCCGATCGGCGGCACCAGCACACCGGTGGAACCCTGCACCGGTTCCACCATGACCGCGGCGATGGTGGAGGCGTCATGCAGGGCGATGACGCGCTCCAGATCCTCGGCCATTTCCGCACCCCACTCGGGCTGGCCTTTCGAGAAGGCGACCCTGGCGTGGTCGTAGGGGTGACGGATGTGATCCACGCCCGGCACCATGATTGTGGCGAACATTTTGCGGTTGGGGACAATGCCGCCGACCGACATGCCGCCCAGTCCGACGCCGTGATAACCACGCTCACGTCCGATCAGACGGAAGCGACCACCTTCGCCACGCAGCCGGTGGTAACCGATGGCGGCCTTCAGAGCCGTGTCGGCGGCTTCCGATCCGGAGTTGGCGAAAAAGACATGCTCAAGCCCGGCAGGCGCCATATTGGCGATGCGCTCGGCGAGACGGACTGTGACGGGGTTGGCAAGCTGGAAGCCCGGTGCATAGTCGAGCGTGTCTGCCTGTTTTTTCAGGGTTTCCGAGATCCGTGGATCGGCGTGTCCCAGTGGGGAGCACCACAGGCCGGACAGCGTATCAAACAGCTTCACGCCGTCGGCGGTCGTGTAATACGGTCCACTTGCGCTCTCCAGAACACGGGCCATGCCCTGTTCCTTCACCCGGCGATTGGCCGTGAACGGCATCCAGTAGCGCCCTTCCTTGAGACTTCTGGCGCAATCGAACTCGTTTTTCAGTTCAGACATGCTTGGCTCCCGCTTTGCCCCTGTCGGGGAATATTCGCGTCTGTGTTACGTGATCATTGCGACTTCGTATAGACATCTTGCGATGGAACTTCTCTGTCTCTTTCTGTGAGGGCAGAAGAAAGGAGCATAGTGCAGAAAGCGCCTGACAGCTTGCTGGATACAGTGAGCAGAAGTTCTGATGGCGTCTTCCTTTTCCGATGCTATTTTCCCTTCATGAAAAAGGCAGCGCTTCCTCTCTCTGATCATTGCAACGGCGAGATTTTCATCAATCCACCTCTCCCGGAAGACTGGCAGGAGGCTCCAAGGCCCCTGGCATGGCCAGATCAACCGGTTCCCCCACGGTCGGCGGCTCAGGCAGGGAAAAAACGACGGGGGATAAGACCTCTGACGTTTCTGCGCTGGGTCATATCGAATATTCTGGAAAAAATGCCGCAAAACCTGGAACCGGACGCGCCGGGCGATCCGCACGACGTGCCGGAACAGGGGGAAGCTGCTGTCACCTTTATCGGTCACAGCACGTTCCTTCTCAGATTTCCATTGCCGGAGGGCGGCACGCTGTCTGTGCTGACAGACCCGATTTTCTCGGCACGCTGTTCTCCCATTCCGTTTATCGGGCCGAAGCGTTTCCGGCCACCAGCCTACCAGCTGGCCGATCTGCCCCCCATCGACGTCGTGCTGGTTTCACATTGCCATTACGATCATCTCGATCTGCCTTCGCTGCGAGCGCTGGCGCAACGGGACAATCCCGTGGTCGTGACAACGGCGCAGACGGGAGACCTGATTCGGAAAGCTGGCCTGTTGCGGGTGTCCGAACTGGACTGGTGGCAGAGTGTGCGGATTAGTGACCTTGAGGTCGTCTGCACACCAGCCCGTCACTTTACGCAGAGGGGGCTGACGGATGCCGGGAAACGTCTGTGGGGCGGGTTCTTCCTGCGTTTCCCGAAATCGCCTGAGACTCCCTCGGTCTTCTTTGCGGGTGATACTGCGCACGGACCTCACTGGAAGGAGATTGGCATCCGGCTTGGTGCGCCTGATATAGCTCTGCTGCCGATCGGGGCGTACGCGCCGCGTCCGATGCTTCGCAAGGTTCATACGGACCCGGTGGAAGCGGTGGAGGCGTTCCGGCAGTTGCAGGCGCGTCACGGGATTCCCATGCATTTCGGAACTTTTCCGTTGTCGCAGGAGCCATTGGGGGAGCCCGAACGTTGTCTTCGGGAGACGGCGGAGTGGGCCGGACTTGCTCCGGATGCCTTTGTGCCGCTCGGCTTTGGTGAAACGAGACTGTTGAGCCAGTAGCGTCCTTCGCAGAGACGACCGAATAAAGTAGAAGGATATACAGCGCCTTTTGTGTGGGGTGCTGCGGTGGAACCGGGAAGGGAGAGTCAGATGCCGGAACATGAAGGCGAGACATTCGATCAGGCGGAAATCGAAACCCTGTTCCTTGAAGCTGCGCGTGACGGTCAGACGGATCTTGTCCGCGAATTTATCGCGGCGGGCCTGAGCCCGGATGTCACGAATGACAAGGGATACACGCCGCTGATTCTGGCCGCCTATAATGGGCGTGCGGACACGGTGAAGCAACTGCTCGAATCCGGTGCGTCCGTTGACAAGACCGACGCCAAGGGCGCGACGGCGCTGGCTGGCGTCGCGTTCAAAGGCGATCGCCCGATTGCCGAAATCCTGATCGCGCATGGCGCGGCTGTAGACGCCGTCAACAGCGTAGGCCGTACGCCGCTGATGTTTGCCGTCATGTTCGGGCGCACGGATATGGTGCGTTATCTGCTTGAAGCAGGGGCTGATCCGGACCAGAAGGACGGCGAAGGCCAGAGCGCCCGTGAAATGGCTGTTGCGCAGGGCCACCCTGATCTGCTCACTCTTTTTGGAATCTCTTCATGAGTCGTTTCTGGAGCCCGCTTGTTCACCGCCTCACGCCTTATGTTCCCGGTGAGCAGCCGCGTCTGACCAATCTCATCAAGCTGAACACCAATGAGAGTCCATATGGTCCGTCGCCCAAGGCGATTGCGGCCATGCAGGCGGCGACCGATGAAACACTTCGGCTTTATCCTGACCCGGCCTCTCTGGCCCTGCGCGAGGCTATCGCGCGGCGGTCGAGTCTGACGGCGGAGCATGTCTTTACCGGCAATGGTTCGGACGAAGTTCTGGCGCACGCGTTTCAGGCGTTCTTCAACCACGGCGAGCCTGTGCTGTTCGCCGATGTGACCTATAGTTTCTATCCGGTCTATTGCGGCCTTTACGGTCTGCCTTTTGAAACTGTGCCGCTTGATGCTGGGCTGCGTGTGCGGATTGAGGATTTCAATCGCCCGAACAGCGGTATCGTGCTGGCCAACCCTAATGCTCCGACAGGGATTGCTCTCGGACTTGGGGACATTGAGAAACTGCTGGCTGCGCATCCGGACCGGGTTGTGCTGATCGATGAAGCTTATGTGGATTTCGGCGCTGAATCCGCTGTTTCACTCGTCAGTCGCTATCCGAATCTTCTGGTGGTCCAGACATTCTCCAAATCACGGGGACTGGCTGGCCTGCGTGTCGGTTTTGCTGTCGGCGATCCTGCCCTGATCGAAGGGCTGGTCCGCGTGAAGGACAGCTTCAATTCCTATCCGCTTGATCGTCTGGCGCAGGCTGGCGCTCTGGCGGCCTATGAAGATGAAGAATGGCTTGCCGAATGCGTCAACAAGGTCATGGCGACCCGGACGGCCCTGTCGGGTTCCCTCGCGGAACTCGGTTTTGAGGTCTTGCCTTCCAGCGCCAACTTTGTTTACGCTCGGCATCAGGATCGTGAGGCTGCCATGCTGGCGGCCGCGTTGAGAGAAAGGGCGATAATCGTGCGCCATCTTAAAGGCCCGCGAACATCATCCTGGCTCAGGATCACGGTCGGAACCGATGCGCAATGCGCAGCACTGGTGAAGGCGTTGCAGGATATCC
Source organism: Acetobacter aceti NBRC 14818 (assembly GCF_000193495.2). Taxonomy (NCBI): domain Bacteria; kingdom Pseudomonadati; phylum Pseudomonadota; class Alphaproteobacteria; order Acetobacterales; family Acetobacteraceae; genus Acetobacter; species Acetobacter aceti. The sequence goes on along the minus strand of NZ_AP023410.1, from coordinate 1,794,242 downwards.
TGCACAGAAATGATCAGTCGCCGGATTAACGCCGACTTCCATTTTCTGAACACTTTCCCGCACTCCGAAAAACAGACAGCCCTCTCACGTCTGTCGTTCTCGCCCGTCGGCAGGACTGGTCAGTCGTAAAGGACAGGTGAGAGAGTCTGTTTTTTCACTTTTTGTTAGAATCTGTCCTCCAGATATGGGGGTAACCTTTTGTCCTGCCTGAATGGGTTTTGAAACATGCGTGCTTTTCACGGCCAGCTTTCGGATAATCAGCCGATCCGCCGTACTCTTGCTGAGAAGCAGAAGCAGCTTCGTGACCTCAAGGAAACGCTGGCATCCATGAAGTCGCACACGGCTCCCGCCCTGCGGGACAGCGTGCGCAAGCGTATTGCCCAGCTTGAGGCCGAACTGGCTGCTGCTCCGGCTCTGAAGTCTACGTCCGAGAACCGGACACAGCGTCCCGCGACGGGTGCAGGCGATGCATCCCGTCGTCCACGCAGCCGTATCCGTTCAGACCTCACAGGCTGAACGACTGTCTATAGCGCGGCACCTGATGGTGCCGTTACCTGCCGGGGGTACACTGGCAGGCATTCAAAGGTCCGGTTTTCCCGGACCTTTTCTGTTTCTAAGGGCGATAAATTGCGTTTGGGGCCATTATCCCAATGAATGACCCATATGCGAGCGCTGTCCGCATCCGCAAGGGACCGCAGGCCCCTTGATCCCAGTTAAACGGTTTCCAAAGGCGAGCTTTTGGCGGGGTTGTGGGGCAGAGCCCCTGTAACTGTTCTCACAGAAAAGAAGACCTAGACACCCATAGCGTGTTTGACGAACGCCTTGCGCAGTCGTGGCAGGCGCTGAACGGTCGCAATCCCGACATCTCTTGCCAGACGCAGCACCGGATTGTCGTTGCTGAACAGACGATCCAGCGCGTCGGTCGCCACAAACATCATCATGTTTGCAGGGCGGCACCGCGCCTGATAGCGGGCCAGCAGGGCCGGGTTGCCGAGGTCCTCTCCCTTGCCGTGCGCGGTGATCAGGATATCCGAAAGCGCGATCACATCCCGGAAACCGAGATTGAGACCCTGTCCGGCGATTGGGTGAATGCCGTGGGCCGCATCGCCTACCAGCACAAGACGTGTGGCGGTATAACGCTGGGCATACTGCGCAGCGAGCGGATACACCCAGCGACGTCCGACAGGTGTGACGTCTCCCAGTCGGTCACCGATGCGGCGCTTCAGTTCACGCTTGAACTGCTCTTCCGGAAGGGCAGCGATTCGCCGGGCCATCGCATCCTTTTCACTCCAGACAATCGCTGAAAGATTGGGATGCTCGGCGGTTCCGGTCATCGGAAGCTGGGCGAAGGGGCCACCCGGCAGGAAATGCTCAAGCGCGCCGTTGTCATGCGGGTATTCATGGGTGATTGCACAGACGATGCCGCTCTGACCGTAGGCGAGTTTCGTGATGGGAATGCCGGCCTGGGAACGTGTCCGGCTTCCGCGACCGTCTGCGGCGACAAGAAGCTGCGCCCGTATCGTGCGGCCATCCGTAGCTTTTACGGTCACACCGTTTTCATTCCGCACGATCGAGACATCAGCAGGGGCCAGCACCGTCACCAGAGGGGAATTGTGGAGCGTTGCGTTCAGCGCCACGCGCAGGGCGCGGGCTTCCGCCATCCATCCGAACGGCTGTGTCGAGTCCTCACGGGTGAACTCAAGGGACAGCGGGGAAGGAGGCTGCCCCGGCCTGCCGTCCGTGACAAGAATGTCCTCGATGGGGCAGGGGATCTGCGGGAGATGTTCCCAGACACCGGCGGCTTCCAGAAGGTTTTTTGATCCGGCGGCAATGGCGTAGGCCCGTCCGTCGAATTCCGGATTTTCCATCGGCGGAAGCGCTGCCCGGTCCACGACGGTCACGGGAACGCCGTCACGGGCAAGGCGGCATGCCAGCGTGGCTCCTACAGGACCCGCGCCGATGATGCAGACCGCGACGTCCGTGACTGTTTCGCCACGACCTTGTTCACCAGTGCTCTGTTCCGTCGTGCTGGACATACCGAGCCTCCATGAATTCAATAATTTACGCCGGGCCTGCGTGCGTAGAAAACAGCCCGGCCTCTGTGGCGAAACTCATGGCATGCTTTGCGCGTTCGAACCATCCCAGGCGATGTCATCCATATGACGTGACAGGAAGGAAACAATATGCTTCCTTGGCAAAGCCATTACGGCATCGTTGTGAATTTTCTGGTGATTAAAGAGGAAATGGGATGAAGCTCGTCACGGCAATTATCAAGCCCTTCAAGCTCGACGACGTCCGCGACGCGCTCTCGCCGTTGGGGATCCAGGGGCTGACCGTGTCTGAAGTCAAAGGATTCGGTCGTCAGAGCCCTTTTGGAAATTCACGGATGAGCGTTTCGGCGTAGCATGAGGCTTCCCATGGCGATGTGGATCATGGCCTCTGCGACGTCGATCCGCTGTTCGTAGTCCTTCACAAGGCGACGCCAGCGGATCATCCAACCGAAGGTCCGTTCCACAACCCACCGACGCGGCAGGATTTCAAACCCTTTTGCTGTCTCTGACCGCCGGATGATCTCGACTGTGAAGTCGAGAAAAGTGGCCTTATCCATCAACTGGAGGCGGTCATAGGCTCCATCGGCGAACAGGTGCTTCACCCAAGGCCAGCGTTTACGAATGGCATCAAGGATCATCTGTCCTCCTGCACTGTCCGAAATATCGGCTGTTGTCAGCTGGACCAGGAGAAGGCGGCCATCCGTATCAACTGCGATGTGACGTTTCCGACCGACGATCTTCTTGCCTGCGTCATAACCACGTGTCTTTGCGTGGGGTGCCTTGATACTCTGGCTATCAATGACACCACCCGATGGACTGGTTTCGCGTCCTGCCGCTTCACGATCAAGCATCAGACAGACATCATGAATGGTCTGGAACAGGAAACGGCGCATCAGCCTGCGGAACCACCAGTAAACCGTTTGCCATGGGCCAAAATGAACCGGAAGCATCTCCCAACCGCAGCCTGAGCGCACGAGATAGCGCAGAGCATTGATGATCTCACGGAAATCGGTTGTCCGTTTCCGACCACGCCGGTTCGCAGGGGGCATCAGAGGCGCTATGCGCTCCCATTCCTCATCTGTCAGATCAGACGGATAGCGTTTCGTCTTGCGTGTAATTTCGGCCATGCGGCCTCGTTGTGCTGGCGTCCACATCCTGCCTTTGAATCACGCTCAAAACCTCTTGAAAACCTATCATAGCGAATTTCCAAAAGGGCTCTCAGAAAGGGCAGACCGAGATTTATCGCGGCGCGGAGTATCACGTCAGTTTTCTGCCCAAGATCAGGATCGAAATCGCAACCTCTGACGCGCTCGTCGATCAGGTGGTCGAGGCCATTCTCCAGTCCGCGCACACCGGAAAAATCGGTGACGGAAAGATTTTTGTGAGTGATCTCAGTCGCGTCGTGCGTATCCGTACGCGTGAGAGTGGTGACGAGGCGCTCTGATCGGCTTCAAACTGTTCCTTAAATCTTATGAAGGGTGCCGGGCGGGTCGTGTCGATCACCTGTCCGGCCCCTTCAGAGACAGGCGTTAACCAGTTCTTCTGTTGTGAAGCCCTTCTGCTATTGTCCCTCTTCACATTGACGCTTCGACAACCCATTATCTCCCCATGACCCAGAGCTTCACCGTTTCCGACGCCGCCGCCAGACGCATCGCTGAGATCATCGCGAGTAAAGGGGGCGCCGAATCGACGTCCGCCCTTCGCGTTTCCGTTTCGGCGGGGGGGTGCAACGGCTTTCAGTACGAGTTCAAACTCGACCCGGCAACGTCGCCGGATGACTTCGTGGTCACCAGTCAAGGTATCCGCGTCGTGGTCGATCCTGTCAGTCTGGACCTGATGAATGGCGGTGAACTCGACTTTGTCGACAAGCTTATGGGCGCGCATTTTGCAGTCAATAATCCGAATGCGGCCTCTGGCTGTGGATGCGGCACGAGCTTTTCACTCGCCTGACGCTGCTGCTCTTTTCGCTGTGGCCTGATTTTCTTCGTAGCAGAATGAGAGCCCGGCCTTCCCTCGGGTCTGCGGATGCAGGCCATTTTGCACACCCGGTTCACAAGGCCGCCACAACGCCATGAAAATTGCGACCTGGAATGTCAATTCCATCCGTCAGCGTCAGTCTCTTGTCCTCGACTGGTTGAAGCATAATGAACCGGACCTGCTGCTGTTGCAGGAAATCAAGTGCGAGGATCATCTGTTTCCCGCTTCGGTCTTCGAGGAAGCCGGTTACATCTCTCATTGCGTCGGACAGAAATCCTACAACGGAGTGGCGGTTCTTTCCCGCCGTCCGGTTGAGGTGCTGGCCCGTAAACTGCCGGGTCTGAGCGATCCGGAACCACCGGCCCGCTATATTGAGGTCAGGCTTGATTCCCTGACAGTGGGGAACCTGTATCTCCCCAACGGCAACTCCGGCGGTGAAGCCGGTTTTCTTGGCAAGCTCGAATTTCTGGATGCTCTTGCCCGTCATGCGGAAACCATGCTGCGGGCGGACACGGACTTCATTCTCGCTGGCGACTACAACGTCTGTCCGACAGACCGGGATCTTGCGCCCGGCTCATTGCCCGCTACGGATGCGCTCGTCCGCCCTGAAAGCCGCGCCGCTTTCAGGCGCTTGCTCTGGCTTGGTCTGACGGACGCCGTGCGGGCGCTTCACCCGGACGAGACGATTTATACGTTCTGGGACTATCAGGCCGGGGCTTTCAACCGTGATATGGGGCTCCGCATTGACCATCTTCTGCTTTCGCCCGCCGTGGCTGAGCGTCTTGTCAAAGCGGAACCGGACAAGGCCGAGCGGGCGATGCCCCAGCCGTCCGACCACGTTCCTGTCATGATCACGCTGGACTGAAAAACCCTCCAGCGTCAGAAAGGTTAATCTGTCTGGCGTAATGTCATCTGTTTTTCGGTGACTGACAAGCCGGCATCTCAACAGAGCGCCGCTCATCCGGAGGTCCATCATGGGCATTGCCAATCTTTCCGATCCGTCTCTCTTCCGTGAACAGGCCTATATCGCGGGAGAATGGATGACGTCGTCTTCCGGCAAGACGCTGTCCGTCACCAATCCGGCGACGGGTGAAGTGATCGGAACGATTCCGGCCTGTACGGCCGCAGAGACCCAGCGGGCCATCGAAGCCGCTGACCGGGCGCAGGCCAAGTGGAAAACCACCAATCCCGACGAGCGCGCCGACCTGCTGATGGCGTGGTACGATCTGATCCTGAAAAACGCGGACGATCTGGCGCTCATCATGACGGTTGAACAGGGCAAGCCTCTGTCCGAGTCGAAGGGCGAAGTGAAATACGGCGCTTCCTTCATCAAATGGTTCGCGGAGGAAGCCCGCCGTATCAACGGGGCCGTCATCACGCCGCCACAGAAGGACCGCCGCGTTCTCACCGTGAAGCAGCCGGTCGGCACGACCGCCGCTATCACGCCGTGGAATTTCCCCAACGCCATGATCACCCGCAAGTGCGGCCCGGCCTTTGCTGCCGGGTGTAGCATGGTGCTCAAGCCATCCGAACTGACACCTTATTCCGCGCTGACGCTAGCCGTTCTGGCCGAGCGCGCGGGCCTGCCGAAAGGTCTGTTCTCTCTCGTGACCGGCGATGCGAAGGAAATCGGCCCTGAGCTGACCTCCAGCCCGGTCGTGCGCAAGCTGTCCTTTACCGGCTCCACTCATGTTGGCGCGCTGCTGATGAAACAGTCAGCCGACACCATCAAGCGCCTGAGCCTTGAGCTTGGCGGTAATGCGCCGTTCATCATCTTTGATGACGCCGATCTGGAAACGGCTGTTGCTGGTGCTTTGGCCAGCAAATTCCGCAATGCCGGACAGACCTGTGTCTGCGCCAACCGCATCTTTGTTCAGGACGGCATCCACGACCAGTTCGTCGCCCGCATGAAGGAAGAGGTCGCCAAATTCAAGATTGGTAACGGGCTTGAAGAAGGCGTCACGATGGGGCCGCTCATCAACGAAAACGCCGTGAAGAAAGTCCGCGAGCATGTCGAGGACGCTCTGTCCAAAGGGGCCAGCTATGTCAGCGCACCGCTGGAGACGAACGGCAACTTCGCCACGCCTGTCGTGCTGGAAGGCGTGACGACCGAGATGCGCGTGTTCAGCGAAGAAACATTCGGGCCGCTGATGCCGATCTTCAAGTTCAGCGATGAAGCGGAGGTGATCCGCAAGGCCAACGATACGCCGTTCGGACTGGCCAGCTATTTCTTCACGACGGACATGAGTCGGGCATGGCGCGTCGGTGAGGCGCTGGAATATGGCATGGTTGGCGTGAATACCGGCATGGTGTCGATGGAGTGCGCGCCATTTGGTGGTGTGAAGCAGTCTGGGTTGGGTCGTGAGGGTGGCGCGGAAGGCATCGAGGAATTCCTTGAAACCAAGGCGCTGCACATGGCCGGTCTGAAGCTGTAATCTGAAGCATGTATCCAGCCGGACGACAGGTCTGGCTGGATTATTCAGCCTGTTCTGACTCTATTAGCTGAGAGCAGAAACATCAGGGCGGATTTTTTCCTGTTTTCCATTTTTTTGTTGAATTTTATTTACAGAATATAGTGGTTTATTGAAATTTTTCTTCTGATGATGGAATTGAGTGCCTGCTGTGGGAACTGTATCTGCGATATGGCGTTGTAACTGTTATGCTTAAATTATTGTAATACCGAAAAATTGATATCGATTATAAGAATCGTTTTTTAAAATATACATATCCGTAAATTTTTAATTAAAAATGAAAAAATGAGCTTCCATGATTTATCTATCATTAATAAAATAGGCGAAACTCACTCCGTCGCGGAGAGGCATTCGTCATGACCATCTATAATCTCAATTCACAAAATAGCTCTCTGCACACAAGTAGTAGTTCGTTTAGCAAGAATGGAACGAACTATATCAACGTCAATGCGTCTGGAACTTCAATATATCTCGATTCAATCCAGGCTTCTTCATCTGGGACGCAGGTCTATATAAACCAGTCGAACAATGCTGAATTTAATATAGAGATCGGATCAGGAAATATTTCCTCTGATTCGACGGTTGTTTATAATAAAGCAAGCAATATAACGATCATAAATTATGACACGACAGACGGTAGAAGTATCTCTTTCCGCATAACGGGTGATCTTCTGAATCTTGGACCGTCCATAGAGTCCGGATCGCACTACGTTCAGAAGAATCTCACGGATGTCGTGCCTCAGTCTGGCGGTTACTATGAAATTACCGCCTGCTTTCTTGCAGGAACGCTGATCTCGACGGCTTCGGGTGACGTGCGTGTCGAAGATATTCGGGAAGGTGATCTCCTGAATACATGGTCGGATGCGAGCGGTGCTCCTGTCGCGCGCAAGGTGGTGTGGGCTGGAAAATCCCATGCCGTGGTTCGTCCGCTGCCTCATGAAGATGAGGCGGGTTATCCGGTGCGTGTGCTGAAGGATGCAATCGCCCCGGCCGTGCCTGCTCAGGATATGCTGGTGACAGCCGAACACTGCCTGTATCTGGATGGCGGATTTGTGCCCGTCCGGATGCTGGTGAATGGCAGATCCATCTTCTATGACCGGTCCATTCTGTCCTACGATTACTACCACATTGAAACCGAGAGCCACGCCATCATCATGGCTGACGGTGTGCTGACGGAAAGCTATCTCGATACAGGTGACCGTCACTCATTCAGGCAGATTGCCGGAGCGGCCCGGATTGGTAGCCGTGGTCTCCAGTGGGAAACGGATGCTGCGGCCCCGCTGAAAACGGATCGCGCCTTTGTTGAGCCCATTTACCGTCGTATCGAAGCGCGGGCGATTGATGGCGATGTCCCGATGCATGCTGTGGAGCCGGTTCTGACGCAGGATGCGGATCTGCATCTTGTGACGGAAAACGGGCAGATCATCAGGGAATCGCGTCAGGTGGATGGGTACACCGCCTTCCGCCTTCCGTCCGGCGTCAAGTCGGTCAGGATCGTGTCCCGCACCAGCCGTCCCAGCGATGTCATGGGAGTGTTTGTGGATGACCGGCGCTCGCTTGGTGTCGCTATCGGAGAGATCAAGCTGTTTGACAGCGGCAAGCCGTATGTCCTGACCTCGCATCTGACGGAGACGGAACTGTCTGGTTGGCAGTGTCGCGATGCGGAAGGTGCGCGATGGACGGACGGCAACGCGTTTTTGTCGTTCGAAGAGCATGAAACCGGCGCGTTTGCCCAGCTTGCCATGCAGGTTCTTGCTGGCGGTCCTTATCGGCTTGCCGATGCGGCCGGAGCCGACGAGGTTCAGAGCGCGTAAGCTTCGAACTGCGTAACAGAGTTAAAGTGGTATTCGACAACACCGCTGCCCAACTGACGGGCAGCGGTGTTTTTTTTATGCGATCCGGCGTCCGGGAATTGGGTCTTTCCGTTTGACTCCTGCCTCCGTGGGGCGTAGGAGCATGATCCACACATAAGTCACGCCACCCCGCGAGTATTCGCGCAGTGGCGCGTATTCTTTTGGGGAAACGGTTCTTGTTCGAATCTCTGTCCGACAAGTTTTCCGGCGTTATTGGCGATCTCGGCAAGCGCGGCACGCTGACCGAGGCCGACGTTGCGGAGGCCATGCGCGAGGTTCGGCTGGCGATGCTGGAGGCCGACGTCGCGCTTCCGGTCGTCAAGGACTTCGTCAACAAGGTCAAGGAGCGTTCGGTCGGCGCGGAGGTGCTGGAAAGCATCTCTCCGGGTCAGGCTGTCGCCAAGATCGTCAATGATGCGCTGATCGACGCCCTTGGCGGTGCTGGCGCTGTCCCCCTGAATCTGAACGCAGCTCCGCCTGTGCCGATCCTGATGGTCGGTCTGCAGGGCTCGGGCAAGACCACCACATCCGGCAAGATCGCCCTGCGTCTCGCGACCCGCGAGCGCAAGAAGGTGCTGCTGGCCTCGCTCGATACGCAGCGTCCTGCCGCCCAGCTCCAGCTTCAGCAGTTGGCCGAGCGTGCGAAAGTCGCGTCACTGCCGATCATCGCTGGTCAGACACCGGTCGAGATCGCCAATCGTGCGATGGATACGGCGCGCCGCGAAGGCTATGACGTCGTCATTCTCGATACGGCAGGCCGTCTGTCCATCGACGAAGCGCTGATGGATGAAGTCCGTCAGATCCGCGACGTCACACACCCGGCTGAAACGCTGCTCGTTGTCGATGCGATGACGGGTCAGGATGCCGTCAACACGGCCAAGCTGTTTAACGAGGCCGTGGGCGTTTCCGGCGTTGTCATGACCCGTATGGATGGTGACGCCCGTGGCGGCGCCGCGCTGTCCATGCGTGCGATCACCGGCGCGCCGATCAAGCTGACCGGTTCGGGCGAAAAGCTGGACGCGCTGGAGGAATTCCATCCGGAGCGTGTTGCTGGCCGTATCCTCGGCCTTGGTGACATCGCCGGACTGGTCGAGAAAGCTGCTGATACGCTCGATCAGGAAGAGGGAGAGCGGCTGGCCAAGAAGATGATGGCTGGCAAGTTCGATCTCGACGACTATGTGTCGCAGATCAAGCAGATCCAGAAGATGGGCTCGATCTCGGGCATCCTCGGGATGCTGCCGGGCATGGGCAAGATGAAGGACATGGTGGACGAGAAGAAACTCGACACCACGATCTTCAAGAAGCATCAGGCCATCATTTCCTCCATGACCAAGGCGGAGCGCAAGACGCCCGACATCATCAAGGCGTCGCGCAAGAAGCGTATCGCCGCCGGGTCTGGAACCACAGTTCAGGAAGTCAACAAGCTGCTCAAGCAGTTCGATGACATGTCCACCATGATGAAGCGGGTCAACAAGCTCGGGCTGAAAGGCCTGATGCGACAGGCCTCCGCGCTCATGTCCGGGGGCGGCATGCCGGGAGGCCCCGGCGGCTTCCCCGGTGGTCCCGGTGGCCGGCCTCCCTTCGGCTGACCTGTCCCCTTTTTATCTTTTTCTGGCTTTACCGGAGTAGTTGAATGAGCCTCAAAATCCGCCTTGCACGCGCTGGTGCGAAGAAGCGTCCTTACTATCACATCGTGATCGCAGACAGCCGTTCACCGCGCGATGGCCGCTTCATCGAGAAGGTTGGCGCGTACAACCCGATGCTGCCGTCCGATCACGCTGATCGCGTGAAGCTGACGAACGAGCGCATCACGCACTGGCTGTCGCAGGGCGCTCAGCCGACCGACCGTGTCGCCCGTTTCCTTGGTAACGCTGGCCTGATCGCGAAGCCGACCTGGAACGAGCAGCCGAAGCAGTCCGCGCCGAAGAAGAAGGCGCAGGAGCGTGCGAAAGCCGCTGCTGCCGCTGCTGAAGCCGCGGCTTGAGGCTGAGAGACCGGAAGACGCTTTCTCGCCATGACCGACGAACGCATCCAGATTGGAGTCATAGGGAGGCCGCACGGTGTGCGCGGGCTTGTGCATGTGCACAGCTACGCCACCGATGAGGACTCTCTGGTCTCCTATGGTGTGCTGACGGACGATCGTGGTGATCGCTGGACGCTGAACTGGCGTTCGGGCGGTGTGGCGGAACTGCGCGATGCGCAGGGAAAGCCGCTTGCCGACCGGACGGCGGCGCAGGCGCTGGTCAACCGCAAGCTCTATGTCAGCCGCGACGTGCTGCCCGAGCCGGACGAGGACGAGTTCTATCACAGTGACCTGCTCGGTCTGGACGCTGTGGAAGAGGGAGCTTCGATCGGCAAGGTCGTCACGGTGCATGATTATGGCGCGGGCACGAGTCTCGAACTCGATACCGGCCTGATCCTGCCGTTCTCCAAGGCCTGTGTGCCCGAAATCGATTTTCCCAACCGTCGCATGATCGTCGTGCGTCCGGTGGAGGTGATCGGTGAGGAAGAGCACGCGCCGAAAGAGAAGGTCACAAAGGGTGCTTCGGCATGAGCTGGACAGCGACGATCCTCACCCTGTTCCCCGAGATGTTTCCGGGACCGCTTGGCCAGTCTCTGGCCGGTCGGGCGCTGGAGAACGGAACGTGGAACTGCGATGTGCGCGACCTGCGGGCCTTCGGGCTCGGACGTCACAACGCCGTGGACGACACGCCCTTTGGTGGCGGTGCGGGCATGGTGATGCGTGCGGATGTGGTGGACACGGCGCTGGACTCGGTCTCGCGGCAGGATGGCGCTCCGTGCGTCTATCTGACCCCGCGTGGTCGTCCGCTGGCGCAGGCCGATATCCGTCGTTACGTGGCGGGGCCGGGCGTGACCCTGCTCTGCGGGCGTTACGAAGGTGTGGACGAGCGCGTTCTGGAAGCACGCTCCATCGAGCAGATCTCGATCGGGGATTACGTGCTTTCGGGTGGGGAGACGGCGGCGCTGGTGCTGCTGGATGCCTGCGTGCGGCTGCTGCCCGGCGTCATGGGCTCTGCGGAAAGCAGTGTCGAGGAAAGCTTTTCCGACGGTCTTCTTGAATATCCTCACTATACCCGCCCCGCCGAATGGCAGGGCCGCACGGTGCCGGACGTCCTTCTGTCCGGAAACCACGCGGCGATTGCCCGTTGGCGGCGCGAACAATCCGAGCGGGTCACGCGCGAGCGTCGGCCCGACCTGTGGGCAGCCCATCTGTCGCACAGTAGTTCCAGACCATCCGTTCAGGAAGGACAGTCCCTATGAACATCATCCAGCAGTACGAGGCCGACGAAATCGCTCGCCTCACCGCCATCCGTGAAGTGCCTGTTTTCCAGGCTGGCGACACCGTCCGCGTGTCCGTCCGCGTCAAGGAAGGCGAGCGCGAGCGCGTTCAGGCTTACGAAGGCGTTGTCATCGCCCGTTCCAACAAGGGCCTGAACAGCAACTTCACGGTTCGTAAGATCTCCAATGGTGAAGGCGTGGAGCGTGTATTCCCGCTCTATGCGCCGACCCTTGCCGAGATCAAGGTTGTTCGTCGTGGTAAGGTGCGTCGCGCGAAGCTGTACTATCTGCGTGGCCGTAGCGGTAAGTCCGCTCGTATCGCCGAGCGTCCCCGTGACGTGACGCCGGCTGCCAAGGCAAAAGCCAGCGCCTGATATTATTCAGGTGTTCTGCCCGGAAAATCCTTAATGGGTTTCCGGGCAGAAAGGCTTTCAACGCTGGTTTCACAGCGTTCCGTCAGTCCTGACTGGCGATGGTGGTGATGCACTGAACGAGCTGAAATAAATGCCGTATCAGTTTGATCCACATATCATGCGATGCTTCAGATCGGCTTCTACGCTGTCAGTCTGAGCCGCTCTCTTATATTTTCATAAAATCTGACACGGACTTTCCGTGGCTCGCGACAGTTTTCCTTAAATGGAAAATCTGTGTGAACTGCGACTCCGTCATAGTGCAAACAGCGTTATATAGTCGCCTGCCGAGATTGGTTCAGGAAGCGGAGCTGTCTCAAGACGTAAGAGCAAACCGGGGTGGCCTACGTTTTTTCCCAGTCGGAGCGGTTCCAGCCTTCGGTCGCTCTGCTTTTACTTTTGATGGTGGCTCCCAGCCAAACACACTCCGTCCACCATAGGCATGAGAGCGCGTTCTTTCAGACGCAATATGCTCGTCCAGTGACGGACCTGAGACCCATTGCTCCAGATGTCGCGCCTGAGCGTCCAGCCTGCGGATAGCCTCAAGTCGTTCCTCATTCCCCAGACTCGCCTGTTCGACAGCGCCTTTCAGCATGGCGATCGTGCGATCATACACCTCTGTCGGCACAGGGAAGGGGTGACGATCTTTTCCACCATGCGCCATGGAGAACCGTGCCGGATCGGCGAAACGGCATGGCGTTCCATGCACAACTTCCGCCACCATGGCCAGCGCTTCCACGGTTCTCGCCCCAACTCCCGGCGTTAGCAGCAGATCCTGAAAATCCTCCGGCCCCCGATCCGCCGCTGCGGCAAGAGCGCCATGCAGTCGTCGGATCATCACGTCATCAGAGCGCACATCGTGATGTTCCGGCATGACGAGGTGCGGTAACATCCCCTGTGCCGGTGGAGCCTGTTCTGCGGCTCTCAGTGCGGATACTTCACGCGCCACCTTATCCGGTCCCAGATCACGCAACAGGTCCAGTTGCGCGATACGACTCCTGTCCGCACGGCGATCGGCAAGATTAACAATATTCCCCTGCGGTTTTCCGTCGATAGCGCTGTGAGGATCGGCAACGAAGCTCGTCAGCCCTTCCGACAGCCAGTGATAACGGCGGGCATACCGGCTTTCTCCGTTCATACCCTGCTGCACGACCACCCAGCGGCCATCATCCGCCAGAACGAAGCTGTGCAGATACAGGTTGAAGCCGTCCTGAACCGCAGCACTGTCGACCTTGGCGACCAGCCGGCTTGCCCGTGCGAGCGCCGCACCATCCAGTCCGGTCATGTCAGCCACAGCGGTCAGTTCATCCGGTGTATGGCGGGAATGTCGGCCGCGACCGCCACAGACATGCAGGCCCAGTTCATCGGATAAGGGCGCCAGTCCGCGCTTGAGAGCCCCCATCACACTGGTTGTGATGCCTGACGAATGCCAGTCCATGCCCATGACAGCACCGAAGGACTGGAACCAGAAGGGATGGGCCAGACGTCGCAGAAATTCATCGCGTCCGTAATGATGGACAATGGCCTGAGTGATCACGGCCCCCAGACTGCTCATCCGGTCGGCAAGCCATTGCGGCACGCGACCGCCGTGCAGCGGCATATCGGCACTTCCGGATCGACGCGTCATGTCCACTCACCCTGCTTTCGCCTTGAGGAATGGTTTTATCAGTTATTCGCCATGCTTGGTATCGCAGTATCGGAAGCCGAGGTGCCATCTGTGATGGGGCGTTTCCAAAACGACAGGTGGGATGTGTTCAGTCTGCATTCCTGATGGAACGGACTGACAGAAAGCATTTTGATTTTTACAGGGGATACAGTGCATGCCGTTCTCTGCCGAACTTCATGACCGGATCATTTTTCCGTAGGGCAGGGATATCCTACCGGAGAAAGTCTGACAGTTTTCAGAGGTGCTCCGGGCCTCAGCCCGGAGCGATAAGGCAAACTATTATTTCTTGCCCGGATAACCGGCTTCGATCTTCTGCTTCACGCTTTCTGGCAGCGCAACATAATCGAGCTTCTGAGCCGTTGCATCGCCCGTGCGGAAAGAGTGATCGAAGAACTTGTAAACCGCATCGGCGCGAGCCGCATCCTTCGGATTGGTCGGAACCAGCACGAATGTCGCGGACACGATCGGCCACACGTTCTTGCCAGCGCCGTTCAGCAGGTCGACAGCGAAGTGTGAGGCATGATCCCAGTCAGCCGAAGCCGCAGCGGCGGAGAAGCTGCCGAGGTCAGGCGATACGAACTCGCCATCCTTGTCCTGCAGCTGGACCGTCGGGATGCTGTTGCGACGGGCATAGGCATACTCGACGTAGCCGATGCCACCTTCTGTCGCACGCACGGAGGAACCGACGCCGTCATTGCCGCGGGCACCTGCACCACCAGCCCACTGAACGGATGTCGCTGCGCCGACCTGGTCTTTCCAGTCAGCAGACATCTTCGTCAGGTAGGAGGTGAACACAAAGGTTGTGCCGGAGCCATCTGCGCGGTGCACAGGTGCAATGGCGGTGTCCGGCAGAGAGACGCCCGGGTTGAGCGCTACGATCTTCGGGTCATTCCAGTTGGAGATCTTGCCGAGATAGATATCGGCCAGCACGGAGCCGTTCAGCTTCAGCTGGTTGGATGCAACACCCGGAATGTTGACGATCGGCACGATGCCGCCGATGACCGTCGGAAACTGATAAAGGGCGGAAGACGCCAGCTTGCTGTCAGCCATCGGTGCATCGGAAGCGCCAAAGTCGACTGTGCGGGCCGTCACCAGATTCTGGCCAGCACTGGAGCCAACGCTCTGATAGTTCAGGGAAACGCCAATCGCCGACTTCGCACCGTCGCCCCAGGCCTGATAGATCGGTGCGGCAAAGCTCGAACCAGCACCAGTGATATCGGCAGCATGCGCTCCGTGGGCCATGACCGGTGCCGCCGTCAGCAGAAGAGCGGTGAGAAAACGGGTTTTGTTGAGCATTCCCAACTCCATTGAAATAGCGCGGCGGCCGATGGGACCGGGCCGCCGATGCATCGCTCTACCTCACAGAACCTGTGAGGGAAAATGATGAGTTGATGACAATCCCCTGAAAACTGACACTGATCCTGCGTCTTTGCCAGAGGACCGGGACGAGAAGGCTGACCATTGGGAAAATGGTGGATGGACCTAGCCGCGGATTTCGCGCCCGCAGGGCAGCCAGACCTCGCAGCGGGTGCCCTGTCCGATCCGGCTGGTGATTTCCAGACATCCGTCATGTCGATCCACGATATGCCGGACAATCGCCAGCCCAAGTCCATAGCCGGAGGCGGGCGCGTTGCGACTTCCTTCCACCCTGTAGAATCGCTCCGTCAGACGGGGGAGATGCTCCTCGGCGATACCGACACCGTTGTCCTGCACGACAAACGCCACCCCCGGTCGTCCCAGAAGGATCTTTTGCTCCGCAGACAAGGAAATCCTGACGGGACGGCCGTCCGTGCCTGCATATTTCACGGCATTTTCGACAAGATTTACAAGGACCCGGATAATCTGCTCCTGATCTCCGGGAACAGGGATATCCGTCGCCTTTGCCTCCAGCTGTACATTCTTTGCCGCGCACAGACTGCTCAGTTCATCACGGACAAGTTCGATGACCTGTTTTGCATTCATGCTGCCCCGTGGCTTGCGGTGTTCCAGCATTTCGGCGCGGGACAGTTCCAGCAACTGCTCGATCAGGCGCTGCATCCGGTGCGCCTGAGCCGCCATGATCGCCAGAAACTGTTGCTGGGCGGCCGGGTCATCGGCGGCGGGACCACGAAGGGTCTCGATGAAGCCGATCAGGGCCGTCAGTGGCGTACGCAGTTCGTGGCTGGCATAGGCTACGAAGTCGGAACGCATTCTCTCAACGGCGTCCCGCTCAGAACAGTCCGTCAGAATGGCCAGAATATGGGCCGGTCCGGTTGCCAGCACCTCCGGTAACAGACGGAGATCAACCCGTACGACCCGGCGTACAGGGACTGTCAGCACAAACTCGGCGCTGGCCTGAACCGTGACGCCATTGAGATGCCGCATGGCTGAAAACACGTCCGGATAACGCATGATCGTGCCAAGAGTATCGCCAAAGGCTTCGCGTGCCTCGATGTTGGCGAAACGAAGCGCGCCATGACCATCCAGAAGGACGGCTGCTTCCGGAAGAAGATCGAGCACTTCTTCCAGAGAGACCGAGGATGTGCCGACTTCTTCCCGCCTGGCTCGCACGCTGCCCGGCAGCACGCGGGACAGGCTGCGTCCCCGCAGGATCCATCCGGCCAGTCCACCTGTCAGCCAGACAGGCAGCAGGCAGGCCACAATATCTGCCGCCGTCATGTCCCGCTCTTTCCGAGAAGCGCAGGGATGTTATTCGCCCTCGCTGTCCAGCGCGTAGCCCGCCGAACGCACGGTACGGATCAGATCCTTCTCGTCTGGTCCGTTGATCTCCTTGCGCAGCCGCCGGATATGCACATCCACTGTGCGGATTTCGACATGGATATTCTCGCCCCAGATCGACCGCAGGATTTCCTCCCGTGAAAAGACCCGCCCCGGACGACGCATGAAGAATTCGAGCAGACGGAATTCCGTCGGGCCAAGCTGCACCGAGCGTCCGCCACGCTCCACGCGGTGTTTGACCAGATCCAGCACGATGTCCTCGAACGCCAGCGTTTCCGCAGGCGCCTGAGTCCGGCGCAGCAACGCCTTGATCCGGGCTTCCAGCGTCGCCATGCTGACAGGCTTGGTCAGATAGTCATCAGCACCTGTCTCAAGACCACGGATCGAATCCGCTTCCTCGGCGCGGGCCGTCAGCATGATGATTGGCAGTTCGTGGCCGCCGGGAGAGGCTCGAAAGCGACGGCAGAGGTCAAGCCCGCTCGCCCCACCCGGCAGCATCCAGTCCAGCAGGACCAGAGCGGGGCGGAAGCTGGAAAAGGCGGCCTGCGCTGACTCGCTTTCGCCAGCGACCTCGACCCGGTATCCCTGCTTTTCCAGATTGTAGCGCAGCATGACCTGCAGGGCAGGATCATCCTCCACCACAAGAATACGCAATCCACTGTTACCGGATGTCTCCGACATCATATTCCTCAGGATGCAGGGTGATGGCCGCGACCACCGCGAGGGCGAACGGCAGGCAGCATTTCGCCCGTTACGGCATAATAGACACGCTCGGCGATGTTGGTGGTGTGATCGCCGATCCGTTCAAGGTTCTTGGCCACGAACAGCAGATGGATGCACGTCCCGATATTGCGGGGATCTTCCATCATGTAGGTCATCAGTTCACGGAACATGGCCGTGTAGAGTTCATCGACCGCCGTGTCGGACTGCCAGACCGCAACAGCGCCGTCCCGGTCCTTGGTGGTCAGGGCGTCGATGGCGCGGCGCAGGTTGTTCTGCACCAGATGCCCCATGTTCCGCAGGCCCACGAGGGAGATATTGCCCTCCGTCTCGAGCTTCATGGCCCGGCGGGCGATGGAGGAGGCGTAGTCGCCGATTCGCTCCAGATCACCGGTAATCTTCAGGGCCGCGACAATGGTGCGGAGATCGACAGCCATCGGTGAGCGCAGGGCGAGGATGCGGATGGCCAGAGCCTCGGCTTCCCGCTCCAGTTCGTCGACTTCCGGGTCAAGCTCGGGTGGCTCCAGAGCAGCTTCCTCGTCACCATCCACCACGGCTTTCACGGCCTGTGCAGTCTGGCGCTCGACCAGTCCGCCCATCCGGGCCATGAGGCTGCCGAGATGCTCGAGTTCCTGTTCGTAACTTTTGACGGTATGCGTGGATTCAGTCATCGCCCTGTTCTCCTCAGCCAAATCGACCGGTGATGTAATCCTGCGTCCGGGTTTCTTTCGGAGCGGTGAACATGCGGTCAGTGCTGTCCATTTCCACCAGCTCACCAAGATAGAAGAATGCGACCTGGTCAGCGCAGCGCGCCGCCTGCTGCATGTTGTGCGTCACAATGGCGATGGTGAATTCTTTCTTGAGTTCGTCAAGCAGTTCTTCGATGCGGGCCGTGGAGACGGGGTCGAGAGCACTTGTCGGTTCATCCAGCAGCACGACTTCCGGACGGGTGGCGATGGTGCGGGCGATGCAGAGACGCTGCTGCTGGCCGCCGGACAGCGCGGTCGCAGAAGCCTTCAGGCGATCCTTCACTTCAGTCCAGAGCGCGACACGACGCAGCACGTCCTCGACACGCCCGTCCATCTCGGAGCGGGAGAGTTTCTCATGCAGTTTCACACCGAAGGCGATGTTGTCATAGATCGACATCGGAAACGGCGTCGGTTTCTGGAAGACCATGCCCACCCGGGCGCGCAACCGGTTAAGGTCAATGCCCGGTCCGATGATGTTGCGACCGTCAAACACCACCTCGCCGGTGGCGCGCTGGCCGGGGTAGAGGTCATACATCCGGTTGAGCACGCGGAGCAGCGTGGATTTGCCGCAGCCGGAGGGTCCGATCATGCCGGTCACCTTGCGGCGGGCGAAATCCATGGAGATGTTACGAAGCGCCTTGTGCTCGCCGTAATAGAAGTCGAGCGATTTCACGGAAATCGCCGGTTTTTCCGCGACAGCCTGTCCGTTGTCTGTCTGGGTGGTCATTCGTTTACGCTCCCTTACGGCCAAAGCCGACAC
Source organism: Acetobacter aceti NBRC 14818 (assembly GCF_000193495.2). Classification (NCBI taxonomy): domain Bacteria; kingdom Pseudomonadati; phylum Pseudomonadota; class Alphaproteobacteria; order Acetobacterales; family Acetobacteraceae; genus Acetobacter; species Acetobacter aceti. The sequence continues at coordinate 1,775,567 of NZ_AP023410.1, read as the reverse complement.
GGACAAGAATATTGATGAGCAGGACGCCTACCGTGACCAGCAGGGCGCCGGTCCATGCAAGCTGGACCCAGTCATCAAAGGCGGAACCAGCATACTGGTAGATGGTGACCGGAAGGCTGGCCATCGGGCGCGCCAGACTGACGGACCAGTCCAGATTGCCCAGAGAGGTGAACAGCAGTGGCGCGGTTTCACCCGCCACGCGGGCGATGGCCAGCAGCACACCGGTCAGGACCCCCGTGCGGGCCGCACGCAGGCAGATGAAGAGAATGACGCGCCACTTGGAGGCACCCAGCCCGATGCCTGCCTCCCGAAGGGACACAGGCACCAGACGCAGCATGTCCTCCGTTGTGCGGACCACGATGGGCAGCGCCAGAATCGCCAGCGCCAGAGAGCCGGCGAAACCGGAGAAATGCCCTGTCGGCACGACTACCAACTCATAGATGAACAGGCCGATCAGGATCGACGGCGCGGACAGCAGCATGTCCGAGACAAAGCGCGTGGTGCTGGCCATCCAGCCGCGTCCATAATCCGCCAGATAGATGCCGCACATCATGCCGATCGGTGCACCGATCAGGATTGAAGCCGCAGTCTGGATAAGACTGCCGACAATGGCGTTCGCCAGTCCGCCATTCAGTCCCGGCGATGCCGTCGAATGGGTGAAGGTGATCAGCGAGAGACCGCCCGCGCCGCGTATGATCAGCGTGAACAGGATCGAGCCCAATGCAATCAGCGCTACAGCCGTTGCGCAGAGGCTGAGCACGGTCGCCAGACGGTCCATCAGACGGCGACGCATCGCCAGCGAACTGTTGACCTTCCAGCCATCGGTCACGGCAGGCTGGGTCGTGTCGTTCAACTGCGTCATGTCAGCGTCCCTCCTTCTTGCCGGACACGCCCAGCAGAACACGGGAAATCGCCAGCGCGATGAAGGACAGTCCCATCAGGATCGCGCCCAGCGCCATCAGCGCCGACAGCTTGACGCTGCCAGCCGGACTCTCGGGAAATTCGAGTGCGATCAGGGAGGCGATGGTGTTGCCCGGCGCGAACAGCGACCAGCCGATCTTGTTGGCGTTACCGATCACGAAGGTGACGGCCATCGTCTCGCCCATCGCACGGCCCATGCCGAGCACGACACTGCCGACAACAGCGCTTCTGGACCAGGGCAGGATGACGTTGCGCATGACTTCCCAGCGCGTGGCCCCAAGCCCGAAGCCGCTTTCCTTGAGCACGGCGGGGATAGAGGTGAACACGTCGCACATGACCGCCGTGACGAACGGCATGATCATGACGGCGAGGATCAGGCCGCCCGTCATCAGGCCCGTGCCGAATGGTGCGCCAGCTACCAGTGCCTCAATGACAGGAACATGACCGAACCAGTGATGCAGGGTGGGCTGCACATAACGGGCGATCAGCGGCACGATGACAAAGAAGCCCCACATGCCGAAGATGATGGAAGGCACCGCCGCAAGGAGTTGCACGGCCATGCCGACCGCGAACGAGATGCGCGCAGGAGCCATCTGCGTCAGCCAGAACGACGCGCCAAAGGCCAGAGGAACCGCGACGACAAGACCGATCAGACTTGTGACAATCGTACCGAAGACGGGGGCCAGCGCACCGAAATGCTGGGTGACGGGGTTCCAGACGGAGGTCGTGAAAAAGGAGGGGCCGAAGGTCTCGAAAGCCTTCATCCCTCCGCCGATCATGACGAGAATGATTCCGCCGAGCAGCAGCAGGACACCAACACCTGCCGCCGTCACCAACCATCGAAAAAAGGAATCGCCATTCAGACGGGATCCGGCTTCAAGCATCGTCTCTCGCGCTTCTGTGCTTTCCGGCGGCTTCCCGGGAACTGTTCCAGCCGTCCGCGCTATACCGTTCATGAATCAGACGCTCCGCTTTCTGATACGGCCCGACCATTACTTAACGGTCATCAACCGGGCAACCGTGGAATGACATGCGGGTTCATGACATTTTTATTGCGACTGACGTGAAAAGCCCGCCTGACCGGTATTTTTCTTATGCATTGCCTTCCTGCGGAGCGTTATTTTTAGCCGGGATTCTGTTCGTATGGGATCAGATTGTCCCGTGATTTTCCCTTATCCCGCTCACGCCTTAAGGTGGATGATGAACGCAACAGAAAACAGACAGATCATGACATCCAGAAAAATCATGACGGCAGGCGCGTCCGCTCTGCTGATCGGCGGACTGGCTGCCTGCACGGATAGCCATCACCCTCGGGAACGGCGGATCGGTATGGCCAATCCAGCCTCGGTCTACTGCCAGAAAATCGGCGGCCGGCTCGAAATGCAGCAGGGACCGGACGGTGTGCGCGGCATCTGCCATCTGCCGGACGGTACCAGCATGGACGAATGGGCCCTGTTCCGGCGTGATCATGCGGCTCCCACAAAAGGAGACGAGCCTCGATGACAGACCGTTTCAGCGCGCTTTGGGAGGAACGCTACGGACCTGACGTGTCTGTGCCATCCGTTACACCGGATGCGATCACGGAAAGCCTGATGGCCCACCGGACCGTGCGCGCCTATCTCGACACCCCCTTGCCGGAAGGAGCGCTGGAAGCGGCCATCGCCGCCGCGCAGTCAGCGTCTTCTTCCTGCAATATGCAGATCTGGAGCGTAGTGGCGATCGAGGATCAGGCCCGCAAGGACCGGCTGGCGGCTCTCGCTGGCAATCAGGCCCATATCCGGCAGGCACCTCTGCTGCTGGTCTGGCTGATCGATTTCGGACGCCTGAAACGATTGGGTGAGGCCGAGGGTAAGCCGACAGAGAATCTCGAGTATCTCGATACCTTCATGGTCGGCGCAGTGGATGCGGGCATTGCCGCGCAGAATGCTGTCGCTTCTTTCGAAGCTGCCGGTCTCGGCATCGTTTATCTCGGCGCGATGCGTAACAACAGCGAGGCCGTGGCGAAGGAACTGAATCTGCCGCCTCTGACAGCCGTTGCCTTCGGTCTGAGCGTCGGTTTCCCTGACCCAAATAAACCGGCTCATATCAAGCCACGCCTTGCTCCGTCAGTTGTGCTGCACCGTGAGCAGTATGACGCAAGCGGAGAGCAGGAAGGCATCGCCCATTACAACGAGGTCTATGCGGCTTTCCAGAAGGCGGAAGGTCTGCCTGAGAAGCGCTGGGCGGACGCGACGTTGCCCCGCCTTGCTTCACCCAAGGTACTGCATGGACGGGACCAGTTGCGGGATGTGCTGGAAAAGCAGGGGTTTCGTCTGCGGTAACCCTGACATGTTTTGACATATCTCTACCGGAGCAGGATGCTTCGCAGGCATTTTCGGTGAACACGGTGAGCGGGTCCTGCTCACCGGTCGTTCTGTTCCGAAAAGCCGTGGGCGGAGAGTACGTCCGCTCCGGCATAAGGAGTGTCAGACATGTCAGCCTACAAAACCCTGCGCGAAGCCATTGAAAAGAAAAGCGCCGTCAACTTCACCCTGAGCGGCAAGGCACAGAGCGGTTCACCCCATGCGCTCGGCAAGGGCGACAATGTGGAAAAGGTTCTGATGTATCGTGGTGAAGATGCGCACGAAAAGCGCGTGCCGCCACAGGGAGAATGGAGCTGCATCGCAGTCTCCGATCTGTCCGACGTGGAGCTTGCACCCGGTGTGCCGTTCCATGTTGGTCACCCGCCGGAGAAGCATCGGGCGGAAATCCGCGAAGTCGATATCGAACTGGGCTAAGTCGCCCGTCAGATCGTTCCCCGCCTTCGAGCGGGGAACGTCTTTTATTCAGTCAGACGGCAATCTTCGGGAACCAGGGCTCGTCCTGCTTCCGCTTCGTCTCGAACGCCTCGATGGCGTTTTCGCGCTTCAGCGTCTGGCCAATATCATCCAGCCCTTCAAGTAGCAGATGCTTGCGCAGCGGATCGATCTCGAAACTGATTTCCTGTCCGTCCGGACGAATGACGACCTGACGCGCCAGATCGACCGTGATCCGGCTGTTCGAGCCCTGCGAGGCGTCGCTCATCAGTTCATCACAGACTTCACGCGGCAGACGGATCGGCAGGATGCCGTTCTTGAAGCTGTTATTGAAGAAGATGTCGGCAAAAGACGGTGCGATCACGCAGCGGATGCCGAAATCGAGCAGCGCCCAAGGGGCATGCTCACGCGAGGAGCCGCAGCCGAAATTCTCGTGCGTCACAAGAATCTCCGCCTTGCGGTAAGGCTCCTTGTTCAACACGAAATCCGGATTTTCCGAACCGTCCGGACGATAACGCATGCCGTCGAACGCATGCACGCCAAGGCCGGTACGCTTCGTCGTCTTGAGGAAGCGGGCCGGAATGATCTTGTCCGTGTCGATATTGGCCTCGGGCAGAGGTGCCGCGATGGCCGTCAGAGTGGTGAATTTCTCCATCGGTCTTCGTCCTTCCCTGCCGAAATCAGTTCGTAAGCTCGCGAGCGTCGGTCAGCACGCCGGTCACCGCCGCCGCTGCCGCCATCGCGGGAGACAGCAGATGCGTGCGACCACCCGGTCCCTGACGACCCTCGAAGTTGCGGTTTGAGGTCGAGGCGCAACGCTGGCCCGGCGTCAGCTTGTCCGGGTTCATGCCAAGGCACATGGAGCAGCCAGCCTCGCGCCATTCGAAACCGGCGTCGAGGAATACGCGGTCCAGACCTTCTTCCTCGGCCTGCGCCTTCACCAGACCCGAGCCCGGCACGATCATGGCACGGACGCCATCGGCCACCTTGCGGCCCGCCGCGATGGAGGCCGCAGCCCGGAGATCCTCGATACGGCTGTTGGTACAGGAACCGATGAACACCACATCGACGGGCGTTCCGGCAATCTTCTGCCCGGCCTTCAGGTCCATATAGTCCAGCATGCGGACCATCTGCGCCCGCTTTGCTTCATCGGGTTCATCAGCCGGATCGGGCACTGTGCCATTGATCGGCAGCACATTCTCAGGGCTTGTGCCCCATGTCAGGCATGGCTCGATCTCTTCGGCCCGCAGCGTGATTTCCGTGTCGTAGACCGCGCCTTCATCGGAGGCGAGCGTCTTCCAGTAGGCGACGGCCTGATCGTAGCCTTCACCCTTCGGGGCGAAGCGACGCCCCTTCACATACTCGAATGTGGTCTCATCCGGTGCGATCAGACCGGCGCGGGCACCGGCTTCGATCGCCATATTGCAGACCGTCATGCGGCCCGCCATGTCCAGCCCGCGAATGGCGGAACCGCAGAACTCGATGACATGACCCGTGCCGCCAGCGGTGCCGATCTTGCCGATGATGGCCAGCACCACGTCCTTCGCCGTCACACCAGGAGCAAGCTCACCCTCGACGGCGATTTTCATGTTCTTGGCGGGCTTCTGCAGGATCGTCTGCGTCGCCATCACATGCTCGACCTCGGACGTGCCAATACCGAACGCCAGAGCGCCCATCGCGCCATGCGTGGAGGTGTGGGAGTCACCGCAGACGATGGTCATGCCCGGCAGAGAGATGCCCTGCTCGGGGCCGACCACATGCACGATACCCTGATTGGCCGACAGCAGCGGGAAATACGGAACGCCGAATTCCTTGACGTTGCGCTCCAGCGTCTCGATCTGGTTGCGGCTTTCTGGTTCCTCGATCGGCTGGGTGCGATCGGAGGTCGGCACGTTGTGGTCCACGACGGCGATCGTGTTTTCCGGGTGACGCAGCTTGCGTCCAGCCAGACGCAGCCCTTCGAACGCCTGCGGGCTGGTCACCTCATGGACGAGGTGGCGGTCGATATACAGGATGGCGGTCCCGTCCTCGAGGGTATCGACAACGTGGTTGTCCCAGATTTTGTCGAACAGAGTACGCGGTGACATGGCCAATCCTGATTATCCCGAAATGAAGCAGACCTTTGCCTCCCGCCCATGCGAACCGTCAAGTTCGGTCCTGCGCAATGATGATGCGCGCAGGGCGATGAAGCAGTGAAAGCTCTCTTATATTGTAGCACGCAAGCAGCGGCATCCCAATTCCGATCTTTCACGGAACGTGAGGTGCGAAGGGCGGAAGATCAAGGAGAACTGTATCCTCTGTGCCCTTTAATTTAACAAACCGGGATCAAAGAGGCTGTGTTCCTTTGTGGGGTTCGGGGCAAAGCTCCGAAATGAGGGCAGTCATCTGCGTCATCAAAAAATAAAGGGGATGAGCTTCCACCTGACCTCTTTCGACCAGCCGACCCATTCACTGCGGGGTGCAAGCATCTTTTCCTCGGCGTTGATCCTCATGATCTGCATCCACCAGGTGAAGAGAAGAACCACGGCGTTATGGGCTGTTGGATATTGCAGCAGAAAAGCCACCTGCATCAGAAGGTAACCGGCATACATGGGATGCCGGATAACCCTGTAAGGCCCGCCTGTTTTCAGCTGGCGCGATGCCGCGATGATCCCGAAGCTTCTGCGCAGGGACAGTTTGGCGGAAAGACTGAGCAGGATGCCGAGCAGGGCCAGACTGCCGCACAGCAGACTGGGGAGAAGAGGCGAAACATGCGGCGTGGCAACGACTAACAGGCCAGCATATGTTCCCAGCACAGCAACAAGCCAGTCACGCCAGTTGTGGCTGAGAGGGCCGCGTTGCCGTGTGACCGTAAAGGTCATGTCGAGCAGAGCTTCCGCCAGATAGAGGCATGCCACAAAGCTATGCGTTACAAAGACGGGTGTGAAATTTGCAAAGAGGAAGTAACAGCCAACGCCAAGAAGCAGGAGCTTTTCGCTCCGTTCAATGAGGGATGTGGAAGGCGTCATGAAAAAGGATATATTTCAATGCTGTAAGAGGTTTCTTGTATTGTGAAACGATTTGGTAAATATTTTATTGCTTTAAGTAGGGCAGGTTAGGTTAAGGACCTGTTGATTTCTTGAATTGAACATTGTTCCTTGGTTTACGGGTATTAGAGAAGAATGGTCTGTGAGTGAGATATTTTTGCTGTCTGAACGTCAGATGGAGAGGATCAGGCCGTATTTCCCATTGGCACATGATGTACCGCGTGTGGATGACCGTCGTGTCCTGAGCGGGATCGTGTATGTGATCCGCAACGGTCTTCAGCGGAAAGATGCCCCGAAAGCGTATGGTCCGCACAAGACTTTATACAACCGGTTTATCCGCTGGAGCCGCCTGGGTGTTTTTGACAGGATCTTTGTCGACCTGACAGAGCAGACTGGCCGTTCGAAGCGTCTGATGATTGATGAGACACATCTCAAAGCGCACAGAATGGCATCGTCTTTGCTCAAAAAGGGGCTTTTCCCCGCCATATCGGACGAACCAAAGACGGACTGAACTCAAAGCTCATGCTGTATGTGATGGTCTGGGACGGTCGGTCCGTCTTCATCTGACAGCGGACCAGGTGAGTGACTTCAAAGGCGCAGACATTCTTCTGAGCGATCTTCCCGATAAGACAGAAGAAGTCATCGGGGATCGGGGATACGACAGCAATAAAATCAGGCTGTCTCTCGCAGACCGGAATATCATCGCCTGTATTCCGCCGAAGAAGAACCGGAAATCAAAGCCACCTTACGACTGGCATCTCTATAAAAAGCGTCACCTGATTGAAAACATGTTCGCAAAGCTCAAAGACTGGCGGCGCGTCGCCACCAGATATGTCCGCTGTGCTCACACCTTCATGTCAGCAATCCATATCGCAGCAAGCTTCATCTTCTGGCTGTTACGCGCGTTGGTTTGGACAACTGTGCCGCTTGGTTTAGAACCCCACACGATCATCATTAGATTGCTCGAAGAGCACTCTGAAAGAGCGATTAGAGTGCTCTCTCAGCATCACCTATCACTGACTGAACAGCGACCTGTTCCGTCGGACATGCACAAAAATAGCCACTAATAGGACATTCACCGCAGTCGTAAGGATTGCCGTTATGCCAACTGTGACGATCATGTCTCTCTCCTCAGATAGGCCGCATTATCCGAGCACAGGCGATCCCAATCCTTACCACACATCAGCCAGATTCCCGGCCTCATTCACCCACAGGTCCGATTCAGAGAACTGCACACCTATATAAGCGGTGCCGCAGGTCTCGACAGACAGCCTCACACTGTTGAGGTCTGCCGGATCGATGTCACCCCACACCGGATAGAGGCATTGCGTGTCCAGGCGGTAGCCATGACGCGCCGCATACGCCAGCACATCAGTCTCATTACCACCAAGGTCCGTGCGTTCATCGCCACGGATATAACCTGTCGACGCAGAGTAGAAATCAATAGCGTTGTCATCCGTCACTGCGATCTGAAAACCACCCAAGGCTGCCTGTGCCCTGGCGCCATTAACCAACGCGGCCGCCGTGCAGTTTCCCAAACGGTCATTCGCGAGCAGCAATGGCGACGGATCAACCGACCGAACGAGACGTTCGGCGGCACGACGCCGCATCATGCGCAACGACGCGGTTTTGGGAGCGGCAGCATCGTGACGCGCGGGAGTTTTGCCTAACCGCAATCTCACCGTCTCCACTTCCCCGACATACACGCCACCCCCGTCACGAACCCCACAATGCAGCCTGGCCCTCAACCGGACAGCCACACAACTGTCAGGAGGGGCGTGCTCATCACACGCCGTGTCGCAGTCGGATAGCTGCAATCCGCTGCTTGCGCCACTCAACCTCAGACAGGCCGAAGCGAGCGCTGGTCACGGCGCTGAACATCGACTCAATCACGGATGCGACAGCAGCCACATCCGCAGAAACCGTCGAAACCTTGGCTGCCAAGGTTGCTTCAATGCCAGTTGCTGCCCCTGAAATGTCACTCGCTGCTGTGCGGATATCGGCAACAACCGATGTCAGCGCTGCAGGCACGCTCGTGCTGTCGAATGTCAGTGTCGCCGTCGATCCGGCATATTGCTGAAAAGCATCCAATCCGCCATTGATAAGCGCTACCGCTTTCGAAACAACCGTCGTGACAGGGGTGGGAACAGCTGTGAACGACAGAACGGTTTGCGCCACACTTTCAGCGATCTTGATATCCCCGACAGCCTCATCAACCTTTAGACTGATTGTCGTCACACCGCCCGTCGTCTGAACCGAACAGCCACCCAGAACAGCAACACCCCCGATAGCGGCTGCAGCAGTGCCAGCGCGCTTCAGAAAACCGCGACGAGAACGATAGCATCGCAGTAATAGGCCGTGTCGCCTACAGAATACAGGCAATGTCATGATATTAAGAGAGCAACATTTTTTGTATTTTCTCTATCTTTATTATCTTTTGTCTTCGGTTTCTCTGACTGTAGAGCATCTGAAATTTATAAAAGACCATCTGTTTCCGCAGGAAGTTCACAAAAATACGTTTCTCAGGCGATGTCTTATCTTGGACGATGCTCTGCCTGGCGAAGCTTGTCTTCCTGCATGTCTGAGCAGGACAAGTTTGTTCGTCAGTATGTGAATGCGCTTGCCGGGGATTATCGTGCGCAGCAGGACGTCGCATTCAGCTTTTCTCTTACCGACGGATATGGCGGTCCTGTCGTCACAAATCCGATCCAGGCATGCGCGTGGGCAAAAGTGATTTCCGCCAGCGGTTCGCCATATGTAACGGCGGCCGATCAGTCTTCCATGGTCATAAAATGCTCGGATCTGCGCCCTATGGACCTGGAGGCTGCCGCGGCTCGTCTCAATGCCATTCGAACGCTGATAAAGGACGCACACGTTAAACGTGTCGCGGTGCCTGAGATGGAGTACAACCCGGAATCAGGAAAAGACGAAACAGAAGCCGATCAGGATTAAAGACATTTCTTAATAGGCTTCTAAGATACCTATTCTTAAGCAGACGCGGGATTTTTTTATTTTCCAGACCTAGCGTCTCAATCATTCATTTCCGACCTGATCGCGTCCCAGTTCGGCAACTGATGACGAGACGCCGTGGATAACTTTTCCTTCGTGAGAAACTGCGGGTTCCTGCTGTTTTCTGTCCCACTATATCCCCTCTCGTCCCACGAAATCCCGGTGTCCCAGTTTGTCCATTCCTAGATGTTCCTCACACTGGCTCAAGGAATGAGTCCTGAGCTCAGGCATGTCGTAGAAGACTGGCGCAGATAAAATGTCAAGAGAGATCAGTTGCTTCGTTCTCGCGTAATTGGTCCTTTGGATGCTATGGAGCTACTCATGCATTTAGTTGGTTGAATAAGGTGACTTGCGACTCGTTCTTCGATAGTGTTCGAACCCATAGGAGTATCGGGATAAGGAAAGAGCCAATTTTCTTGATATGACATAACAACGCATTAGCAATGCATTGTTTTTATGTAACAAAATGGCTATATGCATTGATTTTGCATCACTCAGCCGTATGGTCGTGAGGGGGAAGAGGAAACGGTTCCAATCTTTGTCAGTGCGGTTGTCATTATGCTGAATAGACAATCGTAAAAAGAGAGTGATTTACCAACATTTTTTTATAATATTAAAATGGGTGCATTTGATGAAGTCGTCTAATAGTGCAGTAAACTTCATATATAATGCAATGGGGTCTCTTGTTCCTATAATAATTTCATTGGCAACGGTTCCGTTGTACATCAAGTTATTGGGTCTATCTCGCTATGGTGTTGTGACATTAAGCTGGGTTCTCCTTGGGTATTTCGGTTTTCTTGATTTTGGTATGTCCCGTGCTTCTGCAAATGCAATGGCGCGCCTGCCTGAAGATGATTCTCGAAATAGATCAAAAGTGTTCATGACTACACTTTACTCTAATATGATTATGGGTACTGTCGGTGGTCTTGTTATGTATTTTCTTGGTGGGTTTATTCTTCTCCATGTTGTTAAAATTGAGCCTGATTTAATCCATGAAACGCAGCAGGCTTACCCATGGATGGCTGCAATGCTGCCTTTCGGGATGCTTGGAGGTGTATTAATCGGAGCGCTTGAGTCGCGTGAACGCTTTCTCGCGGCTAACGCGTTGGGGACAGTCGGTAATATCATCAGCCAGATACTTCCTCTTGTTTGCGCATGGTTGATTACCCCCGCTTTGACCATAGTTATTCCTGCTATTCTTCTTTCAAGGGTCGTTTTTATTGTGAGTGGCTTTGTTCTGGTTGCTCAGAAAGAGAAGGGTTTACGGATTCAGGATTTTAGCACTGAGTGGCTGAGAAAGCTTTTTGGCTATGGATCATGGGTCAGCATTTCCGCTTTTCTAAACCCCATCTTGGACTCTCTTAATCAGATCGTTATCGGTGCAATGCTCAATGCTGCGGCTGTGGCGAAATACTCAGTTCCCATGACGCTCGCGATTCGCTCTCAAGTGGCTGCGACCGCTCTTGCCCGCACTCTCTTTCCTCGTCTTTCCCGAGCCACTCATGAGGAAGCTGTTGATACGACACAGAAGTCGGTTGGCACTTTGGCTTATGGCTTCGCTGTTGTCTGCGGACCGGCTATCCTGTTCTCCTCCACTTTTCTCCATTTCTGGATTGGAGAAAAATTCGCCGTTGAATCCGGAGCCGTTGCTGAGATCCTGTTGTTTGGAGCATGGACGAACGGTGTGGCATTTATTCCCTACAATTTCCTGCAGGCTCAGGGACGTCCGCATGTTACCGCTGTTGTGGGTATGATTGAAATACTACCATTTTTATTTGTGCTCTGGGTTTTTATTCATTTTTTTGGACTGCCGGGTGCAGCTGTGGCATGGACGTTACGTGTCACGATAAATGCTTTTGTTCTTCTCAGTCTTAGTCACTGTGTTACTCGTAAAATGTTTCATCTGATTCCTGTGATCGTGATGATGAGTGGATCTCTTCTGTTGGCTTTGTTTGTGCCTATGGCACCCCTGATAGCTATAGGAACTTCTTTCGTGGCATTCTTGACTTTTCTTCTCGCGGCCTTGCTGCTGGATCCTGTCTTCAAGGGAATATTGCGTAGAAAATTTGGTTTATAATAGCTGGAATAACTAGAAATATGAAAATCTCCGTTGCACTAGCTACATATAATGGGAGTCGGTATCTCCGTGAGCAACTTGATAGCTTGGCGCAACAGACTCTGTTGCCATCTGAATTGGTTGTAAGTGATGATGGGTCAACGGATGATACGCTCCAGATCCTTCGCGAATTTGCGCAAAGCGCGCCTTTCCCTGTAAGGATTTTAGAAAAACAAGGTAATCTTGGATTTGCGGATAATTTTCTATTCTGTGCGTCTCAATGTCAGGAAGACCTGATCGCTTTTTGTGACCAAGATGATGTATGGATGCCAGAAAAGCTAAAGACTGCTTATGAAAGAATGATGGTTGATGATAGTATATTATCTATACATACTTTAGAGATTGTGGATTGTAATTTAAATAAAAATGGACTTTGGACACAAGGTATAGTAAAGGACGAAATTGCAGAGAAAATGACATATTTTCCCTATCGAGGTGGATGGGGTAATTCTATGTTATTCAAATCCAATCTTGTGAAAGAGATTTCATTTAATATTCGACCCAAACAACCGGAAGAAGAACGCCCATTATCTCATGACACATGGATTTATATATTGGCATCTGCTTTTGGCCGCGTTTCAAAAATCAACAAGCCTTTGATTTTGTATCGTCAATATGGCGGGAATGTTTCTCAGACAAAATCTAGAACCGTTTTTGATAAACTTCATATGAGGTTTTCTCTATCTATAGAAAAACTTGAAGAGCGAAGAGATTTTTATGAAAAACTCTCATGTTTGTTCCGGTTATTAAGTAAGAAAGAAAGATTTGAATTTTCAATTGATAGTATGGTGGTATCAAAAATTTACTTTGAAAAATATAGAATTATATTACAAAAGACAAATATGTACACACCAAAAGATATAAGGAAAAGATTTTGTAATTATGTTAATTATTATAAAAATCAAAAAAAACTAAGGCTTGGGGTGATTAAGGATTTAGTTTTTGGTGTTTTTTTTGGAGCTTGTTCTAAATAATTCAGATGCCTCTTGGTGTGATTGAGACGTTTTCGGTAGGGTCTGGAAGAGATTTGAAGATGAAATCAGTCTCAATCTTAGTTTGGATAGAGAGTAAAATGGATTTTTCATATAAAATACTGATTACTCTCTTTGTCAGATCAGATTTTGTGGAAAATGACAATTCTTACTTATAATAATGTGATGCTAATGGATATTAGGGCCTGTTAGGTCTTGATATAGTCTGTTGTAGCAGCGATGAGGGTGACGGAGAGGAAGGATGCGGTGGTTTTCTCATATCGGGTCATGACAGCCCGCCATTCCTTGAGCCTTTCCCACAGACTTTCGACCAAGTGCCGGTGTCTGTAAGCCCGGCGACTTCTGGATCATTTTTCCTTGGCGGGATGACCAGACGGGACCCGTGGTTTCAGAGATATTCACCGAATTATGCGAGGCATACCCGCGATCGTAGACGACATAGATCGGTAGGTGTGGTAGATCTTAAGCAGGGCATAGGCACACGGCAGTTCGTGCGCCTGTCCGGGAGAAAGCATGAAGGAAAGAGCCCTGCCATGGCCATCTGTGGCTACGCAGACCTTAGTGCCAAAGCCCCCACATGAGCGGCTAAGAAGCCTCACGATTCATCTGTACCCTCCTCTTTTTGGCGGCCCCGGTCGCCTTGTGATGGGCACGGATCGTCGTGCCTTCGAGAAAGACCATGCCGAGAGCCTGATTCCTGTCTTTGACCTTTTCAAAGAGGCGCTGCTATACTCCGTGCTTCGACCAGCGAATGAACAACTGTGCGCTATCCACCAGGGACCAAACTCAGATGGCAGGGCGCGCCTCTTCGCGCCGTTCTGAGGGCGCCCAAAAATCGCGGAAATCGTTCGTCGAAAGTTTTTCGGTGGACTCTTGCCCTTCGGACGGACTTCCTTGATCAAAGGCTCCCAGACGGACCATGCGGTATCGGAAAAGACAGACTACATCATGCTCATCGTAAACAGCTATGCAGTCCGTTCTGTTATTCAAGACCTAACAGGCCCTAAGGATTGTGAGGTTTGTATGAAAGTTTGATTTGTTATTGTGACTTCAAGACTGAGCTTGTTGGTAAGATTTGTATTTTGTAAGAAATACAAAGAAATAATTTTGAGGAAAAATTTGATGAATGCAAAAGAATTTGATTTGAGGGGAAGAAAAATTCCGCGCATTATTTATCAAACAATTGGTGATGGAGAAATTCCATTGCCTATCAAGGAGAATATAGAAAAAATAAAAAAGGAAAATCCAGAGTGGGATTATAGGCTGTATAGAGATAAAGATATAGAAAGTTTTATAGAAACAGAATTTGGGAATAATGTATTAAAAATTTACAAAAAAATTGACGATTCATACGGGGCAGCGCGCGCTGATTTATTTAGGTATTTGATACTTTATAAGTATGGAGGAGTTTATCTTGATATAAAAAGCAGGTTTTATGGTCCAATTTCTCAATTTGTAAAAGGAGATGAGGGGTTCATTATTTCGCAATGGAGTAATGCTGTTGGTGAAAAGTATGAAGGATTTGGGCTTAAATCTGAATTGTCCTTTATTCCTGGAGGGGAGTTTCAGCAGTGGCATATTATTGCAGCTCCAGGACATCCTTTCCTGCGAGAGGTCGTTGAATCTATAATAAAAAAAGTTAATTCTTACCGACCTTGGAAAGACGGCACTGGAAAAGTTGGAGTGCTCAACCTGACTGGGCCTATTATTTATACAAAAACGATTTATCCAATACTAGATCTGTACCCACATAAATTTATTAGGAGAGAAAGTGATATTGGTTTAGAATATAGCATATTTGGAAAAGATAAACACAAGAACGCTTTTGTATTACATTATTCAAAACTACAAAATCCCATTGTCAAACCGTCGTTTTGGTTACAAATCCCGTATGCATTGTGGAATGTAGCAAGAAAATTAAAATCAATAATTAAAATATAATATAAATATATTGTTGTATATTTTATGTTGATACTTTTTATCGGAAAACAAAGAAATAATGTTTTTATTTGTGGTAAAAATACTGAATAATGTAATAATGAAACCGAACCTGTTTGAATACGACTTTATTAATTCAGTGACATGTTGTTTCTATGACTTAGTAAGGCTTAAACTTTAAGCCTTATTGCGGTGCGGCTGCAATGTCCCGAATGGGGAATTTTGTCTTGATATCCGCCGTTCTGGCAAAATCCAGAGCCGACTGGATGCGCTGTAGGTCGTCAGGCTCAGGCTTCAGGCCGAGCGCGACATTCCACTGATCAATCGCCTCGCTTTTGCGACCGAGATCCCAGTACGCCACGCCAAGGTGATAATTCACCTCCGGATCAAGCGGTGTCTGCTCTGCGGCCTTTTCGATCATTTCCGCACCGCGTGGCAGATCCCCGGAACGCAGCAGAACCCAGCCCAGACTGTCGCGGATTGCCGCGTCATCCGGGTCGAGGGCGAGCGCCCGTTTCAGAAGTTCGGTGGCCTCTGTCAGATGGAGACCACGCTGCGCCCAGCCATAGCCGAGAAAGTTCAGCAGCAGTGGTTCATCGGGCACCATCTTGCGGGCTTCCTGCAGATCCGCTTCGGCTTTCGGCCAGTTGTTGGTGCGCTCGTAGGCTGCCGCCCGTTCAAACAGCAGGGTCCAGTCAAGGGTCTGGCTGGCGCGGGCGTTGGTGATAGCCTTGTTGAATGCGTCGATCGCAGCGGGCCAGTCCTTGCTTTCGGAAAGGATCGTGCCGAGTGAGCGGATGGGCAGCACAAGGTTTGGCGCGTCATGAGCCAGACGCTCCAGCTTGGCGCGCGCGTCCGCATGGTTGCCAAGCTGATCTTCCAGCATGGCCACACGATACTGTGCGACACGGATCAGGGGATTGGTGTCTGGCAGATCCTGCAATACCGCGATGGCGATATCCTTGTGTCCCAGACTTTCTTCGATCTCCGACAGCATCAGGCGAGCGATGGCGAGCGTCGGATCAAGGGTCAGCGCCATGCGCAGCATCATGGCCGAGGCGATGTTGATCTGCTGCATGCTGTCCACTTCCGGTGCATGCAGGGCCTGCTGGCGGAGAATGAAGGCGACCAGTACATAAGCATGCGCCACGCCGTCACGCGCAGTTGGTACGGGCGGGCTGTCGATGGCTGCCTGTAGCTCAGGCTCTGCGAGAGACAGGACGGTGTCGCTGCCCGTCGCCGCACGGAGCAGGTCGCGGGCTTCACTCTGATGGCCGGTCTGCCACAGAAGGTTGGCGCGTGCGCGGTTGATTAGAAGGTCGCTGGCTGGAAAGAGCTGGTTGGCCTTGTCGAACAGCGTTTTGGCCTGTCCGGTGTCGCCGGCAAGCAGGGCAATCAGCGCGGCGTGGCCGACATAGA
Organism: Acetobacter aceti NBRC 14818; assembly: GCF_000193495.2. Lineage (NCBI taxonomy): Bacteria > Pseudomonadati > Pseudomonadota > Alphaproteobacteria > Acetobacterales > Acetobacteraceae > Acetobacter > Acetobacter aceti. The sequence continues at coordinate 1,759,351 of NZ_AP023410.1, read as the reverse complement.
AAGGCGCGGCAGGCGACGTGCTGTGTTTCGGGGAGGTGAGCAGCGCAATGGCGTCCGTGTATTTCTTCTCACCCGCCAGACACCATGCCTGCAGAAGGGGAGAGAGGATGTTGGTCAGAGCGTCGGAGGGCATGCTTTGATAGGCTTCGGAGGCTTCCTTCCAGCGATCATGCAGCACGGCGTCGTTGCCGAGGACAAAGGCGGTCAGAATGCTGCGCCCACCTGCCTTAGCCAGAGTCTGGCGGGCCAGATCCACGGCGTTGGGTGCTCCGGCCAGAGCGGCTTCGGAGAAGGCCTGCCGGAGCAGGTCCATGTTATTCGGGTCTTTCGCCAGTGCCGCGCTGTAAGCCTGGGCAGCGGTGGCGTAATCATTGGCGCGTGCGGCGATGAGTCCCACCAGAAAATCTGGCGTGTCGATCGGTGCAAATGGTGAGGATTCTGCCTTTGTTGGGGTGGCCAGCGCCTTCTGTTCCGCAGCTATCGCGCTACTGGACAGAAGAGAAGCCAGCAGCAGGGCGGACAGGACAGGACGAATTGGCATGATGGCGATGAGCCCCTGACGATGTGTGAATGGGATGGTGGCATCCCGTGGCTGTAACAGCCATGAGAAAGATTTAACCCGGCAGGCGCGATCGGCCAACCACGAGCATATGTGGCTGATGAAGTTTGAAAAAAGATGGATGGTGGAAAAGGTTCCCGCGGTGGCGTTCATGATGTTGCAGTCACCGGAACGAAGGCGGGAAGCCTGTTCGACCGCAGATGTCTTGAGCGTTATGGCCACGTCTCTTGCTGGAAACAGTGTCCTGTTTCCTTTGATCGTCCAGTCGAATGGAAGTGATCTTGTGTCGAGAGGAGGACGGGCCGCCACTCTTTCTTTATAGTAGGTGATCAGAAGATGTGGAGAGTCTGGTGACCATGGACGCTGGTGCGGTTGCGGCGCTGCTGGAGTTGCAGATTGAGTGGGGCGTTGATGTCCTTCTCGATGAGGCGCCCCATGACCGGTTTGCCGAGTGGGAGGCCGAACAGGCGGCGCGTGTGGCGCACCAGACGACGGCCCCGGCTCTTGATGGGGCGGTCAGGCATACAGCGAAACGTCGCCCCGCCATCAGTGAAGAAACGCGTCACCCTGCGGAGGGAGGGCCGGGTGGTTCTGACGCCGCACTAGCGGCATTGGCCGGGATCACAACCATTGCGGCGCTGGAAAAAGCCATCGACGGATTCGTGGCTTGCAGTCTGCGCGGCACGGCAACCCACACCGTTCTGCCGCGTGGTCCGGTCGGCGCACGGGTGATGGTGATCGGGGATGCGCCTGATGCCGACGAGGACAGAAGCGGGATCGTTTTTTCAGGAGAATCCGGCGATCTGCTGGGGCGTATGCTCGCCTCGATCGGCCGGACCCGTGAGGAGATGATTCTGGCTCCGGCGATTCCCTGGCGACCACCGGGCGGACGCCCTCCGTCTCCCGTCGAGGTTGCGCAATGCCTGCCGATGCTTCTCAGGAGTATAGCCCTCTATCAACCTGAAAGACTGCTCCTGTGCGGTGGACTGGCGACCCGCATGATTCTCGGACCGGACATCAATCCCGCCCGGGCGAGAGGCAGCTGGCGCACGACCGCATGGGGTCCGGAAGGCGGACCACAGAGGCCCGTCATGACAATGAGACACCCTTCACAGTTGCGGGCAGGCGCGACCGCTCGCCGTCAGATATGGGATGATATGTTGTTACTAGCGGTAACACTCGATGGTGCGGTGAATTAAGTAACGTAATAGTGGAATAATGAAGGCAGACCGGCAGGAATAGAATCAGGTAGAGACATCTCTCTACCACTTGTGACAATCACAGGAATTCAAGCGTTTGCAAGGAGTATTCCTGAGTGAAGCTTGCCTGTTGCCATATGGTGATTGTCAGCAAGCTTGCATTTTGGAATGGAAACTTATAGACCCCCGCCACCATGCGAGCCATAGGTCATATTTCCCACTCGATCGCCGCCAGGTTTCTGCTTGCCGGCGCTGCCTTGCTGACGGGAGCATCCTTCGCCAGTGCGCGGCCGCTGCCGGTTCCCCCTGATGAGGGAGGGTCCCGTTCATCGGAGCGCTCTTCTCATGATGGGCATGGCAGTGACGAAGTGGCCATGGCCGTGTCACGCCTGCCGTATGGCGGACCTGATGACGCCGGTGTCTCGTTGCCCCGTCCGTTGTCTTCCGACATGGCGACCCTCGTGCGGGCCATTTTTCGGCTTCAGCGCCAGAGCGCCTTCAGCGAGGCGCTGGCCAGCACGACGCGTCTGACCGACACGACCCTATTGGCCGACATTCTGGCCGAAAGATTTCTCAACCCGTCCTATCATCCCAGTCCCGCCGAAATGAGGCGCTGGCTGCGGGATCACGCGGACATGGCCGATGCCCCGGCGGTCTACACCCGTCTGGCGTCGCTTTCCGAGCGTGGCGCGCCGCTTCCACCTGCACCGTCTCTCGCCATGCTCGGCGGGGCGCGCGCTGGAAGCGTCAACGGATCGATGGACCGGGCGTTCACACGCAATGCGTTGTTGGATCGCACGGTCATGGAACGTGCCGCGCTGGGTGCAAAAGGGGCGGATAGCGCCCTGCATCTGATCGCGATCACGCCGGGTATGACGCCTCCCTACGCCGCCCAACTGGGTGGCGAGGTGGCGCAGGTTCTGCTGAGTCAGGGAGCTTTTGCGGCTGCGGAAAAGACCGCCCGTGAGGCTTTCCATCGTGGAAACGAAAAGGTTGGTTTCCCCGCCTATATGGCCGGGCTGTCGGCTTGGTCGCAGGGACATAAGGCGGAAGCCGTGGCCCTGTTCGAGAAAGCCTCCCGTGCGCCGCTCGTGACGCCCGAACTGATCTCGGCGGCGGCGTTCTGGGCGGCTCGTGGACATCAGGAGCTTGGAGAGATGACATCTTTCCGCCCCTGGCTCCAGCGGGCTCAGGCGGCTCCGACCAGCTTTTATGGTCTGCTGGCGCGCCGTATGATGGAGCGCGTGCCGCACCATGTAATGCGTGACAACGCTGTGCAGGATGCCGCTCTCGAAGTGTCAGCGGACGCTGCGCCTTCCGAACCGCTTCTGACAGAAATTGATGTGGAAGCCGTGGGCGCTACGCCAGTCGGTCGTCGCGTGTTTGCCCTGTTGCAGGTGGGCGAGCAGGAGCGGGCGGAGCAGGCGCTGCGTCGCTACTGGCCGCAGATCGTGCGTGACACCGCTCTGGCGCAGTCCTTCCAGCTTGTGGCCGCTGCGGCCGGACTGAACGATCTGGCGCTGGAAATGGCGGATTCCATTCAGGCGATGGAACAGTCTTCCGGCAAGCATGGTGAGCATCTGCCTCTGCCTGCGCTGCATCCCCGCCATGGATTCACCGTCGATCCGGCGTTGGTCTATGCCCTGACCCGTCTGGAATCCAATTTCGATCCGGGCGCCGTCTCCGGTGCGGGCGCACATGGTCTCATGCAGATCCAGCCCGGCACGGCAGGGTTTGTGACAGGGCAGACGGACCGGTTCGCGTCTTCACCTCAGGTGCTGCACGATCCCGGCCTAAACCTTGAAATCGGTCAGCGCTATGTGAAGTATCTGGCGCATCTGAGTTGGGCTGGGCAGGCGGCCCCGGAGGGCGGTGACCTTATCCGTCTGCTGGCGAGCTACAATGCGGGACCGGGTTCGATTTCCCATTGGGAGACGAGCGCGGGCGTGTCGGAAGATCCGCTGCTCTATATGGAGCGTCTGCCGAACGCACAGACGCGGGCCTATGTGACACAGGCCTTCTCCTACCTCTGGACCTATGCCGATCGTCTCGATCTGCCGACGCCCTCTCTGGAAGCGCTGGCGGACGGTGAGTGGCCGGGCTTTGGACCGGAACTCAAGCTTGCAGCTCCGTCTCATCTGCATCTGGCCTCGGCGAATATCTCTCCGACCATTCACTGATTTGTCGCTGATAGGTCGGCTCTAAAAGACGCCGACAGCTTTTTATAAACGAGCGATGAAGCAGGGCTCTGCCCTGCACCCGGAAGGGATCGCAGCCCCTTCACCCCTGTTGTTTTAATAAAATGGGTTCAAAGGGACTGTGTCCCTTTGTAGGGTCCGGGGCAAAGCCCCGAGAAACGTAAGGCGAACCCATCAGATGCGGGAACCTAAATTCCCGTCATCTCGACAATCCAGCGCGCCACGGCCTCGCCCAGCAGCTTGTAACCAAAATCACCCAGATGCAGACCATCGGGAGAAAGCTGCTCGCGGGTCATGTCATACTCGGCGCACCACGACTTCATCAGCGCGTAGCGGTTGAAGAACGGGATGTTCATCTCAATGGCCAGCGCGGGCACAGCGTCCCGGAAGGCAGGGAAGTTCGGCAGCTCTTCCAGCATCTTGCACCATTGCGGCCCGATCATGCCCAGATCGCACCCGTCCTCACGGCGCAGACGCTCGAGATCATCGCGGGTCTGATCAATGAAGCTGGAGACAGACTTCTCTTTCCAGACATCATTCGTGCCGCCCTGCCAGACGACCAGATCGGCGCGATCATCAATCACCTGCTGAAGCCGGTCATGCATTTCCTCGGCTCCATTGCCGCCGATCCCGCGATTGATGACGGTCACACCGTTCGGCATGAAAGGCTGCAATGTCCGCTCCACGACCGGGCACAGGCCATTCTCGGGCGAACTGGCGCCGACACCTTCGACGGTGGAGGAGCCGAACAGGCAGATCTTCACGGAAGAACCGGCCTGCAATAGCCGGGTCAGGCGGGGAAAGTGGCTCATTCTATCGGTTCCTGTGTCTGTGGGCGGCGTCATCATGCCAGAGGCGGACGAGACGGCTCAGGAGGCGGCAGGCTGCTTTGGCTCCGACGGCTTCATCAGCTCCCGCGCCCGGTTACGTTTACGCTCGTAGACAACTGTCACGCAGTAGAGAATCCACAGGCCTGCAATGTTGATCACGACCTGAAACAGCCAGCCTTCTCCGAATGTGGTGAAGATCAGACGCCCGATCAGGTCGAGAACGGTGCCGACCGTAAAGACTTCCAGCGAATGGCGTCCGCATAGCGCCAGCGCCTGTCCCAGCCGTGTTTCCGAGAATTGCCGGGCCAGTTGCGAGGACTGCACCAGATAGAAAATCGACAGGACATCCAGCAGCCGCAGGGGAGCCAGCGTGCTCTTGTCGGGAGAGGGCAGGGCAAGCGGGCGGATGGTCGGCAGTCCCCACTGCGTCCACGGAAAGGCCTCCAGCAGCGAGAACATCAGATAGCCCGCGCAAAGGATCTTCAGCCAAGAAAAGGAAGGCAGATTTCCGTTGTGACGACCGGCCTCGATAGCCCCGCAAGCGCCAAGCACGAACAGGAACTGCCATGCCAGCGGGTCGAAATACCAGCCATCCGGGTCAAGCCAGTTGGGGAAATTAACACTGGGGTCGATGTTGATCAGCAGCCACAGGGCGAAACTCAGTCCCAGCGCGAGAAAGCGATTGAACCGGATGACGCAGAACATCAGGGGAAAGGCCCCCAGCAGCACCATGTAAAGCGGCAGGATGTTCAGGTTGGACGGCAGGGCGTCCAGCAGAAAGACACGCCAGAAATTGGACAGACCGTGCGCCAGTTCGGGCTCAAGAAAGTCGACGGGAACGGGCGTGAAATTGCGCCAGGTGCGGATGATGACGACAAAGGAGATCATCATCAGCGTCTGGGCGATGTAGAGCTTTCCACAGCGGACGGCGATCTTGCGAAGCGTCACCGCCACGCCGTATTTCGGGAAACCCCGCCCGTACGCCAGCCACGAAGCATATCCGGCCAGCAGCACGAAAATCTCCGCGGCATCCGCAAAGCCAAGGTTCCGGATGGTCAGCCGGTTGAGGAGGTTCTGTGGCATGTGGTCCACGAACATCATCAGCAGGGCGATCCCGCGCAGGGCGTCCACGCGATGATCCCGGACCCGTTTGGTGGCGGGTGGCGTGTTCAGGGCGACCGAGGCCTTGTCGGCCCGACCTTCAGAAGAATGGCCGGAAAGCGGAAAAGAGGAGGTCGTGGCGGTCATGGCCTGTCCTGCATGGCTGCGGCAATGGAGTGGTCGCCGGAAACCCGCGCCTTATAGCAATCAATCACGGAAGGGTGAGAGCCACGACCGGGCTGTCTGGCGCATTTTTCGGAGACACTGGTATCCATGCAACATTCTTTCAGGGGACGACCGTCGTTATGGCGTCGACCGGGCAATCAACCACATGCCGCAACATGACAGGGAATGCTTTACGAGGCGTTCCGGAGAAAGGTTGGCCAGTGAAAGATTGGTGCGCATTCCATCTGGCCGTTCCGGTTCATAAACGCCATATACACCCTCACAGCAGAGAAGAGAAAAGAGGCGATGTCATGACCGAGCAGCACGTTCCCTCGCGTGAGGAAATCGAGACAGTCATCAGGGGCGTCGTCGAACCGACCAGTGGTCGGTCGCTGCTGGATATCGGACAGATTGAAGCCTGTCAGATCGCGGCCGGACGTATCCGTCTGACACTGGCCGTAGCGCCGGCTCTGGCGGCGCGCCTCGAAAAAAGCGCCTCTGCTGCCGAACAGGCGTTGGACAGGGCCTTCCCGGAATGGCGCGCCAGCGTGCTGCTGACGGCGCATCGCCCAACAGCACCGCGACCGGAGCCGAAAGCCGGAGGCGGTCACCGGCCTCTGGGTGGCGTCGGGAACAAGGACGCGTCCGAACCGCTTCTGCCACAGGTCCGCACCGTGATCGCCGTCTCGTCCGGCAAGGGCGGCGTCGGCAAATCGACCACCGCCGTCAATCTGGCGGCCGGACTGGCGCTGGAAGGATTGTCGGTCGGACTAATGGACGCCGATGTCCACGGTCCTTCGCTCCCACGTATGCTTGGCATCAGCGGCAGGCCCGAAGTCCGTGACGGCAAGCTGATCCCGGTTGAGGCATGGGGGCTGAAAGCCATGTCCATCGGTATGCTGGTGGATGAGACGCAGGCGATGGTCTGGCGTGGCCCGATGGTGATGGGCGCGATCGGTCAGCTGCTCGGCGATGTCGCGTGGGGCGAACTGGACGTTCTGGTGATCGACATGCCGCCCGGAACGGGGGATGCGCAGCTCACTCTGGCGCAGAAGGCCGTCCTGAGCGGCGCGATCATCGTCTCGACACCACAGGACATTGCCCTGCTGGATGCGCGGCGTGGCGTGGCGATGTTCGAAAAGACCCGCGTGCCGGTTCTCGGGCTTGTGGAGAACATGTCCTATTTCTGCTGCCCGAACTGCAATCATCGCACGGAACTGTTCGGTCACGGCGGCGCACGGGACGAGGCACGACGGCTCGATGTGCCGTTCCTCGGCGAGATTCCACTGCTGGCCGACATCCGCCTCAGTGCCGACGAGGGAGCGCCTATTGTGGTGAGAGCGCCGCAGAGCGAGGCCGCGAAGGCCTATCGCTCGCTCGCGGCTGGCGTGGCGGGCGTTGTGCGGAAACTGCCGCACAGGCAGTAATCACGGCCACAAACAGGTATATTCCTTATTTATTTTTGATGGGACGCCTTTGTGTTAATATGTAACTAAATATTAGCGTCCATGTCCTTTTGTTAACAGTTCGGCTGTGGGCGCATCAGACAGATTTGAGGAATGTCCTGATGTCGCTCGTAACAAATGGCGGTTATGTTTCTGGCACAACCACAAGTTCCGGGGATGTGACGAGTGGGCCGGTCGTCTATTCGGACGGCGGCACAGGAACCGCTGTCGAGACAGTGGTCAGCAGCGGTGGAACGCTGACATCGGCTATGCTCAGGCCGGGTGATGTGGTGACCGTGGAAGCTGGCGGAGCCTCCTATTTTACATCGGCTGTGGACGTGACGGGGTGGGGTGGGGCTTCCCCCACACTTTTTCAGAGTTCGCAGGAGAATGTTTACGGCCTGAGCACAGACGGCATATTTTCCGGTTACATCAGTGCGGCTGGTGACAGCAATTACTTTACGTGCTCTGTTGAGCAGGATGTTTACGCCGGAGGCGAGGCCTACGGAGCAAGCTTTACAACGCAGTATCTTCCTGGAGCACCCACCGAGCTGGTGGTGGCACCCGCCGAGCAGGTAATTGACTCTGGTGGCCTCGCCCGAAACACTCTGGTGGGCTACATGGCGGAGCAGAATATTTCCAGCGGAGGCGTTGCTATTGGCGCAACGGTCAGCGGTGGCTTGCAGCTCGTTGAGCCGGGTGGTGTGGCGCGTGACACGACGCTGGATGGTCTGTCTTTCCAGCAGCTCTCTGGTGCGGGAGCAGTTGCCTACAATACGACTGTCAATCGTGATGCACTGGTGGAGGTTTTTAACGGAGCCGCTGTTGTTGATGTGAAAGTCAACGACGGTGCTTGGATCAACGTTTCCTCTGGCGGAACGGTGAGTGACGCTGATATTGGCTCCGGCGGTGTCCTGAGTGCTGGCCGCGGCGCGACGCTGACGGACATCACGCTTGAGAACGGCGGCAGGCTGGACGTATCGAAAGACACGCTGTTCACGGACCGTCTCGTGTTCAATGGCGGCACGATCGACATCACCGACCTGACGGGCACCGGCACGCCGGACTACACGTTCAGCGGTGACAACAGGCTGACCATCACGCAGGGCGGAGTCAGCGAGACCATCCTGTTCGACGGCGTCTATGACCCCACGAAACTTCTGGTTACGACCGACACTGACGGCAGCACGCTGATCGACTACGGCACGCCCGCGCCGTGCTACTGCCCCGGCACGCTGATCGCCACGGCACAGGGTGAAACTCCGGTCGAGGCGCTGGCAATCGGTGATCTGGTCCGCACGGCGTCCGGCGCGCTGCGTCCCATCCGCTGGATCGGCCGCCGCGCCTATGACGGCGTGTTCGCCCGCGGCAATCCGGACCTGATCCCCGTGACCTTCGAGGCAGGATCTCTGGGCAACAGCCTGCCGACACGGGCGCTGACGGTCTCGCCACTGCACGCCATGTTCGTGGAGGGCTACCTGATCCCGGCGCACTGTCTCGTGAACGGCGGCTCCATCCATTTCGACAGCATCGGCGAGCGTGTGGACTACATCCACATCGAGCTTGAAAGCCACGATCTGCTGCTGGCCGAGGGTGCTCCGTCCGAGAGCTTCGTCGATGACGGCTCACGCGGCATGTTCCACAACGCAGGCACGTTTGCGGAACTGTATCCGGAGGCCGAGACGGTCGAGGCGGTCTATTGCGCGCCGCGTCTGGAAGACGGCACGGTTCTGGAGCATATCCGCGACCGCCTGTCGGCCCATACCGGCAGCACTGTGCGGATGGGCCTGCTGGCGTCCGACAGGGAGCGTCAGCTGACCGGCTGGGCTGTCGATCTGCTGACGCCGTCCGAGCCTGTGGCGCTGGAAGTGCTGCTGGACGGACGTGTGATTGGCATGACGCTGGCCGATGGTCCGAGCGGCGTGGTGGGCAACGGCGCTGCGGCCTATGGCTTCACGTTCGGTCTGCCGCGTGGCGTCACGACCGCCAGTGGCACATTCTCGCTGTGGGCCATGTCGTCCGTAAAAGCAGCAGCCCGAGCCAGCCCCGCATGACCGGTCCGCTCTATCGCGCCTTCCTCGATCGCGCGGACCGGTATGTGAGCGAGGGATGGGCGAGGAATGAGACGGATCCGTTTACGCCCGTCCCGCTCACCGTTTTCCGTGACGGCGTGCAGGTGGCGGAACTGGCCGCTGAAAGCTGGCGCGAAGATCTTGTGGAGCCCGGCCATAGCGACGGTTACTGCGCCTTTCGCCATGTCTGGTTGCCGCCGCTACCGGAAAACGATTTTTCACGACTCGAAGTGAGGTTGCCCAACGGGGAACAGATCAACGGCTCCCCTGTTTTCGTGCCCGCACCGACAGACGAGCAGACCGCGCTTGGGGTGCGGGGTGCGATCGACATTTTCGATCACGAGCGTATCGCCGGATGGATACGCGATGAAGACCGGCCAGAGCGTGCGGTTGGGGTGGCTATTCTGCTCGACGGTCAGGAAGTCGCCTTTCTGAAAGCCAACAGTTTCCGTCGTGATCTTCGTGATCTGGGTCTGGGAAGCGGGCGATACGGTTTCGAGTTTCTGTTTACGTCTCCGCCGGACCCGCTCACGGCGCATACTGTCGAAATCCGCCCTGATACAGGCGCACCTTTTCCGGAAGGCGCAAAAGTCCTGCCAGCGGCGGAGGGTTTTTTCGATCAGGCCATGATGAACCTTGCCAGTCGCGAGATTGGCGGGTTGCGCGATGTGGAGAAGATCCGCACGGCTGCCGACTTTCTGGCGTCCTGTCTGGAGACTCTCAGGAAAAAGGATGCGGAAGGCACGCTGGGGCTGGCGTCCCGACGTGAAATCCGTCGCCTGCGTCGTCAGGAGGGTAATCGTGCCGTCACGGTGCAGCGTCAGGTGCTGGTGATTGACGACCAGATCCCTGATGTGCGGCGCGATGCGGCATCGGTCGCGCTGCTGTCGCACATGAAAGCCCTGCAGGCGGCGGGTCTGAAAGTGTTTTTCACGCCAAGTCTTATTTCCGGCTGTCGTGAAGATGTTCTCGCTTCGCTGGCAGAGCAGGGGATTACAGTCCTCAGACCGCCTCTATGGGAGTCAGTCGAGGCCATTCTCCGGCAGGCGGGCGAGGCGTTTGATCTGATCTATCTGCATCGGCTCGGCAATGCGTCGGCCTATCTGGAGCTGGCGCGGCGTCTCTGCCCGATGGCGCGGCGTCTCTGCCCGATGGCGCGGCGTCTCTGCCCGATGGCGCGGATCATCTGGTCTGTGGCGGACATCGACAGTCTCCGTCTGCGGCGGCAGGCGCAGGTCGAACAGCGGCCCGAGTTGACCATTCTTGCTGCTCAGAGCGAAGCGCGGGAACGCATGGTCACCTGGCGCTCCAATGTGGTGATCACCCATTCAGATGAGGAGACGGCGCGGATCAGGGAAGGCGTGCCGTCTTGCGCCGCCGTCACCGTGCGCTGGGCGGTTCCTGTCGGAAAGACCGTGTATCGACCGGCGAAGCGGGACAGGATCGTTTTTCTCGGCCACTTCGGGCATGCTCCTAATCGGGACGCCGTACGCTGGCTGGCGACGGAGATTGTGCCCGCCCTGCGACGCCTGAATCCGGCGCTGGAGATCACCGTTTTCGGCTCGGGCATGACGGCCGAAACCCTATCTTTCGCCTGTGATGGTCTGACATTTGCGGGCTATGCGCCAGAGATCGGCACTGTTTTTGCGCAGGCGCGCCTGATGGTAGCGCCTTTACGTTTTGGTGCAGGCATCAAGGGCAAGATTCTGGAAAGCTGGTCGCATGGCGTGCCGGTCCTGATGACGCCGATGGCAGCAGAAGGTCTGCCGCTTCTGGCTGGTCAGCGTTCCTGTGTGGTGCCCGCGGAAACAGCGGCGTTTGTTGCCGGTGTTGCGGCCTTATGGGCCGATGAAGAGGCGCTGAAACAGCAGTCTGCTCTGGGGCGGAAACTGCTCAGAACATCTTTTTTGGAAAAGTCGGTGGAGGCCGAAATGGCGCAGGCCCTGTCAGCCGCTTTTGTTGAAAAAGGGATGAAGAGCGAGAGCCTGTAAGCAGACGTTTTTGATGAAGCTTTTTGCAAAAAGCTTCAAATCAGTCGTCTCTCAAAAGGCGCTTTTGGGGGCGGTGTTTTGCAGGGTTTTGGCCCGACCTTCACAAAGGGACTCTGTCCCTTTGTGAAGGTCTATGTTTCAGAACAAAAGGAGGAGATGACCCGTCAGTTGGCCGGTCCGGATGCTTTCAGTGTCGCGGCATTGAGCTGCTGATGTAAGGATAGCCCTTTCGCAACCTTGGCCGCATCGGTGGGGGTCATGGCAAGGCCGATAGGGCCGTAGGCAGGGTGCTGGAAGGCGAGAATGGAGCCCTGTGACTCCGGATCAAGCTGGAGCGCCCAGTTGGTGCGACGGACAGGTGTGAAGGAAACGCCTTCGATGGGGGGAATATCCGTGCCGATCATGGCCTGATGCACAGCGCCCAGTCCTGTGATCAGATCGGCAACCTGAGCCGCATTCAGGTCCAGCACGATCTTCTTGCGTCCTGACGTGATGGTCAGGGTCGCCTGTTTGAAGTCCTCGGACGCCGAGATATGAACATGAGGATCCCTGACGCGTTCCGCAGGAGCCGATGTGTCCGGGAGAGTCGGTTTCTTGCTCATTCTTCCGTCAGGCTTTCCTGCTGATCGAGGCAACCTGAAACCGATATTTCAGGTGTCTCTCCTGCATTATAAAGCCATTCGCTTCCTGAGAGAAATGCTCTTTCAGGCTGGCGACTGATCGGAAGCAGGCAGAACTGCCCCGGCCCAGACCCACCAGTCATTCTGCTGTTCCTGTCTGAGCCGCCTTGCGGCTGCCTCTGCGTCCTCAGCCGTATCGAACAGGCCGAAGCAGGTTGCGCCGGAGCCGCTCATCCGGTTGAGCAGGCAGCCCGGCAGAGCGCCGATGGCGTCCAGAACAATGCTGATGGAAGGGCAGAGCGTGCAGGCTGGTGGTTCAAGATCATTGCTGAGGCGCTGAAGATCGTCCGTCATGGCGGCGGCAGTCGGCCATGCAGCGGGTAGAATGGCGTCTTCGGAAAAGGCGGCGTTGCGTGCCTTGAAAATGGCAGGGGTGGAAACAGCCTCACCACAGTTTACAAGCAGTATTCCGCAGGGTGGGAGAGCGGGCGCGGGATCAAGCTGCTCGCCGATGCCGCGCATCAGGGTTGGCTTCTGGAGCAGACAGACAGGCACATCCGCCCCCAGTTGCTCCGCGATCGCCAGAAGACGCGCTTCCGGCGTGCCGAGAGCCAGAAGACGATCCACAAGGCGGAGTGTGGCGGCCGCGTCAGCTGATCCACCGCCGATGCCGGACGCAACCGGCAGATTTTTCTCAAGGATGAGGCGACCGGTGAGCGGCGTGTCCATTCCTTGGGTCAGCAGGCGGGCCGCCCGTATAACAAGATTGTCGTCCGAGGCTTCCGATGCGAGTTTTTGGCCAAAAGGTCCGGTCAGTTCCAGTGATAGCGGTGCTTCAGAGGCTTCATGGGTGAGGCGGTCCGCAGCTCCCGCAAACACAACAAGGCTGTCGAGCAGGTGGTAGCCATCTGGCCGTTTGCCCGTGACATGCAGGTAGAGATTGATCTTCGCATGGGCTGTTTCTGTGAGACTCACGGGTTCATCCGGCTGTTGTGGGATCGGCCTGTACGGGTTTAGCGCAGCTTGGCAAATGGTGCGAGGTATGAACGGATTGATGCTGCCATGAACCGGTTTCGGGTTGGAACGGTGTAGAAAACGGAATTATCGCCCTTATGTAGCATCCTGGTTCGGTAGAATGGTATTGCTACATGCAGGGATTGACGTATGGGAGTCAGCCGGTTTCAGTCTTGGGGAGCGATGAGCTGGAGGCCGGATTGTCTGAGACCGTGTATAGAAACGCCACCCTGTTTGATGGGCTTGGGGGTGCGCCTGTCCAGTCCGATGTCCTCATACGGGATGGTATAATCGCTGCTATCGGAAAAACCCTTCCCGTGTCGGAAGAGGCTGTGGAAATCAATTGCCACGGTCTCTGGCTGTTGCCGGGTATGCTGGATATTCACACTCATCTGGATCTGGAAGTGGAACTGACGCCGGGCCTGCCGGAGGTCGTTCGGCACGGTACGACCACGGTTGTGATTGGTAACTGCTCGATCGGCGTGAGTTATGGCAACCAGCGGCGCAATGGCGAGGATCCTATCGTGGACTGCTTCGCCCGGGTGGAAAATATCCCCCGTGCCGTGCTGGAAAAGGTGGCGGAACACTGTACCTGGGATAGCTCCAGCTCATATCTGGACCATCTTAAGGCCATGCCGCTTGGTGTGAATGTCGCACCTCTGCTGCCACATTCCATGGTGCGGATTGAGGTGATGGGGCTGAAAGGCTCGGTTTCCCGCAAGCCAACGGCTATAGAATTGCGGCAGATGGAAAAGCTGGTGGAAACGGCCATGCAGGAGGGATATGTCGGCCTGTCCACCGATGCGTTGCCCTTCCATTTTCTTGCCAACGCCCCCCACAAGAAAAACAGAATCCCAACTCAGTATGCTGAATTTTCCGAACTGAAGCGCCTGCTGTCAGTTGTCCGTCGTTTTGGGAGAGTATGGCAGGCCACGCCGCCGAAAGATGATATTGTTGACGCAGTCAGGACATTCCTGCTGACCAGCCGGCGTCTTTACGGACGTGCGCTGAAAGCATCCGTTCTGGCGGCTCTTGATCTGCGCACCAATCAGTTGGCTTACAGGCTTTGTCTGATGCTGGCCCGTATTCTCAATTCAAAAATTGTTGGCGGTCATTTTCATTTTCAGGCTCTGTCAGGACCGTTCCGGATATGGAGTGACGGCGCTATCAATCCGGTCGCGGACGAACTGCCTGAACTCAGGGCGCTGAATGAACTGGAGCTGGATGACCGGGAAGGACGGTTGCGGATTCTGAATGATCCACAGTGGGAAAAGGCTTTTTGCCGGATGTGGATGAAGGGCAGAAAAGGATTTTCCTTCGCCCGGCTACAGCGGTGGCTGCGTCTTGATCCTATTGTTCTGAGCCGTTCTCTGGCCGACATGAATGTCGTGGAATGTCCTCTGCCACTCTGGTGTGGCAAGACCTTGAAAGAACCCTATCGTCGCCTGAAACTATGGCGGGCTTCCGGAGGGCGCTACGGAGCAGAGAACGCTGCCGAGGAAGCGTTGTTTCGGAAAGTGCCGGGCTCTGCAAAAAACGATGCCCAGTTTCTGTTGTTCCTGCTGCGTGAATGGGATACGGCCCTGCGCTGGGAGACGGCCATTGCGAATAATGACCCCGATATCCTTCGATATCTCCTGTTCCATCCCATGACCTTGCCGGGTTTCAATGACAGCGGAGCGCATCTTGCCAATATCGCCTTTTACGATGGTAACCTGCGTACCCTGAAAATCTCGCAGGAAGAGGGGTTAACCCGTGTCGCCGAAAGCATCATGCGTCTGACTTCCGTTCCGGCTGAGTTTTTCGGACTGGATGTGGGAGTTATCCGTGTTGGGGCCAAAGCTGATCTCTGTGTCGTTGATCCGGAAGCTCTCCGGGTGTGGGACCCGGAACAGACCTGTGAATTGCAGGAACGGTCTGAACTCGGCTGTCGGGCTATGGTCAACCGTCCGGTTGGCGTGGTGCGAGAGGTGATGGTGTCAGGACGGCGGGCCTGGATGGAAGGCAAGTATGCCGACGATCTTGGCAGGACATCTTACGGCACAGTCCTTCGGGCCCGCTGACAAGAACAGTGTGTCATCGGGAGTGTTTCTGGCAACGGAGCCTGTAATCGGGCTTTTTAAGCGTTTTCCCGTGTTTGGCATGGCTGTTTTCAGAGTGGATACTGACAGGATGTTTCTTGGTCTGTAAGCTATGTGCAGTTTATGCCATGCTGTGCGGGAAGATGTGTTCTGCGGTGACATGATAAGAGGATTGAAAGGGCATTCGATGAAGTGGCTTGGCGTTTTGGCGGGCGCTCTTGTGATGAGCATCGCTGTTCCGGCGCATGCCGAGGATTACGTCCGGCTGGTCAGAAAGGCGAAGGTTCTGACTTTCAAGGATGCGAAACCGGTTCCGGTCTCCAGTTCAGAAAGGTTGCGGAGTGTGGCCAATCTGGAACTGCAGGACGGAAAGTACATCGATGACTGCAATCATCCTGTAACACCTCGCAGTATTCCTCTGGATCTCGGAAAAACATTGCCGGATGTGCGCGCTGTTTTTGTTCAGGACAGCGCCTGCTATGGGGCTGGTGAGAGCAGTCTGACGATCCTTGATGGCAATGATCGGGTGATCTGGCAGGATAACGCGACAAGTGTTGCTGTTCTGTCTTCTGCGAATGGCAAGGTGAGTGATCTTGCTTTTCAGGAAACGGCTCCGACTTTTTCTGTATGGCGCTGGAACGCGAGTGGCCACGTTTACGAGATGCTTGAGAATGTCGAGTTACCGGACTGATGGTCTGTTCAGTCTGCCGGAACGCGGCAGACATCTGAAACTTGCCTGATATCAGGAAAGAAAACCTCTCTGCCGCATCCATTCATGTGCCAGTTCCGGCCAGACGGTGGTGTCCGTGCCGGGACGCCCCATACCAAAGCCATGTCCTCCATGCCTGAAAAGGTATCTGACCACGTCAACATTGTTGTCCTGACACGCTTTTTCAAGAATGGCCGTGTTCTCGGCGTTGGCGATGCGGTCGTCCGCCGCCTGCACGAGAAAAAAGGGTGGATCGCCGGGTCTGACATATGTTTGCATTGACCAGTCGATACTTTCCTGTTCGGTGGGATGATCGCCGATCAGCATCCGTCGTGTGTTCGTCTGCTGATAGGGTGGTTCCAGAGTGACAACAGGGTAGGCCAGCAGGCTGAAAGCGAGTGTAGTGGGCACACTGTCGTAGAGGTCCATCGGACGATAGGTTTGCCATTCCGGCCGGATCGCACAGGTTCCCATCAGGTGACCGCCGGCGGAAAAACCGAGCGCGCCAATCCTTGATTGGTCGATTCTGAATTGCCCCGGGTTTTGTGGAGACAGAACGACCCGTGAGGTAAGAAGAATTCATGAGCAACAAATCGAAGCGTTTTCCGCCTGAATTTCGCGAGCGTGCAGCCCGCATGGTTCTGGAGGAAGAGAAGAACCATCCATCACGTTGGTCCGCAGTGATGATGATAGCGCCAAAGCTGGATATTCATCCTGACACGCTGTCAAAATGGACCCGTCTGCATGAGCGGGCCAATGCGCCTGCGGTGAGTGACCTGCCTGATCGAGAGAAGATCAGGCAACTGGAGCGAGAGAACCGCGAATTGCGGCAGGCCAATGAAATCCTGCGCAAGGCATCAGCATATTTTGCCCAGGCGGAGCTCGACCGCATCTTCAGACCATGACACGCTTCATTGAGGAGCATCGGCAGACATATGGTGTCGGGTCAATCTGCAGGGTTCTGTCGATTGCACCATCTGCCTATTACGCTTATCGGGCGAGACAGAAAAATCCCTGTGTGCGCAGCCAGAAAGATAAAGAGCTCTGTCATGAAATCCGCAGGATCTGGAACGATAATTTCTGCGTCTACGGAGTGCGCAAGGTCTGGCATCAGCTCAGACGTGAAGGTCTGGATGTCGCTCGCTGCACGGTAGAGCGGCTGATGCACCGGATGGGACTGAAAGGTGTCATGCGTGGCAAGGGGGTCAGAACCACACGGCCCGATCCGGCACGGCCCTGTCCACAGGATCTGGTACAGCGACAGTTTCATGCACCAGCCCCCAATAGACTCTGGGTTTCGGATTTTACTTACGTTTCCACCTGGCAGGGCTTTGTGTATGTGGCCTTCATCATTGATGTCTTTGCCCGGGTTATTGTGGGCTGGCGCGTCTCGTCCACTGCCCATACCGACTTCGTGCTGGATGCCCTTGAGCAGGCTCTGTGCCAGAGGCGGCCTGAGGGAAAAGTGACCCACCATTCCGACCGCGGATGTCAATATGTGTCCATTCGCTACACGCAAAGACTGGCTGAAGCGGGCCTTGTTGCTTCTGTCGGAAGCGTTGGGGATTCCTATGATAACGCTTTGGCGGAGACCATTAACGGACTTTATAAAACCGAACTCATCTATCGACAGGGGCCATGGAAAAACAGGGACGCTGTTGAGCTAGCAACACTGAAATGGGTCGACTGGTTCAATAATCGGCGGCTCCTGTCCTCCATTGGAAACATCCCGCCAGCAGAAGCCGAAGCACGTTTTTATGCGCAACAGAAATCACATGCATTAGCCGCTTAAATCAGATAAAAAACGTCTCCACAAAACCCGGGGCAATTCAATTCCGAAGGTCCTTGCATGACCTCGTACAAGGCGGATTGCACGCTGGGCGTCCTGAAAAGGAGCCATCCGGCCATCTTTCCAGTGTTCTCCGGGAAGTCTGTAGAGAAGGACAAAAGCGATAATGCCGAGAGAGGTCAGCCAGCGGGCAGGCAGAATGCCTTCTTTTCCGATCTGAATATAACGGTAACCTCCGCCTCCAGCCACGATAACGGCTGCTCCGTTAGGACGGTCTGGACGATGAATACTCAGTATGGGTGTTGCGATGTTGGTCAGCGCCCCGTGGGATGAGAGTCTGGGCTCTCCCTGTGGGCCGCCGCCGTCGGGAGGCGTTCCGTTCCACAGGGGAATATGCAGATCACCATCAGGCAGGGCTTCTTCTGGATATGCTGTCTTGCCTGTGTGGAAATCATAGGAAGGTGGAGCGCATCGGCTTAACAACGGAGCCGTCAACGTGGCTGCCGCATTCAGCGTGAAAAGCCTGCGTTTCAACAACATATATTCAGACCCTTAGCATTTCTGAAGATAGTTGTTCATGGAGTTTTTCTGGCAGTCAAATAAGTTGATTGTGTGGCGCCTATGTAAAGAACATGAAAATCCGGACTGCTGCCATCAAATGATTTTATTTGTCATTTCAGTGCTCTGGTTTTGTTGAGAACCAATATCCGCGGCTTTCAATGGAGTGCTGGATTGCGGGATAATATGGCGTGAAGCCGAAGGACATCTCTCTGGAATAACTTTACCAGAATATGTCTGGATATGAAAAAATCTGTCTTTAAAGAACGCGATTACACAAGACTGAAAAGCATAGCATCCAATGCCAATATTGCCGATTTTGGAAGAAAATAGCATCAGTTAAAGTGATTTGAACTGATGCCATAAGGCCAATAGCCTGCAGTGAAACGTGGTCGGAGCACCTTCAGAGAAGATAGCTTTTTCCTGTCCAGATGCCTGAAGCATGAATTGCCTCAGGTATAAGGGATAAGATTACGCATGCAGCTTTTTAAAGTGAATATGTCAGTATCCATGACGGAAGCAAGACATACACAAAAATCATAAACGGACATTGTATCTATGTTGTTACGCAGAATATGAATGAAATCATCAATGCTGATTTCGTTGTTTATGCTGACAGATGAATAGGGAACTTTCCCATTATAATCGATCTTCTTCAGTGTATACTTCTCCCAATCCAGTATTTTTTTTGCAGAGAAGCTTGCTTCCAGGTTGTCACAATGACTGGGAGGAGATGTCAGATAATTGTATTCGTAGGGATTACGTATTGCGACATGACCATCACCCGTATCTTCAACAGCGACACAGAAAGATGCCAGACCGCCTGTGTCATTTGATAGAATTATGCTCTCACATGACTTTTGAAAGAAGCTATAAAAATTATTGTTCCCTTTGAGTTTGCAAAGATAAATTCTCTCGCCGGGTTCGCTCGAAATCCTGCCGGACTGATTTAAGTTCAGGAAATCACCATTTATATTCCTGATTTCAAAAACATCCACATCCTTTGCGTGTTCAGTCCTGTAAACTATATGATCAGAAAGGGAGATCACCTTATAGTTTTTGTAAGGAAATACGCATGCATATTTAAGAGCGTTGAAAAATCGTGCTCTATTGATCTTATACATGATGCTTCGTGCGCTTTCGGAAAAAGAAAGTGGCGCAAAATCATCTGCATCGTTAACGTTGAAATGATCCCAGTAGCCTATGGAATCTGACAGATCTGAATTGACCCGTCTTTTTATGCGCGAAACGTAGTGCTCCATGCTTCTGCATATAAAATGCATTACCTTCGCATGTTCCCAGTTTACTTTTTTTGTGGCGCCTCTCCATTCAACGACATTACCATTTTCATCAAGGTAATGATTTTCGTTGACATTTAATTTGTGTGGGTTTGAATAGTCCAAGGATACTTTTTCAGGACGAACAAAGCTTTTTACCAGTCCGAAGCCATCAGCATCGGGTGGATTAATATTGTATTTTGTGAATTGATCAACGGTAAGTTTATTGTTAGCTATAACTTTGTCGTTGCTGCCATATACACACCAGCTGATAGCTATTCCATAAGCTTTTTCGAATTTTTTCTGGGAGAAATAATCCACTACATTGGGGAAATTATTTATGTACAGATATTCGTCTCCGTCCAGAAAACCTAGCCAGTCATAAATACCCTTGGCTTGCTTAACAGCACTACTGAAGGACTGTTCTTGCCGAATATAAAAATCTCTTTCTTCTTTTATATTTGTTCTGTAACTATCTATGGAATATATCTGTTTAGCTGCCTGGATGACTTCCCATGTGCCATCATCGGAATGATCATCAAATATATACAAATGGTCTATGCCAATAGCAAAATGCCAGGCAATCCATCCGGTAATATCGTGTATTTCATTTTTCACGAATAGCGCGCAGGCAACTTTCATATTAATTCCTTTGTTTTTGAAACAATAAAACACACATTGGATTGAAAACTATTTCTCGCTGGCTATACGTTCTATTTCGTGGAGTATTGCGGATGTAACGCGTGAGTCAAATGCCAGTCCACGATCCATTGTATAGTCAGTGATTTCGTTCCAAGTGTAATCAACCGGGAATGGAATATGAATATAGGTTATGTTTGAGTAATCAGGGTGAGCAACAGGCTCTCGTGTGAGATTGAGGACAAGAAGTCTGGATGATTTCTCAATCAGAACCGGATTCATGTCTTCCATAAACTTAGGAAGATCACATTCTCCAACCATACCGAAGACAAGGAGTGCATGTCCTTTATTGAAGCGCCTGTTAAATGAATCAATCTTGCGTTTTATAAGACTGTGAAACGCAGCCTGGTCATCACCGATGATCGTCCGCCCACGCTCATGAGCGAAATAGACCCCGGAAGGTTTGTGGAACATCTGCGGAACACCGGATGGGTCAATGCCCTGATAATAATTCTCGGGCTGCAGATAGCTGGAAAAATTGCTTTTGATGGCGTCAGCAGCTGAATTGCGGCTAAAGGCGCCGAGATCAAATATCGTTATGTCAGCATCGCCTGCATAATCAATGAGTCCCCAGCGATTGGCGATTGTGTAAGGCAGGCAGTTCTGGCCAAGCGAGAGAACACTCACTTTCTCTTTCTGGGCGTTCAGAAGAGTATGGTAATTCAACGCTGACATGGCCAGCGCACGCAGGTTTCTGTAATCCACCCCTTCAATGACGGAAGACCCGTCCTCGATCGTTGAAAGCAGGCGATCACAGAGTTCTATCTGGCGCTTGTAATCTCCCAAAGCTTCCAGCGCGTAATAAACAGCTGCGCCGCATTTACCGTCAACAAAAAACAGTTCCCAATATTGGGTGATAATCTTGTTCAGGTAAGAGAAATTTTTGGTTTCCACCAAAGACAAAAATTCGGTGACCAGAGGAAGAAAGTGTATGTTACTGAAAGGATTGTGTTTCCTGAGCATCAACTCGCGGCGCCTTAAAGACTCATTCCAGTCAGCGCGGACGTCGGGACAACGTACCCACTGCAGGATGAAACCGACGTCGTTTGGAAAAAGCTTTATAAAATCATCAGCGCACTGGTCTGCTTCAGCATCCATACGCGCTCTTCTCAGGGCTGAATAATATTGCCACCACAATCCGGCATCATCAGGGAAATTCTTGACCAGTATGGCAAAGACCTCGCACGCCTCTTCGTAATCGCCATCCTCCATGAACGACATGGCCTTGTTGAAAACGGCGGGTTTTTCTTCCTCTTTTAACTCAGTATTCACACTCATTCTTGCGGCCTTTGCGTTTAAATCTTTCGAAACGACATTATAGAAATTAGTGTCCAGACAAAACCAGCATCACACTATGGAGAAACACTTTCTCTCTCATATCTCAGGAGCGTCCTCTTCTGGCGCCACGCAGTGTGTGCATCGCGAAAACGCCAACACCCAGAAGAATGGCGGCGAACGTCTGGTGAATAGTGCCCGCCCAGACCGGGACGACGAGCAGCAATGTTGTAACCCCCAGAGCGTACTGGATCAGCACGGCCCATCCAAGTAACGCCACAGCAGCATGAGCGCGGGTGGTCAGCTTCGTTTTCATGCCCGTCAGAACCGTCAGGCCGATGGTCAGCGCCGTGACGGTCGCCAGAAGACGGTGATCAAACTGCACGGCCGGAATATTGGCGATCCAGTTGTACCAGAACGGGCTCAACTTCGCGTAGCCTTCCGGGATCAGATGACCGTCCATCAGTGGAAACGTGTTGAAAACAAATCCCGCATGTGTGCCGGCAGTAAAGCCACCGGCCACGATCGTCAGGCCAACCAGACCGAGGGCTGCGTGCAGGAATGTACGGGTGCGGCGTGCGCCCGCCATATCCGGCAGGACTTCCGGCTCCGGGAAACGCACAGAGAGCGCTGTCCACAGGATGGCGACATAGAGAAGGAGCGCCATGCCAAGGTGCAGAACAAGTCTTACCGGCTCGACCGCCGTGCTGTCAGGGCGGAAACCGGACGCCACCATGAACCAGCCGATCGCGCCCTGAAGTCCACCCAGCACGAAGAAAACCAGAAGACGGATGACCAGCCCGCGGGTCAGAGCTTTCCGGAAAGCGAAGAACGCCAGCCCGCCGAGCAGGTTGATGCCCATGAGCCGCCCCCAGAAGCGGTGGATCCACTCGAGCCAGAAGATCTGCTGGAATCCGGCCAGTCCAAACCCGTCATGCAGGATCTTGTACTGCGGGATGCCCTGATAAAGAGCGAACTCATGCTCCCACTGCGCATGGGTGAGGGGTGGGATGATACCCGTCAGGGGACGCCACTCCATGATCGACAGACCTGAGCCGGTCAGACGGGTCGCGCCACCGAGGGCGATCATGCCAAGCAGCATGACGCAGATGCTCAACAGCCAGTTGGAAACATGGCGGCGATCACGCAGCCTCATGCCGTCACCGGCCTGTGTGGCGTCGATGGAGGAGGAGGCTGAGGCGGGAGAGGGCGTATTGGACATGGCGTCGGTTTACCCCGCTCTTGCAACCGTGAGCAAGGAGGTGTTACCGCGCGCCATGAGCGAAAGTCCCATGTCAGATCCGACAGAACAGCACGAGGGACAGATCCTGCAGGGACAGGCGCATGTTTCCGGGGATCAGGCCACCCCATCCGCACTTTCGCTCCTGCGTCCCGCTATCATGCTCATCGTTCTTGTGGGCGGCGCGATTGCGTTGCGGGAAATCCCCGCGCTCCATGATCTTCTCAACGATACAGCGCATCTCCGTCAGGGTGCTGCCGGTCGTTTCTGGTTCTGCCTCGCCGGAACGCTCTGGTGCCTCTTCGGCCTGCCCCGCCAGATCCTGTGTTTCGCGGCCGGTGTGGCGTACGGTCTGGCTGAAGGAACGGCCCTCGCCACATTGAGCACTGTCGCAGGCGCAGTGCTGTGCTGGGCATGGGCGCGGTGGGGGGCGCATCACTGGGCGAGAGAAACCCTGGCCCGCAGAAAGCGCCAGGGAAAAGGAGGCGTTCTCATGCGTTACGGCGAACGAGTCGCCGGAATGCTTGATCGCCATCCGTTCGAGACCATTGTCACGCTGCGTCTTCTGCCTGTTGGATCGTCCCTTCTTCTCAACCTGTTTGCCGGGCTCTCCGCTGTCGCCCTGCTGCCTTTCACGGCTGCGACGCTGGTCGGCAGTCTTCCGCAGAGCATCATCTTTGTGCTGTTGGGGTCAGGCGCACAGTTCGGAGGTTGGGGACGCACTCTTGTCGCCGTCGTACTTTTCGGTGTGTCAGGCGTTATGGGATATCGGCTGCTCAAACGCATCACCAGAAACCAGCAGACTGAACTTTCCTGACGACACATCAGCCATGAGATGATGATGGACGTGAAATCCGGATCAATCCGTTACTGTTTCCCAGCCAGTCAGCAGCAAGAGTGTTGTGCTCAGGATTCATAATGAGCAGGCGACGCCAGAAAAACTCACATTGCCCTCTTGCGGAGAAGCAAAGCCGGACGCTAGGAGCACCAGAACGTCCAAAAAATATTTTGACGTGGTTTGTAGGATCAAGGTCGCCGTCATGTTCTTCGTGAAGGCTGCCGTCATGAAATCCTCATCTTTTTCGCCCTTACATCACCAGATCACAACATCCGGGAAATGGCATGGCCGCTAACGCCCAGCCTCAGCAGCCTTCAGCGCGACACACTTATGAAGCCCGACCGACGACGCCCTGGTGGCTGCCGGTTCTGCTCGGCTTTCTGACGGCTGTCGGCCCCATCTCGACGGACATCTATCTGCCCGCCTTCCCGTCGATGGTGCACTCGCTGCATACGAGCCTGTCTTCGGTGCAGATGACGTTGTCCATCTGGTTCATCGGACTGGCCATTGGGCAGCTCACCGTCGGCCCACTGTCCGACCGCTTCGGGCGTCGGATGCCGCTGATCGTCGGGAATGTCATCTTTGCTATCAGCTCCGCTATCTGCGCTGCTGCGCCGGATATTCTGACATTCAGCATCGCCCGCTTCATCGCCTCGATCGGAGCGTCCGCCAGTCTGGTCATTCCGACCGCCTGCGTCCGTGATCTGGTGCCGGATCAGCGGGAAGGGGCGCGCATGATGTCCAAGCTTGTGATGGTCATGGGCGTAGTGCCGATTCTGGCTCCGATGCTTGGCGGCATTGTTGTGACCTTCGTGTCATGGCGTGTGATCTTCTGGGCGTCCGCAGCCTATGGTCTCCTGTGCGTGCTGCTGGTTCTGCGCATGCTGCCGGAAACGCTGGCGCCTGATCTCCGCCTGCGCCTGCCACCCATCACGCTCATGACGCGTTACGTCATGCTCCTGCGTCATCGCGCCTTTCTTTCGCATGCGCTGATTGCAGGGTTTTCGACCTTTCTGTCATTCAGCTATCTGACGGCGGCCTCACCCGTCTTCATCAACGGGTTCCATTTCACGCCGTTCCAGTTCTCGATGCTGTTTGGTCTGTTCGCCGTGTTCATGATCGGCGCGTCACAGGTCAACGGCGCTCTGGTCAGCCGTTTCGATCCGCACAGGCTTCTGTCCGTCGCCATCTGCATGTCTCTTGTCGGCAGTCTGCTGCTGGCGGCGATTGCGTTGTGGCTCAATACCCATCCCACACCTCAGCACGGCCTGTCGCTGACAGTGATCCTCGTCATTCTGGCAATGCTGCTGACACTCAGCCCTACGGGTGTGATCTATCCGAATGCTACAATGGGGGCGCTGGCTGATCAGGCCCGTGTCGCCGGTACGGCGTCCGCGCTGGCGGGCACGATGCAGTATGTGTTCGGCGCTATTGCTGGTGTGCTTGTCGGACTGCTTTCGGCACTGCCGTTTTCCGGCTCCGACACGCCCCTGCCGATGGCCATCGGGATGGTGATGGGGGCGATCGCCATGCTGTTCTGCCTCCCCATGCGTCCACCTGTCCGGTAAGGCCTGAGGCAGGGTCTCTGTCCCTGTCCCTGTGAGTGGCAGCGAAGCAGCGTTCAGTTTCGAAGCGACAGGTCCCCTTTCGGGGTTGCAGATCATGCTGAAGGCGGAATAATGGCGTGAAAAAGCTGTCTGTCGTCTGCATCGTCTGTATACAGTAAGGCTTGACGCACGGTGCGGCGTGGCGGTGCCATGCTATTTGCGCCAACATCTGACGGGATAAAAGATGGCTCGCCATCCTGCCAAACGGGCCCATGTTCTTGCGCTTCTGGGTGCCGCGCTGCTGATTGTGACGTTCGGAACCCTGGCCATGCAGCTGGGCAATGAAATGGCGCGGCATGGCCAGATGGACCGTCAGAGCGCCAGCGCCGACCAGATTCTTCGCTCACTGGACAGGGAAGTGGAGCAGGCCCGCATCTGCCGTTTCGCCTGGCTCGCTTCACATGATGAGACGCAGCGGCAGTGCTTTAATGACGCGCTCGCTCAGATCAATGTCATCAGAGGCGATTTCCCCTCGGTGGAGCAGGTGCAGGAACGTCTGAACCGCATCCGTCCCGCGAGTCTCGACCAGTTGAAAGCCTCTCTGGACACGATAGCGAACTGGCAGACGTCTGATGACGCCATCCTTAACCGTCCGGCAACCGACACCGCCCTCTCCGGGATCGACGAAGCGCTCATCAGCCTGAGCAGCGTTGACACGGCCCGTCGTGAAGGGCGTCTTGCCGATATGCTCCGCAACACCAGCTGGCAGAAACGGCTGGATGCAATCGGGATCATCATCGGTGTGCTGATCATGGTGACAGCCGGATGGATTCCGGATCGGACATCCTTGGCGGCTGCACGCGCCGAGGCGCGGAGTCGCAATCTCGCCCTCCAGCTTCGGGCCGTGCTGGACAGTCTGGCCATCGGCGTCGCCGTCTTCGGCACTGACGGGCAGCTGCGTCACTGGAACGACCGGCTCGGCTCCATCCTCGGGCTTGACGAAGGGTTTCTCCGGCAGGGACTGCCGTATGGAGATCTCAGCGCAGCCCTTGTCGTTGATGGTCAGCCTCTTCTCGAGCCCTTTACACATGTCGAACAGGCCTTTCTTCGGGGACAGTCCGCACCGCCGGTGGTGGTCGAGTGCAAGGGGATTAACGGCGCGGATCTGGAACTCTGCCGGACCCTGTTCTTTGCCTCGGACGATGGTCTGCATGCGGAAGACCGCCGCGGGTTCGTGCTAACCGCCAACGACATCACCCTTCGTTTGCGCAGTGAGCGCGCTCTGGGTGAATCGCAGAAACTGCGCGCCGTGGGGCAGCTGACAGCCGGGATCGCCCATGATTTCAAGAATCTCCTGACCGTCATTCTGGGCAATATCGAACTGGCCACGGAAGCCAGTGAAGTTTCCGACAGCGAACGACGGCAGCACTGTCTCGACGCCGCGGCTCATGCGGCCCGACGCTCGGAGGCCCTGACGGGACAGCTGCTGTCCTTTACCCGACGGGACAGACCGGCTCCGGATACTGTCGCGCTGGCTGACATCTTCTCCCTGACCAACGGTCTTCTTGCCCGGGTCATCGGTCCCCGCATCACCGTCGGGTGTGGAAGCGCCAGGGACATATGGCATGTGCAGGTCAATCCGGCCCAGCTTGAAAGCGCGCTGCTCAATCTCGCCATCAATGCCCGCGACGCCATGCCGGGCGGCGGTCAGATCAATATCTGCGCCAGCAACGCGTCCTATCCCACCGCCATCGATCTGCTGACGCTGCCTGTCGAGGACCATCGCGGTCTGCGTGTGTCTTCCGAGCCCACGCCGCTGCCTGCGGGCGCCTGGGTGCGGGTGGATGTCACTGACAATGGCTGTGGTATGGGACCGGAAGTGCTCCAGCAGCTGTTTGAACCCTTCTTCACCACGAAGGATGATGGCGAAGGCACCGGGCTGGGCATGGCCATGGTGGTCGATTTCTGTCGGCAGGCCGGAGGGCGGGTCGTCGTGGCCTCGGCGCCCGGTCACGGCACCTGCGTGTCTCTCTGGCTGCCGCGCGCCCTGACCGAGACAGCCCGGACCGCGCCCGATTACACACCAGCACCCTCAAAAACCAACCTCCGTGCCCTTGTTGTGGAGGATGATCCGGCCATTCGTGACATTGTTGCGACCATTCTTGGTCTTGACGGATACCGTGTCACGGAAGCCGCCGATGGAGAAGCCGCGTTCGATCTGGTGGTGGAAGCAGGCAATACTTACGACCTTCTGGTGACGGACATCCAGCTTCCCGGACCGCTCGACGGGTTCCGGCTGGCACGCTTGCTGCGCGAGCGCCTGCCGGAGCTGGGGATTGTCTGCATGTCTGGTGATTTCACTCTGGATGGCCCCCGTCCGGCAGCGGCACTTCCCGTCATTCAGCTTCTGCCAAAGCCTTTCCGGCGGGAGGGATTCCTCAGGACCGTGGCGGCTGCAATGCAGGAACGCATTTCTGCGTAATGCCCCTCATCAGACGGCTCCCGGTTATTCGGTAAAAACGTAGGGGGAGGGAAACAGCCCATGTCACCTTGCGACCCTTTTCCTCACAGAGTAGTGTGCGCCCCGCTTTGTCCGAAGACGCGTCATGCTTCTGGCGTTCCCCTGTCTGAAGACGTTCTCCCGTCAACTCGCATCGGCCCGGTTCATGAACGACATCGACCTCAAGCAGTATATCGCAAGCATTCCTGATTTCCCGAAACCGGGCATTCTCTTCTACGACATTGGTTCCCTGATGCGGAACGCTGACGCCTGGCAGCTGGCGACGGCCCGCATGGCGCATGCCGTTGGTCCGTGGCAGCCCGAGCAACTGGCCGCTATCGAATCCCGCGGCTTTCTGACGGCAGCGCCACTCGCCACACGTCTGGGTACGGGCATCGTCATGCTCCGCAAGCCAGGCAAGCTGCCGGGTGAGACCATCTCTCACAGCTATGATCTCGAATATGGCTCGGACACGCTGCATATTCAGGCAGGCGCCATCAAGCCGGGTCAGCGCGTGGTCGTGACCGATGATATGCTGGCGACAGGCGGTACACTCGCCGCCTCCATCGCCCTGCTGCGCAAGGCCGGTGCGAATGTGGTCGGCGCTTCGGTGATGATGGAACTGACGGCGCTGCGCGGTCGTGAAAAGATCGACGTGCCGGTTCATGCCCTGCTGTCATACGACGACTGATGACCTCTGGCGGCAGGAGAAAACTCTCCCGCCGCCTTAACAGATACACATGGGATAGTCCTACGTTGGCCGAATCTGGTAAAAGATTATTTTGACAGTCAGCAGAAGCCTTTCTTTTCTCCCGGAACCGGATGGTTCTTCAGTATTCGCCGTTTTCATGCGGCCATGTGTGCGCCGCGTCGCCTGCTTGCGGGAAATTGAGTTATTCATTCCGCTGATACGTGCTTGTAAGGATGCTGGTGTAAGCGGTCACAATGACTGTCGGTTCGGGTGGTAACGTGAGGTATGGGCATGAATGATGGGACGATTCCCGGACAGCATCCCCTCATGGCCCGGCTTCATTCTTTTCTGAACAGTTTCGAGGCCAGCTGGTTCGGCTCATGGGTCGGACGGCAGAAATGGCTCTATGCCCCCAGCCTGCTCAATTTCGGCTATGCGCTCCGCACCACCATCGCCTCCCTGATCGCGCTCGGCATCGCCCTGTGGTGGGAACTCGGCAGTCCGCAATGGGCGCCGCTCACTGTCTGGATGATCGCGCAGGGGTCACGCGGCAAGTCTCTTGCCAAGGCCCGCTGGCACATGTTCGGCATGGTCGTCGGGACACTGATCGCCATCACGCTGGTGGCGACCGCTCCCCAGCAGCCGCTGCTCTTCATCCTCCTTCTGTCCGGTTCCATCGGGATGCTGTGCTTTATCGGCACCCTGCTTCCCGGTCCGGCCTCCATGGCCAACTACCGAATGCACGGAATGAGGGCGAGCGGCTTTACCCTCTCGATCATCTCGCTCGACGGCATCACGGACCCCAACCACATCTTTGAAATCTCCATGGCCCGCGCGACCTACATCACGCTCGGCATCGTCTGTGAAACCGTCATCTCCTCCCTGTTCCAGTTCAGACTGACCCAGCGCGCCCGAAACCGGCTGGTCGACAATTATGTGGCGGCGATCAGGCCAACCACAAAGACGCTCGGCGCACTGCTCGGTGGTGACCGCAATGCGCTGCGCACGTCAGCCGAAATGATGGCCACGCTGGCCGGGCTTGGCGACCAGATCGAATTCGCCGAGATCGAGATGGGCAAGCACGGGCGCGAAGGCGATCATGCCCGTGCTGCTTTGTCAGGCGTCGCCGCCCTGTTTTCCCGTGGGCTGGAACTTGCGGCTCTGATGGCCGATCCGGCTTCCTGTGGCGCAAGCTGGGACAAGCTGGCCTCAGACAGCCGCTCCTTTCTGCTGTCTCTGCCCGACCGTCTGACCGATCCGGCCGAATTCAGCGCTGTCATGGCCGAACTGGACACCCTGCGTTCCACGAGCCGGGTGGAGGCGGCCAACTGTCTGGCGCGTGAGATGGACATGGTCACGCATCCTCCCGTAGATGTGGTGGCGGAGACGATCGTGACGCGGGAAGGGCAGGCGGTTCACGTTCTGGGCGACATGCTGGACGAACTGGCGACCTCGCTGCAACAGTTTGAGGACAGTCGCAATCCGATCGCCCACGATCATTTCCATTATCCGATCGAGACCTGGCGAGACTGGCATCAGGCGACCGGCAACAGTCTGCGGGCCAGCGTCTCCATGTTCGTGGCGGGCGTGATCTGGATCACCACGGCATGGCCGCAGGGGCTGTTCTTTCTGATGTTCGTCGGCATCATCAACTCACTCTTCTCGACGCTTGAAACACCTGCTGTCGCCACACGCGCCTTCCTGCACGGCACGGTGATGGTCATAGCGGTCGCCACGTTCATGGTGATGCTCGTCATGCCCGCCATTTCGACCTACGAGATGATGGCGATGTGCTTCATTCCGGTCATGATGGTCGGCGGTCTGGCTTTCTCGAACCCTGCCACCATTCTGGGCGCTGTGGCCTACAACCTGTTCCTCACCATTCTGGTCAGCCCGTACAACGACGAGCGGATGCTGGACGAGATTTCCTTCTTCAACACCGCCATGCCGCTTTTCCTGACCATGGCGTTCTGCATGTGGATGTATCGCGTCTTCCTGCCGCTCGATCCGGATGGCGTGCGCTGGAACATGCGTCTGCAGATCCTTCAGATGCTGCGGGGGCTGGCCCGACGCGCCTATCCGCTGCGCCCGCATGACGTGATCGGGGTCAGCATTGAACGGATGGTCCGGCTGCTCAACACGGTTGGCGGGCGGCGCGGCCCCGTGGTGGACGCCTATCTGCAGGGCGTCCTGTCCGGCATGACCGTGGGGCTTGCGATCCTAAGTCTGCGGGAAGTCATCGCCCGTGGTAACCTGCCAGCTCAGGCAAAGCGGAATGTGCAGGACATGCTGGCGCGGATGGCCCAGTTCACGGGTCGCTATGGCGGACATTATGGTCGGACGGAACACGCCACCGACGCGGCGGTCGCGGCGCTGGTGCGGCTGGAGCAGGGAGAGACCAACCTGTCCCAGCGCGTGGAGATCCTGCGCGCGCTGGCTGATCTGCGTGTCATTGCAGCGGAACTGAAAGAGAACCGCCTGTTTTTCGATGCGTCGAGCCCTTATCTGGACCCGGTGTTTTCATAAGAAAGAACGGTGGAGCCGTTCCGTCTGTCGTCCTTTGCGGTGCATGATGGAATGTAAAAAAATCTGGATGTCAGATTTTTTCAGGAAAATGACCAGAGTAAACGTTTCTCCAAAGAAAATATGCGGAAACTCCTTGATATTTTGAGGTGTGTTCATGAATGTTCGGACACTTGATTACGTCGATGTGTCCCATATATGACAAATTGCATTCAAATAAAATTTTAATTCATTTCACGTTTTCATTTTTAATAGAATAAAAATAATAAGTAAAAATGCAAGTTTATTGGAGGGAGTCATGGAATCTCTTGAGAAATATGACGATATCATCTTCTTCCAACGTTTTTGTGCTTCTTGTGGTTTGTATGGTGGCCCCATTGACGGCGTGTTTCATGAGAACATGCGTGCTGCAAGCGATAGCCTGAAAGAACAGTACGAATATATCCGCAATAACGAGGGGGTATTCGATGCGCGTAGTGAGAAAAATATTCTCTCACTGATCCCGGAAGCGCAGATTATTGCCCGTCGCATGCTTGTCGTATCCCGGAAATTGCATCCACTGGTCACCAAAATCATCTCCGGGACAAGGACATACGCTGAACAGGATGCCTTATATGCTATCGGCCGAACCATTGATCGGGACAAAAGAAAGGTAACCAATGCCCGGGGAGGGGAAAGTAATCATAACTTCGGCATAGCTTGGGATGTCGGAATTTTTGATGAAAATGGCCGGTATATGAATGGAGATCAGCCAGATGATGAGCGGGCTTATCAACATCTGGCGGCTGTGGCCAAGGCTGAAATCAGCGAAATTGAATGGGGTGGCGACTGGACCTCTTTCGTTGATCCTCCCCACTATCAGTTGAAAACCGGCAAGAGCGCCAAAGAAATCAGGGAATTGTTTGAAGAAGGTCGTCTGTTTGTATCCTGAAGGCTTTTTGCGTCACGGGACGATGTTATCCCGTGACGTCAGAAGTTCTTACTTCAGCGTCTCACGCATCTTCTGTCGCAGGGTGTTGCAGCGCTTCGTGTAATGCGTGGCGCGAAAGGCCGTAAAGAAATTCACGCAGAAGGCGGCGAACAGGGACAGAAAGGACGCCAGCGTCAGCACCATGCCAAACGGAGGCAAGGTGGTGTCGTAACGGACGCCTGAATACCATAGCAGACTGATGCTCAGGATCGCTCCGAGCAGGCCGAATACCCCTGTGGTCTTGAGCATTGAATCCTCAACCTGCTCGAAGTCAGAGGTTTCGTGCCAGAGATCGAACAGCTGTCGGTCGATCTCTCCCACCTTGTCGGCATGCGCCGCCTTGTCTTCGGCGGTGATCTTGTGAGGATTCTTGCGATAGATATCGAGTTCCTGCCGCGCCTTGGTGAAGACGTGACGGCGCTCCTTGATGGCGGGAATACTGATATCGACAAAGCTGAGGATGGCGACATTCAAGCCAGCTGAAAGCTGGATGATTGCCTGAAAATCACCCCATGTCGTTGTCATCGTCCATTCCTCACAGCGTCTGTCTGATGGGAATGTTTTCTAGCGAGGACCAACGTGAGGCAGAACACCTCTAAAGCATGACTGCCATTCAGAAGCGCAGTGGGTCGGCTGCGGATCATCCTGTTCGTGGGCCGCAGAACAGGGGTTCAGGAAAGTTTCAGCTCTGTGCCGCTGAAACTTTCCTGTTTCCAGACTTTAGTCAGCCAGCTTGTCCAGCTCGCGGACAATCGCCTCGCCCATGACGTCGGTGCCGACGCGGGCCTTGCCTTCGCTCATGATGTCGGCAGTCCGCAGACCTGTCGCCAGCACGGCAGAGACCGCGTTCTCGATCATCGTCGCTTCGGTTTCGAGATCGAAGGAGTAACGCAGCAGCATCGCCAGCGAGAGGATCTGCGCGATGGGGTTGGCAATGCCTTTGCCCGCAATATCCGGCGCGCTGCCGTGGATCGGCTCATAGAGCGCAGGCATACGACCATCAGAGTGCTTCGCGCCCAGCGTGGCGGACGGCAGCATGCCAAGGCTGCCGGTCAGCATCGACGCCAGATCGGACAGGATGTCGCCGAACAGATTGCCGGTGACGATCACATCGAACTGGCGCGGGTTACGAACCAGCTGCATGGCGCAGTTGTCGGCCAGCATGTGCGACAGCGTCACGTCGGAATATTCGCGGGCGTGGAGATCGGTGATGACCTCTTTCCACAGCAGACCGCTCTCCATGACATTGTGCTTCTCGACAGAGCAGACGCTGTTCTTGCGCTTGCGGGCCATCTCGAAGGCGATGCGACCGACGCGCTCGATCTCGTGCGTCGTGTAGACTTCGGTGTTGATGCCGCGCTTCTCGCCGTTCGGCAGCGTCTCGATACCACGAGGATCACCGAAATAGATGCCGCCCGTGCTCTCACGGACGATCATGATGTCGAGGCCCTTCACGACCTCAGGCTTGAGCGTGGAGGCGTCCACCAGCGCGTCAAACACCTTGGCCGGGCGCAGGTTGGCGAACAGGCCGAGTTCCTGACGCAGCTTGAGAATGGCCAGCTCGGGACGCTTGTCGAAGCCGACATTGTTCCACTTTGGGTCGCCCACGGAGCCGAATAGCACGGCGTCAGCCTCGCGGGCCTTCTGGATGACTTCCTCGCGGATCGGCGTGCCGTATTCGGCCAGCGATGCGCCGCCGACAAGGTCTTCGGAGACGTCGAACGTGATGCCGCGCTTGCGGCTGAGCCATGCGGTGACGCGCGCCACTTCGCGCATGACTTCGGGGCCGATGCCGTCGCCCGGGAGGATCAGCAGTTTCCTGGCACTCATGACAATCTCCGGTGTCCTGTTATGTCAGGCGTGCTTATCAGCGGGACGGTCCTGTTTCAATGTAAGCCGGATCGAACAGGGCAGGAGAAGTGGATGCAGACCGTTGCAGGACGGGACGGACAGCCACGCTGCGCATGGTGCGCGGCGACGGAACAGTATGAAGCCTACCACGATCATGAATGGGGGTTTCCCGTCTCCGATGACCGTCGGCTGTTTGAAAAACTCTGTCTGGAAGGCTTTCAGGCTGGTCTGAGCTGGCGGACCATTCTGACCAAGCGCGAGGCGTTCCGGGCCGCTTTTGCAGGTTTCGATCCAGAACGTGTCGCTCGGTTTGATGAAGCGGATGTTCAGCGGCTTCTGTCCGATGCCGGAATTGTGCGACATCGCGGGAAGATCGAGGCCGCGATCAACAACGCCCAGCGGATGCTGGAGCTTGTAGAGCAGGAAGGATCGCTGGCGGCCTATGTATGGCGCTTCGAACCTGAGCGACTGGCGGCTCCAGAGATAGTGACGGAAACGGCAGCCTCCCGCGCCCTGTCGAAGGATCTGAAAAAGCGCGGCTGGAAGTTTGTCGGACCCACGACGATATATGCTTTCATGCAAGCCATGGGACTGGTCAACGATCACGCGCCGGGCTGTGTGACCCGAGAGAAGGTGGATGCGGCGCGAGCGGTGTTCGAGGTGCCGGAGTAGATCATGAAAGCAGAAGTTTTTGGGGGTCGCTTTTTTCCAAAAAGGCGACGTCTTCTGAAGCTTTTTGGAAAAAGCTTCACCAAAAACTTTCTTGGGTTTGATTGATGCGGCTTTTTATTCTGCTGCCACGTCTGCGACCTTGGCGTCGGACAGCTTTACCGCATCGGCTGGCGTGATACGGACGACAAAACCCTGATCACCAGCGTTGATATAGACGTGATCCTGCCCCATCGCATCCTGCGAGATGACAACGGGAATCTGCGTGGTCTGCCCAAACGGAGAAGTGCCGCCCGACTGGTAACCGGTCAGATCATGCGCCTTTTCCGGGCTCATCATGCGGGCATTGCGACCGCCGAACAGCGCGGCGACCTTCTTGAGATTGAGCTTCTGATGTGCAGGCGCCACCACGCAGGCGGGCTGTTTCTTGTCGATCTCGACCACTAGCGCCTTCAACACGCTGTCGGGGCTAGACCCGAGCGCTTCCGCCGCCTGCATCCCGATGGGACCACCTTCTGGCGCGTAGGTGTATTCATGCAGGCTGTAAGGTACATCCTGTTTCGCAAGAAATACGGTGGCGGCGGTCTCTTTGGTCACGTTCTGACTCCTGCTGAAGGTTGGGTCCAAGCAGAAGGAAGAAAAACAGGCTAAAGAGCGTTTGCCAACCTTAGTTTGATTTTGCGCGGCTGTCCGCTTTCGCCTTCAAAATGGATATCCAATTTTGGGAAATTAAGGGAAATTAAGCAAGTTTTATTCATGTTAAAAATCCATAAATATTTGATTAGTATTCTAAATATTTCAAGAGTCAATAAATTCCACAAAACAATTTTGAAATTATAAATATCATACGTTACAATGACTTAAAAACTCATCATGGTTCATGACATATTTTTTTTCACGTATCACGAATTTTGCCGCTCTTGAGAACAGTGATGAGCTCAAAATTCTCTCCACTGTATTGTTAATGGCATTTATTGTCCCCTTGTCGTTTGTTACTATAGTATCCGTTGAATTGAGATTTAGATTTAGACACAAAAAAGCGTCTTCGCAATCATTTCGGTCTATCATGTTATAATTAAACTCGCCTATTCCCCGAGGCCGTTTATTGGCGTATACGATCATTCTATCCATTATATATCCAAAATACATAGATATTCCAAAAATGTAAGCTAGGCTATGTTTTCTAGATAGATGGTTATCTTTTATTGAATTCATTACTACCCGCCCAAAATTATCGGGGTGTAACGTATGTCCACCATTTAATAGTGGATCCAATGGAGCTTTGGCCCAAATTTGTGAGACAGTCTTTCGAAACACATTTTCTTCTTCAGCCAGAACTGTAGAAGAATATTCCATTATGTTACATTTTACTTTGCATCCTTCTGGAAATTCTATATACTTCGAAAGAAGATCTCCAAGGGTGCCAGAGCTTTCCACAATAGGGAAGAGGCGACCAACCATACTTGCTTCATGTTGCCGAGAATTATGTGCTGTTATAATGCCTCGCTTGGCTGATATCCAAAACGGATCGTCAAGTATTTTGAATAATTTACACTTGAGAAAATTTACCTTCGAGCGATTATAGGACTGCTCTTTTGGAGATTCACATAAATGGCTTGCCAACTCTATTGCGGTAATTGGCGAAACACCTATATCCTGTCTTTGCGCAATATTCTCAAGAATCTTCCACTTTGTTCCTTTAATAAAAGAAGCGTCAGCTATAAACATTAAATAAATCCTCACACTATTTTTGGGTTGTTCTTGTACAAATATAAATCGTCATTTATTTGGATTTGTCAAAAATAAACATCACTCATCGCCTTCATCTTCCATCGCATCGACCTGATCTTTTAGAAATTCAATATCGAGTTTTCGCCAATTCGGAATAACATCAGCAATTTTTAAGGGAGCAATTCCTTCCAAGCTTTCTTGAGAAACGATGACATAACCACCACGATTGAGTGGCAGGATTACAGCGGTTCCTTCCATCCATTCGCCAATATTTTTGATGAGGGCAGATTTGATGACACTACGGCCAGAAATCGACTGTAACGATTTCCGACTAAGACGGAAGCGAGCCTTTTCGGACGCTTTCAGCATGTAGATGAGCAAGTAAGCAATGTGTTCGTAAGTACGCATTCTAGATTCCTTAACCTGATAAGGGTTAAGGTATATCCTGTTTTGGGGATTTAATGCAAGCCAAAAAATTAGGCTGTCGGAAACGACCTGTTTATATTTTTTTAAAACGCAAAAATTACATATTTTTATTGATGTGTTTGAAAATGCGTTTCAGGAGGGCTTCCGCGTGAACGCCTTGTCATCTAACCAATATCAGGTTGGTCATTTAAGCTGTTGCAAAGTAGACCTTCCGCTTTTCCCCGCAGAACCGACTGTCAGCTCAATGGCGATGCAATCGACAGGCAGCAACCATCCTCAAACAACTCGCCCGTAAATCATAAAAAAGTTTTTGGTGAAGCTTTTTCCAAAAAGCTTCAAATACCCCTACACGCCAAATTACAGAGAAAACATACCCCCCGGATTATCCGGCAGGCGGGCCTGCATCCGATATGGTGAAGGCTGGTTTTCGGGCGACGAGTCATGAGCCGAGAACCGGGTCTGCGGGAAGGCTTCCGGGCAGTTTTCGCGGATCCAGACGATGATCTGCTCCCGGATGGCGCAGCGCAGATCCCAGCTTCGCACGGCTGTCCGAGCTCCGGCAGTGATACGCAGCATGATGACCCGATCGGTTGAATCAGCAACCTGCACGCTGAAATCCTTGCCGTTCCATTCACGGCATCCTTCAACAATTTCAGCAAGTCTGGTGCGGATGATGTCCACGGGCGCCAGAAAATCGAGATAGAGATAGACCGCGCCGGTCAGTTCGGCGGAGTTATAGGTCCAGTTCTCGAAAGGGTTATCGAGAAAGTAGGAGAGCGGCACGATCCGCCTGCGCTTGTCCCATGCCCGGAGAACCACAAACGTCGCGTTGATTTCCTCGACCCATGTCCAGTCGCCCTCGAAGGAAATCATGTCACCCATGCGAATGGGCTGGGTGACGGCAATCTGCGCACCAGCGATGAGGTTGGTCAGCACGGACCGGGCGGCAAGACCGACGATGATGGAGGCCGCACCGGCAGAGGCCAGCAGGCTGAGACCATATTGCCGGACGGGCTCGAACGTCATGAGCGCCGCACCGACGGTCAGCAACCCGATGAGAATTTCCGCAATGCGTTGGAGCAGCCTGACCTGCGTCAGATGCTTTCTGCCCAAAATGTCTTCCTCGTGCTCCTCACCGGAGGCGTCGAGCTGCTCAATGTAGAGAGAGCAGGCCAGACGAGCCGAGCGGATGAGGCTGAGCCCCACGGCGAACACGATCAGGACCGCCAGCAGATGCGCAAGCGGTCCCACGATCCGGGTGGAGATTTCCAGAGCCGGAATCGCCAGAATCATGGTGACCGATGCTGCGGCCAGCTGGACGGGATGCCGCAGGATGGTGGCGCTGGTGCGGATAAAGGAGCCCGGACGTTTTTTTCCCGGTACGCGGGCAAAGCCGCGCTTGAGAATAAATCCTGCGACCCACGCAGCGGCGGCCCCGAGGGCGAAGAGGATGAAAAGGGAGGCGATGGTGGGGGGGAGCCAGTCGAACCACCCCTGAATGTCCAGGAGGGTTGAAAAAAACGTCTGTTTCAAAGGCTCGTCCTCATCCTTTCGCGCAGGAAAACAGATGGCCAAACGCCATCAGCAGGGCACAGCATACAGTTTTGCCCGAAGAATCTGTCGATTATGTTTCGAATGGACTGTGGGCAGCCCGTATCAGGAGCGCAGAAACAGGCGAAAAGTTCCGACCCGATTCTGAATGGGGGCATCACGCCCGGCTCCGGAGGTCAGACGGGGAGGGGAGGTATCCCCTCCTTCTGGAAGCGTTTAGAACGCTTCAGAGGCCAGACGCACATGGACGTCTGGCCTCCTGTAGTCGTGTTCTATCAGTCGTTCTTCTTGGAACGCTCGTTCTTCTTACGCTCGTGCGGGTCGAGGTAGCGCTTGCGCAGACGCACGGCGGACGGTGTGACTTCCACCAGTTCGTCGTCCTCGATGTAGGCAATCGCCTGCTCGAGGCTCATCTTGCGCGGCGGAACCAGAAGCAGCGCCTCGTCCTTGCCGGCGGCGCGGATGTTGGTCAGCTTCTTTTCACGAACGGCGTTCACTTCGAGATCATTCTCACGGGAATGCTCGCCGATGATCATGCCGACATAGACCTTCTCGCCAGCGCCGACGAACAGCGTGCCGCGGTCCTGCAGGGAGAACAGCGAATACTGCGTGGTCGCGCCGTCTTCAGACGAGATCAGCGAGCCGTTGCGACGGCCTTCGATCGTGCCTGCATAAGGCTGATAACCCGCAAACAGACGGTTCATGATGCCCGTGCCGCGCGTGTCGGTCAGGAACTCGCCGTGATAGCCGATCAGGCCACGTGACGGGATCAGGAAGGTCAGACGCACCTTGTCGCCACCGGACGGACGCATGTCCTGCATCTGGCCCTTACGGAGTGACATCTTCTCGACCACGACGCCCGAGTAGGGCTCGTCCACGTCGATCAGAACCTCTTCATAAGGCTCCTCACGCTCGCCGGTCTCTTCGTTGGTCTGGAACAGCACGCGGGGACGACCGATGGTCAGCTCGAAACCTTCCCGACGCATCGTCTCGATGAGCACACCAAGCTGAAGTTCGCCACGACCAGCAACCTCGCACGCTTCGCTCTCGGGGCTTTCCGTCACGCGGATGGCGATGTTGCTTTCTGTTTCCTTGAACAGACGGTCACGGATCTGACGCGACGTGACCTTCTTGCCTTCACGACCACCCAGCGGGCCGTCGTTGATGCGGAACGTCATGGACAGGGTCGGCGGATCGACCGGAATGGCCTTCAGGGCTTCGGTCACTTCCGGAGAAGCGATCGTTTCCGGGATCGTGGCTTCGGACAGACCGGCGACGGCGACGATGTCACCGGCTTCGACCTCATCCACAGGCACACGGTCGAGGCCACGGAAGGAGAGCAGCTTGGTCAGACGGCCTGTCTCGACAACACTGCCGTCTTCACGCAACACGCGGACCGGCATGTTGACGCGGGCGCGGCCCTGCTCGACGCGACCTGTCAGCACGCGGCCAAGGAAATTGTCGGACTCGAGGATGGTCGCAACCAT
Source organism: Acetobacter aceti NBRC 14818 (assembly GCF_000193495.2). Taxonomy (NCBI): domain Bacteria; kingdom Pseudomonadati; phylum Pseudomonadota; class Alphaproteobacteria; order Acetobacterales; family Acetobacteraceae; genus Acetobacter; species Acetobacter aceti. Next base: position 1,719,745 of record NZ_AP023410.1, on the reverse strand, counting down.
CGCGAACGGCTTGTCCTTGTCCAGATTCGGTGCCGGGACATGACGCAGCACGAGGTCGAACATCGGGGATAGGTCCTTGCGGGGGCCGTCCAGTTCCGTGTCCGCCCAGCCCTGACGGCCAGATGCGTAAAGCATCGGGAAGTCGAGCTGCTCGTCGTTCGCGCCGAGAGAGGCGAACAGATCGAAGATCTCGTTGTGGACTTCGTCCGGACGGGCGTCGCCACGGTCGATCTTGTTCACGACGACGATTGGCTTCAGGCCACGGGCCAGCGCCTTGCCGACCACGAACTTGGTCTGCGGCAGTGCGCCTTCTGCGGCGTCAACCAGCACGATCGCGCCGTCCACCATGCTCAGGATACGCTCGACTTCGCCGCCGAAGTCGGCATGGCCCGGTGTATCGATGATGTTGATACGGGTGTCTTTCCAGACGACGGACGTGCACTTGGCGAGAATGGTGATGCCACGCTCGCGCTCAAGGTCGTTGCTGTCCATCGCACGCTCAGCAACCTGCTGATGTTCGTGGAACGAGCCGGACTGCTTGAGCAGTTCGTCAACAAGGGTGGTCTTGCCATGATCGACGTGTGCGATAATGGCGATGTTGCGAATATCCATCGTAAGGCGGACCTGATCTTTCTTTACGTACATGTCCGCCGCTGACAGCTTCAAGCGCGCAGCGGACACCTGTTAACGGCTGTCCATAGAGGGCGGCGGCGCGGATTGCACGCGAAACTTCGCGGTAAAGCGCGTCTTTGACGTGAAACCGGCGTGACCGGTTGTCTCGGTCACGCCGGTTTCACTGTGTTTTCGTTCCGGTTTTTTACTCGAAGAGAGGGTCGTTTTCCGCTGGTGGCCTCCGAGCGGTCAGTCTTCTGCAATGCAGCAGACCCGCGCCCCGGATGTCCTAGCCGGGCAGCATCATGAGGCCCTGTGGCATGCCGGGCGTTTCGGTGCGCAGGCAGAACACGGCGCCGTTTAGTGGCTCCGCTTCAAGTTCGGCGGCGGACAACCCCTTGCGCGCCGTGGTGATGAACACCGTCCGAAGGTCATCGCCGCCGAAAGCCGCCTTGGTCACATTGCTGGCAGGAACAGGAATCGGTGCAAGACGCGTCCCGTGCGGGGTAAAGCGTTCCAGCCTGTGACCACCCCAGACGCCGACCCATAATGTGCCGCTGCTGTCCATTGCCAGCCCGTCCGGCGCACCATTGCTGACTTCGGCAAAAACCCTCTGTCCAGCCAGATCTCCGCTGGCCGTGACGTCAAAGGCATAGATCACGCCTTGTGCCGACTCGCAGTGATAGAGGGTCTGGCCATCCGGAGACATAACGGGACCATTGCTGATCGTGTAGCCGCTATGATGCCGACGCAGGACCACATCGGCTCCCTCCATACTGTAGAGGGAGCCGATTGGGAGTTCTTCCTTGTCATCCATCGTGCCGAACCAGAGTCGTCCGGACCTGTCCACGTGGCCATCATTCAGGCGCGTGCGGGAATGGTGCTGTTCGACGGGTATGAACGGATGGGTGCGTCCGGTTTCCGGATCAAAGAGATACAGGCCGTCTTCCATGCCGCAGATCAGGGCGCCGTCCTGTGTCGGCACAAGAAAGGTCGGCCGACGCTGCACATGCCAGGTTGAGCGCATACCATCGGAGGGACGGTAGCGATGCAGGGCGCAACTGAGAATATCAACAAAGTAGAAGGCGGATTCGGTTTCGCTCCAGATCGGTCCTTCGCCCAGTTTCGCCTTCAGATCCCAGACACTGACGACTTCGTTGAGGTGTGTTTCCGTAGGCTGAAAGATTCTGTCTACAGGAATGTGTGCGGTCATCGGCATACCTCCGGGCTGGTAACGGGCGAAAGCGGGGAAAGTTGCCACGCAGCGATGCGCTGTCTGCCTACCTGTCTCCCGTCCTTCTGACACCGAAGTGGACAGCGGCATGAATAGGAAATAGGTATCATTCGCAACATCACAACAGCACTGGCTGACAGGACCTGCGCATGCGCCTGGACGAGCTTCCGGCCGGAATCGACGCCGTTATCGATCATATCGACCATCGTGGTGCGGCGGACGCCGTCGCGCGGCGACTGGGGGAGCTCGGCTTCGTTCCGGGTGAGCCGCTGCGTATTGTCGCCAGTGGGCCTTTCGGCGGTGATCCGCTGGCTGTGAAGATCGGGTTCACCCGCTTTGCCCTTCGTCGTTTGGAAGCCTCCCGGGTCATTCTGCGGGATGCTCCATAAATCATGGATGCGCTGATCGAGACCCTTCCGCTCCGGGCGGCGCTGGTTGGTAACCCCAATTGCGGCAAGACCTCGCTGTTCAATCTGCTGACCGGCAGTCGCCAGAAAGTGGCGAATTATGCAGGCGTCACGGTCGAACGCAAGGAAGGGCGATTTACAACTCCTGAAGGTCGGCCCGTCCGTCTGCTTGATCTGCCGGGTGCCTACAGCCTTTCAGCCACCAGCCCGGACGAAGCCGTCACCCGCGATGTCTGTGCCGGACGCTACAGGGGAGAGCCTGCGCCCGAACTGCTGATCTGCGTTCTGGATGCGACCAATCTGCGATTGCATCTGCGGTTTGCCCTGGAGGTCTGTCGCCTGGGGCGTCCGACGATCATCGTGCTCAACATGCTCGACGCCGCCCGGAAGGAAGGGCTGGAAATCGACCTGCCGCGACTGTCCGCTGAGCTGGGCGCGCCTGTCGTGGGCGTTGTGGCAGTCAGGAAAAATGGCGCGGATGATCTTCTGGCCCTTTTGGATCATCCTCCCCTACATCCGCCCGTTCCTGCGGTCGCAGCTCAAGGCGAGATCCATGCGGCTGTGCGGCGACTTCTCACGGAATGCACATCCCGCCCCGCCGTCGCCTCCGAGGCGCTGGAAGACCGGCTTGATCGCTGGATTCTTCATCCCGTCTGGGGGCTGGTGATCCTGCTGGCCCTGATGTTCGTCATGTTTCAGGCGGTCTTTTCATGGGCGCAGCCGGTCATGGATGCGGTGGACGCCGGTGTTTCCAGCTTTGGCGAGATGATCCGCCAGCTTCTGCCGGACGGGCTGATCCGCAGCCTGCTGGTGGATGGGATCATCGCCGGGGCCGGCACCGTGGTCGTGTTCCTGCCGCAGATCCTGATCCTGTTCCTGTGGATCCTGATTCTGGAAGAGTCCGGCTATCTGCCGCGCGCCGCGTTCCTGCTGGACCGGATCATGGCGTCCGCCGGTCTGTCCGGGCGCTCCTTTATCCCGCTGCTGTCCAGTTTCGCCTGCGCCGTTCCGGGCATCATGGCGACGCGCACCATCCAGAATCCACGCGACCGGCTTGTCACCATCCTGCTGGCGCCGCTGATGACCTGTTCGGCCCGTCTGCCGGTCTATGCCCTGCTGATCGCTGCCTTCATTCCCCGGCGTTCCATCGGCGGCGTGATCAACCAGCAGGGGCTTGTGCTGTTTGCGCTCTATATGGTGGCGATCCTCAGCGCGCTCGGTGTGGCCTGGGTCATGAAACGGAGTGACTCGCAGGAAGAACATCCACTGCTCATGGAACTGCCCGCCTATCGCTGGCCGAGCCTGCGCAATGTGGCGCTGGGGCTCTGGCAGCGGGCCGTCATCTTTCTCTCGCGCGTCGGCAGTATCATCGTCACGCTCAGCGTGCTGCTCTGGGCGTTATCGAGCTTTCCTGCGCCGCCAGAGGGCGCAACTGGCCCGGCCATTGATTACAGTCTGGCGGGCTGGATCGGGCACATCATGCTGCCGGTCTTTGCGCCTCTCGGCTTCACCTGGCAGATCTGTGTGGCGCTGATTCCCGGACTTGCGGCCCGCGAGGTCGCGGTGAGCGCGCTGGCGACGGTCTATGCCGTGGGAGGCGGTGAAAGTGATGCGGCGTCGCAGTTGATCCCGATCCTGTCGCAGCAATGGAGTCTTGCGACCGGGCTGTCGCTGATGGCATGGTATGTCTACGCGCCGCAGTGTTTCTCGACTCTGGCCGTCATCCGGCGTGAAACAGGCGGCTGGAAGGTCGTCTTTCAGACGGCCGGTTATCTGTTCGGTTTGGCCTATCTGGCAGCATTTCTCACATGGAGATTTGCGCTGGCGATGGGATGGGGGCCGTCATGATTGAAAGCCTGATTGTTGGATTGCTGGTTCTGGTCTGCGCCCTTTACTGGCTCGGACGCCTTGCACCTTCCGTGACGCAGAAATTGTGGAAAAGCACTGGGTCAGTCCTACGCACAGTCCATGCGCCTTCCGTGCTGCAAACTGCTGTGGTCGGACGGGCCAACGCCGGTCCACGCGGTGGATGTGGGGGATGCAAGGGATGTGACAGCAAGGGCGGTGGGTGCCACTGACGGAAGATCGTCAGATGTCGCCGTCTTTGCTGATTTTCCGGTAGACTTTTGAAAAATTGGGATCAAAGGGACTTCGTCCCTTTGTGGGGTTCGGGGCAAAGCCCTGAAGAACGGTCACGCGCTCCCGGTAAAGGACGCCAACCGCAGCGGGTCGATATTGATCGCCGCCAGAGCCTTGCGCCACTTCGCCGCATGATCCGCCCCGAATACGATCTCCCTTGAAGCCGGAGCCACCAGCCACGCCGAGTGACGGGCGATTTCCTCTTCCAGTTGTCCGGCTTCCCAGCCTGCATGGCCAAGCGCCAGCAGCGCATCGCGTGGACCGTCTCCGGCCGCAATGTCCTTGAGCACCTCAAGGTTGGCGCTGAGGGAAATATCGTTATTGACGGTCAGTGTGCCGTCGCCGTCCCAGTCGGTGGAATGAAGCACCAGTCCGCGGCCTGCCTCAACGGGACCTCCCGCGCACAGGCCGATGCGACGACGCGGCGGGGTCGGGGCGATGTCGAGTTGCAGTAGCAGATCATCGAAACCCGGCTGCGAGATACGGCGGTTGACGACAATGCCCATTGCGCCGCCGTCCGCCGAGTGCGCGCACAGATAGATCACGCTCCGGTCGAACTCGGATTCCGCTAGGGACGGCATGGCGATGAGAAGCTGGCCTGCGAGTGACTCTTCGGCGCCGCTGGATGCGACCGTATCAGACTGTAAAAACTGCATGCTCCAGATATGGTGCGACGGGAGCCATTTGACAACCGAGCCATTTGACAAGCTGGCGGCAGAAGGGGGCTAATGCGCCCCACCCGAAAGAAAGCCAGAACAGAGAGAAGGAACTGAACGATGACTGACACGGTTCTTGTGACAGGTGCGACAGCAGGGTTCGGTCGGGCCATCAGCGAACGGCTCGTAAAGGATGGCTACCGGGTGATCGGCACCGGTCGTCGCGTCGAAAGACTCGATGCGTTGCAGGCTTCTCTCGGGGACGCCTTCCTCCCTCTGGCGCTGGACATGCTGGACAAGGATTCGCTGCGGGGACTGCCCACCGAACTGCCGGAGGGCTGGCGTGAGGTCGATGTGCTCATCAACAACGCCGGTCTGGCGCTTGGCATGGACCCGGCGCAGAGCACGAACATCGATGACTGGGAGCGCATGATCGGGACGAATGTCTCGGGTATGGTCGAGATCACCCATGCGCTGCTGCCCGGCATGGTCGAGCGCAACCATGGTCACGTCGTGTGCATCGGCAGCACGGCAGGGACGTATCCCTACAAGGGCGGAAACGTCTATGGCGCCAGCAAGGCCTTTGTCTCGCAGTTCATGAGAAACCTGCGAACCGATCTGCTTGGCACCCGTGTGCGCGCCACCAATCTGGAGCCCGGCCTCTGTGGGGGCAGCGAGTTCAGCAATGTGCGTCTGGGCGACGATGCGAAGGCCGCAGAGGTCTATCGCGGCACGAAACCTCTTCTGCCCGAGGATATTGCCGAGACCGTTGCGTGGGTTCTGGGGTTGCCGGAGCATGTGAACATCAACCGTATCGAGATGATGCCGGTTTGTCAGGCGTCAGGTGGTCTGTCGGTCGTCCGGGATCTGGACTGAAAAAGGACATATCGCGATGACGACGACTGCTCCTGAAAGAAAACTTACTCTGGAAGATCTGTCCATCCTGACCACGCGTTATCGCGTCGATCCGTCAAAACCGTTTCGTCTGAAGGATTACGATCCGACCGATGACGCCGGACTGGGGCTGACCAAGCCGGAGGGCAAGGCGCTTCTGAAACAGGCAAAGAAGCGTCTCTCCGATCTTCAGGAACTGCTTTACGCCAACAGTGAAGCGTCCCTGCTGATCGTGCTGCAGGGCATGGACGCCGCAGGCAAGGATGGCACGATCAAGCATGTGATGTCAGGCGTGAATCCGGCGGGAGTATCGGTTACCTCTTTCAAACAGCCCGGCCCACAGGAACTGCTGCATGGTTTCCTCTGGCGGATTCATATTTCAGCACCTTCCTCCGGGCGTATCGTGATTTTCAATCGCAGCCAGTATGAAGACGTATTGGTGACGCGTGTTCATCCAGAACTTCTGGAGCGGGAGCATCTGCCCGGGGAGGTCGGCACGCCTGCCTTCTGGCAGGGGCGTTTTGACGATATCCGGCATTTCGAACACTACCTGTCGCGACAGGGTACCCTTGTTCTGAAATTCTTTCTCAACATCTCGAAGGATGAGCAGAGGAAACGTCTTCTCAGTCGTCTGGACGTCAAGGACAAGAGATGGAAATTCTCTTCGTCCGATGTCAGGGAGCGCCAGTTCTGGGATCAGTACCAGAACGCCTATGAGGAAGCGATCACCCATACCGCACGCGATTATGCACCATGGTTTGTGATCCCGGCCAATCATAAATGGTATGCCCGGCTGGCGATCATAGAAACCATTATCAGCGCTCTGGAAGATCTGAAGCAGAAGCCCCCGGTGATTGAGCCGGGCCTTATGAAAAGCCTTGACGCCTACAAGGATGAACTCAGCAAAGAGGCTGGCTGAATTCATCCCTGTCCACCAACCCGCAGGTGATCCCATGTCTCCTTCATCCATGACGATGAAAGCTGTACAGCTTGTCTCTCCGAACCGGCCCTTCGCCTTGCGGGCTGTCTCAATCCCTGAGCCGGAAGCGGGGGAGGTCCGTGTGAGAATTGCCGCCTGTGGTGTGTGCCGCACGGACCTGCATATTCAGGATGGATTGCTCGATCTCGGCAAAAGGGATTTTACGGTCGGGCATGAAATTGCCGGAACGGTCGATGCCTGCGGTGCGGGCGTGGACCAGACGTGGGAAGGCCGCAAGGTCGTCGTGTATTACTATGTCGGTTGCGGCAGGTGTCGTTACTGTCGCATGGGTGACGATCATCTGTGTCCGCAACCAAAGGCCCAACCGGGTTTCTCAAGTGATGGTGGTTATGCCGAATACATCACTGTTCCCGTGAAAAACTGCGTGCCTGTGCCGGAGCATGTCGATCTCGCTGAGGCCGCGACCATGGGGTGCGCGGGCTCCACGGCAGTGCATGCGGGACGTATGGCGGCCATCCATCCGGGAGATTGGGTAGTCATCAATGGAACTGGCGGTGTAGGGCTCGCTCTTTTGCAATATGCCCGTCAGGCGGGAGGCCGGGTCATTGCGGTCGGACGCGGCGGCGCCCGAGCGCAGATTGCACTGGAGATGGGGGCGGAACACATCATTGATGTGCTGGAAACGCCTGATGTAGCGAGCCGTGTGCGGGAACTGACCGGTGAAGGCGCTGATGCTGTTTTCGAACTGCTCGGCACGCAGGCGGCGATGAGCAGCGCCCTGAATATGCTGCGTCGTCGTGGACGAATGGTGATGCTTGGTTACACGACCGACGCTTTTCAGTCTCATCCCATCGATTTCATTGTGCGGGAAATCACGCTGCTTGGGTCGGTGGGTTCGACCCTTGATGATCTTTATGAGGCGATTGAACTTCTGGCCCGTGGTGTCATGCGTTCTCCCATCTCGGAGGTTCTGCCTCTGGAATCTTTCGATACAGCCCTGATGAAAACACGACAGGGAGGGCTGGATGGGAGAATTGTTCTGTCTCCCTGAAAAGCCACACAGACAACGCAGCGTATCAGTCTTTCTCAGCCCGCTGCCAGCATCACCGGTCCTGACGCATCCATAATTTCGAACGGCAGTATGCCTGCCGGATCTCCATCCGCCTGCACGGGCAATCCTTCAGGTGTCGTGATTTCTATATGCGAGGCACGTACAGTCTGCACCCCGGGCAGACTGCCCATCTTGCCTTGCGGCAGGGAAATCCCCGCCATCAGGGCGGAGGAAACGCCACCATGTTCAAAAAGCGTGACGGAAAAACCGGGTTCACCGGGCAGGGCGTCCGATGACAGCAGATAAGGGCCGCCATAAAGACGACCCTTGCTCACAATCACACTGGCTGCATGATATTCCTTGCCATCGGCCCGAACGCACAGTGAGGGAAACTGGTAACGCGGCAGTTCCCGAACAGTCTGGAGCACATAAGCGCCCCGACCCAGCAGGCGCTTTGTGCCAAGGTCGATATGATGCACGACATGCGCATCGAAACCAGCGCCAACCATCTGCACAAACAGTCTTGAGTGATCTGATGATTTCAGGATTCCGGGCCAGAGGGGTGTCCCGCCATCCGAGCCGAGCACGGCTGCCAGTGCTTTGGGGGCGAAAGGCAGATTGAATTCGTGGGCAAGGACATTCGCCGTGCCAAGAGGGATGATCCCGAGACGCGTGTCAGAGTGCATCATGCCGGCGACGACTTCTGCAATCGTGCCGTCCCCTCCGGCCGCGACCACCATATCCGCGCCCTGACGAACCGCTGTGCGGGCCAGTTCCGTGGCATGGCCGGCATATTGCGTTTCAAGAATCTTCAGTGGAATGCCGTGACTGGCGAGGCAATCGAGCACGTTCCACAACCGGCCGGTATTCCTGCGGCCTGCGGTGGGGTTGTGGATGACATACATGCGGTCGGTCTTTCCTGGCGTGCGGTGAACTTTCAATTTCACCTGATCAACGCAGGAGCACCATGATCCGACACCGTGGTTTTCCAGAAATCATGGAACTGTCATGTAGCCGCTGACGGGGATGCTCTACACGAAGGCAGACCTCCTGCGGGACGGAGCGCCATGAGCTTTGTTGATACTTCCCTCGCCGGGCAAACACCCTATCGTGCGGTGTTTCTGTCCGATATTCATCTCGGAACCAGGGGAAGTCAGGCGGCGCTCGCAGCCGATTTCCTGAAATCCATTTCCTGCGAAAAGCTTTATCTGGTCGGTGACATCATCGACGGATGGCGGCTGCGCCGGTCATGGTACTGGGACAATCATCACGATGAACTGTTGCAGGTCATCCTGCGCATGGCCCGTCATGGGACGGATGTTATCTATATTCCCGGCAACCATGACGAGATGTTTCGTCGCTGGCTTCCGATGAATCTGGAAGTGGCGGGCGTTCGTCTGCTGCCACGCGCAGACCATGTCACTGCTGATGGCAAGCGCTATCTGGTCCTGCACGGTGACGAGTTTGACAGTGTCGTGCGTTACGCGCCGGTTCTCGCGCTTCTGGGTGATCAGGCCTATACGGCAGCTCTTGTGCTGAACCGCTGGATCAATGGCGTAAGGCGTCGGTTGGGCCTGCCGTATCGCTCTTTCTCTGCGTGGGCAAAGCGGCAGGTCAAAGGAGCAGTAAAAGCTATTGACCGGTTTGAAGAAGCGCTGGCCAAGGAGGCACGACAGGCGGGTGCGGATGGTATTATCTGCGGCCACATCCATAGTCCAGAAATCCGGATAATCGATGGTGTCTGCTACATGAATACAGGGGACTGGGTGGAAAGCTGTACCGGCCTTGTTGAGGACAGGCACGGCCAGTTCTCGCTGATTGACTGGAGCCGTAAAACGCCTGCTCCGGCCCGGGATGTGCCAACGGTAGGTAGCAGATTTCGCTGGCCAGAGAACATGATGTCCCGTCGGAATGAGGAAGGCACTGTGAGCATGACGTCGGTCCGGGAGCCTGGTTGAACTGTTCTCCTTCATCGTATCTCAAGACCTGATAGCCGTATTCCGGCTCTATAGAATTCTGAAAACCAAAGTTATCCTCTGTCTGAATGAGGTCTGGCTTGCGAATACTGATAGCGACGGACGCATGGACGCCACAGGTCAATGGCGTCGTGCGTACCATGACCACCATCGTCAACATGCTCAGAGCGAAAGGGCATGAGGTGGAGGTCATCGGGCCGGATCGTTTCCGCACCATCCCGTGTCCGAGTTATCCGGAAATACCACTCGCTCTCAATCCCGGTCGGCGTTTCAGAGAGTTGGTCAAGATTTTCAGACCGAATGTTCTGCACATTGTCACCGAAGGCCCTGTCGGTTGGGCAGCATGGCGCTGGGCACGTAAACATAGTGTTCCATTTACCACTTCATACCACACACGTTTTCCGGAATATGTTCAGGCCCGTCTGGGCTGGGGGCTTGATCCAGCCTATGCGCTGCTGAGACGCTTCCATAACCGGTCGCAGGGCACGCTGGCCGCGACCGCCAGCCTGCGTGAAGATTTGTCTGCCCGTGGCTTCACTCGTGTGATGCCCTGGACACGGGGTGTCGATCTCGCACGTTTCACACCGGAGCCGCGCAGGGACTGGAAGGCTGAGTTGGGCATTTCAGGTCCGGTCTTCATTCATGTCGGGCGGCTGGCGGTCGAGAAAAATATCGAGGCCTTTCTGTCTCTTGATCTGCCGGGCACAAAGGTTGTTGTGGGCGATGGCCCGCATCGTGCTGCGTTGGAAAAGAATTTTCCGCAGGCGATCTTTACGGGACGACTGGAAGAGGGTGCGCTGGCGGCGGCTTATGCCGGCGGCGATGTGTTCGTGTTTCCAAGCCTCACGGATACGTTCGGGCTGGTGGTTCTGGAAGCTCTGGCTTGTGGCACACCGGTCGCTGCTTATGATGTGACAGGACCAAAGGACATTCTGGCCGGTGCGGAAGGGTGCGTCGGTGCCGTCAATGATGATCTGCGCGCTGCCTGTCTGCAGGCGTTGAAGGGTGATCGTGCCGCCTGTCGCACCCATGCGGAACGGTTTACATGGGAGACCTGTGCAGACATGTTTGAGAACACGCTTATACCATTCTAGGCCTGTTTGAACTCTGTCGTCCGGTAGTTTCGTCAGAGACAGGATTTCAAGATCGTAAGATCGGGACAGGAAGCGCCCCATACATCTTACGGCGCGACAGGAATCCGAAAACGGGGTTTCCGCAGACGCACCACCAGCGTATCGAGCGCAGAAAGGTAGCGTGAGCGATCCGTCTTGCTGAACGAGGGGCCACCGGGCGTTTCCATCCCGGCAGAACGGAGATCAGTCATCAGATTGCGCATGGCGAGCGCCATTCCGATGGAGTTGGCGTCGTGAATCTTTCCCTTCGAGTCAATCACGCTCGCGCCTTTTTCCACACAGCGTGCCGCCAGAGGAATATCGCCAGTCACAACGATGTCGCCTTCCTGCGCATGCTCCGCGATCCAGTCGTCGGCGACATCCGGTCCTGCTTCCACCACGACGCGCTCAATGAGCGGCGAGTCAGGAATCACGATCATGCGGTTCGAGACAACCGCGACGGGCAGTTTGTAGCGGCCCGCCACACGGTAGGTTTCGTCCTTAACCGGGCAGGCATCGGCATCAATATAGATACGGGTCATGAGCCTCGTCGTGCCTTATCGTGGCCACGAGGTAAAGCGTGATTCCGTCACCGCGTCGAATGGGCTAAACTACCTCCAGCATGTCCAAACCTGTTCCTTTCCAGCCCGTTCTGCGTCGGCTTTCCGATGCCGTCATCAACCGTATCGCCGCCGGTGAGGTGATTGAGCGCCCTGCCGCGGCCCTCAAGGAACTGGTGGAAAACGCGCTGGATGCAAAGGCGCAACGTGTCCGCGTCGCCATCGTCAATGGTGGCGCTGATCGTATTGTCGTCACGGACGATGGCATTGGCATGACGCCTGATGAACTGGCGCTGGCCGTGCAACGTCACTGCACGTCAAAGCTGTCCGATGAGACACTGGTGCGGATCGCTACCCTTGGTTTCCGGGGTGAGGCGCTGCCGTCCGTGGGGGCTGCGGCGCGTCTGACCATTACCTCCCGCAAGGCGGACAGTGACTGCGCGTGGCGCATCCACGTCGCGGGTGGCGAGATTTCTCCTCCAGAGCCTTGCTCAGGCGAAAAAGGTACCTCGATTCTGGTCGAAGATATGTTCTTCGCCACGCCCGCCCGTCGGAAGTTTCTCAAGAGCGCCCGGGTGGAAGGATCACACGCTGAAGCGGCGGTCCGTCGTCTGGCGCTGACGGCTCCCGATGTGGCGTTCTTCATGGAAGCGGATGGGCGCACCATCCTTGATCGCCCCTCTGAAACGCTCGAAGCACGGGCGGCGGCGCTTCTCGGAATTGAAGACGCGGATGGTCTGCTGAAACTGGACGGTGTGCGCGGCGACATGAAGCTGTCGGGCTTTGCATGCAGCCCATCCGTTCACAGACCGACGACAGCCGGACAGTTCATGCTGGTCAACGGTCGCGCCGTGGTCGATCCGCTGCTGCGTACGTCCATCCGCGTCGCGTATCGCCGTGTTATTGAGTCCGGTCGTCATCCCGTGGCTGTCATCAACCTGTCGTTGCCTTATGAGCAGGTCGATGTGAACGTCCATCCCGCCAAGACAGAACTCCGTTTTGCCGATGAAGCCGGGGTGCGATCACTGGTGATCGGCACGATCACGCGGGCGCTTGGACTGGGGGCTGGAACGGCGGGTGTGCGGCCGGGCTTTTCCGCACCACGTCCAGCCCGGATCGTCTATCCACCGGAAGTGCCGCGCTCGGAGGGATTTGCCGAGCCGTTTCTGGCGCTGGGCGCTCAACCCGCAGCCCGCATCTTCGCCCCGGATCCGCCTGTTTCAGTGATGCTGGATGGTGTGGAAAATGGAAATCAGTCACCTGCTTTACCTGTGCAGCCAGACGATCCGCAGGCTGGCACCATTTCTCCAGCAGTCGGCCCGGAAAAAGATCACCCTCTCGGTGCGGCGGTGGCGCAGGTGCTCAGCACCTACATCATCGCCGTAACTGCCGATGACAATATGGTTCTGGTGGATCAGCATGCCGCGCATGAGCGGCTGACACATGAGGTTCTGCGTGAGCAGTTTCTCTCCGGCACCATCCGCGCCCAACGTCTGCTGGTGCCGGATGTGGTGGAATTGTCCCGCAGTCAGGCGGATCTGCTGGTGTCACGTGCCGATGCGCTGTCGAAACTCGGAATCGATCTGGAGCCGTTTGGCGCTGGAGCCGTGCTGGTCCGCTCCCTGCCTGCGCTGCTCGGCAATGCCTCAGCCGTGAATCTGTTGCGGGATCTGGCGGAGGAACTGGACGCGGATGACCTCGCCAGTATTGAGGAAACACCCACTCTGGATGCGCGACTGGATGCGGTGATCGCCCGCATGGCCTGTCACGGCAGCATCCGGGCGGGCCGTAACCTCACCATTCCGGAAATGAATGCGCTGCTGCGTCGCATGGAGGAGACACCGCGTGCGGGCACCTGTTCGCACGGACGCCCGACATGGGTGAGGCTGACACGCAATGACCTGGAACTGCTGTTCCGGCGTCGTTAAAGCGAAGAAACCGTCAGGCTGTCTCGGATTCTTCCGTGCGGGGCAGGCGGGTCACCAGCAACTGGTTGATGCGGAAGCCCTCGACATCGACCACCTCAAAGCGGAAACCGGAAGCGTCCGTATGATCCGCCTTGCGGGCCATGCGACGGAGACGATGCATGACAAATCCCGCGATCGTGTCGAAGGAACTGCTGTCCGGCAGGTCGGCCACACCGAGTTCACGGATGACATCCCCGATCGGGGCTGCGCCGTCGATCAGCCATGAGTTCTCGTCACGCTGAACGATAAGCTGCTCCTCAAACGGCGTCGCCAGCCCGTCCATCAGCGCGCCCATGATATCCTTGAAGGTAATCAGCCCGACGACTAGCCCGTATTCACTGATGACGAGCGCAAAGCCTGCACCGTGGGCATCGAACTGGGCGAGTGTATCCCACAGATTGAGTGTCTCCGGGACGGACAGCACATCGCGGCGCAGGCGACCAAGCGGCAGAGCGCCTTTCTCATCGGCAGAGGCGACGAAAATATCCTCGATGCGCACTGAACCGATAACGTGATCGAGGCCGCCATTGCAGAGCGGATAACGGGAATAGGAGTCGTGACGGACCTTGTTGCGCAAAGTGTCCGGCGTTTCCTGCACATCGAGAAAGACGATTTCGTCACGGGGCGTCATGGCGGAGCTAACAGCGCGATCCTGAAGACCCAGCACGTTCTGGATCATCAGATGTTCCTGCTCCAGCAGCACGCCGGAGGCGGTGCCAGCAGCAAGAATGGCGCGCAGGTCTTCCGGTGTGACGGGTTCGACAGCGGAGGCAGCCGGTATTTTCAGGGCGCGGAGCAGCGCGTCGGAAATCTTGGAGAAGACCCAGACAAACGGATAGAGCAGATGCAGCGCCGTCGAGGGGAACCATCCGATGGCGAGCCCGATCCGGTCTGGCGCGTTCATGGCGATGCGCTTGGGGAGCAGATCGGCAAAAACGACAAACGTGCCGGTGATGAATATGAAGCTGATCGTAGCGCCGAGACTGTCAGCGGAGGCGTTGCTGAGTCCCCAGCTTCTGAAAATGTCTGAAAGCGGTGGGGTCAGCATATCGGAGCTGACGATACCGCCGAGGATTCCAACCGCGTTCAGAAGAATTTGAAGCACGGTCATCACCTGACCACTGTTGCGACGCATGGCGAGGAAGGCCGTCGCCCGTTCGTCACCGGCTTCGGCGCGGGATCGCAGTCTGACATCGCGCGCGGCTGCGAACGAGATTTCCGAGAGAGAAATGAGGATGTTGATGGCAATCAGCAGGACGACGGCAAGGACGCCCATCAGGAGAAGCAGCACGGGATCAACCGATGTTTTTATGGGAGCCGCGCCTTGGTCAAGTACGGCCTGATGCTGGTGTATATCGCGTCAGAGCAGGAAAGTTCCAGCATACTTTCAAAAGAGATGCCGTTTTCATGCAATGCCGGACGGCTGTTTACCTGTCGGTAATAGTAAGAGCCCTGCCACTACACCACCCGCAGAAACACCCTTCTTGCTTAAGCAGGGCGTTTGATCCGGTAAAAAGGGCGTTCTCTCAGGTTGAGGAGCGTTTCAATACCGGATCATGATTTGTCTCACTGGATCAGTCTGCTCCGGCGAGTCTGCTTTTCTGGCGTCCGTAAAGAAAATAAACACCCAGACCGATCCCGAGCCACACGAAGAGTCGGAGCCAGGTCAGGCCGTCCAGAGATACCATGACAACCAGACAGGACAGAATCCCGGCGAGGGGAATGATCGGACCTCCCGCTACGCGAAATTTTCGCTCGGCGTCGGGAGCCTGACGGCGGAGCACCAGCACGCCGACACAGACAATGATGAAGGCGAGCAGCGTGCCGATGGACGTCATGTGGCCCAGCTCGGCAATCGGCAGGAAGGCGGCCAGCAGTCCTGTCAGTACCATGAAGAACAGATTGGACAGCCACGGCGTGTGAAAGCGGGCATGGGTCCGACTGAACAGAGCAGGCAGCAGGCCGTCACGGGACATAGCGAAAAAGACGCGGCTCTGTCCGAGCAGCAGCATCAACAGCACGGAAGTGAAGCCGCCGATAATCCCGAACTTGATGGCGATCTGAAGCCATGTGATGTGCGTCCGGTCGATGGCCGTGGCGACAGGGGCGGGGTCTCCGGCCATATCGGCGTAGTTCACGATTCCGGTCAGCACAAAGGAAAAGGTGACATAAGCCAGCGCGCAGATGGCCAGACTGCCGAGAATACCGATGGGAATGTCGCGCTTGGGGTTTCTGGTCTCCTGAGCTGCCGTCGAGAGTGCATCGAAGCCGATATAGGCGAAGAAGATCGTCCCCGCCGCACGCATGACGCCGGAAAACCCGAAATGGCCGAACGTCCCCTCATTGGGCGGAATGAACGGGTGATAATTGGCCGTGTCGATCCAAGGGATGCCGAAGCCGATAAAGGCCGCAATGACCGACAGTTTGAGAGCGACAATGACGGCATTCACCTTCGCTGAGGCGGAGGTTCCCCGGATCAGCAGCAGGGAGACGAGAATGATGATGAAGGCCGCCGGTACGTTGGCGATGCCGCTGGCGGTGCTGCCGTCCGCCAGATGAACGGTCTGGAACGGTGAGGCCGTGAAGCGTGCCGGTAGATGAATGCCCCATCCGGCGAGGAGCGAGGTCACATAGCCCGACCAGCTTACTGAGACCGTTGCGGCCCCGACGGCGTATTCCAGCACCAGATCCCAGCCGATGATCCACGCGATCAGTTCGCCCATCGTGACATAAGCATAGGAGTAGGCGCTTCCGGCGACGGGAATCATGCCCGCCAGTTCACTGTAACAGAGCCCCGCAAATCCGCAGGCGATGGCGGCAATGATATAGGACAGCGTTACGGCCGGCCCCGCATTGTCGCCTGCCGCAATGCCTGTCAGCGAGAACAGCCCGGCACCAATGGTCGCGCCCACGCCAAGTGCGACCAGAGTGGCCGGGCCCAGTACACGTTTCAGACCACTGTCTTCCGGGGCGGCATCCATGGGTTTGCGACGGAAAAGGGATGATGAGCTGGGCCGGGGCGGCTGAGGCATGGGTAAGGCTGTCCTTGAAACGTCTCTATGCAGACCATCTATGCGCGAGGTGTGGTTTTCCGTCCATGAAAAGGCTACAACCACGCCAACAGCAAGGTACGTTTCGGGTTGGGCGTCCGGTTTCGGGGCTACCTGCTTTGTGATGAGTGGCTCTGGGACAGGGAGTTTCAATATGAGCGAGACGGATCTGCATCGCTTTTTCCAGTCTTCGTTGGCGGAGGTTGACGCTGAGGTTGCGGCAGCGATTGCGAGCGAGTTCGAGCGTCAGCGCGACGGGATCGAGCTGATTGCGTCGGAGAACATGGTGTCGGAGGCTGTCCTGCAGGCTCAGGGCAGCGTTCTGACCAACAAATATGCCGAGGGCTATCCGGGTCGTCGCTACTATGGCGGCTGCTCCGAGGTCGACAAGGTCGAGGTCCTCGCCATCGAGCGGGCCAAGCAGATGTTCGGCGCGGGCTTCGCCAACGTGCAGCCGCATTCGGGCGCGAACGCCAACCAGGCGGCGTTCATGTCGGTCGTGGCGCCGGGCGATACGGTGCTGGGCATGAGCCTCGCCGCCGGTGGTCACCTTACACACGGTGCAGCCCCGAACTATTCCGGCAAGTGGTTCAACGCCGTGCAGTATGGCGTGCGCAAGGAAGATGGCTATCTCGACTACGAAGAGATGGAATCACTGGCCCGTGAGCACAAGCCGAAGCTGATCGTCGCCGGCAGCTCCGCCTATCCGCGCATCATCGACTTCGCCCGCTTCCGCAAGATCGCTGACGAGGTCGGCGCTTTCCTGATGGTGGACATGGCGCACTTCGCCGGTCTGGTGGCGGCTGGTCTCTATCCGAGCCCGATCCCGCACGCCGACATCGTCACGACCACGACGCACAAGACGCTGCGCGGTCCTCGCGGCGGCCTGATCCTGACAAACAACGAGGCGCTGGCGAAGAAGATCAATTCCGCCGTCTTCCCCGGCCTGCAAGGCGGCCCGCTGATGCATGTGATCGCCGCCAAGGCTGTCGCGTTCGGCGAGGCGCTGAAGCCGGAGTTCAAGGAGTATCAGAAAGCCGTCGCCGCCAACGCGAAGGTTCTGGGCGAGACACTTGTGGCGCGTGGTTTCGACCTCGTGACCGGCGGCACGGACAGCCATCTGCTGCTGGTTGATCTGCGTCCGAAGAAGGTGACGGGCAAGATCGCGGAAAAGGCTCTGGAGCGTGCGGGCATCACGGCGAACAAGAACGCCGTGCCGTTTGATCCGGAAAAGCCTGCGATCACATCCGGCATCCGTCTGGGCAGTCCGGCGGCGACGGCGCGCGGTTTCCGCGAGGCCGAGTTCCGTCAGGTCGGCGAGATGATCGACGAGGTTCTGACCGCGCTGGCCGCCGCTGGTGGCGAGGGTGATGCCGCCGTCGAGAACGCTGTCCATGAGCGGGTCAAGGCGCTGTGTGCAAAGTTCCCGATCTATAAGCGGTAATTCGACTTCCGCCTGTAGGGTTTACGGAAAAAGAGAGGCCTTTGTGCCTCTCTTTTTTTATGGCGATGGTGAAAGATGTAGTGTTTTAAGGTGTTTCTGTAGTTTTGACGAAATTAGAGTGTCAGTTGTCAGAAAGCCCGAACAGTTCGGGATAGGGCATGGCGTTTCTGCTGAGTTTCTTCTTTTTCCACTCGTCCAGCGCCCTGTTATATTCGACATGACGCAGGACAAACTGTAACGCTTCCACATGCTGTTCGTTATCAGCATCCATCATGTTGCGTCGCCAACCTGCCGCAATCAGCCAACATTCTCCCGCCAGTTGCCACGATCCAGCCCGATGATACTTTTGAGCCTGCCGTTCAAGGCCGTGGTATTTGTTGTTCGGGTTGGCGAGCGCTTCGGCTGTAAGGATGAAATCTTCGTCTTTCCATGGAAACGTCGATTTCATGTAAGGAAACTGCCGGGTCATACCGCCGGGATTACCGAAGTGTTCCTTGATCAGTATTGGAACCAGCCTGTCGTAAGACCTACGCCACTCGCACTGCACAGACTGCTTCCTTGAAAACGATGTTGAAGAAGAGTGCCCGTATAACGAAGAGGCTTGCCTGAGTCGATTTTCTGATGCCTTCAGGATCACATCCATTGCCACTAGGAATTTTTGGCGGCTTCAGATTCTGCCTGATCGCGCAGGGTGCGTGAGAGGGAAATGGATGACTGCACCAGAAACAGTCCCGAAAGCCCCAGATAGGCCCTGAGCCAGCTTTCCATCGGCATATAGATAACGGCAACTGCCATGGAGAGCAGGGCTACCACAAAGCTTATCCAGGTGAACATGACCCAGCTTGAGGAAACGGCGATGCTGCTGGTGTGGCGAGATGTGCTCATGAATGGGTTCCGTGTTGGTGTGTTGTCACTGAACATTGTTCATAATGAACGATGTTCATTAATGCAATCAGAAAATGAACAGTGTTCATTTTCTTTATATCTCATGCCATAAGGGATAAAGACGGACGAATAGGGGGAGAGAGAAACATGGCGCGAAAAGGCAAGGATCCGGAAGCACTCAGAAGCGCCATCACGGATGCGGCGGAACAGATCATTATTGAAGATGGGTTCCGGGCCTGCTCTGCGCGCGCCGTTACCGGAAAAGCCGGCTGCGCGCTGGGGTCTCTCGGTTATCTTTTCGGCGGATTGGATAATGTGATTCTGGAAGTGAACGCCCGCACGCTTCTGGAAATGGGAAACTTCATGTTTGCCGAAGCGGAAAACATGTCAGGCTCCTCATCGCAGAAGCTGGAAGCGCTGGCGCTGGGATATTTCCGCTATGCCCGTGATCATCTGAACCGCTGGGAGGCGCTATTTGCCTTGCGCTGGAGCGCTCAGGAAGAACTGCCGTCTGATTATCTTGCTCTGCGCGACAGCCTGCTGGACCGTATCGCCACGCTTTTCGCTGGCGATATGCCTGTCACAGTAAAGGAACGCTCTGTTCTCGCCCGTACGATGTATGAAGCCGTGCATGGCATCGTCGTTCTTGGACTTGATCGCAGGCTCGGCGGCAGTCACGAGGATGTCGAACAGCGCATCCGGCTACTGGTCAAAAAAATGAGCAGCGCAGGCTAAAACAATAAAAAACACGACACTTGTAAGGCGGACCCTGCCAGCAGAAGCAGGGTTTAAGGCCGCGTTGGCTCATATTTAAAAAAGAATTTTATATCAGCCATTCCGAAAAGATGGATATGTCAAAAGATGTCTGGACGCCACTCGCTCCTGTGGCCGGACAGCCAGTCATCTGCGCTGCCACTTCCGGTGCGGTGACAGGCTCCTGCTCTCTTAACGCAAGGCAGTCCGATGAATGCAATCGTCGTCACCGCTCTGCGGCGGCCTTACACCTTTATTGTTCTTTCAATTCTGATCGTCATGTTCGGTTTTCTTTCAATAAAGAAGACACCAACTGACGTTTTTCCAAATATCAGAATCCCGGCCATCGCAGTCGTCTGGTCCTATTCCGGCATGCTGCCCGAGGAGTTTTCCGGGCGCATTATGTACAATTTCGAACAGGGTGTGACCTCCACGGTGGAGGGGATCGAGCATATGGAAGCCGATTCCTATTATGGCCGTGGAATCGTGAAAATCTATTTCCAGCCGGGAACGGATATCGGTGCGGCGGAAGCCGATGTCACCGCGATTTCACAGACGGTCATCCAGCAGTTACCGCAACATATTGCGGCTCCGATGATCATGCGTCTGGAAGCCTCCTCGGTGCCTGTGGTGACGCTGAAACTCACATCTGAAGTGATGACACCGTCAGATTTGTGGAAACTGGCTTTTATCCGCATTCGTTCCTTGCTGGTGACAGTGCCGGGAGCCGTCGTGCCACAGCCTTATGGCGGCATGGACAGTTTTGTCATGATTTCCCTGAGCCAGCAGCAGCTTCAGGCGCATCACCTGTCGGCGATGGACGTGCAGAATGCGCTGGACCATCAGAACGTCGTCAGACCGGCGGGCGATCAGAAGATCGGTCCGACAGACTGGATGGTGCAGACAAATGCAACGCCGAGAAGTCTTGATGATATCGCGGATATTCCGATCAAGCGTGTTGGCAACGCAGTCGTCTATATTCGTGACGTCGGGCAGGTTTATCGAGGCGGCCATCCTCAGAGCAACAGCGTTCTGGTCAAGGGCAAGCAGGCCGTCATCATGGTGGTCATGAAAAGTGGTGAAGCCTCCACGCTGGATGTCGTTGATGACGTAAAAAAGATGATGCCGCGCCTTCAGGCGGTGCTGCCTTCCAGCGTCAAAATCAGCATTCTCAGTGACGCGTCAGGCTTCGTGAAAGACTCCATCCACGACGTGATGCGGGAGATGGTCACGGCCGCCGCGCTGACGGGGTTGGTTGTACTGCTGTTCCTTGGGTCATGGCGGTCAACCGTGATTATCGCCACGTCCATTCCTCTGGCTATTCTTTGCTCGATCATCGGCCTTGGCTGGGTCGGACAGACGATCAACGTCATGACATTAGGCGGTCTGGCTCTGGCTGTTGGTATTCTTGTTGATGACGCAACAGTCATGATCGAAAATATCGACACGCATCTGGAAATGGGAAAAGAGCTGGAAGAAGCGATCATTGATGCGGCCAATCAGATCGTCATCCCGACATTCGTTTCCACAACCTGCATCTGCATCGTCTGGCTACCTCTTTTCGAACTGGATGGAGTAGCGGGGTGGCTGTTCATGCCGATGGCAGAAGCCATCATCTTCGCTATGGTCGCTTCTTTCATTCTCTCGCGGACACTGGTTCCGACGATGGCGAAATATCTTTTCGCCGGGCATGTGCATCCGGGTGCGCATGGTGAGGAGCATGAGGCGCTCCCGCATGGAAACAATGCCTTCACACGGTTCCAGAAAGGGTTCGAGAGGAAATTCACCAAATTCCGTGAATCCTATGGAATCTTTCTGGGAAAGCTCATTCAGAACAGAACGGTTTTCGTGGGTATTTTCCTTGGAATCTCGGTTCTGTCCTGTGGTCTTTACGCTGTGTCTGGGCGCGACTTCTTCCCGGAAATCAAATCCGGTCAATTGCAGATGCACATGCGGACACCCCTGGGTACGCGTATAGAGGTGGCTGGTCGCATTGCGACACTTGTCAGTGACAGGATCGGGGAGCTTCTTCCCAACAAGGTGGAAGATGTTGTTAGCAACTGCGGATTGCCGGAAGGCGCGCATAATCAGGCATTCATTCCAACTCCGACACTGGGTGCTCAGGATTGCGATCTGACGATTTCGTTGACGGATGAGGCGTCTCCCGTCTGGGATTATCGCGCCATCCTTCGTCGTGGTCTGTCGGCGAGCTTTCCGGGAACGGTCTTCACCTTCCAGCCTGCGGATCTGACAGCGAAAATCCTGAACTTCGGTTCACCGTCTCCGATTGATGTCAAGATTGGCGGACCGGATCTGCGTGCAAGCTATAACTATGCTGTTGTTCTTGCGAACAGGATCAGAAAGATCTCTGGCGCAGCCGATGTTTCTCTTCAGCAGACCATGCGTACACCAACCCTCTTTGTGGAAGGCGATCGCACATTTGAACAGGCCACCGGGATTGACGAAGGAAATCTGGCCGACAATGAACTGATGACCCTATCGGGCAGCTCTCAGGTTGATCCGCAGTACTGGTTCGACCCGAAAATGGGTGTAACCTTCACGCTGAATACGTATGTCTCTCAGGATCAGCTGACGCATTATAATGATCTTCTGACCATTCCCATCGACAAGGGCGATGGTGATCCATCCGGAAAATCCATGCAGCTTCTGGGGGCGATGAGCCGGATCAGGGCAATCGGTACACCGGGAGAGGTTTCTCATTACAACTCGATGCCGGCTTTCGATATTTACGTGTCGGCAGAAGGCACAGATCTCGGCTCCGTGCTCGATGGTGTCAAACGTGAAGTGGAGCTGACCAAAAAGGACGTGCCACAGGGATCCGTGGTGGATGTCGAGGGGCAGGCGACGACCATGAGTTCGGCTTACAAGGAGCTGGTGGGCGGACTGATCGTGTCTGTCGTGCTGATCTATCTTCTCATTGTCGTCAATTTTCAGTCCTGGCTTGATCCGTTCATCATCATCTCGGCTCTGCCGGGGGCGCTGGCCGGTATTGCCTGGAGCCTGTTCCTGACACGCACGCATCTCTCCGTGCCGGCACTGACCGGAGCCATCATGTGCATGGGAACGGCGACGGCTAACTCCATCCTTGTCGTTGATTACGCAAGGGAGAGGCTGGCGGTCCATGGGGAGCCTCTGAAGGCCGCTCTGGAAGCCGGTTATGGGCGGATACGTCCGGTGATCATGACGGCCAGCGCCATGATTGTCGGCATGGTGCCGATGTCCATCAGTAATTCCCAGAATGCCCCACTGGGCAAGGCGGTCATTGGTGGGCTGATTGTCGCGACGATTTCGACACTTCTCTTTGTTCCCTGTGTCTATGCAATTTTCTACAGCCGAAAATCTTCTCGTAAGGAGGCCGTGTGATGGCGCGCTCGATCCGTAAATATTCCGGATTGCTTCTGGTTGCTGGCGTTCTCGTTGTGGTTTCGGGGTACGTTATTGTTGAACGGATGCACGCCGATCATGAGGTGGCGCGCGTAACTGAGCACAGCGCCATTCCGGATGTGGAGGTTGTCACGCCGGAACCCGGCGCAAAGACTGTAGCCTTGACACTGCCGGGGACGGTGGACGCCTGGTATCAGGCGCCGATCTATCCACAGGCATCCGGTTACGTGAAGATGTGGTATAAGGATTTTGGGTCTGATGTGAAGGCCGGAGACGTTCTGGCAGACATCAATGCGCCCAGTCTTGATGCTCAGTTTGCACAGGCGAAGGCGGATCTGGATGCTCAGTCAGCAAAGTATAATCTGACTGTGGTCAGTGCCAACCGCTGGCATGCAATGGCACAGTCTCAGGCTGTCTCCGGACAGTCTGTTTCTGTAGCCGATGCCAATCGGAAATCCGGTTATGCCGAAATGCAGGCATCACAACATAATCTGGATCGTTTTGAAGCTCTTGAAAAATTCAAGACTGTAGTGGCTCCTTTTGATGGAGTGGTGACATCCCGTGATATCAATGTGGGAGATTATGTCAGCGCGGGTGGAGGCGAGCATTCCGCCAATGGCGACGCGAACCAGATGTTCGTCGTTTCCGATATGCACAAGATGAGACTGTTTCTTTCTGTGCCAGAAGTTTTCTCCTATATGCTCAAGCCGGGCCTGACTGCTACGGTATCCGTTCCCCAGTTCCCGAACCGGACATTCAAAGCGCAATTTCTGACCATCGCCAAAGGTTATGATCCGAATACACGCACAGCAGTCACGGAATTTACGATTGATAATCCGAACCATCTGCTCTGGCCGGGCACTTTTGCTTCCGTGCATCTGACATCACCCGCAGAAGGCGGCATCTGGCAGATTCCGACCTCGACTCTGGTGTTTCAGGAGGCAGGAATGCAGGTGGCCGTTGTTTCCAATGACAACCACGCGCATTTCCGGTCCATCACGGTCGGCAGAATGGCTGACACACGCACGGACGTGATTTCCGGACTTCAGCCGGGTGATCGGATTATTCGTAATCCTCCTGCCGATCTTCTGGACAATCAGGAAGTTCGTGTTGTGGTTCCGGCCAAAGGCTATGAGCGTGAAGATGAGGAGATCGAAGGATGAACCAGCTTTCGATCAGAACTCCCTCTGTGCTGAAACGGATCATGACGGGAGTATGCGCTCTGGGATCAGTTGTGGCCTTGTCCGGATGCGATCTCGCTCCCCGTTACGAGGCTCCGCATTTCGTCGTGCCAGACAGTTGGACCGGCCAGTCGCCTTTTGCCAAAGCGACGCCAGCGGAACTTCAAATTCCGGTCAACTGGTGGACGCTTCTTGGTGATCCTGTGCTGGATGATCTGGAACAACGTGCTGTTGAGCAGAATGCGGATCTTCAGGCGGCGGCCGAACGGTTTGTGCAGGCGCGTTCGCTTGTCATGAAGGCCCGGGCCGATCTGTTGCCGCATTTCGGACTGGCGTTTGGTGCCTCCGACAACAAACAGTCAGCCGACGCGCTGTTTCGCTACAAGGGCGCTACGACCGCGACCGATGAATTCTATGGCGGTCTTGCTTCGTGGGAACCTGATTTCTGGTCGGAAATCCGCAATCAGGTGCGGATGCAGAAATTTGCAGCTCAGGAAAAGGCGGCTGACTTTGCCGGTGTCCGTCTGAGTCTGGCTGCCGATCTGGCGTCCGATTACATCGCTCTCAGAGGATATGACGCGCAGGATGCGATCTATCGTCAGTCCATTGCCTATTATAGCAAGGCAGTGGATATGACGCGCACGCAGCTGGACAATCAGGCGGCACCCCGTCTCGATCTTGCACGTGCACAGAACAGACTTTACGTGGCGCAGGCTGCCGAACTGGATGTGCGGGCACAGCGTGAGGTGACGGAACATGCGATCGCGGTTCTCACCAATACGGTTCCGGAAAGTTTTCATATCGAACCGCGTGATAATTTCTCGTTTCGGACTGTGGATGTGTCTCTGGGTGTTCCCTCGGAACTACTGCAAAGACGTCCGGATATCGCGGCGGCTGAACGTGTGATGGCGCAGGCCAATCGCTCCATCGGTGTCGCACGAGCGGCCTTCTATCCGCACATTTCCCTGCGTGCGAATGGAGGTTTCAACGCCAACGGTTTTGATCTCGCAAAACTGGCCAACAGTATGTGGAGTTATGGAGCCTCGGCTTCCATGCCGATCTTTGAAGGCGGTTTGCGTCGTGCAGCCCTCCAGTATTCATGGTCGGTCTATCGTGAGACGCGAGATTCCTATCGTTCCACCATTCTCTCGGCATTCCGGGAAGTGGAAGACGAACAGTCCCGTGTTCGCCTGCTGCGTCAGGAGGACATGCGTCTCAAAGGGGCCGTCGGCACGGCCATGGACATGCAGAACATGACAATGACGCTGTATAAAGGCGGGCTCTCGAACTATCTTGAGGCGATCGTAGCGCAGGAAGCTGCTCTTGATGCGCGTATTGCTGAAGTTGAAGTCGCGGTGCGGGCCGAACAGGCGGTTGTCGGTCTGATCCGCTCAACAGGAGGCGGCTGGAATGACAGGCTGCTGCCAACTCCTGACGAGACAATGACGTTTGATGTTTTCCAGTATGGCAACCTGCACTATCCCAAACCGGCAGGGGGCATTACGGCGCAGCCACCCGAGCAGTTCGAGAATCTGGTAACAGGTCGGTCTGCGCAGGAAAGAATGCAGTAATCGAAAAGAGAATGGCCTGAAGGAAGTTCTTTCAGGCCACTGTCATGATCGAATACGGGCAAGCCTTACAGCCGTGTGATTACGGGCGGTTCGAAAGTTCGGCATTACCAGCAGACAGTGATCGTAAGGGGTGCGGATTTCATCCGGGCCATCCTGCGCTATGAGGGTGCCTCGTGCTGGAATGACAGTGCCGCTTGCAAAGGGATGAATGAATCGAAAATGCCCCGTGTGGGCGGTGATCCGATGCGTGACGTCGGCAATCGTAAGTGGTTCTTCAGAATGCTCGCTCGCTTTGTCTATTTCCGAAACAGAAAGAAACTGACGGACAGTGTCCTGAGTTGTTTTCAGGGCAGCCCATGTCCAGTGTTGACCGGCCTCCAGCAGACAGGCCTGCGCCGCAGAATGAGGACTGGTGAAGTGTGTCATATCGATCAGTCTCGGTCCGGCGCGATGTCCGCCATCCGCCACGATGAGCGGCGGCATGCCGATGGACGCCGCCAGAGACACACCTTTTTCGGACGGACCCGCCAGCATGAGCGGGTCGGCAGGCCATAACATGGAATGCAGATCAAGAAGTCTGTCGATTGTCTCGATATAGGGCAGAAGCTGGCGCACGCGAGCCTGTTCGCTGGAGTGCGATGCCGACCCGGCAGGGGGCGTATCCCATAGCCGGTTCATGTCTTCATCGACAAAGCGGGACATGATCGGGTTTTGCGGAGAAAAGCGGGCGAATGCAGCCAGATTCAGAAAGATCAGCGACAATGTGCCGCGCCGGGGCACGAAGCCTCGCCTGAGTAGATCGGCAAGGACAATGGCTCCCGCATACTCATTTCCATGCATGAGAGCGGTGATGGCGACATGCGGGCCAGGCAGGGCTGCGGTCAGGCGATGCACGCCGGGAATGCCGACATTTCCTTCGCACCAGTAAGAGAGGTCTGGTTGCGGCAATTCAATAGGCAGAGAGGGAAGGGTGCGCGATGTGGGAGGTAACTGCTCGGATAACCGCTTTTTAGGAGTAGTGCGGACTGAAAAGTCTCGACCTGAGGTGGGGGGCTCCATGATATGCGGCTATCCGGTGTCACATTGTGTTTGCGGGGAGAGGCGCTGTGCCGGCAAGGCAGACGCGACGGGTCATGTCGCGGAGAAAGCGGTCGCAGGCCGTCAGCTGACTGCGTTCGATCCATTCATCAGGTCGATGCGCCTGCTCGATGCTGCCGGGACCGCACACTATGCTCCTCATCCCGGCCTGCTGGTAAATGCCGGCTTCCGTTCCGTAGGAAATGAATCCCTCCGCATTGGTTCCAACGGACTGCCTGACCACCGTGGCGAGCGGGTCATTGTTCGGAAGGACGAGGGGAGGCAGGTCGTTGATGACCTCGAAAGTCAGTCCGCATTCGGGTGAGGCTTTCTTCATCCACTGGTCAGTTCTGGTCAGCGCCTGCTTCATGCGGTCCAGAAGAGCGTGCGCGTCATCACCGGGAACGGTGCGCCATTCGATCTCGGCTTCCGCATGGGCGGGGATGATGTTGAGAGCGACACCACCGCTGGCCAGCCCAATCTGGATGGTGGAGTGAGGTGGATGGAATCCGTCCACCTGCCGTCCTTCGAAGGCAAAGCGCCTCGCTTCCTCGGCAACCCACGCCATGGCCTCACCAAGCGCATGGAGCGCGTTCACGCCCTCCTCGGGATAAGCCGAATGACCAGCCTTGCCGCGAGCAGTCAGACGTACCGACAGACGCCCCTTGTGACCGATGACCGGCAGCATGAGAGTCGGTTCACCCACAACACACCATGACGGCAGGAGATGATCTGCCTGCGCCTGCTGCATGGCGATGCGTGCGCCATTGCAGGTGATCTCTTCGTCATGGGTGAAGAGCATATGGATGGGGCGCTTCAGGTCCATGGCCGCCAGATCCGGCACGGCCGCCAGCATGCAGGCGACGAAGCCCTTCATGTCAGCCGCTCCACGAGCTGTCAGTCGGGTGCCACTTTCGTGGAGCTGAAACGGATCGGATGACCAGTGCTGTCCTGTGACCGGCACCGTGTCGACATGCCCGGCAAAAGCGAGGCCACCTGCTGTCCGAGGCCCGATGATGGCGTGCAGATTGGCCTTGGTTTCCTCGGGATTATAGCTGAGTTTCCAGAAGACGCCGTGAGCATCCATCCACTCACCAATCCAGTTGATCAGCGGAAGATTGGAGTGTGTGCTGGTCGTGTTGAACGACACGATGTGACCCAGCATGGCGACGCTGTCGGTCGAGCCGGGGTGTGGAGCCGGGAAGGGGGCGCGGGCGTCATCCATGGGGGGAGAGTATTCATGTCTGGGCGTCCGCTGCAATCCCGTATCATGCAGTGATGACCGTCTGTGACGACTGGACGTGCCGCAGCTTTTGCGGCACGGGTAGGGATCGATTCAAGTCTTTGAAAGATTTGAATAATTTTTGAGAATATGCGGATTTTCTGGATTTGAATCCCCTCTCTGACAAAGAGTATCATCCTTTGCACAGCCTCTGGCGCAAGCTGCCCGCAGAGCCGCGCAGGCGCGGGGCAGCGGGCCTTACTGCGTGGCTGGCGCCGAAAGCGCAGCATCCGGCGCCGATCGCCGGCGCGCATCTGCTCGTTGGAGGAGAGATCAACAGAGCGTCAGGTCTGGGCGAAGGTGCACGCATCATGCTGCGAGCCTGCAAGGCGCTGGGTATTCCGGCGAGTGGCTTTCAGGCCAGCCTGCTTGATGGAGCGTCAGCCCCTCTGGACGCGTCGCCCCAGTCGCCGTTGATCATCCACGTCAACGCCCCCTCTCTGCCTTCTGTGCTGCTGAAGCTGGGACGCGGGTTTCTGCGCAATCGTCGGATCATCGGATACTGGGCGTGGGAACTGCCGGTCGTCCCATCGCTCTGGAAGACGGCTGTGGGCTGTGTTCACGAGGTCTGGACGCCGTCGCTGTTTTCCGCTCGTGCGCTTGAAACGATCATGCCCGGGCGGGTGAGAGTGGTCCCTCATGCACTGGCCGCTGACCCGCTTCGCCCCTCGCATCTTGAACGCAGCGCTTTCGGCCTGCCGGACGATGCTGTTGTCGTGCTGGTCTCCTTCAGTCTGGCCTCCAGCTTTGAGCGCAAGAACCCGCTGGCAGCCATTGAGGCGTTTCGCAGGGCTTTCGGTGAGCGTCCGGATCGCTTCCTGCTGCTGAAAGTCTCTCATGCCGGGCATTATCCTGAGGATATGGAACGCCTGAGAGCCGCCATTGCTGGTGCGAGGAATATCCGCATTGAGGAACGGCTGTTTCCGGCAGAGGACTCGCAGGCATTGATTCGGTGCGCCGACATCGTGCTGTCCCTGCATCGTAGCGAAGGTTTCGGACTGGTTCCGGCGGAAGCCATGCGGCTGGGACGCACTGTAATCGCGACCGACTGGTCGGCAACGTCGGAATTCCTGAATGAGGGATGCGGCCTGCCCGTTCCGTACCGTCTGGTGCCTGCCCGCGATCCGCGTGGTGTCTTTGAAGCGGAAGGTGCCGTCTGGGCCAAGGCGGATATCGGAGCCGCAAGCGAGATGCTGTCCCGTGCCGCTGATAATCCGGCGCTGCGTCAGAGGCTGGGCGCACAGGCCGCGCGTGTCGCTGCCGAACGGTTTTCAGGAAGTGAACTGCTGGCGGCACATTACGCGCTGACACGTCGGGAGCCGGTACAAGCTCAAATGCAGCGCGTGTCGGCATGATGAAACGGGTTCTGGTCTGGCAGTGGGGGCGGCGTGGTGGCGGTCCGCGTTTCGGGCTCAATCTCGCTCAGGCGATAGCGCGCCTGCCGGGGCGGGAGGTCATGCTGTCCCTGTCTCGTCGCGCCGAAATCCTCACGGCTCCGGGTTTCCCCCATGGTGCGATGACGGTGTGGCAGGTGGAAACCTATGGGAGCCTGAGCGGGCTGCTGGTTCGCGTGCTTGGCGCGCCAGTCGTCATCCCACGACTGCTGAGAAAGCTGCGGTTCTGGCAACCTGATCTGGCCATCTGCGCCATGACGGGGCCAATTGATCTTCTGATGGCGTGTGCCCTGCGCTGTGCTGGCGTGCCGTTGGTGGTGGTCGTCCATGATGCGCTTCCCCATCCCGGTGACGGTTTTCCTCTCCAGCACACATTGCAGAATATCCTGATCCGGCAGGCGCAGGGGATCGTCGCTCTCACGCACCATGTCGCCCATCAGTTGCGGGAACAGGTGGGGATGCAGGAACGCGAAATCATGGTCGCCAGCCTGCCACCGTTCGATTATCCGGTCCTGCACGGAAAGAGCAGGGGCATGCCACCAGTCGAGCGTCCACCCGGTCCTGTGCGGTTACTCATGTTCGGACGACTTCTGTCCTACAAGGGATTGGATCTGCTTCTCGAAGCGCTGAAGCGTCTGTCGCCAACTCTGGAATATGAGTGTCGCATCGTCGGCAGTGGTCCTGACTCCAGTGAATTGCGAAAACTTGCGGCGCTTCCGCATGTCGCGGTGGAAAACCGCTGGGTGGAGGAAGAGGAAATCGCCAGTCTCGTGGACTGGGCCGACGCAATGGTGCTGCCTTATCGGGAAGCCAGCCAGAGCGGTGTGGGAGCCGTCGCCATTGCCGCGGGCAAGCAGGTGCTGGCTACACGCGTGGGCGGGTTGGCAGAGCAGTTCGCCGGGCTTCCGGGTGTGACCCTGTGCGATGTCGATGTGACTGCCCTGACGGATGCGTTGGAGGCGCTCATTGTTGCGGGGCCAGTCGCACCAACGATGCAGGTGAAACAGACCGATATTCTGTGGGAGAAGATGGCGGCGACGATGCTTGTGGATGTTGAGAAGAGCAGACGCCGTCAGGAAGCATCGCAGGTGGAAGCTATTGTAACACCACTTTCGTAAGGTTTTACGAAATGTTCTCGCGTTTCGTTGTCATCTCGGGTTTTAAACCGACATGACAACGAAATCTTCTTTTCAGGAATTCCCGACGAGAGTCTCCGGCATTATCCCAGTGTAGGCATGGAGAATTCAGCACCGCCGCGGATACCTTCCGGCCAGCGACTGGTGACGGCCTTCAGACGTGTGAAGAAGCGCACTCCTTCTGGTCCGTGCATGTGGTGGTCCCCAAACAGCGAGTCTTTCCAGCCGCCGAAAGAGTGGAACGCCATTGGAACAGGGATCGGCACATTGACGCCAACCATTCCCGCCTGAACGCGATGCGTGAAATTGCGGGCAGTGTCGCCATCGCGGGTGAATATGGCGGTTCCGTTTCCGAACGGGCTTTCATTCACCAGCTTGAGGGCCGTTTCAAAATCCGGAGCGCGCATGACACACAGAACCGGACCGAAAATCTCTTCCTGATAAATCTTCATCTCACAGGTGACATTGTCGAAAAGCGATGCTCCGGTGAAGAAGCCTTCCTCATGACCGGAAATGACATGCTCGCGTCCGTCCACAACCAGTGTCGCTCCCTGTTCGACGCCGGAATCCACCAGTCTGCATACACGCTCGCGATGCTGCGCTGTGATCAGAGGCCCCATATCGTTGCTGCCATCCTCGCCGGGGCCGATCTTCAGCGTTCTGGCCCGTTCAGCCAGCTTGTTCACAAGTGCGTCCGCCACAGGCCCCACAGCGACGGCGACCGAGATCGCCATGCAGCGCTCGCCAGCTGAACCCCACGCCGCACCGGTGAGAGCATCGACGGCCTTGTCCAGATCACAATCCGGCATGACAATGGCGTGGTTCTTCGCTCCGCCCAGAGCCTGCACGCGTTTGCCGTGGGCCGTGCCCGTTGCATAAACATGCTTTGCGATCGGCGTGGAACCGACAAAGCTGACAGCCTTGATTTCGGGATGTTCAAGGATGGCGTTGACCATATCCTTGTCGCCATGCACCACCTGCAACACACCGTCAGGCAGGCCGGCTTCCTTGAAAATCTCCGCCAGCATCACGGACGCTGAAGGATCGCGCTCTGAAGGTTTGATGATGAAACAGTTGCCGGTCGCAATCGCCATCGGCGCCATCCAGAGCGGAACCATGACGGGAAAATTGAATGGCGTGATACCTGCGGCAATGCCGAGCGGCTGGCGCATCGTCCAGGCGTCAATGCCCCGACTGACCTGCTCGGTATATTCACCCTTGAGAATTTCCGGAGCTGCCGTGGCGAACTCGATGACCTCCATGCCGCGTGTGACTTCACCCTTTGCATCCGGAATTGTCTTGCCATGTTCGGCGGAAATCACAGCGGCGAGTTCATCGGCATGCTTTTCCACCAGATCGCGGACCCGAAACAGGATGCGGGAGCGGGTCAGGGCAGGCGTGTCGGCCCATTTCGGAAAGACTGCCCGTGCGGCGGAGATAGCGGCTTCCAGATCCGCCGTATCTCCGAGTGCGACCTGAGCTTGCACCGTGCCGGTTGCGGGATTGAAGACATCCGACCGGCGCTGGCCTGCGCCTTCGGTTTTCTGACCATTAATGAAGTGAGGAATGATTTTCATTTTCTTAGTCCTTGTAAGGAAAGAGTGAGAAATCGGGAGTTACTCGGCGGTCTGGGCCGTCGCGGTAGACAGCGTTTCTTGGGACAGGGAAATGCCCCTGCGTTTCTCGCCATTGACGGCGGAAGGCAGTGTTTCAGGCACGAAAAACAGCGTGACGAAGAAACCGATGATGCAGATTGCTGCGGGATAGAGTAGCCCGGCGAAGACGTTTCCGGTGCGTGAAACCAGACTGAGGCTGATAAGCGGCAGGAAGCCACCGAAAATGCCGTTCCCGATATGGTAGGGAATGGAAATCGAGGTGTATCGGACCGCTGCCGGGAAGGTCTCGACGATGAACGCGCCATAAGGTCCGTAAATCAGTGCGGCGATGACCACGAGGGCAAACACGATGGTGGCGATGGGAAGTGCGTCAATTCCACCGTCATGCACACAGGATTTCAGAACCATGAATAGCGGCAGGTAGAGAATGGCGGCAGCGGCCATACCAGTCAAAGCAAGCGGCTTGCGCCCGATACTGTCTGACAGACGACCGAAGATGACAAAGAACGGCAGACCACACAGCGCACCGGCCGCTACGGCGAGCGTTGCAGGTAGAAAGGCGACCTTCAGGACGCTTTCGAGAAAATACAGGGCATAGAACTGGGCTGTGTAGAACGTCACGGCCTGAGCGCAGGCGACACCGAACAGAAAGGTCAGGATGCGGCGCGCATTGCCGGGAATGGTGAAGGCGTCCCGGATGGGTGAAGAGGAGACCTGCTGGTTTTCCTTCATCTCCAGAAACACAGGAGACTCATGCAGCCGGAGCCGGATGCGGAAAGAAACGCCGACCAGCACGATGGAAAACAGGAAAGGCAGACGCCAGCCCCATGCGGTGAAGCTCTCCTCGCCAAGGCCCAGACGCAGCCCGAGGACGATGCCCAGCGCCAGAACGAAGCCACCGGACGCCATGGCCTGAATATAGCTTGCCCATTTACCGCGTTCCGTGGCTGGAGCGTGTTCGGCCACATAGGTTGCAGCGCCGCCATATTCACCGCCCAGAGCCAGCCCCTGAATGATGCGCAACGTGATGAGCAGAACCGGCGCGACATAGCCGGCTGTTTTGAAATCAGGCAGCGCACCGATGGCGGCTGTTGAACAGCCCATGATCAGCAGGGTGGTGAGAAAAGTGATCTTGCGTCCGAAGCGGTCTCCGAAATGACCGAAGACCAGACTGCCGAGCGGACGAACGGCGAAACCGGTTGCGAATGTCGCCACACTGATCAGCGTGGCGGCTGTTCCATTGCCCGGCGGATAGAACATCTGTGCGAAGAAAATGGCGAGGCAGCCATAGAGAAAGAAATCATACCATTCGATGATGGTGCCGACGCTGGAAGCAAAAACCAGACCATGCATCGAACGTGTTTTGGAAGAGGTTATAGCGCTGCTCATGCTGCGGTCCTCCCGGTTATGCGGCGCAAATTATGCGGCCCAGACGCGGTGATAGAGTGCGACGATGTCCTGTGCCGTCGGCACACGCGGATTGTTGGCGGGTGATCCGGAAGCCAGCGCCTGCTCGGCCATCAACGGCAGCAGATTGTCCCAGCGGGCGACATCGAGGCCGTGTTCTTTCGGCGTCGGCACGCCGATTTCCCGGTTTCTGCGGCGTAGCCCCTCCACGAGAGCCTCGCCTGCGGCAGCATCGGATGCTCCAGCCTCGGCAATTCCCATCACGCGGGCGGCCATTGCATAGCGTTCCGGTGCGCCGGACAGGGACCACGCCGTGATCTCCGGCAGCAGCATGGCGTTGGACAGACCATGCGGGACATGGAAATGCGCCCCGATGGGCCGGCTCATGCCATGCACCAGCGCGACGGAGGCGTTCGAGAACGCCATACCGGCTTCGAAGGCGCCCTGCATCACAGCGGCGCGGGCTTCGCGGTTGCCGGGTTCCTCGCAGGCAACGGGCAACCATTTCCAGATCCGCTGCATCGCGGTCAGAGCCAGCGCATCGGTGAAGGGAGAAGCCTTTTTCGAAACCCAGGCTTCCAGCGCATGGGTCAGGGCATCGGTGCCGGTATCAGCCGTCAGCCTGCGCGGCATCGTCAGCGTCAGTTCATAATCCACGATGGCGATGTGAGGCTGATAGGCCGGTCCCATGCAGAGCATTTTCTCATCGGACACCTCATCGGTGATGACGGTGACACGAGTGGCTTCCGACCCTGTTCCGGCGGTTGTCGGAATGGCGATGACCGGCAGGCCCGGCGTGTTCTGGATATGCGGAACCTTGAGACCGGACGGTGTCGTGTCGTGTCGTGCGAGCACAGCGACCATCTTGGCGGTATCGATCGGACTGCCACCGCCCAGTCCGATCACGCAGTCATGCTGACCATCACGCAGCGCGGCGAGGGCGGCGTTGACGCATGCGACGGTCGGGTCCGGGACGGTCTCCGTAAAGGCTCGCATGGTGTATCCGGCCTGTTCGAGAATGCCCCTGACCCGTTCAAGCACGCCGCCTGAAGCCATGAACGGATCGGTGATGATGAAAGGCGCTTTGAGACCGGCCTGTTGCAGGGCGTCCGGAAGTTCGTTCAGCGCGCCGCCCCCGAGGCGGACAAAAGGTGGAAGGACCAGTGCAGTCATCAGAATTCCCCTTTTTTCGGATGGAGTTCCGGACCTCGGTCCTGCTCCATCTCTTTTGTGCGGATGAAAATGTCTGACACGGTGCAATCGGACAGAAAATCTGGCGTTTTCGCCCACCCCATGTGCAAAAATGCACAGATATTTCGAAATGCGGGCTGCGAAGGAGCGAAGTATGCACGGAAGACGAGGGCTCGACTGGCGTGATCTTCAGTATTTTCTGGCTGTTTCCCGCGGTGGAGCGCTGTCCGTGGCCGCTCGGGAACTGGGCGTGGAGCACACGACGGTTGCCCGGAGAATTCAGTCTCTGGAGCAGACAATGGACGCCACGCTCTTTGAGCGGCACCCGCGCGGCTACCGGCTTACACGACAAGGTGAACAGTTGCTGGCCGGTGTGGAGGCGATGGAGCGTGAGGCACAGGAGGTGGCGTTCGGTGCCGGAGGTGGCCTGTCCGGCACGGTGCGGATCAGCGCGCTGGAAGGATTCGGGAATTTTTTCCTTGCCCCACGGATCGGGGCGTTACTGGAAGCCAATCCGGATCTGACCGTGGAGATGGTGACGATCCAGCAGATCGTTTCTCTCTCCCGTCGTCAGGCTGATCTCGCCATTGGCCTCACCCGTCCTTCCGGAGACCGGTTTCATACGGAAGAACTGACGGACTATCGCCTGTTCATCTATGCCAGCCCCGATTATCTGCGACGACATGGGCCGGTCAGGAGCCGGGGAGACCTCGCGGATCATATATTCGCAGGCTATGTCGATGAACTCGTTTTCTCACCGGCTCTGGACTATCTGGCAGAGGTCGGCATCGACTCCCGGCAGGTGCGGATTCAAAACTCCAGTATTCAGGCGCAGAAAGCAGCAGTGCAGGCTGGACTCTGTCTTGGCGTCCTGCCTGCGTTTGTCGCGGAATCAACGCCCGGACTTGTGCGTGTCCTGCCGGAGGAAATCAGCCTGCTCCGGACCTACTGGCTGATCACACGCGGCGATGAAGCGGGGTCATCACGGCTTGGCCATCTGTGTCGGGTTTTGCGGAATGAGACCCGTGCTGCGCAGGCGCTTTTCCTTCCACCCCCGAATGCCGCTGCATGTGGAACTGGCTCTAACTGATCCGGGAAAGACCATTCAGGCGCTCAAAGAGGTAGGGGATCGGAAGCGCATTTTGTCCAGCGCGACAGAGCGGTTGATTGAGGCGTCTGGCCGCACAGGATTACCGAAGTGTTCCTTGATTAGTATCGGAACCAGCCTGTCGTAAGATCTCCGCTTAACTTGCTGAATTGAACGAGAACTGCCGATCCTTTATGTTGTACAGGGGGATTTCAGACCTGAAGCGTCCCTGTAATTCTTGTGATGGTGGAACCACCGACCCAGACTTTGCCATTCTCGTAATCAACATGCACCAGACCATTCCGGCCGAGCCGGGTGCCCTGACTGGCGATATAATGTTGGGGCGCTTGTCCACTTCCAATCAGCCACTGAGCCAGTCCGGCATTCAGACTGCCAGTAACAGGATCTTCGTTGACACCAGAACTCATGGCGAAAGCACGCACTTCAAATTGTGCCTCCATTCCGTCAGTGGCCGGGTTCCATGGGCCAATGACCCCGATGCTCAGATCCGCCAGACTCCCGTAATCCGGTTCAAGCGCCAGAACCTCTTCTCGGGAACCAAGCAGAACGGAGAGCCAGCCGGGACCATTATCTGTCCATGCGGATGTCTGGATGGATGAAAGCGGAATCTTCAATCCGTGCGCAACACGACTTAAAAGCGCTTCATCGACTGGACCGGACCGAAGGAGGTCTGGCGCAACAAAAGCAAGACGTTCTTCCGTACGACGAATGGGCACAAGACCGATGCCACATTCCTGTATGATTGTTTTGCCGCGGGCATGGTTTCCAGCCGTCAACCATGCATGACAACTTCCCAGCGTGGGATGGCCAGCAAATGGTAATTCTGTTTCGGGGGTAAAGATACGGACCCGATAATCGGCTTCCGGTGAAGTCGGTTTGAGCAGGAATGTTGTTTCACTCAGGTTGGTCCAACTGGCAAAAGCCGCCATCTGTTCAGTCGTCAGAGCGTCTGCTCCGAGAACAACAGCGACCGGATTGCCTTTGAAAGGTGTCGCTGAAAATACGTCGACCTGCTGGAACTCAAACTTCGTCATCAAGGATGTCCTGCTAAAATTGGGACGAAATAAGGAAACGGATTTTGTGGCTTGGACTTTTCTCTATTACGGTGTCATTTCCATGAAAATCTGGCTTTCCGTGTTGATCCCGTCTGCCGGACGACCAGCCGGTTCGTCAGCACCCATCGCCCTTACGCCGTGAATCAGACAGTCTCCCTTGCGAACAAGGATAGGGTCCTTTGGTTGCAGGGTAAAAGGCGTATTGGGATACGAAACGCCTTCTCCCTTGAGATAGGCCGTATGCAGCGTGGTGGTCTGCGGTTCAAACATGAAGGCGTCCAGAGCGGGATTATCCGAATAGGTGCCGTCATGCGGAAATTGCGGGCATCCTCCATGTTCGAGAAAGACGGAATGCGACACGACCCACCAGTGAAGCGGGGTCCGGAAAACGACACCCTCACCAGCGACCGCTGCGACATTGCCGTCAATTGAGAAAATCATCCTGTCTTTCGGCACATGATAAACCTTGTAGGCTGTCTCATGTTTCTGCGGTGACATGAGAAACTCATCCGACAAGACACCAGTAAGTTCAAACTGTTCCGGAGGCTGCTGCGTAGGGATGGTCTTCACATGCAGATGCGCCGTCATCGTGTAAGGTTTGCCAGTAAAATCGGAACCGTCGAGAATGAGAAACAGGCAGGACTTCAGCGGAAAAGGTCTGGCAAGGCGAATATGGACAGGGACGCGCTGGTGATCGGGCGCGTTCTGTTTGACGATGGGCGCCGCCAGCGTGATGTTCGGAAAATGCGCGTTGATGGCAGCATAGTCGCCAATATCCTCGCCAGGTGCAGGGCAGGCGGGAGATGTCGCCATATGCAGTGAGATCAGGGCTTCACTGAATTTCTCGGAGGGGGAGACGGTCTCCACATAGCCATCAATCCCCACAAGACTCTGACCCGGCGAAATATGGAAAGGATATAGCGGCTTGCGGGTAAGACCTTTCGTGACTGTTGTGACCGACGCGTCAGTCTCTATTCCCATATCCGTTGCGCCAGCGGTGCCGGGGAGACAGTTCACAAACAGACTGGACAGGAGCAGGGCCGGGAGAAGAAACATCTTCCGGCAATTGTAGAACGGCATGACGGCAGGCTTCCCACAGAACAAATATGACATGCAGTTTAGACTTTCTGCCTGCGTGGAATCAAAACAGACTGTCTCTAAAGGGGCATGAAGATCGACTGGCAAATAGTCTTCAAGGCCGGTCCGGATTCTTTAGTGGTCGAAAGAGACAGCATAACCAGAACGATCCAGCTTCCGGATTGCGCCCCTGCCATCCTGCGTTAGACTGTGGGCCAGATGTCCGCCGCCTTTCCCTCTCCGTATGAAGCGCCTGCTCTTGTCGCCGGTCATGGCTTCTTTTCCTGCCTCACCGTTGACGGAGAGCTGCTGACGCTCAATCGGACGCGGGCGAAGCAGTTCCTGCAGGAGGAACCGGCACCGCTCGTCGTGCATGCCCCGGCGACGGCCCGGATGCTGGGCATGACGCTACCCGGACAACCAGCGCCGTGGTTCGATCTGCTCGAACTGTTTGCTTTTGTGCATCCCGCCCGCTCTGTCGCGCCCACGCCGCGTGGACTCGCCATCGCGCTCGGACTTGGTGATTTTGACGGGCGACGCGTCGAGGCGAATACATTGCCGGACCTCGCGGCACGTCTGCTGACGGACCTGCGCGCCCTGAAGAGCACGCCCGCTTATCCGTTCCTCGCCGCCCTTGCCACTCGTCTCGCTCAGACAGGCTGGATCTGGAGTGGCGCGGTCATGGAGGCGCTGGAGATTACCGGTCCAGTATCGCGTGAAGCGATGCAGCCCGGCGAGGCGCTGCGGATCTGGGATCAACTCCCCAAATGGGAGGACACGGCCCGTCGTCCGCCGCCCGGCTCCAATCCCGTCACACCCGCTGAAGCCCGGACCCGGCTAGGTCAGATCCTTGGGCCTGATGCGGAAATCCGGGTGGGACAGGCTGATTTCGCCGATGTCGCCACACACGCCTTCGAACCGCGCGAGGGGATGGGTTTCCCGCGTGTCGTGTTGGCGGAGGCCGGAACCGGCACGGGCAAGACGCTCGGCTATATCGCTCCCGCCAGCCTCTGGGCCGAACGCAATGGCGGCGCAGTCTGGATCAGCACCTATACACGCCATCTCCAGCGCCAGATCGAAGCGGAAACGGCGCGCCTGCATCCCGATCCCGCTGTGCGTCGCAACCATGTGGTCGTGCGCAAGGGGCGAGAGAACTATCTCTGCCTGCTCAACATGGAAGAGGCGGTGAACATCGCCCCCACGCGGGGTCCGGGACCGGTCATTGCCCTCGCTCTGCTGGCCCGATGGGGGATGGCGACGATGGAAGGCGATCTGTTCGGCGGTGATCTTCCCGGCTGGTTCGGGGATATTCTTGGGCATGGCGTCCTGTCCGCCACAGCCGATCGGCGCGGCGAATGTATCCACGGCGCCTGTCCGCATTATCAGCGCTGCTTTGTGGAACATTCCATCCGTCGGGCGCAGGACGCGGATCTGGTGATCGCCAATCATGCGCTGGTCATGGCGCAGGCGGCATGGGCGCAGTCGCAGGGTTTGCCCGCACTGGAACAGGGCGACCAGCCAGAGGCCGCGCCGGAAGAAGCCGTGCCCGACGAGGACGGCATCCCCACGCGCTATGTGTTCGACGAGGGACATCATCTGGCGGACGCGGCCGACGGGGCGTTCGCGCTTGAACTGTCCGGTCTGGAAGCGGCGGAACTCCGACGCTGGCTGCTTGGTGCTGAGGGCAGCCGCTCGCGGGCGAGGGGATTGCGCCGTCGTCTTGATGATCTTGTCGCAGGCAATCCACGTCTTGAAACGCCACTGGATGCTGCCCTGCTAGCCGCGAAAGCGCTGCCCGCACCGGGCTGGTCCGGGCGTCTGTGGATCGAACCACAAACAGAGAAGCCGGAAGAGCCGCCGGAACCGGAAGATGTGACGGCGTCCCTCTTTCCTGTTCCTGCGCCGGTTCAGCTTGTTGAGCCGGTCATCGACAATCCAACCGAGACAGTGCTGCGTCTCCTGCGCGATCAGGTTCTGGCCCGCACGGTCGGCAACGGCCCGGTGCGCCGGAATGGCAGCGAGTGCGACCTGCATCCGATGATCGACGGGCTTGGCGAGGCCGCCGACACGCTCGCCCGGGCGCTGAGCCGTATCGCCGAACCGCTCCGCACGCTCGTCAACCGGCTGGAAGACAAGCTGCGCGAGGATACGGATACACTCGACACCGCCGCCCGTGCCCGCATCGAAGCTATGATCCGGTCGTTGCAGCGTCGCGCTATCGGGCGTCTCGACGGGTGGGTGTCGATGCTTACCACCTTCTGCACCCCGCCCGACGAAGTAGGGCCACCGCAGTTCATCCGCTTCATCCGCCTTGAGGCGCGGGAAGGGCAGCGACGGGGCGAGCAGGATGTCGGCCTGCACCAGCACTGGCTCGATCCGACCCTGCCGTTCGCCGCCGTGCTGGCCGCGCCCGCACATGGGCTGCTGATCACCTCTGCGACCTTGCGTGACGAGACGGACACGGATCAATCCGCCGAAGCCGAGCAGATATGGGAAGCGGCCGAAGCGCGTGTCGGAGCCAGCCATCTGCCGTCTCCGGCCTTGCGGGCCTCTCTCGCCAGTCCCTTCGATTATTCCCGTCAGACCCGCGTGTTTATCGTCAATGATGTTGCGCATGATGATCCGGACACTCTGGCGGCGGCCTTTCAGGCGCTTTTTCTGGCTTCCGGAGGCGGCGGGCTCGGGTTGTTTACGGCGATTGAGCGGTTGCGCACGGTGCATCGCAAGATTGCAGCACCTCTGGAGGAAGAGGGTATTCCGCTCTACGCGCAGCATGTCGATGCTATGGACAACACCACGCTGGTGGACGTGTTCCGCACGGAGACGGATTCCTGTCTGCTTGGCACGGACGCGATGCGTGATGGTGTGGATGTTCCGGGACACGCGCTCCGTCTGGTGGCGTTCGAGCGGGTGCCATGGCCACGTCCGGATATTCTGCATCGTGAGCGGCGGATGCATCTCTCGCAGGGTAATCCGCGTCTTTATGATGATCGACTGGCGAGGCTGCGGCTCAGGCAGGCTTTTGGTCGCCTGATCCGGACACGCACTGATCGCGGCGTGTTCGTTCTGCTCGACCGACGCACGCCGTCCCGTCTGCTCAGCGCCTTTCCCTCGGGCGTCATTCCGCATCGGCTCGGGATTGCTGCGGCGGTGGAGGAGATCAGAACTTTTTTCACAGAAGAAAACTAGATACCGGCAAAGGTTCTGTTTCTGCGTAAGTTGAGGCACCCTAGGTTTCAACAGAAACGGTTCAGCCAGTCTGCGCCGAAAGGAATGAATGATGGTTTCCGACAACAGGCGTTTCAAGAACCTGAGCCCTTTTGAGCTTAAGGACAAACTCATTCGCATGGCGACCCGAAAATCGGGCCGCATCATGCTCAATGCCGGTCGCGGCAATCCGAATTTTCTGGCTACATTACCGCGGTCCGCCTTCTTTCATTTCGGACAGTTTGCGCTGGCGGAGTCCGAGCGGTCCTTTTCCTATCTGACGGCAGGAATTGGCGGACATGCCCGGATGGAGGGGATCGAGGACCGTTTCGACCGCTTTCTGTCTGAAAAGCGCGGTCACGATGGCATCCGTTTTCTCAATCGTGCGATCAGTTACGTACGCGATCAGATGGGCCTGTCCGCCGCGGCCTTCCTGCACGAGATGGCGGAGGGGATTCTGGGCTGCCATTATCCCACGCCGCCGCGCATGCTGCCGTTGAGCGAGCAGATTACGGGTCATTACGTTCTGAATGAGATGACCGGCGGCACGCTGGCGCGCGAGGAAGTGGATTTCTTCGGGGTCGAAGGCGGTGCGTCGGCGATGGCGTATATCTTCAACTCGCTGAAGCAGAACGGACTGATTGAAAAGGGCGACAAGGTGGCGCTCGGTATGCCGATCTTCTCGCCCTATATCGAGATCCCGCATCTCGAAGAGTTCGGGCTTGAGGAAATCGGCATTCATGCCACGCAGGAGACCGACTGGCAGTATCCGAAGGAAGAGCTGGAAAAACTGAAGGATCCGGCAGTCAAGATCTTCTTCTGCGTCAATCCGGGTAACCCGACCGCCGTGAAGATGGACGATGCGTCCATGCAGGCCATCGCCGAGATCGTGCAGAATGACCGTCCTGATCTCATCATCATCACCGATGATGTGTATGGGACCTTTGCCGACGACTTCCGTTCGCTGTTCGCCGTCTGCCCGCGTAATACGATTCTTGTCTATTCCTTCTCCAAGTATTTTGGCGCGACGGGCTGGCGGCTTGGTGTCATCGGCATGCACAAGGACAACGCGATTGACGAGCTTGTCCGAAAACTGCCGCCGAAGCTCACGGCGGAACTGGCCGAGCGTTATTCCAGCCTGACCACGGACCCTAGCAATCTCAAATTCCTTGATCGCATTGTGGCCGACAGCCGTCTGGTGGCGCTGAACCACACGGCGGGCCTGTCTACGCCGCAGCAGGTGCAGATGGTCATGTTCTGCCTGTTCTGCCTGATGGATGAGCACGACCACTACAAGCAGACGGTCAAAAACATTCTGCGCCGTCGTGAGGCGACCCTTTACAAGGCGCTCGGTGTCGCGCCGCCAAATGATCCCAACGGGGTCAACTATTACACCATGCTCGATCTGAAGAGCATCTGCCGCACACTGTATGGGGATGAGTTTGCTGAGTGGATGGCCGTACGGTCCAGTTCCAGCGAGATCCTGTTCCGGATTGCTGATGAAACGGGCATCATTCTGCTGCCGGGGCAGGGGTTCGGTCTGCAGCGTCCGGCGGCTCGTGCTTCTCTGGCCAATCTTGATGAATACCAGTACGTGTCTATCGGTCGATCACTGCGGAAAATGGCCGACGAGTACTATCAGGCGTTTCTGAAGACCCACAACTGAGGTCGGAAACCGGTTTTTTCTGCGGGAGTCGTCCGATTCCCGCAGACAGAGTCCGACTTAACCCAATGCTAAGTCTTCTCTGTGACCCTTGCCGCAACGAAAAATCGTTGTCCACAGGGGTTAAACCAATCCATGGAATTTCAGAATCACCACCCGGACAGTGATGTCCGGCAACCCGCGACACAGGAACTGGCGGAACTCCGGGCCTGTGTATCCCGTTTTGCGTCTACCGATCCGGTCATCATTGCCTGGGCAGGGCAGTGCGCCAGCAATCTTGCCGAAGAAGACCAGACCACCGAGGACATGATCCGTCTGTCCGCAACGGTGCTCAAATTTGTCTTGGACCTGGACCTGCAGGCCCGGGCTGCTGTGAAGCAAAGCCTGCCCGCCGAATGGTGTGTGTCTCTCTGAGAGAGACTCTCTCTCCAGCCAAAGCACGAGAGAGTCATCAGATCTTACGTGTTGAACAAGTGCTGCATCAAAGAGCAGTTCTCTTCTTTCCCGGGCATCGTCCGCTCAACGATGCCCCTTCA
Source organism: Acetobacter aceti NBRC 14818 (assembly GCF_000193495.2). Taxonomy (NCBI): domain Bacteria; kingdom Pseudomonadati; phylum Pseudomonadota; class Alphaproteobacteria; order Acetobacterales; family Acetobacteraceae; genus Acetobacter; species Acetobacter aceti. The sequence continues at coordinate 1,676,159 of NZ_AP023410.1, read as the reverse complement.
AAACCCTGTCTGTCAGAATTCTGCCGACAGGGTGAAGTGATAGACGCGCGGCAGGCCTGCATACAGGCTCGACGCTGCGCCTGATGTGCCGCTGGGAGCGCCGGTATAGACGGAAGCCCAGTAGCGTTCGTTCGTCACGTTGCTGACGCCAAACCGGGCGACCCAAGGAAACCGGGCGACATGGAAGGCATAGCGAGTGCCGAGTTCCAGCGTGGTATAGGATCCGGTGTGCAGTGTGTTGGTGACGTTGGCCGCACGGTTGCCCATGTAATGCACACCGGCATTGAAGGCGAAACCGGAAGCAAAGGAACCAAGTGACGCCGGCAGGCGGTAATCCAGCAGGAGGCTCGCCTGAAGAGGCGCTGCTCCGACGATTTCCTTCTTGTTGAGTGTGGACGAGGCCGCATGGACCAGTTCCGCGTCCAGCCAGGTCATGCCCGCGAGAACGGACAGGTTGGGTAGGACCTCACCCGAAATCTGGGCTTCCACACCGTAATTGCGCTGTGTTCCGCCATACTGATAGGTCTGGCAGTTGGTCTCGGCAGCACAGCCCTGTGAAGGGTTCGCTGCAGCGACATACATCGCGTAAGGCGAGGTGATCCGGAAACCGGCGACGTTGAACTGCATCTTTTTGAGGAAACGCAGCTTGTAGCCGACTTCGTATTCTTCCGAGTGTGCAATCGGGAGCGCGATGTTTGTGTTGGTATAGCTGGCGCTGTTCGGTGTGACAGGCCCGGCTTCAACCGATCGACCATATGTGAAGTAGATCGTCTGGTTCTCGGTCGGCTTGTACATCACGCTTGTCGTCGGACTGAACGCCGCCGAGGTATTGAAGGTTTTTCTCAGTGGACTTGCCGCGTTCAGCGCGCCTTCCTGATTGATCCAGCTCCAGGCCAGTGTTCCCATGATCGACCAGTGCTCGTTGATCTTCAGCGTGTCACCGATGATGAAGGACTGGCTTGTCACGCTGCTGGATTTGTAGCGTCCGCGATAATAGGGCTGCGTTCCGCCATTGGGGGAAGCGCCGTACATGTTCATGACACCGAGATTCTGTGCGCTCGTCACGGCGGCGACAGGGTTGTAATTGCCCATCATGTAGCCGTTGGTGCCGATGACCAGATCATGCCGGATCGGGCCGGTGTAAACGCGACCGTTGAAATAGGCCATGTTACTGCCGACACGGAAATCATCAGCGGTGGTCGTGGCTGTCGCCTTCGAGCTGTACCAGCCGTCACTGCCTGTCTTCCCACCGCAGGTCTTGCTGCCGTCGCACAGCGTATCGGCTACACCGAAGGCCTGACGTGCAGCATCCTGATACAGGCCGCCGAGAGTGAAGCTCCAGTTCTCGTTGATCTGGTGCTTGATCTTGGCAAGGAATGTGTTGGTTTCCATGTTGTAACCGCTCCATTGGGGAGCAAGGCGTTTGCCTAGATCAGGGGCTTCGGGCAGCTTGTCGCCGCCAACACCGGTCGCCAGAATACCGAAACCGGGCGCTGTTCCGCGCTGATCGTAAGTATAGTGGCTGGCGTCGACTTCAATGACCGTCTTGTCGTCAAGATGGAAGTCAAAATCGCCGCTGACCATTTCACGACGGATCGAACTGCCCTGCGTGTAGGCCGTGCCGTCGGCATGCAGCATGTTCAGCCGATAGCCGAACCAGCCATTATGACCCAGGCGACCGGAGATATCGCCGTTTACGGTCGGTGTGCCGACGGAATCCACGCCGACGGAAAGCCGTTCGGTGCGCCGGTCAGTCGGGCGCTTCAGGGTATATTCAAAGACACCAGCCGGATTCTGGGGGCCGTACATCGCGCCCGCCAGACCGTTCAGGACCTGTAGATTGTCCACCCACTCGGCCGGATAAGGCGTGGTGGAGACCACGTTCAAGCCATCCAGACGAGAGTTGGAAACCACATCTGCCTCGAAACCGCGTGACTGGGGGCGGGACGTGTTGGGATCGCCGCGAACTTCCAGCTGCACGGACGGCAGATACTGCGCCAGATCGTTGAGGTTACGGATCTGCTGGTTGACGATGACATCATGAGGAACGCCCATGACGGAGTAAGGCGTGTCCAGCGTGTCCCGATTGCCTAACGGTCCAAGATAGACAGTCTTGTTCATGTATTTTGCGCCGGTGCCGTCGGCGGCGTGATGGCCGTGAACGGTGACCGTTTCGCCGTTGGAGCCGTCCAGAATGCCGGCGATGGGAGTGGCTCTGGCGCGCGTTGTTCCGGTCTTTGTCCTGTTATCCGCTGCTCTGATCGCCACCGGTTTGCCGGAGACAGGCTGAGATGTGGCTGTTTTGGCTGCTGGCTGTGCGTCAGTCTGGCTCGTCTGTGATGAAACAGACGGGGAGGCCAGCGCAGACGTTGTCAGCAAAGCAGATGCAAACGTTCCGGCAATGAAAGCAGTAGGGAGTCGGCAGGACATGGGGCAGGTGCGTCCGGAATATGAACAGAGGAATACGGTCGTCCCCTTATTCCCTTCCTGAGCCCGTATTGTCTATATACAGAGATAGTGAGTCAGGCTGTTGACGGTCGATTGTTAAGTAGTGTTGCCAGAATAATACAGGTTCGAATCATCTCTGATGATCTCGTCATCAGGATGTAAATTCCCTTTGTAAATATCCTGATCAAATCAGCATCATCCATGACCTCCCTTTTTCCTGAGTGTTGTTGCCTTGAATGTGGGGAGAAGATGGTAGTCCGAAACATCCGATATCCCGTGTGAGGCTATAGCGGTTAGCGCCGGTTTTTAGTGATATTGGCTGGCAGAATTAAAACGATGTTCTGGAGATGTGGTGGTAAAATTTCTGATGTATTTATCTGTTACTTTTACAGATAATTTTAATAGATAATAATTTTTATTTATAAATAAGAAACTTAAGTAGTGTTTTGGTGTATTGAAATCCTGACAGCGCAAACCGACACACCTCACGCCCCCTGCAACACCAGCTCCGCCATCCCGTCCAGCCGGGCCTTGTGCCGTTCCCAGTCAGGCATGACACGCCCGAGCAGTTGCCAGAACGCCGCACCGTGATTGTGCTCCTTCAGGTGGCACAGCTCATGCAGAATGACGTAATCGATGCAGTCACGTGGCGCTTTCACCAGATGCGGGTTCAGAGTGACGACGCCTCCCGGTGAACAGTTGCCCCACTGGGTCCGCATCACCTGAAGCTTCAGGGCCGGGGGTTCAGCCACCCACAAGGCGGACGGCAGCAGCGCGTCCAGTCGACTGCGGAAAACATCCTGCGCCCGTGCGAAATACCAGAGTTCCAGCAGCTTCTGAATCCGTAAGGCATGACGCTCCTGCACGGAAACTTCCAGCCGTCCCCGCATCATCCGCACAGTCTCGGGTGCATCAGGCCGATGATGAACCTTCAGGAGATGGCGCCGCCCCAGATAGAAATGACTCTCCCCGCTGACATACTCACGTGGTGTGGCATGCTCCTGAACTGCCCGGAAATCGCGCAGCTTCTGCCAGATCCAGCGTGTCTTCCGCTGCAACGCCCGCTCCAGATCCGCATCTGACGTGCCGTCAGGGACAACCGCCTGCACCGTCAGGTCCGGATGTACCTTGATCCGCAGCACCGTTCCGGGGCGGGAACGGAGCAGAAGCGTCACCCGGATCTGCTCCCCGCCATAGGTTAGAACCCGTGTCTTTCCGGTTGGCATGCTCAGCCGTGCAGTGTGTCGGCAGGACCGGCCCGCATGATCTGAATGATCTGCTCAATAAGCTCCTGCGCCTTGTCCACGCCAAAGCCGACCTTCTGGCCCACACTGAACAGCAACGGCAGCAGTTCCTTGCGAGCCGTTTTCTCCATATCCGGACGACTGAGCGAATTTTCCCGCACTGCCTTGTCGACAATCCGGTCGATTTCAAACGCCAGATCAATCCAGCGCTGCACCTCTTCCTCTGTCTGCTTGTGGTTGAAGATGGCGGCAAGCGTTTTCAGAAACACGCCATAATAGGCCTGCGCGTGGCGATGTCCTTCAAATACGGCGGGAATGCCATCCAGCCTTCGCTCGGCAACCTGTTCCTCAAACTCCTGAAACAGCAGAAACTGCTTGAGGGGATGATCAAACAGACTTTCCGCCTGCTCAATCACCTTACGCAGCAGCGCCGAGAATGCCTCCTTCGCATAAGGATCGTCCTGCATCTCGTGATCGATCATCTTTGTCACACGCGTGCGGATCAGGTCCGTCTCGTTGCGGGTCTTCTCTTCTGACCAGTTCTCCGGACCACCTTCCTGCGGCTGCCCCATGCTGCCGACAGCATATAGTCCCTCTGACTCATGGACCTGCACACCCGCCACATGTCGATCCAGCAGCTTCTTTACCTGCTCGGCATACTGGTCGAAGTCCACGGTTTCGCCCGTGTCCTGCATCACCATCCGACGCAGGTTGGTCAGCTGTTTCAGAGTCTCCTTGTAGGTAGCGCGGTCCTTCTCCGTGAAACTGCTGTCCTCAAAGAACGCAACCGATTGCAGCGCCACCTTCAGGCACGCGGCAAACTTTGTCAGCGCCTCATAGAAATCGTCCCGCCGCTTGAGGTTCACGTCCACCATCTGGCCGTGTTCCTCCACCATGCGCGGTATGAGCACAGAGCGAAGCTGCTGGATGTCACTCCTGTTCTTCACACCGTCAAAGATCGCCCAGAGCGCAGTGTGCAGGGCTGGGAGTTCCCGATACTCCGTGCTCATCTGGCTATACAGACCGGCAATATCCTTCGGGTCATATCCGCCGACATTCTCGGCGGCCAACAGGTCATAGCGCTCCAGAGTGGTGTCCAGCTCCGCCAGAATCCCGCGATAGTCGATCAGCAGACCGTGTTTCTTCTGGTCATGCAGCCGGTTCACACGGGCAATCGCCTGCAACAGATTGTGCTGCTTCAGCGGCTTGTCGATATACAGAACCGCGTTCTTCGGTTCATCAAACCCGGTCAGCAGCTTGTCCACCACAATGATCAGCTTGAGATCCGGGTCATTCCCGAACCGCTCGATCACGTTCCGCGTGTAGTCTTCCTCGCTCTGACTGCCGACATTCTTTTTCCACCACTCCTGAATCTCCGGCTGCCTGCGTTCATCGACTTCCTCATGTCCTTCCCGGGTGTCGGGCGGACTCATGACAATGGCGCTCTCGAACAGACCCACCTCATCCAGATACTGCTTGTAGCGGATGGCGGAGAGCTTGCTGTCACAGGCCAGCATCCCCTTGAGGTCCTTGTCGATGTTGTTGTCGAAATGCGTCGCTAGATCCATGGCGATCAGCCGGATACGGTCATCCGCCTTGTAAACCTGATTGGCGCGGGCGAAGCGTTTCTTGAGATCCGTGATCTGGTCTTCTGTCAGTCCCTGCGTGATGCGATCGAACCAGGCGTCAATGGCGCGGTCATTCACATCCAGATCCGGTTTCCGCTCCTCATACAGAAGCGGCGTCACCGTGCCGTCCGCCACCGCCTGCTGCATGGTGTAGGAATGAATGATCTTCCCGAACCGGCCCGTCGTCTCGCTGTCTTTCAGCAGCGGCGTGCCAGTGAAGGCGATGAAGGCCGCATTGGGCAGCGCGTGTTTCATGCGGGCATGGTTCTCTCCGCCCTGACTGCGATGCCCCTCATCCACCAGCACGATGATGTCCGCACTGTCGTTGTGACATTCCGGATAGGTCGTGGCAGTGTGAAACTTGTTGATGAGCGAAAAGATGATCCGCTCCTGTCCATGCCCGATCTGCTGCGCCAGACGGCGACCCGACGTGGCCAGCGCCTCCTCCTTGTCCTTCTTGTCCGCCAGTTCGCCGCCGGTGGCGAAGGTCGCGCTCAACTGACGTTCCAGATCCTTGCGGTCTGTCACAACAAGAATACGGCACTGCTTCAGCTCATCATCCAGAACCAGCGCCCGGCTGAGGAACACCATGGTAAAGGACTTGCCCGATCCCGTGGTGTGCCACACTACACCGCCCTCGCGCCCGCCATCGCTGCGGCGGGACTTGATGCGTTCCAGTAGCCGCTTGATGCTGAATACCTGCTGATACCGCGCAACGATCTTGCCATTCTTTCTGTCAAACAGCGTGAAGAACCGCGCCATGTCCAGCAGCCGTTCTGGCGAGAGCAGGCCGATCAGTAGACGGTCCTGATCCGTGAGATGCAGCGGACGAGACGCCCAGTCCTCAAACCATACCCGGGCCTCCGCCTTGCGTTCGGCAAACAGGAGGTCTTTCTGCGCTTTGGAGAGCGGCGTATTTTTGAGATCGCGCATCCGCTCTTCGGGAATGTCTTCCTCCTTCCACGCGGCCCAGAATTTTTTCGGTGTGCAGCAGGTGCCATAACGGCCCTCATGGCCGTTGATGGACAGCAGAAGCTGGCTGTAGGCGAAAAGCTGCGGAATTTCGTCCTTACGCTGGTTACGAAGGGTCTGGGAAATTCCGGCCTCCACCGTCGGGCCTTTTCCCGACTGTCCATCCGGGCGCTTGGCCTCGATTACCGCCAGCGGAATTCCGTTGACGAAACACACGATATCCGGACGGCGCGTCTGCGTCAGATCCGTGCGTAGGACACTGAATTCTTCCGTAAACGTAAAACTGTTGTTCTGCGGGTTCTGCCAGTCGATGAGGGCGATTGTCGGATTGGCCTTGCGCCCGTCGATAAACTCGGTGGTGGCGATGCCGAACAGCAGATGCGTCGTCATCTTCTCGTTAGCGTCCCGCAGACCGGAGACAAAATCCGGATGCGTGACACGCGCCACCAGTGTGTCGATGCCTTTGTCGGACAGGACGTGTTCAGATCCTTCAAAGCTGAAACGGCGCTTTTTCAATTCCGCCCGCAGGAGTGTGTCCAGCACGACGGCGCTCTTCTTGCCGCCTCGCAAGGACAGCGCCTCGGACGGTGGCAGAAACCGCCAGCCCAGCGTGCCAAGCAGCGCCAGAGCGGGGAGTTTGGCGCTGTATTCTTCCTGAAATTTTGGGCTGGACGCCATGATTTTACAATCCTGTGTCTGAAATTTCTTGATCAACCTTCACTCGACGCTTGCCGGTGAGAAGTTGCTGCATCAGGGCCTTTTTCTCGTCACGCAGGCGGGAGAGGTCGGATTTAATGGTGGCGATTTCTTTGTCAGCTGTGGTGAGGACGGCGGCGATGGCTTTCTGTTCATCTACTGATGGAACGATAATCTGTAGGTCCATAAAGTCAGCTGGTTTTACATTGAGAAGCCCATGTGCGCGACCTCCTTCATGCGCTATCTGTGTCAGTTTATAATTCATCAGACCGGAATCAAAATAAAACTCGAAGAAATCTCCATTAGTAATATAATGGGGTTTTAAGCGGAAGCAGATATATAGAGGGGTTACGACACCTTCGTCGTAACGGTTGAGTCGTTTTATTGCTCCCATAGGGTAACCAATAGAATAGCTTTTGTTGTAAGCGAAATCTCCATTTTCTAAGAGAAAATATCCATCGAGAGTATCTGAGGCGACTATTTTTTTGAAATACTCTTCCTGTTTTACTAATCCGTCTTGGGCGGAAATTGTTACAACATTTGTATTGCCAGATATATTCCGTTGCATAAGACGAACGAAAAAATCAGAAAGCCGATGTATCTTCCACTCTCCCATGAACCCCGGTAGGCGTTTTTTGCCTGTGAGGAGCTGCTGCATGAGTGCTTTTTTCTGCTGCTGGCTGTTGGCTAGAAGCTTCTCCGTTCCCTCAATCGCACGATCCCACGTCGAGAGGATCGCCGCGATCTTCTTCTGTTCGGGGAGGGGGGGGAGTGCAATTTCTAGATTTTTAAAAAAAGGTAGGCCAATGGTTTTGATTGTTGATCCTACAGCTTGACGTTCTAATTCTTTCTGATGAAATTGTAGAGTATAATATAGAAACCATGGTAATATTTTGTCAGTCTGATTGCAATTCCAAGCTATAAAATGTTGGCTTACAGCCATGGCTTCTTTGGTGATGCCGCTTTTACCTACTCCAGCATCTCGAGAAAGAATTACTGTTTCAGCAGGATGAACAACAGCAGAAGAATTTTTTATGCCTTCTAGAGAAATTTTTTTGTCTGTATCAAAAATATATCCAGCATCGAGACGATAAGAATCAGCCAACGACACCCATTTGATATTTCCGTTCCAATATTCTGGATGTGACTTACTGGGCGTGTGTCCACTTCCTCTTTGTGCTATTCTATCTAAATGCATGATGGGCCAGTCTTCTGGGTAGTCGGTATCATCGAGAAGCATAACCAAGCTCCTTCAGATAAGCATCCATCTGCGTTTCCAGCCTGTCCAGTTCCGCCCTGATCTTCACCCGTTCTTTTCGCACAGCGACAAGATCTATTTCCTCCTCTTCCTCAAACGTATCGACATAACGTGGAATGTTCAGATTGTAGTCGTTCTCTTTGATCTCTTCCGGCGTGGCGAGATGGGCGTATTTGTCCACGTCCTTGCGAGCGCGGTAGGTCTCCACAATCTTGGTAATGTTTTCTTCGGTCAGGACATTCTGGTTCTTGCCCGCCCGGAAGTCGCGGCTGGCGTCAATGAACAGCACGTCCTTGGTCTTGCGATCCTTGCGGAAGATCAGGATGGCGGCTGGAATCCCCGTGCCGAAGAACAGTTTTTCCGGCAGGCCGATCACGGCGTCCAGCAGGTTTTCTTCAATCAGCTTCTGGCGGATCTTGCCTTCCGAACTGCCACGGAACAGCACGCCGTGCGGCACCACCACGCCCATACGGCCGGTGCGCTCTTTCACGGAGGCAAGCATGTGCAGGATAAAGGCGTAATCCCCTTTGGTCTTGGGCGGCACACCGCGGGCGAAACGGTGATGCGGGTCGTGTTCGGCTTCGTCATGCCCCCATTTATCGAGGCTGAAGGGTGGGTTAGCCGTCACCACGTCAAACCGCATCAGGTGACCCTTGCTGTCCAGCAGCTTGGGGTTGCGGATGGTGTCGCCCCATTCGATGCGATGATTGTCCTCGCCGTGCAGGAACATGTTCATCTTGGCGAAGGACCATGTGGAGCCGATGGCTTCCTGTCCGTACAGCGCGTAATCCTTGCTGCCCTTGTGATGCTGGGTGATCTGGCGACCACATTTCATAAGCAGGGACGCCGAACCGCAGGCTGGGTCGCAGATGGTCTCGCCGGGTTGCGGGTTGAGCAGGCGGGCCAGCAGTTCGCTGACTTCCGGCGGGGTATAGAACTCTCCGGCTTTCTGTCCTCCGCTGGCGGCGAAGTTCTTGATCAGGAATTCGTAGCTGTTGCCGATCACGTCCTTGTTGCCGACGCGGGAGGGGCGAAGGTTGAGGGCGGGTTTGTGGAAGTCTTCCAGCAGGTGCCGGAGAATGGTGTTCTTCTGCTTTTCGTCGCCCAGTTTGTCGGAGTTGAAGCTGATGTCCTGGAAGACGCTCTTGCCTGCGTCCTTCAGCTTGGTGCCGTTGGCTTCCTCGATGGCGTGCAGGGCCTTGTCGATGCGTTCGCCGTTTCCGGGCGTGTTGCGCTCCTTGTAGAGCGTATAGAAGTCTGTGCCTTTGGGCAGGACGAAGCGCTCCTGCCGTAGCATGGCTTCGATCAGTTCGGGGTTGTCGCCGTAGTCTTTCCGATAGGTGTCATAATGGTCCTGCCACACGTCGGAGATGTATTTCAGGAACAGCATGGTCAGCAGGTAATCGCGGTAGGTGTCGGGGCTGACGGTGCCGCGGAAGGTGTCGCAAGCGCTCCATAAGGCCCGGTTGATGCTGTCCTGTGAAATCTGTTCGGTCACTGAAAAACTCCTGTTCAATGGGTGTGGCATCAGTGGATGCGGCTGGTATGGGCGGAGGCGAGACCGTCGGCAATGGCGGTCATGGTCTGCCTGTTCTGTGTGATGATCCGTTCAAAGAGATGCTGTTCGCGCTGCATGGCGTGATCGAGCGCCACAATGGTTTTCTGTTGCGTCAGCGGCGGGATCACGAGCGGCGCGGTTTCCAGCACGGTGCGGGCGATATTGCGGAGTTGGGTGGATCTCTGGGCGTTCTGCTCGAAATGGCGGGTGCAGGTGGTCCAGTCGATTGTCTGGTCCGGCGTGATGCCGCGCATCTGCGCGACGGCTGTGTCTGCCTTTCCGTCCGGCTGGATGGCGCCGCGAAAGAGTGACCCAGTGAAATGCGGACGGCGTTTTTGAGGGTCATTTTTTCTGCACCAACGTCGTTCGTGCAGGATTTTTATGTTCTGGTGGAGGTGACGCCAATGATTTTTCTGCACAAATGGCTTTGGGACAGAAAAACAACTGGCGGGAGAGTGTCTCTTTTTTAAGCTCACCGTCTCCCGACCTTATACGATCATTAAGGAGTGCGTGCGACAGTCCGGGACAGATTGATGTGTCCTTGAGTGGAATGATTGTGCATGGAACGGCTGTTTACATTTCTTCTCAGTGAGCAGCACGTTCGTTCACATATAACTGTGATTCTGCAGGCGTTTCTTTTTGCGGCGCTGGCGATTTTCCTTCTCTCCAGAAAAACATGGCCGGCGCAGCTTCGGATGCTGCTGTTCTCGCTGGTGATCTCGATTGCCGACCTGACGATCTTTTTTGATACGTTCTGGTCGACCTACCCCAATCTGCTCTGGAATTTCCCCCAGCCCGCGACGGAAATCACGGGGCTTCTGACCTTCCTCTTCGCCATCGGCGCGGCCTATCTTTACCTGAACGTCAAACGGTCTATCAAAACGGCCATCATGTCCGGCGCGCTGCTGGCGTTTGGCATGGCCTTTTCAGCCTTTGAGATTCTGGTGGCGACAGTCAGCCCCGCCACGCTCGCCTATGATCTTTCCGCCGTTCTCAGTGTGCTGGTTGTTGGCGCGACTCTGTGCGCCTTTTCGTTCTGGGAGTTGGGCAATCCGCTGGCGATGCGGCCGCGTCTGACCTCCAGCATCCTTCTGGCGCTCACCCTGGCTCTGGTGCCGCTGGGCTCGATGGGGTCCATCCTGCCGTTCGACCAGTGGCTCACGGTGATCCAGACGCCGGACAGCGCTCTCTTTTCTCCCTTGTCCGTCATGTGTCTGTCGGGTGGTCTGGCGATGGTGTTCCTTCTCTGTATCGCATCCCTGCTGGATATCCGCGTTGCGACATCCCAGCAGCGGGAAGGGGACAGGATGCGTCATCTTGCCGATGGCACCTTCGAAGGCATTCTGATCAGTCGTGACAATGTGGTGATGGATGCCAATCAGAGCATTCTCGACATGACCGGGCTGGATCTCAATGACATCAAGCTTCTGAAGGTGCCGGATCTGTTTGCGGGTGGTTTTGGCGCGAAGAAGGATGGGGCCGCCGCGCTGGCGGATCGGGTGGCGGCGCCTGAGCAGCTTGAGCTGCTGGGGCCAGCCGGGCGACGCATTCCTGTGGAGGTGCTCTCCCGCGAGGTGCCTTATGTGGATGGGCAGGCCACGGTGGTCGCCATTCGCGACGTGACGGAACGCAAGGCGGCGGAGGATTACATCCGCTATCTTGCGATGCACGACACGCTGACGTCTCTCCCCAATCGCCGGGGTCTGGAGAACGTGCTGGGTCAGGTCATTGATCACGCCCTGAAGCACGGTCTGATGGCTGCCGTGCTCGGGCTGGATCTCGACGGGTTCAAGGCTGTCAACGACTCGCTGGGGCATCATGCGGGCGATATGCTTCTCAAGGAAGTCGCGGTCCGTTTCCAGGCGCAGTTGCGGGATACGGACTATCTCGCCCGTCTGGGTGGCGATGAATTCGTGATTGTCCTGCGTTCGGTGGCGAATGTGGAAGATGCCGTTCAGCTGGCGAAAAGGCTGATTGCCTGTCTGTGGCAGCCTTTCACGCTGGCCGGGCACGATGTCTATGTCGGGGTCAGTATCGGCGTCGCCCTGTGTCCGCGCGACGGTGAGACGGCCCAGATGGTTTTGAAAAACGCTGATATCGCCATGTATCAGGCGAAGATAAAGGGCAAGGGGCAGGTTTACGAATTTCAGGCGGGCATGGAGACGGCTGCGCGTGAGCGGCACGATCTTGAGCTTGATCTGCGTGCCGCGCTGGGGCGGAATGAGTTGCAGATCTATTATCAGCCGCTGTTCGATGTTTCCGGAGGCATTACGGGTTTTGAGGCGCTGGCGCGTTGGCCTCATCCGGTTCGTGGGATGATCCCTCCGGATCGCTTCATTCCGCTGGCTGAGGAAACCGGGCTGATCGTGCCGCTGGGCGAATGGGTGCTGAAGACGGCCTGCACGGTGGCGGCCGGGTGGCAGTCGGACATCAGCATTGCGGTCAATCTCTCTCCGACCCAGTTCCAGCGTGTCGATCTGGTCAATGTCGTGATGAAAACCCTTGAAGAAACAGGGTTGGAGCCAGCCCGTCTTGAGCTTGAGGTGACCGAAACGCTGCTGATGGAAGACGTGCCCAAGGCTCTGGCGCTGGTCAGGGATCTGCGGGCGCTTGGCGTCCGTGTGGCTCTGGATGATTTCGGGACCGGTTACTCAAGCCTTGCCTATCTGCACAATTTCCCTTTCGACAAGGTGAAGGTGGACCGGTCGTTCATCAACAAGATCACCAATGATCCCAATGCCTGGACGATTGTGGAATCCATCATCGTGATGAGCCATAAGCTCAAGCTGCGGGTGACGGCGGAAGGGATTGAGACAGGCGCACAGCTTTCCATGCTGACAGAGCACGGTTGTGATGAAATGCAGGGCTTCCTTCTTGGTCGTCCCATGCCGGAAATGCAGGCCTCCAGACTGATTGCCTCTCTTGGCGATCTCCGGGACGCCAGCTGAAACTCTTTCAGACCACGGGCATGTCCCTATAAGCTTAACGGAGCATCGGCGGAGTGGACAGAAACCGGAGGGAACCAATAGCGTTTCTGACCTTCCTCCTGTATCAGTAGCGCCCATGACTGAAATCCGTACCGCCTCCCTGCATCGCGTGACCGCCGAAACCGACATCCGTGTCGCCGTCAATCTGGACGGCAAGGGTGAAGCCTCGATCAATACCGGCATCGGTTTTTTTGACCACATGCTGACGGCGCTGGCGCGGCACGGAATGCTGGACATTGAGATCGCCGCGAAAGGTGATCTGGAAGTGGACTTCCATCATACGGTGGAAGATGTCGGCATCGCGCTGGGGCAGGCCGTGCGGCAGGCGCTTGGGGACAAGCGCGGCGTGCGTCGGTTCGGTCACGCGCTGGTGCCTCTGGATGAGGCGCTGGCGGAAGTCGTGGTGGATCTGTCCGGTCGTCCGTTTCTGGCCTGGTCGGTTGTGTTCCCGACGGAAAAGATCGGGGTCATGGACACGGAGCTGTTCGAGGAATTTTTCCGGGCGTTCGCCATGGCCAGCATGATCACGCTGCATGTGACGCAGAAAACCGGACGCAACAGTCATCATATCGCTGAGAGCGCCTACAAGGCGACGGCGCGGGCGCTGCGCATGGCAGTGGAGTTTGACGAGCGGGCGGCGGGCGTCATTCCGTCCACCAAGGGGGTCCTGTGAAGGCTTTTTCAGTCTGGCTGCCCGGCGAGGGAGCGCCTGAGAAACGGAAAAAGGACGGCCTGCCCGTGCTGGTGCAGCAGACCTTTCGCTGGAATGTGCTGTTTCTGGGGGGCATCGCCCTGATGTGGTCCGGAGCATGGATTGTGGGGAGTCTTTTTCTCTCGGCGTCTGTTATCCTGACTGCCCTATTGGGAAAGCTCTGGATTGTGCCCGCGCTGATGCTTTCCGCCCGTTTAGCGCTGGCGGCGTTCAGTCCGGAACTGATGGAATGGGAGCTCCGGCTCAAGGGATACAGGGAAGCCGGTACGGTTGTCGGACCGGATCAGGCGACGGCGCTTCTGCGCTATATGGATCGGGCCGTGGGGCAGACGGCGTTGCCTCCGGTAGCAGATGATCGTATTCCCGACCCGTTTGCGACCGCTTTCGCAAGGAGGGGCTGATCGTGCGGATGGGTCATCAGTCTGTTGTCGTCATTGATTATGACGGGGGCAATCTGGCTTCAGCTGCGCGTGCTCTTGAAGAAGCCGCCCGTCTCTCGGGAGTGTCGGCATCTGTCGTGATCACCAACGATCCCGCACAGGTTCTGGAGGCCGATCGGATTGTCCTGCCGGGGCAGGGTGCGTTCGCGGATTGCGCCAGAGGACTGGTTGCCGTTGACGGACTTCGGTCTGCTCTGGATATGGCTGTGGGCCGGGGAACGCCGTTCCTTGGAATCTGCGTGGGTATGCAGCTGATGGCGCAGCGTGGTCTCGAACATGGTGTGACGGACGGGCTTGGCTGGATCGGCGGCGAGATTGCGCCGATGGAAGCGCCGGGTCTGCGTCTGCCCCAGATGGGCTGGAACGAACTGGCCTTTTCCCGTTCGCATCCGCTGACCGAAGGACTGGGCGACCGGCCGCACGGATATTTCGTGCACTCCTATGCGCTGACCGGAGCGAAGCCGGAAGAACTTCTGGCGACGACCGATTATGGCGGCGCAGTTCCGGCGATTGTGGCGCGCGGCAACAGGGCCGGCACCCAGTTCCATGTCGAGAAAAGCCAGACGGTGGGCTTGCGTATCCTGGCCAATTTCCTGCACTGGACGCCGGATGGAGCGCTCTGATGAGCGGCGGTAGCAGCACACCCGGACTGACGGCCGAACGCGTTCAGGAGCTGAACGAGGATGACCTGCAGGCGCTATGTGAATGCGTCGATGCGTCCATCCTTGAGGGGGGCGGCTTCGCCTGGGTCAGGCCGCAGGGTCGTTCCGTGCTGGAGCGCTATTTCCGGGGCATTCTGCTGGTGCCGGAACGGCTGCTGTTCGTGGCGCGGCAGGACGGCATCATCGTGGGATCGGCGCAACTGGTCCGGCCTTCCCGCAGCAGCGAGGCGCAGGCGATGAACGCCAGCGTCACACAGTTTCACATTGCGCCCTACGCCCGGGGTACTGGTCTTGGCCGTGTTCTGCTTGAGGAAATCATCAACGGCGCCCGTGCGATGGGGTATCAGTTCCTCAATCTGGATGTGCGGGAATCCCAGAACCGGGCCATCGCGCTTTTCCGGAGCCTCGGGTTTGAGAAATGGGGAACAAATCCCTATTACGCGCTGGATGATGGCCAGATGCTGCGCGGGCATTATTTCGTCAAACGCCTTCAGGAAAACAGCCGCCTCCTGCAGAACGGAGCGTCTTCTGCAACCGATCATGGAAAGTCTGCCGACATGACCGCCCGTCCTCTTACCCTCTATCCTGCGATTGATCTCAAGGACGGTGCCTGCGTGCGTTTGCGCCGGGGCGAGATGGATGACGCCACGGTCTATTCGGATGATCCGGGCGCACAGGCGCGGGCCTGGTGTGCGGCGGGTTTTCACTGGCTGCATGTCGTGGATCTGAATGGCGCCTTTGCTGGCCGTTCCGCCAACAGTGAAGCCGTGAAGCAGATTGTGGCGAACGCGAAGGTGCCAGTGCAACTTGGCGGTGGTCTGCGGGATCTGGCCGGGATCGAAAACTGGCTGGAGGCCGGGATTTCCCGCGTGATCCTCGGTTCTGTCGCCGTGAAGAACCCGGAGCTGGTGAAAGAAGCCTGTCGTCTGTTCCCCGGACGGATCGTGGCGGGCATCGACGCCCGCATGGGGCTTGTCGCGACGGAAGGCTGGGCCGAGGTGTCCGACATGCAGGCGACCGATCTCGGCCTGCGGATGCAGGATGCGGGCGTGGCGGCGATCATTTTCACCGAGATTACCCGTGACGGCATGTTGCAGGGACTGGATCTGGAGCAGACAGCCAATCTGGCGCGGACTGTCTCCGTTCCCGTGATCGCCAGCGGTGGTGTTGGTTCGCTTGATGATCTGGCGGCGCTGCGGCGTGTTGCGGCTGATGCGCCGGGGATCGAGGGCGTGATCGTTGGACGCGCGCTGTATGACGGACGCATCTCTCCGGCGGATGCGCTGAGAGTTCTGTCCTGATGCTGAAACTGCGCGTCATCCCCTGTCTGGATGTGAAAAACGGTCGCGTGGTGAAGGGCGTCAACTTCGTCTCGCTTCGCGATGCCGGTGATCCTGTCGAGCAGGCCGCTGTTTATGACGCGGCGGGTGCGGACGAACTGACCTTTCTCGACATCACGGCCAGCCATGAAGACCGGGACACCATTCTGGATGTGGTCAGTCGCACGGCCGAGCGCATCTTCCTGCCGCTGACGGTGGGTGGCGGCGTACGCACGACGGGCGACATGCGTCGGCTGCTGCTGGCGGGTGCGGACAAATGCGCGATGAATTCGGCGGCGGTGAAACGTCCTGAGCTGATCAACGAAGCTGCGAACAAATTTGGCAGCCAGTGCGTGGTCGTCGGCGTCGATGCGCGCTCGGATGGCAAGGGTGGTTGGGAAGTCTATACTCATGGTGGTCGCACGCCGACCGGCATTGATGTGGTGGACTGGTGCAGGGATGTTGCGGCGCGTGGGGCAGGTGAGATCCTGCTGACCTCGATGGATCGGGACGGCACGCGATCCGGTTTTGATCTTGATCTGCTGCGGGCCGTGAATGCGGCTGTCAGGCTGCCGGTGGTGGCGTCCGGAGGCGTTGGCGCTCTTGAACATTTCGTGGAAGGTGCGCGGGCCGGGGCAACGGGTTTGCTGGCTGCCAGCGTCTTTCATTTCGGGCAGTTCACCGTTCCACAGGTGAAGCAGGCTCTGGCGGACGCCGGGTTGCCTGTCCGTCCACCTCTTGAAACACTCGATTTCGGCTACTGACCGGGAAGACCATGGCAAAGACACCAACCAAGAAAAACGTGACAAAAGAGTCGACCGCAAAGAAACAGCGGGCAGGAAGCAAGTCCGATGTGGTTCAGAAGGAGAGTGGCGTAGCTGCTCCGTTGACCGGTAGTGCGGCGAAGAAGTCGTCGAGAGCACAGAAAGTGGCGGAAACGGCGTTTCCGAAGCCGGACAGCGGACAGATCGATGCGTCTGTTCTCGACAGACTCTTTGAGGTGGTCCTTAGCCGTCGCGGCACTGACCCTTCGACAAGCCATTCCGCCCGTCTGCTGTCGCGCGGCACGAGCAAGGTGGCGCAGAAGTTTGGTGAAGAAGCCGTTGAGTGTCTGATCGAAGCTGTCGCCGGACGCACGCAGGAGCTGATCGGAGAGAGTGCTGATGTGCTCTATCATCTGATCGTCCTGTGGGTGGATGCGGGTGTGACACCTGCCGAGGTCTGGGCGGAGTTGCAGCGCCGTGAAGGCACGAGCGGCATTGCGGAAAAGGCATCCCGTCCGCGTCAGTAATGGACATGGACCCGTCTGGGATAAGGAGATTCACATGGCGGTAAGCGGCATCGGGAAATATGATCCCGACAATATCTTCGCGAAGATTCTGCGCGGCGAGATTCCCTGCAAGAAGGTGTTCGAGGACGATATGGTTCTCGCCTTTCATGACATCGCGCCGAAAGCGCCGGTGCATGTGCTGGTGATTCCGAAAGGCCCTTACATTTCATTTGCCGATTTCAGTCAGCGTGCCAGTGACAAGGAAATTGTCGCGTTCAATCGCGCTGTAGGGGATATTGCGCGCAAGTTCGATCTGGATGCGCCGGGTTACCGCCTGATTGGCAATGTCGGTGAAAATGCCGGTCAGGAAGTGCCGCATTTCCATGTGCATCTGCTGGGTGGTCGTCCTCTGGGGCCCATGCTGGCCGAGTGATCAGCTTTTGCTCCTCGTGAGTCTTCGACAGATAAAGAAAGTTTTTGATGAAGCTTTTTTCAAAAAGCTTCAGACACCCGCATCCACAAGTGACGACAGCCCGGCAGCCAGTTCCATAGAGTGCCGACGGGCTGTCTGGTCGTAAAGTGGAAAAGCCATCATCAGTTCATCGGGACGATGACGCTGAAGGAACTCGGTAAAGCGCGGCAGGACCGTCTCCTGTGAACCGGCAAAAGTGCAGGACAATGTGTGCTGTAACATGGCCAGTTCCTGCTGTGGCAGCCTGCTCTCCAGCCCTGCGTCTGGCGGCGGAAAAGTGGAGGGACGCCCTCGCCGCAACGCCAGAAAATACTGATACAGCGATGTGACCAACTCTCCGGCCTCAGTGGGGTCATCGGCCAGCACCATGTTCACGGTCAGCATGACATGAGGTGTGTCGCAGCGATCCGATGGTTCGAAACGATGCCGGTAGAGCGCAATCGCTTCTTCCATCTGGCCGGGCGCGAAATGCGAGGCGAAGGCGTAAGGCAGGCCCAATTTCGCCGCGAGAACGGCTGAAAACAGCGATGAGCCAAGGATCCAGACGGGCACGCGCAGTCCGCATCCGGGGATGGCGCGCACGGCATGGGAAGCGCTGTCTGCTGGTTCGAAATAATGCAGCAGTTCCACGACATCTTCGGGAAAACGATCCGGTGCATGCGGATCTCTGCGTAGCGCCATGGCTGTGCGTTGGTCGGCACCGGGCGCACGCCCCAGTCCGAGATCAATCCGACCGGGAAACAGCGTTTCGAGCGTGCCAAACTGTTCCGCCACAATCAGCGGAGAATGGTTGGGCAGCATGATTCCGCCGGAACCGACCCGGATCCGTTGTGTCACCCCGGCGATCTGTCCGATGAGAATGGCGGTCGCTGCGGAGGCGATTCCGGGCATGGAGTGATGTTCGGCCAGCCAGTAGCGCCTGAATCCCAGTGCATCCGCCAGTCGCGCAAGGTCCATGGTGTTGCGATAGGCATCGGCCGGTGTCGCGCCCTGCGTGATGAGGGACAGGTCAAGAACGGAGAACGGGATCATGGTGTCTCCTGACTGTTTGGATGCGACGCCTTACTCTTTGGTGCAGACAGGTTTCCAGTGAGAAATTATGTAAGAGAAAGGACGTTTTCGGTGAAGGCTATTTAAAAGCCCACGGAAATGTCACCTTATTTAAAAACGGCGACAACCCAAGAGCTTTTATCATTACCAACACATTGTTTCGGGCTGATCTCTCAACCTTCAAGCTGACTACATGCTGTTTCGAAATGACTCCCAAAAGTCGCTTCAGAATAAAGGCTGTATAACAAGAGGTCAGGGTGACTATTCGAACGTCACACCCGTCAGACGCTCGGACACTTCCCACAAGCGGCGCGCCACACGGGGATCGTGCGCTGACGGCGGAACGATGGCCAGATCTGTCTTGCCTGTGCGTTCGCCTGCACCGTCCGGACCGTAATAGCATCCGTCATGAGCCAGAGGAGACGCAGCAGCATACAGGAACGGTTCAGCCCCACAGGCGGCAGATTGTCCAAACCAGTGAAAAGCCACCTTGGCGCCGGTTTCCATGACCCACGAGGACAGGTTCTGCTTTCCCGAGCCGGGACCGTTCACCACAAGCTGCGTCTGGGACCAGCCGGGATGGGCGATGCGGGCATGAAGCTTCCATCCCAGGCTTCTGGACCGACGGGCCAGTTCCTGACCGAACAGCAGATTCGCCAGCTTGCTCTGGCGGTAGGCGTCAAACGGTGAATACCGATGGCGGGACTGGAGATCGTCAAAGTGGATGCGGGATTTCCAGGCTGCCAGACTGGCCACGGCCACCACGACGCCGCCTTCTTTCCGGGACGCTTCCAGCAGTGGTTTCAGGCGACCGGTCAGGGCGAAATGGCCAAGATGGTTCACACCGAACTGCATCTCGAATCCGTCAGCGGTTTCCTTTCTGACAGGAGGAGCCATGACGCCGGCATTGTTGACCAGAATATCGAGAGAGGTGAGTCGGTCACGCAGAGTATTGGCAAACCGCTCGATGGAAGCGAGCGATGCCAGATCCAGCGGTGCGGTCTCGGCGGCAGCGCCCGGCACGCGCTGTTGCAGGATGCGCAGAGCAGCGGCGTTCCGCTCTTCTGAACGGGACGCGAGAATGACCTTCGCTCCAAGGCTCGCCAGTCCGCAGGCCGTCTCCAGACCAAGACCGCTGTTCGCACCCGTCACCACCGCCGTGCGTCCGTCAAGACGGTTCAGTGTGTTGAGAAAAGCCGTATGCCGTTCAATCGCGTCATTTGTCATTCTGCTGCTCACCGTCACGTAATAGTTCCTTTTCCATGCCGAAGGTGAGTTCCCGGTCATTTTTGGCGGCTTCCATGGCCTGTGCGATCAGACGCTGTTCATTTTTCTTGAGAAAAAGAAACACGCTCACACCGGCCAGCGTGGCTATCCCGGCAAAGCCCCAGGCGACAGGTCCGGAAACCTTCATGACCTCATGCCCGAGATAGTACGCTCCGAGTGAGTATCCTCCCGCCCAGCACAGTCCGCCGAGTGCGTTATGCAGGAGAAACGCGCGCCAGTGCATCCGGTTCGCTCCGGCCAGTAGGGCGATGAAAACCCGCAGCACCGCGATGAAGCGTCCGAAAAACACGACCATGCCGCCATGCTGGCGAAAAATATATCGTCCCAGCAGGAGCCGATCCGCGGATAGTCCGATATATTTTCCAAAGCGATGCAGGAAACGGAAGCCAAGCTCCCTGCCGATCAGATAGCCGAGATTGTCGCCCATGATCGCCCCGCTCACTCCGGCGATCACGATTCCCCAGATACTGAGCTTGTGCGTGGCAGCACTGTACAGGGACGCCGTGATGAGCATGCTTTCAGCAGGAAGGGGCAATCCCATGCTTTCCAGCATGATGACCACTCCAATGACGCCATAGCCGTAATGGGATAGCAGCGTGTCAAGATAATGTAACAGGGCGAAATATCCCGGGAGCTTGCAGAAACGCATCAGGAACCGTCTGGACAGGCTCCTGTCAACCCTGCACATCAGTATCAGCCGATACGTCTTTGCTCCATGGAGGTTTCATGAACCGTCAGCCGGCCCCGTGCGGAACATGGCGTTCGCCTGTGACGGCGTCGCTTACCGCAGGCAAAACCGTGACCCTGTCCGGTGTCGCCGTGAGCGGGGAAAGCGTGCTGTGGCTTGAGCGGCGGCCTGCGGAGAAGGGACGCACCGCTCTGGTCGCCTGGCAGGAAGGAGCCCAACCACATGACGTGACCCCACCGGATGTCGATGTGGCGACCAGCGTTCATGAATATGGCGGAGGCGCGTTTGCCGTGGCCGGTCGCGCTATCGTGTTCAGCAATCGCCGCGACGGTGGTGTCTATACGCTGGACCTTGATGGATCAGAGGAGCCGCGTCGTCTCGCGTTCGCCGAGGGCATGCGGTACGCCAGTTTCTCTTTCTCTCCGGATGGGACGTGCGTTTACGTCGTCCGGGAAGATCATCGCGGGGAGGGGGAGCCTCAAGACGCGCTCGTCGCCATTTCCCTGAACGATGGGACTGAAACCATCATCGCGCAGGGAGCGGATTTTTATTCCACGCCGACACCCTCTCCGGATGGCAGTCATCTTGCCTGGATCGAGTGGGATCATCCGGCAATGCCCTGGACGAATTCACGACTGTGCATCATGCGGCTGGACGACCCACATTCCAGAAAGGTTCTGGCTGGGGAAGGTGTCTCTCCAGCCGGGAAGCCGGAGTCCCTGACGGAGCCGCAATGGGCTGATGAGCAGACCCTGTTCGCCATTTCCGATCGGGACGGCTGGTGGACACTGTGGCGCTTTGCTCTCGCCGGAGATGAGCCTGAGTCGGTCTGTGAGGTCGAAGCTGAGATCGGTCAGCCTCATTGGGTTTTCGGCCAACGCAGCTACAGCCTGTTGCCGGATGGACGCATCCTCGCACTGGCGGTGAACGACGGGCAGACGCAGATGCTCATGCTGACGCCGGGAGCAGCCTCTGGTTGCGATGTCACGCCTGTCACGATGGGACTGCCGGAGCAGTGTCCGCTCCCGTTCGGAGACCGGTTTGCGTGGCTGGATGGTTCGCCGGATCGGGCCGCATCTGTTGTCGTGGGGGCACCGGGGCAGACGTCGCATGTGCTGCGCACCGCCACGATCCTGCCGTTCGGAAAAGATGATATCGCGTTGCCGGAGAGCGTGCGGTTTCCGCTCGCTGATGGCGCCGAAGGACAGGCGTTCTTCTACCCGCCCACCAGCGCGCAGTACTGCGTGCCGGAAGGAGAGCTGCCGCCGATGATTGTGACTGCGCATGGTGGTCCGACCGCTCGTGCGTCCGAAGGTTTCTCGTTCAAGGTGCAGTGGTGGACCAGCCGTGGTTTCGCCGTGCTGGATGTGAATTACAGCGGTTCGACGGGTTTCGGACGTGCCTATCGCGAGCGGCTGGACGGTCAATGGGGCGTGCGGGACGTAGAGGACTGCATCGCAGCGGCTTCGCATATGGCGGCCAGCGGTCGAATTGACCCGAAGCGGATTGTCATGCGTGGTTCCAGCGCAGGCGGACTGACCGTGCTGTCGGCGCTGGCCAATTCGGATATCTTTGCGGCGGCCGCCAGTCTTTACGGTGTGACCGATCTGCGTACGCTGGCAGAAGAGACGCACAAGTTCGAGGCGCGTTATCTCGACAGTCTTGTAGGGCCGTGGCCGGAGGCTGAAGCGGTCTATCGGGCGCGTTCTCCGCTGTTCATGGCGGACCGCATTCAGGTGCCAGTGCTTTTCCTGCAAGGTCTGGATGACGCGGTTGTGCCGCCTGAGCAGGCCCGTTCGATGGTCGCTGCGCTGAAGCGAAACGGCATTGCCTGCCCGCTGGTGGAATTTGTGGGCGAAGGACATGGTTTCCGCGGCGAAGATACGTTGCGTCGTGCTTTCCAGATTGAGCTCGCTTTTTATGGACGTGTCCTTGGGTTTGAACCAGCGGATGTCCAGTTACCGGAAGAGGATAAGGTTGCACTGGATGAGGTATTTGGAGCCTGACGAAAGGAATTTGCGGTTTTTGCCGATTTTTTTCTGAATTGCGATAAAGGACTGTCTCTGGGCATTTTTCTCGGTCTGCGTTTTCTGACGGCTGCATGTCAGTTGTCTGGAGCTTGAATAGGGATGGAGGTGCTTGTTTAAGGTGTGATATGGTTTGTTGTAAATTTGACATTTATTGTAATAAATCGCATAATTTTTCAGATCAATAACATATTAATTTTTTATTTTATAAATATAATGTTTTTTTATTGATAAAATTATCATAAGATGTATTTTTTATACAAGTTTAGTGTATTCTCCAAGGTGAGATTATAAGTATATGGACTGATTAATCATGCTGTTTAACGGGGCAGATCTTGTCGTCCACCATACGCCGGGGGACACGCCCTATCTGCTTGTGGTGTTCGGACCTGCCGGTTATGGCCACACAGCGATGCATGACTACTTCGGTAAGGTCGTATCTGAAAAGAAGCGCATCGAAACAATTGGCTTTGCGGCCAAAGTCGACAACTGGTACATGACGCCGGAGATGGATGATGCTTTCGAAGTGATCCAGCCCATCCTTGAGCGTTTTGGCAAGGTTATTGTCGTCGGGATGTCGATGGGTGCCCATACGGCCATCAAGCAGGCGCGCAGACTGAAAGCCCATGCGGTTCTGGCGATGTCGCCGAAATTTTCGCTGGACCCTGAAGAATGCAACGTCCCGCAACAGTATCTGGATAAGAATTTCAAGCCGCATATGCGGGGGATGGGCATTAAGCCGGAGGATGATTCTGAACGCATTATCGTTGCGTGGGATCCGATGGACAGTACGGATGAGGAACACGCCCAGCTTATTCTTGCAGCATTGCCCTCCGCTTCTCCGGTCCGCATGTTCTATGCCCGCCACGGTGTTTGTGAGTCGATCGCCGGTGCGGATTTCATGAAAGAGATCATTGATTCACTAGCAGGCAATACTCCCGCCGAGACAACTTCTCTGATCGCACGGATCAGACGTGCTCACCCGGTCAATATTATTTTCCGGCTTCATGCCTGTGTCGGCAGACATCCATTGCTGTCTTACCTTATGATTGTTTCACCCCGGATCAGTAGGAACAGACGGGCTGAACACATTTATTACAATTACGGGATCAATGGCGTTCTGTATTTCACGCTGGTTATTCATGGATATGATGATGAGGCTGTCGATCTTGCTGGAAAAATAAAAAATTTTCTAAAATACAAGGAAATCTGTCCTGTTGGCAGAGGAGATATGCCGCCTCCAATTCGGCTCCATACCGGTGATTTTCAACTCGTCACTTGCCACGGTTATATGCTTGCATGGGATATGCAGCATCGAAATTTTCATGGTGTTCAGGCTTTCTGGCCGGACAATGGGTTGTTACCGGTGATCGTCAGACGTCATGGCCACGGGTTCGGTGTTTATGTTCGAATTGACGGTAAACTGGAGCCGCTGGTTTTGAAGGAAGATACAGTCGTCCTTGGGACAGGGGCACCTGACGAAGAGGCTTTCGTCGTTGATTCTTCAGGCAGCAAGGTTGGTCCCGGTAATAAATGGTCTTGTCCGGGGCTGTCTGTAGCCATTTCATCCAGTCGCGGCTTTCTGGTCACCTTGCCGTCACGTGATATCGGGCTTGCTTCCGCAAATAATTGTACGTGGGAATGTCTGGCGTTATTGCCCGTCAACTCCTGACGCGGTTTAATTTTAAACATTCCTGCTTGAGATAGAAAACTATTTCCACCTCAAGCAGTCTATGGATCGATTTCTGTTTGGGTCGGTCGCAGAAATGATTACAGGTATAGGTTTCGGACATTAACCGTTCAGGCAGCCATGCAGAACAAAAAGCGCCTTGCTCCCTGAGCGCATGAGCGGCACCCTGCGTTTCGTCATGAGTCATCAGAAGCAAGGGACATCATCATGAGTGACACTCCGGAATCCCGTCTCGCCGCGCTTGGCATCGAACTGCCTACACCTGCCGCACCGGTTGCGAACTATGTGGCCACTGTCCGCACAGGCTCGCTGGTTGTCGTGTCTGGTCAGTTGCCATTGAAGGACGGCAAGCTGCTCGCTACCGGCAAGCTTGGCGCTGCCGTTTCGCTGGAAGTCGGCACGGAAGCCGCGAAATACTGCCTGATCAATGTGCTCGCACAGCTCAAGGCGGAAATCGGCGACCTGTCGAAAGTGAAGCGTGTGGTGCGTCTGGGTGGCTTCATCTCCTGCGCACCTGAATTTACAGCGCACGCAGGTGTCATGAATGGGGCGTCCGATCTGGCAGTCGCCGTGTTCGGAGATGCGGGACGTCACGCGCGGTCGACAGTCGGTGTGCCATCTTTGCCGCTGGATGCGCCGGTTGAAGTCGAAGGCCTGTTCGAGGTCGGCTGATGTCTGGATGGACGGTTTCCCTGCATGATCGGATTGCCGACATTCCTGCTCAGGAATGGGATGCCTGCGCCGGAGAGGGAAATCCGTTCGTCAGTCATGCTTTTCTGTCAGCCGTGGAGGATAGTGGTTCGGCCACGCCCTCTACCGGCTGGCTGCCGCGTCATGTCGCGCTGAATGACGAGAGCGGTCGACTGGTTGCCGTGGCTCCCGCCTATCTGAAGGCGCACTCCTATGGCGAGTATGTCTTTGATCATGGCTGGGCACGGGCATTCGAGGCGGCTGGTGGCAGTTACTATCCCAAGCTACAGGTCGCCGTTCCCTTTTCTCCGGTGCCGGGACCGCGACTTCTCGCAAAGCCAGATGCGCTTGAGGGAACACTGTCCGTGCTGGGGCAGGCGCTGGCTCAGGTCTGTGGCGAGATGGATCTTTCTTCTGCGCATGTCACCTTCTGCACGGAAGCAGAATACGAGCGGCTGGGACAGGACGGCTGGTTGCAGCGCTTGGGACTGCAATATCACTGGCACAATCGCGGTTATCAGGATTTTGAAGGGTTCCTCGAAGCGCTTTCATCACGCAAACGCAAGGCGATCCGGCGGGAAAGACGGGACGCCAATGCGTGCGGACTGGTGTTCCGCACAGTGCGCGGCAGCGAGATTACCGAAGCCTTGTGGGATGCTTTTTTCGTTTTTTATCAGTCTACAGTGGATAAAAAATGGGGAAGCGCCTATCTGACACGGGCGTTTTTCTCTCTTCTGTCAGAACGTCTGGGTGATCGGGTCGTGCTGATGATTGCCGAGCATGAGGGGCAGCCTGTTGCGGGGGCGCTCAATCTGCTGGGTGCTGACACGCTCTATGGCCGCAACTGGGGCTGTGTCGGGGAGTGGCCCTTTCTGCATTTTGAACTCTGTTATTACAGGGCAATAGAGTTTGCGATTGAAAATGGTCTTTCTCGCGTGGAGGCGGGTGCGCAGGGCGAGCACAAGATTCAGCGTGGCTATGTGCCCAGCCTGACCTATTCCGTTCACCATATACAGCACACCGGTTTGCGGCACGCTGTCTCCGAATTTCTGGAAATCGAACGAGCGGGCATGCTGAACGAAATGGTCACACTTGGTGAGCTTTCACCCTATCGCGTCGAGAAAACATGAAGAAAGAACAGGTGTTTTCTGACTGACCATCCGAGAATGTCGTCGTTACAAATCCTGTGTGACTGTGTTGTATCTTTTTATGCAGTCTGACTGATCAGGAAAATATTGCGAAGGATGAAAGACTGGTGAAGCGTCATTCAACCGAGTGCTAACTGACGACACGCCGTAGGTTGCTGTATTCGAAAAACTGACCATTTTTTCAATGAGAACGTAAAGATGTTCCCTGTTTTTTGTCGGTGATATCCGCTCCAAGAATATCCCAGATGGCCAGTCCGTCGACGGCCAGACAGGATAGCAGCAGAGAAGGCGTCATGTTGTCGAAAAGACCGGTCTATCTGATAGTTTCCCAATAATGTCGGGTCCATTCACTGCAGGGTTGTGGTTTCAGCAACGTGACCGCGAGCAGATGACGCAGAAGCACGGGCGTGCCTTTTTCTCCGTTTTCCACGCGGCCATGCTGATATAGGCGCGAGTGGCACGCCCGGTTTCCACGGGATCTTTCTGCATGAGGCAAGGATGTCGTGCTTGAAAGTTTCCATTTCCCGCGTGGAATCCATCAAGAAGAGCCTTCTTGTTGGCGAAATGATGGAGGAGGCCGCCTTTGCTGACACCAGCATCACGGGCCATGAGGTCAAGCGTGAACGCCTGAATCCCGCGCTCCGTCAGAATTCTGGCGGCGCGGAATCAAGCCGGTCTGTTTATAAGGCGCCAAGATCCTACAAAGGGATGGGCAGAGAGATGCAAATTCTTGCAGCAGTCTCCCTGGTCACGTCTGCAACACCCCTATGCTGCCCGTGCATTTGCCAGCCGATTTTCTTTCTGCCATTAAATGATAAGCATACGAACTATTCGTGTGTTTCCGATCATTGGCCAGGGATAGCTGTCGGTGTCCGAGCAGGCGCAGAAGAGCAAGGGTACCGATCAGTCCACACGGCTGCTGAGGCGTCGTTTCAGTTACCGGCTGGTCCGGCTGGCGACCCAGTGGCGTCGGGAGATTGATCTGGATCTCCGTCAGTTCGATCTGACCGACGCAACCTGGCGGCCGCTTTATTATCTGCGAATTCTGCCCGCGCCTGTCCGCCAGACAGATCTGGCACGGGCCATGCTGGTTGAAGCCCAGTCTCTTGTCAGACTCCTGGACGTTCTTGAGCGTCGCGGGCTGATCCATCGCGACACCGATCCGGATGATCGCCGCTCCAAATTCGTGTCACTCACCGATGCCGGTATTGCAATGGGAGAGACGGTTCTTGGCGTGGCGGATGGTGTTGCTGCCCGTTTTCTGGAAGGCGTTTCGGATGACGCCCTGAAGGAGTGCGAGACCGTTTTCGATCAGGTCTGGTCGGGCAGGGGGCATGATCGCGCTGCAGCCGGAGAGAGCGTGAAGTCATCGGACCCGGTGGCGGGTGAACCGTGAGCGCTTCCGCTTCTGTTATCAATGGCGTGAGAAGCGTTCCCGGTGATTTCCTGCGCGAATGGCGGCAGGAATGGAGCCGTCTGAGCCCGACTGTCCTGTATGCCACGCGGGTGTTCTTCGCGATCGGACTGGCCCTGTGGCTGGCGGGTTTCCTGATGCTGGAAAACCCGATTTCCGCCGTGACCACTGTGCTGATCGTGGCCAATCCGACGCCGGGCGCGCTGATTTCCAAAAGTATCTGGCGTATCGCCGGAACACTGGCCGGGACGACGCTTGGCATCGCATTGATGGCCTCTTTTCCGCAACAGCCGGTGCTTTTCTTTGGTGGCCTGTCCCTGCTGGTCGGCATGGCGTGCTGCGTGGCTACTCTTCTACGTTTCTATAGAGCCTACGCCGCCGTTCTCACCGGCTATACAATCATCATCATCTCGACGAGCGCGTTCGTCGATCCGGACCGTATCTTTGAAAGCGCGATGTCGCGACTGTCGGTTGTGGTCATCGGTATCGTCAGCACGGCTTTCGTGTTTCAGATCACCACCCTGAAAAGTCAGAATACGGCGACAGACCGGATCGAGCAGTTCCTGCGCGATGTGCTGGGGCAGTTTGTGCGGCTTTCGAGGGCCGAATTGCAGAGCGACGAGCCGCGGCCTGACGATGTGGGGCAGGTCGGCGCGTTCCGTGAGATGGAAGCGTCGGCCTACAGCGAACGGGCCCGTCTTCTGGCGCAGGCAGGCGCTGTCATCGAGGCGATCGATTACGCTTCTTCCGTTGATTATCAGGTCAATCGTCGGGCCGCCGCACTGCATGAGGGAGTGGGACGATTGATGGGGCTGCTGAGCGCCCATCATGCCGCCCAGCGCGCCATTCCGCCAGACGATGTGGGGCTTGTGCGGGCAGCGCGTCGGATCTCCGGGCGTCTGATCGGCGAACTGGCCGATATGCCGATGGAAACGCTGCTTCACGGGGACGCCGCCCTGATTCGCGACAGGATAAGGCGCGCCATTGGCCAACTGGAAGCTCTGGCGCGGGAAGCGCCGGATCTGGCCGGTCTGGCGGCGGTCGATACGGAACGCGATATTGTCGTGCAGCTTGGGCAGGCCGTGGACAATCTCTCTGATGTGGCCTGGCACGAAAAAGGAGTCCGCCTGCTGCCGCTGATCGAATGGCCCGCAGCGCTCAGGAATTTCGCAAGGGGCGCGCTGGTCACGCTGATGGGGTGTCTGACCTGGTATATCCTGCGCTGGTCGGCGGGGCCAAGCGCACTGGTCTATCTGATCTGCGCATCCTGCCTGCTCTCGACCGCTCCTTCGGCGACAAAAGCCTCATGGCTTCTGGCCTCAGGCACCGCAATGGCGATTCCGGCCTGTTATATCTTTCGCACCTTTCTGTTGCCGCAGACGGACGGGTTTCCGCTGCTGTGGGTTTCCCTGTTCCTCTGCCTGCTGCCGGGAATCTGGATTCAGTTTCATCCGCGCTATGCCGTGCGCGGGTTCGGCTATGCGGTGTTTTTCAACGTCTTCACGCAGGTCGATAACCCTGTGCCGTATCATGACATTCCGATGTTGAACGCGTGGTTCGCCACGCTGCTTGGGTGCGTGGGACTGGTGCTGGTCTTCCGCGTCGTGCTGCCTGCGGACCAGCGGCTGGATGTCGCCCGTCTGATCTCAGCACTCTGCCGCTCCGTGCAGAGATTCGCGGCGCTTCCCCTGCGCTACAGGGTCAGTTGGCCCAGTTGGGAATATCGGCAGATGCAGCGCGTGTTGCGCATGACCCAGAGGCTGTCTTTCGTGGAGGGAAGCGCTCGCGTGTTTCAGGTGACCGATGCGGCTCTGGCAGCTGTGGCGCTGGGGCGGACAGTGATGCGGTTACGCTGGCTGCTGCGGGAGGAAGGCAGTGTCACGCAGGAACAGGAGCGAATCGTGGAAAATGCGCTGGGGGCGTTAAAAGGGCTGAGGCGTGACCCATTGGCAACAGCCGAAGCGCTCCGCTCCGCCGCCATGCAGCTTTTGCCGGGCCTGCCTGTGACTGGTGAAAGCCCTGTTTCCGCTGAAAACCGGGAAAAGCAGTCATCGGGGGGAGGGCTGGGCACTCTCAGACGCATGGCTGCCTGTCTCGTACAGGCTGCACAGCTTATCGACGCCGCGCCCGGTTTCTTTCATAAGGGTGGCCCAATGCAACAAGCGGCGGATCATCCGTTCGCCCACGCGGATTTACGCCACTTGATCATGCCTCGTGTAAAACGACCAGCTTCGAGAACTGCCTGATGCTGACCGAGTTTAATCTGTTCGGTGTTTTTATGGCGCCGATCGTGGTTTACGCACTGGTGGCCCTGCCCGTAACAATGTTTATCCGGTTTCTCCTCTGGTGGAGCGGAATCATGCGCTGGTTCTGGCACTTCGCGTTATTCGAAGTCGCCCTGTACACCTGTGTACTGTGTCTGCTCATCCTCTACGTCTGACTCAACTCGCTTAACTTCCACGAACATAAGGTTTTCAGGTCACAGCCATGCCACTGCTTCGCACACTGATCCGAGTGATCCTGACCCTGGCAGTCGTCTCGCTGGCCATAGTGCTTGGGGTGACCCTGTGGAACACCTACATGATCGCTCCCTGGACCCGTGACGGTCGCGTGCGTGTCTATGTCGTCGATGTGGCCCCTGAAGTCTCCGGGACGGTTGTGCA
This sequence comes from Acetobacter aceti NBRC 14818, assembly GCF_000193495.2. Classification (NCBI taxonomy): domain Bacteria; kingdom Pseudomonadati; phylum Pseudomonadota; class Alphaproteobacteria; order Acetobacterales; family Acetobacteraceae; genus Acetobacter; species Acetobacter aceti. Next base: position 1,645,836 of record NZ_AP023410.1, on the reverse strand, counting down.
GGTGCCTGTGGTGGATAACCAGTATGTCCACAAGGGCGACCCGCTCTACGTGCTCGATCCCGTGCGTTTCCGTCTGGCCATCCGCGAGGCTCAGGCCCGTCTGGACGGCACTCTCGAAGACCTGAAGCTCAAGCAGAATGATGCGAGACGCCGTATGGGACTGGGCGGCATCGTCTCGGCTGAAGAGCAGGAGGTCTTCAACTCCAACGTGGCGACACAGGTCGCGGCGGTGGATGCGGCCCGTGCGGCGCTTGATGTGGCGAAACTGAATCTTCAGCGTTCGGTGCTCTATTCTCCGGTGAACGGTTTCATCACCAACCTGAACCTGCGTGTGGGTGACTACGCCACTGCGGGGCAGGCCCGTCTGGCCGTGATCGATTCCGATTCCTACTGGGTCTATGGTTACTTCGAGGAAACGAAGATGTGGGGCGTTCATGTCGGGGATGTCGCCCGCGTCAAGCTGATGGGTTACAAGCAGATCATCCCCGGCCATGTCGTGTCGATCGCCCGCGGTATCAACGACACCAACGGCAACCCGGACAAGCTCGGCCTTCAGGACGTCAACCCGATCTTCACCTGGGTGCGTCTGGCGCAGCGTATCCCGGTCCGCGTGCATCTCGATTATGTGCCTGAAGGCGTCACACTGGCTGCAGGCATGACGGCGACGATCAGCGTCGGGCCTGAATCACAGAGCCGTCGCGGCAAGCTGACCACCTGGCTGCAAGACCACCTGTAAGGCATACGACGGAATCATGGGGATAATGATAGCTTCTGAAACCGTACCGGTTTCCTCCGGTTGCGCGAAAGACGGTGGCAGGCGGGGTGTCTGGCGACGGATGCTGACGATGCTGGTCAGCGGGACCATCCTTGCGGGCTGCACGGTTGGTCCGAATTTCCAGCCGGACCGGATGAAGCTGCCTGCCGGTTTTGCGGAAACGGCCGAGGAAAAGCCGGCGACGCCGGAAGAGATCGAGCGCACCAACAAGGAAATGACCGACTGGTGGGCCAAGTTCAACGATCCGATCCTGACGAAGCTGATCGAGGACGCCGTCAAGGGGAACTACGATCTGCAGGAAGCCGGACAGCGGATTCTTGCGGAACGCGCCCTGCGCGATAAGGCCGCGTCTGCGTGGTATCCCCAGATGGACGCCAACATGGGTGGTGGTGACGTTCGGTATTCGATCAATATCGATAACTGGCCGATCCGTCCTTCCACACCGCAGCATCCGGAAGCATCGATGCTGACCTATGGTGCTTCGGCGACATGGGAGTTCGACGTGTTCGGGCGCATCCGTCGTGGTGTCGAGGCGCATGAACGTCAGGTTGAAGCAACCGTCGAAGGCCGTCGCGCGCTCCTGATGGTGCTGTTGTCGGAACTGGCCAACGATTACATGCTGCTGCGCGTGACGCAGCTCCAGATCCAGATCGCCACCGACAATATCAAGGTCGCCAAGGAAAGTGTCGATCTGACCAATCGCCTGTATCTGGAAGGTGTGGGCAACACGCTTCAGACGGCGCAGGCGCAGGCGGAACTGGATTCCCAAATTGCTGCCCGTGAACCGCTCAAGACGCGCGTGTCACAGGTATCGCACGCCATCTCCGTGCTGACAGGCAAGATGCCGGGCGAACTGGAGGAAGAACTCAAGATCGTCCGGCCGCTGCCAGTCGTGCCGTCTTTCCCGGCGACCCTGCCGTCGATTGTCATTGCCAATCGTCCTGACATCCGCATGGCGGAAAAGGAATATGCGGTGGCGACGGCGGAAATTGGCGTCGCTGTCGCTGACCTTTATCCGCACTTCGTTGTGCCGTTGACCTTCAATCCGAATGCATCGGCGATGTATCAGGCGTTTCAGGTCAACGGCATGAGCTGGCAGTTCCTGATGATGGCCAGTCTGCCGTTGATGCATGGTGGCAAATACACTTCGACCATCCGTGCGACACAGGCCGCAGCGGAAGCCGCCCGTCTGCATTATCGTCAGACCGTGCTCAATGGTTTCAAGGAAGTCGAGGACGCCATGGCAGCCTGGCATGATGACCTTGAATATCAGGAAAAACTGGAAAAGGCGGCTCAGGATAGCGCTCTTGCCCGTGACCGTGCCCGCAAGCTCTATGGAGCAGGTCTGATCGGCTTCCTGGATGTGCTGACAGAAGAGAGAACGACTCTCAATGCGCAGAACGCCGAAGCGCTTTCACGGCTTGAGCGTCTGAGGGATGCCGTTAATCTCTATACGGCTATCGGTGCCGGCTGGCGTGGAAACGCTCTGACCAATTCGACGCTGCCGGTCTCTCTGGAGACGCAGAATGTCTGGGCGCGGGCGTTCCAGCAGTAAACTGAAGCCTTTTGCCGTGCGTTGCAGCAGAAGTAACAGTGTTCAACGCATGTCCTGACAGGACTGGTATCACGGAGGTCATGCAAGACCGATGACAGGCGAACCTAATTATCTCCGACGCCTCATCCTGATCGGGGCGGGCTTCCTCGGTGGCTTCACCCTGATCATCGTTGATGGGTGGGCTTTGATCATCAATCCTGATGATAGTGACTCATGGCCTGTGTGGCTGCTGCGTCGTCTGCCGGTGCTGATTGGAATCTTTTGTGTGGCTGGAGGGTTTTTTCTGCTCCGCAAACCGGTGGCGAATGACCCCGGCATACCGGACGATGATATCGAAAATATGGACGGAGCCTGACCTTTACCCGCAGTGTATCAGGGATGCTGTTGTAGCACCCTGATCTCCGTCACAGCGGCGTTGACCTGCATGTCCACGCCGATTTCCCCCAGTGCTGCTGTCGCGCCACGTGGGTCGCCGCCATAAACGCCATCCGCCGTCGTGGGTTTGGGCGCGTTGCGAAGGGCTGCGGTCCGGACCATTGACGGATCGACAGCCAGCATGAGGGACGTGTCGCTCAGATCGGCATGGGTGCCAACCGCAGCCCCCAGCCCCTTCTGACGGAGAGCCTCGTCATAGGCCCCGGCGATGACGGTGTAATAGCTGTTGATGCAGGCCGCATGTGCTCCTGTCCCGGACCAGCTCTGGTTGATCTGCTCCACGGTCTTGCACATTTCAGCCCGGTATCCACCGTGATCGCCGATAAACGCGACAAGACGAAATCCCTGGACCCGAAAACTCTCGGCGGCTGATTTCAGAAGACCATCAAACACGGCGGGTGTGACGCTGATCGTGCCGGGAAAGCGCATATGCGACGTGCGGGGGGAGGTGCCGCCCTCCGGAACATACGCAATGACTGGCGCGACCAGTGTATTCCCAAGCTGATGTGCGATCCGATCCGCCAGAGCCTGCGCCCGGACGTTATGTTTGCCAACAGCGATGTAGGGGCCGCTCTGTTCCGTGCCGCCAACCGGCACGATGATGGTGGTGTAGCCCGTATTCAGCGCATCCCGGATTTCCGTCCATGTGAGGCGTTGCAGTTCGACCTGTGGTGCAGCCTCGGCGGTTCCGGTCAGGGCGAGGAGGACTGCGGCAGTAGTGACAGCGCAAAAGCGGGAACGGAACATGGAGCCTCCTCGGGTGACGGTGTTCTGCGGTATCGCGGAGAGAGGCGCGCGGCAAGTGGTTATTGGGAGACTGGAGGCGCTGCCTGCTCCACCAAAGGCGCGCCTTTGGAAACCATTTTTCATCAGGCAATTCTGGGGTGAAGAAGTCGCCTGCTTTTGATATGGCTGTGTCTTCTCGTCTATAAATTGGCTGATGAGAAAAGATAAAACCTAAACAGTCATGGATCTTTCTTTATTTTAGAAGGAAATTTCTTTTACATTAAACGGTCTGCCCGCGATGTAATTCGTGAGAGGTTGGAATGGAGAGTACCTCATAAGAGGGATTGCTTCCCTTAAATGTCTTTTTACATCCTCAATTTCATCAGAAGTGGGATTAACATAGTCTCTGGGAATTTCAGGAGCGGCAGAACCTGGTATTCTGTAGTACATATTAGGTGCTGAAACACACATACTGAATGACACATCGTTGCCAACAACTTCTTTAGACATAAAAAAACGTCCTTCTATGTTGTTTTTTTTGATATACTATTGTTATAATTCCCGGAACAGGAACGGTTTTTGTCCAAATAACTGTTACGACATCATCTGCGGTAACGGATGGAACTTCAGTAGCCGTTTTCTTTCCGCCCTCGTTCCTATACCAGATCACTGTTTTATACTGCCACTTCACGTTTGACTCTCCTTATCCAGATTGACGGTTTTAGAGCGGAATTCGATCTGAGTGAGATTCGGGTTTATCGGTATCCTTTCACACTGAGCGGTTGCCCCAGCTATTTCAGGGCTGCAGGATACGAACCAGACGGGTCGGATCAGACTCTATAGTATGACAACATCTCCTGTTGCTTCGTCGGCATATCTGGCGGACGCAACGGCCCACAGTTTATCTTCTTCCGCTATGCGGAAGGCGCAGCCTGCGACAACATGCTCAATGATCTGCTTTTCAACCTGAATGCCCAGTTCGGTGCTGCCGATCCAGTAATATTGTTTGGACGGATCCTCAGCCATTTCTTCGGCTTCATACCATGTGAGTTGAGCGTCAGATCGGGCCAGCTCAATCATCACACCGTCATCCGGGTGAAAAAAGCCAGGCCAGCCTGAAAGCGCCAATCGGATATCGGTAATGATTTTTACCATATCGTTCTGGCCGATTTCGTAGCGACGCGGGTCATGCTGTGAAATTCTTCTGTAATTTTTCAGATCAGAATGAAGAAACAAGGTGACCACAACACCTTTCATCGCACCGACGGACTGAACCTTCTTGGTGATGGTCAGATCAAGGCTGAATTGATCTCGCGTATAGCGCAAGATATTGAAAACACCCGGAATGCTTCGGCGGAGCATGATGAGAGTGCCATCATCGCTCCGAAGCGTTGGATGAGTGACGGAAATGCCTTCATGTCCTGAAGGAATAACAGAAGCAGCCTTTATCCACACCATAAACCAATAACCTTTGTACAAAATATATGAAAAGAAGACAGAGATACATAGACCAATAAATCGTTATTGCAAAATTAGTAGTTTCTATTTGTAATGACACTAAACCAATGGCGTTGTTCGATAGTCATTGTTTTGTAGAGCTGGTTTGCCCTTATTTGAAATTTCATTACGAAGATTGGATCAAAATAGGAGCAAGGGATCTATGATCTCTTGTGGGTAAGGGCAGAGCCCTACCTTGAAAGACTGATGGCCCTCTGCATCAGAGCAGAAGGCCATCAGGTCAATCATCAGGGTGCGCTGTCCACCAGAACCAGTTCGGCGTCCTCTACTGCGCGGACAGTGATGCTGTCCTCGTCATGGATGGCCACACCGTCGCGGGCAGCGGCGCCCACACCGTTGACGGTGATCGCGCCCTTTGCCGAGACCAGATAGAGATAACGCTCCTTATTGGTCTCATAAGTGACGCTTTCACCCACCTTCAGAGTCGCGCCCAGCACGCGGGCATCGGCACCGATCCAGAGCGCCTCGCCGTCTCCTTCCTTGCCGGAGGCCAGAGTGATGAACTGACCAGCCCGGTCGTCCTTCGGGAATGGACGGGAGCCCCAGCGCGGCTTGTGACCGCGAGCCGTCGGCATGATCCAGATCTGGAACAGGGTGGTCGGTTCATCCTCGCGGTTATATTCCGCGTGGGTGATACCGGTGCCTGCGGACATGACCTGCACGTCGCCGGCTTCGGTCCGTCCCTTGTTGCCGAGACTGTCCTCGTGCGTGATGGCCCCTGTCCGGACATAGGTGATGATTTCCATGTCGCGGTGCGGATGGGGCGGAAAGCCTGTATTCCCGGCGATGGTGTCATCATTCCAGACCCGTAGCGCACCCCAGTGCACGCGCTCGGGGTCATGATAGCTGGCGAAAGAGAAATGATGGTGAGCATCCAGCCACCCATGGTTGGCGGCGCCCAGTCCGGCGAATGGTCTGACTTCGATCATGGTCAATTCTCCCTTTCCGTGGAGTGGGAGGCGTCACCCGTTGGTGCGCCTGTCTGCAACAAGACATGGCGCTTTATGGTGCTTTCTCAAAGAGAAGGGATGGAAAGGGATCGTTTCCGAAAGCAGACTGTCTGTTGTTCAGTTGCCGCGAAAGCTTTTCCATACGGACAGGGCACGTTCCCGCGCCAGTTTGTGCTCGATGATGGGGTGAGGGTAGGTGCGGCCCAGAACCACACCGCACGCTTTCAGTGCTTCCTGATCCGCAGCCCATGGTGCGTGGATCATACTCGCCGGGACGCGCTGAAGTTCCGGCACCCAACGGCGGATATACTCGCCCTCCGCATCGAATTTTTCGGATTGCAGGATTGGATTCATGATCCGGAAGAACGGTGCAGCATCGACACCGGTGCCGGCGTTCCACTGCCAGTTCATCGGATTGCTGGCCGGGTCATGGTCCACCAGCGTGTCCGCAAACCAGCGTTCGCCTTCCCGCCAGTCAATAAGAAGGTGTTTCACCAGAAAGGATGCTACGACCATGCGGATACGGTTGTGCATCCAGCCTGTGTGCCAGAGCTCACGCATTCCGGCATCGACGAGCGGATACCCGGTGCGGCCGCTCTGCCAGGCTTTCAGACCTTTGGGATCGGTGCGCCAGGGCAGCGCATCGAATTCCGGTCGGAGTGACCGGGTCGCGACATTTGCCTGCTCGAACAGGATCGACCACGCAAATTCCCGCCATCCCAGTTCGGCAAGGAATTTGTCCTTGTTCTGAGCGGAAGCATCGGCCTGCATGACGGCGTGCCAGAGTTGGGCTGGCGTGACATGACCAAAACGCAGGTAAGGCGAAAGGCGGGAGCAGGCTTCGGCTGCTGGGTAATCGCGTTCTTCGCTGTAGCCACGGAGGGTGTCTTCGACAAAAAGGGCGAGATGCTCGTGAGCGGCTTTCTCACCCGGTTCCCATGTTTCCCGAAAACCTGCCGCCCAGTCTGGCGATGTGGGCAGCAGGTTGAATTCTTCTGGGGTCAGGCTGTGAAACTGGTCTGTTTTTGGAAAAGAGGCGAATTTTAATGTGTCTGGCGCGGATAGGGGAGGGCGTGGGTCCCCCAGTTTGCGGGCGGTTCGCCAGAACGGAGTGAAGACCTGAAACGGTTTGTCTGCCTGTGTCCTGATGGTCCACGGCTCATGAAGCAGCGCACCGGGGAAACTGTATGCCTCTGTTCCCGTGGATTTCAGCTGGGTCTTGATCGCCGTGTCGATGGCGCGGCCTGTCGGATCGTAGCGGCGGTTCCAATGCACGGCGCTGGCGTTGCAGGCTTTCGCAAGAGCGGGAACAAGGTCCTCCGCCTTGCCGCGCAGGACGTGCAACCGGCCGTCTTTTTCCTGTAGAGCGGCATCCAGAGCACGGATGGCGCCATCGCGCCACCAGTCATGCGCGGCTCCCTGCTGCGGTTCCGGTTCGAGAATGGTGATGCAGAGGACTGGTGCGCCGTCTCGCGCTGCTGCGGAAAGCGCCGCGTTGTCAGCAAGACGAAAGTCTTCGCGGAACCAGAGGATGGCGGGGGAGATGCTCATGGTGTGCGTTTAGCATTGCTGAGAGTATATGTCGAAAGCGTTCAGGAGTTGTTGTTTGGACTACAAGGGGTTTTTATGGAATCGTTCGACGAATGATAAATTATTTTGTCTGATTTCTAGTAAATAGTGAAATGAAAAATTTAAATGTTTTAATAGTAAATCGTATAGCGCTTTGAGTTGTATTTCCATTATCTGGGTCAATTTATTGAATTCTCGTTGTAAACCGAATAAGTCTTCTTTGAAAAAGCGTTTTACGTCGACTGGACGTTCATACCGATCACTGCTGGTCATCTGGAAACGTGCAGCAATTCTGAAAGTTGGATCATCATCAGTAAAAACTCTTTCCTGCCTATGATGAATACGAGAGTTTCTTTCTGACCTGCGATGTTTTCTCTCTGTTTTCAGGGACAGTATGAATGCGGTGCTATGGTCTGAGCGACGATCAATGGGAACGTATCAGGGATCTTCTTCCGGGTCGTGAAGGTCATGTCGGCGGAACGGCGCAGATAACCGTCTGTTTGTCGATGCCGTGCTGTATCGTTATCGTGCCGGCATTCCCTAGGGTGACCTGCCTGTGCGTTTTGGTGATTGGAAGAACGTCCACTGACGACTGCGCTGCTGATCGGGGCTTACGCCTGCCGACGGAGCCGATAAATACGTTGCTTATGATACTGAAAAATAGTATCACTCATTCATGAAAGCCAAACATCGCCGCACGCTGGAGCTGATCTTCAAGCGCCCCGTTTGCGGCAATGTGCCATGGGCCGACATCGAAGCCCTGTTCATCGCTCTGGGTGGTGAGGTGTCGGAACGGGAAGGCTCCCGCATTGGCGTGTTCCTGTTTGGAGAAATCCGGGTCTTCCATCGCCCGCGCCCCAAACCGGACACTGACAAGGGTGCCGTTGCAGCGGTACGAAAATGGCTTGAGCAGAATGAGGTGACGCCATGAACAACATGATGGAGATCAGCGGCCATCGGGCCGTCATTCAGTTTGATCCTGAGATTGGCCTGTTCCGGGGCGAGTTCGTCGGCCTCAATGGCGGGGCCGACTTTTACGCCGACAGCGTGGAAGGTCTTCGGCAGGAAGGGGAAACATCCCTGCGTGTTTTTCTGGAGATGTGCGCCGAGAAAGGTGTCGAGCCTGTGAAGCACTATTCCGGCAAATTCCAGGTGCGTCTGCCACCTGAAGCGCACGCCCGGGCCGTCGAGATGGCAGCGGCACGTGGCGTCAGTCTGAACCGTCTGGTTCAGGATGTTCTGGAGCAGGCTGCGGGCTGAAAACGTCTCTCCAGACCTCAGAACGACGCTCTGAATGTCTGTCCGTAAGAGCTTAATTTTATTGAATAAAAATTGGAATTGGCGGAGGGGATGTCAATCAAATTATAGGCATAGAATCATGTTTTAATGCGATTTTCTAAAGAAATATTTTCCGGAATACCCCATAATATACCCCTAGGCTGAGTCCGTTGAATCTCAGCTATTTTTCATGATGCTTTGTAGCGCGTCATAGAAAATTAAGGAGAGCGAAAATTAAGCCAGCGGAGAATCACTCTGTTAGTCTACAGAAGTCGTTTTTTCGGACTTGGTCTTGTAGTGCTGGAACAGATTCCAATCTGCCATCACCCTACACATTCGCAGAAAACAGCCGTTTTCTGCGAAACAAGTGTGTAAAAGTACGTCTTCTGGCGACCCGGCATTCAGCGTTTTCCGCAGTCAGTTCTGACCTGCCGAATCATTTTGATGAACCCGCTCCAACCGAAGCCACGTCACTTGGACCAAATTCGCCTGTCAGTTCGTTCTCAACGATAAGACCACCAGCAGGCTGCTCATAATTATACAGATTACGCGCTTTCATCACAAACTCGGCCAGACGATCAAACGCGCGAAGCCGATCCCTCCTATGTACCGCCTCCTCTTCGTCCTTCCTCACAATCAACGAACCAAAAACAATCTCTAAAGATCCGACAAGACCTTTCACGTCTTCCGAGCGGGTGACCAGACTGAAAATATCACGACAACCAAAACCAGAAAGAACGAGACAAGAGAGCAATTCATCTTTCTCAAAAAAATCTTCAGAAGAACCTTTGACCTTCTCACTCTCAGGCAACCGCCTATACCGCGGCCGCTTCCTGACAATTTTCTTCATCTCATAAACATCGGAGAGCATCTGATTCATAATATTCAGAGCCTCATCGAAACCAACAGACGAAACCAGATTCTCCACCAAAAGATCGAACCTTCGAGAATCTTTCCGGATGTCATCAGATCCATGAATCTTGAAGAGAAGCTGACTGAATATCTCCGATGGGTCCGCTTTCCGATAATAGCGTTTCAAACTGTCGTTCGCATTATCTGGATACATCTGTGTAAGACCAAAACCATACACAGACTGTTGATAAGACCTGTATTGCCAGAACGTATAAAAGCTGATCCACAAAAACGAAGCCAACCGCAAAGCCTGAGCTGTGCCAGCCCTGCCTCTTGTTTTCCGATTGCCGCTGACCGGCTTTCCGGAAAGATTGTCCTCCGAAAAATCAGGATAAGGACCAGAGAGCAATGACAGGCGAACTGTCGATAGAAATCGCACCTCGGCTTCCGCGATCGGATACACTCCCATCACATGGAGGGATCGAAGAACGGTTATTTGATGCAGTTTTGTCCTGATTTCTGAGTTTTGTCGTACTGATTGATGGTTGCTGTGATGGTTTCTGATCTGCGCTTTGAGCAGATCAGGAGTTATCCTCTGCTGGATTGCTACGCAGCGGTGCTGATCCGTTCCAGGAAGAGGAAGCGGCGCATAGTGTAGACGATATTGGCCAGACCGATCCTCATGGTGGCCCGTATGATGCCAACAGTTCGGATGAATAGTCCGGTCTGTGATTTCTGATCTGCAAAGACATGCTCAACGCGGGATCGGATCACTGATTTTCCTGCGTTGGATCGCTGGATATGGCGGGGCATGGGTTTGAGGTGCGGCTTTTTCCTGTGAACCTTCGAGACGAAACCCTCTTTGTCCATGAAGTCTTCATTGGCTTTTGAGCGATAGGCTGTATCTGCCCAAACGGTTGAGGCCGTATTGGTTTTATCAAGCAGACCTTCTCTCAATCGTGCCCCATCGCTGGCGGCGGCGTCTGTGGTCTTCCATTTCCGGATGAACCGGAACTTCCGGTCGATAGAGACGTGAGATTTGTAGCCAAAGAACGGGATGGCGAGATCCGTTGCAGGCATACTCCCGTCATCCTGCCGCTTTGCTTTCGTGAACTTCAGCGTCCAGCGCGCATGGCGATCCTTGTGGGACAGTTTGGACGGCTTGTCCTGCCAGTCTTCAGGAATACGCCCTGCCCGGAGATCTGCCTTCTCGGCATTCGTATTGCGCTGCTTTGGAGCAGCCACCAGCGTTGCGTCCAGGATCTGGCCCGACATCGGCAAATACCCGGCGTTGCGCAGGGTCGCGTCAAAGCGGTCAAACAGTCTTTCAATCGCACCCGCCTGTGTCAGACGTTCGCGGAACAGCCAGACCGTTTTGGCGTCAGGCACACGATCCGACAGCCCCAGACCAAGGAAACGCATGAAGGAGAGGCGATCGTTGATCAGATACTCTGTCCGCTCATCAGACAAATTGTTCAGCGTCTGGATCACCAGAATTTTGAACATCAACACGGCATCAAACGGCGGACGTCCGCCTTTGCTGCCGTCTGAATAGGCCAGAGCCTTCTCAAGATCAGGGCGGAACACTTCAAAATCCACAGTCCGGGAAAACGCTTCGAGTTGATCACCAAGCCCGCTCAGCCGAGCAAACCGCTCTTCAACATCAAAGAAACCAGGCTGCTTCATGATCCATGCCCCCAATCAATGCAGGAGTGATGGAATCACACAGAGAGGCCCAAAACCAGAGGGTTTTTCGAACCCTCCAGGTTCTTGAAGAAGTGGGGCTTGGTCATCGTACGGACGCATGGCCACTGACCTTGTCCGGAGGAGAAGCTCAGCGTGCAGCGCTGGCGCGTGCGCTCATCCGGGAACCAAAATTTCTGATGCTGGATGAGCCATTTGCTGCACTGGACGCTCTGACGCGCCTGCACATGCAGGATCTGGTATCGGCCCTCTGGCAACGTCACAAAAGCGCCGTCCTGCTCGTAACGCATGATGTGGACGAGGCTCTTCTGCTGGCAGACCGGGCTGTCGTGCTTGAAGAAGGACGCATCCGGGCAGAGTTACCCATTTCGCTTTCGCACCCACGACGACATTACGATCCAGCCTTTGTGCAGTTGCGCGCTACGCTTCTGAAACATCTAGGAGTTGACGGATAAAGCGAATTCAAAACGGAACTTTTTTATTCTGATGGTCTGGCGATGCCATTGATCCCGTCATTTGAATTCATCAGATCATCCAGAAAAATATCGCCGACCGTGTCCATGATAACGTACAGAGCAATCTGAACAGACACTACCCAGTTGCAAGACCGCCCTCTGACATTGGTATGATGGCGGACTTCTGACGACCACCATACTCATGATTATCGGGCCTATCCTTTGAGGAGCGGTGTCAGATCATTTGAAAAAACAGATTTGAAATCCGGGCGTGTAGAAATCAGACGTTGTTCGATAAAGGTATCGACAACATTCTGTGCGCTTCTAATATCATCTTCGTTCCAGGGACGTATACGAAACGGGCGGTTCTGTGCATTGAGATCGCTCAGCACGATGTTTTCCGGAACCTGAATGACTGGAGAAATGACCTTTGCCCACTTCTCCTTATTCTGCGTCAGAAGCGCATAAGCCTTTCCCAAACGATTGATGTAATCTGCAACAGCCAATCGAAATGCTGGATCGGGAAGCCGAACAGGATTAGCTCCGATGAAGTAATGTCCGGAAAGGATATTTTCAGCACTCTCCAGAATACGTGCAGAGCCATCACCCACAAGCATGGGAATCACATACCCATAGGTTGCCCAGGCGTCGAGACTGCCTGACTTCAGCGCCGTAAGCCCCTGGCTCATGCCCAAAGGCACAGGCGTGATGTCAGCAAGAGTGAGACCTGCCTTCGCAAGCATACGGATCAGGAAATAATGAGCGGTTGTAGAACGGATATACCCAATCTTGCGATTTTTCAGATCGGCGAATGAGCGGGCAGAAGAGTTGGCTGGCACAATAACCGCCTGATTGGTTGTCGCTCCATCAATGGCAGCAACCACTTTCACGCGTGCGTTTGAGGCGGCAATAAAGGCCAGAGGGATTTCGCTCCATTGCCCAACGTCAATTGCATCAGCGTTGATTGCCTGTGCAATAAGATTTCCGGAATTGAACTCGCTGAATTCCACCTTGTATGGAAAATCTGTAAGACCGGCTGCAGGCAGGATTGTAGAATCCATTCCTCGAAAACTCGCAACGCGCAGGGTAACGGATGAAAGTTCTTCCGCATGAAGACTGCCGGATGTGAGAAGCGGTGCACTGCAAAGAGAGGAAAGCGCGCCAAGACCAAAACGACGGCGAGAAAGGTATCTCGTGAAAGATGTCATGTGCGTTCCACTCAAATCCATGAATCAACCGGTTTCTATCTTTTCATGAATTATCATAGCATGATCATAAAAAATTATTGATATATGAATGAGCATTCTAAATCTGCAACAAACAGGTAAGGTCAACGATCTCTTTTGTATTAATTGATCGACCGCGTCAGAAGTTTTGTTGAATATGCCAAGTAAGTGACAATGCAGGTCATTCTTCACATTTTATTCTGTTGCAAACGAGATCGAGGCACAAATGTATGTTCGTCGTGGCGCCAATTCGGCAGAGTCTTTTGGAAACAGGCGTTTCCCTTACTCTTTCCTGCTCCAGACAACATGCTGCGCAACGATTCTTTTTGGATCAGCACAGGATGTCTTTGCAGCAACAGCGGGCATCAGGCACCCGGCTGCAGAAAAAGGGAGTTCCGGTTCCGGGCAGATTCCGCGTCACAACAAGACACCTCATGCTGTGCGTGCATCGACGCAGGCCGAAACCGTAAACGTTACAGGGAAAAGTCGCACGGCCCGCAAGGAAGCCATCCTTCAGAAAACACCATCTTCCGCGACATTGATGTCCGCGGAGCGTCTTGATCGTCTGGGAGTGCAAAGCACGAAACAGCTCGCACGTCTGACACCCAATCTCTATATCCCCAATAATATGCCAGGCTATTCAGTCATAAATTACTTCATTCGTGGCATTGGTGAAATTGATCCGCAGGGTGAGCCTTCTGTCGGCACCTATATCGATGGGGTCTATCTGCCGCGCAACATGGGTAACATGCAGGAACTGCTCGACGTGGAGAATATCCAGATCGATCGCGGGCCTGTCACATCTATCGGCCACCAGTCCGAGGGGGGTGCGGTGCATATCAATACCATCGTGCCGACCAACAAACGGCGCGTGGTAGTCCAGACCGGTTATGGCACCTACAATGAATGGCAGGTCGGGGTGGCCGCAAGTGGCGCCATCCTGAAAGACAAGATCTATGGTAGTATAGCATTTGATCATCATGCCCGTGACGGCGTGGATCATAACTATGCTGTCAATAAAGACACCAATAATATCGACTACACACAGGCACGCGGGAAACTCCGCTTTACGCCGAATGAAGACTGGGACATCACTCTTGCCTTCGATGGAACCGTTGATGGGAGCACCAACCGCGGCGTCGGGAATATGTTGAATTACTACAAATACGGTAATTATAACCCAGCTTTTCCAAAAAACAATTACTCACAGGCCGGTTTTACCGGCAATGTCCGCTATACTATTTCCCCACATCTGACCCTGTTTTCGATCACGGGCATCCGGGGATATGACGATAAAGGGATGTACGACAATTTTGGCGATGCCTATTCTCGATCATCTCAACAACTCTATTACAAAGATAGAATGTATTCAGAAGAGCTCCGTCTCCATGGTGATTACGGCAAACTTGATTTCAATGTCGGTGCCTATTTCCTTTACGAAGACTGGTTTACAAATCGCAACGCTAACAATCCTTATGGTACAATGACGAATAATCCGGCAGATATACGCTATATGCCGGTCAATGCGGTCATTGATCAGCTCAATCGCAACTGGGCTGTTTACGGAGAGGCGCATTATCATCTCACCCCGACAGTAACTCTGACAGCGGGATTACGGTTCAATTGGGAGAATCACTCAAACTCTGAAACGCTGAGCTATCTCGCGGGTGGTAATCACATTACTACAGTGGCCAACCAGCTTGCGACACTCCTGTCTTCATCACCGCAGGGTGGCATCGCTTGGACCGCCTCTGGCAACAAGAGCTGGACACAGCTTCTACCCAAAGGAGCGATCAGCTGGCAGGCGCGCCCAAATCTGATGACATATGCTTCCATCTCACAGGGTGGCAAATCAGCAGGATACGATTTCCGTGCGCAATCACCCGGAGCCACAGGCAGTCTCCAGGCGTCCATCCCTTACAAGCCCGAAATTGTCACGACCTACGAAGTCGGCATGAAAACCGATCCTCTACCCGGGCGCATACGCTTCAACGGTGCTCTGTTCTGGAATCAGTTTGATGATATCCAGTTGACAACGCTTGATCCATCTTCGGGATTGAGCCGTCGGTTTAACGCAGGAAAAGGTCATTCTGTAGGTGCCGAGATCGAAACATTCGTCAAGATCACGAAAGATCTCGATTTTCACTATACCGCTTCCTATCTTTATTCCTCTCTGGACAAGTTTAAAGGAAATGCCGCACGGATAGCTCTGGCTGACGGCAGTCTTTACAACACGACGCCTTATGCAGGAGCGCCACTCCCCTGGTCGCCCCGCTTTCAGAATGCGGGCTCTCTGACCTATCATATTCCCGTGTCTCTTCCGGGAACCTTCGTGATCGGTGCAGACGTTTCCTTCCAGACCAATCTGCACACAACATCTCAGGCCAACCGGCAGGACCGGATTCCCGCCCAGACCTATGTCAACGCCATGATGAGTTGGACCAGTCCCGATAAGCGCTGGCAGCTACAGGTACAAGGACGCAATCTGTTGGATCATCGCTATCTGCAGGGAACAGCCTTTACACAGGGACGCGGTGTTCCGATTTACTATTCAGGATATTACACCGATCCTCGCACGATTTACGCAACTGCACGATTTACATTGTAAGATGAAGATAAACAGGCCGGGAGCATGGAAATCATGTTCCCTTCCTGGAGCCTGATAGTAATACAAAATGTTTTTATAATACTGATTCGTTTTCCGTAAACATTAGAAATGCAATCATTATAATGATCGGTTTTATATAATAATATTCGTTACTGCTCCCGCAACCAATGTCTCATCAAGTAGAAGAAAAAAAGGGAGAAGCGGCTTCCACTTCTCCCTTTTTTGCTCGCATGAACAGAACCAGGTTACGTTTCCAGCACAGAAAAACCGTGGGTGCCGTCTCGCTCAAGCTGGGCGACAAGACCAAACTCCCAATCCAGATAAGCCTGCATGGCTTCACGGGCATTGTCAGTGCCTTCATAAGGTCGTTTGTAGATATCTACTGGTTCTGAAAGACTATTTTCTTTGAATAGACCCGCTTCAAGCGCCTGACCATATGCTTTCCATGCTGCGGTTCCGCCTTGCAGCACTTGTACTGCGACACCATTTTCCACAAGATGCCGAGCGGCAATCTGTGCAGCAATGCCATCAGGAGAAGTCAGAACAACCCCTCTCTTCTTCAGAACATCGGGAGGGGACACCAGATCCGTTGGAATGACAAAAAAAGCTCCGGGAATATGCTCTGTTCTGAATATCCGACTGGTAGCAAGGTCAAGGATCAAGGGCGGGTTGGATCCCTTATTCTGAGTCAGAAGATCAGCTGGTGTGATCGAAGGAATATCAGCAAGAGAACGCGACAGGAGAACAGGTTGTGGCCCCGTTTCCCGCTTCAGCCCTGTCCAGTCATCCAGAACATACACATGCTTCCAGCCAAGCTGACGCAGCCAGTGGCCTGTCATGCGGGAACGAACACCATCCGTATCTGTCAGAACGATCGTGCCGTGACGAACACCGATCCATTCATCCGTTGCCTGCACCAGCTGACCACCGGGGGCGGATCGGAACGCCTCCAGATGTTCGGATTCATATTCCTCCGGTGACCGCACGTCGAGCCGGTATAGGGAACGGTCTGCCCTGCTTTCAAGTTCTTTAAACTGGACAGGCGTGATGAACTCAACACCCGTCTTTTCGGCAAGCTCCTGCGCTCTCTGTCGCGCTTTGACGTGATTTGCCTCCGTGAAATCCGGAGCTTTGCGACTGGCCTCATGATCGAGTTCGAACCCGGCCAACGTCCAGCCGATCGTGCCATTGCGCAGGGCAAACACAGGGTTGGGAATTTCTGCATTGACCAGAGACTGCGTGCCAATGATCGAACGCGTGCGGCCAGCGCAGTTCACGATCACCGTGGTATCCGGTGACGGCGCTATATCGCGCACCCGTAGGGCGAGTTCTGCCCCGGGCACGGAGCGACCGCCGGGAATGGACATCGTGTTGTATTCCACGAAACGCCGTGCATCGAGAATGACAAGATCATCGCCTCGCGCGATGCGGGCATGTACCTCTTCCGCTGGCAGGGAAGGCGTATGGCGGACATGCTCGACCAGTTCGCCGAACGCCTTGGACGGCACATTCACGTCGATGAACAGTTCGCCTCCGGATGCACGCCAACCGTCCAGGCCACCCGTCAGAGCCGAAACATCCGCATAACCCAATTGCCTGAGCAACTCGACGGCAGGGCGGACAAGCCCCTCTCCATTGTCATACACCACGACCTGCACGGTATGGCGGGGAATAAGGGCTGTAACCAGCTCTTCAATACGTCCCAACGGGAGATTGACCGCAAAAAGCGGGTGCCCTGCTGCAAAAAAAGCTTCTTCACGCACATCAAGAAGAGCAATTTCCTTACCGGCACGCAGCCGTTCACGGACGGTTTCCGAAGCAGTTTCCGCAATCGGTGCGTCAGAAGGGAAGAGCGCGTTCATGCTGCCTGCCTTTCGCGGGAACGATCCCACAGATTGGGTGTCTCTTCGCTGGAATAGCCCGAAATAAAGGTTTTCTCCGCGCCGGTTTCCGGATCGTAGGTGGCACGGGAAACGCCGCCAATATTGGCGCCATAGACATGAATGGAGATCGACGTTTCATCCTCCAGCGCATTGGCCACAAGATGATAATCATTGACGCCCGGAGCCAGGGTTGCGACTTCACCCGGTTCCAGAAAGCTGGTTTCCCTGGCATGAAAATGACCTGTTGCGTCACGCTCATACTGTGTTTCGCTCTCACGACCACGCAACATGCCAATCAGGCCCCATACACGATGATCGTGCAGGGGAGTTTTCTGACCTGGCCCCCAGACAAAGCTGACGACTGAAAAACGCTCCAGTGGATCGCAATGCAGGAGATACTGGCTGTAACGTTCCGGACTAGGCTGCGCGAATTCGTCAGGCAGCCAGTCGTCTCGGGAGACCAGCCTGCGGAGGAGTTTTGCTCCTTCCGCCTGAAGTTTCTGCGGATCACTGTCCGTATCGTGAAGTTTCGTGAAATCAACGATGAAATCGCGCAGGGAAGAAATTGTGGTCATAAGCCGTTCCTGTCGTGAGAGATTAGTCGAGAAGGTCGGGTTCCTGCGCGACAATCCAGTCCCACAGAGGCTGGAACGAGAAATAGCCACCCTGTTCCGTGCCGACCTGTGCGGCAGTCTTGCTGGCTATATCATGAGAGATCGGCTTCAGCGGTCCCGCAGCCTGCGCGAGAAGCTGGGCATGAGCGGCATTATCCATTGAAATGAAACGCCACGCAGCTGTTTCCACGGAATGACCGACCGTCAGCAGACCATGATTCTGGAGAATGAGGGCACTCCGGTTGCCCAGTGTCTCGGCCAGACGATCCCCCTCGCTGTCTTCCAGCACCACACCCGAAAAAGGATCGAAAACAGCATGATCTTCGTAAAAAGCGCAGGAATCCTGAGTGAGCGGCAGTAAAGGAACACCGAGAGCGGAGAAAGCCTTGCCGTAAGTGGAATGGGTATGGGCTGCGGCAATCACATCCGGGCGCGCCCTGTGCAGTGCGGAATGAATGGTGAAACCCGCCGTATTGATAGGACGATTTCCAATCAGGATATTCCCGTCATGATCAACGAGTTGCAGGTTGGATGTACGGATCTGCGAAAAATGCACACCCAAAGGATTGATCCAGTACTGATCGGGGAATTCCGGATCACGCGCCGTCACATGGCCTGCCAGACCCTGATCGAAACCATAACGTCCGAACAGACGGAACGTGGCTGCCAATCGCTGTTTGCGATGCAGCCGCTCTTCTTCATACGATGCCGCCGGTGGACGGGGCTCAAGCCTGAAAGTGCGGGCCTTGGGAGCTGCAACGGGAGAAATGGCGTTCATGGATACAGTCCTTAAATCTGCTGTGATCAGTAGCCACGTTCTGGATCGATCACGTCGAGAAGGGGTTCATTTCTGAGGAAACGGGACAGATTGGTCCGGATACGCTGCACAAGATTGGCGCGAACGTCCGGCCCGACCCAGCTGATATGAGGCGTCAGCCGGACACGGGGATGCGTATAGAGCGGATGTCCGGCGGGAAGAGGTTCAGGTGTGGTGACATCCAGTGTAGCGAAAGCCGGTCGGCCAGAATCCAGAGCACGCAGAAGCGCATCCTGATCTACAAGCGCCCCGCGTGCGACATTGACGAGGTGCAATCCTTCCTTTGCAGAACGCAGGATATCCTCGTTGATGACACCTCGCGTCTCGGAAGTAAGCGGCATGGCCAGAACAAGATGATCGGCCTGATGGAAAAGCTCACTGAGTGAAGAGACGGGTTCGATGCCATCGTCTACTTCTGTCCACGCGCTACGGCGAAACACCCGGACACGCATGCCGAAAGCAAGGGCCCGGGAGGCGATAGCCCGCCCTATCGCACCGTAACCCGCAAGACCCAGCGTGCGTCCATACAGGGTGCCGGTCACGGGATTCTGCCGGAAAGGTGCGGTGACATCAGTCCATTGCTGCGGTGTGACAGGATGCAGCACATCTACCTGCCGCTCGTGATGCAGCAGGGCGGAGAGCACATATTCCGCAATCGGTGTAGCGGCGTCGCCACGCCCGCAGGTCACGATCCGGCCTTCCGTCAACCACTTTGGAAAACTGTCTATTCCGGCAGATGCAATCTGAACCCAGCGTGGACCATCCTGCCATGAGGCTGGAGGTGACGATGGCGCTTTCGCCCACGCGGGAGAAGGTCCGGTCAGCAGAATGTCGGCACCTGCGGTCTGCCAGGGCTCTGCGGTGTCGCGGTTGCCCTCGACCACACGCACCTGCTGCGCATAATCGGTCAGAACGGTGGCGATGGGACCACCGATCTGATCAAGGAGCACGGGACGTTCATGTGTGTCGGACATGAAGGCTTCAGGCCACGCGTGTCAGGCGGCGAGTATCCTCTTCCGCCACCAGTTCACGAACCAGCGGGATCAGATCACGGCCATATTCATATGCATCAAGCAGCGGATCAAACCCACGGATCAGGAATGTGGAAATTCCGAGCCGGTAATAATCGATGAGCGCTTCAGCAACCTGCTGGGGTGTGCCGACAAGCGAAGTGGAGTTTCCCTTGGCCCCGGTCAGTTCCGCAATCCCGGTCCAGAGACGCTTGTCGAGCCGCCTTCCCTGCGAGGCCGCAGCCAGAAGGCGACGCGATCCTTCATTGGGCACATCTTTATTCCGAACAAATCCAGTCGTTTCCTGAAGAACGCGGGCTTTTTCAAGAATACGATCGGCGCGCGCCCATGCCGCCTCTTCCGTTTCCGCGAGAATAGGCCGTAGTGAGAGCGAGAAGCGCGGCGACCGACCATGTTTCGCGGCAGCCGCGCGAACTCGTGAGACGGTTTCGGCCACCTGCTCGTAGGTTTCACCCCACAGGGCATAGACATCGGCATGCTTGCCGGCGACTTCGATCGCTTCCGCCGAAGAACCGCCGAAGTAAACAGGAATGGCATCTGCATTATACGGATGGACCAGCGAATTGGCGCCACGGACGTCATAGAACGCGCCCTTGTAATCGAATGGCGAGGTTTCGCTCCACTCCTTCCGCACAATATCGAGATACTCACTGGTGCGGGCGTAACGCTGGGCTTTAGTCGTATGATCGCCGTCAGCCTGCAGCTCCAAATCACTACCGCCCGTGATGATATGCACGGCAACACGTCCCCGCGTGAGGTTGTCGAGCGTGGCAAGCTGACGCGCGACGATAGTAGGCGCATTGAAACCGGGACGATGAGCGATCAGAAGACCGAGATCCGGCGCGACAGACGCCGCGTGCTGGGCGATAAGAATGCTTTCGGGTGAATTGGAATGGAAGGCGACCAGAACGCGGTCGAATCCGCCATTCTCATGAATTTTCGCCGCTGTTTCGATATGTTTTGGATCAACGACCGGACCTGATGGCGGGATGATCTCTGAATGATTGCGGCTGCCGACGTAACCGATGAACTCGACGGACATGGTTATCCCTCCAAAATCACTATAAAATATAGTTATATTAAAATTAACACTTGAAAAATGATAAAAAGCAAGCAAGGAATACTCAATACACACTTCATCTGTCGTAATATGGCCGAACCGGTCATTAAACGGAGATCGAGACCGGAGCCCATCATGTCCCAGTCTACCCGGCCTTCTTCTGGCCCTCCCGCTGATCCCTATCTGAACGCTCCCCTGCCTCAACGCATGGCCCGCAATGTTCCCAGCGAACTTCTGCGATCATTCGTGGCGATCGTGGAAGCAGGTTCCATGGCGCAGGCAACCGAGACGATTTTCCTGACACAGTCCGCGCTCAGCCTGCAGATGAAACGTCTGGAAGACGTGCTCCAGCAGAAGCTTTTCCGACGTGATGGACGTCGCCTGATTCTGACGCCCATCGGAGAGGAACTGGTCGGATATGCCCGTCAGCTTCTCGCGCTCAACGACCGGATCATGTGCAAGCTCGGTCAGGACTCGGAGCCGGAACCGATCACTGTCGGTATGGTGCAGGATTTTGCCGACACACTCCTTCCGGACGTGCTTGGACAGTTCCGTCTGGCGCATCCGCGTTCCCGCCTTGTGATCCAGATTGGTGGATCAGCAGAACTCCTGGATCTGTTCGACCGCTCCCGACTCGATCTCGTTCTGTGCCTTGGACAGCATGGAGACCGTTCCGGCGCGACATGGAAAGTGGTGGGGCATGACCGTATGGCGTGGATCGGGGATCCGGCCATCGCCGAGTTGTCTGAAGTGCCGCTTGTTCTTCTCGAGCCACCCTGCCGTTTTCGGGACGCTGCTTTGCGTGCTCTGACACAGGAGCGACGTGACTACCGGCTGGTACTGGAAACACCCAATCTGCCAGCCATGCGGGCGGGGGTCCGTGGTGGGCTTGGTGTGAGTTGCCGTACACGCCGGTTCGCCACGGCTGAAGGGCTGCCCACAATCACAAGTGACGCTCTTCCCGCTGTCCCAGAGATCGAAACCATTCTCGTCCGCCGCAACCGTCTCGGGGATGCTGCAAACGATATCGGGGATCTGCTGGCAGCAGCGGCTGGCGCTTGAATAATGTTCAAGGAATGGATGACAAGAACTCTTTATGAGACAGGGAAGTCTTCGCGGCAGGATCGGATCATACCGATATCTGCAACGAGGTTTCTCATGACGTCATCCGCATCTGTAGCCCCTCTCCGCGCCAAGTTCCGGGAACTGGAAGAAGAGCGCGAGCGCACGTGGGAGCCCGCGGCTCTGGCCGTAAACGTCAATCAGCGGGCCACACTGATCCGCGATCACGGCAAGACCGCATCTGCCGTAAAGGCAGGAGACGTGCTGCCGCCGCTCGCGCTGTCTGCCGTGGACGGAAGCACGGTGTCACTGGATGATCTGGTGGCGAAAGGACCGGCCGTTCTGGTGTTCTTCCGCTTTGCTGGATGTCCGGCCTGTAACATTGCTCTTCCCCATTATCGCGATACATTGTGGCCTGAACTGAAAGCGTCCGGCATTCCCCTTCTGGCGATCTCTCCCCAGCCGACGGCGCTTCTTTCCGAGATTGCCACGCGCCATGACCTGCCTTTCCCGGTCGCAACCGATGCAGGGCTGAAGCTGTCACGCGCATTGGGTCTTACCTACACATTCGATGAACCATCCCGGCAGAGCGCGCTCGCAAAGGGCGGAAAGAGCGAAGCACTGAACGGTCTCGAAAATACATGGGAACTTCCCAAGCCTGCCGTGATCGTCATCGGTCCCGGGCGTGTCGTACGCTTTGCCGACGTCTCGCCTGACTGGATGGACCGCACGGAAAGTGACCGTGTTCTGGCGGCACTGGGACTGGAGAAAGGAAAAGCCTCCCATGCAGCCTGACGACATTGTGGTCGATGAGCAGACTTTTGTCCCGGCTGAACTGTTTCGGGAAGCCATGAGCCGTCTCGGAGCACCCGTGACGGTCGTGGCTACCGACGGTCCGGCCGGTCGTCAGGGCCTGACTGTCTCCGCCATAACAAGCGTGAGTGATACGCCTCCGACGGTTCTCGTCTGCCTCAATCGCAGCAATCGTTCTCACGAAGCATTCCGACGCAACGGCGTGGTTGGAATCAGCATTCTTGGCCGCGGTCATGACGATGTGGCAGGTGTGTTCGCCAGTTCCCGGCGCACGCCCGAAGAGAAATTCGCTTCCGGTGTCTGGCGCGTTGGAAAAACAGGTGCGCCGCTTCTCGATGATGCAGCCGTGACGCTGGACTGCGTGATTGAGGATATCCGCACGTCAGGAACACATGATGTGCTGTTCTGTGCGGTCCGCGACATCGTCATCAGCGACGCGGTTGCCGCCGGTCTTGCTTGGTGCGGTCGCACTTTTCACCATCTTCCCTTTGCGCCGCTCGCGGCTTCTCTGAAAGTTGAGAATACGGTCTGATGACATTCAGCGCTTTCTTTTCCCGCAGGCGACTTCTGGGCGGACTCCTGTCTGGTGCGGGAGCAGCCGCCCTCGCTTCCCGTCCGCTTCACGCCCAGGACGCAATGGGACATGCGGAGCCGTGCACAGCGGCGATCACCGGTGCAGTCACGCCTCTTGCCACGCCACGCAAGCTGACGATCGCGTGGAACGAGACGGCGATCTGCACAGCGGCGGTGCCTGTGGCGAAGGAAAAAGGCTTTTTCGCCCGCCACAATATCGAAGTGGATTACGTCAATTTCGGTGGTGCGACCGACCAGCTTCTCGAAGCGCTAGCCACGGGTAAGGCTGACGGAGCGCCCGGCATGGCGCTGCGGTGGCTCAAGCCGTTACAGCAGGGCTTCGACGTCAAGCTCGTAGCTGGTCTTCACGCGGGCTGCATGTATCTGATGGCGGCGCATGACAGCGCGATCCGCTCTTTGAGCGATCTGAAAGGCAAAACGGTCGGTGTGACCGACATGGGAGGACCGGATCGTAATTTCTTCTCCATTCGTCTGAAAGAGGTGGGAATAGACCCGGAAACGGACGTCTCGTGGCGTGCCTTTCCTCCGGACCTGCTGCCGCTGGCTCTCCAGCGCGGCGAAGTACAGGCCATTTCGGATGCCGATCCTGTCAGCTGGATGCAGAAGAAGCAGTTCAACCTGTGCGACATCGACAGCAACATGACTGGCACATGGGCGCATACCGCCTGCTGCGTCATCGGACTGCGAGGCAGTCTTGTGCGCGATGAACCGGATGTGGCGCGGGCTGTGACCCGTGCGATCATGGATGCGGGAGCGTGGCTCGCCTGCAACCCCGATGAAGCCGGTAGAATATTCCAGCCTTTTGCCCCCAAAGTTCCTGCGAAAGATCTGGCTGAGATGATCCGCATTCAGGGGCATCATCATCAGACACTTGCGGGTTCTTTCCGTGATGAGATCGTGCGTTATGCCGAAGCCCTGAAAGGAGTCGGCGTGTTCCGACCATCGCTCGACACCACACGTTACGCCGCGCGTGTCACACAGGATCTGTTCGCATCATGAGCGGGGCGGAAGCGACGTTCGGGGTGGATACGGCAATTACCAGCCAGAAGACTGCGACGCGGGTGTCACCGATAGCATGGTTTGCAGGCCCGGTCTGGCTTCTGGCCGCCCTGCTGACATGGCGTTGGCCGGACGCGGATGATTTCCCCGCCACAGACGCGCTGGCAGCCGGATTCGCCGTGGTGGGCGTGGCTCTGCTGGTTGGCGCCGCGCTGAAACTGCTCCGAGAACGGGCCGCCTGGGCGGTGGCGCTCGGGCTGGGACTGGGCGCATGGGAAGTGGTGCAGGCCAAACTGCTCCTGCTGCCCCGCCCTTTCTTCGGCACGCCGCAGGATCTGCTGGATGTTTTTCTCACGGACTGGTCGCGCCTCGGAAATTCTTTGCTGCATTCGCTCGGGCTGCTGCTGGTGGGGTACGGTCTGGGCTCGCTCATCGGCATTGCCACGGGGATCGGGCTGGGACGGTCACTGCGGTTCCGTTACTGGGCGCATCCGGTCCTGCGTATGATCGGCCCTCTTCCCCCGGTCGCACTTCTGCCGCTGGCCTTCGTGATGATCCCGTCAAGCTGGGTCGCCGGTGAAGCCCTGATGATGCTGGCCTCCGCCTTTCCTGTCGCGGTTCTGACCTGGTCCGGCATCTCAGCCGTGGACCCGGCCTTTCATGACGTAGCCCGCACCATGGGCGCGAAGGAGCGGTTTCTTGTCTTCCATGTGGCGCTGCCTGCCGCCCTACCGCAGATTTTCGTCGGTCTGTTCATGGGGCTGGGCGCGTCGTTCGCCATGCTGGTGGTGGCCGAAATGCTGGGCGTGAAGGCGGGCCTTGGCTTCTACATGCAGTGGGCGCAGGGATGGGCCGCCTATCCCAACATGTATGCGGCCCTCGTGGTGATGTCGGTCATGTGCACGGGTCTGATCACGCTGCTCTTCCGGGTGCGAGACAAACTGCTTGTCTGGCAGAAGGACGGCCTCAAATGGTGACAGCTCAACTGAAAGCGCCGGGCGAGGAACTGGCCCTGCATGTGCGCGGCGTCGAACACGGCTATCAGATTGACGGCGCTTACCGCCCGGTCATTCACGAGATGAACCTGAACGTGGAGGCGGGTGAGTTCGTCGCCCTTCTCGGACCGTCCGGGTGTGGCAAATCGACCCTGCTGCGTCTGATCGCAGGGCTAGAGAAACCGGCTGCTGGCTGGATTGAAGTGGACGGCCAGCCTGTCACCGGTCCCGGACCGGACCGGACCGGATCGTGATGTTTCAGGACCCGACGCTCTATCCGTGGCGGACCGTACGCCAGAATGTCGCGCTTTCACAGGACATTTCCGGAAAGAGGGATAGGCGGGCTGTCGAGGAGGCCATCCGTCTCGTCGGCCTGAACGGGTTTGAAAAAGCGTGGCCGCACCAGCTTTCAGGCGGAATGGCCCAGCGTACGGCGCTCGCACGCGCGCTGGTTAACCATCCACGCATGCTTATCCTCGACGAACCGCTGGGAAAGCTGGACGCCCTGACCCGGCTCACGATGCAGACGGAGTTACACAGACTGTGGAAAGAACGTGATTTCACCGCGATCATGGTCACTCACGATGTTGATGAAGCCCTCTTTCTGGCGACGCGCGTGATCGTTCTGGGCGGCGCGAACCGTTCGCGCGTACTGTCCGATATCCGTGTAGATGCGCCTTTCCAGCGCCACAGGGATGATCCCTATTTTTTAAAGTTGCGACGTGAGATTTTGTTACAGCTGGGATATTCTGCTGCCTCACCTCTTTAAAACGAGCTTGCTTCAGTCGCCATGCACATGTGTTTTCACTCCTGCTTTGAATCTCATTTGCATCCTGCGGCGTATTTCGAGCACAAAAAGGCCACCCGTTGGGGGCAACTGTGTTGATCAATTGATCTGCTGCGGCTGTTGTTTCTGGATCATGGCATTGAGTATGACGAGCAGTTGTCGTGCGACGGCGATGAGGATTGTCTTTGGCGCCTTGCCCTTGGCGCGCATCCTGTCCTGCATGGCGATGAGCGCGGGCACGCGGTGAGAGGCGGACAGGGCTGCTATATAGAGGGCTTCGCGAACCTTTCGGCGGCCTCCCCAGATTCGCCGTGCACCCTTCCATGTGCCGCTTTCGCGCGCGTGGGGCGCCAGGCCGGCAAGAGAGGCGTTCTGGAGGGTTCGAAAAACCTATTGGTTTTGAGGCCCTCTCTGTGATTCCATTTTTCCGGTTTTTATTGGAGGAGTGGCGACATGAAACAGCCCGGTTTCTTTGATGTTGAAGAGCGGCTTTCTCGTTTGAGCGGGCTTGGTGATCAGCTCGAAGCCTTTTCCCGGACTGTGAATTTCGAAGCATTTCGTCCTGATCTGGATAAAGCGCTGGCCTATGCAGACGGCAGTAAAGGCGGTCGTCCGCCGTTTGATCCGGTGCTGATGTTCAAAATCCTGGTGATCCAGACGCTGAACAATCTGTCCGATGAACGAACGGAATACCTGATCAATGACCGTCTCTCCTTCATGCGCTTTTTAGATCTGGGGCTGTCGGACCGTGTGCCTGGTGCCAAAACCATCTGGCTGTTCAGGGAGCGTCTGACACAGGCGGGAGCAATTGATATTTTGTTCAACCGCTTTGATGCGACCCTGCGTAACGCTGGTTATCTGCCGATGTCAGGCCAAATCCTGGATGCCACGCTGGTAGCGGCTCCGAAGCAGCGCAATACCAACGATGAAAAGACTGATCTGCGGGAAGGACGGATCCCACAGGACTGGCAGGATAAACCGGCAAAGCTGTCCCACAAGGACAGGCATGCGCGCT
Source organism: Acetobacter aceti NBRC 14818 (assembly GCF_000193495.2). Taxonomy (NCBI): domain Bacteria; kingdom Pseudomonadati; phylum Pseudomonadota; class Alphaproteobacteria; order Acetobacterales; family Acetobacteraceae; genus Acetobacter; species Acetobacter aceti. The sequence continues at coordinate 1,618,515 of NZ_AP023410.1, read as the reverse complement.
GGACCCTGAAATTCACGAAAGCGAAGCGACAGGAAGACGGGAGTATGCCCGCAACGGATCTGGCCATCCCGTTTTTTGGTTACAAGTCGCACATCTCCATCGATAGGAAATTTCGGCTGATCCGCAAATGGAAGACGACAGATGCCGCTGCCAGTGACGGCGCGCGATTGAGAGAGGGCTTGCTTGATAAAAGCAATACAGCCTCAACGGTCTGGGCAGACACAGCCTACCGCTCAAAAGCCAATGAGGACTTCATGGAAAAGCAGGGCTTTGTCTCGAAGGTTCACAGGAAAAAGCCGCACCTCAAACCCATGCCCCGCCATATCCAGCGATCCAACGCAGGAAAATCAGTGATCCGATCCCGCGTCGAGCATGTCTTTGCCGATCAGAAATCACAGACGGGACTGTTCGTCCGAACCGTAGGCTTAACGCGGGCACCATGAGGATCGGGCAGGCCAATATCGTCTATAATATGCGCCGCTTTCTCCTCCTGGAGCGGATTAACGCCGCCGCGTAGCAATCCAGAGCATGAAACCCTCTCTCTGCTCAAAACGCAGAGTGAAAATCAGGACCAGGAACCAGAAATCAGGCGCAAGAGTAATCAATCAAGGGTTCTTCGAACCCTCCACGTCGAAGCTCTTGGCTCCATTGAACAACGGCCCCACTTTCATCCAGAACCAATGCCTCCAGATGATGTCGTGAATCATTGGGGCACCAGCCCTATCATAGATGTCGTTCGTCATCCGATGGCAGCATACGTACGCGGATGCTCACCAGGTAATTGGAGCGTGAGAGTCGTTATCCAGAGTCGTGGCAGAGAGCGGTCGGCGATGCTGGGCTTTCACAAAACAGTATCACGATAAAGTGATTTAAGGCTTCAAATCACATACGGAAACGCTCCATAGTAATCCGTAATGCTCCATGACTATTTCGCACTGTAAATCCGGTCGACATAAAAGCATGTGTTTTTATTTTGTGCTTTAATTTTTCTGGATTTTCTCGATGTCACGCGGTTAGCGTCACCGTAGACAAACAGGGAGACTGAAATGATACAAATCAGCGATCCGGATTACTTTTCTACGATCGAGCGCATTGAATGGCTGAAAGGTCATACGCGTCTTAATGCTGAAACAGGTGCCGCAGAGATGTGGAATATTGCTTGCGAGCAGTGGGTGGCGGTGTGGCCAGAAAATCTGGATGAACACTACCCAGCACTTGTAAAAGGCAATGTCGGTGCCAAGGAGGCATGGAATGAAATCTCGCTGGCTGCGAAAGCGTCTTCATCTGGAAAAGAACTCGACCCGGTCAAAGGGTATTACTCGTCAGCGGCAATTTCTCTCTGGGCACGTGAAAACCAGCGGATAGGTCAGGAAAGTGGAAAACTGGAAAGAAGAGATCCCATAAACCGGCAGTGGTACGAGGTTGAGTCTAAAGAGTGGTACTATCTTATTCCTGAAGCCTTTACGAGCTACGTTCTCCGCAGTCGCCTCGAGCGTTGCTTCAACGAAGAAGAGGCTAAACTTCGAGCTGCTTACAATGCTCAGAGAAATCCCGTGGACGACTTCGGCTGGCCACCCCCGGAGAAGGTTTCGGTTGGATTATTTTTCGGAGGGATCGAATTTAAAAATAATGCGTTTTTTCTTCGGAAAGATCCAGTTGATAAATTTGGTGCACTGTTAGCTGAAGCGGCAGTTTTCGACCTGCTTTTTGGAGGTAAAGGGCGTAAAGATGACGCATTTTTCAAGGAAGACCAACAGCAGACAACCCTTGATGTCGCTCTTGACCAATTCGATCCAGGTATTTTTGAAATATGGGCATCAGCAAGTCAGGAATTGCTGACTTCAAAGCGAATAGTTGAAGCGTTTTTTGAACGACCATGGCCGATTGGAACTGCGCAAACGCGTCGATTATGTATGGAATTAGAAAAGGCTGGCTGGAAAACATGTCGGAATGCACAGGAGCGCTGGTGGACGAAGCAATAAAGAAGTGTGTTGAGAGGCCGGCATGAGTGGGAAAGTTATTTTTCTGAATTTCTGACCGATCCAATGGATTTTTCATAAAACGTATTGGCTTTGCTATCATTGCGCATGAACATTCCTACTCAAGCCGCTCCCTTTGTTTCAGAGATAGTGGCAGGCTGATACGCGATAAGTATTCGTCTGCTTAGGCTCATTACTGTCCCGCACAAAATTACGGTAGGACGAATGCTCCGGTCGGTAATCGACCGGAGCATTCATATGAGGTCGACAATTGGCGCTGTCCACGTCGACCTCCCATATGCGGCCAAATTACCGCCTTTCTCCTGACGCCGCCAGGTCGTCGATTTCTCTCTGGGATATCACACGGATAAACTGGATAAGATGCTCGTGTGCATAGGGTTCACGTACGAACGCAAGCACGCAAGGGGCGGGTGGCGTATGCTGTATGTCCATCTTGCTGTCCGGTTGAACGCCCTGAAAGGCGACCGCCTGCATTTCACCATTTTTATCGAGATAAACATGCAGCCTCCTTGCGCTGCAACCCATCTCGCAAAAACCGGACATGATGAACGCGCTATCCGAATTTGCCTGGTAGATGATGTCGCTGTCTCCCGATAGCCCCGATTTCAATGCGATTGGAATGACATCCTCTGTGATCAAAGTTCGTCTGCATCGGATTTTCCAGTCATCAACCAACAGATATTCATGGGTTCGTCTGGCCTTATCCGTATGACGTCATCTGTCGTGATATCATTTCCGCAAGCGTAGGCACGCTGAAATACGATGACATCATCAAGAGCGGCATCACGGGACAGCATGACGCTCTCCAATATGCCGTCACACCAGAGCCATGACAGCCTGTCCCGTCTCAGAATGGCGTCATTTTCTCCGAAAATAATGAGGTTCGGTGACCTGTCATTCGCTGAAATAAGCGTCAATCGGCTGCTTCGACCCTGATTTAAGGCACGATACCGCATTTTGGTGCGCAGGGCGCACGCAAAACGCCGAAAAACGACGGTTATCCGCCATTTTTCGCATGGTCCTTCGAACGTCGCCGGATGCGCGCCTGACGGCGCGACTTTGACCCCGTCAAAGTCTGCATCCGGGAAACCGGAAGACAAGGTCTGTGAGAAGACGATCGGACAGGGCGACATCCTCGGTTCTGAGGGCTGTCGATGAAGGGACTGGTCCCTTCGTTCCCAGAGAGAAGAACGTGGCGTCTGGGCCTGTGTGCCCTCGCCGTGTCCTTCCTCGCCTTTCAGGACATGTTTCATGATACGAATTTCGTCTTCCTTTTTCTCTCCCGCCTCGCCGGTCAGTGCGTTCCGCTCTGACGGTGTGGGACAGCTCACGTCCCTTCGGTTGCGTCTGATCAGCTGGTGGCCGGCCAGACCCATGACCGGCTTTACCGAGGGCAGCCGCTTCGTGGTCGTGGTGCAGAATATCCTCTGGACCCCTCTCACCGTTTCGACGGTATGGGATTACGTCCGCACGATGGAGCTGCATCACGACGCCAGCGGACGGCTGTGCTTCGATGAATCGCTGGTCTTCGCCGAAGAGGGCATGGAGGCTCCGAACGCCATCGCCGTCTTCAACTACCATTTCCTGCGGCGCTTTCTCGCGGAGGACGACCCCGCACTGGCCCTGCCGGGCCTGTGCCTGCATCGCGCGGCCCGGGAGCTCTGGCCGCATCTGATGTTCCATACGCCGATGAGTCTGATCGTGCATGCCGCGTCCAGCGGGCGGCTGGCGGGTCTGGCACCAGAAGACCTGCTGGGGCTGACAGATCCGCAAAGGGATCTGTTGCTGTTCGACGCCCTGAGCCGGCAGATCAATCCGTCGAACCTGATCTGCCTGTCAGCCTCTACAGCGGTGGAGGCTGCCCCTGTCATCAACGGTCTGGCTGTTGATCCGCGCTGGTTCAGCACGGCGTGCGCGCCCGGCTACAGCCTGCAGGCCGGCCTGGAACATCTCGGTGTGCTCGAATGTCCCGAAGAGGATGATCTGCTGCCGGTCGATCTGTCTTGCCGGGGCCACTGAACGCTTTTTTTCTCTCTCTCCCAACCCCTGCTTTTTTCATGGCCTGCCCCAGACGGCTTTTCGGTCACCGGACGCTTCAGGAGCGTGCCGGTGTCGATCTGCGTCTGCAGGGCAGGCAGGAACAAGGATTACCCCTTTATGTCTGCCGAACATTTCTCTCTGCCCCGCACTGGCCTCGACCGGCTGATCGATGTCTGGCTGCAGATGCACGACGTGCTGCTGCCCGCCCTGTGTGTCGCCCGCGATGACGGTCCGGACGACACGCTGCCGTTTGGCCGCCCGCTGGAAGGCCATGTGCTGCTGCTCGGTGATCTCCTCGAAGATTTTGGCGAGACGCTTCAGGAGGTCATGGACAGTCCCGCTTCGGCGTGAATGCCGGATCATCTCTCCATCAACTCTGGTCATCACTCTGCCATCGGACAGAAACCCTTCTGTCCGATGGCTCTGCACAGGATTTTCATCATGCGTTATCAGACCTCACGCCATCAGACAGGCCCACATGGCGTATCCCGCACCAGTCGCCGTCTTCGCCAGACCCGTCGCCTCTCGCCGTGGGATGCGACAGACGAGGACCTGCAGTTCATGGCAGCACTCACCGAACGGCTGGGCGCACCGCCGGTCTCGACCATGATGCGCTATTGCGGCCCCGAGGCCCGGCATCTGGACCAGCTGGGCGAAAGCCTCGGTGACTGGCGGCGGGTGCTGGAGGCGCTCGCCCGGCGTTATCCGGATCTGCCACGATCGGGACAGCAGGCGTCCGACGGTACGACACTGGACTCCGCACCCGAGCGGATTGTCTGGGAAACCCTCGTGCAGCTGGTTCCCGATGAACTGGACGTGTGCTGCCATCCCTGGCTGGAAGAAGGGCGTTATCTGCGCAGCGATTTCGGTCTCTGCGCACCGGATGAGGAGACCCCGCTGGTCTGCATCGAGGTGATGGGCATGCTGGGCTCCGACCGGATCTGCCGGGCGGATGTCGAGGAAGCCTCTCTGGACCGTCTGGAGGACAAGCAGGACTGGTTCAGTCAGCCGGGCCGACCGCTGCTCCGCGTGATCTGGCTCGACATGATGGCGCACCCGGACTGGCTGGAGGCCATCTGTTCAGAAGCCATCGAAGCGGCTGTCGCTCAGCTTGTCTGCAACGGGGAGGAACGTCGCACATTGGTGCCGGATCGTAATGCACGATATGGGAAGCGACGTTCTCTCTCTTCTCCATACAGACGTGTGCGTGAGTAATGTGTGCGTGACGGAATGAACCGCGCCAGCTTTCCACATGGAAGGCCGGTTGCCGTTCAGTCGTTTTTGTCATCATGTGGCGGCAGCAGTTCAGGCTCTCTCCCGTCCTGCTGTCTGTCCACCTCCAGTGCCTTCTCGATCCGGGCTGCTCGCCACAGCAGGACGGGAGCAGCAAGGAGAAACAGAATGCCGGAACCGGGTGTGAAATAGAGATGGAAGCTCGAGAACGCAAAAAGAAAGCGGCTTGTCTCTGTCTGCGATGATTGCAGAAAAACGTAGATCCTGACGAGACAGAACAGCGCCATGCTCCATGACGCGCGATCACAGTAAAGACGAGGGATATTGAAGGAGGCGCGCTTCCGGCTCAACCACGATGCACCAAAACAGGCGATGGTCAGGCAGAGTATGATGCCCAGAATATGAAACCCGCTGAAGCCGGCGTGCTGAACCGAATTCATGCCGCGTTCGACATGGCGGTACGCACAGGACAGAAACCCCGCCAGAACGGTGCTGCCCAGCGCAGCCAGAGTCAGTTCATCCGGCGTGTTCCAGAACACACCCAACCGGGCCCTGATCCCTTCAAAATCGATGTCATTCCTGTTCATGGCGGGTTCTTTTTATTCTGTGTCGATGACGGCGCGTAACTGATAGGCGTGTCTGGCTGCCGACCAGCTCCAGACAGGCGTCTTTGGACCCGGTCCTCCGAAACTCAGATCGTGAACACCGTCATGACGGCTTTCCAGAATGGCAATGGCGGCAGCAGAGTTCTGCCACACGACATGATGCGTTCTGTCGAGAAGGGTGTAGCGGGCGCCATCACCCCCGAAGCAGGCTGGATCTTCTTCGATGACCGCCGTGAGGATGCCGGGAGTACCGCCGACATCAAGAGGCAGGATTTTGGGTGTCACGCGTGTCCCGCACAGATCGTGATACTGTCCGGCTGTTTTCGTGAGGTCGGGGACGGCCTTCAGGGTGGCGGTATCCGAGGATGTGGCCGGTCGGGCCTGCTCTGCGCTGAGCCAGTGGGCGTGCGCAATCATCTGTCTGTCGCTCTGACTGGCCGCCTGAGCGTGAGCAGAAACAGTGAGCAGCGACAACATGGCCGACAGGGGTAAAGACAGGAAAGGTTTCATGAAGGGAGTCCGTTTCATGGAGGAAGCAGATGTCACCCGTCATCCGGGATGCCGGATGCGGGCTCAGAAGACGCCGCTTCCGGTTTTGACCGCCGAGGCATTCATCGTGTGATGCCAGACGACGTCACCGTTAAAGAGAACGGTCAGGGTTTTCTCGGTGCCGTGTGTGCCCTGATGGAGATCGCCATACAGCGGAATGAAGTTCGCCGCGTCCGATGAGGCATTGGTGAAGGAATAGCGCCACTGTTCATGGCCGCTGTCGGTAAACGAGCTTTCACGGGGATCACCGAACTGAGCCCGGATCTGGGCCTTTGTCGTGACACCATCCTGAATCTTCTGGTCGATGGAGGTCACTGTTTCGTTCTTGAGGCTTTCGTTGCCTTCCGTGGCGCAGCCGGACAGCAGGATCATGGCTGTCAGAGAAACAGCACCGCCGAGCATTTTGAGCGAGCGTGAGGACATGGAGGCATTTTCCTTTTTTGTGAGATGATGGAAAGATCGGATATTGGAGGCAGTTGGATGTGTGTCTGTCTCGCCGACTGTATTCAGGCGGATTTATTTGATTTCGTCAGTAAAAGTGGTTTCTGAATCGGACCTGTTCAGTCGAGCCCGTAGAACTTCCGTCGTTCTTCTGCGGTCCTGCATTTTTCCAGCATCGGCCTGCGGGGATAGACCCACGCGGCAAGCCCGAAACAGAACACGATGACCGGATGAAAGGGGATCGATATGACAACCCCGCAGATGACGCAGACGCAGGCACAGAACAACGTCATGTCACGAAGTTCCTTGCGGTTTGCGGCTTCTTCCGCGCCATATTCTTCTTCATAGGCGGCAAGGCGGGCAGCCTTTTTATCGACGCTGCTCTCACCGGCCTGCAGAATGGTGTCATTGAGGGGCATCGTGCTCTCTCGGTCAGTCATGACGGTGGAACAGAAACATGCACGCCAGATAGGAGCAGATCATGATGAGGCTCGGAGAGAGGACATCACTCGTGACGAGCCAGTCGCCGAATTTATTCAGGTATACCAGCAGGATGATCCCGCCCACCACGACCCCGAAGACAAGGGCTGTCAGAAGCAGCATGTCAGGGTGCTCCTGCGCCATAACGGACAGAAAACACGCTGAACGACGCGATCCGACAGGGTGTGCGATCGAAAACTGACAGAGACACCATCATGACCTCCCGATGGCAGAAGGGCGAAAAGCGCTGGCCCTACATGCCTGATGGGAGGGATAATTTACGAGATATCGCCTGCCGTCAATACGAAATATCGTATTTTGTGACAGTCAGCTCTTCGCCGGTCGTTTCCGGCCGGGTCGTTACGGCCGGGGCACGCCGCCGGTCCACACAACTTCACCCAGCAGCCGGAAGCAGCCCAGCTGGTTTTCTTCGACATCCTGCGGCGGGTAGCGGTGGTTGTCGGCTATGACCCGCACGCCGCCGCCCAGACGAGGATCGAGGCGGCGGATCATCAGCGTACCGCTGCTTTCCAGCGCATAGAGGGCGCTGGCCGTGACAGTCGTCACGCTACGGTCGACGATCACCAGGTCGCCTGAGGCCAGCGTGGGCTCCATCGCATCGCCCTCGCTGGTCATCAGGCAGAGGGCAGAGAGATCCCGGGGGATGGCGCTCTGCAGCCAGTCGCGTCCGATCCGCAGGCCGTCCTCGTGATTGTCGTGCCAGGGAATGACAATCTGCCGGGTGGCGGTGGCTGTTCCGTCCGGACTGTCGGTTCCGGGGCCTGTGCCGCTGCCAAAGGCCAGCCAGTCCAGGGAGACTCCACAGACGCGGGCTAGTGAAGCGATGGCGGAGAATTTCATCTCGCCACCGTTCATATAATCCCGCAGGGTCGTGTAGGGGACGCCGGCCGCTTTTGCGGCGTGGGTGATGCCGATGCTCTGGGCGGCTTCACGGAGACGCTCGCCACGCTCGCGCATCAGGCGGATCTGTTCATCCATGAGCTTGCGCTTCTGTCTGCGTTTGCGGGCCACACTTTCTGTCCTCATCACAAAATGAGGACGCTATACGGATTCCCGCTTGATATGTAAGTCGGAAAAGCGTAGTTCTGTGAATCGAAATGTTGCGGGACCCGTCACTCGTCATGGTCAGATCCTCGCACAGAAACGGCGTTCTGTCGAAGGGATTATCATGCCTGAAGATCCGCTCCTGCCACCGCCCGCACATACTCCCGGTCTTGAGGACCTCCATGCCGGACTGCACGACGTGCTGCGTCTGATCGAGATCGAGCATGCCCTGCTGCGCGGGCGGCTGGAAAGCCTGAAGGCTGACAGCGAGGGGGCGAGGCTGCTGGAAGGGGTGATGGTCCTCGGCGCTGTGCTTCAGCAGAGGATGGCAGGGCTGCTGCAGATCTGTCGGGACATCGGGGGGCTGTGAGTGAGGGTGAGGGGTTCCCCTCTGCGCGATGAATGGGGACCGGACGAACGGAGTAGAGAGCCAGTGATCTACTGGTCTGTTATGGGCGGACGCGAAGTGTCTCCGTGATACTGTGCGAGAGGCAGATTTGGGGGGATAACGGAAGGTCAGCTTCCGGATCACAATTTAAATTACCTGACACTCAGTCAGACCATAATACTATTGTCCTGCTGGAGCAGTCTTTCTTAATTCGGATCATAGCGCTTCCACCGATCTTCGAACCAGTAAAGTGGCATTGATCCAACCATATCTTCCGAATCATCACGCAACTTCTTGCGCTCTTCATGCCTAATCGCGAATGACACATAAAACAAAGCCGACCGCGCAATCTGCATTACCCGGATCGCCTTCGATTCCAGTTCGTCGCTCCCAATGGCAATCCCAAAACTACTGGTGCTGGATGGCCCGATCATGAACGGCTTGGCCCAACCCATGCTTACACGCAGATAGGTATGTTCAAGAGCGTTGCGGATCGCATGGAGTTCTCGGGCATCTGCGGACGTTGTCTGCTTGAGTTGATCGTCAAACAGTTCCTTTGAGAGCCAATAGAGTCCTCGTAGAGACCAATTGTTTGATTCTTCGAATTGCGGAAGCAGTCTCTGTTTCTTTTCGACCATCCAGACATTCTTAAAGCTGATATGCGCGGGTACCTTTCCCAATTTCCAATAGCGGTCGATCAAAAATGCAATCTTGTCGAGTAAGGAATACGCGATACGAAATGCTGTGCGCACCTTCTCGCTCGCGAGTGAATAAAGCGGGTAATCTAGCGTATTAGTGAGCATGACCCCACGGTCGGAGAAATGGACCCGTGTGCTACTCATTCCTTCGAACAGCATGTAGCGCGCCGAGACGTATTCCTGTTTCATTTGACTAAAAAAGCCGATGATCGGAGGAGGTGAATAGTCACCGGGGCGCTCGTCGAACCTCTCCCTAATGCCGGGCAACATCAGCTCATCGGTCGCTGCGGCGAGATACGATCCGAGATCGTTCAATGAGCAAAGAAACAGCCGTTTATCGAGGCACCACTGACGATAAGCGCGTTCCACTTTCGATCGGCCCTGTTTACCCTGATCGAGATTCTGCATTGCTCGTACAGCATCGACATTGACCGCTCTTCCAAGAGCCTCGGCCGTCTCCTTGAATTGCGCAACGACGGGCAGAAAGTTAGGAGACTCATGCATCGCATCCGGCGCCACCGCTTTGCAAAGGCTGTCATAGGCATGGAGCGCCAGAATAGCTCGCTCTCGATTGTCGTCGACCATACCAGCATAATACCTAAGTCCGGCACCGCGATTACCGAGAGCCATTGCGAAGTGCGGGTCGATGCGGAGCGCCTCGTCCCAACCGGCGATAGCATCGATCGAGCGGCCGACCCCGTTGAGCAGATTGGCACGATTGGTCAGGATCTGGCAGCGCCGTCCATTATCGAGCCTCATGAACCCGGGATGGCTGGCTGCGCGCGTGAGCGCCAACATCTCTTCCTGAAGTTCCACACTCTCCCAAGACCAGGATTGCCGAATATTAGCAATCTGCGATCGCGTAGCCCAAGCATTAGCCCGGAAATATTCTGCCAGCACGGCCGTTTCTTCGGGGAGTGGTCTCTTTGTAAGCTCATCAAGCAAGTACAATGCACGCTTCGCACCACGTTCAAATGCAGCATCACAGGAATCGTCTATCAGCCGACCGATATGTTCGAGTGCCTCGTCGTCACTCATTTTTGTAATGCTGCGTTCGCAGCTTTTATTAAGAGCGTCGAGATTAGGCTGATTGGACAATTTGACTGGCACTCTGGATTCTGGCTGAGGAGGACTCCTCACGATAATTTTGAGTTTCTCGGCTGCTGTGATGCCTATCAAGGGGCTACCAGGGGACGAAGATCAGCAATTTGTTGCGTTCAGTGCTTACGTTGGAACGGGAGGAAAGCTGAAGGTCGGCTTCCAAGCCATAATCAGTCGTTTTCAAGATGGATCGTAGAAAAAGGCGATAGCGGACCAACTATATGGAACCAGCATGGTGTGGGGCCGTAGGGTGCATTGCCACCACCGGCTCTTTTCCGAGCCTGAGCGCATTGGTGACGACCGTGACGGATGACAGGGCCATGGCGGCGCCCGCGATCATGGGCGAGAGCAGCATGCCGAAAACCGGGTAGAGGGCGCCTGCCGCGACCGGGATGCCGATCCCGTTGAACAGGAATGAGAAGGCGAGGTTCTGCCGGATATTGCGCATGGTGGCATGCGCCAGCATCCGGGCGCGGACCAGGGCGCCAAGGCTTCCGTGCGCCAGCGTGATCCCCGCACTCTCGATGGCGACATCCGTTCCGGTGCCCATGGCGATGCCGACGGAGGCCGCCGCCAAGGCGGGTGCGTCGTTCACGCCGTCGCCCGTCATGGCTACACGCGCGCCGGACGCCTCCAGACGCCGGATGATGTCCGCCTTGTCCTGCGGCTTCAGCCCGGCATGGATTTCCGCGATATGGCCTGCTGCCTTCGCCACCGCTTTCGCAGTCGTCTCGTTATCGCCGGTGAGCATGACAATGCGCAGACCGTCCGCGTGCAACGCCGCAAGGGCCGCCTGCGTATCCGCCCGCAGGGGATCGGCCACGGCTATCAGCCCTGCCAGTTTTCCGTCGATCGCCACGAACATCACACCCGCGCCACCCTGCCGCCGTGCCGTGGCTGTTGCCTCCAACCGTGTTGTGTCAGCACCGGCCTGCTTCAGGCGCTCGGCATTGCCGATCACCACCTGATGGCCGTCAACGGTACCGCTGATACCAAGACCGGGTTGCGAGGCGAAATCACTGACCGGCGCGGGATCGCCGTGACGATCCTTCAGTGCCCGTACCACTGCCTGCGCCAGCGGGTGCTGCGATTGTGCCTCGACCGAAGCGGCCAGGCGCAGCACGTCGGTGTCCTGCCAGCCTTCTGTCACGTCAAGGCCGATCAGTCGCGGGTGCCCTTCCGTCAGCGTGCCTGTCTTGTCCACCACCAGCGTGTCCACCGTGTCCAGCGCCTGCAACGCTTCGGCATTGCGGACCAGAACGCCCTCGCGCGCTCCGCGTCCGGTGCCGACCATGATGGACATCGGCGTGGCCAGACCCAGCGCGCAGGGGCAGGCGATGATCAGGACCGATATGGCGTTGAGCAGCGCATGGCCGAAGCGCGGCGCAGGGCCCATAGCGTACCAGACAATGAAGGTCAGCACGGAGATGGCCAGCACCAGCGGCACAAACCAGCCCGATATTCGGTCGGCCACGGTCTGGATCGGCGCGCGCGAGCGCTGCGCGGCCGCGACCATCTTTACAATGCGGGCCAGCATGGTGTCGCTGCCTACGGCCTGTGCCTCGATTTCCAGGCTGCCAGTGCCATTGATGGTGCCCCCCGTAACCGGGTCGCCGGGTTTTTTCGTTACTGGCGCAGGCTCGCCAGTGATCATCGACTCATCCACGCTGGATGCGCCGGAGATCACCAACCAATCAACCGGAACGGACTCGCCTGGCCTGATGCGCAGCCGGTCGCCCTTCACGACGCCCTTGACCGCCACGTCATTCTCGTGGCCGTCTGGACCGACGCGGTGCGCCTGCTTCGGCGTGAGATCGAGCAGGGCACGGATGGCGTTGCCGGTTGCGGCGCGGGCGCGCAGTTCCAGGACCTGGCCCAGCAGCACGAGCGCCACCACAACGCCTGCTGCTTCGTAATAGACCGGCAGCGTGCCGTCCATCTGCCGGAAGGTTGCAGGAAAGGCCGCTGGTGCGAACGTGGCCGCGAGGCTGTAGCCGAACGCCGCGCCGGTACCGAACATGATCAGGGTGAACATTTCGAAATGGCCGGTGCGCAGTGAGGCGAGGCCACGCTGGAAGAACGGCAGTCCCGCCCAGCAGACGATAGGCAGCGTGAGCGCCAACTGGATCCACGGTGAAAGGGCAGGTGGCACGAGATGCAGGCCGATAGACTCACCTGATCTTCTCTTACTCGCTTGCCAGATCGGATACGAGGAGAAAAAATCACCGAATTATTCTGCCAGGCTCAGAATGGGGCGGCCAACTCTGGAACCGCCTGCGAAATATAATGGATTCTCTTCAAGTGGCTTCCAGTATTACGGTGAAGGCATGTACTGAGGCCCTTCGGTTTTCCCCCTGAAACCCTCCAATGGTTACGAGCGTTAGAAAGGCAGCCGTTTCTTCATGATCGGACAGCATTGTGACGCTGAATCGCCGCTCATTTCTTATGCTGGCCGGGCCAACAATGTTGGCCGCCACGGTGCCGGGCTGGGCCAGAGGCACAGGCTCCGTCGCAGGTGGAAAAGCTGACCATACGCTGCGGATTGCCACGGGCCTTGTGGAACTTGCACCCGATCGTATCATTTCAACCAGGCTTTATAACGGCCAGTTTCCAGGTCCCCTGCTGCGCCTCACGGAAGGTCGCCGGGTCGTCGTCGATATTTTCAATGATACCGACACGCCGGAACTTGTGCATTGGCACGGGCAGACGATCCCCAGCGATGTCGATGGCGCAGCGGAGGAGGGCACGCCCACGATACTGCCGCACGGCATGCGCCGGATCGACTTTGTGCCGAAGCCGTCGGGCTTTCGCTTCTATCATACGCATGTCGCGGCGAGCAGTGATCTCAATCGTGGCACATATACCGGTCTGGTCGGGCCGCTCTATATCGAGCCAAAGGAGAATCCCGGTAACTATGATCGCGAGGTCTTCCTGGTGCTGAAGGAATTCTCACCGTTCTTCAGCCGGGGCGGCGATATGGCGATGGATGCGCTGGCCGGCGCGCCCATCGCTGAACTGGTGCAGATGGGAAAGACCGCCGACGCGGCCGCCAGGGAGAAGGCAAAGGGCTTCGAGGTCGGTTATGACGCCTTCACGATCAACGGAAAGATCCTGGGACATGGAGAGCCTATCCACGTGAAGCAGGGCGAGCGCGTGCTGTTCCACGTCCTCAACGGCAGTGCGGGTGAAATCCGTAGCCTTGCCCTGCCCGGACATGTCTTCAGGGTTATAGCGCTCGATGGCAATCCGGTGCCGGTGCAGGCCGAGGTTCCCGTACTCTGGCTGGGCACGGCAGAGCGTGTTTCGGCTCTTGTCCGGATGGATCGACCGGGTATCTGGGTCATGGGGGATCTGGCAGACGAGGACCGCCGGCGCGGCATGGGCATCGTCATTGCCTATGACGGGCAAAGAGGTAAGCCGGTCTGGATTACGCCCAAACCAGTGCGTTGGGATTACACGCATTTCGGCAGCGGGCAGGCCACGATTGCACCCGACGAGACGATCGAGATGACGATCGTCAAGCGCAACGCCGCGCGCGGTGGCTTCAACGAATGGACCCTCAATGGCGAAGCCTTCTCGATGGAGACGATGCGGCCGCGCTATAGGCTGCATGAGGGGCGGCGTTACCGGCTCAGGGTCCGTAACGCCAGCGATGACATCCACCCGCTGCACCTGCACCGGCATAGTTTCGAACTGGTCCGGATCGGCGGCAGGCCAACCGGTGGCGTGATCAAGGATGTCGTGATGCTGGGCGGATTCCAGGAACTCGAATGCGATTTCGTTGCCGACAACCCGGGGCCGACGCTCTTTCATTGTCATCAGCAGCTTCACATGGATTTCGGCCTCATGGCGCTCTTCGATTACGCGTGACATCGCTCACACCGGTGAGCCAAGCGTGATGCCAGCATAGGCGGGCCGCCCCTCCCCACCACAAAGGAGCGCGGCCTCGGAACCGTGGGGTGAGCAGGGCTTTCTCCCTCTCATGACGATAAATCTTCATGGGTGGATCGATGGATGCCCCGAGCCTGCTTCACCGGACTTTCACGAAACGTTGTCCTTTTGGCCATCGCAAGCCTGTTTACCGATATTTCGACGGAGATGCTCTATCCGGTCCTGCCAGTCTTTCTGACGCAGACGCTGGGTGCATCGGGCAGTATTGTCGGGTTGATAGACGGCTGCGCGCAAGCGGCACAGAATATCGCACAGGGCATTTCCGGCGCGCTGTCCGACAGGCTGCGCAAGCGAAAATCGATCGCGCTGATCGGCTATTTTCTGGCAGCACTTTCCAAGCCCCTGATGGGGCTTTCCACCAGTTGGACAGGCCTGTTCGGGGCACGCATGCTGGACCGGCTGGGGACGGGCGCGCGCTCGGCACCGCGCGATGCGCTCATCGCGTCTTCGGTGGAGGAAAAAAAACGGGGCAGGGCGTTCGGCCTCGAAGGGGCGGGGGACAATGCGGGCGCCTTTCTTGGTCCGCTGCTGGCGGCATTGCTGCTCTCCCTGCCGCAGGTCGGGATACGGTCAATTTTCTATCTGGCCCTTATTCCCGGGCTGCTGGCGGTTTGCATGGTTCTGTTCGTGACGGACAATCCCGAAGCGGTGGTAGCCCAATCCAGGCTTGGCGCCGGGCTTGGACGATTTCCGGTCATGTATTGGAAATATCTGTTGGTGACCGCATTGTTCGGTCTGGGCTGTTCGAGCAACGCTTTCCTGATTTTGCGGCTCCAGGAAGCCGGTATGTCCTTGCAGGCTACCATCCTGCTCTACTCGGTCTTCAACCTGGTGGCGGCCCTGGTGTCCTATCCGGCCGGATATCTGTCCGATCAATGGGGGCGAAGAAGCATGCTGCTGCTTTCGTTCGTCATCTTCCTGATCGCGTCTCTCGGCTTTGCTCTGTCCAGGAATGGTATTCTGCTTCCGGTACTTTTTGTCGTTTATGGCCTGTATCAGGGCATATCACGCAGTATCGGCAAGACGCTGGCAGCCGATCTCGTGCCGCCAGAACTGCGAGCCACCGGGATTGGCTGGTATAGTGCGACCGTTGGCCTGTTCCAACTGGTGGCCAGCATTGTCGCCGGAGAATTATGGGACCATATCGGTCACGCAGCTGTATTTTACGACGGCGCGCTCTTTGCGGTCGTCGGTATCATCGGGCTGCTGGTATTGCTTCCACGGGGGACAGGAAACGGATTGTGTATATCAGCGTCCCGTTCACCTGAAATGTGTCAGCCGCTCTCAACGGACCATGAACGGCCCACTCAATAGGGTGGAGGATAAGCCGGTGCCATGGGATAACGCGGCGCTGCAGGGTACCCCGGAGCCACCGGGGCGGACGGCACAGCGCCAGCGACCACGCTGACAATCGCCATCACCTTGCGTGGCTGCCAGGTCTCGTATCCGGTGGGCGGAAACTCGTCCTTGTAGGTCAAGGCGTGATCATAGGTTAGCGACTCCATCGCCATGTGAAGTTCGAGCGCCGCATATTTCAGACGTTCATCGGCCACGGAAGTGAGTTCGTCTCTGGCGCGCGCCAGATCGCCGGACATCGTTACGATAATCGGTTATGCTCGCCTTCCCAGTCCAAAATGGGTGTGGCGGCGAACAGTACTCGGGCTTTGTGTCACGCCGCTCATGCCGCCGATTGCTCGGCGTCGGCCTGCGGGCTGCCTTCGCTCCCGAGTGCAGCCAGGACATGAGCATGCACTTCGCCAAGATTGATCAGCGTCACGATTTCGGGTGCTTCCTCAAGCGCCTTCTTCAGGCGTTCCATCTGGTCGGGTTCGTAGATGATGTGGTCGCCGTAAGGCGGCCAGATCGCCATCAACCGAGGAACAGGCTTCCTGTCGTGGGCGAAGGCGGACCAGAGGTCCTGTTGAGATACGACGGAATTCGCGGCTTCAAAGGTGAAGCCCGCGTCGATCAGCAGCTTCGCCATCCGAAACAGGCAAAGGTCAGGAACACTGAAACGCTTCCACTTCGCACGCGGGTTGGGATCGTCGTGGATGTCGGTGCCCGGCTTATAAAAGCCGGGTAACATTCCTGCACGGCCGCCCAATCCCCGCTTCAGATAAGAGCGCAATCCCTCGTATCCGACACCGACAATCTCGGCCGCTCGCGCTGTTGTTACGGTACGATGGGACATAGTGGCTCCAAAATCGGTCTCATTGGCACCGAATATAGAGATACTAAAAACCGGTGTCAATGGGACCGAATTGGTGCCGGAGGGAAACTGGACCGAGAGGGTGGCGGTCGAACTGGCGGAGCATTCCGATTAGCGAGCACGACGACCATGAACCGCACCACGCATCTTCGCCCATCGACCATGTTCTGAGCGAACTCCAACTCCATGGCTATGACCGATAATTCGACAGCCTTGCTGGGAGACTGTGCCGCTGAAGGAAGTAGCCTTTATGGAGATTATAATTTCCGAGGAAGAACTACCTTCCGCAATAAGCCGCCATACCGCTTTTCCCCATTGCTATCG
Source organism: Acetobacter aceti NBRC 14818 (assembly GCF_000193495.2). Classification (NCBI taxonomy): domain Bacteria; kingdom Pseudomonadati; phylum Pseudomonadota; class Alphaproteobacteria; order Acetobacterales; family Acetobacteraceae; genus Acetobacter; species Acetobacter aceti. The sequence continues at coordinate 1,601,431 of NZ_AP023410.1, read as the reverse complement.
TTAAGCTTGGGCGCTGGATAGTTGACATTCGGTAATCTCACTTTCCAGTCAGCTTATGGCCACGACGCTGCGGTTGTGGGCAGTCGCCTCTCATCATCAATGACGGTTACGCGGGAGGGCAGACTGTCTGACCATGCCCAGAAGACGAGGTTTCTGTCGTGTTCTGTCGCTCCAGGGGCAAAGCTCGGGACGATGATGCCTGCTGCTCCGTCGGCCATGAGCGCCTTTGCCAGTTCCCATGAAGGCGGTGTTTTGCCCTGGTCAGCAAGGTCTTCCCACGGACAGGCCAAGGTGGCGGGGGAGAAACCCCGATCGTTAAGACTGGAGAGATTGGTCAGATCGACGATGGGCTCGCTATCGACGTCATAGGCACAGATCGTCAAAGGTTGCGGCTTGAATGGAAAGCCCTGCTGGGCTTCGAGCCAGGCCGTCTCCATCCGAAGTGATGTGTAAAGGGCAGGTGTGCCGACCGGGTTGAACCGACCTCCGTGAAGCGCCGCACCATCGCCTGATAATGGGGTGAAAGACCAGCGGGGATTGTGAGCCCTGAATACCCGTCCGGTAAACCTCACGCGTAACCGCCGGTTGCAATTCGATCCAGGTAGCGCCGGACGGCGTCGGCGCGCCCCTCTCGGACGAGCGCCTCGGCAGTCTGGTCACCGAAGGAGGGCAGGGGTTGTGACCGGTACCATGCAAAAGCCTGTTGGGCTGAACCTGCCCATGGCCTGACGCGATTGAGGATCTCGACCATGTCGCGCAGCCTCGCCTGGGTGGCGGGGCGGCCGAGGCGTGCGCTTTTCGAGACGGCGTCGCGCGACAGGCCCAGTGTTACGGCCAGTTCGCCTCGGGTGATGTGCAGCATATTGCTCAGCCGTTCCGCCGCGATCAGCCCGGACGGATCAAAGGCGTCAGAGAGGAATGTGGTCTCAGACATGACGGAGCGCCTCATATATTGACCATGATGTGGGATCATATATGAGGCGGATTACCTGTGGCAAGGATTTCAATTGGATATGCCCATGCGCTTTGGCATGGTCACTCTGTCATGCAGCGAGACGGGGTATCTCACGGTCCACCAATCGCAAGTATCGTTGGTTGCCTTTCCCCGCAACCATGAATTCCGTTTGAAAACAAACGCTTTGGGGCGCCTCAAGGGCGGCTTTTTGCGTTTCTAAGCCCCCAAGCAGCGGAGTGCCGGACGATGATGCCGGTCGCCGATAGCTGGCGTCAGCCCGACCGGCGCTTTGTGATCACGGGGTCGGCGCGGCCCCGCGACATCCGCGATCTGATGGGTCGCCCGTTCTTCTCGCTGGGGCACATGGCGCGCCTTGAGCCACTTCGCTACCGTTCGCGTCAGATGGAGATCGTTGTCGAAGCCGCGGCTCCTCTGGGTATGGCGACGATCCGGGACGCCGATGTCCTGCTCTGGCTGACTGGTCAGATCGTCGATGCCCTCAACCACGATCTGTGGGTGTCGTGCCACGTGCGCTTCACCCCGTGGCGTCTGTTCCAGGATCTGGGATGGGCTGACGGCACCCACCAGTATCGCCGGCTTCATGGCGCCCTCGCGCGTCTCGATATCATGGTGCCGCAGCGCTTCTATGTGTATAGCCAGCACAGCCGGGGCGACCGGCATGTTTATGCCTCGCGCACCCGTTTCATCGACCGGGACATGCTGCCCCTGTTTCAGGCTGTGGTGTGGCCTGTCGTAAAAATGGCGGCCCGTTTGTCTGCGTGGCATGTGGTTGTAAGGGAGCAACGCCGATGTGTAATCTTTATTCCATGACGTCGAACCCGCAGGCGATCCGCGAGATCGCGAAAGCTCTTGAGGATCGCACAGGCAATCTCCAGCCGCTTCCCGAGATCTGGCCGAACACGATGGCGCCGATCGTGCGGAACGCTGCGAACGGCCGTGAACTGGTCATGGCGCGCTGGGGCATGCCGACGCCGCCTGGTTACTTGAAAGGCCATAAGGTGGATCGCGGTGTGACCAATATCCGCAATCCGACCTCGACATGGTGGAAGCGTTGGGAAGGCGTGGCACATCGCTGTCTGGTGCCGCTGACCGCGTTCTCGGAACCGGAGCGCCTGCCCGACGGGAAATCACGGCCTGTGTGGTTTGCACGGAATGATGGAGAGCCGCTCGCTTTCTTCGCCGGGATCTGGTGCCGGTGGACGTCCGTGCGAAAACTGGCAGATGGCGAAACGACGGATGATCTGTTCGGGTTTCTGACCACAGAGGCCAATCAGGAAGTGGGCGCGATCCATCCGAAGGCCATGCCCGTCATTCTGACGCAACCAACCGACTTGGATGCGTGGATGAACGCTCCGGTGGCAGAGGCTCTGCGGCTTCAGCGACCTCTGCCGAATGGCGTGCTTGCTCGTGTCGAATCCCAGCCTCTTTCAGAATAAAGGGGGGAGAGACGGACTCCCCCTTATTCTGAAAGAGTATCTAGGTTTTTACAGGTGTATCTTCAGATTGCGAGCGTACGTTTGATGACGTCGCAATAGGCGTCCATGAAGCGTTTTGAGAGGGCGGCGTCGGGGACGAACATATCGAAGACGTGGTAGGCGCCGGGCACAACGAAGACTTCGACAGGAACGCCGGCGGCCATCAGGCGGGTGGCGTAATCGAGGTCTTCGCAGAGAAACAGGTCCATGGAACCGACCCCGATGAAGGTGGGCGGCAGTCCGGCGAGGTTCGTTGCGCGTCCGGCAGCTGCGTAGTCCGGGGTTTTGTCGTCGCCGACCGCGTCTCCAAGGTAGCACTGCCAGGCGTATTTGTTGGCTGAACGGGTCCAGACATATTCACCGAATGCCGGGGCAGGATCGCGTTTTATTGCCGTGCGATCATCGAGCATCGGGTAAATAAGGATCTGGCAGGCGAGTTTGTATTCGCCGCGATCACGGGCCATGAGGGCGAGAGCCGCGCTGAGGCCGCCGCCCGCGCTTTCTCCGGCAACAACGACTTTATCTCGGTTGATACCTAAGCGGGCTGCGTTTTCGTTCACCCATTTGAGGACGGCGTAACAGTCCTCGATGGCGCCGGGATACTTCACTTCCGGGGCAAGACGATAATCGACCGAGAAGATGTGCATACCGAGACGGTTGGCTAGGATCTGGCATTTCGGATCGTCCACTTCCGGGTGGCCCGAGATAAGGCCGCCGCCGTGAATATAGACCATGGCGGGAGCATTGGGGGCAGCTTTGCGGGGGCTGTAGACGAGGACGCGCACGTCGGGCGCCTTGTTGAGGCCGGGGACGTATTCTTCCCGTGTATCGACATCCGGCGAAGGTCTGCCTTCCATGAGCCGGACAGAGGTAAGGAAGATTTCGCGCACTTCCGGCAGTGAACGATCCGAAAGACCGTCGAAAGACGGCATTTTCGCCAGAACGGGCAGAAATTCCGGATTTACGACATTCTTTGGCATGACTTGATAACTCCTTTTCCGGATCGACCTGTCACAGGTCTGTGATCCGTAGAGAGATGATATTCATGCTGCCAAGGGGCGTGACTATGATCTGAATCACTCTAAAAACAGAACAAATTAATATAGAATATTTATAAATTCTATTATACTTATTGTGTATATGATTGATTGATATTTCAAATTTAGTTATTACGATTTTTCTAAGCACATTCTGTTTGGTTATTATAATTTATACTTAATATATGTGATACTTTTGGTCAGCCGCTTTTCGTCGGAGTGTTTACTTTTGGTATGGAACAGTTGCTTTGTGACGGATAGGGCAGTGTGTCTTCAGAGTCAGCATACATTACTTTGAGAACACGAGTTTGTTTCAGCCCCCCTTGAATAAAGCGGAAATGGCGCTGCAAAAATAGTGCGCTTTGACCGCTAGGGGAGCGACGGAATGTCCACTATGGAGCCGCAACAGCTGGCAAGCTGCCGTCCTTGGGGCGGTTCGAGCGCTAAGCTCGTTACGTCGCAGGGCGTACGCCTTTGCAGCGACATAAAACAGTTGCAAAATCTGATCTGGGCACCGATTGGAATCGCCGCGCTATCCCGTCTACTCAACTTTGCTCAATGTCAACGACAAGACGACCTTGCACTTTCCCCACAATAATATCATGACCGGCCGTAATGACATTCTCAAGATGGATTGTCGTGGTAATCTGACCTAATTTCTCGCGATCGAGATCCGTTGCAAGACGCGCCCAGGCTTCAAGGCGACGCGGCTTCGGACACATTACCGAATCAATACCAAGCAGCGAGACGCCGCGCAGGATGAACGGTGCTACCGATGCAGGCAGGTCCATTCCCTGCGCCAAGCCACAAGCCGTAACTGCACCGCCGTATCGGGTCATCGACAGCACATTAGCGAGCGTATGTGAGCCCACAGCATCGATGCCCGCGATCCACCGTTCCTTGCCGAGCGGACGCATGGGGCCGGAAAGTTCGTTACGATCAATGATTTCGGCCGCTCCGAGGCTCCTGAGATAATCTGCTTCCTCTGCCCGCCCGGTCGAAGCGATGACGTGCCAGCCAGCCTTCGCCAATAGGGCAATCGCGACTGAACCCACGCCGCCGGCAGCACCTGTGACGATTACCGGCCCATCAGATGGCTGCAATCCATGCTTTTCCAGCGCCAGAACGCTGAGCATTGCAGTGTAGCCCGCAGTGCCAATCGCCATAGCCTCGGCTGGCGTCAGCCCGGCAGGCAAGGGTACGAGCCAATCCCCTTTGACACGGCTTTTCTCGGCATAAGAACCGAGGTGTGTTTCACCCGTTCCCCAGCCGTTCAGGATGACTTGGTCGCCGACGCGGAAATCTGGATGACCTGATGCTTCAACTACGCCAGCACCATCAATGCCCGGGATCATGGGAAAGCGCCGGACGACCGGAGCCTTACCTGTCAGAGCCAGGCCATCCTTATAGTTGACCGTGGAATGCGTCACTCGAAACGTGACGTCTCCGTCCATCAAATCCGCCTCGCTGAAATCTTTCAGTCCAACGATCTGACTCGTGTCGTTCTTCTCGATCACGATCGCCCGAAATGTGCACATAATGCCGTAACTCCTTTATAATTAGACCGATCGTCTAGCGTTGCCGAAAAAAGGAGATCATGTGCGGACCATCGCAAGAAATCCCTTTCCGAATGTTCTAAGTAGGGTGATGTTGCGTTCGAGCTTGGCGTGCAGAACTGCCCCTTCTGAACCATCAGCCTGTTGCAACCGTCATCTTCCGACTGCGAGTCCTAAGCCTAGAGCAAGCTTTTTGGAGTAATACAGTTATGCGGATCAGGCCGTTACGAGATCCAGCGCGTTCGTCTCGACTTTTGCCTTGATCTCGACCTTTCCGTTCTCCAGTCGGGCATCCCATGTCCGCAGCTGGACAGCAGGGTCTTCCAGACATTGCCCATCTTCCAGGCGGAAATGCTGTTTGTAGAGAGGCGAGGCCACCACAAGCTGCCCTTTCAGATCCCCCATGATGCCGCGACCGATCACATTGGCGTTGGAAAATGGATCATGATTGTCGATGGCATAAACGCGGGCGGAAGTGTTTTCCGTAGCGGGTAGGTAGAACAGTGCAATCTGGCTGCCATCATGCCAGGCGACGACACCCGAGTTTTCCACGAGATCATCCTGTCCGCACAGCGCCGTCCAATGCGACGGACCTGCCGAGGCAACGGTTTCCGGCAGATTGTCAGCCGGGCGGATCTGGTCACGCTCCGGCACTGTGCGAATATTCGGGTCGGGACGGCTGTCATTGACGAATGTGCGGAATCTCTTGAGCTTTTCACGATCCGTCAGGGCATCCCGCCATTCGCAATGATATCGGTCAACGACCAGTTGCATCTGGCGTTCCAGTTCCTCGCAGATGCCGAGACTGTCGTTGATGATGACGTCCTTGAGGTAATCCAGTCCACCTTCGAGGTTCTCCCTCCAGACGGAGGTGCGCTGAAGCTTGTCGGCTGTGCGGATATAGAACATCAGGAAACGGTCTATATATTTTACCAGAGTGTCCGCATCCAGGTCCGTTGCGAACAGCTCCGCGTGGCGGGGCCGCATGCCACCATTGCCGCAGACATACAGGTTCCAGCCGTTTTCCGTGGCGATCACACCCACATCCTTGCTCTGCGCTTCCGCACATTCGCGGGTACAGCCGGACACGGCGAATTTGAGCTTGTGAGGAGAACGCAGGCCCTTGTAGCGGTTTTCCAGATCCAGCGCCTTGCTCACGCTGTCCTGCACACCGTAGCGACACCATGTGCTGCCGACACAGGATTTCACTGTCCGGGTGGATTTTCCGTAAGCGTGTCCGGTCTCGAAACCGGCGTCGAGCAGTTCGAGCCAGATATCGGGCAACTGCTCAAGCCGCGCGCCGAAAAGGTCGATACGCTGTCCGCCGGTGATCTTGGTGTAGAGGTCATATTTCTTTGCGACTTGACCAAGAACGATCAGCTTTTCAGGCGTGATCTCGCCACCCGCGATGCGGGGAACGATGGAGTAGGTGCCGTTCTTCTGCATGTTGGCCATGAACGTGTCGTTCGTGTCCTGAAGCGGAATGTAGAGCGGGTCCGTAATGGGCTTGTTCCATGCGGAAGCCAGAATGGAGCCGACGGCAGGCTTGCAGATATCGCAGCCGATTCCACCATTACCGTACTGCGCCATGAGGTCTTCAAATGTCTGGATGCCGTGCACGCGGACCAGAGAGTAAAGTTCCTGTCGTGTGTAGGAGAAATGCTCACACAGGCTGCGGTCTACGGTAATGCCGCGAGCTTCCAGTTCGGTCTCGAACACGCTTTTGAGAAGGCCCGCGCAACCGCCGCAGCCCGTGCTGGCTTTGGTGCACTGTTTCAGGGAGGAAAAGTCTGCGCAGCCGTCATCAATGGCGGTACAGATCGCGCCCTTGGTGACGTTGTGGCATGAGCAGATCATGGCCGTATCCGGCAGGGCATCGGCCCCCAGCAGTTCCGCGCCTTCACCACGCGGCAGGATCAGCGCCGCAGGGTCTGCGGGCGGCTTGATGCTGTTCTGCACATACTGAAGGATCGTGTCATAATAGGCATTGTCGCCCACCAGAACGGCTCCGAGCACCTGACTGCCATCTTCCGAAAGAACAAGACGACGATAGGAGCCGTCCACTTCCCCGATGAAGCGATAGCTGCGACTGCCCGGTGTCGCGCCATGTGCATCGCCAATGGAGCCGACATCGACGCCAAGCAGCTTGAGCTTGGTGGACATGTCTGCGCCGGAGAAGGCTGCTTCTTCACCCGCCAGCGAGGAGGCGACGGTGCGCGCCATGGTGTAGCCCGGCGCAACAAGGCCGAATACCTGTCCATTCCAGCAGGCACATTCTCCAATGGCGAAAATGGCCGGATCGGAAGTGCGGCATGTGTCATCAATGACAACGCCCCCACGAGCGCCAATGGCCAGACCGCAGTCACGGGCCAACCGGTCCTGTGGGCGGATACCGGCTGAAAACACCACCAGATCGGTTTCCAGCGAAGTGCCGTCTGCAAAGATGAGACGGTGCCTATGGGTTTCACCAGCCACAATTTCCTGCGTGGCGTGCGCAGTCAGAACCTGAATGCCGAGCGCCTCGATCCGCTGTTTGAGGGCCGCTCCACCCTCATCATCAAGCTGCACCGGCATGAGACGGGGCGCGAATTCGACCACGGCTGTTGAAAGGCCAAGGCCAGCAAGGGCATTTGCCGCTTCCAGCCCCAGAAGGCCTCCGCCGATAACCACGCCATGTGTGGCGCCTTCAGCGGCAGCGCGGATCATGTCGAGGTCATCCAGTGTGCGATAGACCAGTCCTGCCGTGCCGGTATTGCCGGGAACCGGTGGCACGAAAGGCGTGGAGCCGGTGGCGAGAATCAGGGTGTCGTAGGGCAGGGATCCTTCAGCGCTTTCCACGGTCTGCGCCGCACGGTCGATGCCTGTGATCCGCACGCCACGATGCAGGGTAAGTTCATGCGCGGCATGAAAATCCTCGACGTGAAGCCGCAGCGCCAGAGCGTCCCTGCCGCTCATATATTCGGTGAGATGCACGCGGTCATAGGCGTCATGCAGTTCGTCGCCGAAGATGTGGATCGCATGGGTTTCGTGCAGTCCGTGCATCACAAGCTGCTCGGCACAGTAATGACCAACCATGCCGTTGCCGATGATGATGATTGAACTCTTATTGTTCATAACCGACATGACCACATGGCCTCACTGTTCATAGGATAGACGGTATAACCGCCAAACTTCGCATAAGGCTCTGGAACGCACGGGATCGGGGACATACCATAAGCATCGGATCGCGAATCAAATCTTCCGCGAAAAATTGTTCGCTGATATGAACCATAATCTATTGCGGCTTCAGATCGAAGTCTGACCTAGAGATACCTAACATCTCGTACAATGATAGGCTTACTTGAGGACGCGAGGTCATGTAGATAGCGTCCTCTTTGTGCATTAAGTCTTTTCTTTTTACGCTGTATAATAAAAGTTTGATAGTAAAGATAACCTGCTATCTCCCAGAGCTGAATGCCATAAGCATGGACGGCACCGTTGCTACAGGTGTCCTTGTGTGGGGGGAATGAGGGAAGCTGGTACCGCCTCGATTTGCCTTGCCAGCACCCTCGAAAATCAGGCGACTTGGTCGCATTCTCGATCACCTGATTGCAGATTGCTTGCTTCCCGGACATGATCGACGAACTTGGAGAGAGCGGTTTGAACGTGAGCGCTGGCACGCCGAATAAAAAGGGTCTCCACGACCGCTGTGCTTAGCGGAAGATCGTGTGTGGAGACTGTCCATCGTGCGGCAACCGCGGGCAGCATTGACCGGGGGACGACGGTGATGCCCAACCCGGCGGATACACAACCAAAAATTGCATCGAAAGTGCCGAATTCGCATGTCTTTGACACGGAAACCCCTTTATTTGCCAGGATCTCTTCGAGCTTTCGTCGATAGGAACATCCTATACGCAACACCAGAACAGACACCTCTCCCAAGGCGACAATTTGGGACAAGTCGCTGAAACGCTGTTCTGCAAGAAGAACCAGTTCTTCTTCATAAACCCGTTCGACGCGCAAGCGGGGATGGACCACAGGACCACAGACGAACGCACCATCCAATGTCTGATTAAGAACCTGCTGCGTCAATTCCATTGTAGTGCCGGTGCGCAGTGTCAGATCCACCTGCGGAAAAGTCTTTGCATAACCACTGAGTAGCTTGGGGAGATGAATTGCGCTGGTAGTCTCTAGAGCTCCGATGGTCAGCTGACCCTGCGGTGTGCTGTCGTCGCGTGCGATTGCACGAACGCTCCCAAGCAGACTGCTGATCTGCTCGGCTACGGGAAGAAGTCTTTTCCCGGCAGGCGTCAGTTCGACGCCGCGCGTGTGTCGTTTGAATAGTTGAACGCCTAAATTGGCTTCTAGGCGTTGAATGCGTGATGTTACGTTCGACTGCACAGTATTGAGGCGTTCCGCACCTTTTCCGATTCCTCCCGCCTCAAAAACAGCCAAAAAAAACTACAAATCGCCGCTATTCACGCCATCTCTCCTTAAGATGGCTAACATCTGAACATCAGGCTTTTTGCGTGTCAAGCTATCACATATAACGATATTAACGTGGGAGGTGACTAGGTAGTGCCCACATTGTCGTTTCGGTAACGGGTTATTCCGAAATAAAAATAGATGGCGGTTTGTTTAATCCGAGCCATCGGATCTTTGATAAGGAAGGGATGTCGTCGGATGAAGGAAACGATTAACCGGCTTGATACTACGGGAATGGTCGAGAGAATGCGCATTGTTGATGCGTTGTTCACGGTTACGTTTTTAGCTCTCTATTCATTTTATGTCGGAGCTTACTCGTTTTTTCCGAGAGTCCTCGCCACCAGTTTTGCTGAAGGATCCGTTTTCAACGGAGCCCTCCTAATGGCGGCAATTATTCCTGTTACCGGGATAATCCTGACGGGAATTTACGTCTTTCTGGCTGATCGCATTGACCGCGAGTGAAATCTATACTGAAAAAACCAAAATATTTCATGCCTATAGATAATAAATATCTGCTCATCAGTCTTTAATGGAAAAACAAGTCAATGGTTTGCGTGGGAGTAGGTGATCATGAACATTGAAAGCTTATGTTTTTGTATCCTGTTTGTGCTTATCACAGGTATCATCACATATGTATCTGCTCGTCAGACAAAAGATACTCAATCCTTCTACACGGGCGGGAAGCGCATTACATCCTTCCAAAATGGAATGGCTATAGCCGGGGATGCGATGTCTGCCGGGGCATTTTTGGGATTGACGGGTCTTGTCTATAACAAAGGGTATGACGGTGTTGTATACGCTATCGGTTATGCGACCGGGATGCCCTTGGTTCTTTTTCTCTTTGCCGAGAAAATAAGACGACTTGGTAAATATACATTTTCTGATGTTGTTCACGCCAAGCTCGGTGGGTCAGCAGTACGAATATTTGGTGGCCTCGCCACGCTAGTGATCGTTCTGTTTTACTTGACTGCGCAACTGGCGGGAGCTGGACAATTGGTAGGCTTGTTCTTTGGTTTAAATTATTACGATAGCGTAATTATAATGACTATTTTGATGGTAGTGTATGTGAATTTTGGAGGCATGCAAGCCACAACATGGGTGCAGATCATTAAGGCTGGCACTATGCTATTTGCTGGTTCACTCATGACATTTCTTGTTTTCCATATCTTTGACTTTAAAATATCGTCGCTTCTACATGCCGCCGTGGCGCAAAGAGAGGCGGGAACGGCTCTTTTGGCTCCGCTGACGTTGCCAAATAGTCCCGCCTCCTCGATTTCACTTGGCATCACCTTGATGGCGGGGACAGCGGGATTACCACATGTTCTTATGAAGTTCTTCACGGTTTCAGATGTCAGAAAAGCAAGATGGTCGGTCTTCTGGGCTACAGGTTTGATGAGCTACTTCTATGTCATCACTGGTATCCTTGGTTTTGGAGCGATGGCAATCCTGTCACACAATCCCCGATATCTCGATGCTCATGGCACAATAATGGGAGGCGGAAATATGGTTGCTCTCCACTTGGCTCACGCCGTGGGTGGAGATATTTTACTAGGGTTCGTGTCGGCCGTAGCCTTTGCAACTGTTCTCGCCGTTGTCTCAGGTCTGACACTGTCCGGCGCAGCCGCCGTCAGCCATGATTTATATGGTGCAGTTCGTGCTGGAACCGGTAACGGTCGTTCTGAATTTCTTCTTTCTCGAATTGCGACTATCGTGATTGGCGTGGTCGCGATGTGTTTAGCTTTTATGTTCAGGAATCAGAACGTTGCTTACATGATTAGCCTCGCATTTTCGATTGCGTGTTCTTCCACGTTTCCAGTTCTTTTTCTCTCTATCTACTGGAAGAAATTGACCGTCGCAGGTGCAGTGTGGGGCGGTTCGAGTGGACTTATGACTGCCGTGGCGATGACCATCATGGGTCCTTCAGTCTGGGTCTCAGTTTTTGGATATAAAGAGCCTCTCATCACACTGGATCCTCCAACGCTGGTCTCGATGACAGTGGCCTTCGTTGTTTCCACTCTCGTTTCCCTGGCCTTCAAACCGAGGATAGTAGAGGCAACGAGCGAGAACGCAGTTCTACAGGTCATGTGAAGAATAATAGAAGTAGTTTGTTTTTCTATACGCACAGAGAAAGCAATAAAATACGATTGTATATAAAATATACAGTCATCCTACGTAAATCGATGCGGAGAGGTGAAAATGCGAACTTATCTCCGGAAGCGCCTGCATGCCACGCGTAAGGGAGCTGCTTTGACGTGTCTTTTGTTGGGCACGATTCAGCATAGCTGGGCAACTGACAGTATTGCAAAACGAGTTGATGATATGCGTAGACGAGATAATATCGATATCGTCGTCCACGGGAAACTCAAGGATCGTCAGGGTGCATTGCTGGATGTGAAACATGCGCCGACTGAACCATCGGTTCCAGCGTTCGTGCCCTCGATCAATGGTGTAGGCGGTATTCCATCAACACCTTCGTCGTCTCAGTCGTTGGGCACCCAGCCATATTTGTTTTCACTCCACAACCAAGCCATGACCGCCGCAGGTAAATGGATGGAGCGGCAGGGGATTTATTTCACAGGCTGGAATGTTTCACAGGTCGGCGTGGTTCCTTCGGGGGGAACTAATGCCGGTTCTTTTTTCAACAATAACGTGGGGATCGGAGCTGACTTTGACCTAAAGAAAATTATCGGAATTCCGGGAGCGCAGATTCATTTTTTTGCTCTCGATACATCGGGAGAAGCTCACGCCGGAGAATTTACCGGTTCGACATGGGGCTATCTGTCGTGGCTGGGTGCTCACGACGGATTTCAGGTCAGGGAATTCTCATGGGACCAGGCGCTCTTCCGTGACAGACTTTATATTCTGGCGGGGCGAGGAAATCCAAAGGGCGGGGAATTCGAAGGATCCGAACTCTATTGTATGTTTTCTGCAATCCTTTGTTCTGCACCTGCAGCTATGTCCGCAAATAGCGCTGTGCCGAGCACCACAATTTCAACGTGGGAATTTCGGATTTTAGTGAAACCTACAGCCCATTCTTATTTAAAAGGGGGAATATGGGAGGTTGAGCCGTCACTTAAAGCGTCGAATCATAATTCCTGGCCTGGTCCGGATTGGGGATTCGACAGGGCTCAGGGTGAATATTTTCCAGTCGAGGGTGGTTACAGAACAAATTTTTCAAATGATCTATATCCAAGGGCTTATGACCTCGGTTTTACCTACGATACGTCTGTATATAGCGATCCACTTTACAATACGAAGGGGCTGGCCCGTGCCACATATGGGGGAACTGCCCAACCCAGGCGTGGCCGGACGCAACTGTATGTTCAAGCCCAGCAAATGGTATGGAAACCTCAGGAAAAGGGCACACGTGGTCTGATTCTTTTTGGTGCAGCTAATTTTCAGTTATCGGGGAATCCTCCCGTAAAGCGGGGATTTGTTGGCGGCTTGGTTGATTGGGGGCCTTTTGCCTCCCGACCGCGAGATTATCTGGGAATCGCCGTTCAGGCATTCCAGTGGGATGATCGGCTGATCCGAGCCATGAATGACACGTACCGTAAGCAACATAGTAGACAGAAATGGGCTCACTTCGAAACAATGCTCGAGGTAAACTATGGTTTTAACATCGCACCGGGCTTCGTTGTCGCGCCGTATTTCGAATATATCTGGCACCCGGATCTCCTCAGTTACTCGACCCTCCCGTCCCATACAGAGTTTGCGTTACAGACCGGGGTATCGCTGCTGATGCAATTCGCGCCAGCTTTCGATCTTCCCGCTCTGCACCGGGTACGAAACTGAATCACATCAAACGGTGTGCGTGAACGAAACTTTCTGGTCGCACATCGAAGAATAATTAGGATCTAATGATGCAGAAAAAAGCATACAGAGCGTTTTCCGAGTTGATGGCAATTCGCGACGGCTCCACTTTGAGTCCGGAAGAGGTGACGATTAAAGGGCAGGACCCACTGTTCGAGACTCCTTACCGAGTTGGGGAGACCATGGCGCAGATTTTCGCAGCCTGTGGTGTTGCTGCTAATGATCTATGGGAGTTGAAGACGGGTCGTCGTCAATCGGTCGGCATATCTGTGAGCGCCGCTGCCTCGACCGTGAAGAGCAGTGGATGTACTTTCCGGCGTGAAGAAAGCGGCGTTTACAACGTTCTCCCCGGCTCCGACTCCATGAAGCATATGGTATCGCTGACGCAACCGTGGCCGACGACGGATAGGAAGTGGTTTCTGCCACATACAAACTTGCCACACCTTGAACGCCGCGTTCTCGATCTGCTGAAGTGTGAAAGCACGCCAGAATCAATCAGTGCGGCGATCAGGAACTGGAACGCACAGGATTTGGAGGACGCTATCGCGGCGGCAGGGGCTTGCGGAGGTATGGTTCGGACAGCCGAAGAGTGGCTTGCCCACCCTCAGGGAGCTTACTTGGCGGACAGACCCGTGGTCGAGATCACGAAAGCAGGGGAGAGCGTAAAGGAAAAGTTGAGGCCGGGCGATATGCCTTTATCCGGTGTCCGCGTCCTTGATCTCACACGCATTCTGGCTGGACCGACATGTGGTCTGAGCCTGACCGAGTTCGGTGCTGACGATCTTATGGTGACGGCTGCACAGCTTCCGCAGGTTCCAGAATTCGTCAGAGATACAAGTCACGGTAAGCGCAGTTGCTTCCTGGACTTTACCAAGCATAATGACGCTGCTCGTCTTCGCGATCTAGTCAGTGAAGCCGATATTGTTATCGATGGTTACAGACCCGGACGACTTTCGGCTCATGGTTTTGGCTGGCAAGATCTTATTGGGATAAGGCCGGGACTTATTCACGTTTCGGTCAATTGTTTTGGATCTGGTGGTCCGTTCGGCAACCGCGCGGGGTGGGATCAGGTTGCACAGGCGGTTACAGGAATGTGCCACACACAGGGGCTTGGAACCAATTGCGGTCAACCGCAACTGACGCCGGTCTATATGTGCGATTACGCGGCCGGTCGACTAGGCAGTTTTGGTGCGATGCTGGCGTTGGCTCGAAGGGCTCGTGAGGGAGGAAGCTATCGCGTTCAAGTTTCGCTGTGCCAGTCCGCCATGCTCTTTCAGCGAGAGGGTTTTGTGACTGCGTACGATAATGCACCAGGCGGGATGCCGGTGTCGGAATTCCGTGAATACGAAGTTGACGAGGCCGGCACGTGTTATGGCGACTTGCGTTGTCTCGGCCCCGTTTTGAAAATGTCCGAAACACCTTGTCGCTGGTCCCGTGTAACCCCTCGGTTGGGTGAGGATTCTCCAGTGTGGCTCCCGAGAAGCTAGAGTATCCGTTGTGATCAAGCGGCTTTTGAGGGCCAGAGCCGATCGTCGCGGAGCAGCGCGTTGGCGATGATGACGAGCTTTCGCATAACGGCGGTGATAGCGATTTTGGCATGTTTGCCGCTGGCGGTGAGTCGGTCGTAGACGCGCTTGAGATCGGGGTTGAACCGCATGGCGACGAGGGCTGGCATGTAGAGAGCCTGCCGGAGCATGGCACGACCACCACGGGTAGCGCTTCTACCGGACCACTTACCCGATTGCTGTGTCATCGGGGCAAGACCGGCGAGCGCCGCTGCTTGCCCTTCCTCCATCGAGCCCAGTTCCGGTATGTCGGCGAGAAGGGCATAGATCGTAATGGCGGCCAGGTCGGGAATACTCATCAGCACCTGCCGTCGGCGGGACAATACGGCGTCATCAGCGATCAATGCCTCTATGACGGCATCGATGGAAACGAGCTGGGCCGCAATCTGGAGGGATCGAAGAACCGTTAATTGATGTGCCTTGGTTCTGATTTTGGGCTTTTGGCGTGTTGATTGACGGTTCTTTGGTCGCTTTCGATCTGCGTTTTGAGCAGATCGAAGGCTGCCACCCGCTGGATAGCTATGCATTCGCGCTGATCCGCTCCAGGAAGAGGAAGCGGCGCATGTTGTAGACGATATTGGCCAGCCCGATCCTCATGGTGGCCCGGGTGATGCCGACAGTTCGGATGAACAGTCCCGTTTGTGATTTCTGGTCGGCAAAGACATGCTCGACGCGTGATCGGATCACCGACTTTCCAGCATTCGACTTCTGGATATGCCGTGGCATGGGCTTGAGATGTGGTTTTTTCCTATGAACCTTCGAGACAAAGCCTTCCTTTTCCATGAAGTCCTCATTGGCTTTTGAGCGATAGGCGGTATCCGCCCAGACGCTTGAGGCTGTATTGGTTTTATCAAGCAAGCCCTCTCTTAATCGCGCGCCATCACCGGCGGCGGCATCCGTCGTTTTCCATTTTCGGATGAACCGAAACTTCCGGTCGATGGAGACGTGGGATTTGTAGCCAAAGAACGGGATGGCGAGATCACTCGATGGCATGGTTCCATCGTCCTGCCGCTTTGCTTTGGTGAACTTCAGCGTCCAGCGCGCATGGCGATCCTTGTGGGACAGTTTGGACGGCTTGTCCTGCCAATCTTCAGGAATACGCCCTGCCCGGAGATCTGCCTTCTCGGCATTCGTATTGCGCTGCTTTGGAGCAGCCACCAGCGTTGCGTCCAGGATCTGGCCCGACATCGGCAAATACCCGGCGTTGCGCAGGGTCGCGTCAAAGCGGTCAAACAGTCTTTCAATCGCACCCGCCTGTGTCAGACGTTCGCGGAACAGCCAGACCGTTTTGGCGTCAGGCACACGATCCGACAGCCCCAGACCAAGGAAACGCATGAAGGATAGGCGATCGTTGATCAGATACTCTGTCCGCTCATCAGACAAATTGTTCAGCGTCTGGATCACCAGAATTTTGAACATCAACACGGCATCAAACGGCGGACGTCCGCCTTTGCTGCCGTCTGAATAGGCCAGAGCCTTCTCAAGATCAGGGCGGAACACTTCAAAATCCACAGTCCGGGAAAACGCTTCGAGCTGATCACCAAGCCCGCTCAATCGAGCAAGCCGCTCTTCAACATCAAAGAAGCCCGGCTGCTTCATGAGCCATCCCCCCAATCATCACACAAGGTAGGGAATCACAGCCAACGGGTTTTTCGAACCCTCCAGGTGGTTCTGGTTCTCTCCGACGCATAGAGAATTAACCGAAAGAAGATGCGGACGTTTCAGTGCGGTAGTTTTAAAATAACGCTTGAAATCTTCAGTATGCTTCATGGTCTCGTCGGTCTCCTGATACGAACTTAAAACGCTCAGATGACCGGCACAAAACCATTACAAGTGGCGGGTTCGAAGAATCGTTGATTGAAGACCTTTCTGCCTGATTTTGGGCTTATAGTCTGGTATTGAAGGCTCTGCATGGTGATTTTTACTCTGCGTTTTAAACAGAGAGAGGGTTTCATGCTCTGGATTGCTACGCGGCGGCGTTAATCCGCTCCAAGAGGAGAAAGCGGCGCATATTATAGACGATGGTGGCTCGAGCGATGCCTACAGTCCGGACGAACAGCCCCGTCTGTGATTTCTGATCGGCAAAGACATTCTCGACATGCGGCCGGATGATGAACTTTCCGGCATTGGAGCGTTGGGTGTGCCAGGGCATAGGCTTGAGATGCAGCTTCTTGCGATGGATTTTTTAGACAAAGCTTTGCTTTTCCATGAAGTCCTCATTGGCTTTTGAACGGGAGACTGTGTTTGCCCAGAGTATTGAGGCTGTATTGGTTTTATCAAGCAAGCCTTCTCTCAATCGCGCACCATCACTGGCGGCGGCATCTGTCGTCTTCCATTTGCGGAGCAGACGAAACTTCCGGTCGATGGAAATATGAGATTTGTAGCCAAAGAACGGGATGGCCAAGTCTGTTGCGGGCATACTCCCGTCCTCCTTTCGTTTCGCTTTCGTGAACTTCAACGTCCAGCGCGCATGACGGTCCTTGTGGGACAGCTTGGAGGCTTGTCCTGCCTGTCCCTGTGGGATCCGTCGGATCCATCCTTCCCGCAGATCCGCCTTTTCATCGTTAGTATTGCGCTACTTTGGGGCTGCTACCAATGTTGCAGCCAGAATCTGGCCTGACATCGACAGATACGGGCGATGATCATGTTTGTGGAGAAGACGCGTCCTCTCGATTCGAATCCGATTCGCGCAGAAAGTGATTATTTTTACATCATTTGAATTTATGCCTTTTTATTTGAAGTAAATAAATAATTGAAATAAAATTAGAATATTCATTATCGCATTAGAGTAATATCGGATAAATTCAATTTATTTTATTGTTTATTTGAACATATTGAGTAATTTTTTCTCCTTTTCATATTTATATTAAAAATATGAGCGAATGTTATTTTTAAGTTCAAGGGTTGGAAATTGCTAAGCCGCATATATTCACGTTTCAAGTCGATAATATATGAAAATATACATATTAATACACAATTTTGGCAACAAACCGAAGAATTAGGCACTATTTTTTGCTGATTATCAGGAGTTTTTTCTATATTTGTACAGATAAAAATATTTTATTGTTTTAAGTCACGTTTTTTCGAGATATACCATTCGCATCAGAGGCGATATGCCTCGATATACTCTAATTTTTAAAGTAATTATTGGAGTATATGTTTTCTCGGAGGTAATGATGGCAGAAAATCTTCTGACAATTGCTCAGGTGTGCGAACGCGTGTCTATGTCGGCGTCTCACATACGCAAAAGGATTAAGCTGGGAAAATTTCCCGCGGCGACGCACAGGTTGAGCACACGTATGGTGAGATGGAGCGAAAGCAGCATTAATGAATGGATTGAAAAGACGCACGAGCAGAAAAAACACTAAACTGTTGAATATAAAACAGAATAACTCATGACTCATGTGTAGAGTGAAATGAATGGAAGAATTTACTCGATACGACGATCACCGACCTCACCGTTTTCTGTGTTGTAGAAGTGTCACGGCGTCGGCTGCGTCTGACATCAGAAGATCGGCCCATATCTGAGCCAGCTCCTGCCGACGTTCCATATGCAGAGCCCGGTTATACGCGGCTTCAACTCTGTTTTGATTTGAGTGTGCCAGCATAAGATCAATGACAGCTCTGTCCTGCGGATAATGCTCGTTCATGATGGACGAAAACGAAGCACGAAAACCATGTGGCACCTGTCTGCCAGCGTAGCCTGCCCGCTGCAGAAGATAACCGAGAGCGTTTTCGCTCATCGGGCGATGGGCCCACCGCGCATTAGGAAAAACAAGAGGGCCTCTGCCCGTCAGCGTAGAGACCGCATCAAGAATGTCCCGTGCCTGACGCGATAAGGGAACAACGTGCTCACGCCGCATCTTCATGCGCTCTGCTGGAATGACCCAGGTGGTTCTGTCCGCAGACACCTCATGCCAGGCCATTGCATGTACTTCACCGGGACGCACAGCAGTCAAAGCCAGAAAACGCATCGCCAGAAGTGTAACCGGATGGGCCGGGATGGCTTCGACGTCCTGGAAGAGCTGTCTTAGCGCATCAAGATCAATGAGGGCAGGTTGCCGTCCTTTCTTCAGAGGAGCCAGAGCGCCTTTGATAACGGCGGCGGGATCATGAGAACCCAGCCCATGCGCGATACCGAACAGAAAAATTGCACTTAATCTCTGTCTGATCCGGCGCGCCGTTTCCTTCGCACGCCCAGCTTCAATTTTCCTGATTGCCTCAAGGACCATCGGAGCAGTGATATCGTCCAAGTCGATGTGCCCCAGATGCGGCCAGATCAGACGCTGAAGACTCGTTCGAACGTCTTCACTGTGTCGGGGTGTCCACCGGGCAGATTGAGTCTGAATCCACATTTCGCCGACATGCTGCAGCTGTCTATCAGTGCGCCTGGCTTGCGCTTGTCTCTGACGACGGGTCAGAGATGGATCACGGCCCGCCCGCAGCTCCGCGCGTGCCTGATCACGGGCGTCACGGGCCGCTGCAAGCGTCACCTCAGGGTAAGCGCCAAAAGCGAGCAGCTTTTCCCGACCACCAAAGCGATACTTCATGCGCCACAGACGCGAGCCATTTTTCTGGACCAGAATGAACAGTCCGCCTGTATCGGCGAGCTTGTATGGCTTTTCTCGGGGTGCGAGGCGACGCAGCTGAACGTCTGTCAGCATTGATACCCCAACACCAGAAATGATACCCCCATATCTACCCCCACAATGCATGAGCTTGAAGGAACATCACAGCGCGTCATAGAGCACATAAGTGGCAGAAAACTGCCAGCCTTTCTGTGCTTGAAACGCTATAGACTGCTATGGGATATATCAACTGGCGGAGGGGATGGGATTCGAACCCACGATACGCTGTTAAGCGTATAACGGTTTAGCAAACCGCCGCCTTCAGCCTCTCGGCCACCCCTCCAGGCACTGAGACAGTGCGTTGCGGCGGAAACTACCTTGTTCTCTATCGGCAGTCAATTCTGGATGGCCCGGGGGATGTCATAAAAACATCCTTAGCCCTGTCGTCATTGCGGCTGGGTAGGCTGGTTCCCCATCTGCTGCAGTAATGCCCTTACAGCATCAGGATTCTTTTGCAGAAGGGACACGTTATGCGGGTTAAGTCGGGGAGCATCCTTGGCATCAGCCGCATGCGACGTCACAGCATAGGTAATGCCGAAGGATGTAAGACCCATGACAAACTGACGGGCCGTAAACCCCTGTGACTTCAGGACCGGCTCAATGCCCGGCACTGATTCAACGCGCTTGATCGTGTCATCCAGAGAGATATGACCCTCCGGAGGAGGAGGCTGCAAACCCGCATCCTGCAGCGCCTGCAAGGTCGTGGTCATCCGTGGCAGGAAATCATCCGGCAACTGATATGAGGCAGCGACCTGAACATCCTTGCGCATTGCCGCCAGTTGCGCCGCGTCCGGTGCTGGAGGCTGCTGAAAATTGCCTGATTGCTGGCTATCCTGTGGCTGGCTTGAATAGACCTGTTGAGCCTTTGCCCCCGTGCTGGCAGAGAGTCCAACCGCAGCCGACAGCAGAAAAACAGCCCCAATTGTCTTGAGCGAATAGCGTCGTTTCATCACGTTCCATCTCTTCCTGTAAGCTTCAGCTTGCAGCGATAGCCATGCTTCGAGACATGACGTCCGCACCAACATAACAGAACCTTATTGAGCGATCATGGCACGGATGCGTCATTGTCAAAATCGCTGATGATAAAACCCGCGCCAGCGCAAATACGTAGCCTGACCTACTTTTCGCGTCCCGCCGCATACCACCAGCCGGCGACAAGAAATCCGACATAGTATCCGATATCTGCCCCTCCAAGCCAGCGCGCAACCGGTCCCGTGTAGAGCGAACTGGTGGAAAACAGCAGCACCGTCAGCACCGAAGTCACAACAAAGATCGTCGCCCCACGCTTCCACCCGGCAGGCGGCCGCAACACCTGACCGTATACAGCCCGCGCTGCCGAATGACCGCCCGTGAGATACCAGTCCGCCAGAACGATACCGCACCATGGTGCGATCCAGTACATCGTGACCAGCAGATAATCCGTATAGAGCGTCGCATACTGGCCAGCTCCGACAACTGCCAGCACATAGCCCAGACTGGCCGTGATGATCGCTGCCGCGACACGTGGCACATGGATCCCAGCCGAAATCAGGCTGTAACTGGCCGTATTATCGTTGAACGAGTTCCCGGCAATTGACGACAGGGCAATCGCCGCCAGCGCCAGTGGTCCAAGCGGCCCCATGGCATGCTGCAAACTGGCAATCACTGCCGTCGGGGATGGCTCGGCGATGCTCGCCGCAGTGAGTAGACCAAGGATCTGGAACGGCACAGCCGACAGCAGCAGCCCTAACAGAGCCAGCACAACCACCTGCTTCGGATCGGAATTCGCGGGTAGATAGCGGGTATAATCCGATGAATAGGTGGCCCAGGACAGATTGAAACTGACCAGAATCCCGACCGCCAACAGAAACGTCGCCAGACCAACCGGATGCGCCGCCTGCACGACGCCGCCGCCCCTCACTGCAAACGTCACGCCGATGATCGCAAACACGACCAGCAACATGCCGCCGAGATATTTCTGCAACGCCTGCACAACGTGATGCCCATAGATGGACGCCACCATCTGGATGGACGCCAGTACACCCAGCGCCAGCCAGAACGGCGTCGGCACACCAGCCAGCATCAACAGACTGACCAGCGCCGCCGCAGCTGGCACATTGTTCACGGCATCCCAGCCGACGCAGTAGATCCAGTTCAGAAAGGAAGGCGGCCGGACACCAATCGTGCCCAGCGCCATGCGGGAGGCCTCCATCTGCGTCAGACCCGTCGCCGGACCAATCGCCGCCGCCAACGCGACAGGCAGGGCACCGACGAAATTCCCCAGCAGAATGGCCAGAAAACCCATCCTGGAATCCAGTCCAAGACTGACCAGCAACGCGCCGGTGACCCAGCCGCCGGGACCAAGATTCGGTGAGAAATGACTCCAGAAAACCCGGTCCATCGCCATCGTCTTGCGGGCTGCGGGCACGGGCTGACAGACAGATGCCGCCGAAAGGTCTTCCATCAGGCCCGACGGTTCAGACGCCATCCTCACACTCCAAACACAATGACACCATGAACGATGTTGAAATCAGCTATCTGCCTGAAGGCTTTTCCACCACAGGCATACTGCCCGCAGCGCCTGTCGGCTGATTCAGATAATACGGTTCCGAGAGCCCAATCGGCAGCAGATCCATCAGGCGCGATCCCATAGCGATCCAGCGAGGGAACGTGATCCGGCGCTTGTTCTTTTCCAGACCCGCCATGATCCGCTCGACAGCATCGGCCGTCTGCACGAGACCCGGCATCGCAAATTCATTCGTCGCCACCATCGGTGTGTTGATGAAACCACAGACCACCGAACTGAGCAGAATACCATCCTGCTTCAGATTGCCGCCCGTCGCCACCATGAAGCGATCAACCGCCGCCTTGGTCGCGCAATAGGACGGCGTGCCGGGAAAGGAGACCAGCCCGGCAATGGAGGAAATCGCCGCGATCCGGCCACGGAAGCCATCGGATGCCACAGGCTGACGACGTATCACGTCAATAGCGGGAAAAATGGTGTTGAGAACGCCGTTTACGTTGACGTCCACCATGCGGCGCACCTGATACTCAGATTCGGACGGCGCTCCTTTTTCACCGGGCTGATCATGGACCCCGCCGGTGATCCCCGCGCAGGCCAGAACCACATCAAGCGATTCACCTGACGCGCCGATATCTTCAATTACGCTTCGCATCGCCGGAGCATCCGTAACATCCAGCGCGTGCATGAAGACCCGCGCACCCAATGCTTCCGTGCGGGAAGCCGTGTCTTTCAGCCGATTTTCGTTGCAATCAATGAGATGGAGCGTAATGCCCGGACGGGCGACACGCAGGGCGAAACCACGGCCAAGCCCCGAAGCGGCTCCCGTGATGAGAAGAGAATCCTGTTTCATAGTCGCCCCATTAAGAACCTGCTGCTAAAAGGTCGCAACCGTCCTCCCGAAACAATCGGGAGAAACGCTCGATACGGCAGGGAGGCACGAACGCCGATATGACACGCACCGGAACGACCGTCCCGTCGCCCATCACGCGGCGAGGCGTCTGCCTTGTCATTTCCGCCCCGTCCGGCGCTGGAAAATCCACCATCGCCAACGCCTTGCGCGCCGCCGATCCCCGTCTGAAACACTCCGTCTCCATCACCACCCGCGCCCCGCGTCCCGGTGAGACGGACGGCATCCATTATCATTTCCGCACCATGGAAAAGTTCATGGAAATGGCCGATCAGGGAGAACTGCTGGAATGGGCCTCCGTGTTCGGGCGCGGTTACGGCACGCCACGCGCTCCGGTGGAAGCTGCTCTCGCCGCGGGACAGGATATGGTGTTCGACATCGACTGGCAGGGGCATCGCCAGATCCGGGCTGCACTGCCCGATGATGTGGTGAGTCTTTTCGTCCTGCCCCCTTCCCTCGCCGAACTGGAACGCCGCCTGACAGGTCGCGCATCGGACGCGCCGGAAGAAATCAAAAAACGCATGGACGCGGCGCTCGACGAAATTTCCCACTGGGAAGAATTCGACCATGTGATCGTCAACGCGGAGCTCGACCGCGCCATTGCGGAAACACAGGCCGTGCTGAACGCCGCCCGTCTCCGCACCACACGCCAGACCGGTCTGGCGGATTTTGTCGCCAGCTTCTGGGGCTGACGCGCATCATGGATTTCTCGAACATCACCGTTCTCTGTGTCGGCGACGTCATGCTCGACCGGTTCGTCTATGGCGAGATGGAACGGATTTCACCGGAAGCGCCGGTCCCGGTCCTGCTGCTGAAAGAACGGAAGGAAATGCCGGGCGGTGCGGGCAACGTCGCCAGCAACATCATCTCTCTCGGTGGTCAGGCCATCCTGATCGGGCTGGTCGGTGAAGACGAGGCCGCTGTCATTCTCCGCGACGCGCTGCGTCTCCGCACCGGTGTTTCCGAAATGCTGGTCACCAGCCCCAAGCGCCCGACCATCTGCAAGACCCGCTTCATCGCCTCCCACCAGCAGGTCGTGAGAGCTGACGAGGAAAGTCGGCAGAAGCTGCAACCCGAGGAAGCCGAACTGCTCTGCCGCGCTATCGATGCACGACTGGAAGAGGCCGATGTCGTCATTCTTTCCGATTACGGCAAGGGTGTTTGCGACAGCATGGTCGTCCGGCATCTGATTGGGGAAGCACGCCTGCGGAACATTCCCGTCTTCGTTGACCCGAAAACCTCCGATTTCCGGCATTATCGCGGCGCAACCTGCATTACGCCCAACGCGAAAGAACTGGTCGCCGCTTCCGGCATTTCCGGCACGGATGATGCGAGCGTCGAACGCGCCGCCCGCAAGGTGATGGCGGAAGCCGAGGCGGATGTGATTCTCGCTACCCGTTCGGAAAAAGGCATGATGCTGGTTCCGGCACACGGAGAAGCCGAAGCTGTTCCCGCCCGCGCACGAGAAGTCTTTGACGTCTCCGGCGCTGGTGACACCGTGATCGCCACAATGGCGCTTGCTGTCGGGTCCGGCATGTCGTTTGGCCAGTCCATGCGCGTCGCCAACGCCGCCGCCGGTGTCGTTGTCGGCAAACTGGGCACGGCGACCGCCGACATCGGCGAAGTGACCCGCGAATTGCAGGCCCAGAACTCGTCCATTGATTCGCCACATCTGCTGACTCTAAACGAAGCCAAACGACAGGTTCAGGAATGGCAGGCACAGGGCCTGACGGTCGGTTTCACCAATGGCTGCTTCGATATTCTGCATCCGGGTCATATCAGCCTTCTGGCGGCGGCCCGTGCGGAGTGTGACCGGCTGATCGTCGCATTGAATGACGATGACAGCATTCGGCGCCTCAAGGGCGAAACACGACCGGTCAACACCCTTGCCAGCCGTGCCGCCGTGATGGCGGCCGTCCGTTATGTCGATGCCGTTGTGTCGTTTTCCGAGGATACGCCGCTTGAAACGCTTCTGGCCCTCATGCCGGATGTGCTGGTGAAAGGCTCCGACTACAAACCTGAAGATGTCGTCGGAGCGAGAGAAATTACCGACAATGGTGGCCGTTTATTCCTTGCTGACCTACAGGCTGGCCATTCGACCACTGCCACGATCGGGCGCATTCTGGCGGCGGAATAGTTTCTTTATTTTTCCGTAAAAGCATTCCTGACCAATCACGGATGAGCGCTTCCCACCCTGTGACTGAATCGCTGTGCGATCATGATATGTCGCTCTGATTGCGCGTGAAGTGGGCCTGATACGGCCATCTGATTATTTCACCGAAAATTCCCCCAAAGGCCACGGCTGAATTTCAAACCCATTTCCTGTGGGAAATCGCCAAATCGGGCAAAATAACCATTTTTTATCAGAAAAATGCGCCATAAACGCGCTTTAAAACATATATCTAATTTGCATGTTTTAACTCTGGAGACGCACTTTCAGACCCGTCCCAATAATCTCCAGCGATCAATGTAAGGTTCGATTATTACGATTTTACAACCAGCAAACCGGGTGCATTAATTCGTCCAAACAGCACAGTCTGGAGAGCACCCAAATGTCCGAGCAAATCGCTTACTGGGGATATCCCACCAACATTCTTCTGGCTTCAGGCTGTTCCGCTGAGGCTGTGGCATGGTGCGGCAAAGCCGGACGGAAACGCCCGCTTATCGTGACAGATCCGGGAGTGCGGGCCCTTCCCTGGTTTGAAAAGCTCACAGCAACACTGCGCGCCCGTTGCCCGGACCTCGTCATCTTCAGCGACATTCGCGCCAATCCCTCACTGGATGAAGCCAGAAATGGCGCAAATTTTTTCCAAAAAGGCAGTCACGATTCTATCATCGCCATCGGAGGCGGCAGCGCCATTGACGCCGCCAAGGGCATTGCTCTTGCCTCCCAAAATCCCACCTATCTTGAACAGTTCGAATGGTCGCAGGCCATGGCTCAGTATCCGACACTGGCCGATTATCCGAAATCCGAACTGCCACCCCTGATTGTCATTCCCACAACCGCAGGCACAGGTTCGGAATTGAGCCGTGAAGCCGTGCTCGTGGACACGGACCTGCATATCAAGAAAGTCATCACCCACGCCGAACTGCTGGCCTTCTGTGTTCTGCTTGATCCTGATCTGACCGTCGGCCTTCCTCCCGGCCTGACCGCCATGACGGGCATGGACGCACTGGTGCATCATATCGAAGCGCTCTGTTCACCTCTCTTCCACCCCATGTCGGAGGGCATTGCGCTGGAAGGCATCTGCCTTATTGCGCAACACCTACCCAAAGCGTTTGCGGACGGAAGCGATCTGTCTGCACGATCCGGCATGCTGACAGCGTCGGCCATGGCTGCGGTCGCGTTCCAGAAAGGACTCGGCGGCGTACATGCTCTGGCGCACCCGATTGGAGCGCGCTTCGGGACCCTTCACGGCCTCCTGAACGCCATCCTCCTGCCCTACGTGATGCGCGCCAACCGGAACGCCATTGAACCGCAGATGAACCGTCTGGCCCGTATGCTTGATCTGGATGGAACAGGCTTTAATGCGGTGGAAAGCTGGATCCTGTCGCTCCGCAACAACCTGAATGTGCCGCATAACCTGCATGCTGTCAGCCTGACCGAAAACGATGCTGAATGGGTTGGGCAACAGGCGGTCGCCGACATTTCCTCTTCCGAGACCAATGCCCTGCCACTGAACGCCGAACAGTATGCTGCGATCTATCGGGCCGCCGTCCGTGGGCGACTGGAGGATGTGACGCCTTTCTAGAGTCAGTTTCAATGTCCTGCGTGCTGACGCTCCGACGTGTCACACGCAGGGCAAGGAGAACGAAACATACCTCCTCAAGAATGATGGGACCCGGTAAGGGCCGCTTTCGTCCTTATCCACAGATTCTGAGGATGGTTGTGTGAACAACCCTGTGGATAGCGGGTACAGATCTCCACAGGCAATGGGGACGGAAGTGCTACACAAGGACAGCGTTTCGCAATCAGGCGAAATGCCGTAAAAACCCACTTTCCATTTTCGCCAAACCCGCGTTTTTACTTGGGATAGAATGCAGCTATGTCGTTTTTTCCTCGCACTGCATTCATAGCCACCCTGACTGAAGGGCTGTTCGGCTATCCCAAATGGCTCTATTCCGCCATCCGGCATCCCGTCATGTGGCAAGGAGCGCTGATCTCGACGCTCGAACGCCACCTGAATCATCAAACTTTTTCACGTCGAAAAAGAATTGCTGCCGGAGCCTTCGCTACCGGCCTTTTCACTGCGGTACCCGTTGCCCTCGCGGCTCTGGTTTCAAGGAATGTTCGCCACTCACCTATAGCGTGCGGTCTTTTGGCAAGCTGCTGTCTGGCGCAACGCTCCCTGCATGAGCATGTTGAAGCTGTCGCACAGGCGCTGGAAAACAAGGGCTTGTCGGCGGGACGTCAGGCCGTTTCCATGATTGTCGGTCGTGACACCAGCGCGCTCGATGAAGCCGCCATCTGTCGCGCCACCATTGAGACGCTCGCGGAAAACTTCTCCGACGGCATTGTCGCCCCTGCTTTTTGGTGTGCGCTCGGTGGACTGCCGGGCACCGTATTTTATAAAGCCGTGAATACGGCTGACAGCATGATCGGCCATCGCAACGAGCGCTATGAAGCGTTTGGCAAGACAGCCGCCCGGCTGGATGACCTCATCAACCTGCCCGCATCCCGCCTTTCTGCATTCTGGATTGTCTCTGCTGCGTTTTTCACCGGACAGGACTGGAAAGCAGCCCTCCACACCATCAGGCGCGATGCCCGCCATCACCGTTCACCGAATGCAGGCTGGCCAGAAGCGGCGATGGCCGGAGCACTCGGCCTGTCGATTGGTGGACCACGTCTTTACAATGGCGAAGTTGCCAATGTGCCCTGGATTGGAAAGGGGCGTCAGGAAGCGACGCCTGCGGATATTCGCAGGGCATTGAAGCTGTATCGTGCGGCGTGTACCATTCAATGCCTCACTTTTTATATTATTTTTAGAAACACACATAATTCGAGAACACAAAACGCAAATCCAATAAGAAACTAAAAGCTGTTTATAATAATAAAAACACAAAAATTTCAGAAGAAGTATTTTCTTGGAAAATTTTTCCTCTACATGTTGCCTGAAACGGCATACTCTTTCACCAGACAATAACGTACCCATTGGTAGAATTTATGATCTCGGCATTGTCGAAATGCGGTTCAATATCTATGAAAAAATAGAGCGTTTTCTTCTCAATCTGGTTCATATCCAGCGGCGCAGATGGGCCTTGAATTTTGAGAGGACCATCGCGTTCGGGTTGAAGTCAGGGCTATACCAGAACAAAAGCAGCCAATGTCGCAAAAAAGCATGATATGACTATCGAAATCATCAGGCTGCCTCAGGATAAAACGGGGTTTCGTGCTGCTACCCTCTCGCTGGATTGTGGAACGGTCTTTCGCATGGGCCACGCGATGCAGAAGGCTGGTCAAGGATTAGGAATGCACTTGCTGCAATGCACATGATCGCTTTCGCAGGCTTCAGGCCCGGAAACGCAGTGAACCTTCTCATGCTAAAGTGCATAACGTTCTTCAGGACGCTGGATGATAGCGTTTTCCCTTGTTCGCCGCTGTTTTCACCAGCAACCAGATAACAGTAATTAACGGCAATGTCGCCTGACTGATCCCGGACAATCTCCGGGAATACTATTGCCATCAACACAGCCATAAAGCATGAAAGCCAGAAACTTTCCTTTTGAAGGCAACGAGAAAGGAAACAGGTCTGTCAACAAAGGGTGGGAATGTGAAAAGAATACGAGGTCTCGAAGGAATTCGGGGACTACTGGCTCTTGCTGTCGCCTATCAGCACACATTCGGTCTCATGATAGGCTGGCAATCCGGACGCTCACTGATTACCAATGCCCCTTTTGCCGTTGATGTGTTTTTTGCCCTGTCCGCCTATGTTCTTATAAAATCCTATGATGAAAAATATTCCTGCGTGAATATCCGGGAAGCCGTCAACTTTTACTGGTCCCGTTTTCTCCGGCTATATCCTCTCCATTTTGTCATGTTGTCTGTGGTGGTAGGTATTTTCTACGGAATGGCACACGGCGTCCCATCCTATTTCAGTAATAATGTAAAACGTGACCTGATCAGCAATTATCTGATGATCCAGTCTCTTGTCACATCCAAGTCCTTTTCCATCAATCTGCCGTCCTGGTCTATCTCTCTGGAGTTCTATCTGGGGTCACTGGTTGTGCTTCTTGCGGTGTTCTGCCGTCCATTATTCTATGCTGTATTTGTGTTTTTTCTTTTTGTCGCAGAGTGGCACGGCTTTCGTGTTGCAGGGAATAAAGATCCGGTATTTCACGGTATAAGCACCGGAATGTTTCGGCTTTTACTGAGCATGGGCATTATGGTTCTCGTCATGGACGTCGTAAAACGCCTGCCGGTCAGAGAGGATGTTGCTGAAGCCCTCTGTACGTTCGGTATTTTCACGATTGCTGTCTCAACGATCTGTCTGCCGCCGCCATTTCATCCGGTACCGATCTATCTGGTCTCGGTGCTGTTTACCACTGTTGCCATAGCGTTCATGGATAAAGCTGCCTTTGTCGACAAGGTCATGGGAAACCCGATCTTCTTCATGCTGGGAAAACTGTCCTACAGTATTTATCTGGTGCATTTCCCGGTCTGCATGTTTCTGGTGTACCTGTTCCACATCGACCAGTCCTATGACGCAGGCAACTGGATCGTGCACTTCTCCATTCTGATGACGCTTCTGGTGTCGTGCCTGACGTACGAGTTTGTCGAAAAACCCTTTATTCTCATGGGACGGAAAGTCCGCCTCTTCGGCAAGGACACACCAGCAAAGTAGGTGCCACATGAGATCGTGGCAATCTCCGGATACTTTCAGAAGGCAGAATTCACCGTCTGGAACGCATCGATAGGCCTGCGCAGATATTTGAGTTAACAGGTCATCGGGATCAATGAGGTTGGAGTGTCTGTAAAGGATACACGACTAAAGCCTCGTGAGACCTCTGCCTTCAGGATGTCAGTAGCACATTCTGACATCGTTCCAGCGCCTATGCGCCGACATTGGCACTCTCCGAAAAAATCGTTTCAGTAGAGATTGTATAAGGTATTTCCTCTCCATTTCTCAGGAGAGGAAATACCTGTAGCAGAAACTAGCCTGTCTCAACGGGTCTGCTGGATAGCCGAGAGCAGCCAACCCCCGCCTGAAGACGGACGCACAAATGTCCAGAGTTCCGTCACCGTCACCGGATCGGCGGAACTGCCGCTGACCACACGCCCCATCATGTCCGTTGTCAGATCAATCAGACTGTAACGCAGCGCCACTGTGGCATAGTCATAGCCGTTTTCCGACCAGGCCTCAGACAGATCGCCCTGAAGAAAACGGACGTCGGACACGACATTCCGTTCGCCACGGCTCGCCAGTCCCGCCAGTTCCTGATTGAAGTAGCTGACCATTTCGGGAGTCGCCATGCCCTGCAGAGCCGGAATGTTCTGCTGGCTCCATGCGGCCTGCACATTCAGAAGAAGCTGCTGGAAAGCCTGGTAATCCTGTGGTCCGATCTGAACAGTGCGCTGATTGCCCTGAGCAGGCTGTCGGGCAGTGCCCGTGGGGACAAACCCGCCGTTACCACCGGATGTGCTGCCACCCTGTCTGCGCATGAAGAGACCAAACAGCCAGCGCACGAGGAAAATGCCCAGAGCAATCTGGATCAGCAGTCCGATAAACCCGAAGAATCCGTGAACACCGCCCATCAGGCCATGGCCTGACATCAGACCAAACAGTCCGGCGCCCAGCAGACCGCCAGCAAACCCGGTCAGAAACGGATGGCGCGACGGAGGACGCATCATGCCGTTATTGTAGGCAGGCGCACCGTATGTGTTGCGTTCGTAGGCTGGAGCTTGCTGCTGTGGGGCGATAGACCGTTCCATCGGTGCTGCACCGTAGGGCGAAGTCCGGGTTGGTGCCGGTGCGGACCACGTCCGGCTACCGCGGCTTCCCATGGAGCCGCCATTGCCCGGCCGTGCATCCGCAATGCCTGCGAATGACGCGAGGGAAAGCGCAAGAACTACCGCTGTCGTCAGAACGGGGCGAGTCTTCATGAGGGTCAGGGGTCAGTCTCCGGTAAGTCAGGGGTGGGTAACGCATGAGAAAGTCCGCGATACCTGGTATAAACGATTGAGATCTGTCTCAGTTTCCAGCGATGCTCATGGCGTCGATACGGATTGTCGGTGCGTCGGAACCAAACCGGAAAGAGAGATCGTCCGCCACTTGTAGACGGCCAAACATGTCCAGAAGATTGCCGGCAACTGTGAATTCCGCAATCGGTTCAGCCAGTTGTCCGTTGCGGATCATGAAGCCGGATGCACCGCGACTGTAATCGCCGGTCAGACCGTTGATCGACGAGCCCATCATCTCGGTGACATACACACCTTCCGCAATATCCGCGATCAATTCGGCAGGCGACACCGATCCGGGCGCAAAATACAGGTTGGAAACGCCGGGAGACGGAGGCGAGGATGTGCCCCGACTTGCCCGTCCATTGGTGGTGAGACCAAGCTGACGGGCACTGCGGCAGTCGAGCAGCCAATGCTGCAACACACCGTCCGCGACAAGTTCCAGAGGCTCGCACGCCACGCACTCACCATCGAAAGGTTTGGAGCGCAGACCACGCTTTCTGTGTGGGTCATCCAGCACCCGAATGCCGGGCGCGAAAACCCGCTGCCCCATTTTCTCTTTCAGGAACGAGGTGCCACGTGCAATCGCAGCACCATTGATCGCCCCCGTCAGATGACCGAGCAGTCCATTGGACACACGCGGCGCATAGACCACCGGCATGGTGCCGGTACGAGGCTGCGTCGGATTGAGCCGCGCTACCGCATTGCGACCGGCTTTTTCGCCAATCACCGCAGAATCTTCCAGATCCGACAGATAAACCGTGGAATGGAAATCCCAGTCCCGCTGCATGCCCGTGCCCTGACCGGCAAGCGCACTCATGGATACGGAGTTGCGTGTGCGTTCATAGTAGCCAGCAACACCCGCCGAGCTTGCCAGTGCGACAAGGCTGCGGCCCCATGTGGCGCTGGCCCCTGCGGAATTCGTCACGCCTTTAACGGCATGCCCCGCTTCCTCCGTGGTGCGCGCGCGAGCCAGAAGTTCTTCAGCAGTCGGCTCGGTCGTATCCACGAGATCGAGACTGTTCTCGGTCAGGCGACCAATCAGCGGAATACCTTCCGGCAGCCCGGCATAACCATCTTCCGGCAGGACATGCGCCATCGCCAGCGCCTGATCGACCAGTCCGTCGAAACGGCCTCTGTCCAGCGTTGAGGTGGAGATAATGGCGGAACGCTTGCCGACAAAAACCCGCAGGCCAAGATCGGTCGTCTCGGAGCGTTCCAGTTCGTCCGTTACGCCATTTCTGACGCTGACACCGAGCGACGTGCTACCGACACAGATTGCATCCGCCGCGTCGGCCCCTTTCTTCCGGGCCAGTTCGGCAAGCTCGCAGGCAAGATCGAGAGGAGCCTGAGTAGGCGTAGAGTCTGTCATGCAGCCAGTCGTCCTTGCAGGGTGTCGAGCGTCATCACGCCATCAATCGGGCCGATGGAGGCCAGTGTCGGCTGACCACTGAAAATCTTTGCAGCCACCCGGCAGATATCAGCAGGTGTCACCGCATCAATCTTGGCGACCGTTTCGGCGATCGGGATCAGGCGGCCGAATATCTGAAGCTGACGCGCGATCTGCTCGCAACGGCTGCCGGTGCTTTCCAGTGACATGAGCAGCGAGGATTTCAGCTGCGCTCGGGCGCGGGACAGTTCGTCCATACCGACCGACTGCTGCACTTTCTGAAGTTCAGCCAGTGTCACCGGAATCAGTTCACGGGCTTCTTCGCCACCCGTTCCCGCGTAAATCCCGAACAGGCCACCATCAAGGAACGGCGTGGTGAAGGAGTAGACCGAATAGACCAGTCCGCGCTTCTCACGGATTTCCTGAAACAGTCGCGATGACATACCGCCGCCGAGCAGCGTCGAGAGTAGCAGCGCCGCATGATAATCCGGGCCACCATAACGGATGCTCGGGAAACCGAGCAGGATGTGCGCCTGATCCAGTTCCTTGGGGAGACGGAACTCACCACCTGTATAACGACCGGGTATACGATCCGGGACGGTTTCCGTCGGCAGATCGGCGAAGTGACGGCTGACCCGCTCCACCACATCATCATGATGCAGGTTGCCGGCTGCCGCGACGACCATGTTCTGCGTCGTGTAATGCGTCCGCATGTAGGACATCAGCGTCTCACGACTCATCTCACGGATCAGCCCTTCCGGACCAAGCGTCGGCATGCCCATCGGCTGGCCGGTGAACGCCGTTTCCTGAAAATGGTCGAAGATGATGTCGTCCGGCGTGTCGTTCGCCTGACCGATCTCCTGAAGGATCACACCACGCTCACGCTCGACTTCTTCCGGCAGGAAGGTCGAATGCGTCAGGATGTCGCCAATGATATCGACGCCAAGCGGCAGGTCTTCCTTGAGCAGCTTGACGTAATACGCCGTCTGCTCGCGGGCCGTGTAGGCGTTGATGTGGCCGCCGACATTCTCGATCTCTTCGGCAATCCGGGCCGCCGAGCGGGTGGCCGTTCCCTTGAACGCCATATGTTCGAGAAAGTGGGAAACACCGTTCTCTTCGGGGCGCTCATTGCGCGTGCCGGTGGCGACATAAGCGCCAAATGACACGGTTTCGACGCGGTCCATGCGTTCTGTGACGACCGTCAGGCCGGAGGGAAGGCGTGTCTGCTGAATGGGATCGGTCATGAGCGTCCTGAAAGGGGAGTGGCGGGAAGTCGCCACTCCTGAGATGGAAATCAGTGGCTGTTGGACAGCACGGCTGACCTTACGGCGTCTTCAACGGTTCCAAGGGCGTTGTCCACCACGCGGAAACGCTCCTCGCGGTCGAACAGATCGGCAAGTGCGGGAGGCAGCGCCGGTGTAATGCCTGTGGCGGCCCGCATCGCATCCGGGAACTTCGCCGGATGTGCGGTCGCCATGGCCACCATCGGGACACCAGGTTCACGGAACTTGCGTCCGGCAGTGATGCCGATGACGGTGTGGGGGTCAGCAAGATACTGGCTGTTCTGATGCACGGAACGAATCTGGGCTTCCGTCTCTTCATCATCAAGGGCGAGACCCGAGAAAAGCGTGTGAATCGACTCCCACACCTTCTCCGGCACATCCATCTTTCCGGTCGAGCGGAAACCGGTCATCAGTCTGGCGCAGGCTTCGGCGTCACGGCCAAGGAACTCGAACAGAAGGCGCTCGAAGTTCGACGACACCTGAATGTCCATCGACGGCGACAGGCTGGGCACAACCTGACGCGCCGACATGTCATTGCTGTTGAGGAAGCGGGTCAGGATATCGTTGCGGTTCGAGCCAACGCAGAGATGCTTTATGGGGAGCCCCATCTGCTTCGCTACCCACGCCGCCAGCACGTTGCCGAAGTTGCCTGTGGGAACGGCAAACGAGACCTCCCGATCCGGTGCGCCAAGCGCGAGAGCGGAATAGACATAGTAGGGGATCTGCGCCGCGATACGCGCCCAGTTGATCGAGTTGACCGCAGACAGCTTCATGTCCTGACGGAACGGCGCATCGGCGAACATCGCCTTCACCATGTCCTGACAGTCATCGAACGTGCCCTTGAGGGCGAGGTTGGTGATGTTGCTGTCCAGCACCGTCGTCATCTGGCGGCGCTGCACGTCGGAGGTGCGGCCTTCCGGATGCAGGATCACAACCGTCAGACGGTCACGGCCACGGCAGGCCTCGATCGCAGCGGAGCCGGTGTCGCCGGAGGTCGCGCCGACAATGGTGACGCGCTCGTCGCGCTCGGTCAGAACATGGTCGAACAGGCGTCCGAGAAGCTGAAGCGCCATGTCCTTGAAGGCCAGCGTCGGACCGTGGAACAGTTCCTGCACATACAGGCCGTCCTCGATCTGGGTCAGCGGCACGATGGCGGCGTGATCGAACTGCGAATAGGCGTCCTTGCAGAAACCCAGCAGTGTGTCGTGATCAATCGACCCGGCGGTGAAGGGCGCAATGATTTTCGCGGCCAGCTCAGGATACGGGAGCGCCCGCATGGCGCGCCACTCATCGGCGGAAAACTGGGGCCATGATTCCGGCATGTAAAGCCCGCCATCCTCGGCGAGCCCGGCTAGCAGGATATCGGAGAAGGAGTGGACCGGGGCCTTGCCACGGGTGGAGACGTATTTCATGCGCTTTCTATAACCGGTCTGGAGCGAAGCGGGGAGGGGACTATTTGCGAAGAACGTCAGAAGTCGCGTCTTCGGGAACATGGAAGCTGTAAACGGTCACAGGCCACTGCACCGTCGTCTGTCCATTCTGAAAGCGTGCGGCCTGATCGAGTTGCGCGGCTGGCACGAAAAGCGTGTTGCCAGACGGGGTCGTGGACAGGGACAAACCGCCCGGCCATTTCAGACGGGGATCGGTGATCAGGTGATGCGGAATCCGTCCCGGCGTGTAGCTGTCGATGCTGCCCGTGGTGACGTCCGACCAGTACAGCGTGCCATCCGGACCGACCGTAAGTCCGCCCAGCGCACGGGTTTTATACCAGAGCGTGGCGCTTTCCTGTAAGGCGGTGTTCGTCGAATCCGGATCGTCGAACAGGCGCGTGGCGATGCGATAAAGCGGGCCACAATAGGACTGCACATACAGCCACTGACCATCCGGGCTGATGGCGACAAGGGTGGCGTCAATGGCCAGTGGTCGCCCATCCCGTGCCTTGACCTCGCCCGAGGGGGTGACGATCGGACGCTTGGCGGTCAGCCCTTCGACGTGATCGAGAAAACGTCGGGCGACACCACTCTCAAGGTCGATGACCAGAATCCCCGGCACACCCGAATCCGCGACATAGGCCGTCTGCTCATGCACGGCGATGCCTGCCAAGATGCTGCCGTCTCGCAGCGCATCGGCTGAAACGGGGAAAGAGCGTTTGACCTGACCTGTGGCGGGATCGATCTGAATCAGCTTGGCAGGCGCTTCCGGCTTGGCCTCCCGATCCGGAACGCCGCTATCGACAAGCCAGAGTGTGCCATCAGCTGCCCGCGTCATGCTGGTCAGCGCCACGAACCGTTTGGCCGGATCCCCTTCCGTCGCATTCCAGTCCGCATCAGGGTAGGGCGCGGGCATGCCACCGACTGTTGCGATGCTGAGTTGCGGGTTCGGATTACCCAGCCAGCGCGGCGCTTCCAGCACCAGCCTGCCATCGGGGAGAGCAATCACGGACTCCCAGATCTGGGAGGACGACGTCACGGCGGGTGTCAGATCAGCCGCCGTCGCTTCCGGCTTTTCCGGCATGGGAACCGCCAGCGCGGACGGGGAGAATGTCGCCAGCGCAAGTGGCAGGGACAGACAGGTGACGAGAAGCAGCCGTTTCATAAGCGAGAGTTTCACCCCGTTCATATCCCTCTGACAACACCTCGGGGTGCGATCCAGACGCGCAAGATATTTCTGTCAGGCCGCCAGAGCGAGAGGGTTGGCCAGCGCCAGCCCCTCCGCCACGGAGACGAATTCGCCACCCAGTTCAACCTTGTCCGCGCCAAACCGCTGGATGAACAGCTCCCGCACGGCTGGCACAAACGAGGTGCCGCCGGTGAGGAACACACGGTCGATCTGATCCGGCGTCAGGTTCGAGCGCTCAATGGCAAGGTCAATGGCGTCTCCGAACTGTGCCAGATCGGGCGCGATCCAGCGTTCGAAATCAGCGCGCTGGATTGTCTCCTCGATTGTGAGACCCTTTTGCGAGAAGCGCAGCACGGCGCTGTCTTCGGAAGACAGGGTCCGCTTCGCGGCGGAGACGGCATTATAAAGAAGCTGCCCGTTCTGCTCGCGGATCAGTTCGACCAAGTTCATCAGTCGTTCAGGCTGGGAGGCCGTACGAGCGACTTCGGCAATCTCGTTCAGAATGCGCGGAGTCCGCATCAGTGAGAGACGATGCCAGCGGGCAAGGGAAGTGTACCACTCGATCGGCACGGGAAGCGGCTCACCGCCCATGATGCGGAAGGTGCAGTCGCGACCCAGAAACGGTGCGACCACATGGTCGATGATCCGTGTGTCGAACTGATCCCCGGCCAGCCCCACGCCTGCATAACCCAGCGCCTGTGTGGGCTGGGCCGTTCCCGGCTCGAACCGCAGAACCGAGAAGTCGCTCGTGCCGCCGCCGAAGTCTCCCACCAGCACTGTCGCCGGATGATTGAGGCGATGGGCGAACTTCCATCCGGCGGCTTCCGGTTCGAGCATGATGGAAATCTCGGGGAAACCGGCTTCGGCAAGACTGGCGCGCAGTCGGGCTTCGCCGAGATCGTCATCGGCATTGTCACCGACAAAACGCACCGGCCGTCCGACTGTCACGGCGCAATCCTGCGGTGCCAGTTTCGCCAGCTTCATCAGTTCCTGCAGGAAGGAGGCGACCAGCGTTTCCAGCGGAACCCGCTGACCGAAAAGCTGGGTCTCCCGGAAGCTGGCCTGCGCCAGATAGGACTTCATCGACATGATGAGCCGCGTTTCGGTCGGATCGTCGAGATACGCCTCAACGGCCTCTTCTCCCACGGCGCGTTCGGTCAGACGTCGTCCGCCCGTCAGTTCCTGCCACAGCGCCAGAAGCGTGCGGCATGTATCCGCCGTGTTTCCTCCCGGCGTTGGAAAGCGCACGGTACGCGTGTCGCCGTCCTCGTCTCGTAGAACGATGACGCTGTTCGTTGTGCCGAAATCGATGCCCAGCCGGACAGAAGGAGAGGAGGAGCCGTTTTTCATGAGCGGGGACTTAAAAGCTGCGACTCCTCCTGTCCACGCCTGACTGTCACGATGTGCGTTTTCTTTTCTTCACACCTGACCGGGCTGGCTTGAGGTCTTTCAGAAAGTCCGTCAGAGACTGCGGTTTTCCAAGACAGTTTCCCCGCCCTTCCTGACAGCCGATGCTCTGCAGGAAATGAAGTGTCTCAGGCGTGTCCACGCCTTCGGCGCGTGTGTTCAGGCCAAAATCGCTACCCAACTGCACCACAGCGCGGGCAATGCTCTGGCCTGCCTGAAGGTGCGCCGGGTCATCATGACAGAACAGATGCCGGTCCAGCTTTACGGCCGTCAGCAGCCCGGAAAAGCTTCTGTCCCGCAGAAGGGACAGGCTGGTCAGACCCGTTCCAAAACCAGAAAGCACAAGTCCGGCCCCGGCATCCCGCAGCGCGGCGAGTGAATAAATCAGAATCTCGTTATCAATGGCGAGGCTCGTTTCCGTAAATTCAAAATCCAGCCTCGAGGTTTCTAGCTGATTGTCGGAAAGGAGGCTGGCCAGATGGGTCAGCAGATCATCCGGGAACGTGTCGGCAGCCTCGACAGGCAGGGCCAGACGGCAATCTGGCGGAAATTTAGCCGCTATCCTGCATCCTTCCGATATGAGCGGCAGCCAGACGGGCTCCTTGTGGCGGCGTCGGAGTGTCGTGCGTCCAGTCGAAAAGGTCGGAGGAGGACAGAGATCGCCGCCTGCAACCGCTAATGTCGAGAGAGAGAAACGGGGTAAGATACTGAAGCTGGCCTCGGTCTTTTGTCTCGTGTGCGTGCCTGTCAGATGCGACGTGGTGCGGTGGGTGGTCTCCGGGGGACCAGAAACAGGTATAACAGGCAAAAAAGCTCTCCCGGTAAGGCGGATCACAGGAGAAGTTACAAACAGCAGGTAATTTTCTGGTAAATTATGGCGATCCTGACAAAAAAGCCGGAGAAGAAATCCGGCTGTCAGAAAATTCAGGGCAAACCAAGACTTGTCCGGGTTTCCGGATCGACCGGAATGCCGGTCTCCTGACGACGTCGGGACTCCTGCCACTCCCGATCGCCCGGCGCCAGAACAGGATGCCCGGAATCGATGGATGGCCCCGCACGCAGCAGGTTCAGGTATCGCGTCATCGCCGCATCATAGCTGGCTCGTCCGATAAAGCGTTCCGGGTCGATGGCGATGACAAAGTGACCGACATTCTGGCGTGCTTCTGCCGTTTGCGCGGCGTCTGTGCCGACCATCACAGGGTCCGTGTCGGCTCCCGTCATTACGGCTGCAAGAATGGTGACGAGACTGGCCAGAGCCGCCCCCTTGAAGCCGAACGTTTCTCCGCCGAGCGGCTGGAGGAAAGAGGCGTGCCGTGGGTTCCGCGTCGGCTGGCCATGCTCATCCAGCGCAACGTCTGCGGGCAGATCAATGCCGAGAGCCTCGTAAAGTTTCACGCGGTTGAACGGAATGGACGAGGTCGCCATGTCGAGCAGCCAGGG
This sequence comes from Acetobacter aceti NBRC 14818, assembly GCF_000193495.2. Lineage (NCBI taxonomy): Bacteria > Pseudomonadati > Pseudomonadota > Alphaproteobacteria > Acetobacterales > Acetobacteraceae > Acetobacter > Acetobacter aceti. Next base: position 1,562,192 of record NZ_AP023410.1, on the reverse strand, counting down.
TTCGGAATCACGCACCGGAGCGGCTGCGGCAATCGGGTTGGTGCCATGAAACGGGGCGACGCCCGAGAACAGGGAGACAGCCGAATCCGAGTTGCTCACAACCAGACCGATCATGCCCTGTCGCGCCGCTTCGACCGCGTAGGCGCCTGCCGCCCCGAAATGTGTGGAACGGTGAACGCCGACAGCGCCGATACCGGCTTCCCGTGCCAGTATCATGGCCTCGGACATGGCGCGGTAACAGGCGGGATGAGCAAGGCCACTGTCGGCATCCAGCCGTCCTGTCGCGAAAGCCGTCCGTGTGTAGAGTGGAGACGGCGCTGCGTTGAGGCCGCCTGACCGCAACAGTGAGGCATAATAGGCCGCCAGCCGGACCCCATGACTGTCCACGCCGATCCTCGAGGCATGCAGCAGCGCCCGCGCCGTCTCGGCAGCGTCGGAAGCCCGTGCGCCAGTCTCAACAAGCAGCGTCTGCACACGGTGTTTGAGCATTTCTTCGGGATAATACCGAACGCGTGTTTCGTTAGTCACTCAGAGACCTGCTTTCGATGAAGGAGCGAGAGCGACACGGACCTGCTCACGATCAAGGGAGCCATTCCATGCTGCAATGACGACGGGCGCCACGCAGTTTCCCGCCAGATTGCCGACGGCGCGGGCGATGCCGATAAACCAGTCGATCGCCAGCAGCAGGACGAGACTGGAAACCGGGATGGACGGGGCCGCGGCCAATGTTGCGGCCAGCACCACGATGGCGATGCCCGGCACGCCATGAGCGCCCTTGGACGTGATGAGCGCTGTGGCAAGCATCGACAGCATCTGCATTGCGGTGAGATGTGTCCCCGTTACGTTGGCAAGAAAAACAACCGCAAGACCGAGATAGATGGACAGGGCGTCGAGGTTGAGGGAGTAGCCCGCGGACACGACCAGCCCGACGACCTGTCGGGACACGCCCATGGCTTCCAGCTTGGCCATGATCCCCGGCAGCACTGAATCGGAACTGGTCGTCGCCGTTACGATCAGCAGTTCTTCCCGGAAATAGCGTGCGAAGCGGAGAGGATTGACCCCGCAGAGAAACAGACAGCCGCCAAGGATCACCACGATGAAGACGGCGATGGCGATGAAGTACAGCACAACGAATGAGGCGAGATGCGTGATTGCGTCCAAACCGTAACGGGCAATCGTTGCGGAGACGGCTCCGAAGACACCGAGCGGTGCGGTGGCGATAATGAGCCGCATCATGCGGGAAAAGACGACCGACAGGCTTTCGATCAGCCGTGTCACCGGCGCGCCGGCCTCTCCGACATGCGAGAGACAGCAGCCGATCAGGATCGCAAAGAAAAGGATCTGAAGAATATTGCCTTCCGCGAAGGCTGCGGCGGGAGAACGCGGAATGACGCTCAGGATAAAGCCGGTCACGCCCTGTCCATGCAGAAGATGGGCATTGCCAGCATAGGAAGAGATCAGATGCGCGTCTTCAGGTGTCGGAGCAAAAAGCAGACCACGCCCCGGTTCGATCAGGAGAGCGGCCCCGACCGAGAGAAGCAGCACAAGGGTCGTCATGGCTTCGAAATAGATCAGGGCCCGCAAACCAAGCCTGCCGACGGCGCTGAGAGAGCCCGCGCCGGTAATTCCGGTGACGACAATGCAGAACAGCAGCGGACCGACCGCCATGAGGATCAGGCGCAGAAACAGATCGGCGAGCCAGCGGCACTGTCCGGCAAGCTGGGGCAGGAAAAGACCTGTCAGCACGCCAAGACAGGTCGCGACGACCACCTGAATGAAAATGCCCGGCATGCGCCTCGACCTGCCCTGTGCGGGCATCGACGCAACGGTCTCGGATATCGTCATGGCCGCCTTTCCGTATGTTCGATGAGTAGGGTCATTGCGGAAACGACGCATGTCAAAAGTTGCCGTATCCGCATGGCCTTTAGTAACTGACGTTGATTTTAGCGCCGACAAAGCGCGGAAGCCCCGGAATCACCTCATAGAATGTTGCCTGTGTTCCGCCCGAGAGCCAATAGCGGCGATCCACAAGGTTCTGGCCGCAAACGGTGACGGACCAGTGCTGCTTGGGTGCCGCGAAAGTCAGGAGCATTCACATAGCCACCCAGAACTCCGTAGGCTCAACCTCTTTTCTTTAGCCAGAAGACGGTTGCTGCGATTTGGATAGTGGACATGAAGGTAATGAGCGCTCCGATCGTATCGGGTTGCCCCCGTTGCCAGTCCTTGAGCTTTGCGAACATGTTTTCGATGAGGTGGCGCTTTTTATACAGATGCCAGTTGTAAGGCGGCCTTGATTTCCAGTTCTTCTTCGACGGGATACAGGCCGTGATATTCCGTCCTGCGAGTAATTGCCTGATCCGGTTACTGTCGTATCCCTTGTCTCCGAGAACTTCTTCTGTTTCATTGGGAAGCTTCTCCAGCAGAACATCAGCCTCTTTGAAATCACTGACCTGACCCGTAGTCAGATGAAGCCGGACAGGCCGGTCCTCACCGTCACATACAGCATGAGCTTTGAGTTCAGTCCGTCTTTGGTTCGTCCGATATGGCGGGGAAAAGCCTCTTTTTGAGCAAAGACGCTACCGTTCTGTGCGCTTTGAGGTGTGTCGCATCAATCATCAGGCTCTTCGACTGTCCTGACTGTTCCGTCAGCGCGACGAAGAGATGAAGCGGTTGCATAAAGTCTTTTGCGGACCAGAGGCTTTCGGTGCGTCTTTCCACTGAAGGCCGTGACGGATGACGTAAACAATCCTGCTCAGAACACAACAGTCATCCACACGTGGAACCCCGTGAGCCAGAGGAAAATACGGCCTGATCAGATCCATCTGGCACTCAGAAAGCAAAAACACGTCACTCGCAGACTTCTCCCCAGCGGTAAGCCTGTGAATCACAACAACATGCTCAGCTCAATGAATTAACAGGGTCTGGGTCTGGAATTACTCTCTGAACCACAGAGTATAGTCTTATTGCAACCGAGTTGGATGACCGCGTTACCAGCTGAAATGATTGCACAGAGACAGCTTGCCGGGTGCATGCGATGATTTCACCGACCTACGATCCTGATGATACAGTTTACGGCCTCTCAGCCACTTGTTCATCCCATTCTTCCGCCAGCGTCGCCAGATCTTTCGCGATGGTGGCCTTACGCTGACGAACCTGAAACTGACGGGTAAGTTTCACCCCCAGAATGGCCACTTCAAACACAAACCAGCCGCCTCCAGCTGCACACCAGCCGACAACACTGGTCATGGGATTCATCAGCAGCATGACGGCGGCGTCCATCGATCCGTCCGCGTTCCACAACATATGAAACGGATGCACGAGAGCAGCAAAGGCGTAAGGCATCATCATTCTGGCCATCACCTCTCCCCGATTGCTGTCCAGAAGGCAGACAGCAATCAACGGGATCAACAGGACCCCGATCAGCAGGGAATATCCGGGAAGCCATGCCAGAGCGGCACCGCAGGCTAGACCATTGACCCATTTCGTCAGGGAGCCACGCTGTCCCTTGGCTACAGAGGCCGTCACAACACAATCTCCGCACAAAGAGAGCCTATGGCGCACACGACACCAACGGCCGTAGCCAGACGAATCATTTCGTTTCTCATGGACAAGGGCACGTCTGTATCCTGATGTTCGAGACGCTCGCTCTCTGCTTTGAGCTTACTCTCCAGCTTGCGCGCAGCGTTATAGGCAGCCTGATCACGTCGCAGGGCCTGCGGATCAGCTAGAATTTTCTGCATGAGGCCCAGATCGCCTTCACCAGCAGCAACAGCAAGCTGCTCTCCGCGGGATGTTCTGGTGCTGCGACTACGCCACCGCTTCAGGTCTGGTGTCAGATGAGGCAACAACTTGCGACCGATCCCTTTCAGCGGACCGGTCATGTAAAGATGCTGGACCTTTGCCAGAAGCGCTAGATCCAGAGACCAGCTGTTCTTCGATATAGTCAGATCGCTGAATGTTTCTACAAGACGGCTTCTCAAAGCGGCAACTACCATGAATATGGTCATCTGCCTGTCAAGTAATGCAGTCGCCCCGGGGACCTCCGTGTCCTCTCCGGCATTAAGCCATTGCAAAAGGGCCCATGTCGCCGTCAGACGATCGTTCTGGCAGCGGGGCGACAGGCAGGGGAGATAAGGGTTGAGGACGTAAGGCAGTCTATCGATGTCTGACAGGGTTTCGATGGAAACCTGTCCGGCTGCCTTCTGGACCACAGCGCAGGCCGCGGCCTGTGCGGGCACAGTTGTGACGAGCGCAAACTTCTCCAGACGACCGGTACGGATCAGTTCGAAAACAGCCATTGAGGGATCAATGGAAGTCGTACTTTTCCCTGCCAGCGCGGTTGTCAGCAGTTGACCGATAGCATCCGGCCAGAACCATATGTCACCCCAGCATAAAGGCATGGCCGGATCGATAACGGAGATGATTTCCATAAGTGTCGCGGAAGAAGCGAGTGTACCGTCTTCAGCCAGAGAAGCGTCCCGGGACAGTAGAGCCAGCCTGGCCGCCGCCTGAGGCATCCCCAGCTCGTAGGACATCCATCGCTCGATAATCCCCCTGACCAGAAGACTGGCGAATTCCTTCCTGTACCGTGCAGCGTACCATGCGAGCGCCCGGGCTGTCTTGATCCGGACGGTTGCCAGCATGATCGGAGCCGTGGCAACAGCGCTACGCCGTACAACATATCCCTTGTGGTCTGCCGCATGCAGCAGATCTCTGGGCGATGGTCTGGCAGCCGGGTCATCCGACAGCATGGCCGCGAGCAGAGGAGCCACATCCAGAGAAAGCGGCAGGTGCCCGGCCAGTACGGCAAAACTGCCCTTCTGAAAACGTTCTTCCAGCAGGGCGCCCGGCACGTCATCCCGATAGGGCGTACAGCCGCCCAGCAGCCATGCGGCAAGGGCTCCAAGAGCAAAAATATCGTCCACTATGCTGCCACTGCCACGCCCGGCGGGCTCACACAGGGCTGATGTCAGCGGTTCAAACCGGTCCGGCTGGAAATAGGCTGGTGGGGCTGTGATGGCCGGGCCAAGGCATACAGCGCTGCGGCCGCCTGAATCGAACACATTGTCGGGACGGATGGAGCGATGCGTGACGCCAGCCTCGTTATAGGCGTGCAGGATGCTCGCAATCGGCACGATGACGCGTTCAAGAACAGAGGTTTCTGTCCAGGTGCCGCCGTCACTCAGCGGATTGCCGGAGGGCGCATCGCACAGGATCCAGAGCGAACCGGTCGCATCGCTGAATGACCTGACCGGCAGCAAATTGGGCGCACGTATCTTGGCGATGACGGCAGCGCCGGCGTGCGGTGGCAGGAGAGGTGCTGGCGCCAGGGCAAGGAGTTCGGCTGTCGGGGAGACCGTATCCTTGACATGATAGGCAGGGCAGTTGACGAAATCAGGGAGCTTCTGGTCGAGATCAATGACATAGCGACCGTCGATCGTAAGGCTCCGACTATCGCCTGTCTCAGACTGCCCGAATTCGTCCGTCCCGGCCATGCTCGCCCTTTACGCATTTCACAATACGCAAAGGGTAGCGGGCAGCTCTTAACGGACTCTTATAAAAGGGAGTGATTCTCTCAGGAATCGAACGGATCACGCACCAGGATGGTGTCGTCACGCTCCGGACTGGTGGACAGCAGCGTCACAGGAGCTTCGACCAGCTCCTCGATGCGGCGGACATATTTGACAGCCTGCGCTGGCAGATCGGCCCAGCTACGAGCGCCCTTCGTGGATTCTTTCCAACCCTCAAGGGTCTCGTAAACCGGCTTGACGCGGCTCTGGGCGGCCGGACCTGCGGGGAAGCGTTTGATCGTTTCGCCGTCCAGATCGTAGCCAACGCAGACCCGGATTTCATCCAGGCCGTCGAGCACGTCCAGTTTGGTCAAAGCCAGACCATTGACGCCGCCGACCTGTGCTGCGTGACGCACCAGCACGGCGTCGAACCAGCCACAGCGACGCGGACGCCCCGTGACCGTTCCGAATTCATGGCCGCGTTCACCGAGCACACGACCGGTCTCGTCAAACAGTTCGCTCGGGAACGGCCCTTCGCCGACACGGGTGGTGTAGGCCTTGGCGATACCGAGTACGAAGCCAGCAGCGTTCGGCCCCATGCCGGAACCTGTGCCTGCGTTGGACGCTACCGTGTTGGAGCTGGTCACGAACGGATAGGTGCCGTGATCCACGTCCAGCATGACGGCCTGCGCGCCCTCGAACAGGATCTTGCTGCCGTTCTTGCGCTCGGCTTCCAGCAGGTCCGCAACAGGCGCCATGTAAGGCAGAACCTTGGGAGCGATGTCATTCAGGAATGCCAGCAGATCGGCCTTCTCGAAGGTCTCGGCTCCGAGACCAGCGAGCAGGGTGTTATGGTGCAGCAGCAGCTCGTCGAGCTTCCAGTCGAGCGTTTCAGGCTCGGCGAGATCGCACAGACGAATGGCACGACGGGCGACCTTGTCCTCATAAGCCGGACCGATACCACGACCGGTCGTGCCGATCTTGCGGTCACCGCGTGCCGCTTCACGAGCGCGGTCCAGAGCGCCATGCACAGGCAGGATCAGCGGCACGTTTTCGGCGATTTTCAGGGTCTTCGGAGAAACAGGCAGGCCCTGCGCCACGACCCGGGCAATTTCCGACAGCAGCGCCTGCGGATCGACGACCACGCCATTACCAATGATGCCGATCTTGCCGCGCACCAGACCGGACGGCAGCAGGGACAGCTTGTAGACCTGATCGCCGACGACCAGCGTGTGGCCTGCATTGTGTCCGCCCTGAAAGCGAACGACGACGTCGGCGCGGCTGGCCAGCCAGTCAACGATCTTGCCTTTGCCCTCGTCGCCCCACTGGGTCCCGATCACGGTGACATTCGACATGACGCAGCTTCTCCGATGGTGAATGATAGGTATGCAGGAGGCTACAGCCCCCGTGAAAAGGAACTGTCAGTTGACAGGAACGAGCGTGCCATCCCGGCTGACGAAAGAACAGGCGAGACGACGGGCCTCTTCTTCTTCACTTCCGGCAGGAGCGAGACCCGCAACGGTCACATGCCCCTTGTCACGAAGCGTACGACCAACGGCTTCATCCGTGCCGAACGGCAGATAGACGCGCTGTGGCTGTGCCCTGCGAGGCGCCACACGAAAAACAGCGTTGGGACGCAGGGTCAGGCCGCAGGCTGGCTCGTCATCATTGCACAGATAACGGCCACCGCGTCCGAGTTCTTCCGACGAACCTAGTGCGTAAACCGAGACGCAAACGCCTGTGTGATATTTCCAACCACGGAATTCGACCGGATCGACCGTCACCTGACAGCCCGGCACGCGAGCGCGGATGGCGGCTGTCGAGTCTCTCAGGCGGTCACTGAAAGCGCGTGTTTTTTCAGGCAGATCAACTTCCTGCAGGGCGGCGAGCGCCTGATCCGCCTCACCAGCAGCATTGAGCAGCCGGATCAGGACATCGGCAATCGGGCCACCATGCTCGGCGACGGCGGCGGCGTCCTTGCGATCAAGCGCATGCATCAACGCAGTGACTGTGGCGGCGGGTAGACCAGCCTGCTCGATCAGCGAAGGCGCGAGAAGCGGCATGGTGAGATCGAAGGACAGATCGGTAATGCCGACACGGGCCAGCGCCTCGGCAGCGATAGCCACCACCTCGGCGTCGGCCTGCGCGCTGTCGGGACCGATCAGCTCGATTCCGGCCTGTCCGATCTGACGTTCATTCTGTCCTGCAGTGCCGTTGCCGACCAAAACAGCCTGCCCTGCATAGGAAAGACGGAGAGGACGTGGCGCATCATGCAGACGGGTCGCCGCGATACGGGCGATTTGCGGCGTGATGTCCGGACGCAGCGCCATCATCCGGCGTGTATCGGGGTCCATCAGGCGGAAAGCTTGATCGGCCAGCGCCGCCCCTGCCCCGCCAAGCAGCGTGTCCTCGAACTCCAGCAACGGCGGTGCGACCCGCTCATATCCGTGGCTTGCAAACACGGACAGAAGGGCCTGAGTGCCATTGGCCTCCGTCTGGGCATCCGCCGCGAGAAGGTCGATGAAGCCCGGCGGCAGGAGAGCCGGAGAAGGGAGCTGATCGCAGGTCATGCTGCGCTCATATCACCACGGCGGTTCCACGTCATGTGGAGTTTCTCCCTTACGATCGCAGAGTAGCGCCAGTGGCCTTGGCGACGGCGGCGATCACCTTCTCCGACACCGCTTCCAGCTGCGCGTCCGTCAGGCTGGCGTCCTTCGGCTGGATGACGATTTCGATACCGACCGATTTCTGACCTTCCGGCAGCTTGTCGCCCTCGTAGATGTCAAAGAGCGACACGCCCGTGATCAGGTTGCGCTCGGCACCTTTGGCGGCACGGAGGATGCTCTCCACCGGCACATCATGCGCGGCGAGGAACGCGAAATCGCGTCGCACCGGCTGGAACGGCGACAGGTCAGGCGCGGACTTCTTGCGGCGCTTGGGCTCGGGGATACGGTCAAGGAACACCTCGAACGCCACGACCGGTGAGTCGAACCCGGCTTCCTGCAGGATGGACGGATGCAGTTCGCCGAAATGCGCCAGCACGTTTTTCGGTCCCTGACGCAGCACACCGGAACGGCCGGGATGGTAATAACCAGGCGCGTCAGGTGTGGCGGTCAGAGCGTCCGTCGGCACGCCAAGTGAGGTCAGCACGTCGAACGCATCAGCCTTGGCGGCGGCGAAGGTCATGGGGGCAGCTGTCACACCCGGCTGGCGCGGCGTGCGGCCAGCACGAAGACCGGCGGCAATCGTTGTCTGGCCTTCAGCGCTGAAGGCCGCACCAATCTCGCACAGCCCCAGATCGGGCCAGCCACGGGCCGCATTGCGACGGGCGGCGGCGAGCAGGTTCGGCACGGGCGTCGGGCGCATCTGGTCGAGGTCAGCGGCGATGGGGTTCAGCAGACGCAGGGATTCCGGCGCATCACCGAACTTGCGGGCTTCATCGTAAGCGATGAAGGAGAAGCCGATGGTCTCCATCAGGCCGCGCGCCGTCATGACGCGACGGGCGCGGGCCAGACGGGCGCGTCCCGGCGTGAGCGCGGTGCCGGGCACGACGGAACGCGTCGGAAGCGGCACGGGCCTGACCTGATCCAGCCCCTTGATGCGGAGGATTTCCTCGATCAGATCGCATTCCGGCTCGATACGGGAGACCGCGTTTTCCAGCTCCATGCAGCGATCGGCCGGAATATCGGAAGACGGATCGAGCACGACCGGCTGAGCCACATCGTTGCGCCATGAGGGAACCGCAACGGTGACGCTATGCTCGTCGCGGGAGGTTGTCTCGAAGCCGAGATGGCCGAGGATGGTCACGCACTCATCGGCAGGCACATCGAGGCCGCCGAAGGACGCGACACGCTTGAAGCGCAGCTTCGCCGTGCGCTGCCAGTGTGGTTGGGCACCGGCTGACACGACTTCACTTGCTTCACCGCCGCACAGTTCCATGATCATGCGTGTTGCAGCTTCGAGCGCCATAACAGGCATAGCCTGATCGACGCCGCGTTCGAAACGGTAGCGGGCATCGGAATTGATGCCGAGACGACGGCCGGTCAGGGCAATGCGGATCGGGTCGAACAGGGCGCATTCGACGAACACGTCGGTGGTGGCGTCCGTGACCTCGGTTGCCTCGCCGCCCATGATGCCGGCGATGGACTGAACGCCCGCGCCGTCAGCGATCACGCAGTCATCGGATGTGACGATGTAGTCCTTGCCGTCGAGGGCGCGGATCGTCTCGTTGCCGCCACGGCAGACGGTGAGCGTATCGCCCTTGATGCGGGCGGCATCGAAGACGTGCAGCGGACGGCCGAGATCGATGGTGAACAGGTTGGTGATATCGACCAGCGTGGAAATCGACCGCAGACCGATGGCTTCCAGCTTGTCACGCAGCCATTGCGGGCTGGGACCGTTCTTGACGCCCCGGATGGTGCGTCCAAGTACCCACGGGCAGGCTTCGGTGTAGGTGTCGTCCCATTTGATCGGTGACGGGAAAGTGCCATCGACCGTATCGGCGAGGAACGGTTTCAGCTTGCCTAGACCTGCTGCGGCGAGATCGCGGGCGATGCCATACACGGCCAGTGCGTCGCCACGGTTGGGGGTAATGGCGATTTCGATGACGGTATCGTCCAAGCCCGCGAAGTCGGCATAGGACTGGCCGGGGAACGTGTCCTCGGGCAGTTCGGCGATGCCGTCGGATTCCGCGCCAAGACCGAGTTCACGGAGCGAGCAGAGCATGCCGCCGCTGGCCTCGCCACGGATCTTGCCCGCCTTGATGGTGATGTCGAGACCGGGAACATAGGTACCCGGCGGCGCGAAGATGACGGCGATACCTTCACGGGCGTTTGGCGCGCCGCACACGACCTGCACATCGTTGAAGCCCGGACCGGCATCGACGCGGCAGACACGCAGGCGGTCGGCATTCGGATGCTGCACGGCAGAGAGGATGCGGGCCGTGAGGAACGGCGCGACAGCGGCCCCACGCTGCTCGACGCCTTCGACCTCAAGGCCGATGCGGTTCAGGGCGGCGCAGATTTCCTCCAGTGTGGCGGAGGTTTCAAGATGGTCGTGAAGCCAGGATAGCGTGAACTTCATGGATCAGATTCCCTCGTGCAGCAGGGCGGGCGCGAGCGGATCGGTCCCGTAATGGGTGAGCCAGCGGACATCGCTCTCATAGAAGGAGCGGAGATCGGGGATGCCGTTCTTGAGCATGGAGAGACGCTCGACGCCCATGCCAAAGGCGAAGCCCTGCCACTCCTCAGGGTTCAGACCGCAGTTGGCCAGCACGCGCGGGTGGACCATGCCGGAACCGAGGACTTCCAGCCAGTCCTCTCCTCCCCCGATTTCGCCGGTCTTGCGGGACCAGCCGATATCGACCTCCATCGAAGGTTCGGTGAAGGGGAAATAGGAGGCGCGGAACCGCACGGGCAGATTGGGCTTGCCGAAGAACACGCGCAGGAACTCGATCAGCGTGCCCTTGAGGTGGCCAAGGGTGATGCCCTGGTCAATGACCAGCCCTTCGCACTGATGGAACATCGGTGAATGGGTGGCGTCGTGGTCGGCACGGTAGGTGCGGCCCGGCGCGATGATGCGGATCGGCGGCTTCTGACCGAGCATCGTGCGGATCTGCACGCCTGAGGTCTGGGTGCGCAGGACGCGGTTCCGGCCATCGCCTTCTGGCGGCAGGTAGAACGTGTCGTGGTCGGTGCGGGCGGCGTGATGTTCCGGCGTGTTGAGCGCGGAGAAATTGTGCCAGTCGGTCTCGATGTCCGGCCCTTCGGCGACGGTGAATCCCATGGCGCCGAAGATCGCGGTGATTTCCTCAACGGCCTGACTGACCGGGTGTAGGCCACCGCGCGGGGTTTCAACGACTGGCACGGAGATATCGACACGCTCGGCAGCGAGACGTGCGTCGAGTGCGGCCGTCTCGATCTCGCGGCCACGGTCCTCGATGGCGCGGGTCAGTTCGTCACGGAGACGGTTAAGCTGGGCGCCGCGCACTTTGCGTTCTTCGGCATCCATACGTCCGAGCTGCTTGAGCAGTCCCGTCAGACGGCCCGACTTTCCGAGAAACGAGACACGGATGGCATCCCAGGCACGCTGGTCGGTGGCTTCCGCAAGGGCCGCGAGGCAGTCCTGCCGGAGTGTATCAACATCGTCGCTCATGTGACCTCGTCCGCGTCTCATGCCCCTCTTGTTGCGGGGCGGAACTGTTTGCTCAGGGCGCGGATAGCCGCTTTGGCCGGTGGAGAAAAGCCCGAAGAGCAGAAAACCGGGGAATGGCGGCGTGTCCCGGTGAAGCGCGACAAGTAGGGACACGTTAATATCTGAGCATTCGAGCCTCACACATTTTCATGTGCTCAAGATTTATTCATTGCACTCTGTCTTCACCTGCCGAGATAAAATGACATTCCCATATCCGAATATTTTTAACGCTTTGCGCGGCGGGCACTCGCGCCTGCATCGCTGCCTTTTCCCGCTGCCCTGGTTTGTTTTTCTCCTGACAACAGCCACATCCAGCGCCTACGCGGACAGTACTCTGCAGGTCACGCAGATCAATGGCAGTGCTGTTGTAACTGGCACAGGCCAGACTCTCTTACAACTTGCAAGCACCACACAGAAAAATACAAATTCTCTCGCATCCACTACGTCAACTGCAAGTTCCGCTTATTCACTTGCGGTCGGCGCAATCCAGGAATCGTTGATGGGTGTGGCCGGTGGTCTGGCTGTGCTGGATTCAACAGGAAACGTCACCTCGCCCGTTTCCACAACAGCCTCCACAGCCAGTGATTACTCCACTGTCGGCTGGAACAATCCGCTCACCTGGACCACCAACTCCGGGACAGCGACCCAGTACGGCAATCCCAAAGTTGCCTTCAATCATCGCTGGACAATGGGATACGACACATCCGGCACTGCTCAGGTGGACGACTATATGCCGCCCACTCATCTGCGTCTGGGTGGATCACAGGAATTCGATGGCGTTCCACTTTTTGTGCATAATATCCCTTACTCCGGCGGGAATATGGGAATTGTCGAAGGTGTTTTCATGCAGTCGGAAAACATGCGTGGTTCGATTGCCGGTGTCGGCCCCAGCTATGCCAGCGGTGCGGCATCCTACGATAATTATGACGCTGTTGCCCGTTACACCTACGCAGGTCCCAGCTCACCTGTTTTTACTACAACAGGAAGCGCCGTCACCGCACCTGACGGGCTAACGCATATTCCAACTTTTTATAGCTGGGGAGCAACTTTTGCAAATCCTCTTCCGCAGACGTGGTCTGATTGGATTAAATCTCACAATCATGCACGGATGATGACCAATGAAATTGGCATTAATCCCGCCAGCTATAAAAATGCGACTTTTGTTGGTGAAATAAGTGGTTATTACACAAATTCCGCTGGACTGGTTACAACCATTCTGACTGATGGCTGGCGCATTTTCAATCAGACCCAGAATTTTCCAAACACGAACACTGGTACAGAAACACCTGGCACGACCTCACTGGACGGAACCACACCGGCCATTGATACAGTATGGTCAGACTTTGGCGACCCAGCGATAATGTTTGGAGTATACACAAAGGCATTTGATAATAATGTTATCTGTTACCTTCCCGGTCCGACTCCACATGCATCTCCGGGAGACATCAATGATCCAACAGGAAAAATCAATAATCAGGTCCGTGGTTGTGAAGGGATTGAATATGACCTCTGGAATGACGACACGTCCGGAGAGACAGCCTATATGCAGGGCATTACTGTAGCCTATAGCGGCACCACTTCTCCCAGCCCAGACAGTTATGACATGAATCTGGCTGGAGGCAATGCAAACACCCTAGTTCTTTCAGGCGAATGGTATTCGATGAATGTTGCATCGCGCTCTTTTGCATCCGCAGGATACGGTGGTCCTGCTTATACAAAAGGTTCCCAAAAGGTTATCGCCGATTTTGGGCAATCCAATAGACCTGCGTGGGATGCGGATACAGCGTGGCCTGCCTATTCGCACAATATGCGTCTGACAATCTGGAACACGCGCAATGCCGATGATACCAATAACCAGAACGACTACAGTGATATTACGACAAGCATGGGCGTGCAGGTTGATGGACACAATGATGTGCATCAGCTTTCCATGGACGGAACGACCCAGGAACATCTTGAGTTTAATCCAGCCAACTATCCCAATGGAATTAGCCTGTGCGGCTATACGGGTTGTGGTTTTTCCGTAAATCGACAAGGCACCCCCGAAGTTGATGACAATCTTGTTATCAACGACGGAAAATCTCTTATCTTGATGAATACCAATAACGCTCTTGCCGGCTATTTCTATGCCAGCACTGATGGAAACATGCACATTCTGGGCGTAAACGGCCCTTCAAACAGCACATTTGTTATTGATGCCGGCTTGAAATCAAATGGTGCGATCAATGCACCCAACAATACCTACAGTTCATTGCCGACAACAAACACAAACGCTGGTGACCAACGTTACTGCTCAGACTGCTATTCCAGTTCATCGACCTCAGCCCAGAGAGGGATTCCTGTGTGGTGGAATGGGTCAACATGGACAGACTCACTTGGTAATACTGTAAAAAATTAGCATTCAAAATAGAAAAAACTGAAAAATTAAATGGCAAAAAAATTTGATGAAGATTATAGCAAGGAAGTATATAATAAAATTTCAGAACTTCAGAAAAAAGGCCTTTCAATAAGAAATATTGCCAAAATAACAGGCGCAAGCCGAAGCTACATTCACAGATTATCCATTAAAATAGCTTTATCTTCAGGCTCCATGAAACAGGCTAGCGAAAGGCGAAAAGAAGCCGGATGGGAGCCTCTAGCACCCGGCAATCCAATTTCATGGGATGCTATAAAATTAAAAAACACGGCTAGAAGAAATACTTACAATCTAAATGAAAATTAAATGAAAAAAAAACAGAAGCCTATGACCAGGGCTGAATTTATTTCCATCTGTGATTGTGTATCAAAAACAGGAAACAGTTCAAATTGCATGAGACTTGCTAACCGTCCTCTTAGCGATTTATATTATTATTTAAAGAAAAATCCTGAAGAACGCCAGCGTTTAACAATAGCACGTACTTTCTTTCACGATGAAATGACTGCCGCAGTTCATGATCTCGCTTTTGGCGGAATTCCCAAAATAAGGCGAACAGAAAAAGGAAAAATTGTTATAGATGAAAGAGGAAAACCTGTCATAGATAGAATCCCCGACACACGTCTCATTACAACTCTTCTGAAAGATCACTCCAGTCGTCTGGCGCGTGCAGAAAAGGCAGATCTTTCAAATACCATACACACACCACCAGAAGACAAGATGGCACGACTTAGGGATGAAATAATTTCTGATCCATCTCCTCAGGAAAATATTACTAAAAATACAAATTCTCATGAAGAATGAAGAGAGAATATCGCTAACATCGCCCCAGATGAATATATATCGGGAAGGATGGAAAAAACATGCTCGCTTTCGCGTCGCCGCCTGCGGAAGAAGATTCGGCAAAACATTTGAAGCCGCAGAAGAGATTCGTCGAGCCGTAAAGAACGCTGTTGTAAGAAACATCAATCCCGATAATGAGATCTGGTATGCTGCTCCCACATACAAACAGGCAAAAAAAATATTCTGGCCAAAACTGAAAGCCACCATTCCCCAAAAATGGCTTATACGTCCCCCTAGGGAATCGGAGCTTTCCCTTGAGGTTGGGCCATACGGACATACGGTACGCATCGTAGGATTAGAAAATTATGATGCGTTACGTGGGAGTGGTTTGTTTTTTTTTTAGGTGATGAATGGGCAGACACTCCACCTGAAGCCTGGACTGAAGTTATTCGCCCAATGCTTTCAACATGCGAAGGAAATGCTCTTTTCATTGGTACACCGAAAGGAAAAGATCATTTTTATGATCTTTATTTGAAAGGTCAGCATGGAGAGACACATGAAAATGGTTGGTGGTCCTGTTCTTACACGACACTGGATGGAGGAAACGTCTCAGCTGAAGAAATCAATAATGCCAAGAACAGCCTTGATCTTCGTACATATCGTCAGGAATATGAAGCATCGTTTGAAACTTTCTGCGGTCGTTGCTTATATGCATTCTCAAGAAAACACTCCATCAAAAACGCTACATATGATGAGACCAAAGCTGTTCATATAGGAATGGATTTCAACATAAACCCCATGTCGGCAACAGTCTGGCAGGAGGATATGGATGAAAATGGCATT
This sequence comes from Acetobacter aceti NBRC 14818, assembly GCF_000193495.2. Taxonomy (NCBI): domain Bacteria; kingdom Pseudomonadati; phylum Pseudomonadota; class Alphaproteobacteria; order Acetobacterales; family Acetobacteraceae; genus Acetobacter; species Acetobacter aceti. The sequence continues at coordinate 1,546,451 of NZ_AP023410.1, read as the reverse complement.
ATAATTACTACGCAAATAGACGAAATAATTATACAGACATCCAATACTGATGAAATTTCAAAAGAAATACTGAAACGATATGGTAAAAAAGAAAGAGATTTCTCTGGGGTAGAAGAATATTCCGCACAACATATCACAGTCTATCCAGACCCTGCAGGACAAGCACGAAAAACGTCAGCTTCAGGAAAAACAGATATATCTATACTTCTGTCATATGGAATAAGCGTCAAAACAAGAAAACAATCGCCACGAGTACGTGACAGACTGAATTTCATGAATTCGATGTTTGAGAATTCATTAAAACAACGAAGGGCTTTTGTTTCCCCGAAGTGCACAAAAAGTATAGAAAGTTACGAGAGATATGCTTTCATAACAGGGACCTCTGAACCAGATAAAAAACAGGGATATGACCATCTCGTAGACGCAAGTGGTTATTATTTATACTTCAGATTCTCGGAAAATGCACTCGATATAAATTCCAACAAAATTCTTGATCGATAGGAAATAAAGTGGACTGGCACGAATTAAAAAAAAGTATGAATTTTCCATCACAATACTCGAATAGAACAAGAAATCTTCTCGCTCTGGAAAAAGTTCTGGATGGAAGCCTTTATGACCATATTCGATATCCTTTCTTCAAGACGTGTGGTGGCGATGGTTCATATATCCCGATCAATAAAAGACGCCCTTCCGTCAGAACACATTTATGCAATGTTGTAGTGGATGATACTGTTTCCTTACTTTTTAGTGCTTCTCACTGGCCTTCCATCCACGTCCAAAAAGACGATGATAATGAAGACTGCGAGATCGAAGCAAAAATACGAAAAATTTGCTTCGATCTAAATCTGCCGTCTCTTATGGAGCAGGCTGCAGTTATGGGGGCTGTAGGATCGGTTGCAATCCTAGTTCAGGCCATAGAAAATGAGCTTGTAGTTGAATTAAAACGAACCTGTTTTCTTGAACCAACCTTCTCACTTCTCGATCCCAGAAAACTTGTTTATGTAAGAGAGCAGTATATTGTTGACGCTGATGGATTAAAAAAAGCTGGATTCGGCGAATTTCCTGATGGAAATTATTGGTTCACAAGAGATTTCACTGAATTTGAGACTATCTGGTACGATCCTATTCCTGTCGAATACAGTGCAGATAAGAATACCCAACTTATCCGAGATGAAGCGCGCTGCACACAGCATGGATTAGGAGTAATACCTATCGTCTGGATCAAGAATCTTCCGTCTGCAGATCCTAACGCTCCTGATGGAAAATGCACTTTTAGTGCGGGTATTGATGCCATGATTGATGCTGATTACCTTCTTTCACAAACAGTGAGAGGACTACGTTATTCCTCTGATCCAACGATGGTGCTTTCAGTTGATGAATATCAAATCTCAAATGGTTTAACCTCTTCATTTACCAAAGATGCCTCGCATGCAATTGCCTTACCGCAAGGCAGCGATGCAAAACTTCTTGAAATTAATGGGACTGGGGCCGCAGCAGCTCTCAATATGTGGCAAGCCTTACGTTCCCTGGCCTTAGAAGCAATGCATGGAAACCGCGCACATGGAGACCGCGTTAGTGCTGCTCAATCAGGGCGCGCTATGGAACTCATGTGTCTCGGTTTAACATGGCTCGTTGGTCGTCTACGCAGATCTTATGGAGATTGCGGACTGGTCTCAGTTATCAACTTGATTACTCTAATTACTCAAAAATTTCCAGATTTAAAGATTGCAGGACAGAGTTATGGTGAACTTCAGGCAAAAAATATTTCACTTGTCTGGCCTGCATGGTTTGAACCAACCTTTGGGGACATGCAGACTATAGCCAATGCGGTGCAGTCAGCAAAAACTGCCGGAGTTGTGTCAATGGACACCGCAGTCAGAATGATGAAACCTGCAACGCATGTTCAGCATGTTGCTGAAGAAATAAAGAAAATATTGAACGATAATGAGTTATCTTAAAAAGAAAATCAATATCGCTGCGGAGAATAAATGGAAGTAAATTCAGGATCGTCTGAAAGCAAAGATAGTAATATTTCAGATGGAGCATCCAACACACCCCGGTCAGCAGCTGATAGTGTAGCTAATGCATTTTCAAATCAACTGGCTCAAGTTCAGGCCGATCTTGCCGCATCGAAAGCCTACGCTCTGTCTGTCGAAGAAGAGTTGCTCAATTTGAAGGCTGAAACAGCGGTAATGGCAGAAAAGCAGGCGCAAGAAGTTTCTAGAATAAAAATTGACTCCGAAATCAAATCACAAGCTATTTCTTCTGGACTTATTGATCTGGACTGTCTACCGCTTTTAGATTCATCTGAAATTACCTTAGATGAAAATGGAAATATTCTTGGAATCGACACAGCTATAGCTGATTTAAAGTCAAAAAAACCTTTTCTTTTTGCAGACACCAGTCGAGCTGGAAAAATGAGCAGCACTGCTCGTTCAGCTCTTACGCCTAAGGCAAAAGCCAACACAGCATTGCCTGTTAAAGATATGTCTGAATCTGAATACAAACGCTCTTTAAAAAGAGTAGCACCGTCTTATTCTCGTCGCTATAATTAAAGGTCAAAATTTAATGGCTATTGATAACTTTCCCGCTCAGCTTCAGCCTATTATTCAGGAAGGCTACCTTGCCCGCGAATTCTCTGCCGGTCTGCAGTCTCGAATTGCTTTTCGCGCTATCGCAGACAGAGAAATTTTTCCAAATAGAATTGGTGAAAGCATTACTAAAACCCGCAAGGGTTTGAAGGCACCCGTCACCGTTCCAATGTCGCCGTCACAAAACACCAACTTTGACAATGGCCTGACTCCTTCAACCTGGTCTGTTGAACAATATACACTGACGATCAATCAGTATGGTGACACCATTGATCTCAATGTTGTCAGTGAAGGTGTCGGGATCAGCGATCAGTTCCTTGCTAATGCAAACACCAACGGCATCCAGGCACTTCAATCCCTTGATAGAATTGCACGGAATACCCTTTTCGCTGGTCCGTCTGGCGGTGTCGGTGGTTACATGGGCGGCAACACCCGGGTAACAACCTCTATTAGCGCTTCCAGCACGCAGGTCTCTGTCGACGATGTGCGTGGTTTTGAAAGAGTTTTAAACGCAACCGGGCAGGTAGTTTCGGTAGCTCAGTCATCAGGCATGACTGTAACTGTGGGAAGCAACGCCTACACCCTCATCAGCGTCGCATATGACTCTGTTAATATTTCGACCGCCCCCCTGGGCATATCGGGTGTGCTGACATTCTCTACTGCTGTGTCCGTTAGCGATGGCGCAGAAGGAAATGCTGTCGTGGCTTCAACAGCTCCACTTGTCTTGCGTCCGAATAATCGACTGACTACAGCACAACTGGTTGCACCTGAAGGCAATTACGGTTCCAGTAATTACATCACAGGTGACACGTTAGGCATTCAGACTGTCCTCGCTGCTGTAGCTGCTCTACGTATGAATAACGTGCCCACTATCGATGGCGCCTATCACTGCTACCTCGATGATCAGCAGATGCTCGGTCTTTTTCGTGATGGTGATTTTAAATATTTGTATCGTGGTGCTTACGGCAGTGAAGCCTATCGCTCTGGCTCTGTTGTGGAACTTTTAGGAGTAAGATTTATTCCTACGACTGAGGCACCACTGCAGGCTTCCCTTGGTAGCGGCGTTATCCATAGAGCGATTGTTTGCGGCCAGGGAGCTCTAATTGAAGGCGATTACAACGGATCCGTTGATATTCCAGACAGTGACCGAGCCCTGGTCGAAAATGTCGACGGTATCATGATGATTACTAGAGAACCTTTGGATCGCTTGAAACAGATTATTGCTCAGTCCTGGTACTGGATTGGAGGCTTTGCACTCCCAACAGATGCGACTGTCAATCCTTCAATCATTCCAACATCGACGAACAGCTATCTGAAGCGTGGCGTCATTATTGAAAGTCTCTAAATAATTAAAATGACCCAGAGATTTTCTGGGTCATTTTCTAGAAAGTTTTATCTATGTCTGAAGATGTTTTGAGCGAAATAGAAAAAGTCAATATACGGCGTTATTGTTGGTATCCTGCTCGTGGCAATAGTCATATTTCCGGTAGCTGGCTTTATTTTTCTCATTACGGAATTTTAGAGTATAGACTATCAAATTTTTCACAAGAAGAAATACAAGTTATTCGCTCGATGTTGGCGACATTATCTGTTCTCGAGCAAGGCCCAGCAAATTCTGCTGATAATTTAGATACAGATAAAGCAGCTATCTGGACTCATAACAAAAACGAATTTACCGATAGAGTTAGTTTATTTAAGCAGCAAAGACTGGAACTGGTTAAATTCATAGGGGTCGATGTCGGACCTGGATTTAATTCCTTATTAATAAAAATGTCGATCTGATGGATATAGATAAATTACAGAAAAAAGCTGCCTATGGATTTCAAAAGGCTGCAACGGTTGTGGGATTTTCTGTTATTCAAACTCGCCCGCAAAGCTCATCCATGCCACTACCATCAGAAAAAATAGCTACATTAAAGTGTCTTATTGATCCATCAGCATCCTTTACCGGAGTATCTCCGGCCATATGGGGACATAAATTTTTGTTTGCTTCCATTGATACAAATGGTATTCTTGTAGGTGACTATCTCGAAACACAACCAGATGAAAATATAGAGAATATTACAACAGATATTTACTTTGTTGCCCGATTTGAACCTTGGAAACCTCTACTGATAGTGCAGACAAACAAATCAATATCTTTTTATGAATCAGATCTTTCTTCTGATAACAATTCAATTGGTTTACGATCTCCTTCTGGGCCAGTTTGGAAAGAAGATGTTGAAGTGGTTTCTAACTATCAAGTATCAATGCTTGAAGTATCCGCATCCGGACGCTCACCAACCGGTCTAGGAACTGATCTTTCTCTCGGTAACTGGGAAATACTCATGCCTAAAATTCCTGATATCACATTATATCAAGGCTTAAGGGTTAAGGATATGGATCAGAATTGTTATCACGTTTTAATTGTTGAAGAGACTGAATTCGGATTGCGTTTGGTGGCGAAGAGCGATCAAGCATAATGGCTTCAGTTTCTGAAATAGAAAATATAATTTGTAATACAATAAACAACTATATCTATCCAGAAAATACGAGCGGTGTCCTCCTTTCAACAATTAATGAAAACTTAAAGATTTGTCGTGGCTGGCCTCAGGAAGTAGAATTATCAAAAGACTTGATGTCTTCATCTGGGATTTCTTGGATAGCTGTCAATCAGCAACCAGGGCAGACTAAAAACAAAACGCGATATGGGCGACAGTGGAAGACTTTCGACACTAATGATTTGTTTGGACTATCTGTAGATAATGTTATAAACTCATCATGTAAAGTTGAATTTTCCGGGACCGCTCTCCAAAATGGCCTCGCTGGCATAGTCATATCAGAAAAAGCATATCCTGTTGTGGTTCAATCAGGTCAAGATTCTGCTACAGTTACGAACAATATCTATGAACTTATTAAATCGGATTATTCGGCCCTAATATCTATCGATGGATCAACGATAACATCACAATCAGAGATAGTGGTAAAAGGATTTTGTGGTGGAAATTCAACTATGTATCAAGAAATCAGTCGGCTAGAAGATATGTTCTGTACTTCTGTTTTTTCTCCATCTATTGTTGCACGTGATAATGTGGAAAATGCAGTAATAGAATCCTTATTAACATCAGATACCCTATCAAATGCAACATTCGACCGCGGAATTATAAATTTTCAGGATAGAAAGTTATATGACAATAATTTAAATGCGAATTTGTATCGCGTTGATATTATGTGGTCTATAGAGTTTGCGATTATATCTACAATCTCATGTCCTCCCTTGTTGTTGCCATCTATAGATGTAAATTCTCTTGATGTAATTGGAATCATTTAAATATTATTTATTAAATGGTTTAAATTATTATAAGTTAGGAAAAACAATGACTGTTATAAGTCAGTCGGGAACATTGAACACAAGTTCACTTGCTGTTCCAGATCTCTATATTCAAATTCAGACAAGTGGCACAACCTCATTATCTGGCGCTCAAACTGACATTGTCGGTATTGTTGGAACCAGCTCATGGGGTCCCACCAATACCCCATTAGTTTTTGGAACTTCAGCAGAACGAGCTGCCTATTTTGGCTCAATGCAAGACAGTGCCTTTGATTTAGCAACCATTGCATCTACCGCTATTTTGCAGGGGGCCTCCAATTTTGTTGGAGTAAGAGTTACGGATGGTACAGACACAGTTGGTTCTGCACCAGTACTTCAACAAAGTGATAACGAAACATATCCAGTTTTAATAAAATCAAAGTACACAGGATCAGAATCAAACAATATTAGCTTTAATATTTCTCCTGGTTCGGCTCCTAAAAGCTGGAAGATAACGGTAACGATGCCCAACTATCTTCCAGAAACATTTGATAACTTAATTCAACAAACAGATAATGGTGTTTTTTGGAACAACTTTGTTTCAGCCATCAATAACGGACAATCATCTATTAGGGGACCAAGTTCAATAATCACAGCGACACTTGGCACTGCAGTCGATGTAGCTCCGAGTGCAATGAATACCACAGCTCTGACAGGAGGGACTGATGGAAATTCAGCTGTAACAGCCAACATACTGCTAGGATCAGATGGACTTACCCGCACGGGCATGTATGCCTTGAGAGGGCAAAAATGCAGTCTGGCAGTCCTTGCCGGTGTAACAGATGATACAACTTGGTCCACTCAGGCCGCCTTTGCTTTATCGGAAGGAATCTATATGATCACATCCGGTCCCCCCAGTGAATCTGTTGAAACAGCTTCAGCAAAACGCAGTTCAGTCGGTGTAGACAGTTATAGTTTGAAAGCTATGCTAGGGGACTGGCTTTACTGGTACGATGGTGAGAATTCTCTTACCAGATTAGTACCTCCAACAGGTTTTGTCGCAGGGCGATTGGCGGCTCTTTCGCCTCAACTCCCGAGCCTTAACAAACAAATATATGGTGTTATTGGCAGTCAAAAATCAGGCCTAATAAGTTCTGGTCAGAACTTAACTTACTCTTCAGCAGAATTGACTTCTCTTTTCACCAATGGGATTGATGTTATTTGCAATCCTGCTCCAGGAGGAAGTTACTGGACTGTTAGAGCTGGAATAAATATCTCTAGTAACTCAACAAATAATGGTGATGAATATACTAGAGTAACTAATTTTATCAGTGAGACACTTGCCAACGGTATGGGAGTTTATATTGGTCAACCAATATCTCCTACTTTATTCACTGATATTGAAGCTACCTTAACCGGATTTCTTTCTGACTTAGAACAACAAGGCGTCATTGGTACTGCTTCTGGTAGTGCACCCTACTCCGTCATCTGCTCAACAACAAATAATCCACAATCTCGAATTTCTTTAGGTTTTTTACAAGCTGATATCAATGTTACCTATTTTGGTATTAATAAGAAATTTATTGTAAATATTACAGGAGGGGCCGGTGTGACGGTTTCTAGTAACTAATGGCTACTACATACACACTTGGTCGGCAAGGATCCATTATCCTTATTTGGAATGGAAACAGGATCGACATTCAGGATGTTACTGATTTCAGTGTCCATCAGGAAATTCGCGCCCAAAAAGTTTCTCCTCTCAACAAGCCTCCTGTTGAATTTAACACACCTGCTGGGTGGAGAGGATCATTCACGATCGATAGAGGAAATTCTGCTCTAGACGATTTATTCAATACAGATGAACTTGCTTTTTGGAACTCCAACACTATTTCATCAGGTGTTTTGTATTGTTATATTCAGGAAAGTGATGGCAGTACTTCAAAATTTGAATATAGTGGTCTGACTTTAGCGTTTTCAAACGCAGGTAAATTTACAGCTGAAAGCGTCGTATCCCAATCTGTAACATTTTTCGCCAGCCTAAGAAGAGCTATATAATAATGAAAGATAATATGGTTAAACTGGTTTGTGAAACAGGCAAAGAGCTTATTTATAAAGAAATAACACCAAGTGAAATGCTTGATATTATTTTGATTTGTGGCCCAGACGGCTCAAAAAATGAAACTTATATAAATGTTGTACAACAATGGTGCTCAATTCGTGCCATTAATAGCATCCCCGTGCCTTTTCCGAAAAACAAAAATATGCTCGACATGTTGGCGAATGATATTGGTGTAGATGGAATAAAGTCAATTGAGGATTATCTTATTTCAACCGAATGTACAGAAGAAGACGATATAAACTTAATAAAAAATTAGCATCCTCTCCGTCTTTATCAGAAATAATAACTCTATTAAAGGCAAACATTCCCTATGATTTGATTATGCAGTGGGATTGGCGTTTGCGAGCTGCTGCTATTATCGTCATAGGGAAAATGGATGGAGGGGAGTTTTCGTGGGAGCGCCTTCAATGGTTGGAGCAAAATTCCGAATAAATGCCTATAACAAAAAAAACTCCTTACAAAATTTATTTATAAAAAAATATAATAATTTCAAAACGCATTTAACTTATTTAAGAAAAAAATTTACAATAAGTCTTAACAGTCATATAAAAAATTTCAACTCATCAAATTCAATACCACAAAAAACCCATATCACAAAAAATTTATTAAATTATAAAAATGTAGAAAAAATATACACATACAACCAAAGAAACTTAAATAAATTTATAAATACACAATTAAAAAATAATGAAAACAAAATAACATCAAATAGTGAATATAAAGGAATAAACAATAATACGAACATAAGCAGAAACATTAATTTATTAAATTTTTTAGAATATAAGGCAAGAGCTGATAAATCAAAAAAAAATAGATATATACAAAAAATATTCCCCACCTATAATGGAAGTGGAATGTTATTTCATGGTTTACACATCTCTCATATTGAGCAGAAACAACCAAATACAAGCATAAAATTTATAAACTCATCTCAAAGCATCTCCTCAGAAAATATAAAAAACCATAGTTTCGTTTATTATAAAACAAATCATAAAAATAAAATCACAAAAAATGTAATGGAAAGAAAGGTAGGAAAAAAAAATTTACTGAATATATCAGGAAAATCATTAAATAAAATAAATGAAAATACAGTAAATACATCATACTTAAAAAATGAAAATGAATTAGGTAATGTAGGAAATTTATCTATAAATAAAACTGATTTTCATGAAATAATGAACTTTGTTGAATCTGAACTCAACCAATCTTTTCGTTCTCCTCCCAGCGGCTCATTAATGTCGTGGGTACAAAGTGTTCCAAGTTATCCTGGATTACATATCTAATGAGTTTTTTAGGCATTGTTTCTTCTATAGAATCCGCTCTTGGCACTCAAAATTTTACATTAGGGCCAATTACTTTTCTGGATACAGAAGTGCCTTCTGAATTGTTTTGGGGCGGCTATCAGGCAACCGAGACTTTTCACCAAATCGGCGGTGCTAAAGTCGTTATTCTTAATGGATACTATGATCAGCCATTAACTTGGGGTGGCATTTTTCGGGGTAGCTCATCCCTTCAGAAAGCAAGAACTCTTGATGCCATGGCTCGGAGTGGTAATTCCTACACTTTTTCAGGTGGAGGGATTTCAAGAAAAGTCGTTATCACAGCTTTTCAGGCCTCTTACACAAATTGTGGAACCATTATTCCTTACAAAATTTTTTGTGAAGTTATTCCTCAAACAGTTTCAACTTTAACCTCGACATTATCTTCCCTCGTCGGTTTACTGAATTCTGATCTTTCAAGTGCATTTTCCACAACAACCGGTTTGCTTTCAGACGCCAGTTCCTATGTGAGTTATCTCACAAATGTCTCAAGTTCTTACGCTGGGGAAATAACTCCTTTAGCTAATCTGATTGGCGAGGGAGGTGAAATGTCTACTCTAAACAGCAAACTATCAGGCCTTTCGACACAAGCGAATGCTCTATCTTCTTTGAGTTCAAACCTAGATTTTACAAACCTTCAAAGTAATATCTCGTCATCTACAAACCTAAACTCATCAATATTCAATGCTTCCAACACTGAAATATCGTCTATTTCCGCTAATTCCGGCGGAAATCTAGTCTCAGGTGCCTCTTCCATGATTGCTGCGACAGCACATTCCGGAATATTGGCAACATCAGCACTGAACAATGCCTACTTAACGCGCTCGACTAACAATATTTCTCTTTCAAATATATTATCATGAGTCAGAATGAAAACCGGAAAAACAATTAATGTAAGTGCGAGTGATATTTCACTGTGGCATGTTGCCGCCAAATATTTAGGGGATGCAACACAGGCAAATAGAATTATGTCGCTTAATAACCTTAATGATACATGGATTGTAACAGTAACTACTCTTACTTTACCCAGCTACGACCTCAGTCAAGGAGGAGGTATTAATATGTAATTATAATAAGTGTATATTGTAAAAATTATCAAGTGATATATATAATATCATTTTATATATTTTTCTGTCTACATAATTATCCTGAAAATAAACCAGAAAAAAGCGGCTAACGCAGTCAAGTTCAACCAATCCTGCTCGTCACATTTTCAGTTAGCTTCCATCTCGGCAAATATCATTCTGGGGGCTGTTATGCTCTTTGGAAAAACAGGTTAGCGGCATTTCTGAGCATGCAGCCAGCGCAGGCAATGGTGTGCTTGGCCGCAAGTGTTGAGGCATACCGTTCATAGTCCTTCATTAACCTACTGGATTGTGTTGCCCATGCGAAACTCCGCTCCCCAATCTATCGGTGTAGCAGAAGCATGAATCCTCATTTTGTATGGGACAACCTGACGATTTCGAGAGTGATGTCTTCCTTTTCAGCGGCATATACGGCGTGTGCTCCGGTATAGCCCTGATCAAGCCCATGCCAGTTCAACGCTGCCCTGGGCCGCCTGCTGAATGGCTTCAGCCGGTGGCCCGACTTCTGCTCGGTCATTCCTGTTTACCGGCGTTACATGCAACGTCAGAAAAAGCCCCAGGGTATCAACGGCCATGCGCAGCTTCGATCCGTTCTTTCTTTTTGCGTCATCATAGTCTGGGCATGATGCGCTTTCCGGGGGCGGGTGCAGTGTAATGCTGTTGATGATCGCCGTAGCTGGTCAGCCTTCGTTCCTGCCGCCATTCGAGACAGCCTGCTTCAATCCATCGCCGGGACTGCTGATAAACCGCAGATCTCAAAGCCCGTTGAGTAGCTCTCGCAAATCATGGCGGGCTGTTCGGATTCATGACTGATCGCGCCGATCAGCGTCAGCTTTGGCAGAATTCGGGAGAAAAACTGCATATGCTGATTGAAGTTCTGTTGATTCTGAGGTGGGGCGATCGTTCCCGATCGGACCGATGAAACTTACCAGAAATTCTGGGCCATACGGGAGAGGCTGTAATACATCCCAGCAGCTTCCCAGTGAAAACGGGAAGAGCTTTGTAAAAGACATGAACACAAAAAAAGCCCCGCCGCAGAACGGCAGGGCTTCTCTTCAAGCGGACCAGAAAAGGAAAATTCCGGTCCGCACGCAGTGCTTTACTGAAAGATCAGACGAGAGCCTGCTTCAGCGCAGCCGTCAGTTCCTTCGTGCCAGCTTCGCCGCCCATGTCACGGGTGCGAACCTTGCCGCTGGTGATCAGGTTCTTGATCGCCGTGTCGATCCGGTCAGCCAGATCATCACGACGGACGTGACGCAGCATCATCACCGCAGCCAGCAGCAGAGCCAGCGGGTTGGCGAGGTTCTTGCCTGCGATGTCAGGAGCGGAGCCATGCACCGCCTCGAAGATCGCAGCTTTCTCACCGATGTTAGCGCCCGGCGCCAGACCCAGACCACCGACAAGGCCAGCGGCCTGATCGGAGAGGATGTCGCCGAACAGGTTGGTCGTGACGATCACGTCAAACTGCCACGGGTTGGTCACCAGCTGCATGGAGCAGGCGTCGACGATACGCTCGTCACACTCGATCTTGCCCTTGTATTCCGCAGCAACCTTGCGGCCTGCCTCAAGGAACATGCCGCACATCTGCTTGATGATGTTGGCCTTGTGGACCAGCGTCACCTTCTTGCGGCCGTTCTGTACGGCGTAGTCGAAGGCGAAGCGGACAATGCGCTCGCATTCCTTGCGGGAAACATAACCGCCGGAAAGGGCGATGCCCTTCTTGTCGCCATTGGCGGGGATCGTGTTCTCCATCGCGGCGTAATAGCCTTCGAGGTTCTCACGAACGATCACCAGATCGATGTCTTCGTAACGGCCACCAGGAATGATCGTCTTGGTCGGACGAAGATTTGCGTAGAGCTCGAACTCCTGACGCATGGTAACGTTGATGGACTTGAAGCCACCGCCGACAGGCGTGGTCAGCGGGCCCTTGAGAGCAAGGCCGGTCTTGCGGATGCTCTCGATGGTGTCTTTCGGAAGCGGATCATTAACCGCGTCAACACCCGCCATGCCAGCGATGTGACGCTCCCACGCAAACGGTGCGCCGACCGCATCGAGGATCTCGACCACCGAATCCATAATTTCGGGACCGATACCGTCGCCCGGAATAAGGGTGGCGGGGATTGTTTTGCTGTTCGTCATCATGAACTCCCTATACATCCGCCGCCTCTTCTGCCTCGCATTGAGAGCCAGCGCGATACGCAATTACGTGTTGTCACTTCCTCTTGATGGGAGAGCAGGCATGCACCAGCCAGGATTTTGCTTCTCCGGAGAGCAGCGGACCAACCTCCGCCAGCACTCTCGCATGGTAAGAATCAAGGAAATCCAAGGCTTCCGGTCCCATAACGGCCGGATCAACCAGACGGCGGTCAAAAGGAGCCAGAGTCAGCGTCTCGAACTCAAGAAAGTTTCGTCCGTCCTGTCCGACATCGGATGATCTGACCATTTCCAGAGTCTCCAGCCGGATGCCGAACGCGCCGGGACGGTAATAGCCCGGCTCATTCGAGACGATCATGCCGTCTTCCAATGCGATTCTGTTGGGCTGCTTGGAGATGCGCTGCGGCCCCTCGTGCACGGACAGATAGCTCCCCACGCCGTGTCCCGTGCCGTGGTCGAAATCCAGACCTCCCTGCCACAGCGCATACCGCGCCACCACATCCAGCGCGCTGCCGGTGGTGCCGACGGGAAAGCGCGCCCGCCCCAGCAGCAGATTGCCCTTCAGCACGCGGCTGAACGCCTCTTTGATCCCGGCAGGGGGCTCATCCGGCCCCGTCCAGACGGTGCGGGTGATGTCCGTCGTGCCATCGGGATACTGCGCGCCGCTATCCACCAGATAGACCGTGTTCGCACCAAGGTGGCGGCTGGTTTCCGGCGTGACGCGGTAATGGATGATGGCTCCGTTCGGGCCAGCTCCAGAGATCGTATCGAAGGAATCGTCGCGATACTCTGGCGCTTCAGCCCGGAACGCACGGAGCCGTTCCACCAGTTCCATCTCCGTCGAGCCTGCGGCATGTGTGTCCAGCCAGTGCAGGAAGCGGCAGATGGCGACAGCGTCACGGAGATGCGCGGCGCGGGCTCCCTGCTGCTCGACCGCATTCTTCCGAGCGCGGGGCAGGGCGCAGGGGTCGGCGGCTTCCACGACGGGCGCTCCCGCGTCTTCCAGCGTCTGGCTGAACCAGACCGGTGTGGCGGACGGATCGACGGCTACTGTCTGCCCCTTCAATGCCCGCAACGACTCTTCCAGCTTTTCCGGCGGCAGAATGTTCACATCGTCGCCAAGCCAGTTACGCACTTCAGGCGTGATCTTCGCCTCATCCACAAACAGGTCGACCTGTCCATTGCTATGCAGAACGGCAAAGCAGAGCACTACAGGCGTGTGAGGCACATCGGTCCCACGGATGTTCAGCAGCCACGCGACGGACGTGCAATCGGCGATGAGTGCGGCCTGCCATCCGTTTGCGGCAAGCTGTGCGCCAAGAGCATGACGTTTCTCTGCGCTGCCTTGCCCAGCGTATTCCAGTGGATGAACCTCCGCTGGAGCAGAAGGCGGGACAGGGCGATCAGTCCAGACGGTGTCGATCAGATTGAACGCTGTCGGGACAAATGTGACGCTGTCCGAACGCAGTGCTTCAAGCGCGGAGCGGCTGATGATCCGCGGATCATAGCCGATACGGGCCTTTTCCGGGGCGTTCTTGGCGAGCCAGGAACGTGGAGGCGCTTCCGTGATGTGATGGCGTTCCCACAGCGCGCCATCGACCTGATCATCCATCTGGGTGATGTAGCGTCCATCCGAAAAAACGGCGGCCTTGTCGGACAGAACCACGGCCAGTCCAGCGCTACCCGTAAAACCGCTGATCCATGCCAGCCGTTCGGCGCACGCTGGTACATATTCCCCCAGATATTCATCACTGCGCGGAATGATCAGCCCATCCAGACCGTTTTCTTTTAATAGAACGCGCAAGGCCTGAAGACGGTCGCTCATCTTTCCGGAAGCGGAACTGATCGTGGTCTCTGTCAACGGTCTCTCCTCTGACACACATCTCTTTCAAAGGATGCGTTGCTGCCCCTTCATGGCGATGTCGCGGCGCGAGCCGTGGAAAAGCGCGACAGGAGTATATTCTCTCCTGTCTGCTTTCGCGCCGAGCATCACTCTCAACCAAAGCATATCCGTACGACCCTAGACGTAAACCGGCAGGGACTTACCGCGTCGTTTTACGTGTCGCCCTACCGGTTGCGTTGCCCGAAGGTTGTTCAGTGGCAGGCTGCGAGGACGTGACCGGATCGGGTGAGGGGTCGAGCCAGGCAGGCAGCACCTGAGAGGCCGCTGATGTCGACTCGTCTGGACCCTGCGGCATGGATGAACCCGGTTTGACCTTGAAGGGAGCCTGTTGCGCTGTTGGCGTCGATGGAGCCGTTTCCTCTTCATCCGGTGTCTGAACTGGAGCGGAGGGTTGGACGCTGGGCGCGGGGGCAGACTGAACAGGAGGCGTCTGGACGACAGGTGCAGGCTGGGGTGCCGGGGCGCTGACCGGCGCGGATGGCTGCGGAGCGGTTGGCGTAACAGCGGGAGGGGTTGGTGCCCTTGGTGGTGTGAGAGCTGGTGTCGCCCGTGGTGGAACCGCTGGGGTGGCCACCTGCGGCGCTGCCGTTGCGGGAATGGGAGCAGAATGTGCTGGTGGCGCGACCGGTGTCGGCAGAGGAGCAGATACCTGTGGGGCTTCTGGCACAGGATTAACGGCGGACGGTGTTTCTTCTTGCGCGCTGACAGGTTGCTGTGCGGGCAATCTGGCTGCTCCACCACGCAGGGCAGGGGCGGTTCTGCTGACAGGCGCTGGTCGACCCGCTAGCGGAGACGATGCGCCATGTGGAGCCGTCTCATGGGCATCATGCCATGACGCGCCATCGAACCAGCCTCGCCAGTGACCGTGCTGGTCATACCAACCGAGATGACCGGCATGATGGCCCATCGTCCATCCTTCTTCATAACCGGTGGGACGGTAGTTGTACTGGGCGTAACAGCCTTCAAGCGCCAATGCGGTCAGCAGCATGGCCGCAATCTGTCCTGTTCGCATGGCGCACTCGTTCTCCTGAGCGTGTTCTCTTGATCACGGGTTGGACCAGAGACGGCGCACAAGAGCAAGGGGGGCACGGATATAGAGGCCGGTTTTCAGGTAATTCCCCGGAAAAACTGCACTGCGGGCGTATGTTCTGTTCCTGCTGTGCGACGTCATATAACAGCAGTAACCCGTCGAACGGCATGTCATGCCGTCAGGTTATATTATGATGCATGAATATCGAAACTTCCCTGTTTCGATTTTACTTTGATTCTACTGTTTGAAATCACGCTCTGAAGTCAGGGAAAACATCATGTTGCGCTCTGTAGCAGTCCGGGGACTTGTCGCTGTATTTATATGCTCGGGATTGATGGCCTGTTCCACTGAAAAGGAAATAATACAGAACCATAATTCACCACATACCCGGCAAATTGAAAAAGAAATCAATCTTGATGAAGATGCCGCTGGACCGCCCAAAAGCTCTTCACCAGAAGTGCGGCAGCCTCGCAGTGATCAGGGCAAAAACTGAGAGCCGTCTGCTGGAAAAACTCTCTGTCGTAGACGGCGGACAGGATGCCTCACTCAGTTAACGGCTTCGGACCGGCGGTTTCCGGGGATGCTGATACAGATAATGGCGTCTGGATTCAGCCATGAGACACCGTCCACGGGCGGTTCTGTCTGAAATTTCATTGCAATTATGCAATTTCTTCTGATCCCGCCGGAACTCCTGATGAGGTGACAGTCGGGTGGGACCGGAGCACGCCGCCAGCAGACACAGAAGGGATGTCATCGTCAGGATACGAAAGGAAGAAGTTATAAAGGTCATGGTTCTGGATCATATTTACCGCATGCGACTTTGGAGCGAGGAATCACGTATGTGAGCGAGCTTCACTCTGTCCAGCTTGGAAACCCCTGTCTGAATTTCGCCGCCAGCCATCAGTCGCGCCATTCACCATAACGTTTAATCATCTCAATAAAGCAGGAAGGGTAATAGCTGTAAGCAGCTGAAATTCTAATGCTTTTTGCGACCCATGTTTTGAGTGCTGCTTCGTCCAAATCAACCTCCCTAAGACTGACAACACCTTAACCCTACCATCCTGGATTGGGGAGTCGATGCGCGCCGAGGACGAGAAAGAGTCGCAGTGGTGGCAGCGAGACAGGCTGGAAGGGTTATCTCTGCCTGTCTATCTATGGGACGCTTTATTCGAGCAGGAAGCCGGCGTGTTGGCTGAAATATCCCATTCTGCGACTACCTTACGGCACTAGCTGGCGTGCATGTTAAAGAAGGGAGCGGGAAATTTGTGGGGGAGATTTACTGTTCTCAATGCATCTGCACAACAGAGCACAGAAACGGATGTCGGGTCATCCGTTAAAAACCCCTGGTCGGAGTGAGAGGATTCGAACCTCCGGCCCCTGCGTCCCGAACACAGTGCTCTACCAGGCTGAGCTACACTCCGATTGGGTGCGGGCCTAATAGCGCTCATCGTTCATGACTGCAAGAGCCGAAATATCATGAGCCCCCTGAACAGGACGTTTATTTTTATCCAGAGGGCGGAAATTTACATTCTGGAGGTCGCTTCAAGGGCCTCGCGGCTGTCCGAGCGGGGAACAAGTTCCAGTCGTTGCAGGGCCGCCGCCGCATCAGGCACCACCTCAAGCAGTCCACGCGCTTCTGGCGAGGCGAAGCCCTGACTGACAGCCTCGTTAAGCATCGCCAGCACGCCCTGCGCCCAGTTTGCGGTGTTGACGATAAGGATGGGCTTGGCATGCAGCTGGAGCTGCTTCCAAGTCAGAATCTCCATCAGTTCGTCAAAAGTGCCGAAACCGCCAGGAAGAATCAGAAACGCATCAGCCAGCGCAAACATCTTCTGTTTACGCGTATGCATGGAATCCGTGACAACCAGTTCCGTCACGCCACGATGCATGACCTCACGCGCTTCCAGAAATTCTGGAATGATGCCCGTGACACGCCCGCCCGCCTGAATGGCTGAATCCGCCACAACACCCATCAGGCCTACATACCCACCGCCATAAACAAGATGAATACCAGCCTGGGCAAGACCGGCTCCCACGGCTTCCGCTGCTTCCTTGTAGGCTGGCAAATTTCCAAAACGGGAACCGCAAAAGACGGCGGCGGCATTAATGCGGGCAGGCATGCGGTCAACTCTCCATGGCTTATCAGGCATTTTTTCCGGCTGCGTCGTCAGTCAACGGCAGCCGGTTTTTCCAATAAAAGCATGATACAGCTTCATACCTTTCCGCCAAGTCATCCGACACCGTATTTGCGATGATCATGGGGCGGGGGAGGGTTTTCTGCCGTAAAGTCGGCATTTTTCGCCGCTCAGATGCAGCTTGAACAGGCCTTCGGGATGCTGTCAGCCAGTCGATTATAGCCGGTCAGTTGAAGTCGGGTTTAAGGGGCAGACTGGAAGGATGCTGCCTGATGCCGGGCAAGAAGGGAAAAAGCCGCGGCGCACAGACCGCTTCCGGTTCCAAGCGCACCGAACCCCATTCCCATAAGCCCGGCTTCTGTTTCATTCGCCAGATTTCTACGCAGAGGATCAGCGATGCCATGCCTACGAGTCCGTAACCGACCCAGAACATGATGGCGTAACATGCCATTCTGTCCGCCCCGTTTTACTCAGGCTACCCGCCTGCATCTTGCATGCACAACAGAAACCCGTCGCCAGGAAATTCGATCAAACCGCAAGAGCGACGGAAGTGACGCTATCGCATCACGCAGACGCGGCATGACTGTTTTTGGGCAGAGTGAAAGTCAGGAAGAAACCAATAGCGCAGAACGCGGCCGCCACGACAAACAACGTCGGGAAGCCCCATATGGGAATGATCATCCCCAACCCCGGACCCGACGCGCCGATGGCGAGGTCGAGAAAGACGGAAAACCCACCCAGCGCCACACCGCGATTTTCCGCTCCCAGCCGTTCGATGGCCAGCACGCCGAGAGCCGGGAAAACCAGCGAAAATCCGACACCAGTCAGAGCCGCTCCGATATTGGCCAGAATGGGCGAAGGGCCGCCCGCGATAATCAGCAGGCCGAGCGTTTCCACGCCCATGGAAATCAGCGCCACTCTCTCGCCCCCGATCTTCCGGATCGTGGAGGAGAAAACGAACCGTGTCAGAACGAAAAATCCACCGAAAACAGCCAGCGCAATGGCGGCTCCGCTCCAGTTCCTGTCATTGAAATAGAGCGTCAGGCAGGAGACGATCGCACCGAATCCGACCGACCCTGCGCCCAGGGCGCAGCCATACGGCATGATCGCGCGGAAAATGGTGGCGAAACCGGGTTTCGGGCCGGTCTGTGGAGCCGGACGTGTGGTCTGCTGTCGGAGCGCGTGCGGAATGCAGACCGCGAACAGAAGCGTCGACAGAAGCCCCACGCCGACAAGACCACCAAACATTGCGTGAGACGAAAAGATCATGGCCGCAATGGGCGCACCAAGGGCGATACCGCCATAGGAGCACACGCCATTCCATGAAATGACCGCCGCCGAATTCTCTGCCCCCGCCCGGTGCATGTTCCAGATGATGACGCCGACCGCCACCCAGCTTTCGCTAAAACCGAGAAGAATACGTCCGACAAGAAGAAGCCCAAGGGATAGCGCCGATTCCGATGCGAACAGCGCTGACACGGCCAGCATCACGCCGGACAGGGCTCCTACGATCAGACCGATGGTGACCACAGGGCGTGCGCCGCTGGTGTCAAGCCGGTTTCCCGCCCAGGTCCGGGTCGCCAGTGTCGCCAGATATTGCGCTGAAACAGCAAACCCCGCGAGCGCTGCGCTGTATCCCAGAGTACGATGGACAAAGAGCGGTACGACCGCCATCTGAAGGCCGATGACGGTGTAACAGGCCAGCGTGAACAGCAGGACAGGATACGTGCGGGCAATTACGGATGAAGAACGGGACGATGGGGAAGTCATGCAGCATCCGGTAGAAGTGGTCAGTAGCGGTCATTGCAGAGGCAGGGAGGTTTCTGCGTGCGGGAAGGCGGTTTAGCCTGTAACGCTTGGGAAACAGGGACGTTTCAGACGCCTCAAGTGAACTTCCACCCCTCAGGGAGGTAATCCGTCATGACGATCATGCCGTCAGCAGAAAATATCAGCCCACTCACAGATACACCCGATGATGGAGGATATGTCACGCTTTCCTCTCGTATCGCCTATGAAAATCCCTGGACACGGATGCGTGAGGATATCATCCGCCGTCCGAACGGAAAGGATGGGCTCTACGGGATTGTCGAGCGCGGAGACTTCGTCGTCATCATGCCTGTGGGTGGCGAGGGCGGTGAGCGGACCGTGACGCTCATCCAGCAGTTTCGCTATCCGGTTCAGCGCCGCATGTGGGAGTTTCCCATGGGCATGTGGGAGACGAAACCCGATGCCGACCCGGATGCTGTCGCCGCCGGAGAGTTGCGGGAAGAAACCGGCCTGTCCGCCGCACGGATGCAGCATGTCGGTGTCGTCTATCAGGGGGCGGGTTATTCAACCCAGCGCGGCCATGTCTATTTCGCGACCGATCTGACTCAAGGAGAAAACGCGCTTGAGGACACCGAGCAGGACATAACCTGTCACACCGTATCTCTGGCGGAATTCGAGCGGATGGTTCGTGATAATGAAATCACCTGCATGGTGACGCTCGCAGCCTTTGCCATGATCCGTTCCCACGGACTGGTCTGAAACAGACGCCGGGGCCATATGGAGCACGCGGATGTGTCCGTATGGCTGGACTGTCGGCAAAGCAATCCTCGGACGATAAGCAATTGACAGGGACTCGTCTTCCACAGTCTCTAGAAGGGTCAGAATTCAAGACCTGTCTCCCACCGTTCCGGATACGCAGTGGTAAAAGACACGCCGCTGACGGCAGAGGGAGTCCGGGGCATGCCGCACGATATGGATGAGTCCGTTTCTTCAGGGGCGTCACCGGACGTAAAAGCCGGTGCGGACAGCGGCGCACAGCGTGCAACGCTTCCACCGTCGGTTCTGGCCAGCGAACCGGATGAGGAAGCCGCTGCGGAGCGGGCCCAGCAGGCCCGCATGCACGAAGCCGTGCGACGTGCGCGGCTGAGTGTCAATCAGGTCTGTCTGATTATTCTGACCATTCTGGCGATACTGTACACCCTGAAGTTCGCCGCCTCGATCGTGCTGCCGATGGTCATGGCGGTGGTGACGAACCTGATGCTGGTGACGCCGATGCGCGTCATCTCCCACTGGATCAGGCTCCCGCGACCCATCATCGCGTTCCTGTTGATCGGCAGTGTGTTCGGCGGGTTTACGGCCGTCGGAATGGCCGTCTCGGTGCCTGCAGCCGGGTGGCTCTCACAGTTACCACAGGAAATCACGCTCGTTCAGTCGCATCTGGCGATCCTCAATGACCCTATCCATTTTCTGGAAAGCACCGGTCTGAGGATACAGAAACTGCTGGGTGTGCCGGCCGATCCGCATGCGCCGGGTGTGGCCTCCGGCATCATGCCACTTGGTTCCTCGCTTCTGCTCGGCACGCAGGCGTTCATGGGACAGCTTTTCACTTTCTTCATCATGCTGTTCTTTCTGCTGGCGCAGGGAGACAGCCTGTTGCGGCGCTTTGTCGAGATCATGCCGACCTTCAATGACAAGCGACGCGCCGTGCAGATTTCGTCCCATATCGAGCGGAATATCTCGCTTTATCTGGCCACCATCACGATGATGAATGTGTTCGTGGGGATCGCCAACACGGTCCAGTGCTGGATGCTGGGCATGCCGACCCCCTTGCTGTGGGGCGTGGTGGCATTCGCTCTGAATTATATCCCGATCATTGGCCCCTGCACGGGCATCGTGATCTATTTCTGCGTGGGGCTTCTCAGTTTTCCAACGGTCGTGCAGGCGCTTCTTCCGCCAGCGGTCTATCTCTGCATCCATCTGCTGGAGGGAGAGACCATCACGCCCATGTTGCTGGCGCGCCGTTTCACGCTAAACCCGGTGCTTGTGATGGCGTCCCTGCTGTTCTGGGACTGGATGTGGGGCATTACCGGCGCGTTTCTCTCCGTGCCGATGCTGGCGGTCTTTAAGATCATCTGTGATCACGTCGATTACCTGACGCCTATCGGTCACATGATCGGTGGACCGGGTGCGATGCCTGACAGGCATGACCTTCACCATGAGGCGACCGAGTTACACCCCGGGACACATGCCAGTTCGTAAGAACCGGGCCTGACTGCTGCCTTCGGTTGCCTTTTCTGCGCATTTCATAGGGCGTCGCTTCTACTGAAAGACGACGCCCTTGATACGGTGTGTTGAAACGTGGGCTTAGGTCGGATCAACAAAGAAAACGGGAATAGCCTCTCCGGCGGCAACAAGCTCGTCAATCCGGTCGCAGGCGGCGAGAGCCTCGGAAATGGTCACATCCATGTCGAGATATCTGTAGGTTCCAAGGCGTCCAAGGAAGGAGATCTTCTTTTCCGTTTTGGCCAGCTCGATATAGCTTTCCAGCATCCGTTTTTCATGGACCTGACGGATCGGATAGTAGGGAATGTCCTGCTCTCCGGCCAGTCGGCTGTATTCCTTGAAGCAGACCGTGCGTGAGAATTTGTCAGCTTCCCACGGTGCGAAATGCTTGTGCTCCGAGATGCGCGTGAAGGGAACGGACTGATCACAGTAATTGATGACGGCCGTACCCTGATAGTCGCCCTCATCCTCGATCCGCTCGAAATCCAGCGTCCGGTAGCCCAGTCGTCCAAGCCTGAAACCGAAATAACGATCAATTGGCCCCGTATAGAAAACATGGTCGAACTCTTCGGCCACCGCTTCAAAAGAGGTGCCAAGCCGGATTTCGATCCGGTCAATCTTCAGAATGTTTTCGATGATGGCCGTGTAACCGTCCTCGGGCATGCCCTGATACGGATGGTTGAAGTAATTGTCGTCATAGTTGAAGCGCAGGGGGAGGCGCTTCAGAATGGAGGCTGGTAGTTCCGTGGGCGGCATGCCCCACTGCTTGCAGGTGTAGCCGTGGAAAAAAGCCCGATACAGGTCGGGGCCGATCATGGATAGCGCCTGCTCTTCAAAATTTTGCGGGTCCGTGATGGATTTATCCGCTTTCGACTCAATGAAAACCCGGGCTTCTTTCGGGCTCAGTGTCGTGCCGAAAAACTGGTTGATGGTCAGGAGATTGACGGGAAGCGTATAGACCTTGCCCTGCGAGATCGCCTTGACCCGGTTTACATAGGGGTGAAATTTTCCGAACTGATTGATGTAATCCCATGCCCGCTGATCGGCTGTATGGAAGATGTGCGGACCATACCGGTGCACCATGATGCCGGTCGCCGCGTCTCGTTCGGTGTGGCAGTTGCCGCCAGCGTGAGGACGTTCATCCAGCAGAACGACCTCATGGCCTTTCTGCGCAAGATGACGGGCAATAATGGCGCCGCTGAAACCCGCTCCAACGATACAGACTCTTATCAGCAAAACTCAAATTCTGTTCCGGATGATATGCGTACAAGATTCTGACGCATATTTTTTCAGAAATTCTAGATATGATATTTTACGGGAGTAAGATTTATAATTTTATAATGCAGTGAAGATATATTTAATAAATAATAAAATTAGTATGTTAAAAGCGTTTTCCGTTGCTGGATGAGTGGCAATTATAACCCATTGATATTGTTGCGCAGGGCAAAGGCCGAATGAGGGTTTTGCGAACCTTCCATTTACGGCTCTTCGCCAGCAGCAGATATGACCGGATCGGACGGATTTCCCACCATGTATGGACCGGTTTGCGCCGGAAGGCGGTTGATAGTACCCCGGCGGCTTCCATCAGCCCGTCCGAGGACCTCCGAGCCCCCATGATCCGTCTCGACAATATCAGCAAGCACAACGGCAAGCGTGTCATCTTCATCGAGGCATCAGCTTCCCTCCAGAAGGGCGAGAAGATCGGTCTCGTTGGCCCGAATGGTGCGGGCAAGACGACCCTGTTCCGGCTCATCACCAAGCAGGAAGAGCCTGATGAAGGTAATGTCGTCACCGATAAGGGGCTGACCATCGGGTTCTTCAGTCAGGACGTCGGCGAGATGGAAGGCCGGAGCGCTGTCGCCGAAGTCATGGATGGCGTGGGCGAAGTCTCCACCGTTGCAGCTGAACTGGCCCAGCTTGAGACGGCGCTGGCCGACCCCGAACAGATGGACCAGATGGACGCCATTCTGGAGCGCTTCGGGGAAGTGCAGGCCCGTTTCGAGGAACTGGGCGGCTACGCGCTGGACGGAAAAGCGCGTGAGGTGCTGGATGGCCTCGGCTTCAGTCAGGAAATGATGGATGGCGATGTCGGCAAGCTGTCGGGCGGCTGGAAGATGCGCGTCGCACTGGCCCGCATCCTGCTCATGCGCCCCGACGCCATGCTGCTCGACGAACCGAGCAACCATCTCGACCTCGAAAGTCTGATCTGGCTCGAACAGTTCCTTGCCAACTACGATGGCGCACTGCTCATGACGTCGCACGATCGCGCCTTCATGAACCGCATCATCAACAAGGTCATCGAGATCGACGGCGGTAATCTGACCAGCTTCTCAGGTGACTACGAGTTCTACGAACAGCAGCGCGCCCAGAACGAAAAGCAGCAGCAGGCCCAGTTCGAGCGTCAGCAGGCCATGCTGGCCAAGGAAATCGCCTTCATCGACCGGTTCAAGGCCCGCGCTTCCCATGCAGCGCAGGTCCAGAGCCGTGTGAAGAAGCTGGACAAGATTGACCGTGTCGAGCCACCGAAGCGTCGCCAGACCCTGTCTTTCGAGTTTCCGCCAGCACCACGCTCAGGTGATGTCGTTGCGACTCTGAAAGGCGTCGACAAGAAATACGGCAGCAAGGTGATTTACGAAGGTCTCGACCTGATGATCCGCCGTCAGGAACGGTGCTGTGTGCTTGGTGTGAACGGCGCGGGTAAATCGACGCTGCTGAAACTCGTCACCGGCACGACAGAGCCGGACGCTGGCACAGTCACGCTCGGCGGTAGTGTGAAGATGGGTTACTTCGCCCAGCACGCCATGGATCTGCTCGATGGCGACCGCACGATTTTCGAGACGCTTGAGGACAATTTCCCGCTCGCCAATCAGGGTGCGCTCCGAGCGCTGGCTGGCGGCTTCGGTTTCTCCGGCGACGATATCGACAAACCCTGCCGCGTTCTGTCAGGTGGTGAGAAGGCACGGCTTGTGCTGGCGCTGATGCTGTTCGATCCGCCGAATTGCCTCGTGCTTGACGAACCAACCAACCATCTCGACATCGGCACGAAGGAAATGCTGATCAACGCCCTGTCGAAATACGAGGGCACCATGCTGTTCGTCTCGCATGACCGCCACTTCCTCGCCGCCCTGTCCAACCGCGTGCTGGAACTGACACCGGAGGGCATCCATCCCTATGATGGCGGCTATTCGGAATATGTCGCCCGCACCGGTCGGGAAGCGCCGGGCCTGCACGCGTGAATGTGGTAAGGCTGATACCAACAGATTTTTACCGGGGGCTGCCCCGCACCCCGCTAAAAGACCTGTCTTTGGAAACCGTTTGTTATCAATAAACCGGGGTGAAGGGGCCTGTGGTCCCTTCCGGGTGCGGGCAGAGCCCGCATAAGGGGTAACCCATGACTCCGCTGGTATTACTCCCGCCGCAGCACCTTGTCCGTAACAAACGACGCCAGTTTGCCCGCAACGAAATCGCGCTTGAGAGCAGCTTCGTCGTAATGATGCTCAACCCATTCCAGAAACGGAATGCGTCCTTCGGCTTCGGTGCGATAACGCCAGAAGAAAGCGTCAAGAATCCCGGTGCGGGAGCGGTTGAAATGCCCGAAGCGCCAGGAAAGCTGGCGTAGAGCCTCATCGGTCGTGCCGCCTTCGAACATCACTACGAGACCGGAGGCAAGCCCCGCCCGATCCGCGCCAGACTTGCAGTGCATCAGCATCGGAAATTCGAGCGAGCGATAGAGCGACGCAAAGCGCAGGATGCGATCGCGGTGCGGCGCGCCACGGCTTTCAAACGCCATATCCACATGGATCAGTCCCTGCTGCTTTGCCGCATCGCGGGACAGGGCATCGGAGCCGCATTTCCGATGTCCACGCAGATTGACGAGCGTCTTCAGGTGGAAGCGACGCTTCGCGGCAGCAAGACGGGCCGGCGTCGGGTGGTTACAGCGATAAACCTTGCCGGGAACGACTGTGTGGAAATTGGTCCAGACAAGTCTGAAAACCGCATGATCCACGAACAGGCTGTCTACCCAGGCTTTGCGACGGCCGCTCCGCGAGGCCAGACTTCCTTCGAACACAAGGGTGCTCCTTTTGTTGGGGGGCGGAGTATAGGGAGAGAGCGGCTTCTCTCCAAGATGGTCCGTCGCATGAGTGCAAGGTGTGCTCACGGCGACACCCTTGATGCCTGGAGAGTGAAAATGTGCAGTGATTTTAGTGTAATAACAGGACGATAATCAAAGCATGCTGAGCTTTGTCTTGTGGCAGGGCGTGTGAACCTCCTCCCGCTGCAACAGAAACGTCTTTATGACTGAAAGCAGGTTTCGCGAGCAGGTTCTGTAAACGGGCAGGTCAGTTGTTCGGCAGACTTGTCAGGACTCGCCGGGCCGGAGCCGTGAATTCCCAGAACACGCCATCCGGATCGTGACGACAGACGACATTCGCGCCTTCTATTCCGCGTGGATTGCGTTCGATCACCGCCGTGCCGAAGCCTTTTGAGGAAGGCTCGGTGATCGGGGGACCGTCCCGCTCTTTCCACCGCAGCTGGAACAGCGTGTCATCATCCTTTCCCTCTACCTGCCAGCTGACGGTCACGGTGCCGGTATCGTTGGAAAAAGCACCGTAATGTACTGCGTTCGTCGTCAGTTCATGAATGGCCAGACCGATTTTCTCCACGGCTTCCGCACGCAGACGGAGACGGGAATCCCCGTCAATGCGAAGCCGGTTGATACCTGTCTCCCCGTTTATGGCAGTGTGCGCTGTCACAACATCCTTAACATGGGCACCAGTCCATTGCTCCCGCACCAGCAGATCCAGACCGCGGGCAATGGCGGTGATACGCTGATCCAGCGTGGTCACAAAGGAGGCATACGGGTCCGGAACCGTCCGTCTGAGCATGGCCCGCACGACGGTCAGCATGTTGCGGGAGCGGTGCGTGACTTCCCGCAGAAGCATCCCGATGCGATCCTCGTTTTCCTTGACCTTCGTCACATCACGGGACACGCAGAGGATGGCCTCCACGATGCCGTTTGCATTGAGGAGAGGAGTCAGGACGTTATCCCAGTAACGCGGCGGTGCCCCCGGTATCTGACTGAGGCCACCAAACCGGGCGCCTGCACCGTTACGGGCTTCTTCCAGCGCCTGTTCACCTGGCTCCCACGCTGCCTCGGGCAGAAGCGACAACCACTTCATGCCGAAACCGGAATCGGCATCGACATTCAGCGCCATGCAGCCTGCGTCATTCATGTGCGCCAGCGTGCCGTCGGTATTGATCACCTTGATGCAGTCTGAGCTCACATTGAGCATGGCCATACGCATGCGGGCTGTGTGGCTGGTCTCCTGTTCGCGCAGTTTCTGCTCATGAACATCGGTCAGGATATGGAACCAGAACCGAAGCGTGCCGTCAGCGTCCCTGTGCGGTACGGCACGAAACAGAAACCACCGACCACGACAGGAGGGACTGTGTGAGACGCATCCGGTCAGGCGGCATTCCGTTACCTGTTGCTCGCCGGTGTCCAGAGACAGCCTCAATGCCTGTTCGATCTTCTCCCGGTCTTCCGGAATGATCCAGTTGACCCAGGCATCAGAGGCAAAATCCTGCTGCGATCCGCCAGCATGGCTGCGCCAGGCCTTGTTGAAATAATCACTGCGACGCTCCGGACTGACCACACAGATCAGATCAGGCAGAAGGTCGAGCGTGGCATTCATCGAAGACGGAGTGACAGCTGGGGCGATCTTCATGGCAGTTCCGGATCGTCAGAAAAATCTGCACGCGCTCTTTCAGGGCAGAACCAGAATGCAATTCTTCAGAAAATAAGCATCTTATTGAAACACGGGGCAGACTTTTTTGTCAAAAGAATGAATCATTCTGATGCATTTCTTGCATGTGGGCATTTTTATAAACGGACCGGGAGGTCTTTCCGGCTTTTCCCGTAAGTCCTGTTTGCCGGGAAAGCGGCTTCCTGTCATGGAAGCGCCATGACTGAAACGCGCCCCTTCGAGATCTTCCTGGCAACGATTCCCGGACTGGAGACAGTCCTTTGTGATGAGGTGCGCCTTAAAGGCTTCAAACGTCCCGTCGCCGTTCCCGGCGGTGTCACGATACTAGGCGGCTGGCCGGAGGTCTGGCGGGCCAATCTGTGGATTCGCGGCGCAAGCCGGGTGCTGGCCCGCATCGACAGCTTTCGCGTGACACATCTGGCGCAACTCGATCAACGCGCCCGGCAGGTACCCTGGGCGAAGATTTTGCGTCCGGACGTCCCGTTTCGTGTCGAGGCAGACTGCACCACCTCGCGAATCTATCACGAGGGAGCCGCGGTCGAACGCATTACCCGTGCCATCCACGAAACACTGGGCGCGGCGGAAGCCAAGGAAGGCGGTGTTCTGGTGCGGGCGCGCATTGAACGCGACATCTGCACCATCAGTGTGGATACGTCCGGCGTTCTTCTTCATCGGCGCGGCCATAAGGCGGCCGTCAATCGGGCCCCCATCCGTGAAACCATGGCGTCCCTTTTTCTGCGGCAATGCGGTTACACAGGCAACGAGCCCGTGGTGGACCCCATGTGCGGCTCAGGCACCTTCCTGCTTGAGGCGGCTGAAATTGCCGCCCGCCTCAATCCCGGACGCTCCCGTCACTTCGCGTTCGAGGAACTGGCGACATTCGACCCCGATGCTTGGGCGCAGATGCGGGCGGTCAAAAGTGAACGCACGCCTTCCGTCCGGTTTTACGGCAGTGACCGTGATGCAGGCGCCATCGCCATGAGCCGCACCAATCTGGAGCAGGCGGGTGTCGCCGACTATGTGACGCTGCAACAGGCGACAATCAGTGAACTTCAGCCGCCTGAAGGACCGCCGGGTCTGGTGATCGCCAATCCGCCTTATGGCACCCGGATCGGGGACAAAAAGGCGCTGATCCCTCTTTATCGCGCATTTGGTCAGACGCTGACGACCCGGTTTTCCGGCTGGCGTGTAGGGATTGTGACGACGGAAACCGCTCTCGCTCATGCAACCGGCCTGCCGTTTCTGCCGACAACAGCGCCCGTTCCGCATGGCGGTCTGCGTGTGACACTCTATCACACGGCGCCGCTTCTCTGAACGGACAGATATGAAATCTGTTGCTCGTGATGGCGCGCAGGCTTGTATCCCGGCCGCCGGTTTGCCATGCCTGCCTCCGCGAAGGCGCACCCTGCGTCTGTCGGTAACGGAGAGTGCGAGATGAGCGAAGCCCTGAAATGCCCGGAATGTGGATCGGAGCATGTGTATCAGGATGGCCCGCTCTGGATCTGCCCGGAATGCGCTCACGAGTGGTCCGGTGAGGCTGCGGAAGCAGGAGAGCGGGGCGAGCGTGTGATCCGTGACGCCAATGGCAATGTGCTGGCGGATGGCGATACGGTCAGCGTCATCAAGGATCTGAAGATCAAGGGATCGTCGCAGGTTGTGAAAGGCGGCACGAAGGTCAAGGGAATCCGTCTTGTCGACGGTACGGATGGACACGATATCGCCTGCAAGATCCCGGGATTTGGTGCCATGAATCTGAAATCCGAGTTCGTGAAGAAAGCCTGACTTTCAGGAAATTCTGCGCTGCGACTGAAAGAGAGAGGAAAGCCGGTGGCCCAGTCGGTTCGCTGGCCTTTCCACTTTCTCATACAGCAGGTGACTTAACGGCAGCGCAATCAGCAGCGTCAGGCAGAACACCATGCCTTCCCGCACCGGCATTGAAAATGCCGGCAGCAAGGGAGAAAGCAGCCGCCCTGCAATGGCGATAACCAGAAAATGCACGAGATAAAGGCTGAACGAGATATCGCCCAGCCAGAGCAGCGCCCTGTTTGAAAGCAGGCCCGCTATCGTGCCGTTTCGGGCCAGTCCGAACAGCAGGAAGCCAGCACAGATCGTCTCCGGGATAGCCAGTTTTGGCGAGTTGAACACAGCGCCCAGTGTTTCCGGTTCGGTCAGCAAGGTGGTGGGAAGCGACATGCCCACCGCTGCGAGCAGAACACCGGCAGACGTGAGAATGACGTTCGTATTCTGCCACCCCCGATAGGCGATGATCCCCACAACGAAACTGAAACCGTAGATAAAGGGCAGCCCTTTGCCGCCCGCCGGCGCGCAGATGGAAAGAGCCAGAGCAAGCAGCACGACGGGAAGGAACAGTCGGCTTTCATTCCGGCTAGACGCCCAGAGAAAGGGGAAAAAGGCGGCGGCGATCAATTCGACTGCGACGGTCCAGTTCTGGGGCACCAATGCGCTTGAGACCGAGGCAAGACATTTTGCAAGCAAGCCGGGCGACAGCGGCATGTGATAGGGGAGAAGCGCTTCCATTGATGGGTCGCTTCCTGCCACAGGCCAGTTTGCGAGTGGCGTTCGGGTAAAAAGAGCAGAAAGCAGCGTGACAACAATCAGTGCTGGCAGAATGCGAAAGACGCGACGGGTCCAGAAGGTCAGAACGGTCTCTGCGGAAAAGTCCTGCCCCACGAGGGAATGTGTGAGAACAAATCCACTGAGAACGAAAAAGAGCGTGACAGCCGCAGGCGAGTTGAAAAGAAAGAAGACAATGATAGTGGCTGAGTGGCTCGACAGGGGATAGCAGGCCAGAACATGTCTCAGCACCACGACCAGTGCGGCCAGTCCGCGCACGGACTGCAATGCGTCAAAGCGTACGTTTTTCATCGGTGCGTCTGAGGCGAAAAACGTGGGCGAGAAGACTGCATCGTTATTTTCGTATCCTGTTCCATATATGAAGAGACATCTTCACGTCAGGGAAACAGGTATAATCATGTTTTTCAATGACAGGAATTGATGTTTGACCACAGCTTTTGCAGTCTCTCAGAAGACAGCATCGTACTGGTGACTTCTGGAAATGATTTTCTCAATAAATATAAGATGAAATGCAAAAACGTTTTGACGAAGCTTTTCCAAAAAGCTCATGGAAGATCGAAGCCTTAAACTTTCCGGTGCAGATGTTTATGCCTCGCAGGCAGGTTCTCAAACACAGTGCGCAGGAGCGTTCCCCATAAGAGCTTCAATCCGGCGGCGCACACGCACGGCGGCGGCATCGGTCACGAAATTCGGTTCTTTGCGCGCGTCCGCCTCTGCAAGATGCGGCTCTATTGCTTCCAGCACCCTGATATCCTCGCTCACAACCTGATCATTGCGTTCTGCATAACTGTTGGAAAGATCTTGATCGTTCAGTGCGAAATTACGCATGATCCCAGCAAAATAATGGGTGCTGTGTTGTGTTTCCGGCGTAATCGCATGGAAAAAGACGAGATCACCTACACTCGATGTCGGTTCGCCTTCTTCATCACAGGCGATAATCTCGGAACCCGCTGATATGACCAGCCCGACACCAAATAACTCTGAGCGGCTTCTGATCCGCATCTGCGCGCTGAGAGCGGGAAACAGGGCGTGAAGAGCTTCATCTGTGGCCTTGGGTGGAGAGAGGCGCATGAAGGCCAGATAGTTTTCCTCGTCGATGATTTCGGAAGGTCTGGTAGAGCCATTGGCCGCGCAGCGCTGTCCGAGCGTAAGAGGATGCGTGAAGCTGATGTGAGACTGGTCAAAAAGATTTTCGAGCACGATCTGCGATCTGGCCTGCACATGAAAGGTCTTCAGACCAAAGAGCAGAGTCTGGCCAGCCTCAGGTTGAAGACACCGCGCAAACGGCAGGCGATTCAGGTCAGGCGTTTCCTCTGAGCCGACCCATAGCCAGATAAATGGCGCATGGTCCACAACATGAAATGATTTCAGGTTCATGCCTGCGGGAACATGTTTCTGAAAAGGGAGATGGGCACACACGCCATCAGAACCGAAAGCAGCACCGTGATAAGGGCAAACGATCTGGTCGTTGACGATTTCCGCTGTTTCCAGAGGCATTTGCCGGTGGGGGCAGAGTGCTGACACTGCCGCGACGGAGCCTGACCGCTGCCGATAGAGGATGATGCGCTCACCTGCGATCATTCGCATCAGCGGTGCTTCGCCAACTTCATGGCTCCATGCTGCGACATACCACTGGTTCCGGGGGTAGGCCTGTTCAGCAGCAATGAAGGGATAAAAGGCCATGAAATCTCGCACACTTTTTGAATAGTCAAAGAGATGCGGCGAGAGGGTTAACAGTTCATTGGGAAAACTGCCGATCGGTTTAGAATTTAAGGTTTGAGCGAAAAAGTTTCGTTCTGTTACGTCAGACGCTGATGAACAGACAGACTCTTCCACTCTGCCGGTAAACAACCGGCCACAAAAAACGCCGGAAGGTTTCCCCGCCGGCGTTCCTTGATACAGCGCTGGATCAGCAGATCAGAGCTTGCGCTCGACCTGAAGTTCCTTGATCCGGCCAATAGCCTTGGCGGGATTGAGCCCTTTCGGGCAGGTCTGCGTGCAGTTCATGATCGTGCGGCACGCATAGAGCTTGAAGGTGTCTTCCAGCGAGTCGAGACGATCGCCCTGATGCTCGTCACGGCTGTCCGCGATCCAGCGATAGGCCGCAAGCAGCGTGGCCGGACCGAGGTAACGGTCGCCGTTCCACCAGTAGGACGGGCAGGAGGTGGTGCAGCAGAAGCACAGGATGCACTCCCACATACCGTCCAGCTTGGCGCGCTCTTCCGGTGACTGGAGACGCTCACCATCCGGCGGAGGCGCACTGTCGGCCTTCATCCAGGGATCGATGGAGCGCAGCTGGGCATACGCGCCGTCGAGGTTGGACACCAGATCCTTCACGATGGGCATGTGGGGCAGGGGATTGATGATGATATCCCCCTGCATGTCCCGGATCGGCTTGAGGCACGCGAGCGTGTTCTCGCCGTCGATGTTCATCGCACAGGAACCGCAGATGCCCTCACGGCAGGAACGGCGGAACGTCAGCGTCGGATCGACGTCGTTCTTGATGTGGATCAGCGCATCGAGAACCATCGGGCCGATGGCGTCGATGTCGATCTCATAGGTGTCCATCACCGGATTGCTGCCGTCATCCGGCGTCCAGCGATAGATCTTGAAAGTCCGCACATTCTTGGAGCCGGCGGGGGCAGGAAAAAACTGCCCCTTACCCACCGTGCTGTTACGCGGAAGTCTCAGTTCGACCATCTTCAGTCTCCCTTTTCTGACGGCGGGTTAGTAGACGCGCTTCTTGGGCGGGAAGACCTGAACCTCATCGGTGAGGGTCTTCATGTGTACCGGACGGTACGTCATGTTCGTGCCGCCCTTGTCATCCAGCCAAGACACGCTGTGCTTCATCCATTCCTTGTCGTCACGGTCCGGATAATCGTCACGGGCGTGAGCACCGCGGCTTTCATGGCGGACAAGGCCGCTTTCCAGCGTCACCGTCGCGTTGGCGAGAAGGTTTTCGAACTCGAGCGCTTCCATCAGGTCGCTGTTCCAGATCAGGGAACGGTCGGCCACGGACAGGTCGCCCTTGGCTTTCCAGATATCCTGGATCTTGTCACAGCCTTCCTTGAGGCTTTCCTCGGTGCGGAACACCGCCGCATGCATCTGCATGTCGCGCTGGAGACGGTCACGCAGTTCGGAAACGCGGGTGCCGCCCTTGGCGTAACGCAGCGCATCGAGACGATCGAGCGCGTTCTCGCCAGCGCCAGCAGGCAACGGCTTTACGAAGTCGGTCGGCTTGACGATCTCGGCGGCGCGCTTCGCAGCGGCACGACCGAAGACGATCAGATCGAGCAGCGAGTTGGTGCCGAGACGGTTTGCACCATGCACGGACACACAGGCCGCTTCACCGACAGCCATCAGGCCGGGTACGACGGCATCCGGGTTGTCATCCGTCGGGCGGACAACTTCACCATGAATGTTCGTCGGGATACCGCCCATGTTGTAGTGAACGGTCGGCAGAACCGGAACCGGTTCCTTCGTCACATCCACACCGGCGAAGATGCGGGATGTCTCGATGATGCCCGGCAGACGCTCATGCAGCAGGTCGGAACCAAGATGCTCCAGATGCATCATCATGTGGTCTTTCTTCGGACCACAGCCACGGCCTTCGCGCATTTCAACCGTCATGGCGCGGGATACGACGTCACGGGACGCCAGATCCTTCGCCGTCGGTGCGTAACGCTCCATGAAGCGCTCGCCTTCCGAATTGGTCAGGTAAGCGCCCTCACCACGGCAGCCTTCCGTGAGCAGGCAGCCTGCCGGATAGATGCCGGTCGGATGGAACTGCACGAACTCCATGTCCTGCGTCGGCAGACCGGCGCGCATGACCATGCCACCGCCGTCACCCGTGCAGGTGTGGGCCGAGGTGCAGGACTGGTAGGCGCGGCCGTAACCGCCCGTCGCCAGAACGACCATCTTCGCATTGAAGCGATGGATCGTGCCGTCATCCTGACACCACGCCATCACGCCGCGACATGCGCCTTCCTCATCCATGATGAGGTCGATGGCGAAATATTCGACGAAGAATTCGACGTTATGCTTCAGGCACTGCTGATACAGCGTGTGCAGGATCGCATGACCCGTGCGGTCGGCGGCGGCGCAGGCGCGGGGCACAGGGGCCTTGCCGTAGTCGCTCATGTGACCGCCGAAGGGACGCTGGTAGATCTTGCCCTGTTCGGTACGGGAGAATGGCACGCCGAAATGTTCGAGTTCGTGCACGGCGGGGACCGCCTCGCGGCACATGAACTCGATCGCGTCCTGATCGCCCAGCCAGTCCGACCCCTTTACGGTGTCGTACATGTGCCAGCGCCAGTTGTCTTCAGCCATGTTGCCGAGGGAGGCGCCGATGCCGCCCTGTGCTGCGACCGTATGGCTGCGTGTGGGGAAAACTTTCGTGACGCAGGCAGTGGACAGGCCAGCGGCGCCCATACCCAGCGTTGCACGGAGACCCGACCCGCCGGCGCCGACCACGACCACGTCATAGGCGTGATCGACAATGCGGTAGGCCCCCCGAGAAGGAGAGGAATTAGCGTTCATAGTGACGGCGCTCCCGTTATCTTGCGACCAGTCAATGCATCAGAAAAACCGGCGAAGCCTGCTGGCCACGTCGGTCAGCGGCGATCAGCCTTTAGAGGCAGGGCGACCAAGGGCCAGTTTCAGCACCGAAACGACGCCGAGCAGGCCAAGAAGTCCTGTGCCGATCTTGACGAGTAGTTTTGTGGGGGCGTGAGCCTTGCCATGCACGTAATCGTCCACGATCACCTGCAGCCCGACTTCCGCGTGATAGAAGCTGGTGGCGACCAGAGCGGTCAGCAGCGTCGCGTTGACCGGCTTGCCGCCCCATTTGGCGACCTGCTCATAATCCGCTCCGCCGAGACGGAACATCTGGATGACGAACCAGCCGGAGAGCGGCAGCAGGCTGGCTGCTGAAACACGTTCCACGATCCAGTGGCCGGTGCCAGAGTGACCGGAGCCGAGGCCACGGGCGCGGCCCAGCTGTGAGCGCATCACGGTGCGATGCGTGGGAGACGTTGCATTCATCTCAGGAAGCCTTCTTCAGCAGCTTGGCGCGATGCCGTGCGCGACAGCAGGAAACACCGAGCAGGGCGGTTGCGAGCGTGACGCCCACACCGGCGATGACGCCAAGCGCCACCGGACCGTCCTCGTTCAGTTCCTTCTTGTCGTAGCGATGACCAGCATCCCAGATGAAGTGGCGAAGGCCACCGACTGTGTGCCAGACCAGTGAGAGGATCCATCCGAACAGCACGAGCTGGCCCAGCGGATTGCCTGTCACCTTGCGGGCGCTTGCAAAGGATTTCGGTCCTTTTGCGAGGGCCGCCAGCCAGAAGACACCCAGTGCTGAACCGCCGGTTGCCACCACACCCGTAATTCGGTTCGAAATGGAAAGAAACATCGACAGGCGCATTTTATAGACCTGAAGATGCGGTGACATCGGTCGTCGGATTAGAGTGCCGTCACTTCGGCTCCCGACATAGAGCGCTTCCCGGACATCCTGCATCGTCGCCTCGTCATCTTGTCCATGTAAAACGCCGCACGGAAGGCGGCGCTATTCCAGAACCGGTCCTACGCCGCAGGGTTTTCGTGGTCAATTGAACGGGGAAACACGAGACCGAGAGGGAACCTCACGTTTTGGAGGATGTGAGGGCGGGGGGAGCAGGGATGCTCCCCGACGGATGAAGGCAGGACTGTTTCAGAGAGTGCAAACAGGCTGAAACAGTCATCTGGTCGACTGGTTGTATCAATCCCCCGTGACCGGCGGCCTTCTGCGCTTTAGTTGCGATGAGGCAACAGATCGAGAGCAATCATCGTCTCGGCGATCTGCACGGCATTCAGGGCAGCGCCCTTGCGCAGATTGTCGGACACACACCAGAAAGCCAGACCGTTCGGCACGGTCGGGTCGATTCGCAGACGGGACACATAGGTTGCGTCTTCACCCACACACTCGATGGGGGTGACATAACCACCGTCCTCACGCTCATCGAGCAGGACGACTCCTTCAGCCTCACGTAGCGCCTCACGTGCCTTCCTGAGATCGACCGGTTCCTCGAACTCGACGACGACGGCTTCCGAGTGACCGATGAAAACCGGCACGCGCACGCAGGTGGCGAGAACCTGAATCTCCGGGTCGAGAATCTTTTTCGTCTCGACGGTCATCTTCCACTCTTCCTTGGTGGCGCCGTCATCCATGAAACGATCGATCTGCGGAATGCAGTTGAACGCGATCTGCTTCTGGAACTGCTCGACCTTCGGCGGATCGTTGACGAACGTGCCTTTGGTCTGGGCGAACAGCTCGTCCATGCCGTCCTTGCCTGCGCCCGCGACGGCCTGATAGGTCGCGACGACGACGCGCTTGGCCGTGAACAGGTCATGCAGCGGCTTCAGCGCCACGACCATCTGGATAGTGGAGCAGTTCGGATTCGCGACGATCCCGCGCTTGGCCTTCTTCAGATCGTTCGGGTTTACTTCCGGCACGACCAGCGGGACATCCGGCTCCATGCGGAAGTGGGACGTGTTGTCGATCACGATGCATCCGGCCTTCGCAGCACGGGGACCGTGAATGGCGGACACGCTTGCGCCCGGCGAGAACAGGGCGACATTCCAGCCAGCAAAATCGAATGTCTCGAGATTCTGGACTTTCAGCGTGCGGTCCCCGAAGGAGACTTCGCGCCCGGTCGAACGCGGTGACGCCAGAGCCACGATCTCGTCGACGGGAAACTCCCGTTCGTGCAAGGTCTTCAGTATTTCGCGTCCGACAGCGCCTGTCGCGCCCACGACCGCTACGCGATAACCCATCTCAGTTCCTCTCCTGCTCCACGCTCACTGTGGAATGCCACTGTAGAATTGCGAGTCGACACCTATAGCAGGAACGTGGTGCGTGGAAGGCTTATCGCAAGCCCGAAGGGTGCGTTCATCCCAGAGGCTACCCTTCCGCGCAGTGAACGGGAAAGGGAGAGTTGCAGGAGAAACAGCCCTGCAATTCACGACCGACTTTGCGGTTGTGCCGCGTTTCCGCCTCATTAAGGTTCAACAGTCTGAATGCGCTTCGGTGATATTTGGCTTGCCGGGGCCATCACTGAGAAGGAAAATCCATGATCTTTCGTCGTTCTGGCGTCCTGGCGCTCATCGCCGGCCTGTCATTTGCCGGTGTCTCCGCTTCTCACGCGCAGTCTTTTGGAGGCATTGCTCAGGGTGCGGAGCAGGGCGCCCTGCAAAGCGTGACGGGTTCTTCCGGCGGCACATCCGGCCTGCTCGGCAGCCTTGGTGTTCCGTCCCTGTCTTCTGCCAGCTCAGGTAACATCGCCGGTCTGCTGGGCTACTGCGTGCAGAATGATCTGGTCAGCAATGTTTCTTCCGCCAAGTCCACGCTGAACACGCTGACAGGCAAGTCCGATGTGACCAGCGATGCGTCCTATGCTTCCGGCCAGCAGGGACTTCTTCAGCTTGCTGATGGCAACCAGCTTTCCCTGTCTTCCCTGAAAGCCGCGGTCCGCAAGAAAGTGTGCAAGGCTGTCACGAGCAAGGCTTCCTCACTTCTCTGAAGAGAGGCATGAATCTGCTGTCGCTGGCACGTGTCCGGCGGCGGCAGGTAAGGTGAAAGCAAGGGCGGCACTTTGTTTCTGCCTTGGCATACAAACGAAAAAAAGCCCCGGTCTTTTGAACCGGGGCTTTCTTGTTAGATGCGAACTGAAAAGACGATCAGAGCTTCTCGACCTGCCCATATTCCAGATCGACAGGCGTGGAGCGACCGAAGATCGAAACGCTGACCTTGAGGCGCTGCTTCTCTTCGTCGACTTCCTCGACAACACCATTGAACGAGGTGAACGGACCGTCTGCAACGCGGACCTGTTCACCAACCTCGAAGGTGACGGAGGAGCGAGGACGCTCAACGCCTTCCTGAGCCTGCTTCATGATCCGCTCGGCTTCCGCCGCAGGGATGGGGCTCGGACGGGTCTTGGAGCCAAGGAACCCGGTCACTCTGGGAGTGTCTTTCACCAGATGCCAGGCATCATCCGTCAGTTCCATGTTCACCAGGATGTATCCCGGGAAGAACTTGCGCTCGGAGTTGACCTTCTGGCCTCGACGAATCTCCACCACTTCCTCGGAAGGGACGAGAACCTGTTCAATATGGTCGGACAGCCCTTTCTGGGCAGCCTCTTCCATGATCTGGGTGGCGATTTTCTTCTCGAAACCCGAATAGACGTGAACGACGTACCACCGCTTGGCCATACCGGTCTTCTAGCCTCCCAGTCCGAAAAGTTCTCGAACGCCGAGCCCGATAGCCTGATCGACGACGAAAAAGAAAATGGAAGCGAGCGTAGCCATCGCGAGTACGGCTCCCGTTGTCACCAGCGTCGCTTTCCGTGACGGCCACGTGACCTTTTTGGCCTCGGCTTCTACATCCCGGAGGAATTTGACTGGACTGGTTGACACGAAAAAACCTTCTCTTTCGACCTGCCATCGATCCTTCGTGGATCGAATCCGGCAGACCGGTAACACTCGCCAGAAACCGACCGGAGCCGGCAACCTGTGCCAGCCCTGTCCAGCGTCGGGACTGGTCCCGTTGAGACTGAATTCAGGCTGATTTGGCAGGGGCGGAGGGTCTCGAACCCGCAACCTCCGGTTTTGGAGACCGGCGCTCTAGCCAATTGAGCTACACCCCTGCGGTACCATCCCGAGTGACCCCGAAGCAGACCGAAGTCTTTTTCGCTGTTTCCACTCAGGTCGGGCACAGGTGGCGGAAAAGAATATGTTGCGCGTTTAAAGTCAAGAGGACAGAGCGGGAATTGCTTCGGAAAAATGTTCTTCTTGACCGGGAAGATGTTGAAAATCCGCCGGAAATTCCGGGTTTTTGCGAGAATTATTTTCTGTGAAAAAAGTCGCTCATGCCTCCCGACGCATAAGGGCAACGATAGAGGCTTGCGTCGTCGGAAAGGGAGGTTATATAAGCGCCTCGGATGCGGGCGTAGCATAGTGGTAATGCAGTAGCCTTCCAAGCTTCTGAGGAGGGTTCGATTCCCTTCGCCCGCTCCAGATTTCCTGTATAAGTAAAATACGCAATGTGACTAAGTAAGTCGGGCTGGGTTTGGTCCCATTTGCCTGCGCTTTGTCATGTCTGCCGCGCTGTCAGGAAAAGAAACGATGCCTCAACAAATCACCCAGCCGGATTCCAGGCGACATCAGTGGCTTGTGCTGGCGTCCTGTTGCCTCAGCCTGCTGCTGGTGATGATGGACGTTACCATCGTCAATGTGGTGCTGCCTTCCATCAAGCAGGCTTTCGGAGCCAGTCTTTCCGGTCTGCAATGGATTGTGGACGCCTACACGCTGACGGTTGCAGCTTTGCTGATGGCGGCTGGGACGCTGGCGGACCGTTTTGGTCGCAGAAAAGTGTTTCTGACAGGCATCGTGATTTTCTGCACAGCATCCGCGTTCTGCGGGCTGGCCCTTACACCGACACAGATGATTGTGGCGCGGATTCTGCAGGGCGTAGGTGGCGCCATGTTGAACCCGGTCGCGCTCTCCATCATCGCGAATACATTTCTGGACCCCGGTGACCGTGCACGTGCGATCGGTCTGTGGGGCATGATGTCTGGCATCGCTCTGGCGCTGGGGCCGGCTGTCGGCGGGTTCATCGCCGATGCCCTGAACTGGCGGGCGGTATTCTGGATCAATGTGCCCGTGGGGCTGATTGCCCTGGTGATGACGATTCGTTTCGTTCCCGAATCGCGCTCACCGATTCCGGCGCGATTCGACCCGGCGGGGCAGGGGCTGGCCGCACTGACGAGCATGGCGCTGGTGGGCGCGCTGATCGAAGGCCCGGATCTGGGCTGGCGGAGCGCTCGGATTCTAGGACTGCTGATCCTGTCCGTTCTGTCGCTGGTGGTGTTTCTCATTGTCGAGAAACGCAGCACCCACCCCATGCTGAATCTTGGCTTCTTCCGTTCGGTTCCGTTCGCGTCAGCCACTGTGCTGGCTGTGCTCTGTTTCGCGGTTTTTTCGTCGCTGCTGTTCCTGAGCACCATCTACCTGCAGGACGTAAGAGGATTCGCGCCCGGTGCAGCGGGCTGGAAACTGATGCCTTTCGCCGTGGCCGTGGTGATCGCAGCTCCGCTTTCCGGGCGGTTGGTGGCGGCGCAGGGCGCGCGCGTGCCGCTGGTGCTGTCCGGTTGCGGTCTGGCTGGCGGAGCATGGATGCTGACCGGGCTTGCTGCGGACACGTCACCGCTCTGGCTTGCGGTGGCCTATGCGCTGACGGGAGCAGGATTCGGGCTCTGTAACGCGCCCATAACCAACGCCGCCGTGTCGGGAATGCCAAGACGGCAGGCCGGACTCGCGGCCGCCGTAGCCTCCACGAGTCGACAGATCGGGGCAGCGCTTGGGGTGGCGATAGCCGGCAGTCTGCGTGGTGCAGGGATTGTCTCAGAGGACAGGGCGGAATTTGCAGCCTCTTTTCTGCATCTTAGCTATTTCGTCTGCTGGATCGCGGCGGTGCTTGGAGGTAGTGTGGTGCTTGTGGGAGCACTGGCGACAAGCGGTTATGCACGGGCAAGCGCGGAGCGGGTGGCGCGCGACTTTTCCTGAGGGAGATGGGGAAGCCCAGATTGTTGCCGTGGTGAAATATTAGGGGAAGATTGACTTCTCTTCATCTGGTCTGTTGCGCGCCGATAGTCACCATGCTAGAGGCCGCCACAATAACAAATGCGACCGGGTGTGCTTTCTGGTCTGGTGCAAAACCCGACCGGGACCGCGCAGTCCGATGCCCTTGGGGAACGCAGAAGGAAACAGCCGACAGTGGCCACTGCCGTAACAAGTACCCGATCCGCTGCTCAGTCCCCGGTGGGGACAGGCGGCCTCGCCGGGCGGTATGCGACCGCGCTTTATGAGCTTGCCGCCGATCGGTGGAAGCTCGACGAGGTCCTCCCCCAGGCCGATGCTCTCGCCAGACTGATCGATGAAAGCCCTCAGTTCGCGGCAGTCCTTCAGGACACGCGTCTTGATATCAGAGACGCCCGCAAGGCTGTTCTCGCCGTGATCAGGCAGCAGGGCTTCGGCGAACTGATCACCAATTTCGTGGGTGTGGTGGCGGACAATCGTCGGCTGCCCCGTCTTCGCCAGATTATGGCGGCGTTTGCTGCTGTGGCTGCCGCCCGTCGCGGGGAGGTGTCTGCCGAGATCGTCAGCGCGCAGCCCCTGACGACAGCACAGCGCGCCCAACTGCAGGGCAAGCTCGCCGAAGCCGGTTATTCGCGTGTCGTGCTTCAGGAGCACGTTGATCCCGAGATCCTTGGTGGTCTTGTGGTGCGCGTCGGCCCTCGCCTTGTTGACACCAGCCTGCAATCCCGCCTTGTACGCCTGCATTATGCCATGAAGGGAGCCGCGTGATGGAAATCCGTCCCGCTGAGATTTCGGATATCCTGAAGCAGCAGATCGCTTCATTCGACACGGCGTCAGAAATCGCCGAAACAGGAACAGTCCTGACCGTTGGCGATGGTATCGCCCGTGTTTACGGTCTTCAGAACGTCATGGCCGGCGATCTCGTCGACTTCCCGACGGCCGGTCAGAAGGGCATGGCCCTCAACCTTGAGAACGACAACGTTGGTGTTGTTATCTTCGGTTCCGACACGGAGATCCGTGAAGGCGACACCGTCAACCGTTCCGGTGCGGTTGTCGAGGTTCCGGTCGGCAAGGGTCTGCTCGGACGCGTTGTCGATGGTCTTGGCAACCCGATCGATGGCAAGGGCCCGCTGACAGACGTCACGATGACGCCTGCCGAGGTCAAGGCTCCCGGCATCATGCCGCGTCAGTCGGTCAGCGAGCCGATGCAGACAGGCATCAAGGCAATCGACGCCCTTGTGCCGATTGGACGTGGACAGCGTGAGCTCGTGATTGGTGACCGTCAGACCGGCAAGACCGCGATCCTGATCGACACCATACTGGCTCAGAAAGATGTCAATGCGCTCGGCGACAACAAGAAGTCGCTGTATTGCATCTACGTCGCAATCGGTCAGAAGCGCTCTACTGTTGCCCAGCTCGTTCGCACCCTCGAAGAGAATGGCGCGATGCCTTACTCGATCGTGGTTGCAGCTACTGCCTCCGATCCGGCTCCGATGCAGTATCTCGCGCCTTACTCCGCCTGCGCCATGGGTGAGTATTTCCGTGACAACGGTATGCACGCCCTGATCTGCTACGACGATCTGTCAAAGCAGGCTGTTGCTTACCGTCAGATGTCCCTGCTGCTGCGTCGTCCGCCGGCTCGTGAAGCCTATCCGGGTGACGTCTTCTATCTGCACTCCCGTCTGCTGGAGCGCGCTGCGAAGATGTCCGATGCAAATGGTGCCGGTTCACTGACGGCTCTGCCGGTCATTGAAACGCAGGCTGGTGACGTCGCCGCCTACATCCCGACGAACGTGATTTCCATCACGGACGGTCAGATCTTCCTTGAGACCGACCTGTTCTACCGTGGTATCCGTCCGGCCGTGAACGTTGGTGGTTCGGTTTCGCGTGTTGGTTCTGCGGCGCAGATCAAATCGATGAAGCAGGTTGCTGGCAAGATCAAGCTTGAGCTTGCCCAGTATCGTGAGATGGCTGCGTTCTCCCAGTTCGCATCCGACCTTGATCCGGCAACGCAGAAGCAGCTTGCCCGTGGTGCCCGTCTGGTCGAGCTTCTGAAGCAGCCTGAGTCTTCCCCGCTGTCTGTTGAAGAGCAGGTTGTGGTGCTGTTCGCAGGAACGCGTGGCTATATCGACAGCATTCCTGTCGAGAAGGTCGTGCCCTGGGAGACGAAGCTTCTGGCTGAACTGCGGAGCCCCGCCAAGGACATTGTCCAGGCGCTGCGCACCGAACGTCAGATCACCAAGGATCTTGAAACGAAGATCGGCGAGTTCCTTACGGACTTCAATCGTCGTTTCACAGCCTGATCGCGAGTAACCGTTCATGGCCTCCCTGAAGGAACTCCGCGCACGGATCGGAAGCGTCAAATCGACGAAGAAGATCACGAGCGCGATGAAAATGGTCGCGGCCGCGAAACTCCGCCGCGCCCAGTTGCACGCCGAGGCAGCCCGCCCTTATGCGGCTGCCATGCGTCGTATGCTTGGTGAGCTCGCCGGATCGATGGCTGGTCAGGATGGTCTTCCGCAGCTTCTTGCCGGCACGGGTAATGACCGCGTTCATCTCCTGATTCCGATCACCAGTGACCGTGGTCTTGCCGGTGGGTTCAACTCGAACATCAACCGCACGACCCGTCTGACGATCCGTCGTCTTCAATCCGAAGGCAAGACCGTCAAGCTGCTGCCGATCGGACGCAAGGGATATGACTATCTGTCCCGCGAATATGCCGATCTGATCGTTGATCATGTCATCGGTGTAGGTGGCAAGGAAATTCCGTTCTCTGCGGCGAGTGATCTCGGTGCGAAGGTGACGGCGCTTCTGGAAGCCGGACAGTTTGATGTCTGCACCGTTATCTATAACCAGTTCCGCAATGTGATGTCGCAGGTGCCTACGCCTCTGCAGCTGATCCCGCTGGGGCTGGATGAAGCCGAGGCAAAGCCTGATCCGGATGCTGCTCAGTATGAGTTCGAGCCGGATGAACAGGTGCTGCTGGAGCGTCTGCTGCCGCGTAATCTGCAGGTGCAGATGTATGCTGCCCTGCTTGAGTCGGCAGCCGGTGAGCAGGGTGCGCGTATGACCGCTATGGACAACGCAACCCGCAACGCAGGCAAGGCGATCGACCGTCTGACGCAGACCTACAACCGGACCCGTCAGGCCAATATCACCAACGACCTTATCGAGATCATCTCGGGTGCGCAGGCGGTCTGATCGCCGCCTCCATCCGATCCCGTATCATTCAGACCGAATTTGCCCGCAGGAGCTGATCCCATGTCGGACACCACCACACAGACCCCGGCCCAGTCTTCAGCCGCGGGTTCGTCAAACAATGTCGGCCGTATCACCCAGATTCGTGGCGCTGTCGTTGACGTCCAGTTTGAAGGCGAGCTGCCCAAGATTCTTGGTGCGCTGCATGTAAAGCTGGGCAACCACACTCTTGTGCTCGAAGTGGCGCAGGAAATTGGCGAACACGAAGTGCGCTGCATCGCCATGGACACCACGGACGGTCTCGTCCGCGGTCAGGAAGTCGTTGACACCGGCG
Organism: Acetobacter aceti NBRC 14818; assembly: GCF_000193495.2. NCBI lineage: Bacteria > Pseudomonadati > Pseudomonadota > Alphaproteobacteria > Acetobacterales > Acetobacteraceae > Acetobacter > Acetobacter aceti. Next base: position 1,502,246 of record NZ_AP023410.1, on the reverse strand, counting down.
CGCAGATCTCCGTGCCGGTCGGCCCGGAAGTGCTTGGCCGCATCATGAACGTGATCGGTGAAGCCATCGACGAGAAGGGGCCGATCCGCACCACGCGTAAGGCTCCGATCCATCGTGAAGCTCCTTCCTTCGAAGAGCAGGCTGGTGCGTCCGAAATCCTCGTGACAGGCATCAAGGTTGTCGATCTGCTATGCCCCTACCTCAAGGGCGGTAAGATCGGTCTGTTCGGTGGTGCTGGCGTCGGCAAAACCGTTATTATTCAGGAGCTGATCAACAACATCGCCAAGGCGCACGGTGGTGTGTCAGTGTTCGCCGGTGTTGGTGAGCGTACCCGTGAAGGTAACGACCTGTATTTCGAAATGCAGGACGCGGGCGTCATCAAGGTTAACGAAGATGGTTCCACGGACGGTTCCAAGGTGGCTCTGGTCTATGGCCAGATGAACGAGCCGCCGGGTGCCCGTGCCCGTGTTGCTCTCTCCGGTCTGACGCAGGCTGAGTATTTCCGTGACGAGGAAGGTCAGGACGTCCTGTTCTTCGTCGATAACATCTTCCGCTTCACGCAGGCTGGTTCGGAAGTGTCCGCTCTGCTGGGTCGTATCCCGTCCGCCGTGGGTTATCAGCCGACGCTGGCCACGGAAATGGGTGCCCTGCAGGAGCGTATTACCTCCACGAAGAAGGGTTCGATCACTTCCGTTCAGGCCGTTTACGTGCCTGCCGACGATCTGACCGATCCGGCTCCTGCCGCGACCTTCGCTCACTTGGATGCAACAACGGTTCTCAACCGTTCGATCGCTGAAATGGGTATCTATCCGGCTGTGGATCCTCTGGACTCCACATCGCGTTCGCTCGATCCGAAGATCGTTGGTGAAGAGCATTATCAGGTTGCCCGTGACGTGCAGCGTATCCTGCAGACTTACAAATCCCTGCAGGACATCATTGCCATTCTCGGCATGGACGAGCTCTCGGAAGACGACAAGCAGCTCGTTGCCCGCGCTCGCCGCATCCAGCGCTTCCTGTCCCAGCCGTTCCATGTGGCCGAAGTGTTCACGGGCGCACCGGGCAAGCTGGTTTCGCTGGAAGACACGGTCCGTTCGTTCAAGGCGATTGTGGCTGGCGAGTATGACGATCTTCCGGAAGGTGCCTTCTACATGGTTGGCTCCATCGAGGAAGCAGTCGCCAAAGCTGAGAAGATGAAGGAAGCGGCGTAAGTCGCCGACGTCGGAAGGGACCAACAGAATGCCGATCAAGGTCGAGATCATCAGCCCGGAGAAGGTTCTGGTGTCCCGCGACGTGGACATGGTCGTCATGCCGGGTGAGGAAGGCGATATCGCCGCCATGCCCGAGCATGCCCCCATGATGCTGCTTCTGCGTGGCGGCACCGTTACTCTCTATGAAGGTGAGACCCCTACTGACCATTACTTTGTCGGTGGTGGTTTTGCGGATATGACGCAGACACGGTGCACGATCCTTGCGGACGAAGCCGTGCCGGTTACGGAAATTTCCATAGACGCCGCTACGGCAAGGCTTGAAGCCCTGACTGAGGCATGGGAGTCAGCTGACAAGTCAGATGTTTCCCGTCTTGAAGGTCTGATGTCGAAGATCCAGTCTGTGCGTGCAGAGATTGACGCTGGAGCTGGTGGCTGAGCGTCGCCAGTAACGGTCATTACAGTAAAAGCTCCGGCTCAGTGTTCTGAGCCGGGTTTTTTTTATATCTTGCAAATGTGTCTTCAGGCTTTGCGTCTGATCGCACAAAGGGACGCAATCCCTTTGTGGATGCTCTACCGGTAAAGTGGAGACAGACACTTTTGGGGCGGATGATTTTACAGAATTGTCTATCAAGTGCCCCTAGGTGTGCGGCTTAGCCGCGTCCCCGGTAACCCGGAACATCCTGAGCGGGGATCCAGACACCTTCCGGCGGCAGGCCCGTCTGCCAGAAGACATCAATCGGCATTCCGCCTCTGGGGTACCAGTAAGCTCCAATCCGCAGCCAAACCGGATCAAGCAGCTTGACGAGCGTTTCTGCGATCGTCACCGAACAGTCCTCGTGGAAGGCTCCATGATTCCGGAAGCTCGTGAGATACAGCTTCAGGGACTTGCTTTCGACAATCCAGTCACGGGGAATGTAGTCGATCACCAGATGCGCAAAATCCGGCTGACCTGTGACAGGGCAGAGTGATGTGAATTCGGGTGCAGTGAAGCGCACGACATACTGTCGTCCCTTGTGGGGAGCGGGAACGCGTTCCAGCTCCGCCTCTTCAGGCGACTGCGGCATCGGTGTGGATCGACCGAGTTGGGTAAGGGTTTCCCGGCCGTCATTCTGCGCGGTCATGGTCTGTCTCCATTCAATCTTTCAGGCGATGTGTCACTGGCGTGGTGCTGACGTCAAGGAAGCACACTTTCGCTTTTCAGCGGCTCTGTGTATGGAACGCTCATGGCTCAAAGTCCCCGATACAGCTTTCCGGCGCCCCGTCTGATTACCAGCACGACTGACCTTGCAGAAACAGTCGAAAGACTCAGAAACGAGACGTTCGTCACGGTCGATACCGAGTTCATGCGGGAAAAGACCTACTGGCCCGAGCTGTGTCTGCTTCAAATAGCCGGTGAGAAGGAAGTCGTCCTGATCGATGCCGTCGCCCCGGATATTGACCTGACTCCCCTGACGGCCCTGTTCGATGACCAGTCTGTCGTGAAGGTTTTTCACGCTGCCCGCCAGGATCTGGAAATCTTTTTGCATCTGTTTGATCGCTTGCCTCAGCCCCTGTTCGATACACAGGTGGCGGCGATGGTGGCCGGATATGGCGATCAGGTTGGATACGATAATCTTGTGGGCGCAGTCACTGGCGCATCGATCGACAAGAGTCATCGTTTTACGGACTGGTCAGTCCGTCCTCTGTCGCCCGCACAGCTGACTTATGCTGCGGCTGACGTGACCTATCTGCGTCTGGTCTATGAATCCCTGCTCAAGCAACTGGAGCGGGAAGGTCGGTCGGCATGGGTCAGCGCCGAGCAGGCTGCTCTTTCCGATCCGGACAGATTGCGGGTTGATCCGGAAAAGCAGTGGGAAAAGCTCCGCGCCCGGACCAACAATCGTCGGATGCTGGGTATCCTGCGGGCGATTGCTGCCTGGCGGGAGAGAGAAGCCCAGAACGCGAATATTCCTCGACAGCGTATGCTCAAGGATGAAAGTCTTCTCGAGATTGCCGCGACGGTGCCGGGTAATACGGACGATCTGGCGCGCGTAAGAGGCGTCAGTCGGGGCTTTGCGGAAGGTCGGGCCGGACAGGACCTGCTGGCTGTGATCCAGGATGCTGTCCAGCTTCCGGATTCCGAATTGCCCAAGGTTGTGCGGGGCGGGAAAGGATCGGATGGGCCGCGTCCTTCTCCGGCGCTGGTTGCATTGTTGAAGGTATTGCTGGCGTATCAGTGCGAAAAGCACGATGTTGCCCCCAAGCTTGTGGCCAGTTCCGATGATCTCGACGCTTTTGCTCTGGACCCCGACCCGACCGGGCCGCTACTGACGGGCTGGCGTCGTGATGTTTTCGGTGAGGAAGCACTTGCGCTGTTTGAGGGACATCTGTCTCTCGGTGTCAGCGCAGGGCGGCTTCGTCTGATACGGACGGATAATCAGGGCCAATCCCGTTCAGGTGAGAACGTCTGAACGGGGGACGAGACTTTGACGCGGCAAAATCACAAGACTCTGCGGGGCATTGTGATGTTCGCGACTGAGTTTCGATGGCTGTTGCTTGAGTGTGTGTGGCGAAAATCATATTTTCGCTCAGAACTCGGATCCGGGTGCGACCGTCCGAGAATGGGAGAGGCGTGTCATGGAATGGACAGACGAGACAATCGCCCGTCTCAAGGCTTTATGGCAGGAAGGACTGTCAACGGCTGAGATCGGGCGACAACTCGGAATTACAAAAAATGCGGTGGTGGGCAAGGCTCACCGCCTGGGGCTTCCTGCGCGTCCATCTCCGATTCGTCGACAGGATGGAAAGACAGCCGCCAAGAAAACAGCAGAGACTGGTGAGCAGGCCAAAACCTCGTCATCGCGTCGCCCGGTCAAGGAAGCGGTCGCTGCCGAGAGCGCTCCCGCTGCCTCTGGAGGAGCGGCTGTTCCCCAGCCCGTGACCGGTGCTGCTCCTGCGGTAAGCGAAGTTCAGATTAAAAAAGTGGTTGAAAAGCCGGTCGCTGTCAGCAGCACAAAGGCTGAAAGCACGCCCGTAAAGCAGGAGGCGGCTGTCGCGGTACAGGAAAAGCCGGCTGAGCAGCGTGTAAAAGCGACGGTTCCGGTCCTGACGAAAGTGACCCAGAATGAACCCGTTGTAGAGAAAGCGACCCTTGTCGAGAAAAAAGTCTCTCCGGCCTCGCGCCCCGCAGCTCAGCGTCTGGCTGCTGTGATGGAACCTCGTCGTCGCAGTGCAACCTGCTGCTGGCCGCTTGGCGATCCGGGAACACCAGGCTTTCACTTCTGCGGCGCAACACCTTTGCCGGGCAAGCCTTACTGTGCGGAACATGCCGCTCTGGCTTACGTCAAGCTGCGGGATCGTCGCGAAAACGCAGGCTGATCGTAAGAGCGAGAGCTTTCCCTTCGGATGGAAGCTGATTGTACTGTTTCCATCCCATTGACGGAGAAAATCTGTCGCTCAATCAGAGAGTAGCAATAAAAAACCCGCCAAACGGCGGGTTTTTTTATAATCAGATGCACAGGTCTGCCCCTGTGCTTTTCTGATGTCCTGTTTCAGGCAGGCTTGTCAGTCTTGATTGCCACTTCCTTGTCGGAGAGCATTTCCAGCTGACCCGTGATCTGACCACCATCTTCAACGCGCAGACGCTTGCAGGTGGCCTTACCGAGCAGGCGGCCAGTTGCTGCAACGGTCAGGTGACCGCGTACTGTGAGCGTGCCATCCACGGTGCCGGCGATTTCTGCATCTTCCACTTCGACGCCACCACGGAACAGGCCACCCGGAGCAACGGACAGCTCCTTGGCGTTGATCATGCTGGACTCGACAGTGCCTTCAACCACGAGACGCTCTGCATCCTGCACGGAGCCCTGAACGCTGATGCCACGACCGACGACGAGTGTGCGGCGGTCATCACGGGGAGCATTCACGGCTGAAGGACGCTGACCCGGGGCGGCACCCTGTCCGCCTGCGAGCGGTGCGCTCGGCGGGGTAGGGCCACCAGCAGGGGATGAACCCGGAGTTCCGGACGTGGGAGGAAAGGGGGCACGACCCATAGATGTTGAATCCTTCGAAGGTGAGGAAGAGCCAGCGGTGCTGGTTGGCGCCCTGTCCGGCTGGCCTGCAGGCTTGGGCGAAAAGATGGCTCCATGTCCGGCAGCGTCTGCATTTGCAGATTTGCTTTCGGAAGAACCAGAAGCTGGCGACCGGGAAACGCCGGCATTGCTACCGGTCGCAGATGTGGCCGACCCGGCTGACTGGGTCTTGGAGGCGTCAGGTTTGTGTCTCTTGAATAGCAAGAAAAAACCCCGTCACTCGTTTATGGGCCGCTGGGCGACCAGATAGCTGCCGACATCGTCAGCTTCGGAAGGGAAGTCTGTAACCAATGTCAGCGGTTCTTCACGGTTATACGCATAAGAGGCCGCTCGACAAGGGAGTTTGTTACGGAATTTTCCCGGAAAATGGCTGATAAATGGTTATCCATGTGCCAAAAATGGAAAAGAGGATGATCTGGAGGCATGGACTGCGCCAGCACATTGGGGGTAGAGGAAACCAGCTTTTCAGTCAGCGGGACCAGGGTATGACCATCCTTTACGATCTTTGCGGTATAGGAAACGCCATCACGGATGTGCTGGCGAAGGTGAGTTTCGATTTTCTCGAAGCTCAGGGCCTCGTGGCTGGGAGCATGACTCTCATTGATGAGGATAGGGTAAAGACGCTGCGTGATGCGGTGCAGGTCGAATGTGAGACAGGGGGCGGGTCAGCCGCCAACACCTGCGTGACCGCCGCCCAGCTGGGTGCACGCGTGGCGTATCTCGGCAAGGTGTCGGGCGATACGGCTGGAAACGCATTTTCTGATGACATGCGTGGGTGTGGCGTGACTTTTCCCTCCAAGCCTCTGGACGGACGCCTAGGCGCCAATCTGGCGACTGCCAGTTGCATCGTGTTGATCACCCCGGATGGTCAGCGAACGATGTGCACATATCTTGGAGCCTGCACACAGTTTTCTCCGGAAGACGTGCTGCCTGACGTCATCGCCTCGTCCTCGATCGTTTATCTTGAAGGCTATCTCTTTGATCCGCCGCATGCGCAGGAAGCCTTCCGTCGCGCTGCGACACTGGCGCACAATGCGGGACGTCAGGTTTCCCTGTCGCTTTCAGACCCGTTCTGCGTGGGCCGCCACCGGGATGCGTTTCTGGATCTGATCAAGGGACACATTGATATTCTCTTCGCCAACGAGAATGAGATCTGCGCTCTGTATCAGACAGACAAGTTTGAAACGGCTGCCCGGCATGTTGCAGAAGACACCACCTTCGCGGCGCTGACACGTTCCGAGCAGGGAAGCGTGGTGATCCGTGGCGGCGAGCGGGTCGATGTCGCTCCCGTGCCGACACAGGTTGTCGATACGACCGGCGCAGGCGATGCGTATGCGGCCGGTTTCCTGACTGGCCTGACTTCGAACCGTTCACTTGAAGAATGCGGACGACTGGCTTCGCTGGCAGCTTCCGAAGTGATCTCCCACTATGGCGCTCGTCCGCTTTCCAACCCTTGGAAAGACGCTGGCTTCTGAGAGCGGCTTATACTGGAGAGCTGAAAGATGCTCTCCGGTAGCGGGACATCAGGAATGGCCGCAACTGGTCTGATCCAGAATATGCTGGGCGCAGTCACGCCATTGCGGGGGACTGTAAGTCTCGCGAATGGAGGCGCTCCATTCAGCCAGCGCCAGCGGATCATCCAGTGTTTTAGAAACAGTCCTGAAAATATCTGATGCATTATCCGGATCGAAATAGCGCGTCAGAGCTCCCCCGGCTTCCGGTATGGCGGTTGTGCTGGACGCCAGACAGGGTTTGCCGGACGAAAGACTTTCCGAGACAGGCAAGCCCCATCCCTCCGCAAGTGAGGGGAACACGGTGAACAGGCAGCCGTCATAGAGAAAGGCCAGTTCCCTATCGGTGGGGCTGGCGATATGGCGTATTTTTCCGTCCAGCCATTTCATCCCTTCAAGCTGCTGCATCAGGTCATGCACCAGCCAGCCGACCCGCCCCGCAAAAACCAGTGTTGGCACACGGTCAGCCCCTCGCTCTTCCACAAGACGACGCCAGACCCGCACCATCTGGATGTGGTTCTTGCGCGCCTCCAGCGTGGAGACAAACAGAACATAGCTGTCGGGAGCAGGAAGATGCGCAGGACGGTCTGCTTCGGGTGCAGGACGTCGAAGAACTGCACCCACACCGATAGGCGTCGGTTCAGAGGACAGGGATATTCTTTGCTGCCGGACATATTTCTGAACATCGCGTGCCGTGGCAGCACTGGTGGTGAAAACATGGTCCGCCAGAGGCAGCACGGTTCTGTGCCATGCGGTGAAGCTTGCGATCACACCACGATCGCACCATTCAGGATTGAAAACCGGGATCATGTCATGGATGAGCAGTCCGAACGTCATTCTGCGACTATCGCGCAACCAGCGCACGGTTTGAGAATAGTCCGTAAAATCCCAGGGAGAGCCGGGAACCATAAAGACATCACCGGGACGGGCAAGTTCCGACAACAGAAGGCCGGAGTCAGCATTCAGGAGAGAAGCCTGATGTTGTCTTGAGTTATGGCGAACAGCTCTCCTGACCCGGCTGACCAGATTGTCTGCAAGCCGGGTCAGATGCCTGAAGGTTAAAACCTGCATGCTGACTGCTTCTTGCATGAGAGCGAACCGTTCCTGCGGAGGAGTGAATGGTCCGAGTTCGTCGGGCGAAGGAAGTGGGGATTGTGACGCCTCTTGTGAAACGGCCTTTTCGGCTGTTTTCTCCAAAAGGCTTTCCATGTCCTGCCAACTGACAGTTTCAAAATCACATGGTCCTGCAAAACGTCGCACGAACCGCACGTGTTTCGGTGCACATTCTACAAGCGCGCGCCCGAGTTCGGAGACAACGCGCTGGATACCACTCGGCCTGTTGTGTTGGCCGAGATAACCGAGGAGATCAGTCACATCGATCCAGAGCATGGACATTACGAGCGGTCCTCCGCATGTGACGCTGCAAGGCAGGCATCCAACAGCATGTCAGCGGACTGCGTCCATGAGGTGGGCATGAAGCGTGTTCTGATCTCGTTTTTCCAGAAGGCGATCTGTTCACGGTCAGTGAGAAGATCGCGAATTTTCTCCAAGGCATCTGTGACATTCTCAGGATCAAAGTAACGGGCGAATTGTCCCCCGGCCTCTGGTACGGATGTGGAGTGTAATGCGAGGCACGGAACGCCCATCATCAGGCTTTCCGATACAGGAAGTCCCCATCCTTCAGACAATGAGGGGAAGATGGTAAACAGACTGCCCTGATAAAGATGTTTCAGTTCTTCATCTGTTGGGTCTGAAATTAGTCGGATCTTGCCATTCAGCCAGTCGCTATTGTCGAGTTGTTGCATCAGGTCGCGCACCAACCAACCGACGCGTCCGGCAAACACCAGTGTTGGAATGTCGGCTTCATTTCCATCATTGAGAAGACGACGCCAGACACGCAGCAGGAACGCGTGATTTTTGCGCACTTCCAGCGTTGAAACGAACAGAACATAGGAGCCTGCGGCGGGCAGTCCCATCGGAATCGTTTCTGACTCTGCCTGCATATCGCTGAAACCGGAGCCCATAGGCATGATCTGAACAGCTGAAGAAAATTTCAGACCGTGTTCGACTGCATACTGCTCCACATCGCGGGCTGTCGCCTTGCTGACGGCCAAAAGCTGGGCGCAGTGTGGTAGGCTGGTCTTCAGCCAGTGCTGAAAATTCCTGACCAGAGAAGGATCGCACCATTCAGGACGGCGAAACGGGATCAGGTCATGGATGAGCAGGACGGGACGTGAATCATAAAGTTTGCGTGCCTGATGCAGGCGTTCGTTGAAAAGAGGATCGCTCCATGCCGCGCCAAGGATCAGGAAGATATCTTTCTGTTCAGATGAGGACGTCTCTTTACGAAATTCATTTGTATCATTGGCAAAGATTTCGGGAGATTTTTCCGCGTGTGAAGCTGCCTTTCTGTTGCGCGTCGTTTTGAAGCATTGGCGCAGTAGACGTATCGCTCGAATTTGCGCGATACCGGACGCCAGAAGGGGTTTTCCTATATCCTCCGGCATGGATTGAAATTGTGTAATCAGAGATCTGCGCAGGCTCCCACCCAACCGACGCTGAGGAAGAAGAGTCTGGCCGGTGCGACGGGTGTTCCCGCGCCTTTTACTCGACGGGTCAATACCGGTAAGAGTGCCGAACAGAGCTGTGATGTCGGACCATGAGACTTCTTCAAAAGGCTCGCCATTCCGGCCCCGGCGTACAAACAGAATGCGGGGTGTGTCGGGATGTGCGGCCGCCCGCTCCTCCAGAACGCTCAGAATCTCGTAGACGACGCGCTGGATGCCGCTTGGTCTGGGATTGGCCATCGCATACTGGAAAAGATCGTCAACATCGACGCGGATCGTGCATTGAGAAGAAGATCGTATCATAAGGCTCAGGCCTGTTGCGTGGCGGCGTAATGGCATCCACCATTACTAGAGGGTTTCCGTCAACCTGATAGCGGATCGAAGTATATTTGATACAAAAACGATATTTTGAGACTCTTCTGAATCGGTCTGCTTCTCTTTCCGCACGTCAGATCCATGAAGCGGTCCTCGCCATGGGAGCGATGTTTCGTGTTGGGTTGGAGCGTCTGCCCGATCAGGGCGAGATCAGGCGACTCATGCGTCGCGCCGTGGATCGTAAAACCGGCGAGGTAACGCTGGCTTCATTGCGCTCTCTGGCGCGGATTGTGGTGCACTCAGACGCGTTTCATCGGTCGTATGAACATAGGATGGGCATTTCCATTGCCTTGGATGCGTATCTGAAACAGCGCCTCTGTGACGAACTGGTTGTGGCGGCTCAGCTTCCTGAAAACCGTGCCGGAATCATGCCGTTTCAGTTGTGTTATCCGGACAGTGCACCTCTCGATGATGATCGCGCCTATGCATTGTGGTTTCTTTCGGTTTCGCAGGCTGAGGCTGAAAACAGGCTGAAAAAGCTGTGTCGAAGTCAGATATCTTTCGATATCTATATGACCGTTGGAACTGGTGACATTGAATCTTCCCAGCTCACGCTGAACTCGTTTTTTAGGCAAGGGGATGCTGACTGGACGTTGCATGTGGCGGCATCTAACGAGGTGTTCGAATGTCTGAATCCCGGCTCTGATCAGAAGCGTATCCGTCATACGGCGAAGCTGCTCGAAGGCAAGGCGCCCTATGTCGCTTTCATTGAGCCAGGTGACAGGCTCGCCGACGGTGCGCTTGCTCATATCGCCGCAGTGCTTGAGATCAGGCCAGAGACGGTTCTGCTTTTCACCGATGAAGACAGGATTGATCCGGCGGGTAATCATATCCGGGCCTGTTTGAAACCGGGCTGGAGCGATGACCAGTTACTGCTTGGTGATACGGTTGGACGGCTCAGCATTTTTTCAAGACAGCGTGTGCTGGAGGTTGCCGAAGAACTCGATACAGTTGAAGAATTGCGTGCGTTGCCACAGCCGTTGGCATGCTGGCTGTATGCGTTGAAACTTGCAGTCGTGGAGGGTGTGAAACCGGAGCAGATTGTTCATCTGCCAGCCGTGCTGTTTCATCGTTTCAGAGATAATTCCGATGACGTGTCTCTCCAGCGCAGGCTGGCGAAAAGGCATCTTGCTGTTCATCGACCGGGCATAGTGCTGACGGAGATGCCTTTGGTGCCTGTGCAGGCCGGAAGCGCATGTCCTGTTCGGGTCTGTTACCCGCTACTGTCCGTCCTTCCGCTTGTGTCGATCATTATTCCTACAAGAGACAGGCCCGATTTTTTGCGGGCGTGTCTACAGGGACTTCTTGAAGAAACAGACTATCCGCGTTTTGAAATCATCGTGGTGGATAATGGCAGCATCCAGCCTGATATGCTGGCGCTTCTGGAAAAAGTATCCCGCCATCCGACCGTGACCGTTCTCCGGCAGGAAGGTGCATTCAACTGGGCAAGGCTGAACAATCAGGCTGCGGCGCGTAGTCAGGGCGATCTGTTGCTTCTGCTTAATGATGACGTGCGTATTCTGCATTCGGACTGGCTGGAGGAGATGGTGAGGCAGAATCTGCGTCCGGGAGTGGGTGTTGTGGGAGCGCGGTTGCTCTACCCGGACGGCACGCTTCAACATGCCGGGGTGATGCTGTCACGGGATGGCGCGACGCATCTGCTGCGCGGGGCGAAAGCCGGAGGTGCGGGATATCTGAACGCGCTGATCTGTCAGCGGGATCTGAGCGCCGTCACGGGAGCCTGCCTGATGATCCGCCGGGAAGTATTCGATCAGGTGGGCGGTATTGATGAGTCTTTTGCTGTGTCCTGCAATGACATCGATTTATGTCTGCGGGTCAGAGCCGCCGGCTGGCGGATCGTATGGACGCCGCATGCAACCCTTACGCATGTGGATGGCGGCACGCGAGGGCAGGATGCGACACCGCCGCAGATTCTGAAACATTGGCAGGAAACGGCGCGTCTGGTTGGGCGCTGGACAGATTGGATGGAGCAGGATTTTGCGGTCAATCCCGCCTTGCGTGTGACGGATGATGCGCTGCTTCTGCGTTTTCCAACAAGAGCAGGCGATTGAAGTTTCTCGGCGTGCCAGCAGGGAAGCCTGCATGTTTTCGTATCTTAGAGTGTTGTTTTGATATAATTTTTAGTGGTTCGGTTGTTATATCTGTCAGTGGGATATTCCTGGCTGATCCATGAAACGTGGTAGCGCCAGTGCAGAAACGGTTTGGATATGTTCTTGACGTAGTCTCGCGCTATGGTCAGCGAGGATAATAGTGATGCTTGAGAGGGTAGCCATGGACGACGCGGCACAAACAGTCGGGGCCGACAAGGGGTTCATGACTGACTATCTGCGTCAGTCAGCCGAGGCGATGGCGGCTTTTGCGCAGGATGAAGCGTCTCAGGCCGTTATGCTGGATATGGGCGTACGAATTGTGACTGCGCTGGAAAACGGCGGACGGCTCCTGATTGCAGGCAATGGCGGCAGTGCTGCCGATGCGCAGCATATCGCGGGCGAATTCACGGCCCGGCTGATGTACGACCGTCGTCCTCTGAGTGCGGTTGCTCTGACAACCGACACGTCCGGCATCACCGCCATCGGCAATGATTACGGCTTTGCCGATATCTTCTCGCGTCAGGTCATGGCGCTGGGCCGGGAAGGGGATGTCTTTCTCGGCATCACCACTTCTGGGCGTTCTCCCAACATCCTGCGGGCTTTTGAGGCTGCGCGTGAAATCGGTCTGGTGACAGCGGCGTTCACAGGTCATGCAGGCGTACAGGGCGTGCATTGTGACGTCACGCTCGCGGTGCCTGCCAACTGGACGCCTGTGATTCAGCAGTTGCACATCACCGCCGCGCATATCGTCTGCGGGTTGGTCGAACGGGCGCTGTGCCCGCGTCCGGTTGGTGTGTGAGCAGAAAACGGCTGTGACAGGCGAAAGCAGAGAGCGGTCGGGGGGAGACTTTTCCGTGCCTCCGGTCGATCCTGTGGAAGAGCAGGCTTTTCTGGAGCGGCGTTTGCTGGAGCTTCTGGAGAAGCGTCAGTCTGACGACCGACACATTCAGGCGCTGGAAAGCCGTGTAGCCGATCTGGAGAGACAGCTTGCGGAGGCGCGCTTCGGCAGGATTGGACCGGTTGTGCTGCTGGTCGCGAGAAAACTGCTCAGGCGGCTGCGGCAATACAGACGATTGTAAGAGACAGTTGCAGAAATCTGACTGAAATTTTTACAAAACAAAAAACGCCGCCTTCCTGAGAAAGGCGACGTTCGGAATATTGGGCTTATTTAAAACAGCCGCGGGAATGCGGCTTTTCCTGAGCCGCTTTCAGAGCGGCTGGAGAATATGCACCGATAATGGAGCGGCCAGAAGCGGCTCCAGAATAGCGGCCATTTTCTTGAAATGCGGTGTTTCCATATGAGCCTGCAAGGCCTCACGGCTGTCCCAGCGCTCAATGAAAATCAGCGTGTCGGGATTATCGAGATCGCGATGCGGTGTGTAGCCGTGGTTGGTGCTTTCCGCCCGTGAGGGCTCCACACACGCCTTCATGGCTGCGGCAGCTTCCGCTTCCTTCCCGGGTTTCACCTTCACAATGGCGACAACTTCAATCTGAGACATCTGCGTGACTCCCCCTGATGCGTGGACGGACGACGCGGCATTCTGACGAAGCCAGCACCGATAACAGGCGCATAGTGTGGACGGGATCAGTGGTTCCGCCAAGTGCCGTGCCTCTATGGGGAGTTACCGTCAGTCGTGTATAAGCTGGTTAGATATCAGCATTGAACGCGGCACAGGGCTTCTGGCGGCGTGGTTTTCACGGCATGGGAGAGAAAATGGCAGACACGCGTGAGAAGGCCGCAGCATGACACAGGATGCAGCCTTTCTTGTCTTCCTTGTTTTCTGCGGTGGCATGGCGGCGCAGTGGATTGCCTGGCGTTTTCATCTTCCCGCCATTGTTCTGCTTTTTGGACTGGGACTGGTTCTGGGGCCGGGACTGCATATCCTGCATCCCTCCACCCTGATCGGACCGCTGTTCCACCCCATCGTCTCGCTGGCTGTGGCTTTGATCGTGTTTGAAGGCGGTCTTGCGCTGGACTTCCGACAGCTCAGCGTGGCGGGCGAAGGCGTGATCCGCCTGACGCTTGTCGCGCTTCCCATCAACTGGATTCTGGGGTCCGCCGCCGCGCATTATGTCGGCGGTCTGGCATGGGGGCCGTCCTGCCTGTTCGGCTCCATCGTCGTGGTGACCGGCCCGACGGTCGTGCTGCCGTTGCTGCGTCAGGCCAAACTGAAACCGCGTATCGCCGCCTTTCTGCGCTGGGAAGCCATTGTCAACGATCCGGTAGGGGCGATTCTCGCCACTCTCGTGCTGGAAATTCTGCTGATGAAGCCGAACGAAGGCACGTCGATCTACTTCACTGAGATGATGCCGCATCTCCTGATCAGCATGATCGTGGCGATCGGTCTCGGCATTGGGGGCGGCTGGAGCGTCAAGCAGCTCTTCGTCCGCGACCTGATGCCCGAAACGCTCAAGATGCCGCTCCTTCTTACATTGGCGCTGGCAGTCTACGGGCTGGGTTCCCTGTTCATGGACGGGGCCGGTCTCATGGCGGCGACGGTCTTCGGTATGGCGCTGGCCAACATGCGTGTGCCGGGGCTGGGTGAGTTGCAGCGGATGAAGGAGAGCCTCGTCGTTCTGATCGTCTCGCTTCTGTTCATTCTGCTGACTGCTGACCTTCATCGCGTCGTTCTGGCCCGTCTGTCCTGGTCCATCTTTGCACTGACCCTTGCGATGATCTTTATCGTCAGGCCGCTGGGCATTTATCTGGCGACGCTGCGGAGTGGTCTGAGCTGGAACGAGCGGATCTTTGTCGGCTGGATCGCGCCTCGGGGTATTGTCGCGGCGGCTGTGGCTGGTGTGTCAGGGATTCGCCTGAGCGAGGCGGGTTTCGCCAGCTCCGAATTCGTCATGCCCGCCGTGTTCGCGCTCATTGCGGCGACTATGCTGCTGCATGGGTTTTCGCTGACACCTCTGGCGCGGAAACTGAAACTGACGCTCTCCAATGTGCCTGCACTGGCGATTGTCGGGGCCAATCCCTGGACGCGAAACATGGCTGAGGTTGTGGTCAAGGCAGGAACGCCGGTGACCATGGTCGATACGGCGGCGCGGGGGCTGGTGCCCGCAAAACGGGCCGGTATTCCGGTGCTGCACGCCGAGATGCTGTCGGATGCCGGAGCGGAGAGTCTGGAGGAACTGCCTGCGGACTATCTGATCGCCGCTACACCGGACGCGATCTACAACGGCATGGTCTGTGCGCACCTTGCGCCCCATTTCGGGCGGGCGCGTGTCTATCAGGTGAGCCCGGGCCTCAAGAAACTGGATGAGTATCGTGGTCTGAGCCGGGATGCGCGCGGCAAGCTGCTGGGTGAACCGGCATGGAACTTCACGCTTCTGGATACACTTTATCAGGACGGCTGGCGCTTCGTGGCGCTGCCGGTCACGCCGGAAACCGAAGTGCAGCTTTCACGACGTGTTGAAGATCGCCTCGATTTTCTCACACTTCGGCCGGGTGGCGGAATCATGATCCATTCTGCCGAAGAAGGGCGGGATGCACCGCCCGCTGTCGAAGAGGTGATCATTTCCATGGTGCCGCCCCGACCCAACGTTCAGCAGGTTACGACGTCGCCTCAACCGTGATGGAGGAGAGGCCCATGGCGAGAGCTTCCCGCAGATCGGCTTCAGTCAGGGCGATGCAGCCTTCCGTGGGAGCCTTGTCCGGCGACTGGAGATGCAGAAAAATTGCTGAACCACGACCCGCGACTGGCGGTTCGTCATTGTAACCGAGCACGCCGATGATGTCGTAGAGATGGTCCTCGCGCCACAATTCTTCGTGACGAGCGGGGTGTGGCAGCGTGATCTGCCGGTTGTAGTCGGCATGTGACTGATCATCGCACCAGCCATCCTGTCTGGTGATCGGCTCGAGCAAAAGGCGGGAGCCGTCGGCATGAACCGGCCCCAGTATCGGGCGGCTGATCCGGTCTGCGCGATAAAACAGTTTGCGCAGCGGGAAAGTGCCTACCGGGGTGGCGTGATCCCCTTCTTCCTTGTGACGTGTGATGCCGGCAGCGCCGATTACAGCCGGGAAAACCCGGTTTGCGCAATGCAGTCGTGCAGTGCAGCCGCTTTCAGGAATGAGTGTCGCATGTATCATGATCACGGTTCCGGTTTCAGATGAGGTTATCGGGGGATCTGACTGTTGACGGGTTCTGTATCACCGTGTTGCTGCAAGAGCGTCATGGAGAGCCGGTATTTTGTATCGGCATGATGGCAGAGTGGAATTGGCGTTATCCTCCGTTTCATGCAAGTCTGTCACGACGCCGTGAAGCAGAGGTTCGGCACTTGTCCGCCGAAAGGGGGAAGTGAGTCGGTTGCCTCTTGCCGTAGGGGTAAAGGGCGCTTACTGAGCCCGCAAAAAGAAGAGGTAGTGAATGTCGGGCGCACGTCCAATCCTGATCGTTGATGATGACCAGACGCTGCGACAGATGCTGGTTGAGCAGCTGCAGGTCGAGGGTGAGTTTCAGGCTGTAGAGGCCGATTCCGTTGCCGCCGCATGGGAGGCTCTGAAGGCTCCGGATGCGCGTTTCGACGCGATCATCCTCGATGTGACGCTTCCGGACGGAGACGGCCGCGACTTCTGTGTGGAACTGCGTCGGGCAGGACTGCGGATGCCGATCGTCATGCTGACCGGTTCGGATGACGAGGCAGACATCGTGCGCGGTCTGGATGCCGGTGCGAACGATTATGTCGCCAAGCCCTTCCGCATCGCCGAACTGCTGGCCCGTCTGCGCGCCCAGCTTCGTATCTTTGAAAACAGCGAAGACGCGGTCTTTACGGTTGGTCCCTACACCTTCCGTCCGTCCGCCAAACTGCTGGTGGAGACGACCCGCAACAAGCGTATTCGTCTGACGGAGAAAGAGGCCGCGATCCTCAAGTTTCTCTATCGCGCCGGGACACGTCCTGTGCCCCGTCAGGTGCTGCTGAACGAAGTCTGGGGCTACAACGCTGCCGTCACGACGCACACCCTTGAGACACACATCTATCGTCTGCGTCAGAAGATCGAACCGGATCCTTCCAACGCGACGCTGCTGATTACGGAGGGCGGTGGCTACCGTCTCGACCCGGAGGCTGGCGTTCCGGTCGCCTGATCTTTTACGGAAAGCCGCTCTCCTTGTTCGGGAGAGCGGCTTTTCTTTGATGGGTATTCGTAAAGGCTTATGACGGTGGCTGAGAGGTAAGAGCGCAAAGCTTTTTCTTATTGGTTAAAAACTGTCGCCTGATTTGAATTGTTAGCCAAGCCTCTTTCCATACGCTGATTCCAGTATTCCCATGGAAAAGCGACCTGTTCCACTGAGATGAATGCGACATCCGGGTGGTCAGAAAAAATCTGTCTGGCTCTATCGAGTACATCCTTGCGGACAACACCAAGAAAGCGTGGTTCATGCCAGCTTTCATCAATGACATGATTTTGGGTGAGCACTCTTCTGGCTGGATTATACCAGCGATTTTGGCGGTCTTTGATTCTGTCGATCAAACCTGAAATGTTTGCGGCTTCCGAAACCTCGACAATAATGACTTCTTTTTTTGGCAGATCGAGCGCCACGAAATCAGGGCAGGTTCCTCCGTCTTGCAGTTTTTCATCATACGCGATGGCAAACTGAGGAGCGATAAAGACTTTTCCGTCCAATGTAAGATAAGTCGCAACATTCGATTCAGAATCTGACATATTGTGTGGTCCTTATTCTAAATTTGATTAATGATATGTAGAATTTATATAATTTTCGAGAAAATTTATAACACAATAAAATATACAAGGTATGTTGTTATGTGTCCTGAATATTGTTTCATGTAGGCTTTGCGAGTCTAATCAAAATAAGGCACTCTCAAGTTTACGTGCCTGTAAGAGCCTCAGACGTTTACATCCCGGTTGTCGTTGAGGATGATCCAGTTTCGTCAGCGGAATAACAGGACCAGAGACTGGACTATGACTGAGTCAACGACGCCCCGATCAGAAGAGAGCACCAGGCCGCAAGACTATTCCCGTCGGCAGTTCGCCCGGCTGGCAGGGCTTCTCGGAGCCGGAGCGTCCTTTTCCCGGATCGTCCCCTCTGCGCGGGCGAATACGCCCGTCACCGGACAGAAGACTTCCTCCATCTTTCTGGATAAAAATGAATACTGGACCGGTCCGCTGCCGCAGGCCGCGCAGGCCGCGCAGCGAGAAATCCTCTCAGGTAACCGGTATGACCCGGACAATCTGCATGACGATTTTCTCCGGACCGTCGCCAGCGTGGAACATGTCCCGCTTGACCGCGTGCTGGTCTGGCAGGGATCGACAGACCCGCTGATCCGTAGCGTCCCGGCCTTCTGCTCACCAGAACGGGGATTGGTGACGTGCGATCCAACCTTTGAGGTTGTCTGGGAAGTAGCGAAATATCTCGGAATTCCGCTCCAGCGCGTGCCGCTGACGGCTGCGGACCGTTATGCGACAAACGCCAGGGCCCTGCTGGCGGCCAACCCGAAGGCCGGTCTCTATTATCTCTGCGCGCCGAACAACCCGACCGGCACCCCCACAGCGCTGGATGAAGTCAGGTGGCTTCTGGACAATAAGCCGTCTGACGCCGTTGTTCTGGTGGACGAAGCCTATATTCACTTCTCAAACAGCCCGAGCGCCCTGTCCCTGCTGGGAGAACGCAAGGACCTTCTGGTTCTCCGGACCTTCTCGAAACTGTTCGGTATGGCGGGCCTTCGCGTGGGCCTGAGTTTCGCTCATCCCGATCTGCATCAGCGCATGATGCGGTATGACGGAGAGGCCGCTACGGGTTACACCAATGTCTCCGCGCTCGCCGGAGCCAAGGTCAGTCTCCTGTTGCCGGATCAGGTTAGAAAGCGACGCGAAGGCATGACGGCAGTCAGAAACTCTGTCGAGCAGCATCTTATAAAAAGAGGAATTAAGTTCATCCCCGGCAGTCAGGCCAACATGATTATGGTCGACTGGGGGCGTCCGGTGGCGGAAGTGACCAAAGCTTTCGAACAGGGCGGGATCATCATCGGTCGTAGCTGGACGATCTGGCCGAACATGTCGCGTGTCACAATCGGCTCGGCGGAAGAGATGCAGCGTTTCAACCAGCAGGTAGACCGGATTTTCGGAACCTGAGGGGGAGTTAAGCTCCCATATCCAGCATCACAGGCACATGGTCTGACGGCGAGGTCCAGTTTCGCGCCTCCCGGATGACCTGCATGCCGTGCAGCACATCCTTCAGGTCAGGCGTTACCCAGATATGGTCCAGCCGTCGTCCGCGATTGGAGGCGCTCCAGTCCCGGTTGCGGTAGGACCACCATGTGTAGAGCTTTTCCGTCGGCGGCACGAAGTGGCGCATCGCATCGACGAAGCCCGTGTCGAGCCACGCATTGAGGCGTGTCGTCTCTGGCGGAGTATGGCTGACGATCTTCAGAAGCTGCTTATGGCTCCAGACGTCATGCTCAAGTGGGGCGATGTTCAGGTCACCGACAATCACCGTGCGCTTGCGGTGATGCGTCTGAAACCACTCGGTCACCTGATCCACAAAAGCCAGCTTGTGCGCGAATTTCGGATTTTCCTCGATATCCGGAATGTCGCCACCCGCCGGAACATAGAAATTGTGGATTTCGACCGGGCCATGCTCGCCTGCAATGCTGGCTGCCGCGTGACGACAGTCACCACGCTCGCACCAGTCGGGTGCATCCGGAACGGGTGACAGCGGGTGGCGGGCAAGGATCGCCACACCGTTGTAGCTTTTCATGCCGCGTCGGACCTGATGCGCATAACCCAACTCGGTCAGCGCCTCGGACGGGAACAGCTCGTCCGGCACCTTGGTTTCCTGAAGGCAGATCACGTCAGGACGCAGTTGCCTGTCCAGCTCCGCAAGCAGCGGAAGACGGAGGCGAAGCGAGTTGATGTTCCAGGTCACGATACGCATGGGGCGTGGTGGATCGCCCAAACGACGCGCCGAGGCAAGGGGGATTCTGTCGGGTCTGGTCAGCACTGTGTCACGCAGGGCACAGTAGGGACGGCCCGTTTGACGGGTGCGCTCTTGCAAACTCCCGATATGGACCCGATTTCTCAGCCATGACATCCGATTCCAGCCGTCAGGCCGCTCCCGCCCCGATTACCGAGGAGGTGCTCGCCCTCCACAATTCGCTGCTCACGCTCGACAGCCACATCGATATTCCTTGGCCGGACCGTGATGACGCGTTCCTCGATACGCCGGATCGCTTTGTCGATTTCCCCAAGATGCAGCGTGGGCATCTCTCGGCAGGCTGCTTCGTCGCCTATCTGCCTCAGGGAAAGCTGGATGCCGAAGGGCATAAGGCCGCTCAGGAACAGACCATCGCCATGCTTGAGGCGATCAACCGGATGCAGGGCACCCGCAACGGCATCACGGCCCGCGTCTGTCCGACGGTGAATGAGATCGAAGCCGCGTGGCGTGACGGAGCGCTGGCGGTCGTGCCGGGTGTGGAGAACGGCTACGGCATGGGCGACGATATCGGCATGCTGGCGAAGTTCCGGGCGCTTGGGGCGCGCTATGTCACCCTGACTCACAATGGGCACAACGCGTTGGGCGATTCCGGCCAGCCGAGCCGGGTGCTCGGTGATCCGGCAGCGATGCATGGCGGCCTGTCAGCACTTGGACGGGAGGCCATCGCCGAGATGAACCGGCTGGGTATGCTGGTTGATGTGTCGCACACGGGTCGCGAGACGATGCTTCAGGCTGTCGAGGTCTCTTCGGTTCCGGTGGTGGCGACCCATGCCTGCGTGAAGGCCCTGTGCGATCATCCGCGCAATCTGGACGACGTGCAGCTTGACGCGCTGAAAGCCAGCGGCGGTCTGATCCAGATTACCGCGATTGGGGGCTTCCTGCGCCCTCGTGCGGAACTGGCCGGACGTCGGGCGACAGTCGCGGACTACATGGATCACCTCGACTACGTCGTGAAACGGCTGGGGGTCGAGTATGTCGGGATTTCATCGGATTTCGATGGCGGAGGACAGCTGGAAGGCTGGGAAAACGCAGCGGCGTCTCCCGCGTTGACAGCGGAACTGATGCGTCGTGGATACGACCGCAGCGAGATCCAGGCGTTCTGGGGCGGCAACTTCCGACGGCTTCTTCGCAAGGGTGAGGAAGCTGCCACGGCGGGTCTGTAACAGGGGCGGATTCGCCTTTGTGAACAAACCGGGACCGCTGCGTGAAACGGCGATCAGAATGGGATCGCCGATTTTGTCCACCTCCGGGATTGACTCCCTGTATTTCCATTCACTTTTGCCGATTCGGCCCTTCGGGGAAAATGTTCAGGTGATAAAATATAACAAAAACAAAAAGTTAACTGCTTTGATTAAAAAATATGCAATCCAAGATTCAAGGCGGAAGACCGGGGGGTCCATCAATCTGTCATCTTTTCTTCCACAAAGTTATCCACACGTTCGGTGGATGAATACTCCATGACAGACGAAACCCTTGGAGCGACTGCGGAAATGCCGGAGTCCCCCCTCACGGGCGTGGAGGTCATTCAGACCGCGCTGAAGACCATGCCGTTGTCGCCGGGCGTCTACCGGATGATCAACGCGAAGGGCGAGGTGCTCTACGTCGGCAAGGCGCGGGCGCTGAAGAAGCGCGTGACCTCCTACACGCAGCTTTCCCGCCTGCCGGAACGCCTGCGCCGGATGGTGTCCGAGACGGCCTCCATGGAGATCGTCACGACCCACACCGAGGCCGAGGCGCTGCTGCTCGAGGCCAACTACATCAAGCGCATGAAACCGCGCTTCAACATCCTGTTGCGCGACGACAAGAGCTATCCTTGGCTGATGCTGACGGGCGGACATGAGTTCCCGCAGCTCGCCAAGCATCGTGGCAAGATGGACAAAAGCTCCAGCTACTGGGGACCGTTCGCCTCGGCATGGGCCGTGAACCAGACGATCAATATCCTGCAGCGGGTGTTCCAGCTTCGGACCTGCTCGGATTCCGTGTTCTCGTCTCGCACGCGGCCCTGCCTGCTGTTTCAGATCAAGCGCTGTTCCGCGCCGTGTGTCGACCGGATCAGTCGTGAGGATTATGCTGGGCTTGTCCGGCAGGCGAAGGAGTTTCTCGCCGGTGAAGGCGCGACTCTGAAAGCGGAGTTCGCGCAGGAAATGGAGCAGGCGGCGGAGGCTCTGGACTATGAGCGGGCGGCTGTTCTGCGTGACCGTATCCGGGCGCTGGCCAGCATGCAGGATTCGACGGTCGTCAATCCGTCCAGCATCCGTGACGCCGACGTTATTGCGGTCTGGCAGACGGCGGGGCAGGCCTGCATTCAGGTGTTTTTCATCCGTGGTGGGCGGAACAACGGTAACAGGGCCTTCTATCCCGCGCATACGAAGGACGAGACAGACGCCGATATTCTGGCAGCCTTTCTGGCGCAGTTCTACGACGATAAACCTCCACCCGCGCTGCTACTGGTGAATCGCGATCTTGAGGAAGCGCCTCTGCTAAGCGAGGCGCTGGGGATCAAGCGCGGCCACAAGGTCGAGATCCTGCGCCCTCAACGGGGCGAGCGTCGCGAAGTGGTGGAACATGCCGAGACCAACGCTCGTGAAGCACTGGAACGCAAACTGGCCGAGAGTGCCGGACAGGCCAAGCTGCTGGATGGGGTGGCGAAGGTGTTCGGCCTTGATGAGCCACCGAACCGGATCGAGGTGTACGACAACAGTCACATCATGGGGACGAACCCCTATGGCGTGATGATCGTAGGCGGTCCGGAAGGTTTCGATCGACGGTCTTATCGGAAATACAGCATCAAGAGCGGGATCACCCCCGGCGATGACTTCGGCATGATGCGCGAGGTTCTGGAGCGACGCTTCGGGCGTGCGCTGAAGGAAGCTGCGGAGCAGGGACGGGAAAAGTCAGCCGACTGGCCGGACGTGCTGCTGATCGACGGTGGCGCGGGGCAGTTGTCCGCCGTGCAGAGCGTTCTGGACTCGCTGGGCGTGCGGGATGTGAAGCTGGTGTCGATCGCCAAGGGACCGGACCGAAATGCCGGGCGCGAGTGGTTTCACACACTGGACGCGCCGCCCTTCCAGCTCGAACCGCGCGACCCGGTGCTCTACTACCTCCAGCGGCTGCGTGATGAAGCGCACCGGTTCGCCATCACCACGCATCGCGCGGGTCGCTCCAAGGCCTTCGTGAAATCGGAACTGGACGAGATTCCGGGCATCGGTCCGACCCGTAAGCGGGCGCTACTGAACCATTTCGGCTCGGCGCGAGGCGTCAGTCAGGCGGGTCTGGTGGAACTGGAAGCGGTGGCGGGTGTTAACCGGGAGACGGCCCGCGCCATCTACGGACATTTTCATCCCGACTGGACGCCTGCCTGACGGGCTGACGCTTGCTGCGACTGCCGTGAGGATCATCAGAGCGTGATCAGGTCGTGGGTTTCTCCGGTCCTCACGTTTTTTTAACGTCGGGGAAATCTCTCGTCGCAATAGCTTTCCTGCTGATAAAAAAGGCAGATCTTCTACTATGCGTCGTTCCTGTTCGTGGCAAAGTGGAGTAACGTGGTCCCCATGATAACCGATCTGCCGAATCTCCTGACCCTGTCGCGGATCGTCGCCATTCCGGTTCTGGTCGTGCTTGTGGCCATGAATCGTGCGGAGGCGGCTGCCGGGGCGTGTCTGCTCTTCATTGCGGCGGCGGTGACGGATTATTTCGACGGACATCTGGCACGCTCCCGCCAGATGCAGTCGGATCTTGGGCGGATGCTGGACCCGATCGCCGACAAGCTGCTTGTCGGCGCGTCCCTGATGGTGCTGGCGGGGCTGGACAAGCTCACCTATGGCGCGCTCTGGCCTGCCATCGTGATTCTGTGTCGTGAGATTCTGGTCAGCGGTTTGCGGGAATATCTGGCGGGCACGCGTATCAGCCTACCTGTCACACGGCTGGCGAAATGGAAGACCGGCTTCCAGATGACCGCCATCGGATTTCTTCTGGCGGGTGACAGCACCGGCGTGCTGCTGCACATGCCGTGGCTGCCGGTCAGTCTGATGGGGTCCGTGATGCTGTGGATCGCGGCGGTTCTGACGCTGATGACGGGATGGGATTATCTGGTGGCCGGATTGCGGCATGTGGAAAAGGCCGGAGGTACCGAAAAAACAACGGTCTGAGCGTGACCTGTTCGCCACGCTTCACTGCCCTCATGATGTGAAAATGTGAAAGAACATGACTTTCAGGTAAGCTGGAATTTACCTGTGGCTGTCACGCTTGTATCAAAGCCCGCACTACACGGACCATCTGGACGAGGAAGAACTTATGCGGAAAGCCGCTCTTGTAGCGTCATTACTGGTGTTGAGCGGTTGTTCCGGCTTTGACAAATGGCTTGCTGATACGGCGACTCTCCCGGGAGCCAATCCCAACGCGCCTAATGGGGAATCGGAGACGCTGCGGCGCGTGCGTGGATACGCCACGACGGAAACGCCTCTGCTGCCGGAGGCGGGGAATATCTGGCCGGGCGCGCCGAAGCCCCTGCCTTCACTGTCAGATGTGGCGTCCGATCATGATTCCCAGGTGGGAGGAGCCGCTGGTGATCTTCCGGATGGCGGCAAGCTGTCTATCGGCGAGGATTTTCAGGATTCCTTCTCCGGCGCAGGCACGGCTGCCGCGCTGCCCAGCGTAGAGCCTGATGTCGCCTCCAAATTCGGCGGCGGGAAAACCGCCAGCTCCACCATCGAGATTCCGAATGGTGACGGCACAACGACCCTGATTCATCCGGATGGCTCTATCAAGACCGTGAAGACATCTTCCCTTCATCAGGGTGCTACAGCAGTTGGCGCAAAGGAAGGGACTTCCGGAAAGACCCCAATGTCGCCTCCAGCGCCAGCCAAGGATGAGAAGGATATCGTTGTTCCTGCAACGCCGCTGCTTTCGACTGATCCGGTAAGCAAGCACTGACGGAGGTTGCGTTCGTCAGAAAAATTATGGGCTGACGGAAAGATCGGATAGGGTGAGAGGCTGCCTGACTTGTGAATGTCAGTCCCGTATGACCGGAACGTATCAGGCAACCAGAACAGGAATTCCACATGAATGGCAGTGTGACAGTCCTCTATTTTGCTGGCCTGCGTGAACAGGTTGGACGCGGAAGTGAAACGGTCGCTCTTGCCCCTGATATTCAGACAGTAAAAGATTTTCTGGCAGTGCTCCGACAGCAAGACGCTGCTTTTGACGCCGTTTTTTTACAGTTTCCTCGCATGCGTGTGGCGGTCAACAAGGTCATGGGTGACCTTTCGACCGCCGTGCATAATGGTGATGAAATCGCTTTTTTCCCTCCCATGACCGGAGGATGAGCGCCATGACGCAGCAGGAACCCTCCTCTAGACTCCGTGTTGTGGTGCAATCTGAGCCCTTTGATATGGGGGCGGAAGCGGCGCGACTGCTGGCTCTTGATCCGGAGACGGGTGGTTTAGGCTCTTTTCTTGGCATTGTGCGCGGAGGTGGCGGACTGATGGCTCTTGAACTGGAGCATTATCCCGGCATGTGCGAGCAGACCCTGACGATGCTGGCGGAAAATGCGTTGCAGCGATTCAGTCTGGTTGGATGCACGATCATTCATCGTGTGGGACGACTGGTTGTTGGAGAGCCCATTGTGCTCGTGCTGGCCGCAGCCGCGCATCGTGGCGCGGCGCTGGACGCCACGCGCTTTCTGATTGATCGTCTGAAAACCGGTGCGCCGTTCTGGAAAGCCGAAGAATTTGCCGATGGGCGGCGCGTCTGGGTAGAAAGCCGACAGGAAGACGAGGCCATCGCTGCAGGGTGGTGAGCCAGTCCCACTTTATGAACAGCGATGAGCAAGGTGGCTGCGCTTCCTGACGTTCTATGCTGACAGCACCGCGTGAATAGCCTGTGTCAGCGTTCGCAGTTCTTCTGGTGATATAGTAAAAGCCGGTGTCAGGTAAATGATATTCCGGAATGGTCTGATCCAGACGTTCTCGGCGATAAAGCGTGTCCGGAGCGCTGCCGGATCGGCAATCCTGTCCAGTTCCACCACACCAATGCCACCCATGACCCGCACATCCTTCACGCCCGGTAGTGTGCGGCAGGGTTCCAGTTGTTCACGAAGGGCCGTTTCAAGCGCCGCAACCTGTTCAAGTCGAGGCTCCTGTTCGAATAGGTCAAGCGACGCGTTGGCACAGGCACAGGCCAGTGGATTGGCCATGAAAGTTGGCCCGTGCATCAGGGCATGTTCGGGATTGTCAGAAAGAAACGCCTCGTACACATGACGTCGCGCAACGGTCGCGGCCAGCGCCATGGTGCCGCCGGTGAGCGCCTTGGACAGTGTGATGATGTCCGGCACGATTCCGGCCTGCTGACAGGCGAACATCGTTCCCGTCCGGCCAAAACCGGTGAAGATTTCGTCCAGAATCAATAAGAGTCCATGTCGGTCGGCAGCATCGCGCAGACAGCGAAGCACGTCCGGCGAGTGAAACAGCATGCCGCCCGCCCCCTGCACCAGAGGTTCGACAATGATGGCGGTGATTTCGTGAGCGTGGGTGTTCAGAAATGTCTCAAACGTCGCCGTGGTCGCCTCATCCCGGGGCAGGTCGATCACATGCTGTGCGGGCATCACCCCGGCGAACAGATGATGCATTCCTTCTTCGGGATCGCAGATCGCCATCGTGGCCAGCGTGTCGCCGTGATAGCCGCCCTTGAATGCCAGCAGCTTCGTGCGTCCGGCCTCTCCGCGATTGAGCCGATACTGGATCGCCATCTTCATCGCCACCTCGACGGCGACGGAGCCGGAGTCCGTATAGAACACTCGCTCCAGATCGCCCGGCAGCAGAGCGGCCAGTCGGGAAGACAGCCGCAGTGCGGGTTCATGCACCATGCCGCCGAACATCACATGTGGCATGCGGGCAAGCTGAATCTCCGCACAGGCGCGGATGTGTGGATGGTTGTAACCGTGGCACGCCGTCCACCATGCAGCCACGCCGTCCACGAGAGACCGTCCATCCTCAAGAATGATCCGGCTGCCTTCCGTCGCGTAGGCAGCCAGCGGGGCCGGAGCGGTCTTCATCTGGGAGTAGGGAAGCCAGATATGGGGCAGACCGTCTTCATACCAGTCGGGTGAGGACAAGGGGCAACTCCTTTGGGGCGGCATTGGGCGTCTCTCTCATATCAGCGCGGTGGCTGGTTGCCATCCTTGCAACGATGGAAAGACCACCATCGGGGGGGGTGAAGACGTGCTTCCTATCTTTGGATGTAGAGATAATTTTAGAAATCCCTTTATAATATCAGTCATAAATGGAAAAAATAAGTGCAGGAAAGCAGCACTGTCCGTCTGTAGAAAGAAAGGTTCCGAGAGCAGGAAAAGCAGCAAACGTCATTGCATGATTGACCCTTAATCAGCGTTCCGGCACCACCTTCGCAGCATGACCCGATTTGATTCCCTTTTCAGACAGGCCGTCGAAGCGCTTCAGGCGCAGGACCGGCGGCGCGTTCTCCGGCCCATGACGGCGGCGGGTGGGGCACGTTTTGAACGTCCGGATGGCGCTTGTCTGATTGATTTCTCATCGAATGACTATCTCGGCCTGTCTCAGCATCCCCGACTGAAAGAGCGGGCTGCGGACTGGGCGCTGCGCTATGGAGCCGGGAGTGGCGCATCCCGCTTGGTGACCGGCACGCGTCTGCTGCACGAGCAGGTTGAGGGACGGGTCGCCCGTCTCAAGAAAACCGAAGCGGCCCTGCTGTTCGCTTCCGGCTGGCAGGCCAATGCCTCGCTGGTGCCGGCTCTTGCGCGTCTGTCCTCGGAACAGATGGGTGCGGCTCCGCTGGTTTTTGCGGACAGGCTGAATCACGCCAGTCTGCATCAGGGATGCGCTGCGGCGGGCGTTCGACAGATCCGGTTCCGGCATAATGATCTCGACCATCTCGAAGCCCTCCTGAAAGCCCGTGACAGTGACCCGGGCCTGAAGCTGATCCTGACCGAGAGTGTCTTCAGCATGGATGGGGATCGTGCCGATGTTCCCGGTCTGGCGGCTTTGGCCGAGCGGTATGGCGCTTTTCTCTGCCTCGACGAGGCGCACGCAACGGGTGTTCTTGGGTTTCAAGGTGCTGGCCTGGCGAGCGAGGCGCCAGAAGGCGTGCATCTTATCATGGGTACGTTCAGCAAGGCGCTTGGTGGAATGGGTGCCTACATTGCAGGTTCCCGCGCCCTGTGTGACTGGCTGATCAACAGCGCTTCCGGGTTCATCTATTCCACAGCCCTGCCGCCTGCCATGCTTGGAGCAGCGGATGCGGCGCTGGAACTGCTGCCTGATCTGGATGCGGAGCGGACGCGTGTTGTGCGTCATGGAGAGACGCTGCGGCAACGTCTTCATGAAGCCGGACTAAGGACAGGTGCTTCCAGCACGCAGATCGTGCCGGTCATGCTGGGCGAGGCCGCGACCGCGCTGTCTGTCGCGGCAAGGCTGGAAGCGGACGGAATGCTTGTCGCCGCGATCCGGCCACCGACCGTGCCAAAGGGCGAGAGCCGCCTACGGATCACTTTGTCAGCCGCTCATACGGAGGACGATGTGCAGCATCTTGCCGATGCGGTTGTGCGTCTGTGTGGTGTGGCCTGATGCAGATTGTTCTTGTGCATGGCTGGGGTTTTACGCCCGCGATGTGGCAGCCGGTGCGGGACAGGCTCGGACAGCCCACCGTAACGCCCGATCTGGGATTTTTTGGATCGGCAGAGACAGACTTGTCGACCGGTCAGCCTCTACTGGCGGTTGGACATTCTCTCGGACTGCTCTGGCTGTTGATGCAGACCTCTCTGCCGGAAGGTAGTATTGTCCTAGGAATCAATGGGTTTACACGCTTCAGCCGGGCGAATGATTTTCCGGCGGGTGTCCTGCCTCGCGTGCTGGATCGGATGATGAAGGGGCTGGAGCGGGGTGCTGTGCCGGTCCTGCGTCAGTTTCGTGAAAACTGCGGTCTTTCCGGACAGGAAACAGAGAATTTCAGAAATCCGGAAACGACACGTCTCATGGACGGACTGAGCCTTTTGCAGAAAGGTGACGCTCGCGCAAAGGGAAATCGCGTGCATGCTACTCTGGCAAGTCGGGACGATGCGATTGTCAGTCAGGCTATGACGGAGGCCTCGTTTCCGTCGGAACGGATCGAGTGGCTGGAAACAGGGGGGCATCTCCTGCCTCTGACCCATCCGGATCGGTGCGCGACATTCATTCTGAAAGCCTGTGAGGAAATCTCTGCCGATGGTTGATAAACACTCGCAGACGAAGCAGGAACGCACGGCCATAGCGGCGCGATTTGGTGCGGCTGAAAAGTATGATTCAGCAGCGACTATTCAACGGCTGGTGGCACATCGACTACTCGACAGGATCGTTCGTGCATTTGGTGACCGCACGCCTGCGCGTATTCTCGAATTTGGTTGTGGCACCGGCGCTTTTACGGCGTTGTTGAAAGAGCGTTGGCCGGATGCGAAACTGCTCGCGACCGATCTGGCTCCCGAAATGCTTGAGCGAGCCAAGGCGCGGTGTGGGAATGATGTAGAGTTTTCCGTCATGGATGCGGCATCGCCGAACCTCACAGGCTCTTTTGATCTCGTCTGCGGCAATCTGGCTCTGCAATGGATCGATCCGCCGGAGCAGGCTCTGTCGGCGCTCTATGGTTTGCTGGCTCCGGGAGGTCTGCTGGCTGTCTCCACGCTTGCCGCAGACTCTTTTTCGGAGTGGCGACAGGCGCATGCGCAGGAAGGCGTTGCGGCGAATATCCGGGTCTACCCGACACACGCCACCTTTCAGAAAGGATGGCCAGCGAATGTCGTCGGTTCAGCGCTACAGGCTCCGTTTGGACAATGGGTTTTTGAAACACTTGTCGAGCAGACGCAGGGGGGCTTGGCGTTTCTGCGTGGCCTGAAGCGGATTGGCGCAACCGCACCCGTTGACGGCGGACATCCTTTGACCGCCGGCGCTCTTCGGAAAGTGGTGCGTCGTTTTGATGCGGCAGGGGCGGTGCTGACATGGGATGTCGCGCTCGGTCTTTTCCGCCGTGCGCCACGAGCCGGCGTTTTTGTGACGGGCACAGATACCGGGGTGGGTAAGACCTTTATCTCCGCCTGCTTGACCAGAGCGTGGGACGCGCTGTACTGGAAGCCCCTCCAGACCGGACTGGCGGAGGAGGCGGGTGATACTCCCACGGTCACGGAGCTTGCAGGCGCGGACGGGAATCGCATTCTTCCTCCAGCCGATACCTTTCTGGCGCCTTTGTCTCCGCAGGCAGCGGCAGCGGCGGAGGGGCGGGAGGTTGATGTGAGCCGTCTGGTTCTACCAATGAACCAGCCAGAACGTCCTCTTGTCGTGGAAGGGGCTGGCGGCGTGGATGTGCCTGTCACGAAGGATCTTCTGCTGATCGATCAGATTGCGGATTTTGGCCTACCAGTGGTGGTTGTGGCGCGCAGCGGACTGGGAACGGTCAACCATACCCTGCTCACTCTTGAATCGCTGCGTCGCCGAGGGATCGGGATTGCCGGAGTGGTGTTGAACGGGCCGCTTAATCCGGGTAATCGGGCGGCGATTGAGGAGCACGGTCATATCGCAGTGCTGGCGGAAGTGCCGCTTTTTGAGAACGTCACTCCGGACAGTGTGAAGGATGCGGCGCGTCTCATGCCGCGATGGAGCCATCTGGATGAGTGAGAGATAGCTGCTCTTCCTGCGCAAGACCGGTATCAGAAACCCCTTCGTGGTAAACCTTTAATAAGGAACAATCAAAGTTTTTGGGTGTCGCTTTTTTCCAAAAAGGTGACGTTATCAAAAGCTTTTTGCAAAAAGCTTCACCAAAAACTTCCCTGTGATTTACAAGAGGCTTCGCGAGCTGGTCCTGCCGAGACCGCTCACCGCCTGCGCGAGCGTTGCGGCGTGTCACGTGACGGTGTTGTGTCTCGTGAAAGAGCAGGCACCGGCAGCGCCACCAGTTTGAGACCGAGTGTGCTTTCCACTTTCCGCATCGTCTTGCGTTCTTCCGCGGAACAGAGTGTTGCCGCCCATCCCATGCGTCCCGCCCGTCCAGTGCGGCCGATCCGGTGCAGATAATTATCGGGCAGTTCGGGAGGAGACATGTTGATGACCTGTCCCACCTGCTCAACGTCCAGACCGCGTGCGGCGATGTCGGTGGCGACAAGAATTGTGGCTTTTCCGCTGGAGAAAGCCTCGATAGCGGTATTTCTCGCAGGCTGGGTAAGGCCGCCATGCAGCCCTACAACTTTCAGCCCCCGTTTGCGGAATTGTTTTGTCAGAAGATCGGCCTCGTCGCGGGTCGATGCGAACACGATGGCGCTACGGTCAGGATGACGACGCAGGAGCGCTTCCGCAGCCGCCGGTTTGGCGGCCTTGTCCACGAACAGCACGGCCTGCCGGATGCTGGGTTTTTCATCTTTTGCCGGTTCGATCCGCACCGGCTTGTACAGAAACTGCCCGGCAGCGGTCATCGTTTCCTGTGAACCGGTGGCGGACACAAGGACGGTCTGCCGGTCACGCGGCAGAAGCGCCAGAATACCCAGCATTTCGTCACGGAATTCGCCGGTCATCAGACGGTCACCCTCATCGAGGACGAGAAAGCGGCATGATGCCGACTCAACGCGTTCCGTGCGGAGCATGTCCAGCAGACGACCGGGCGTCGCCACGATCAGGCGGGCGGTTTCAGGCGGGGCGTCATATTCCCTGTCAGGATCGTCTTTTGTGCCACCATAGACAGCAAAAGGTTCAAGTTCTGGACGAGTGGCCAGCAGCGTGCCCATTTCGGTAACCTGTCGCGCCAGTTCCCGCGTCGGGACGATGATCAGGGCCGTATTTTTTTTCTTGCGAAGCAGATAATCGAGGAGCGGCAGAAGATAGCAGGCTGTCTTGCCTGTTCCTGTCGGAGCAAGGATTTCCGCATCATGTCCGGAAAGCAGCGCCGGAATGGCTGCCTTCTGAATGGGGGTGGGATCCTCCAGGCCTGCCTTTCCAAGCCGGGCAAGCAGGGCGGGATTCAGCTTTAGAGAAGAAAAACCGCTGTTTTCCGCGCTTTTCTGGTTGGTGGATGTGTGGGAAGACGCTGCGGTCGATGAAGGCATGATGAGTATCCGAAGGAGTCCGGTGGACGTAATCGCGGCACGGACCACGGTCGGTCCGGACAGTCTACCAAAGACAGAGGCAGAGCGTTACGGCAGACATATGCCAAAATACCATCGCGGATGCCATGTTTCCATGACATCCGTTCTGGCCGAAGGGATACTATCCTGAGAGTCGTAAGTGTTCACACGATCGATCTGTTCTGGATAGACTATATCGTTTCGCTTTTCGAAACGGGTTTGCGGCGATCAGACTTCAGGCTGCTTCTGCAAGCTGTGAAAGATCTTCGTTATTATTGTGGTTGTTATACAGACGGGCCTGCCGGGGTGTCTGTATGGCGAGCCAGCTGATGGGGTGGCCAGCAGCCAGCGGCTCAAGCCCGGCCTGTTCACGCACAGTACTGCAGGAATGAAAATGGATCTCACTCTGCATCTTCTGTGATCGTCTGTGAATAAAACTTCTACTGACTCCAAGTTCTTTTGCTGCACTTCTAAGTGTCATCTTTTTCTTATTAAGAAGAAATGAAAGTTTTTCGTCCTGCTCGGTGGACCATATCAGTGCGCGAGGCATTAAATACTCTCTTTCTTTTGTGATCGTGTGAACAACTCCATTATTGCGATACCAACTGAAAAACGAAGGCAATATTTAACGATGGATTAACGGAAAGGGGGGTGTTGCGATAATAAGTGGTATAATTTTATTTTTTGTTTTTATATTTATACATTCATTTCGGCATATATTAGTTGCGTTATAGAGATACGATGTATCGAATAATATGTTTTTATTCATGATAAAAAATATAAAAAAAGATAATAAGGTAATAAAAAAGAATAAGTCCGCAATAAATCGCTGGTTCTGAAAAGGGTTATGATACGCTATCTCATTGAAATGGCTTGATTAAATCAGAGACAGCTTCATCCGGGATACGCGGGGAGAAAGTTGCTCGGAAAATGGTACAAAAAGAACGACTTCGTCATTCTTATTGTGCCGTATTGTGAAGCCCGTCCAAATGAGAACATTGCGGGCTTCTTTCCCTAAAAATGCCATTTTGTGTGTCTCACCACACGAGACCCGCCAGACAGGCGAATGCGAATCCAACACCTATGTCCCTGTTGGCACGGAATTGGGAGAGGCAGAGACGCGGATCCTGTGGATTGACGGAAACAGCCTGTTTCAGCAGCAGGGCGATGCAGACAAGCGCCACGGGATAGAAGCCAACACCGGTGTGCGCGAGAAAGCCTGCGCCCAGAAAAGCAAGGCCTGCGGCGGTGTAACAGGCCCCGACAAACTCTCTGGCGCGCCCCTGCCAGAGAAGAGAGGTGGATTTCACGCCAATCCGGGCGTCGTCATCCATGTCCTGAAAGCCGTAGATGGTGTCGAAACCCAGCTGCCATAGGATGGTCGCAGAGTACAGCAGGATCTGGGTCATGTCGCAGCGGTCCGCCACCGCGGCGTAGCCCATGGGTGCGCCGAAGCCAAACGTGAAGCCCATGACAAGCTGCGGCCACCATGTGAAGCGCTTAGCCAACGGGTAAAGCCCGACCAGTATAAGAGAAGAAGCGCCGAGCAACTGGGTCAGAGGATTGAGTTGCAGCAGGATGCTCAGCCCGATCAGCAGCAGAAGCAGAAGAAACAGCGCCGCATGACGCATTCTCAGAGCGCCGGATGCAAGCGGTCGTCCTGCGGTGCGTGTGACCTGCCGATCGATATCCCGATCCCACATGTCATTGACGACACATCCGGCGGATCGCATCACCAGACTGCCAATGCCGAACAGCACCAGCAGGCGCACGCGCTCAAGCGGTGAGGTTGTCCCTCCGGCGTCCGGCAACAGAATGCCCCATGCGCCCGGAAGGAAGAGAAGCCACGTGCCGATCGGCCGGTCCAGACGCGCCAGAAGCGCATAGGGACGTAACGGCGCGGGAAGGCGGGAAATCCAGCCGGTGCTGCGAATATCCGTGTGCGGAGTGGCTGTACCTGACACTGCAATCCCTCTTCACTGGTTTTCTGGCCGGGGCTTTTCACCCTGGGCCGGGCCATCCGTCAGCCCGGTTCTTCGGAAACAATACTGACCCGGGCTTTATAGACTTCGGGGGCTTCGGACTTGACCGGAGGACGAATCCCGTCGAAACCGCGCCGATTGATGCGGGGCAGACCCGTCGGGGTCAATGGTGTCGGGTCAACCTGACGGATTCATGGCCTTTGGACTGCTCCGAGCCTGCGAGAAAGCGCCCGTCGATGTCAGCCCATCATACCCTCCCACGCCTGTATCTCCCGGCGGATGTTCCGCTGACTGGCGAGGTTGTCATACCGATGTCTCCCGAACAGGCCCGGTATCTTGGGACCGTCCTGCGCAAAGGGGAGGGGGACGCCGTCAGGGTCTTCAATGCCCGGGACGGGGAATGGCTGGCCCGTATCGTGTCCGTCAGAAAGGACAAGGGCTCTTTCACGATCACGGAGAGACTGCGTCCTTTCATTGATGAGCGCGGCTGCACTCTCGCTTTTGCGCTTTTAAAGCGTGATGCGACAGACCTCGTCATCCGGATGGGGACAGAGCTTGGCGTATCGCGCTTCGTGCCACTGATTACTGAACGGACGGTCGGCCAGCGGGTGAATGAAGCACGGCTCGAATCGATTGCCATTGAGGCCGCCGAGCAGTGCGAGCGGCTGACAGTTCCGCAGATTTCCGCTCCGGTGCGTCTGGTTGATTTTCTGGGAGCATGGCCTGCTGAAAAACGCCTTTTTGTTGCCGTAGAACGACTTGAAAGCCAGACGGAGACGCAGAAAACCGGGAGTGACCTTTCCGCGAATCCTTTTGCAGGAGCAACGGATGGGGACGGTATTCTGACGGGTCCGGAGGGAGGTTTCAGTCGGGGGGAACTTGACGTTACGCTGGCGCGCCCCTTTGTTACGTCCATCACATTGGGAAACAGGGTCCTGCGCGCCGAGACAGCCGTCGCCGCCGCGCTCTCCCTGTTCGATTCCCAGCTCCGAAATATCTGAGGTCGGGACGCAAGCCCGATCGCCCCTGAGTGGAAGCACAGAAGCCCGATGTCGAATCCTGCCGATCAGGACACCCGCCCCATCACATCCACACGCGATCTCGTGGATGTTCTGGCCGCAGGAAACAAGCCCCGTGATCTCTGGCGGATCGGCACAGAGCATGAAAAATTCGGTTTCGTCCGGCCTGAAGCCGCAACACCAGAACGTCCGGCCTTTTCCTCTCCGGACTATGAGCATGAAGGGATCGGCGCGCTCCTGAAGGGCGTCGAGCAGCAGGGCGACTGGACACCCATTACGGATGGGCCTGCTGTGATCGGGCTGAAAGGCGCCGGGGTCAACAAGGGAGCGGCCATTTCGCTGGAGCCCGCCGGTCAGTTCGAACTGTCAGGCACGCCGCTGGCCAGCCTGCACGAGACACGGGTAGAGCTGGAGCGTCATTTCGATATGATCCGCGCTCCTGCCCGCGCCCTCGGGCTCGGCTTCGCGCCGCTCGGTTTTCATCCCTTCGCCACACGCGCCTCCCTGCCGTGGATGCCCAAGAGCCGTTACGCGATCATGCGGTCCTACATGCCGAAGGTCGGCACGATGGGGCTCGACATGATGCAGCGGACCTGCACCGTGCAGGTCAATCTCGATTTCTCATCCGAGGCGGATATGGTGCGCAAGATGCGCGTCTCCCTCGCGCTCCAGCCCGTTGCGACTGCGCTGTTCGCCAACTCACCGTTCTATGAAGGCAAGCCGAATGGCTGGCTATCCAATCGGGCGCAGGTCTGGACCGATACGGACAACGCCCGCTCCGGTATTCCGGCCTTCTGCTTCGAGGAAGGCTTCGGTTTCGAGCGCTATGTCGACTGGGCGCTCGATGTGCCGATGTATTTCATCGTGCGCGACGGGAAGCTGATTGACGTGTCCGGTCGGTCCTTCCGGGCGTGGCTCAATGGCGAGAGACAGGATGGTCTGGAGGGTCTGACGCCGACCATCGGTGACTTTGAAGATCATCTGACGACCCTGTTCCCGGATGTGCGTCTGAAGCAGTTCCTCGAAATGCGTGGGGCCGATGCGGGATCGGCCGAAATGATGCTGGCGCAGTCTGCTCTGTGGGTCGGATTGCTTTATGACGATGCAGCGCTGGCTGCTGCGGAAAGCCTTGTGCGCGAGCATGACTGGGAGACATACCGCGTGCTGCGTGGCGATGTGCCGGCCCGCGCCCTGAACACGCCGTTCGGTAGCGGAACGGTGCGCGATGTGGCTGCCCGCATGGTGGATATCGCTGCTCAGGGGCTGCGCGCCCGGGCGCTGCACAATGAAGCCGGACAGGATGAAACGGTGCTGCTCGCACCGCTGCAGGCGCTTGCGGCAGGTGCGCCGACGCAGGCCGAGCGCTGGCTGGAATGCTATAACGGGCCGTGGGCGGGCGACGTGAAGCGGATCCTTCTGGAAGCAGAAGTCTGACATTCAGACTTTCTTTTCAGATTGGGCGATACAGAATGTTGAAGGTAAAAAGTAACCTGTAGAAGGATGCGTTTATGGTGCGGCCCTGCCCCGATCCCGGAGCCGCGACAAAGACAGTAACGGATGACCGGCGGTCCGTCCGGTTGCGTCTGCTGGAGACGTCGGATCTCCATATGTTTCTGCGCGGATGGAATTATTATCAGGCTGAAAAGGATCATGGTGTCGGGCTTGCCCATATCGCCACCCTGATCCGGGCCGCCCGCGATGAGACGCCGAACTGCCTGCTGTTCGATAACGGCGATACCTGTCAGGGATCGCCGGTCGGTGATTTCATGGCCGGAGGCAAGGGCGGTGAGGCTGCCCATCCGATGATCCGGGCGATGAACCTGCTCGGATACGATGCCGCCACGATCGGTAATCATGAGTTCAATTACGGGCTGTCCTTTCTCAGGGAGCAGCTCAAGGACGCCGCCTTTCCGTTAGTCTGCAGCAATGTCACACTCTGCAATGGCGCTCCGCTTCTGCCACCGTCTGTCGTGCTGGAGCGGGAGGTCATCGACAATCGCGGCGAGAAGTGCCGCCTGCGGATTGGTGTGGTCGGCTTTGTCCCGCCGCAGATCATGGTGTGGGACGCCATCCATCTGCACCAGCAGGTCATGGTGATGGATATGGTGGATGCCGCGCGGCAGATCGTGCCCGAACTGCGGACCCGGTGCGATCTCATCGTGGCGCTCTGTCACTGCGGCATCTCGGCGGAACCGCGGCAGGGGGGAGAAGAGAACGCGGCGCTCTATCTCGCGGAAATCGAAGGCATAGACGCGCTGTTGCTGGGGCACACCCACCATGTCTTTCCGGGCGTGCATCATGACGATCTTCCGGGTGTGGATGCTGTGGCCGGAACGCTGCACGACGTGCCTGCCGTCATGCCCGGTTTCTGGGGCAGTCATCTGGGAGTGATCGACCTGATGCTTCGCCAGACGGAGGGGGGCTGGATCTGCGAGGATTTTCAGGTGGAAGCCCGCCCTGTCTGTCGTCGGGAAGACGGGCACGCCCATGCGCTTGTTCCGGAAGACCCGGCCATTATCCAGGAGGTTCAACCGGAACATGAGGCGACAATGGCCTGGATGGATGAGCCTGTCGGCTGGACATCCGTCCCGTTGAACAGCTGGTTCACCTTTCTGGGGACTGACCCGTGTCTCGCATTGGTAAATGCAGCACAGATGGCGTTTGCCCGCCCTTTGCTGGCGGGAACGGAGTGGGAAAATCTGCCGCTGCTGTCAGCCGCCGCGCCCTTTCTTGCCGGCGCGATGGCGACGGACGCCTTTGTGAACATCCCGGTCGGTGAACTGACGATCCGCGATCTGGTGAGTATCTATCCCTTCGCCAACACTCTGAGCGTAGTCCGCTGTAGCGGCGCTGATCTGAGCGAATGGCTGGAACGCTCCGCGACCGTCTTCAATCACGTCATGCCGGAACAGGAGATGGCCCAGCTCCTGCTGAATCCGGTGCCTCCGGTTTACACGTTCGACGTGATTATGGGGGACGCCATAAGTGGCGCTCTGACCTATACGATCGATATCAGCTCTCCCCGTCGCTACTGTGAGCAGGGGCGCCTCGTCGATTCGTCGGCCAGACGCATCCATGATCTGTGCCTCGACGGACGCCCTGTTGAGGACGGACAGATGTTCGCTGTGGTGACGAACAACTACCGTGCTTCAGGCGGAGGGCATTTTCCGGGTACAGGCAGGGATCGGGTAATTGTCACGACGCATGAGCATAATCGGGATCTTCTGGTTCGTTATGTCAGGCGGCAGGGCTGTCTTTTGCAGCCTCATGCCGGGAACGGGTGGCGTTTCAGACCGCTCCCCTTTGATGCAACGGTCTGTATCGACCTGCCTATAAGCGCGTCTATCGCTGCCAGCCAGCGCGGTGATCTGACCTTTATGGAGCCAGTGGAGGGCGGTAGCCGGTATCGGGTCGGACGGCCTCATTTCTACACATGAAAACGTAGTCCGTTTTCCTCTGAGCGACCGCTCAAAGGGAGGAAGTTGGCCTGAACGGTCCGAACCGGCTTGACGTGCGCCGCGCCTCCGCCCATTCCTGCGCCATCATGCGTGTCGCCGCCATTCTTCTCGCGGCCGGGACCGGCAGCCGTTACGCCGCCGCAACCGGCTCCACCACCGCCAAGCAGTTCATCTCGCTTGCCGGTCGCCCTGTCATTCGCCATGCCGCCGAGGCGCTGGCCCCTCATGTCGCGCTGATCCAGCCCGTCGGTGATGTCGCATCGCTGACCGAAGCGTTGGACGGCATGACGACCCTGTTGCCCGTCGCGGGTGGCAGGGAGCGTCAGGACAGTGTCCGCGCGGGTCTCGAGGCTCTAGCCGCCCTGCCGGAATCCGAGCGTCCCGACGTCGTGCTGGTGCATGACGGCGCACGCCCTTATGTGACCGCCTCCGTGATCGAAGGCGTTCTCAAGGCGCTGGAAGAGCATCCGGGAGCTATCCCCGCCGTGCCGGTCGCTGATACGCTCAAGCGTGGCGAAGATGGCGTCATCACGGACACAGTGTCGCGCAAGGACCTGTTCCGCGCCCAGACGCCGCAGGGCTTCCGTTTCACTATTCTGCTCGACCTGCATCGTGCTGCTGAAACCTCTGGCGATTCCACGGCCACTGACGACGCCCTGCTGCTCGAATCCGCCGGTTTCAGCGTGGCGCTCACACCTGGTTCCGAAGACAACATCAAGCTGACCTATGAGGAGGATCTGGTGCGCCTCGAACGCCTGATTGGCCCCACCCTGCTTCCCCGCACCGGCTTCGGCTACGATGTCCATGCTTTCGAGGAAGGCCGTCCGCTCATCATGTGCGGCATCAATATCCCGCACGATCGCGGTCTCGCCGGTCATTCAGACGCGGATGTCGGCATCCATGCGCTCTGCGACGCCATTTATGGCGCGCTGGCCGAGGGCGATATTGGTCGTCACTTCCCGCCCAGCCAGAACGAATGGAAAGACGCGGATAGCGCCCGCTTCCTTGTCCATGCTGGTGAGCTGGTCCGCAAGAAGGGCGGCATGCTGGTCAACGCCGACCTGACCCTGATCTGTGAGCGTCCGAAGATCGGTCCGCACGCACAGGCGATGCGTGAGCGTCTGGCCTCATTGCTTCAGGTTGATGTGGACCGGATTTCGGTGAAGGCCACCACGTCCGAGCGGCTCGGTTTTACGGGACGCGAAGAAGGAATTGCCTGCACGGCAACGGCGACAGTGCTGGTTCCGTAAGCCAGAAGTAGCGATCGAATCCCTATGTGGTGAGGTGTGTCTTTGCCTCACCACGTTCAGGAATATTGAGAAATTTTTCTCTGTTTTCATTCTCCAGACTGATCTGAAAGATAAAACTGCCAATAGAACCGTTGACGTGATTTTTGGTCAGTTTTGTCCTGCGCATACAAATGATAGATCGAATCTGGGCGGGATTTCCGGCTCATTATATTGAAATACTTTAGTTTACAGGCCGCAACTTGGTTTCCATGTGCCTGTTGAAACATCCTGTGCGCCCTGTGCTGAATTCCTGGCCGTCTGCAAAAATGAATTCATCTGTTGTTCGAACATGTTTGCGCAATCACCATGACCAGTATTGCGTAGCTCTGTAGCGCACGTGCGCAGCATTTCAGCACCAGCCATGTTTATACAATATGAAGCGTTTTCTACATTTTGTATGCCATTGTTCTGATCAATTATGGCTTTGTATTTGTTGACTACAGGAGTCGCTTTTTGCTCTGCCTGAGCGCACGCTGGAAGACGCGGGCAGGTCTGACTGTAAGCACGGTTTCCAATCATCAGAAACACACAGAAACACAAGCTTGGGACGATACGCATTTTTGTCTGTCCTTTCAGGACTGGACTGTGAAGTGTTGTCGTGAATGGTGATCATAAAGTAATGGAACTGTATAGAATCAATTTATACGGATTTTCATGAAGATGAGTGTGACAAACTTTGTACAAATTTGAAGATGCTGAGACCGGCTCAGCCTGTATGCAGGGTCATCATGTCCGCAATAGCATCGCATGCGAGATGGGTGGCGCGAGACAGATGGCGTGTGCGGTCACATGCCAGAGCCAGGGTGAGGGGAGGTATGTCTGCGCCGACAAGCGGGACAAAAGCCAGTTGTCCGTCTGTGACTTCAGACATCACGTCCAGATAGCTGAGAAAACCGATACCGATACCAGCCCGGACGAGTGAAATGATCATCTGTACATTATTCGCCCGTGCGGCCACGGCGGGTGTCAGGTTGGCTGTCGCTGTCAGTCGGGCAAAGACAGAGGCAAGAGCAAGCGGCTGTTCCGCGATAATCATCGGATAACCGGCGCACTCGGCCAGCCTGACCGCAGACTGCTGAACCAGCGGATGATCAGGGCGACAGACGAAACCGAGAGGGAAGGTGTTCTGCCGGATCACCGTCAGATCACGGGTTTCCTCCGGGTCGAGAATGAGCGCGAGATCGCCTTCTCCGGACAGAAGAGCCTCGCAGAGTCCGTGGTTGTCCCGGATGTTCAGATTCAGCACGACGCCGGGATGACTGCCCTTTATGTGCGTAACCAGATCCGGCAGGAAAGCGCGGGCGAGGGCTTCTGGTGCCAGAAGATCGACCTGACCCCGCCTTATGCCTTTCAGGTCCTCGACCTGACGGTTGATGTCCTCGAGATCCTTCACCCAGCGTCGTGCATAGGCATAAAGAATCTCGCCTGCCGCGGTGAGGCGCATGCCGCTCGGGAGACGTTCAAATAACGGCATCTGCAACTGCTGTTCAGTCAGAAGAATATGCCGGTTGATGGCGGAGCCTGCGATGCGCAGATCGTCAGCGGCCTTTCGTATGGACGCGTTGCGGGCGACGGCGAGGAAATAGATCAGAAAGCGCGAGAACGGCTGCATGCGTTCTCCTTATGAGCATGAAACATGATCAATTATGATATATCTGAGATCGGGTCGGATGTGAAATGATTTCCCTGAAAGCCGCCGCATCGTCCGGCATGTTCAGGAGACTCGTTGATGACCACAGCAACTGCTACCAGCCCGGCCGGACCCCACACCCTGCCGCGTCACATGACCTTCGAGGTCGAGGACTGGAACATCCTGGCTCGCTGCTGGCATCCGGTAGCGCTGGAACGGGAACTCGGCGACCAGCCGCTGGGTGTGACGCTGCTGGATGCTCCTCTTGTGGTCTATCGCTCGGACAGTGACATCGTCATCGCCGATGACCTGTGTCCCCATCGCGGTGTTCCGCTGAGCATGGGAAGTGGTAACGGACAGAGTATCGCCTGCGCCTATCACGGGTTTCGCTTCGGTGATCACGGACGATGCGTGAAAGTGCCAGCGCATCCTGACAACGCAATTCCCTCGAAACTCAATCTGAAGACGTATCCGGCTGTGGTGCGTTACGGCCTGATATGGACCTGCCTGAGGCCGGAAAGCGACGACATCACGATTCCTCCAATGCCACACTGGGACGATCCAGACTTTCAGCAGATCAACTGCCCGTGGATCGATATCGCCGGTTTTGCCGGACGGCAGGTCGAAGGATTTATCGATGTCGCGCATTTTGCCTTTGTTCACACGGACACCTTTGCCGACCCCGACAATCCGGTTGTGCCTCCTTACAAGACACGGCTGACGCCAGACGGGTTTGAGGCTGAGTATCGCAGCAGTGTTGGCAATTACCCCATAGGCAGTTCGGAACGGGGCCGCGCCGGGTTTGAATGGCT
Organism: Acetobacter aceti NBRC 14818; assembly: GCF_000193495.2. Taxonomy (NCBI): domain Bacteria; kingdom Pseudomonadati; phylum Pseudomonadota; class Alphaproteobacteria; order Acetobacterales; family Acetobacteraceae; genus Acetobacter; species Acetobacter aceti. Next base: position 1,460,153 of record NZ_AP023410.1, on the reverse strand, counting down.
GCGTCATTTCCGTGTGCATGTTCCGTTCATTGCGACGCTGGAGATTCATTTTCCGGATGACGGTCGCCTTGTCATCATGAATGCAGCGTCTCCGGTTTCGGCGCGTAAAACACGGATGTTCGCGCCCATGTGCCGAAACTTCGACAAGGAACTTCCCTTGCAGGATGTCTATGATTTCAATCTGGAGGTGTTTGAGGAGGATCGAGCGCTGGTGGAGGCGCAGAAGCCGGAAAACCTGCCTCTGGACCCCACGCTTGAGGCGCATGTGACGGCGGATCGCAGTTCGATCGCCTATCGTCGTGCCCTGCGCACGATGGGGCTGAGCCAGTTCTTTACGGTCTGAGAGGAGCTGAGCCCATGTCCTCCCTGTTTCCGGTCCTTGTTGATGACGCCGTGCCGGAAGGTGACGGCTGTGTGCGTCTTCGTCTTGTCGCCTCCAACGGGGATGATCAGTTGCCCGGTTTTGAACCCGGCGCGCATGTCGATGTCGTGACGCCGTCCGGTCTGGTCCGTCAGTATTCCCTGTGCGGGTCAGCCGATGATCCCTCGGCGTACGAGTTGTGTGTGCGGCGCGAGGAAGCCTCCCGTGGCGGATCGGACTCCCTGTGTGCACAGGCGCGGAAAGGCATGGAGTTGCAGATATCCATGCCGCGCAATGCGTTTCCGTTGCCTGAAGCGCAGCGTTACGTTCTCGTTGCCGGTGGGATTGGCATCACGCCGCTGCTGTCCATGATCAGAAGGCTGGAGCGGAAAGGAGCAGACTGGCAGCTGTATTATTATGCGCGTGACCCGGAGAGCGCACCGTTCGGGGACATGCTGCGCGAGGCTCCGTACGCACAGCGTGTCCGGTTCAGCTCGAGCCTTCGCAACGGCTACCCCGATGCCCTGACCACCCCGTCCACCGGAACTGTGATCATGCTGTGCGGTCCAGATGGTTTCATGAAAGCGGTACGTGCTCGCGCCGAAGAAGCCGGATGGCCTCAGGATGCGATCCGGACGGAATATTTCCGGCCGTCCGAGACATCCATTCCTCTGACGGACCAGCCTTTTCAGGTTGTTCTTGCGCGCTCGGGGCAGGTTGTAACGGTGCCGTCGGATCAGAGTATTGCATCCGCTCTTATGGTTGCCGGGATCGATGTCAGCCTGTCGTGCGAGCAGGGAATGTGCGGGGCCTGCGTCGTGCCGATTCTGGCTGGAGAAGGTGAACACCGGGATATGGTTCTGACCGAAGAGGAGCAGGAGCACAGTATTGCCCTGTGCTGCTCCCGCAGCCGGACACCGTCTCTCACGCTGGATATGTAACCGGTCCGATCCTGAAGTGTTTCTCGGAGTTCAATTTATCGGAAAGTGATGTGTATTTCTGAATGTATAAAAATTCAGAGGAAGCTTTCCATCAAGAACCTGTCGCCTGAGCCGGTCTGATTGATCATCGTTGTTCCGTTGGGTCGGATAGGCACCTTTCGTCAGATCTGATTATTCCGGCGGCGCATTCGGGAGCTGGAAAAGCAGGCTCACTCCAGTCCGAGGACGCCGTCGACAGCCCAGTGCCACTGATAGAGCGCAAGATCGTGCATGGTCTCGCCGGCTGGTACGCGAAGGCCACCACGGTGGTCATGAATTGGTCCGGTAAAGGGAGACCAGCCCTCCAGAATGCGGGATCTCACTGCATCGGCCTGACGTCGGACGCTTTCGGGCACACGGGCGCCCCATGCGTCACGGTCCGCTCCCGCACCCAGCGGCAGGAAACAGGGCATCGGTGTCCAGCGGCCCTCCAGACGGGCGCGAACCTGATCGACATAGTGCTGCCTGAAGTCATAAACGACGGAACTGAGATAGGCGTCAGGGCCGTAGGCGCGTTCATCGTTGTTGGACATGATGGCCCAGAGTCCCCGTTTCTGGGCGAGCCTCAGATAACCAGCTTCATCCATGATTCCACACAGAACATCACAACCACTGTCGGCAAGAGCCGTCGCTGCGCTCAGCGAGGCCTGCGGATCGAACCAGGCGTTGATGGACACGACGCGAACAGTGGCATCTGGCCGTACGGAACGCGCTCCGAGCAGGTAGGCGTTGGCGCTGGCATAGACAGAGGGCAGGGGAAACGAGGCGATGTAGCCGATCTGGCCCGTGCGGCTGAGCAGCCCTGCGGCGACACCGAGAATATAGCACGGATACCACTGCGCCACATAATACCAGCTCGCATTGCGGGCCAGTCGAGTGCTGTTGCATTGTACGAAGGCGACGTCCGGCGCTTTGCTGGCGACATCCATCAGGAAATCGCCGTAATCGGCTGTGGCGAGGACGAGATTTGCGCCTTCAGCGACGAACTGCCGCAAAAGCCGCGTGGCGTCGGCTGAATAGGGTACGTTTTCGACCCATACTGTCCGCAGGCGCGGGAAGGCAGCCCTGACAGCGGCGACGGCCTCGTTGTGGACCGTACTCCACCCACCATCCGAAACAGGGCCGACATGCGCGATGGCCAGAAGGGCATCCTGCTCACGGATGGGCGGGAGCAGGGGAGGCGTGATCCAGGGGGCGGCGAGGCGTGCCAGAGCTGGATCGGGTGTGGCCGACAGTGCTCTGTTTCCGCCCAGAATACATGCGGCCAATCCGGAAGCCGTCAGGCCAAGAGCTGTGCGTCGGGAAAGGGTGGGCAAGGAAAGTGGCGCTTCAGCCATCAGATCTTGTTGAGCCAGGGAAGCATCACGTCGAGCAGGATATCGGGTGCGACGACATGCGGAGCATGTCCTGTATCAACGGAACGGATGACAGCGCCCGGAGCGAGTTCACACATCAGCTTCTGCAACGCGAAGGTGACAGAGCGGTCCTGCGTCGCCTGAACATACAGCCGGGGGATCGTGCCGTAACGCTCCGGGGTCAGTTGTGCGGTGAGCGCGCGCCCCTGTTCTCCCTGCGGTGTGAACCGGCGCGACGCAATGACGGCCGGACCGGGAACGTAGTCTTGCAGGAAAAAGGCGATGGCGGCTTCAGGCGGCACAACGGAAATTTCTTTTTCGACCGGCCAGAGAAGCCATGGGGTGATGCCCGAGGCCGTGGGGTCCTGCGGAAGAAGGCGCTGCACGACCTCGCCGAACCCCATTCCGGAGGGCAGCATCATCGCGGCGATATACACGATGCATCGCACACGCTCGGGATGGCGTTCCGCCAGAGCGGACGCGACGACGCCGCCTCCGGAATGAGCGACAAGCGTAAAGGGGCCTGTCAGACGGGAGATGATCGCATCCAGATAGGCGAGGTAACTCTCCATGGAGGCGCTCTCCGGAGGAGCGCCGTCTGCACCATTTCCGGGCAGATCGACCGGAATGGGGATGTAGCGTCCGGGAGCGCGCTGCTCCAATGCGGCGATGAATCCGTCCCAGACCCAGGAGCCCTGCCACGCTCCATGAATCAGGATCATGGGTTCAGAAGCGCTCATCGACCGTAGGTTCTCTGATACATTTCGCGGAGATGATCCTGCACCGTGATGGGGGCGTATTTCGGAGTTTCGCCAGCCGCGAGACAGCCCGGCAGACAGGAGATGACATAATCCGGGTTGCCGCTGTGGAAGAACGGCACGGAATAGCGGTCCGCACCGGATGTGTTCACCACGCGATGGAGCGTGGAGCGATAGCGGTCATTGGTCCAGCGGGCGATCATGTCTCCAAGATTGACGACATAGCTGCCGGGGATCGGGGTGGCGTGAATCCACTGATCGTCAGGCCCGCGCACCTGAAGCCCGCCGCTCGCATCCTGAAGCAGAAGGGTCAGACCACCGAAATCGGTATGCGCACCGCAGCCTTTTTCTCCGGGCAAAGGATCGGGCGGCTGAGGGGGATAATGCAGGAGACGCAGGGTGGACAGCGGTCTGAGACAGAAGCGTTCGAAATAGTCTTCGTCGAGACCAAGAGACAGCGCGATCCCGTGCATCAGCCGTTCCGCCAGTACATTCATGGCGGCGAAATACGCCGTCATGGCCGGGCGGAAACCGGCGCTGTCAGATGGCCACTGGTTGGGGCCCTGATTGAAGCCCAGTCCCGGCGTTCCTGCGGGCAGGTCTTCACCGATATAGAACCCCTCTTTCAGATCGGGAGGAGTTCCGGCTTCAAGCGTCTGGTTGCGCAACGGTTCGTAGCCGCGATTGCATGGCGAACGGGCTTTATCGAGCAGGTCCTTTTCCGCTGCCGGACGAGCGAAGAATGCCCGACTTTCAGCCAGCACGGCGTCGATCAGCCCCTGCGGGATACCGTGATCCACGCAGTAGAAAAACCCTGTATCGGTGCAGGCGTTTCGCAGGGCATCGCCAACGGCCTGACGTTGCGCGAGGTCCGACGAGCATAGACCCGAGACCTGAATAACGGGCAGCCTGTCCCTGCTGACATGGCGGGCCTGTGCGTGCATGGCGTATCCTTGGACTGACGGATGTCAGAAAGGCGAGCATAGCTGCGCATCCCGTGCTGTTCAATATTACGGTATTGCAATAAAATCTGCGTGGGGTAGGGAAACGCACGTATCAATCAGCATTTGTCGAAAATGCTCAGAGCTCTCTGCCGTAGAGTGTCGGCCAATATGTGTGCTGGATCAGAACCCGGAGCATCCTCGTTCAACACTCACGCCGACTGACTGCTGCCTGAACCGCGCCTTGTAAGCATCGCGAACTGCCTCAATCCGGCCCGGAAGATCTGTGCTGTCCGGCGTCACGATCCAGACCAGTCGGGAAGGCTCGGAACCCACCTGATCGGTGCTCCGATCCCGCCAGACCCCCTGAGCAGGCAGGACGGACAGACCCTCCGGAAAACGTGGAACAATGTCCGTTCGGAGAAAGTCCTGCCAGTCGGCGTCGGTCACGGAGCGGCCATCCGGTCGGGTCAGGCCAAACATCAGTGTCACATGCAGGTCGTTCGACGCCGCCAGCCTGTGACAGAGAGGAGAAGGGAGCGCTGGAGAGCATCCGGCCAGCAGAGCCCCCAGCAGCAGGAAAGGAGCGACTCTCGCCAGCGCCATTCAGTGCGTATCGCCCTGTAATCCCCGACGCAGCGCCTTGCCTTCTTCAGACTCTGGGTCAATCAGGCCAATTCGCAGGAACAGGTCGATCAGCACCAGATTGACGTTGAATTTGAACTCGTCCGTGTCCCGCACCAGCCGGAAAACCTCGCCGATTGGCAGAAGCAGGAACTCCTCGACTTCACCATCCGCAGGCATGGGCTGGAAGCTCTCCGCCAGAACGAGGTCGTAGCAGACCAGTCGGTCGCGCCGCAGTCCTTCCGGGCGTTCGAGCGCGTAATGCAGCAGTCCGACCTTTTTCGCGTCCCGTTTCACAAGATCAGGCGGAAGGCTGGCTTCTTCCTCGGCTTCCTTGAGGATCGCGGCGTCGGGCGTGAGACCGGCTGGAACACCGCCCGCAACAAGGTGATCCAGCTTGCCGGGATCAAGGCGCTTGTTCCGGGCACGACGACCGATCCAGAGATGCAGCCCGTCTTCCTTGCGGACCAGACCGTTCAGATGCACGCCGACACCGACAAAACCGAACAGGGGCAGTGCGCCCCGGTCGATGCGTCCGAGCGGAGGCTGTCCGTCGTCGCCCCATACATCGAACAATTCATTGTGCGTGCGGTAGAGACCCCGGCGGGCAAGCTCTTCGCCGATCGATTCGAGGCGTGTTGGATCAGCGAGGGACAGGCCACCTGAGGCGCTGTCTTCCGTCAGGCCCATGTCTTTCAGCGCGGGAACGATTTCCGGATCGACATACCCTGCCAGAACGCCATTGACCCGGAACGGCAGACGTTTGCCGGGCAGGGTGGCCGTGTTGCAGGCCCTGATGTGCCGCATGAAGCCGTCTGTGGGGAGAGTGCTCATGAGCGGCGTCCTGTGGACAGTCCGCACACGGTTCCTTCGGAAACTGGGGTCATCATGCTCTTCCGACGAATTCTGACCGGCGTTGTCCGGCCCATCTCCCTCCTACGGGGCGATGTTGGCTCTGACAACATTGCGGTGTGACGAGCAGTTCGACTGTCTGCGGGGTTGCAAAACAGCGACAACGTGCCACATCGGACACAATGAGCCCGCCATCAAGATCTGCTGCGTCGCCCGGCAAGCCTGCTGGAGTGACCCTTGCCCGCCTGCTTCCCTATCTCTGGCCGCGTGATGACCCGAAGCTGAAGCTGCGTGTGACGGCGGTCGCCCTGCTGCTGCTGGCCGCCAAGCTGGTCACCGTGGCCGTGCCGTGGGTGTATAGCCGGATTATCGACACGCTGTCCCATCCGGCGGGGATCGCCACCGTGCCGGTATTGCTGATTATCGGTTACGGTCTGGTCAGGCTGCTTGCATCGGCGTTCAACGAGTTGCGTGACGCGGTGTTCGCGCCCGTCCGCTACCGGGTCGCCCGGGATGCGGCGCTTCGCAGCTTCATGCATATGCACGACCTGTCGCTGCGCTTTCATCTCGACCGTCGCACCGGAGGCGTCACGCGCGCCATCGAACGCGGGACGGAAGGCGTGGAGACCCTGCTGCGGATGGGGCTGGTGATCCTGCCGACCCTGCTTGAAGCCATTCTTGTCATCGGTCTGATCTGGAAGGTGTTCGACTGGCGCTATGCCGCCCTCGTTCTGGGCGCGGTCATTGGCTACGTGGTCTTCACATTTTCGTTCACCTCATGGCGAATCGGTATTCGTCGTCGGATGAACGACATCAACAGCGAGGCGACCGGCAAGGCGCTGGACAGCCTGCTGAACTACGAGACCGTCAAATATTTCGGCAACGAGGCGCATGAGGCGAAACGTTACGGCGACGCCCAGACCCGTTACGCTAAGGCCGCTGTTCACACCCAATATTCTCTCAGTGCGCTGAATTTCGGACAGGTGGTGATCATCTCGCTGGCGCTCACGCTGGTAATGCTCTTGGCCGGGCACGATGTGGCGGCGGGCCATCTGACGGTGGGGCAGTTCGTGCTGATCAACACCTATCTGTTGCAGCTTTACGCTCCGCTGAATTTCCTTGGGTCCATCTACTCGTCCATCCGCACGTCGCTGGTCGATCTCGAGCATATGCTCGGGTTGCTGGACGAAACGGTGGAGGTCGCCGACCCTGGGCACCCGCTCCCGCTGGCGGCCCATCTGAAGGACGCGCCCCCGGTCAGCGTGGCCTTTCAGGACGTGCATTTTGGATACCGCAAGGACCGCGAAATCCTGCATGGCGTCAGTTTTTCCGTGCCTCCCGGTGGTCTGATTGCAATCGTCGGTCCGACAGGGGCGGGAAAGTCCACTATCAGCCGCCTGCTGTTCCGGTTCTACGACACTTGGTCCGGGAAGGTGCTGATCGACGGGCATGATGTCCGCGATTACCGGCAGGCCGATCTGCGGGAAGCAATCGGCGTCGTGCCGCAGGACACGGTGCTGTTCAATGACACGATCGGCTACAACATCGCTTACGGACGTCTTGGCGCTACTCAGGACGAGATCGAACAGGCGGCGAAGCTGGCGCGTATCCATGACTTCATCCTGTCCCTGCCGGAAGGCTACAAGACACGGGTGGGCGAGAGAGGTCTGAAGCTTTCAGGAGGCGAGAAGCAGCGTGTGGCGATTGCCCGCACGATCCTGAAAGATCCGCGCCTTCTGATCCTGGATGAGGCCACCAGCGCCCTCGACACGCATACTGAACGGGAGATTCAGTCGGCTCTGAGAGCCGTTTCGGCTGAACGTACCACAGTCGTGATCGCACACCGCCTTTCAACCATCGTCGAGGCAGACGAAATACTGGTTCTGGGCGATGGACTTGTGAAGGAGCGGGGATGCCACGCTGACCTGATCGCTCGTGGTGGCCTGTATGCCGCCATGTGGGCGGCTCAGGACGCTGGACAGGATGCAGCACCGGACTCCGGTGTGGCGGCATCGGCTCCCGCTCACGGGTAACCGACAGAAATAATCACACTCCGGCACGCTGCCGGAGCAGCATGGGAGACTAAACATGGCAGAGAACATTCCTGAGGGAAGTGGCCAGATGGAACAGGTGTCGGAAGAGCTGACCAAGTGTGCGATGGTTATCGAGCACGCCATTGACCATCTGCTCGAAGAAAATCACCCGCCTCTGGCTGTCGCGTCGGCGCTGCTGGGCGGCTCGCTGGGCCTGCTGTCCCGCACGATGGATCGTGAGACGATTCTGCGCATTCTGGACAGCGCCGTGCAGAGCGTGCGTGCAGGTGAGCTGGAAGACGCTGAAAAAGAGCGTAAGGCAGGGAGCGCCTGAGGGAGTCCTTCTCTTCCAGACAAGCCCTAAACTGGGTGCGATACGCTGTAAAAAGTGGCGGAAAGCCGTCTTTCCGTCACTGTTTGCTTGACGGGACGCGATGCCTCCGTCATAAGCCGCGCCTGATTGTAAGGATGAAAGCCGGGCTCTGCCTCGGCCCCGTTCTGTTTTTTGACCGAGGATAAACCGATGTCCCGCCGTTGCGAGATCACAGGCAAGGGTGTGCTGACGGGCAACAATGTCAGCCACGCCAACAACAAGTCCCGCCGCCGTTTCCTGCCGAACCTGCAGGAAGTGTCGGTTCTTTCCGACATTCTCGGCACGCCGATTTCCATGCGTGTGACCACGCGCGGCCTGCGCACCATCGAGCACAACGGGGGACTGGACTCCTATCTGCTCGATACGCCGAATCGTAACCTGACCACCGAAGCTCAGGTGATCAAGCGTCGTATTCTGCGTGCACAGAGCAAGAAGCAGGCAGCCGCCTGAGTCACTCTGCCGGTCATGATCATGGCCGGCACCCTGATCGCCCCCGCGCCAGCGGGGACCGCGTGATCACACAGCCCGCAAGAACGCAGAGCGCGTTTGAAGGGGTAGAGGGCGCGGGGAGATTTTCTCCTGTCGCGCCCTGTGTGTTTGTCGCTTTCCTCTGAATTTCTGGTTCAGCCGTTTCCCGGAGAAGCCCCGTGTCAGCCCAGTCCGAACTCTCGAAAATCCGTAATATCGGGATTACCGCGCACATTGACGCGGGTAAGACCACGACGACCGAGCGTATCCTGTATTACACAGGCGTGTCGCATAAGATCGGCGAGGTCCATGAGGGCAACACCACGACCGATTACATGGCGCAGGAGCGTGAGCGCGGCATCACCATCACGTCTGCTGCCGTGACTTGCGAGTGGGACAACCACCGCATCAACATCATCGACACCCCGGGCCACATCGACTTCAACATCGAAGTGAACCGTTCGCTCCGCGTGCTCGATGGCGCGATCTTCATCATTGAAGGTGTGGCCGGCGTGCAGCCGCAGTCCGAGACCAACTGGCGTCTGGCTGACCGCTACAATGTTCCGCGCATCATCTTCATCAACAAGCTCGACCGGACGGGCGCCGACTTCTACTACGCTTTCAGCACGCTGAAAGAGAAGCTGGACATCGTTGCGATCCCGCTGCAGCTGCCGATCGGTGTTGAAGAGAACTTCGTCGGCGTTGTCGATCTCGTTGAGATGAAGGCGATTGTCTGGGAAGGCGGCGAGCTTGGCGCAAAATTCCACGATGAGGAAATCCCGGCCGATCTGAAGGAGAAGGCTGAGGAAGCCCGTCAGAATCTGCTCGATACGGCCCTGGCTGTCGATAACGACGCCATGGAAGAGTATTTCGAGAAGGGCGACGTTTCCGTCGAGACCCTGAAGAAGTGCATCAAGAAGGGCACGATTTCGGGTGATTTCCGTCCGGTTCTCTGTGGCACGGCCTTCAAGAACAAGGGCGTTCAGCCCCTGCTCGACGCCGTCATCGATTATCTGCCGGCTCCTGACGACGTGGAAGGCATCCGTTGCGCTCCGCCGGAAGGTGAGGAAGAGACTGAGTCCAAGGACCTGCCGATCATCCCGGTTGACCCGAACGGCAAGTTCGCCGGTCTGGCGTTCAAGATCATCAACGACAAGTACGGCACTCTGACCTTCGTCCGCGTCTATCGTGGCGTTCTGAAGACCGGTGACACCATCCTGAACACGACGAAGGGTCACAAGGAGCGTATCGGTCGTATCTACCAGATGCACGCCGACAAGCGCGAAGAACTGTCCGAAGTTCACGCTGGTGACATCGCCGCGTTTGTGGGTCTGAAAGACACGCAGACGGGTGACACGCTGGCCGACAGCTCTGATCCGGTCGTTCTGGAGCGCATGAGCTTCCCGGTTCCGGTTATCGACATCTCCGTCGAGCCGAAGACGAAGGACGCCGTCGAGAAGATGACGCTGGCCCTGCAGAAGCTGGCCGCTGAAGATCCCTCGCTGCGTCTGAAGACCGATCAGGAAACGGGACAGACCATTCTGTCCGGCATGGGCGAGCTGCATCTCGACATCATCGTTGACCGTCTGCGTCGTGAATACGGTGTGGAAGCTAACGTTGGTGCGCCGCAGGTTGCTTACCGTGAGACGATCACGAAGCCGCACACCGAAACCTATACCCACAAGAAGCAGTCTGGCGGTTCGGGTCAGTTCGCTGAAGTGAAGATCGAGTTCGCTCCGCATGAAGGCGAGATCGAATTCGAGAACAAGGTCGTCGGCGGAACGGTTCCGAAGGAATACATTCCGGCTGTGGAAAAGGGTATCCGCGTTCAGTCTACCAGCGGTGTCCTCGCGGGCTTCCCGACCGTGGACTTCAAGTTCACGCTGCTCGACGGCAAGTACCATGATGTTGACTCGTCCGCTCTGGCGTTCGAAATCGCGGCCAAGGCCTGCTTCCGTGAAGGCATGAAGAACGCCGGTCCGGTGATCCTTGAGCCGATCATGGACGTGGAAGTCACCACACCGAACGATCACGTCGGTGACGTGGTGGGCGATCTCAACCGTCGTCGTGGTATGATCCAGAGTCAGGAGACATCCGGTTCTACAGTCATGGTGCGTGCACAGGTGCCGCTGAAGGAAATGTTCGGCTACATCTCGCACCTGCGTTCGATGACAAAGGGCCGTGCATCCTTCACGATGCAGTTCCATCACTACGATCCGGTGCCGCGCAACGTGGCCGAAGAGATCATGGCGAAGTCCGCCTGATCTTTCCGGAAATCCGGGTGAGAAAAAGCCGACCGAAAGGTCGGCTTTTTTTGTGCCTGTTACTTTTACGAAAAGGATCTTTATTAATCTGCTCGGTGCAGCGTTTTGGAATCCCGACGATCTCCAGAGGCGTGATTGCTTAAGTTCTGCGAGTGCTATGAAAGGATGAGCTCAAAAGCTATTTTAGTGGGCGCGATGATGTGCATGGCAGCGAGGGGTGCGGTGCAGTGCTCATTGTCTTTTACGAGCTTTCTGCGTCGTGCGACTCATGCGAACGATCTGTCCACGATCCATCGTCGGGGTAGCAACACAAGACCTGCGCGTAACTGAGGCAGTTTAACGATTTCGTGGAGGATATCCTGCTCTCTGGTAGCTTGCGTTGGCTTTGATCCCTTTTTTCTTTTCGAGCATCATACTTGGTTCGGGATGGGCTTTCCGGGGCGAACGCAGTGTCCTTCTGTCAACGATTGCCGTTATTGGTTCAGTCTTCCTGTCCACCGCAATACGCACTACAGCCGAAGATTGTTCGGCATCGCGCTCCATACAACGCCTTAGCTGTATGACTTTGTCCCGGAGGCTTTTTCCATATTTAGCACTGCGAGCGCCTGTGCTCGGAGAGATACCTAAGCCGGGCCAGCGCAACTGAGCGCATTTTCGATTTCGCTATATGCGGGAAGTCATTCCTTGAGTCCTGCGCGCCTTCATCACATATCTCTGCAACATCGTCTTCCCTTGACTGTGCGTAAACCGATAGTCTATCGAACGTTATATTATAACGTTCTGAGCATACCATGTCGCTTCCCCAGTCTTTCCATGCCCTTTCTCATAGCCAGGACTTTACGGGTGCTCAGGCTCTACCCGGCCCCGGACATACGACTGCCCTGCCACTGACATGGATGGGCCGCGCATGGTGGCAGCGTCTGGCCTGTATGATCATACCCTGCGCTGTGCTGTGGGGCCTGATTGCCTGGGCTGTCATCCTGCCATGACTCTGGGCACGATCCGACTACAGGATGCGGGCGTGTGTCTGAACGGCACGCCCGTATGGCAGCATGTGACCGGCAGCTTTCCTCCGGGAAGCATGACCGCCATCGCGGGTGCGAATGGTTCGGGCAAGTCCACCCTGTTACGCGCCATTCTCGGCGAACTGCCGCTGTCGGAGGGGCAAGTCCTGTTTGATGGCGTGGGTATCCGGGATATTGGCTATCTGCCGCAGGCCCGTAATATCGACCGCAGCTTTCCGCTCAGCGTGACCGACATGGTGCTCAGTGGTGCATGGCAGCAGGCCGGGGCGTTTGGTGGCGTGGACCAGACAGTGCGTGTGCGTGCAGCCGATGCGCTGCGTCGTGTCAAGCTGGAAGGGCAGGCCGACCGTATGATCGACGCGCTTTCGGCGGGTCAGTTCCAGCGTCTGCTTTTCGCCCGTCTGCTCATGACCTCCGCCCCCATCATCATGCTGGATGAACCCTTTACCGCACTCGATGCTCCCACCACGGAGGACCTGCTGGAACTGGTGCGCGAGTGGCATGCTCAGGGCCGCACCATCATCGTGGTGCTGCATGATATGCACCAGATCCGCACATGCTGTCCGCATGTCGTGCTTCTTTCGGGTGGTCGAGCCATCTGGGGTGAGACCGCAAGCATCCTCACTCCGGGCACATTGCAGCGCGCCTATGAAAGCCCGCAGGGTAGCTGGACGACAGCGCAACCATGAGCATGCTCAGTGTATTGTGGGAGCCCTTTGTCACGTTCGGATTCATGCGTCGTGCGCTTGTGGCCACCATCACGCTGGGTATGGGCGCTGGACCGGTTGGCGTGCTGCTGCAACTGCGCCGCATGAGCCTGATTGGCGATGCGATGAGCCATGCCATCCTTCCCGGTGCGGCGATAGGCTATCTGCTGGCAGGTGGACTTTCGCTTGTGGCCATGGGGCTGGGCGGCATCGTCGCAGGGCTCGGCGTGGCGATGCTGGCAGGCCTGGTCAGCCGACGCACGCATCTGGCGGAAGACGCCAACTTCGCCAGCTTCTATCTGACTTCGCTTGCGCTGGGGGTGTTAATCGTCTCGGCGCGAGGGTCAAACATCGACCTTCTGCATGTGCTGTTTGGCACCATTCTGGCTATTGACGCACCTGCGCTCTACCTCATGGGCGGCATTACCACGCTGAGCATAGGCCTCCTGTCCGTCATCTGGCGGCCATTGGTGATGGAATGCGTGGACCCCGGTTTTCTGCGCATGACCGGTACCCGGGGTGCGGTCTATCACATGGTGTTCCTGTTCCTTGTCGTCATCAATCTCGTGGCGGGCTTCGAGGCGTTGGGCACGCTCATGTCGGTTGGCATGATGATGGTCCCCGCCGCCACCGCCCGGCTCTGGACCCGTCGTCTCCTGCCCATGATGGCCCTTTCGGCCTGTGTGGGCATGGCGGCCGGTTATATGGGACTGGTGGTTTCCTATTATTTCCAGCTGGCGGCCGGACCGTGCATCATCCTGACATGCAGTACGGCCTATGTCGTTTCTCTTCTGGCCTCGCCAGCCGGTATCAGAACGAGAGGCGCGTCTTCTCCGTCAAGGAGCAACTGATCATGCGTCGCCTGACCTGCCTGCTGGGCCTTTGGGGGATTTTTTCCTTTGCCCCGGCTCATGCCGCCGCACCCCATGTGGTGCATGCCGTGGCCAGTTTTACCGTGCTGGCGGATGTCGTGGCCCATGTTGGCGGCTCCCATGTCTCGGTGACTTCTCTGGTGCCGCCTGATGGCGATCCGCATGAATTCGAACCTTCTCCCGCTGATGCACGCCAGTTGCGGCAGGCAGATGTGGTGTTCATGAGTGGTGAAGGACTGGAAAGCTGGTTTGGACGTCTTGCCCATGCGGCGGGCTATCAGGGCACCCCGGTAATCGTTTCAAATGGGATCGACATCTATTCGGACAAAAATGGCCAGCAGTCGCAGATCGATCCTCATGTCTGGAACAGCGTGCCCAACGTGATCATCTGGGCGACCAACATCCGTGACGCCCTGATTGCTGCAGACCCCGCAGACGCCGATGATATTCGGACCTCGGCAAACGCCTATATTGCGCAGCTTCGTGCACTGGATCATGACATTCGCACCCAGATCGCCACCATCCCGGTCGAGCGACGGCGTGTGCTGACCAGCCATGAGACATTCGGTTATTACGGTCGCGCCTATGGAGTCACGTTCATGGCTCCACAGGGCCTCTCGACGGAAACCGAGGCTTCGGCCGGTGCTGTGGCAAAGCTGATCGGACAGATCCAGCAAAGCAGCATGACCACCTATTTCCTCGAAAACGCCACCGACCCGCGTCTGGTCCAGCAGGTAGCGCATGCCACCGGCGCACAGCCCGGGGGAGAACTTTACGCCGAAGCTCTTTCTCCCGCCGGTGGTCCTGCGCCCGATTATATCACCATGATGCGGCACAATACCGAACTCATGGTTCAGGCGATGCGTCCGCACTAAGAGTATCCTCACGCGCTACGGCAAAGGGCGTCAGGTCGATGATGTTGGCGTGCAGTCTCGCAACGGACTGCCGGTGCGTGATGGAGACCACCGTCATGCCCGGGCAGGTCTGCGCCAGCACAGCCGCCAGCAGACCCATTTTCTGGTGCCTGACACGCAATTGAGACGTGTCGGGCGCCAGACATCTTTCAGAAAAAATTCAGTCTCTCCAATCTTGTTTCGGAAGAAGTGAAAAAAGTAAAAAACATAACACCCTCTGGGTCTTCGAAACCCGTCAGTTATCAAAAGTGCCTAACTCTCAAAAAATTCGCGTAAGGCTGGAACAAAATTTTGATTTTCATGTCCCGGTCGGGTGAGTTTGATCAGGGCGAAGCGCTGCAACGTGGAAAGATGGTTCCACTGATTCAGGCTTGGTATTGCTACTCCATGAGAGATAGCCGCCTGCCTGATGCTCTGCGGCACGTCGTCAGCTTTCTGCCATGCCGCAGCCGTAATGGGTGGCAGAAAGACGGGTTCTTCTTCAGCCCGTAATCTGATGAGATTGACAAGAAACGCCTGATATTTCTCCCGTTGAGCAGCATTTTCCATAGGCAGGTTCAGAAGAGCGCTCCGATCTTCCCGTGTGAAACGGCTCCATTGCCGGAGACTGACCTTCACGCCGCACAAATCAAGATTCATCCTGACCATCATGGGGATACAACGTAACGAGTCAGCAAAATCCATTTCGAAATTGAACAGCATGGGGAGTGAACCTCTATAGGGCATTTCCTGAAAATCAGAGAGGAACAGGAGGGGCTGACGCCATGACGCTGGATACACTCCAGCGCATAAGCGTCTGCCGTTCAGAGTTCTCCAGCCATCCAAGCGACGCCATATCATTGATGATCCATTCGATATCGTGTTCCTGAAGTGCTCCGGACATAAAGTTGATTGCTTCTTTCGCCGATCCTTCCGGAAGCACGGCACGGGTCGCTTCGGCCGGGAGTGCAAGGCCGCCCTCCGAGAGAGGTGCCACCAGTGCATCGATAACGTCCTGTCGATACTGTGGCGTCTGACAAAAGGTAATGGCTTCCTGCAAAGCGAGTGTCATCGCCTCGGTCTGTTCTTCGGAACGGGAAAGCTTCCCGGAAGTCACCATGATTTTCTCGACATGATCCGGAAAAACGGATGACGAGCCGCCAACCCGGAAAGCAACGCCAAGCCTTTCCGCTTCAGCGCCCCATGGCGGCCCCACACACCCGCCATCAATCTTCTTTTCAGAGAGCGCCTGGATCATGTCGACTGGCGGCATCACCACGAGTTCAATGTCGTTTTCCATATCCACATCAATCATTTTCAGGAATCGCCTGAGAATGAGAAGGTGCGTGGAATAGATATGCACGACGGCAATGCGTGGACGTCGTCCGATGCTGCCGCGCCAGACGTCAAAGGCATGCCGTCCCTGTGATCCAGCATGCCAGATCGTCTCAACCGGATTGACGCCCCGCAACATGATCGTATTGCCACCCCGGCTGATCGTTGTCAGAGGGCGCAGGAAAGCATCGTGTCCACGTCTGCCCAGCGCCGTCATCATCGCCAGCGGGCAAAAGATGACGGCTGCATCGAGTTTTTTCCAGGTCAGGCCATCGGCAATATTGGCCCATGAGGGAGAAACCACGATCTCTGTTTCCAGCCCATGTCGGGCAAACAGCCCCTGCTGGTGAGCCATGATGACGGGCGCGCTGTCCGCCAGTTGCAACACACCGATGCGGATCGGCGTCTTCATGACAGGTCATCCTTTTTCTGGCTGGCGAGATATTCCTCCGCAACGGCCGCAATGCGACGGGACGTCTGCATGGCCCGACGTTGCAGCCAGCGATGAGCCTGGGCTTCGTTTGCTTTTTCGTTTTTCATGAAACACCTCTTGGCCTGATCGATGAGTTTACGTTCGGCGAGGATGCGCTGGGCTTCGCTCAGTTCTTCGCGTGTCCGACGGAAACGGGAGTAGAGCGCGATGGCGGCCCGCAGCAGCGGCTTGACGTCACGCGGTGGGGTCTCGACCACATTGTAGGAACAGATGCCTGTATCGAACGCCGTTTCCATCAGGGCGGCGTCGTCCTCATCGACAAAAAGCGCGATGGGCCGCTCTTGCGCGGATTGGGACAGGGCGCGGATACTGTCCAGCGCATCACGGTCGGCACGCGCCATGTCCACCAGCACGACATCCGGAGCGTGCAGCTTTACGGCGTCAATCAGGGCCATCTCGGCCGGAACCGTCAGAACACGCAGGGAACTGTCGCTACGCAGGGTTTCAGACAGGGCGAAACCCCGTTTGGGATTGGCGTCGGCGACCAGAACTACCAGAGGAGGGCGTCCTTCTCCCATCAGTAGACATCCCGCAGATAGCGTCCCTCGCGTGTCAGTTGCGCCACGAACGAGTCAGCCTCTCCTGTGGGCAGATCGCCATGCCGCGCCACGATCCGCTTCAGAGCCGCATCAACATCGCGCGCCATGCGACTGGCATCTCCACAGACATAGACAGACGCTCCATCATTCAGCCATTTCCACAACTCGGCACCCGCCTCCTCCATACGATCCTGCACATAGATCCGTTCCGGCTGATCGCGCGAAAAAGCCGTGTCCAGTCGCGTCAGCACGCCTTCAGTCTGGAAGGATTCCAGCTCGGAACGATAGTAAAAACCTTCATCAGCGTTGCGTTCACCAAAGAAAAGCCAGTTGCGCCCGGAAGCCTTGCGGGCGGCGCGCTCCTGAAGAAAACCGCGGAAAGGCGCGATTCCGGTGCCGGGACCGATCATAATCACTGGGGCTGTATCATCCTGAGGCAGTCGGAAATGTGTGGTGGGCTGAGTAAAGACCGGCACCTCATGGTCCCCTTCCAGCCCGGCAAGCCAGTTCGAGCATACACCCGGCCACGGCGTGAAATTGACGCCCACAGTCAGTTCCACCACCCGGCCCGTGGCTCGTGGTGATGAGGCGATGGAGTAAAGGCGTGGCTGCATGCGCCGGAACAGGGCGGGCACGTCCTGCGCTGTGACTGAAAGAGACGCTTCCCTGAGCAGTTCGGGTAGAAAACCTGTTTCTCGTCCGCCGAGAGCTGTCAGCATTGCCGGATTGGGCCGTGACAGATCGAAATGACGCCATAGAGCATCCTTCAACCCGACTGTGCCGTGTCCTCTCAGAACGATGGAAGTGTCTGCCGGAAGTTTCAGAGCATGTAGGACGAGTTCGACATTCTCCTCTGTATTGCAGGGCCACACGCCGAGCGCATCACCCGTCTCCCATGTCAGCGCTGTGTCGCTCAGATCAAGACCGATACGGCGCGTGTCCCGTTCGCTGCCGGATGCGCAGAGCCGTTCGTTGATGCTCAGTTTTGCCATGACGGGCGCATCCCGTGTGCCAGCCACGATCTGCGGAGCTTCGACAGCAATGGGAGCGGTCGGGGTGACCGTCCCATTAAGTGCTGTCAGCAGGGTGCCGCGCCATGCTTCAACGGTGTCTTCAAAATCGGGCTCGCATTCCACACGTTCCAGAAGCGGTGTTGCACCGAGTTCGCGTAGTCGTCCGTCCAGCGCCCGTCCAAAGCCACAGAAGCTGGCATAGGATGAATCGCCCAGCGCCAGAATGGCATAGGTCAGGTCGGGCAAGGGAGCCTCCTGCGATCTCAACGCATCCCAGAATGGCGCGGCGCAATCCGGCGGGTCGCCATCGCCAAAAGTGGAAACCACAAAAAGCACTTTTCCGGAAATGGGCTTGCCGCAATCCCAACCGTCAAGACACTTCGCCTCTGCCGGATGTCCGGCCTCGCGCAACCATGTCACAACGGTCGCGGCCAGTCCCTCTGCGCGCCCGGTCTGGGAGGCCCACCACACGCTGATAGGAGGAGAAGCTGGGGATGCGTCTTCCTGTGATGACGCTTCCAGTCGTGTCCGGCTGTACAGCCCAGCCAGAATCCCGCCGAGATGCGTCCGTGTCTGTGGTGGCAGGGGAGCGGACGCAGGGACGGAGGGCAGTTCTCCCGGTTCGGGCGGCGCGATTTTCAGCCCTTCAAGAAAACCGGACAACCACGTCCGCGCCTCTTCAGACAAAGAGGGGAGGGGAGCAGAAGCCGAAGAATCCAGACCAAAATGGGTGACAAGAGACCGCAGGGTCATGGTGTGAGATCCTTCCTTGTCCGGTTTCACGGAAGCGGGCTGGGCCGGTTTTTCCACGCGCTCAAGGGCGACGGCGCAGACCTTGAAGCCGGGTTGCAACGAGATGGGATCGACGGCGTCCGGCGTGACGGCATTGACCGTCATGTTCTCCCCAAACCGGTCATTCCAGTGAAAGGGAGCGAAGCAGGTGCCGGAACGCATTCGTGAGGAAATTTGCACGGGAAGAACGATCTGTCCGCGCCGGGAAGTGATGCGCACAGAATCATCCTTCGCCAGCCCGAGCGTGGCGGCGTCCTCGCTCCCTATCTCCACAAATGGCCCCGGATTGAGGCGGTTAAGACTCTCCACCCGTCCGGTCTTGGTGAGCGTATGCCACTGGTGCTGGAGACGACCGCTGTTCAGCACGAAAGGAAATTCGTCATCCGGCCATTCTTCCGGCCGCATCCAAGGGCGGGCGAAAAAGACTGCCTTGCCATCTGCTGTCGCAAAGACAGGTCTGTCACTGTCAGGCGGGAGATAGCGGATGGGATGTCGGGGTTGCGTGTCACCAGCCGGAGCGGGCCATTGCACGGGGCCTTCGCGCAGACGGGCATGACTGACGCCCGCAATGTCATAGCCTGTTTTCGGATTGGTGAACCGGCTGGCTTCGGCAAACACGTCGGCGGCGGATGTGAAGGTGAAATCCTGCTCGAACCCCATGGCGCAGGCCACGCGGGCGATGATGTCCCAGTCCGCCAGCGCTTCCCCCGGCGGTGGCACAGCCTGTCGAGCAAGCGTCATGGTGCGGTCGGAATTGACCTGCACTCCGTCGCTTTCCGCCCACAGCGTCGCAGGCAACAGAATGTCGGCAAAACGTGTGGTCTCACTGTCAGCAAACGCGTCCTGCACGATGACACAGTCCGCGGCTTCCAGAGCCCGCACCACATGCTTGCGGTTGGCGACTGTCGCAACAGGATTGGTGCAGATGACCCAGCACGCCTTGATCTCTCCCTGTTCCATCGCCCTGAACATGGCGATAGCCCCGTCCCCGCCTGTATCGCGCAGAGTTCCGGGAGAAAGATTCCATTGTTTTTCGACAAAGTTCCGATCCGCAGCGACCAGTGCGCTACGCTGACCGGGCAGGCCGGGGCCCATATAGCCCATCTCACGCCCGCCCATGGCGTTGGGTTGCCCGGTGAGCGAGAAAGGACCGCTACCGGGCCGGCAGATGGTCCCGGTAGCAAGGTGAAGATTGCACACCGCGTTGGTGTTCCATGTGCCGGTGATGCTCTGGTTCAGCCCCATGGTCCACAGGCTCATCCACTCACCGGCTTCCGCGATCCAGCGTGCCGCTGTCACAATGTCTTCGGCGGGCAGACCTGTAATCTCGGCTACGGTTTCAGGCGCGTAATCCTCAAGAAACGCCTCCATAACGTCCCAGCCTGTGGTGGCGCGTGCGATGAAATCCCTGTCGATTGCGTCGTTTTTGACGAGCAGATGGAGCAGTCCATTGAGAAGGGCGAGGTCGGTGCCAGGACGGATGGGAAGATAAAGATCGGCTTTTTCGGCTGTGGCTGTCCGGCGCGGATCAACAACGATCAGTCTGGCGCCGCTTCGTTTGCGATCCATCAGTCGCAGGAACAGGATGGGATGACAGTCGGCCATATTTGCGCCGATGACGAAGAACAGGTCGGTGCAGTCGAAATCCTCGTAGCTGCCCGGCGGAGCATCGGCTCCAAGCGAAAGCTTGTAGCCGGTTCCGGCGGCGGCCATGCAGAGCCGGGAATTTGATTCAATATACTGACTTCGGACAAACCCTTTGGCCAGCTTGTTGATCAGATACTGCGCTTCCAGAGACATCTGCCCCGAGACGTAGAAGGCGATGGCGTCCGGACCATGCTCGTCGAGAATGTTCCGCAGGCGGTTTGCCGTGGTCGCGATGGCCTGTTGCATGGGAACCGGGACGGCTGCTTCGTCGCGTCTGGAACGGACAAGAGCCTGATGCAGTCGCAGGTCGGAGAGGAGAGGTTTGTCGCAGGAGCTGCCTTTGGTGCAGAGACGGCCGCCATTCGCAGGGTGTGCGGTGTCACCGCGCACCTTGACGATACGGTCCTTTTCGACTTCCAGAATGACTCCGCACCCAACCCCGCAATAGGGGCAGACGGTGCGGATTTCCTCTCTCGCCATATCGGATCAGGCCGTTACGAGATCCAGCGCGTTCGTCTCGACTTTTGCCCTGATCTCGACCTTTCCGTTCTCCAGTCGGGCATCCCATGTCCGTAGCTGGACGGTGGGGTCTTCCAGACATTGTCCGTCTTCCAGCCGGAAGTGCTGCTTGTAGAGAGGCGAGGCCACCACAAGCTGCCCCTTCAGATCCCCCATGATGCCGCGACCGATCACATTGGCGTTGGAAAATGGATCATGGTTGTCGATGGCATAAACGCGGGCGGAAGTGTTTTCCGTAGCGGGCAGGTAGAACAGTGCAATCTGATTTCCATCATGCCAGGCGACGACGCCCGAGTTTTCCACGAGATCATCCTGTCCGCACAGGGCCGTCCAATGTGATGGACCTGCCGAGGAAACGGTTTCCGGCAGATTGTCAGCCGGACGGATCTGGTCACGCTCCGGCACTGTGCGAATATTCGGGTCGGGACGGCTGTCATTGACGAATGTGCGGAATCTCTTGAGCTTTTCACGATCCGTCAGGGCATCGCGCCATTCGCAATGATAGCGGTCAACGACCAGTTGCATCTGGCGTTCCAGTTCCTCGCAGATGCCGAGACTGTCGTTGATGATGACGTCCTTGAGGTAATCCAGCCCGCCTTCGAGGTTCTCCCGCCAGACGGAGGTGCGCTGAAGCTTGTCGGCTGTGCGGATATAGAACATCAGGAAACGGTCTATATATTTTACCAGAGTGTCCGCATCCAGGTCCGTTGCGAACAGCTCCGCGTGGCGGGGCCGCATGCCACCATTGCCGCAGACATACAGGTTCCAGCCGTTTTCCGTGGCGATCACACCCACATCCTTGCTCTGCGCTTCCGCACATTCGCGGGTACAGCCGGACACGGCGAATTTGAGCTTGTGAGGAGAACGCAGGCCCTTGTAGCGGTTTTCCAGATCCAGCGCCTTGCTCACGCTGTCCTGCACACCGTAGCGACACCATGTGCTGCCGACACAGGATTTCACTGTCCGGGTGGATTTTCCGTAAGCGTGTCCGGTCTCGAAACCGGCGTCGAGCAGTTCGAGCCAGATATCGGGCAACTGCTCAAGCCGCGCGCCGAAAAGGTCGATACGCTGTCCGCCGGTGATCTTGGTGTAGAGGTCATATTTCTTTGCGACCTGACCAAGAACGATCAGCTTTTCAGGCGTGATCTCGCCACCCGCGATGCGGGGAACGACGGAGTAGGTGCCGTTCTTCTGCATGTTGGCCATGAACGTGTCGTTCGTGTCCTGAAGCGGAATGTAGAGCGGGTCCGTAATGGGCTTGTTCCATGCGGAAGCCAGAATGGAGCCGACGGCAGGCTTGCAGATATCGCAGCCGATTCCACCATTACCGTACTGCGCCATGAGGTCTTCAAATGTCTGGATGCCGTGCACGCGGACCAGAGAGTAAAGTTCCTGTCGTGTGTAGGAGAAATGCTCACACAGGCTGCGGTCTACGGTAATGCCGCGAGCTTCCAGTTCGGTCTCGAACACGCTTTTGAGAAGGCCCGCGCAACCGCCGCAGCCCGTGCTGGCTTTGGTGCACTGTTTCAGGGAGGAAAAGTCTGCGCAGCCGTCATCAATGGCGGTACAGATCGCGCCCTTGGTGACGTTGTGGCATGAGCAGATCATGGCCGTATCCGGCAGGGCATCGGCCCCCAGCAGTTCCGCGCCTTCACCACGCGGCAGGATCAGCGCCGCAGGGTCTGCGGGCGGCTTGATGCTGTTCTGCACATACTGAAGGATCGTGTCATAATAGGCATTGTCGCCCACCAGAACGGCTCCGAGCACCTGACTGCCATCTTCCGAAAGAACAAGACGACGATAGGAGCCGTCCACTTCCCCGATGAAGCGATAGCTGCGACTGCCCGGTGTCGCGCCATGTGCATCGCCAATGGAGCCGACATCGACGCCAAGCAGCTTGAGCTTGGTGGACATGTCTGCGCCGGAGAAGGCTGCTTCTTCACCCGCCAGCGAGGAGGCGACGGTGCGCGCCATGGTGTAGCCCGGCGCAACAAGGCCGAATACCTGTCCATTCCAGCAGGCACATTCTCCAATGGCGAAAATGGCCGGATCGGAAGTGCGGCATGTGTCATCAATGACAACGCCCCCACGAGCGCCAATGGCCAGACCGCAGTCACGGGCCAACCGGTCCTGTGGGCGGATACCGGCTGAAAACACCACCAGATCGGTTTCCAGCGAAGTGCCGTCTGCAAAGATGAGACGGTGCCTATGGGTTTCACCAGCCACAATTTCCTGCGTGGCGTGCGCAGTCAGAACCTGAATGCCGAGCGCCTCGATCCGCTGTTTGAGGGCCGCTCCACCCTCATCATCAAGCTGCACCGGCATGAGACGGGGCGCGAATTCGACCACGGCTGTTGAAAGGCCAAGGCCAGCAAGGGCATTTGCCGCTTCCAGCCCCAGAAGGCCTCCGCCGATAACCACGCCATGTGTGGCGCCTTCAGCGGCAGCGCGGATCATGTCGAGGTCATCCAGTGTGCGATAGACCAGTCCCGCCGTACCAGTGTTGCCGGGAACCGGCGGCACGAAAGGCGTGGAGCCGGTGGCGAGAATCAGGGTGTCGTAGGGCAGGGATCCTTCAGCGCTTTCCACGGTCTGCGCCGCACGGTCGATGCCTGTGATCCGCACGCCACGATGCAGGGTAAGTTCATGCGCGGCATGAAAATCCTCGACGTGAAGCCGTAGCGCCAGAGCGTCCCTGCCGCTCATATATTCGGTGAGATGCACGCGGTCATAGGCGTCATGCAGTTCGTCGCCGAAGATGTGGATTGCGTGGGTTTCGTGCAGTCCGTGCATCACAAGCTGCTCGGCACAGTAATGACCGACCATGCCGTTGCCGATGATGATGATGTTGCCTGCCTTGGTCATGGTCGCGTCTCCTGTCGTGTACTGTCTCTGTGCGGGTCTCAGAACTTGAATTCCATGGTCTGCATGTAGAAGGCTCCGTCCTTGGCGCCCGCGTGATGCATTCCCTGTGAGGCGAGGAACCCGGCGATGTCATGGGTCCATGTCCAGTGAGGCGCAAAATTCCATGCGACCTGCGTCTGTGGCGTAACACCGAGGAAGCCGCCGGAAAGATTGTTGCGATAGCTATAAATTTTTCCGGTGCCATAGACGGCGTCCTGCGTGCTTTCACGCCAGAAGACCGGCACATGCAGTTTGAGATGCAGGTTCGCAAAGGGTGCAGCAGTGACGACAGGTCCAACCCCGATCAGGTTCTGGGAGGTGAGGGCGAGTGTCACATCGTTATAGTAAGGCAGTGGGAAATAGGGGGTGGCGAATGTGCCGACCGCGCCGTCCTTGCTGTGATAGGAACCGCCGGAAAACAGATCTGCCTGAAGGGCGATGGATGGTTTCGCTTTCAGGCTTTTTGCTGTCCAGCCGAATGAGCCGTTGACGGCATACGCCCGGACGGGACGTGTTGCGCCCTGATTGGCGGCGGGACGGAATTCACCGCCCTGAAATACACCGGTCAAACTGATGTCGAAGGGGCCGACATTGCCCCAGAATCGTGCGCCTGCATTGTCACGACGGGTCGAGCCGGCCTGTGTGCCGGTCATGGTCGGCAGAGCAGCAGGAGCGCCATTGAAAAGATAACCGATGAAGAATACGTCAGCGAAAAGCTGGCTTTTCTGGTTCATGACGGAAAAGGTGGGAAGCGCCGTGGATGTGTAGATCCCGTACATCCGGGCATTATAGTTCGTGCCGTCCGCAAAGACGTTCTGTGGCAGTTTGTTCGTCTGCATGAAATCAAAGATGTCCAGCCGGAATGATTTCCAGACGGCATACCCACGAAAGCCGTCCCATGTCTGCTGCACGTTGGTCAGATCGCGGGCGGACTGCATGGAAACGGGGGCGTCAAGAAACACCTGTCGCCCACCCATCACACCCATCTTCGCGCCGAGCAGGTTTCCCTTTACTTCGAGAATACCCTGCTGGAGATCAAGACGTTCACGCTGGTAGCCGGTCTGATAGCCATAATAGTTGGAGCCGCCGCCCACACCCCACAGGAATTCGGCATAGGCGCGGATATGTTCACCGATATGCAGATCGGCGCCATACATATTGCGCAGAAGCACACGGCTGGCATTGGTTTTGCCTGCGGCTCCCATCATCGGCTGATTCTCAAAGATATAACGCAGCCGTTCCTCTCCATTGATGGACAGCCAGATATCGCCCTTGTCCGTCAGGCGAATGTATTTCAGACGGTTGAACCAGTCATTTTTCCGTTTTTCGGGCGGTGTGTTGACGATATCGCTCCAGTCTTCCGCCCAGCGCGCCTGACCGAAACCGCCCACGGTTCCGAAACCCGCGGCAGCGCCCTTGCCGGTGTTGAAAACGCCCCAGTCAGGACTGTGCGGAGGGAGTTTTTTCGAAGCAGGTGGTGCTTTTCCCTGTTGGGAAGAAGGAAGATTCTGATTGGTGGGAAGAGTGTCGGCCCATGCGGTCTGTGCCATGCACAGACCTGCGAGCAGGGCAGCCGGTTTCGCACTGAAGCAAAACGGACGTGAAAGAAGCGTGAGAGGAGTCACTGTGCGCGTTCCTGCTGATGGGAAAGGGGGGACGGTTACAGGGACGCCGAAGCGTTGGCGGTGGCAGGAAACACGTTCCGTTCGGTTTTCCAGCGTCTGCGGCAGAGGCTGACGCAGGCCAGTCCCAGAAGCGCTATGATCGCAAACCCCAGAAAGCCGGGACCGTAAGAACCGGTCGCCTGTCGGGCGGCACCGAGAGATGACGCAAGGTAGAACCCGCCGACACCGCCGCTCATGCCAACGAGGCCGGTGAGAATGCCGACCTGCGTTGGAAAGCGGGTCGGCACAAGCTGGAACACTGCGCCGTTGCCCAGTCCCAGCACCAGCATGCCGAGGAAGAAAGCGGGAAAGGCGAGCCAGATGGTCGGCAGTCCGAACCCGATCACTGCGAAGATGACGGCGGCCAGTCCATACAGAATGGTCAGCGTGCGCTCGCCGCCAATGCGGTCAGCGATTGCACCCCCCAGAGGCCGCACGAAAGAACCGACGAACACCACAAAAGCCGTGCAGGTTCCGGCGACAGCGGGTGACAGGCCATACTGGTCGTTGAAATAGATGGTGAGGAAGGAGGCCAGTCCGACGAACCCGCCGAAGGTTACGCCGTAGAAGAACATCAGGGCCCAGCAGTCGCCGCTGCGAAGAACGGGGAGCCAGGTTTTGAAACCTCCGGCTGCACGGCGATTGGGTGGTTCGCTGGCCAGAAAGAGGAAGGCGATCAGCACGGCGAGCAGGGGCAGCGTGGCCAGCCCCAGCACATTCACCCAGCCATAAAGTGCAGCAAGACCCGGAGCGAAAAGAGAAGCAAGAGCCGTTCCCGAATTTCCGGCTCCAGCGATGCCGAGTGCTGTGCCCTGATACTGCGGCGGATACCACGCGGAGGCGAGAGGCAGAGCGACGGCGAATGAGGCCCCCGCTACGCCCAGCACCACCGCCACACCGAAAAGGGCGGCATAACTGTGCGGCGCGATCAGCCATGTGAGGAAAAGTCCGACAATCACGAAAACCTGTGCGCCGACGGCGACACGGCGTGGTCCGAACAGATCAACCAGCGCGCCAGCCAGCACACGCAGCAGCGCGCCCGCCAGAACCGGCGTGGCTACCAGTAGTCCTTTCTGGCCGGCGTTGAGGTGCAGGTCATGGGAGATGGAGATCCCCAGCGGTCCAAGCAGGACCCAGACCATGAATGACACGTCGAAATAGAGGAATGCCGCGAGAAGGGTGCGCGGGTTTCCAGCCTTGAGGAATCCTTTGTCCACGTCATAACGTCCAGCATCTGCTGCAGGAAAACAGATGCGCCCTTGTCAGGCACAGAGACCGTCCTTGGTCATCCGGGTGTCATCGCTGGTTCGGCCATCCGCTCACTTTGTCCACCGTCATTGATAGACACGTTAAGAGCTGATGTGTGGGTATTATGATGTCATGCGGAATGATACGTTGTCAAAATATTTTAGGCTCAGGTCCTGTTAATTTGTTGAGCCGAACAAGGCGTAGGGATTCACAGGCCTGTCGATGGAGGGTAGGCCGGTGTGTGAGCTGTTTTTACTGTCCGGGCGTCAGTCTGGGCACCAGATGGAACGGATCAGGCGTTCAGAAAGCAAAAACACATCGTTTACAGGCTACCCCCATCGGTAGCCGGTGGATCACAACAACACGCTCACCTCAATAAATTAACAGATCCTGAGCATACGACGAGGGAGCTATTGGGGTAGGCAAACAAGTGAACGTAAACTCAGAAAATTCATAAGGAACGAGCCCGCCTCCAGGCGACAAATCAATGTATTGATGTCATAATTTTTAAATCAAGACACAACAAATGAAATCACATATTTTTACTAAAAAAGGTTTTTTGAAATTTAAATATTTCATTTATATTTATGATAATTATATATATTCTGTATGATATCTTCTTAATATGCGATCTGTACTCACTATAATACAGAGGGGAAAAAATGGCGCAGACCCAAAGCCACCACTTGCATACAATTATAGAGACATATAAAAAAATAACATAATCATTAGTGAATGAAAATGTCTATTTTATCATTGGATTCAGAAAATACGCCCCAATCCATTAGCTCCAACATAAACATACAAGACGCTAACGGTAATACACTGACGCCTATTCATGTCAAAATAATAAACTCAAGACTTTCAGAATCGTGTACGTTTAACGCAACCATTCCCATAGATGTAACATATAATACCATTCCATTTTTTGAAAATGGTAATTCTATTGATATTTACGCGAACACGATCTCGTCTGGATCTGGCAATACAACCAGTGAGGATAAAATATTTTCGGGAAAAATTGACCGATCCACCTTCAATCCACCCAAAAGAATATTGAATTTATCCGGACGAGACTGGTCAGCCAGCCTTATAAATTACGAAATATCAGGCGAGTCATTTTTAAATATGACTGCATCCGACGCCATAAGCTATCTTGCAAATCAGGTCGGTTTATCAGCAGATGTTGATAATACATCTGGTTTTATTGGTCAGTTTTATCAATATGAGCATAAGGCACATGGTCTCTCCGGTATGCATAGATACCAGACTGCCTGGGATCTATGTGTTGGCATGCAACATGAATATGGGTATGATCTATGGGTTGAAAACAAGACCTTGCACTTCAAAAAGAAGCCAGAAAACGACAATATCATCACTCTGGAATGGAATAATCAGACAGATAATTCTAACAGTTTCCAAAGATCTATTCTTGATATAAATTTATTAAATAATCATATTTACTCAGAAGCTATATATGTGAAAGTGTCTTCATGGGATGCTCGTCAAAAAATAATACATTCAGCACAATACCCAGAAAACAGTACTTCCGGGCATGCTTTCAATTTCACGGCTCCCATTGGAACAACGACAGATCAATGTAAAAATATAGCTCAAAGACGCTATACAGAGATTATGGCGCATGGAAAGAACATAGAATTACATCTACATCCATACTTAAATATATCAACAAGACAACTTATAAAGATAAATGGAACAGGAACTTCTTTTGACTCTGAAGTTTATACTGTTGATCGGGTTGTTATTGAGTACAGTGGAAAATCCACAACAAAAAAGGCGATTCTGAGGCCGCGATAAACATAAAAGACTTATAAAATGACACAACTTCATAACTCAATAAATATGCTTATGCATTCTCATACAAATAGAATTGGACGTGCAAAATTCGGTATTGTAAGTGCACTGGATTACAAGAATGGATTGGTAAAAGTAAGATTACAACCAGATAATTGTGAGACCGGCTGGATATGTGATGCAGCAATCTCCGTCGGAGAGGCTACTATTTACTCTCCCTCACCAGTAGGAACTCATGTTTTTGTTGATACAGCTCATGGAGATGGAGACAACTATGTCGTTGTAAGCCGTGTTTTTGATTCAACGACACCACCACAAACATTTACCAGCCTGAACAACCAACCAGTCTCAGTCGGACAATTTGGTATAAAAATAGGAAATATAGAACTTTGTATTGACAAAACAGGTATAAAAATAATTTCTGATGTTGAAATTACTGGCAATGTAACTGTTTCCGGTGACGTAAAAGCGTCAGGTATTTCACTATCAAGCCATACACATTCAGGTGTCAAGGCAGGAACAGACTCCACAAGTCCACCTCAATAAAACAAAATTCAGGATATAAAAAATGTCCGATATATCTCATACATTTGGATATGATTTAGATATTTCAGATACTGGTGATCTGGCCATCGTATCAGGTTCAAACATTGGAAAACAACGTATTACGAGACGTTTATGCACCAATCCCGGTGATTATATCTTTTGGACTGATTACGGAGCGGGCCTCCCTCAACGAATAGGTAATACTGACACATTAAGTGACCTCACATCAGTTATATTAGAACAAATGAAAATGGAAGCGTCGATTTCACAATCGCCAACGCCTTCCATCAAAATGTACACCTTAACAGATGGAACAAAAAAAATCAGCATACAGTATTCAGATTCAAATACTGATGAAACAACATTAATGGAAATTTAGAATGAATCTATCTTTACAGAACTTTTCAACATTGGTTTCAAATTCATGTACAGCAGCACAAAGTGCCTGTTCATCATTGATGGATTTTACAACTGGTTCAGTTTCAAGATCAATATTTGAAGCCAACGCGACTGTCGCACTCTGGATACAGTATTTAATTCTTCAAACTCTGTCTGTCACCAGACTTGGAACATCGTTTGGAGACGATGTTGATTCCTGGATCGCTCAATTTGGGATTGCTCGTCTACCTGCGGCTGCAGCTACCACAACGGAAACTTTCATTTGCCTAACTCCGGACTCCTCATCAGCAACAGTGCCGGTCGGTGCTATCGTCAAATCCTCTGATGGAAGCGTATTATTTTCTGTTGTAAAGGACCAGAGTAATCCATCTTGGTCTGAATCGTCAAACGGTTATATTCGTCAAAATGGCGTTGCATCCATTACATGTCCCGTAGAATGTACTGTAGCGGGCTCTATTGGAAATGTCATGTCGGGTGTTCTCAATACCTTGGGTACTCAGATCTCCGGCATTGATACTTGCACAAATCTGTCAAGTGTCAGCAATGGTTATGACGAAGAGACAGACGAATCGGTAAAATCCCGTATAAATCTATGGTTTTCTTCATTATCTTCAGCAACGTTGTCTTCCATAGAATATGCCATAGAAAGCACTTCACCTAATATTTTCTACCAGATCATCGAAAACAAGGATCCCTCCGGGTACTACAGACCCGGTTTTTTTTATGTAGTCGTTGATGATGGATCGGGTAACATTTCGTCTGACAGTATCAATAAAATTGCAACAGCCATAGAAGCTGTTCGTGCTTGTGGTGTAGAATTTTCTGTCATTGCATCAACAACAATTCCAGTATCGGTTGTCGTGCCTATAACAGTAAAAACCGGAACAGATACGACAAGCATAGAAAGCACGATTACAACAAGCCTATCTGATTATATCAACAGCCTGACGGTTGGCGCAGTATGCAGTTATACAAAAATATCCAGTGTCGTTTTTTCCGCTTCTGAAAATATTGTGGAATCAATTGGGGTCATCACTGTCAATCAGCAGTCTATTGATGTCGGTGGTCAAACTGGCACTGTAGTACGATTGAAAGATGTAGAATTTTCTGTATCTTATACTTAGGAAAAGATAATGGCTACCGGCGACAATGAAGATATTTTCAAACGCATTCGCGCTACATTACCTCAAGCATGGTTTCCTTCGTCATCCGAAAACGCCACGCCAGTACTCGATGGTATTTTAACCGGACTGGCATGGCCTTGGGCTATGCTTTATAGCCTGCTGGAATACACAAATAAACAGACGCGCCTTGATACCAGCATTGGAAATTTCATAGATCTTGCCGCTTCTGATTATTTTGGAAACAACTTGCCACGACTGGCAAATGAAAGTGACTCTTCTTATATAGCACGAATAAAGCAGGAATTTTTTCTAAAGCGTAATACACGGGAAGCATTTAATGCCGTAGAAGCTGCCGATGGTACAATTGAAAAAATTACCGAGCCCTGGAGCGCGGTAGACTGCGCCTGCTACGGACGGGATCAATATGATGGTACCAGTCTCTGTTATGGTTCAAGAACCACCCCGGGAACGGTTTTCGTACAGATTTCAAAAGATGCATCTCCCTCTGTCGTATCCTATGAATTAACGGATATCAAAGCAGAAGGTACAGATGTCATGCTGGTAGTCGAAAGCTCCAGTTAGCCAGCACTCGCGTTTTACACATAATCAGAAGCCGGAAAAACAACCAGAAAGCAGACTCCTTTTTCAGGGAGGCCTGGCTGAGCATCGAGAATCTTCAATTCTGCATTATGCAGGCGCAAAATCGAAGCCACCAGACTCAATCCCAGACCGCTGCCGGGGATATGCCTGCTTTTATCAGATCGGTAAAAGCGTGATAAAACCGCCTGCCGCTCATCAGGTTGTATGCCGATGCCTGTATCTTCGACGGCGATAAAGGGATGATGTCCGGTCATACTGACAGAAATCCGGACTCTCCCACCAGAAGGCGTGAATTTTACTGCATTATCAACAAGGTTTCCCAGCATTTCGATCAAAAGATCTCTGTCGCCACTTACAGAAATCTTGCTCTCTGGACACAGGGTCTGAAACTCAATGCCTTCACTTTCTGCAATTGGCTCATAGAGATCGACAATATCGTATACAAGCGCAGTCAGATCTATTCTGGCAAATGCTGCACGCCCCTTGCTGTTATCGATCTCTGTCAGCCTCAATAAAGCTGTAATAATGGAAAAGCATTGATCAAGATTGCCGATTGCACGTTCAATCACGCCACGCAGGGTTTCCGCTGATAAAGCCTGAGGACCCGAAAGAGCTCTTTCCAGTCCTACGCGAACACGGGCAAGAGGTGTGCGCAGATCATGGGCAATATCATCCCCCACACTCCGCATGTCCCTCATGAGTTGTTCCAACCGATCCAGCATCCGATTGACGCTGCCAGCCAGTCGCTGCAATTCATCCTGTTGAGTCCCTGCGGGCAGCCGTTCGTGAATGTCTCCCTGCATGATGAGGTCGACAGCTTCATGCATCTCCTTCACACGGGTCAGAGCCCTATGGCTCAGCCATGTTCCTGCCAGAAGGGCAAAGAAGACGATCGGGACAAGTGTGACGAGTGATGCATGCCGGAGCATGAGTTTCTGCTCATCCAGAACATGCAGACTACGACCAAGAACCACAATATGTCCGTCTGGCGTCGCAGCCGCAAGAAACCTCAAGGTGTAAGGACTGCCCTCCTCCGGCTCCATCACGATATTATGGAGCTTGCCATCCGCTACCAGACCCTCCGGCCATGACCGTAACTCGCCTGCAACCGGCTGATGAGATGCCGTGAAAATTCCAGCCTCATTGACGACCAGTCTCAAATCGTCCGTGGCGCGCTCGCGGATGACATATTCAAGATGCTCTGGCGGCATCGCCAGGAGCAGTTTCATTTCCCCCTTGAGCACCTGACCAGATCGACGGAATTCGAACGATGTCATCTGCGTGTAGGTCAGACTGAACTGCACGACGATAGTGCCAAGCATTGCCAGCGCGAATGCCAGTCCCAACTTGAAGCGTGCGGTCCGAAAAAGAGCCAGCCGATCACTCTGAAGAAAATTTTTCAGCAGAATGCTCCTAATCAGAAGACTGAAGGGTAAACCCTGCCCCCCGAATACTGTGAATCAGCGTCTGCTCGCCGGGCGCATCCACCTTGCGACGTAATTTGCCGATATGCACATCCACCAGATTGGTCTGCGGTGTAAACCGATAGTTCCAGACTTCCTCAAGGAGCATCGCCCGTGTCAGAATCTGTCCTGGACGACGCATCAGATATTCAAGAAGCCGGAATTCTCTGGGAAGTAGGTCGATTTCACGCTCATCCCGCTTCACCGTACGATCAATGAGATCCATCGTAAGAGGGCCGACACGCAGAACGGTCTGACGGGTATCGTCCGGACGTCGCAGAAGCGCTTCAATCCGGGCGATCAACTCCACCATCGCAAACGGTTTTGTCAGATAGTCATCCCCGCCCGCCTTGAGACCACTCACCCTGTCATCAACTGCACCAAGTGCGGACAGGACAAGAACGGGGGTACGTCCCCCCTTCTGTCGAACCGTCTCAATCAGGGAAAGCCCATCAAGTTCAGGCAGCATACGATCAACAATCATAACATGATACGGACAGGTGAGCGCCTGCTCCAGTCCAGCACGTCCCGTCTCCGCCAAAGTCACGCAAAAACCATGGTTTTTCAGTTCTGCCGAGATTTCTTGCGCAATGTCAGTATCGTCCTCGACAAGCAGAACCCTGATCTCTTCGGCGCCATCAAGCGATGTAATGGTCATATCTGTCATCCCTCACCGATGCCCCGCACATGCTGCCGTGACCACTAAAATCCTTTTCAGAATCAATCCTGACAGTACATTCCATGTTATCCCATTCCTGTGCAGGCAGGCGCTCTCGATGCTTCACTCCATCAATTCCAGTTTTCACATCAATGGCAAATCAACAGTCTGAATAGACGATCGACACCTGAACAAAGACCCTCAACCTGTAAAAATTGTCCACTCATGCGGCTGGTCTGCACGTTGAGCGTAGACAGATAATCGCTCTTTCATAACAGAGAGTTTTCTTGTCTCCCTTCAAGACGAAAGCTCATAGAAACAGAAGCCTTAATCTGCACCCGTCGCATGCCTGTTGACTGATTTTCAAAGTGATGGTGCAGAAAATGTGTCGCATTGTCTGATATTACCAGCACTCGATCCACGACGGAACCATGTGACACGCTAGGCTGAGGTGCCATGTGTAAAGCTGTCCGAGACAACATAACCCGGCGTCTCTTTCTGGAACCTGTCGTCATCCACCGTTTCAGCTCGGACTCCACGTCCTCATCTTCAAGGATATGTTTGGTGTCATAGGCATGCTTTACCCATACTCCAGCAGAGCGGTCTGCCTGCAGGTCCAAGCGGACAGAATGACCACTTGTCTCCCTTTTGAGTTGCGCCAACTGTTGATTCATCTGCTGCATAATGACCGACCTCATGCGCCACAACGTAAGTCTGGGTAAACTCGCCTTCCGCGCCGGGACGATCCTGAAGTTTCTGAAGGAAACCAAGGTCGAGATAGACTTTCTAATCAGCCGGGCAATAGGAACGGACCTGACGCGGTCTGCGCATAACTGCATGATGAGGCTTGTTCTTCTGCCTGATCTGCGATGTTTTCTCTCTGTTTTCAGGTAGATGAATGCGCCGGCATGGTCTGAGCGACAGGCCGAGGGAGCGGATAAAGGATTTTCTCCCGGCCCGCGAAGGCCATGTGTCGGCGGGACTGTTGCGGATAATCGTCTGTTTGTGGAAGCGGTCCTGTATTGTTATCGCGCTGGCATTTCCTGACGCGATCTGTCTGGCACAGCGCGGGCGCCTGTAAAAAGGGGCGCGGCCCAGGCTGTCAGACGGTCTCGTGACGGGTTGACCACGAAGGTCCACCCGTCGTCGATGCCACGGGAAAGGCTGTCGTTCTCTCTGGCACATGGTGTACCCCGGGTAGATGACCGTCGTGTTCTGGGCGGGATTGTTTACGTCATCCGTAACGGCCTTCAGTGGAAAGACGCACAGAAAGAGCATGGTCCGCACAAGACTTTATGCAATCGTTTTATTCGCTGGAGCCATCTCGGTATCTTTGACCGGATTTTCGCCACCTGATGATTGATGCGACACACCTCAAGGCGCACAGAACGGCAGCGTCTTTGCTCAAAAAGGAGCTTTTTCCTGCCATATCGGACGGACAAAAGGCGGCCTGAACTCAAAACTCCATCCCGTGTGTGATGGTCAGCGACTTCAAA
The DNA here is from genome assembly GCF_000193495.2 of Acetobacter aceti NBRC 14818. Classification (NCBI taxonomy): domain Bacteria; kingdom Pseudomonadati; phylum Pseudomonadota; class Alphaproteobacteria; order Acetobacterales; family Acetobacteraceae; genus Acetobacter; species Acetobacter aceti. The sequence continues at coordinate 1,425,392 of NZ_AP023410.1, read as the reverse complement.
GGCGCGGATGTGCTGCTGGCGGCTCTTCCCGGTGAGACAGAAGAGGTCATGGAGGTATGATAGCAATAAACTCAGGCAGTTTCTCGCAGGACGGAATATCACGGCCTGTATCCCGTCGAAGAAGAACTGGAAATCAAAGTCGCCTTACAACTGGCATCTGTATAAAAAGCGCCATCTCATCGAAACATGTTCGCAAAGCTCAAGGACTGGCGGCGCGTGGCAACACGATATGACCGCTGCGTTCATACTTTCATGTTCACTATCCACATCGACGCAAGCTTCATCTTCTATCTTAAAGAATGAGTTCTGAATCTTAGGTTATCCATGCTCCGAAGTTGAATTATGTCATGCTATTTTCCAAAATGGATTCTGAAATCAAGTGGGATATTTCATTATAATATTTCTGATGAAACGATAGGTGAGTGATCATTGAAGAGGCTGTCAACCTGTTTTCCTTTCAGAAACTGTTATCTTCGGGTTGGCAAAAAGGAACCTGAGATTATCTTATTTTGTGACGCGGTAATAAATTTTAAAAATATTCTTATTATGAAATTGGTGTTTGGAATATAGATATATGGTTTCTGTTTATAATACAATTAATAAGGAAATATTATCAATTTATAAGTTTTATGGAATGGGATTCATGTTCACTTTCGACTATATCTGGTTTCTGCGATCAAGTAATTCCTGATACAGAGCAAAGCAATATGGATACCAAAAAAGAGATTAAATCTCTCACGGGAATTCGTGGAATAGCAGCATGCTGGATTGTTGCATATCATACATGGTTGGCCGGAAACCATCGTGTTTCCGGCTATATTGGAACATTTTTGCTTCATGGATATTTGGCTGTAGATCTTTTCTTTATTCTTAGCGGATTGGTAATGTCTATGTCATATGGGCATCTTTTTGAAAAACGATGGGAAGTGTCAGACTATTTTAGTCTGATGATCAGGCGTATTGCTCGTTTATGGCCTCTTTATATTGTCACCTTAATAGTGACTGGAATTCTTACGTATTTTATCGAGGGAAAGACATTTCCGGTTGTTGTGTGGTTGGCTAATTTCATGATGATTCAGACATGGGGGATTGGAGAGTCAATCAACGGTGCTTCATGGTCTGTCAGTGTGGAGTGGGCTGTATACTTTATTTTTCCTTTTATTTTTTTTCCAGCATTAAAAATGCATAGGATTGTTCCATTTGTATCATTTTTTATTCTTGTATTAATAATTAAAATTGGTGAGAATAGTGGGATCCAACGAAAGGGACCGCTTGATATATTTGATCCTCACAGTGCTCTTCCGTTAATGCGTTGTTTTGCCGAATTTCTCCTTGGTATGATCTGCTATAGAATAACTTTCTCAGAATATGGATTTTTTCATTCAAAACTTATATCCGTAATAATTCAATCTGTAACGTTTGCCTCTCTTTTTGTGAGTGGAATGGATATTGTTTCTGTTTTTCTTTTTTCTTCATGTCTTGTTACATTGACGAATGAAAGAAATTACCTGTCTCGTATTGTGTCATGGACTCCTATTTATTATCTAGGTGTTTGGTCATATGCTATCTATCTCTGGCATAGATCATTCCTGTTTATGATTGGAGATGTATGGAATGGTCATCATACTGTATTAAGGCCAATGATAATTTTTATCATCTTGCTTATCGTCTCATGTCTTTCGTATTATTTTATTGAACAGCCATGGCAGAAAAAAATTAGACGTCTTGATCGGGTTTTTTCTCAAAAATCATACCGTGGTATTAAAATTTCAGATAATATTGGTGTAAATAATTTATAAATTTATTGTAGATTATATTAAATATTTTTTTGGATAAAATTCATGCGCTTTTTTTTGACTATGCTGCCAGTTAATTCTGATGATGATTGAGACGCAATGGTGATGGCAGGATAAGGTGGATTTGAATTGATCGTATCGCATCGCGACGGCTCGATATTTTTCAAGTTTATTGAAGAGTTTCTCGACAGGATTTCCTTTTCTGTAAAAAATGAAGTCTGTTTCCGGTTATGCTACTTTTTGTCAAAACGACCGGAGCCTTATTTTTCAAAAGTGACTCTTCCCCTTTTTTAAAGTGTCGCGCTATGCTGATGCTCCCGGATAACCGGGATGTCGATCACCATGTATCCGTTGGCGAGACCTGCTGGCAGATAATGAAAAATCCTTTCATTCACAAAGCTTTCACCTCATTGATGTGACGTCTGTGCACATTTTTCCATTCTCCGAAACGGCTAGGAAGGTTACGCCACGGGATGTCGGCATGATAGCGATACAGTAAAGCCTCAACGGGTAGATGGTTATCGGCAGCCATACCCGTCGACATGACCTTCATGACGCCTGAAGGTGTGGAGATTATATAAAGTTTTGTGTGGGTAGTCTTTCCCGATGCTGTTCGTGGGCTTCAACTCTCCGAAAATCCAATATGCCCCACCCGGAACGTTGCTTTGCGGCAAAACTGGTCGTGAATCTAAACCTTGAGTGTGACAATGCACGATCAGCCTGACTGACTATCCCGGACCGTATCCGTCCCGCTCTGAGACCGCTTTTTCACACTGAGAGGAAACTGGCACGGCATGAGGCAGTACACGAGACGTGGATGCTGCCCCCTCACCGCTCGACGAGCGGGTGCTATACACAGAGTGACACACTGTGGACATGGAACACATCGGATCAGGAAAGTGGGGGAATATAACTGATTTACTTGCCGAGAAACGACGCATGGAAATTGTTGCTTTGGAACGCCGAGCCGGACAAGAAGCAACACGAAGATGATGGTTGTTTATTTTATTGGATAAAAACCGTTTTTATGGTGTCCGCGGCGGGATTCGAACCCACGGCCCCAGGATTCATACCACTTCGACTTTCGCCGCCGTCGCCACACAGGACGACGTTCGTGGTCTGGACTGTCCCTTCACCCTGGATCCTTGCGGATCTGTAGGTGCTGCCCGTCCAGTCTCTACACCTTCCCGAAAAACTCCGGGCTTGGCTCGGGATCGGCATGGCCTGAAGAAGACCAAGCGTTCCCCGAATTTGAGCAGATCCACCATGCGGTTTCCTCTCATGGCGCCCAATTATCTAGGAATCCTGTGCTCTATCCTGCTGAGCTACGCGGACACACGCTGTTTGTGTAACGCAGTGCCCGGTCCCCTACAAGACGGAAACGTCAGATCAGAAGGTCAAGATAATACCCGCGACGCCGGAAAACGGGCATCGGACCATCAAGGTCCAGATCGCCCATCAATCCACGGGCGCGGCGGGGTGAAGAGCCGTCAGTCTCATCCAGATCAGTCGACTCAACGCTGCGCCGCCGTCCGGCACGAGACGCCGTGCTGCGATCGCCAGGTCGAGACAGGATCGAGATGAGATCGGTCGAAATCATGGCGTCAGATTACTCTGACGCCAATTAAGAGTTTCTTAAAGGGGAGCGACCTCGTGACCTGCTTCGCCAAGAGCGATGACACCCGGAAGAATCTTGCCTTCCAGCCACTCAAGGAACGCGCCGCCAGCTGTCGAGACATAGCTCATTTTATGCAGCACACCGGCATGACGGAGAGCGGAAACCGTGTCGCCTCCACCAGCAACTGTCTTCAGCTTGCCGGCTTGGGTCAGCTTCGCTGCAGCCTGCGCGACTGCATTGGTGCCTTCATCGAAGGGAGGCAGTTCAAACACACCCAGCGGACCGTTCCACACCAGCGTTTTCAGGCCGGAAAGCTTTTCAATCAGAAGCGCCGTGGTTTTCGGCCCAATATCCATCGCCATCCAGTCCGCTGGAATGGCTGTGGCATCGACTGTCTCCGTCGGTGCTCCCGCCATGAAGTCGGAAGCAACGATCACATCGACCGGCAGAACCAGATCGCAGCCCCGCGCTTTCGCGTTGGCCATGATCTCACGGGCCGTATCCAGCATGTCCTCTTCCTTGAGAGACTTGCCGACCGGATAACCTTGAGCCGCAAGGAAGGTGTTGGCCATGGCCCCACCAACCGCCAGCATGTCGACTTTCTCGATCAGATTGTTGAGCAGGTCGAGCTTGGTCGAAACCTTCGCGCCACCGACAATCGCACCGACCGGACGTTCCGGGTTCTCCAGCGCGGTTTCCAGCGCGCTAAGCTCGATCTCCATCAGGCGACCAGCGAAGGAGGGGAGGTGGTGCGCCACACCCTCTGTGGAAGCATGAGCACGGTGAGCCGCAGAGAAAGCGTCGTTGACGTAAACGTCAGCCAGAGCGGCGAGGCTCTTCGCCATTTCCGGATCGTTCTTTTCCTCACCGGCGTAGAAACGGGTGTTTTCCAGAACGATGACATCGCCATCCTGCATGGCTGCCACCGCGTCCTGCGCGATCTTGCCCACGCAGTCCGGAACGAAGGTCACTTTCTTGCCCAGCACCTTGGCCAGAGCCTCAGAAACCGGGGCAAGCGAAAGCTCGGGAACGACCTTGCCCTTGGGGCGATCGAAGTGACTGACGACAATGACGCGTCCGCCCTTGTCCGCCAGTTCCTTGATGGTCGGAGCCAGTCGTTCGATGCGGGTCAGGTCGGAGATAGCCCCATCACGCACAGGGACGTTGAGGTCCGCACGGAGGAGGATTTTCTTGCCGCGAGGGTCAAGAGAGTCGAGCGTATTGTAGGAGAGGGTAGCCATCGCTTTAGCCTTTCCAGTCGCCCGTGCCGGTATAGCCCGTTCGGGCAGAAACCGTCCGGGAAACATGATCGGGGGTGGCGGTCATGCCAGCGAGGATGACCGCCTGAAAAGTCTCAGAGTGCGCCGAAAACCGCGGCCGTATCGGACATGCGGTTCGAGAAGCCCCATTCGTTGTCATACCATGCGCAGATGCGGACGAGCTGACCGCCATCGACAAGCGAGGTCTGCGTCGCGTCGAACGTGGAGGAGGCGAGGGCATGGTTGAAGTCGCTGCTGACCAGCGGTGCCGTGTTGTAGGCCAGAACGCCTTTCAGCGGGCCGGACTCGGACGCCTTCTTGATGGCCTCGTTCACAGCTTCGACGGATGCCGGAATGTTTTTCGGCACGAAGTCGAGGGACACCAGCGAGACGTTCGCCGTCGGGACGCGGATGGCGGTGCCATCCAGCTTGCCCTTCAGGTGCGGCAGAACCAGACCGACGGCGCGGGCAGCACCCGTTGAGGTCGGGATCATGTTCAGACCGGCAGCGCGGGCGCGACGCAGATCCTTGTGCAGCGTGTCCACCGTGCGCTGATCGCCCGTGTAGGAGTGGATCGTCACCATGTAGCCGCGCACGATGCCGAACGCATCGTCAAGAACCTTGGCGACGGGCGCAAGGCAGTTCGTCGTGCATGAGGCGTTGGAGATGACCGTCATGTCGGAGGTCAGGATGTCCTGATTCACGCCATAAACGATGGTCGCGTCCACGGCGTCGCCCGGAGCGGAGATGATGACCTTGCGCGCACCGGCTGCGAGCAGCGGGGAAGCCTTTTCCTTGGACGTGAACAGGCCCGTGCATTCCATGGCGACATCGACGCCCTGAAGCGGAACCTTGGACGGGTCACGCTCGCAAGACACGGTGATCGGATCCCATGTGCGGCCATTTGCAGTGATGTGCAGCTTGTTGCCGTCCACCTTCACTTCAGCCGGGAAACGTCCGTGCACACTGTCGTAGGACAGGAGGTGAGCGTTGGCCTCGACACTGCCCAGATCGTTGATGACCGTAGGCACAACGTCTGTCCGACCGCTTTCAATGATGCCGCGCAGGACGAGGCGACCGATGCGACCGAACCCGTTGATCGCGATTTTGACTGCCATCTGCTCTGTCTCCGTCTTGTTCTTCTTTTTATCGCCCCGCAACGGGGCGCTGGTTGGACTTTACGATGGGGGACGGGCGTAGTCGCGGGTCCCCTCCGCGTTTCTGGGTTTCCATACGCGCACGGGCCTCCTGCTTCCGCTCCACACCCAGAAGGGCGCGGACACGCGTGCAGACGACATCCGGCGTAAGGCCAGAACTCTGGTATAACGGGTCGAACCCGGATGCTACTCCGAATTCCTCACTTCCGATGAAAATTCCTGTGTCCCCGAGCCAGCGCTCCCACCCGAACCCGGAAGCTGCCTCGATCGCTACACGCGGACACTGTCCCAGAACGGTCTTGCGATAGGCGCTGCTCTGTTTTTCGAATAGCTCCCAGCAGGGCAGCGACACCACCGCAGCGAGAATACCTTCACTCTCAAGTCTATGCTGCGCCTGAAGAGCCAGAGCCACCTCAGGACCGGATGCAATCAGGGTGACGGCGCGGAAGCTGGAGCCGCCTTTCGCCTCACACAGCACATAACCGCCCTGTTCGGTTTTGCGTATGGATGGCACGGCAATGTCAGCGGACGCTGGAAGTGTGTCTGGATTGCTGGCTGAAGGCCCCTGTCGGGCGTGTCGGGCAAGGACAATGACGGCGGGACCGTGTCGCCATGACAGGGCGGCCAGCCACGCTGCCGCGACTTCCTGCGAATCTGCTGGGCGGAACAGCGCCAGATTGGGCATGGCGCGCAGGCTGGCGAGCTGTTCAACCTGCTGCCACGGTGGGCAGGCGGAGGCTTCGGGGTCATCCTCGATGAGCACGAAAAGGAGCCGTTCCCGCGACAGGGCGGCGAACCGCAGGGCTGGGCGCATGCGATCCGCAGACGAGAGATTGGCTGTGCCGCAGGGTAGTATGCTCCCATGCAGCGCCAGCCCGTTCATGAAGCCGACCATCGCCGGCTCACGGGGGCCGCAGACGAAAATATCAGCCTCGCCGGAAGAGATGCCAGCGCCTTTGGGTGCGTGTTCTGCGGACAGGGAGACAAACTCGGGAAGTAGATCAGCGAGTCGTTCCCGGGCCTTCACGCCCGAGCGGAGAAGGGTGATGTCCGGTCCATCATCGTCATGTTTTACGGGTGGAGCCTCACACGCATGGCGCAGAAAATCATCTTCAAGACGGGCCGGGGCGCGGCGTTCGAGTGTGCGTTCGAATTCGGCTCGTAGCGGGTGACGGATCAGTCTGCGTAGCCACGACCGCTGGACAGAACTGCGTCGACCTGCATCGGAAGAACCGGTTGTCGGCGTGGCATTGGTCGCTTCAGGAGGCGAAGGTAGTGTTTTGCCCGAGGTTTCACACAGAACAAGGCGGGGTTTCCGGGCTCTGGGCGTGGCGGCGAGAACCTGTGCGATGGCAGCGGCGTCATCGCCGTCGAGCCGTCGGATGCTCCAGCCGGAGGCTTCAATCCTGTCCACAGCCAGAGAAAGGTCCGCCTTCTCTTCAGGCGCGGAAGTGGCTGACGCGACAATGATGGTCAGACGATCCAGATGAAACCGGTCGGCAAGAGCCGCAGCTTCCAGCGCCACGCCGGTTTCAAGGTCTCCCGGCAGGGCCAGCAGCCATGTGCGATGGTCGACAAGAGAGCGTCCGAAGCGTCCGGCAAGAATTTTTTCGGCCAGCGTCATGCCGCAGGCGGCGGCGATGGCCTGTCCCGGAAGGGCTCCCGCCAGCCCGAACAGTTCTGTCGCGGCGTTGGAAGGCGCGGAGGTCGAGACGAGATTGAGGAATGCATTACGCAGGGGAAGCAGGCGGGTCGAGGAGACAAAAAAACGGTCCCGATCCGGCCAGAGCGGACTTTGGGGATCAAATCGGACAGCCTGCTGCCAGAGAAGGGCGGAGACGAGCCAGAACGGATGCGGAATGTCCTGAATGGCCGTGGCGGTCACGCCCTCGGCTCGGAGCGCTGCTGCGCGGGCCTCTTGGGCAAAGGTCAGAGGGTCATCTGAAAATGTGGGAAGGTGTGGCTTGCGAGCCATCCAGGGTCTGTCCAGACTGCAAATGACGTGGAAATAGGATCGGGAAGCGAGCGTCAGTTGTCGTTATAATTAAGTGTCGGGCCTGTTTTCCCGCAAGTATTCCTGCGTGAAGGATTTCGCTCATGACACAGGAGCGGTATGCACGCAGCTTGCTCCACACCCAACTTCCTGCGACCGTCTGAACCATGCCGTCTGATTCCTCTTCCGCCAGCAAGGCGCCCGTTCCGCGTTTGCAGGGCCCCACGCCTTCCTTTTATCCGCACCGAAGGGCTGTCCTGCGTGGTGGCCTCATGGGGGCGGCCGTGCTGGCTCTCGACGGATGTGGTCTGCTGGACCAGCGCACCTTCAATCCCCGCGCGTCCAGACCGCCCAAAGTCTATATCCCGCCACCGCCGCCGGGGCCGCCGCCCATTCCACCGCTGATTCAGCTCGTGGCCGGAACGCCGGAGCAGGAATGGGGCGGGCCGGTGCGTGCGGTCGTCAGGAAGGCTCTGGATCGCAAGCCCAACATCCTGTTTCAGGTGCAGGCAGTTGCGCCACCGGGGGCAAATCCGGACGCGACTCGCACAGCCCTGTCCCGTCTGGTGTCGTCCGATGCGCAGGCGGTGACCGATGCAATCGTTGCCGCCGGAGCCTCTCCCGCACAGGTGGAGATGTCCGCCATGCCGGATTCGACAGTGACGCAGCCCACCATACGAGTATATGTTCGTTGAATGATTCCGACCGGCACATGGTCTTCATGCGTCGGCAATCTGAATATGCTCTGTTTCACAAAGTATGTTCGGAACGGAAACAGGGCCAGAGTCGCAGGCACGGCCGTCTTCGTCAGCAAGGGATTTATCTTCAGTCCGCGAGGACGGAAGAGGGTTTCTGACAGGCGTTCGGATACCTGTTGTAGACATCAGGCCGGCAGAGCGCCGTAAAAGTTAAGCTAAGGTCCGCTTCGGGCGGACTGTCCAGAAGCAGGAGTGGGGCAGGGTGACGATTCGTAACGCGAGACACCCGTTTTACGATTTTTGTGACGAGGCGCTCGCCGGTATCAGAAAACAGGGACGATACCGGACTTTCACCCCACTGGCGCGCGATGCCGAACGGTATCCGGTCTATGAGGAAGCGCTGCCGGAAAGCGATATCAGCCGGGAAGTGGTGGTCTGGTCTTCAAACGATTATCTCGGCATGGGCGTGGAGCCCGAAGTTTGCGAGGCCGCAATCAGCGCCATCCGCGAACACGGTGCCGGAGCCGGCGGCACACGCAACATTGCTGGCACCAGCCCTCTCCATAAGGCGCTGGAAGCCGAACTGGCAGCGCTTCACGGCAAGGAAGCCGGCCTCCTGTTCGGGTCGGGCTATGTGTCCAATCAGGCCAGTCTCCAGACAATCCTCACCTCCATGCCGGGTTGGATCTGCTTTTCCGATCGCTTGAATCATGCGTCCATGATCGCCGGGATCAAGGGCGCGCGCGGCTCCACGACCGTCATTTACGAACACAACGATCTTGCTGATCTTGAAGCAAGGCTGGCGGCTGCTCCTGCCGATGCGCCCAAGCTGATCGCGTTCGAGAGCGTCTATTCCATGGATGGCGATATTTCGGATATCGCTGGCACCTGCGCTCTGGCCCGTAAATACAACGCCCTGACCTATATCGACGAGGTCCATGCTGTCGGTCTCTACGGCGAGCAGGGCGGCGGTGTCACCCAGCGCGACGGCGTGGCCGATCAGGTGGACATCATCGAAGGCACGCTGGCCAAGGGCTTTGGCGTGCATGGCGGTTATATCACAGCCTCCAGCCAGATCGTCGATTACCTGCGCTCCACGGCCTCCGGCTTCATCTTCACAACGTCGCTTCCGCCTTCAGTCGTTGCGGCGGCGCTGGCGAGCGTGAAGATGGTGCGTGCCCAGAACTGGCGGCGTGAGAAGATGTTCGAGCGGGTGAATACCTTCCGTGCCAAGATGCGGGCGGCGGGTGTGGAATTCACCATGACGCCCAGCCATATCGTGCCTGTGCCGGTTGGCAATGCCGAGCGATGCAAGGTCATCAGCAAGCGGCTTCTGAACGAATACGGGCTGTATGCGACGCCCATCAACTATCCGACGGTGCCGCAGGGAACGGAAAGGCTGCGTCTGACGCCGGGACCGTTCCATACGGACGAGATGATGGACGAGATGGTGACAGCACTGAAAACGCTGTTCGCGGAAGTCCCGCTTGCGGCCTTTACCAAAGAGCCTGCGCTGACCGAAGCGGCCTGAAAACCGGCGCTTCGGATCAGGTGCCCCGTGCGCGGCGGGGCATACAGTCTTTCGTAAAATCGGACATCGATGCGCAGGATCTGTTTCCGTTCAGCGGAGAATGAACCTGGTGATGATGTCCGTCAGCTTGCCAAACGGCGGCTGCAGCAGCGTCGCCGCATTGAGACGCCCCTGTTTGTAAATGCCGCGAGGATGCGTCAGCGCCAGAAAGCCTTCCTTTCCATGATAGGCTCCGATGCCGCTGTCGCCGACGCCGCCAAATGGCAGATCGTCCTGAGCGTAATGCATCAATGTGCCGTTGATTGTGACATTTCCTGAGATTGTGTGGCTCAGAAGTCTGTCTCGTTCAGCGCGTTTTTCTCCAAAGTAATACAGGGCCAGAGGCCGGGGACGGGCGTTGATGAAGGCAATCGCTTCATCGAGCGTTCTGTAGGTCAGAACAGGCAGGACGGGCCCAAAAATCTCTTCCTGCATGACCGCCATCTGAGGGGTGACGTTCAGTAGAAGAACGGGCGCGAGGACATGATCGTCGTCTGAGTTTGTGCCCAGATGGATCACACGAGCGCCCTGCGTTTGGGCATCGCTGACCAGACCACTCAGCCGCTTGTAATGATGCTGGTTGAGAATGGCGGTGTAATCGGGTGATCCGGCATAACCACCCGGATGCAGCTTTTGGACCGCTTCCTGATAGGCTGTGGCGAAAGCCTCCTGCTCGCCCTCGTGGATCAGCACATAATCCGGCGCGACGCAGGTCTGTCCGGCATTGGTCAGCTTGCCAAAGGCGATCCGGTTTGCGGCCCGTTGCAGGGAATATCCGGCGTCAATGACCACAGGGGACTTGCCGCCCAGTTCCAGCGTGACCGGGGTCAGATTGTGTGCGGCTGCCTCGGCGACCTTTTTGCCGACTGCCGTACTGCCGGTGAACAGGATATGGTCGAACGGCAGGGACGAGAACGCCGCCCCCACTTCGGCGTCGCCGGTGACGACGGCAACCTGCGACGGCGCAAAGACAGACTGCACGATCTGGCTGATGACTGCGGACGTAGCCGGTGTGAGTTCCGAGGGTTTGAGCATGGCGCGGTTGCCTGCCGCAATTGCTGTCGCCAGCGGCACCAGCGCCAGAGAGAGCGGGTAGTTCCACGGCGCGATAATGCCCACGACGCCCACCGGCTGCCGGATCACCCATGCGCTTCCGCACTGGAAATAGGCCGATACATGGCGGCGTTCCGGTTTCATCCAGTGACCCAGATGCGCGATCATGTAATTGATCGACTGCACCAGCGGAATCAGTTCCACAATGGCGCTTTCCCGCTCCGACCGCTGGCCGAAATCGGTATTCAGGGCGTGCACGATCTGTGCACGCCGCTTGAGGATTTCGGCTTTCAGACGACGCAGATCGGCCCGGCGTTGCACCTTTCCTGGTGGTCCGTTGCGCACGAACGCGGTGCGCTGGCGATCGAGGATACGGGACAGATCGGCGGAGGTAGCATCGGACATCACGTCCTCCATGTTTACAGGAGAAACTTATGTTGGCAGACTATGGAGCATGACGTATTGGTGTCAATAAAGTTTCTTGTGTAAACATAGGCCTCACGAATGAGTGAAACGAAAGACCGTCCTTATCACCACGGTGATCTGCGTCGGGCGCTGACCGAAACGGCGCTCGCCATGCTGGCAGCAGACCAGAACTGGACCTTTACGCTGCGGGAAGTGGCGCGGCGCACCGGTGTCAGTCACGCGGCTCCCTACAAGCATTTCCGTGATCGGGAGATGCTGTTGCGGGAGTTGGCCCGGATCGGTTTCGTCAGGCTAGGGGAGGTCATGACGGTTGCCCTGTCGTCGGAGAGCGCGTCCGTACGCGAAAAGTTCGTGGCTGGCGCTGAAGCCTGCATTGATTTCGCGCTGAAGAATCCCGGTCTTTATCGGCTGATGTTCAGCGCCGACGCCGACAAGAGTGCCGACCCGGCACTGCATGACGCAGCCATGGGCACGTTCGGTATCCTTCTGCGCCTGCTGGAAGAAGGGCAGCGCGATGGCAGCTTCCAGCCGGTCGCGCTCAGCGCACAGGCGGCGGCCTGCTGGGCGCAGGTGCATGGTCTGGCCATGCTGGCGATCAGCGGTCAGCTTCTTGAAGAAAAGGTCGGGAAAGAGCCGGTGCAGGCTGCATTAAACGTGCTGATGGAAGGACTCTGTCGCGAGAAATAAACGAAATCCTGTTCCGGCATCAGGCTGCGTGCCGATATCTGTCGGCGTCGGTTTTCAATCGTTGCAATCATAGAAAAAGGGTGCCGAGCGAGAGCCCGGCACCCTTTTGTCTGCCTTGAGACAGATCAGTTCGCAGCAGGAGCCGGAACAGCCGGCACTGCGGGAACAGCCGGAACGGAAGGAACAGCCGGCGCGGTCGGAGCCGTTGCACCGATAGCCGGCACCTTGTCCTGCTGGGCAGCGGACAGGCTCTTGGCGTTCAGGTCAGACGTTCCTGCATCCGTGGACTTTTCAGCCTTTTCTGCAGTCGTCTTCGCCGTCTTGGAAGCGGACTTGTGGTGCTTATGGTGAGAACGGGCAGCAGCAGGCTGAGCTGCCGACACGACCAGAGCTGGCGCTCCGATCATCAGAGTTGCAGCGAGAAGGGCCTTTGAAGCGAAGAACCGCATGACGGTATCCTTATGAGTTTATCTGGCCCGATGGGGGCCTTCATCAAGACAGATGTTGCCACTGTCTCTCTCTCCTTGAGATACACCGGATTACAAACGAGGGGAGTACTCACGACAAGAACTTTTAAAGGTATTTTCAGGGCGGCAGAGCAGCTTCCCGCTCCGTGCAGGTGTTGCTTGCCCTCCGTCCGCAGCCATGCGGGGCTTATTGCCCGTTGATCCCGAAAACAAGCGAGAGAAGCAGGGACAGAATCGCGCCCACTCCAAAGCCGACCAGTGTGCCATTGACCCGCACATACTGAAGATCCCTGCCGACCCGCAGTTCCAGCTTCTCGGACACGACATTGGCATCCCAGTTGCCTACCACGGTGGCGATGAATTTCGTCAGATGCTCCCGCAGATAGGGCAGGGACCGCGTAATACCTTTGCGCGCCGCCTCCTCGATGCGCTGACGCATGGCGGGATCTTCCCGCGCCTGAATCGCCATGCGGCTCAGCGTCTCGCGGACCAGTGTGGAAGTCCAGCCGTCATCACGTGTGATGTCCACCTCGATCATGCGCTTCATGCGCGCCCAGATGTCGACGCCCCATCCCACCATGGATTCATGGGAGAAGACAGACCGCAGTGTGTGGGAAATCTCCTCGGAACGGCCAGGGTCCGTTTCGATCCGGTCAATTTCGCTGCGCACCCATTCCGTGAAGCCTTCGCGGATGGCTGAATCTTCCGGGTTGATCCGGTCAAGTTCTTCACTGGCCGCCGCCAGAACCTTGTTGGCGATGGACCCGCCGATCGCCCATCCAACCAGTCTGCCGCCCTGCTCGCGTACACGGGTCTCGATCATGGCGCGCAGTGCGGGTTCCTTGGCCTGTAGTCCCGATTTGAGTTGCCGCAGAAGGAAACTGAGCACTTCCTGATGCTGGTTGCCGTCCACAAGGGACCGCAGACCACGCGCAATGACCGGACTGAGATTGCTGCCGCCAAGCAGAAGAGGGAGGCTCTTTCCAATAGCCGCGCTCGCCCGACCATCCTCCAGCCGTTCCAGCATCTGGGGCACCGCTCCCATCAGGCTGCTGGTCAGCGTGTTCGCCGTCGCCGGGTCGGACAGGATGTTGGCGACAAAGCCGGGCAGATCGACCTTGGAGAGAACGCGGTCGATTTCTTCTTCCGTAAAGACCTGTGTGGTGACAAACCGTCCAAGCGCGAGGCCAAGCCGCTCCTTCTGTGCCGGGATGATAGCCGTGTGCGGGATCGGCAGGCCGAGCGGATGGCGGAACAGCGCCGTGACGGCGAACCAGTCAGCCAGTCCGCCGACAACACCTGCCTTGGCGCCCGCCCGCAGCGTGCCGAGCCACAGGCTGTCGTGAAGAAGGCCGTATGCAGGCGCAAGATAGCCTGCTGTCGTCAGACCGGCCATCATGGCCAGAAGCCCTGTCGCCGCCCGTTTCTGGCGAGCCAGAGTGCGGTGGGCTTCATCATCCGGGTGTGTCTGCATGCTCATCACGAGGTTAATAGCATTGGCATGACGCTCTTCCCAAATGCGCTCTGACATGCTCCGATAAGGTTGCTGTATCGTATCGTCCTGTCGATCATGTCCGTCCTCCTTATGTCAGAGAGAAGTTTCAATGGCTGCTGCGCATTCGTCTTCCGGTTCTCCGCTGATCGCGAAAAGTGACGCCCTTTCTGCCGGTGCCCGCGCCATTCTGGCGATGGGACAGCTTTATGACGGAGCGGAAGAAGGAGACGAATACAGCCAGCCCCCTGCAGAGGTGACCGGCAATGATGTCCTGTCGACAGCCTGGCGTGTCTCCACGCTGCTGGAACAGGACAAGGCGTCCCTCGCCGATCTGCAGACGGTCATCAGGCATCTGCGTGACGACGCTTTCCTGCGGCGGGCGACACGGTTGCATCGCTATCCGGGGGGCACGAGCGCGTCTGTCACGGAAGACCGGCTGAAGGGGGTCGTCCGGCAGGTTCTGGACACGGCGTTCGGTCGGACGAGCGGCAGCGAAGGGGCTGAGGCTTCACCGCGCACAGCCACGGAGGCGTTGGCCTGTTTTCGGAGTGAACTTGAGCGCACCCAGTATGCGGCCGTTTTCACGGCGCACCCGACTTTTGCCGTTGCGAACGAAGTGTACGCGGCGCTCGCAGGCTACGCATCCGCCCCGGAGCCGCAGGATACCGCACCGGATCTGCTGACGCATCGCCGGAAGGCGCCTCCCACGCTGGAGGAAGAGTTTACGCTTGCCTCAGCGGCGATCCTGCGGGGACGCGACGCGCTCGACAGACTGAATGTGGAACTGCTCGGGGCGGCACGTGAGGCGTGGCCGGACGCCTGGTCCACCGTCATTCCCCGCCCGATCATCATGACGAGCTGGGTTGGATATGACACGGACGGACGCACGGATATCGGCTGGTGGGACACGCTCCGCCTGCGCCTGAAGATGAAGCTGTTCCAGTTGCAGCGGCTTCGGCAGCAGATTGCCGATTCAAGTGTCGAGGCGTCCACACTCCTGAGTCGCCTTTCCCGCGCCTGTTACACGGTTGAGGCCCAGATTGCGGCCTGTCCCAAAAGCGCCGATCCGGAAGCGACGGTAGAGTTCGCCACCCTCATTGTGGACCACAAGGAAGACGCCATTCTCGATCCTGCGGTACTGGGTGATGCGCTGCAGGACGCCATCGACACAGCCTCTCCGGAGGCCGCTCTCTCGGTCGCCGTTGCTCGGGCAGGATTCTTTGCGCACGGCATGTCGGCGTCGCACAGCCATACGCGCCTGAACGCCACGCAGCTTCATAACGTGATCCGTCAGCGCCTGCGTTTCACAGATGATCCGGCGGACCCGGCCCACCGCCGCGCGCTGCTGGCTCATATCAATGAGGCGCTGGAAAATGTCTCGGCCGTGCCGGTCGATTTCGGCGCGCTGCTGGTTGAGCAGGCCTCCGCCGCCAAACTGATGATGACGGTCGCCCAGATCGTCAAGCATATCGATTCGACGACGCTGGTCCGCTTCCTGATCGCCGAGACGGAGAGCGGTTACACGTTGCTGGCGGCTCTCTGGCTCGCCAAGCATTTCGGGATCGACGACAAGATCGAGATTTCGCCGCTGTTCGAGACGCGCGAAGCCCTGATGGGTGGGGCGCATATCATTGAGGAGGCGCTGCGTTCCCCTCACTGGCGGGACTATCTCCGCAAGACCGGGCGGCTCTGCCTCCAGTTCGGCTACTCCGATTCCGGTCGTTATGTCGGACAGCTTGCCGCGACCTATCTGATCGAACGGCTGCGTCTGAAAATCCTCGATCTGCTGCATGTCTGGGATCTGGAAGATGTCGAGGTCGTGCTGTTCGACACGCACGGAGAAAGCGTGGGGCGAGGGGGGCATCCGTTCCGCCTGTCCGACCGGTTCGCCTATCTTTCGCCCATGCATGTGCGGGCGAAGTTCGCCGAGCGCGGTGTGAAATACCGCGAGGAAAGCGCGTTTCAGGGCGGTGATGGTTACCTGCTGTTCGGCACGCCCGAACTGGCGGCGGCGAGTGTCGTCACCATCGCGGAGCACACGTTCGAACCCGCCCGTCGTCATGACGATCCGGTCTATGACGAGCCTGACTTTTCGTCGGATTTCTTCTCCACGATTGCTGATGCGATGACCGGTCTGGTCGCAGACCCCGGTTACGCCGATGTGCTCGGGGCGTTTGGTCCGTCCCTGATCGACAAGACCGGCTCACGTCCGGCAGCACGCCAGAGCGAAGGCGGCGGGGCGACCCCGCGCATCACGCATCCGAGCCAGCTTCGGGCCATTCCGAACAACGCCATTCTCCAGCAGCTCGGCTGGTGCGCCAATACCATTCAGGGATTGGGGTCGGCGGCGCGGCGTCATCCGGAGACTTTCGAGACGTTCCGGGAAGGCAGCGCCCGTTTCCGTCGGGCACTCGACTTCGCAGCGCACGCTCTGGCGCATTCGGATGATCAGGTGCTGCGCAGCGTGATCTGGCTTCTCGACCCGGGCTACTGGCTGGATCGGGCGACCGCCGAGCCTCGTTCAGGCAAGCGTGAGCGGTATCTCACGGTGATGCACGATCTGGAGAAGTTGGATTTCTGGGCGGACACGCAGTCCATGTTCCGGCGGATTCAGGAGGATCATCTGGCTTTGCGGGCGGTCTGGCCGGAGGCTCCGACCATTCACCCGGCTGAAAAACTGCTGCACGCCATCCGCATCGCCCTGATCGAAAAGATCTGGGTGCTGGCGACCCAGATTCCGTTCTTCATGCCGCGCGGGAATTTCACCCGCGATGTGATGATGCGGCGGATTCTGTGTCTGGAAATCCCATCGGTTCTGCGGGAGCTGGACGCGATCTTCCCACGGGGCGGCTCCAAGCTGGATTACAATTTCCATGAACCGGCCGGGCCGCAGGTGGATAATTCCTACAGTCAGGAACATGACGAGATCTTCCTGCCGATGCAGGAGATGTTCCAGATGATGCGCGAAATCAGCGTGGCGCTCATGCACGGGATCGGGGCGTTCGGCTGATAGACGGCCCTTTGTGCGGCAACGACCTTGCAGGTTGATTGCCGACAAACGGTTTCCAAAGGCAAGCCTTTGGCGGGGTATGGGGCGGAGCCCCTAGGTCTTTTTTGATTAAAGAGATCTGACGGGTTGGCCGGGTATTACTCATGGCAGGGTGCAGCATTGCGCTCTGCTGTGATCTCTCACGAGGCTTTGAGCTTGACGCCGGGCTTGCGGCGTTCCATCTGTCCTTAAACAGGACCGTTTTGGTCCTCAATGGCGGAAGCTCCGCCGCAACGGACGGAAACCATGCTCAGGCTGTCGAAACTGGCGGATTACGCTGTTCTGACCCTCGTTAACCTCGGACGGCACGATGGCGTTGTCACGTCACCGGCCCTTGCGGTCGAGACCGGCGTGCCGGAACCGACTGTGGCTAAGGTGCTCAAGGCGCTGGCCTCTGACGGCCTGCTCGTCTCGCAGCGGGGCGCACGTGGCGGTTACCGGTTGGCCCTGAAACCGGAAGAAATCTCCATAGCACGGGTTATCACCGCTGTGGATGGGCCGATTTCATTGACGGCATGCGTCACTGGCGGGGCTGGGTGCGACAATGGTGACTGCACTCTTTACGGCAGTTGGGATGTAGTGAATGACGCCATCCGCGACACGCTGTCCGGCATTTCCATCGCCCGGATGGCCGAGATGAGCAATGCACCGGGTCGCAGACGATCAGATGAGACGGTGTCCGCAGGCACTGCGCCGCAAGGCAATAAGGTGACGGCCGCAACGGCCGGGACGTTTGGAGGATAGTGGGTCATGCCAGCCGTTACAGAAACCCGTGAACAGGTCGAGAAGCTCGGCAAGTCCTCCTATGAATGGGGCTTTGAGACCGACATCGAGATGGATGTCGCGCCGAAAGGCCTGAACGAAGACATCATCCGCCTGATCTCGACCCGCAAGGAAGAGCCGGAATGGATGCTGGAATGGCGTCTCGCGGCCTATCGCTCCTGGCTGAAGATGAAAGAGCCGACCTGGGCGAAGGTCACGCATCCGCCGATCGACTATCAGGACGTGCATTATTATGCCGCCCCGAAGAAGAAGGACGGCCCGAAGTCTCTGGAAGAAGTCGATCCAGAACTGCTGCGGACCTACGAGAAGCTGGGCATTCCGCTGCACGAGCAGGCGATGCTGGCGGGCGTGGAAGTGCCGGAGGGCGAGGAAGCCCGTCTGCCGGTGGCGGTGGACGCCGTGTTCGACAGCGTGTCCGTGGCTACGACCTTCCGCAAGACACTGTCTGAAGCAGGCGTGATCTTTTGCCCGATTTCGGAGGCGATCCGCGACTATCCGGATCTGGTGAAACAGTATCTCGGCAGCGTTGTGCCGGTTGCCGACAATTTTTATGCAGCCCTGAACTCGGCAGTGTTTACGGACGGCTCGTTCGTGTTCGTGCCGAAGGGCGTGCGCTGCCCGATGGAGCTGTCCACCTATTTCCGTATCAATGCCAAAAACACGGGCCAGTTCGAGCGGACACTGATCGTTGTCGAAGACGGCGCTTCCGTCTCCTACCTTGAAGGCTGCACTGCACCGATGCGTGACGAGAACCAGCTTCACGCGGCGGTCGTTGAGCTGGTGGCGATGGAAGACTCGTCCATAAAATACAGCACGGTGCAGAATTGGTATCCGGGCGACGAGAATGGACGTGGCGGCATCTACAACTTCGTCACCAAACGTGGCGCCTGCCGTGGTGCGCGCGCCAAGATTTCATGGACGCAGGTGGAAACCGGTTCGGCCATTACATGGAAATATCCATCCTGCATTTTGCAGGGCGAGGAGTCCGTGGGTGAGTTCTATTCGGTGGCGGTGACCAACAATCACCAGCAGGCCGACACAGGCACCAAGATGATCCATCTGGGCCGGAACAGCCGTTCGACGATCATCGCCAAGACGATCAGCGCCGGAAAGTCTGACAGCACCTATCGCGGGCAGGTGAAGATCATGCCGAAAGCGTCTGGTGCGCGGAACTTTACCCAGTGCGACAGTCTGCTGATCGGCGATCAGTGCGGCGCGCACACTGTGCCTTATATCGAAAGCCGGAACATGACGGCGCGTGTGGAACATGAAGCCACCACGTCGAAGATTTCCGAAGACCAGATGTTCTACTGCCGTCAGCGCGGTCTTTCTCAGGAAGATGCCGTTGGTCTGATCGTCAATGGTTTCTGCAAAG
Source organism: Acetobacter aceti NBRC 14818 (assembly GCF_000193495.2). Classification (NCBI taxonomy): domain Bacteria; kingdom Pseudomonadati; phylum Pseudomonadota; class Alphaproteobacteria; order Acetobacterales; family Acetobacteraceae; genus Acetobacter; species Acetobacter aceti. The sequence continues at coordinate 1,405,966 of NZ_AP023410.1, read as the reverse complement.
AAGTTCTTAAGGAGCTTCCCATGGAGTTTGCCGTGGAAGCGCAGAAGCTGTTGCAGATCAGTCTTGAAGGCAGCGTTGGCTGAACGTGCGGAGAGGAATGGAAGAAATGAGCGAATTACTGAAGATTTCCGGCCTGCACGCCAGCATCGACGCCGATGGCACCCCTAAGGAAATCCTGCGCGGTGTTGATCTGGTCATCCCACCGGGTGAAGTGCACGCGATCATGGGGCCGAACGGCTGTGGCAAGTCCACCCTGTCCTATGTGCTTGCTGGTCGTGAGGATTATGAAGTCACGGCAGGATCGGCCCTGTTCAAGGGCGAGGATCTGCTGGCCATGGAGCCGGAAGAGCGGGCTGCTGCCGGTATCTTCCTTGCCTTTCAGTCGCCTGTGGAACTGCCGGGCGTGAACAACGCCAACTTCCTGCGCACCGCAGTCAACGCGGTCCGCCGTGCACGTAACGCGCCGGAGCTGGATGCTGTCGGATTTCTGAAAGCTGTGCGCGCCGCCACGAAGAATCTCTCCATGGCTGACGACATGCTCAAGCGTAACGTCAATGTCGGCTTCTCCGGTGGTGAGAAGAAGCGCAACGAAGTGCTTCAGATGACCATGCTTCAGCCAACACTGGCCATTCTCGATGAGACGGATAGTGGTCTCGACGTGGATGCGCTGCGGATTGTCGCAGAAGGCGTGCAGAACCTGCGCTCACCGGACTTCTCGGCGCTGGTGATCACGCACCATCAGAAACTGCTCGATTATCTCGGTCCGGATCGGGTGCATGTCATGGCGAAGGGGCGCATCATTCGCAGTGGCGGTCCGGAACTGGCCAAGCAGATCAATGAGGAAGGTTATGCAGCCTTTCTCAAGGAGGCGGCATGAACGCCATCGCACCGATCACGCTGAGTCTTGAGCCGTTTGCGGCCCGTCTTTCCGATGTGAAAGGCGAGGATCGCAAGGCTGCCGCTGGCGCTCTGGCCCGCACGGGGCTTCCGACACCGCGTGTCGAAGCGTGGCATTACACCAATCTACGCGCGCTCTCAGGACGTGTTTTTGCTGATGCACCCGTCGGCTTTGATGAATCCGCGGCTCAGGCTGCGCTGACGCGTATCCTGCCACCGGATGCAGCGATTGCGGCGCTTCCCCGGCTGGTGCTGGTGAATGGCCGGTTTGCGCCGTCACTGTCATCGACAGACCTGCCGGAAGGCGTGTCCTGCACATCCTTCGTTCAGTCACCGGATTTCGGCATCCTGGCGTCTCCTGACCGTGAAGGCATGGTTGCGCTGAACACCGCGCTGGCCGATGACGGTGTGCAGATCACAGTGGCTCCCGGCAAGCAGGCTGGACAGCTCGTGCTCGTCTCTCTGGCGCTTGGCACGGATAGCGATGTGTCGTTTCATCCGCGTCACAGCATCACGCTGGGCGAGGGCGCTTCTCTCTCGGTTATCGAAATCGCGGCTTCTGAAAACGCAGGTGCTTATCTGCACAATCCGGTTCTGAGCTGTGCGATTGCCGAAAAAGCCCATTTGACGCATGTGAAGATCCAGCAGGAAGCCGAGAACGCTGTTCATCTGGCGACGGTCTATGCGGATATCGCCGTGCGGGCTGCTTATGACAGCTTCACACTCGGTCTCGGCTCCGTGCTGGCGCGTCATGAAGTGCATGCCACGATGCATGGCAATCACGCTGCGGTGCATGTGAATGGCGCACAGCTTCTTGCGGCTTCGCAGGTTGGCGACATTACCAGCGTGATTGCGCACGCGGCACCCGACTGCATCTCGCGTCAGACCGTGCGCAATGTTCTGTCTGATCACTCGCGGGCCGTGTTTCAGGGCAAGGTTCTGGTCGAACGTGTTGCGCAGAAGACCGATGGCTACCAGATGAATCAGGCGCTGCTGCTGTCACCGTCGGCTGAGATCAATGCCAAGCCAGAGCTTGAGATTTACGCAGACGACGTCAAATGCAGCCACGGTGCGACAGTCGGCGCGCTGGATGACGACCAGCTTTTCTATCTGCGAAGCCGTGGCATTCCTGACGATCAGGCGCGTCAGATGCTGGTCGAGGCTTTTCTGGTTGAAGCCGTTGACCTTGTTGAAGATGAAATGCTGCGGACAGTGCTGCATCAGACACTCGCAACGGCCTTGAGCCAGCGTGTTGGTGCAGCGGAGAAAACTGCATGAATATCGCAGACATCAGAGCGCAGTTTCCGATCCTGTCGGAAAAGGTCCATGGAAAGCCGCTGGTTTTTCTGGATAGTGCTGCTTCCGCCCAGAAGCCGGATGCTGTCATAGACGCCATGTCGCAAATGATGCGCTCGCAATATGCGAACATCCATCGTGGTCTGCACTGGATGAGCGAGCGGGCGACGGAGGATTATGAGGCGTCCCGCAACCGCGTGGCGTCCTTCCTTGGCGGTGCGCGTGAGGAGATTGTCTTTACCCGCAACAGCACTGAGGCGATCAATCTTGTCGCTTATTCCTATGGCAGTTTGCTGAAGCCGGGACAGGCTGTGCTGATTTCCGAGATGGAGCATCACGCCAATCTGGTGCCGTGGCAGATGCTGCGTGATCGGGTCGGGATCGAGCTGCGTGTCGCGCCCATCACAGATGACGGTGATCTCGATCTGGATGCCTATGGTCGGCTGCTGTCAGACGGCAAGGTGGCTCTGGTCGCCATCACGCATATGTCGAACGTGCTGGGCACCATCACGCCGGCCGAGCGTCTGGTGACGATGGCGCACGACGCTGGGGCAAAAATCCTGCTCGATGGCAGTCAGGCTGTCGTGCATCGCAAGGTCGATGTGCAGAAACTTGGTGTCGATTTCTATACTTTTACCGGCCATAAACTGTATGGACCGACGGGCATTGGTGTGCTGTGGGCGCGTCGGGAACTACTGGAAGCCATGCCGCCTTTCATGGGGGGTGGCGACATGATTTCGAGCGTGACGTTCGAAAAGTCCACCTGGGCACCCATTCCGGCAAAGTTCGAGGCAGGCACACCGGCGATTGTGGAAGCTGTTGGCCTTGGCACCGCCATCGACTGGGTCGAGAGCATTGGCTACGAGGCCATCGGTGCGCATGAAGCCGCCCTGACAGAGCATGCCCTGCGCGTGCTGCCTGAGGTTCCGGGTTTCTCGGTTATCGGAAAGCCGAAAGAGCGTGGTGGGGTCATCTCCTTTACAATGGATGATGTGCATCCCCATGACATCGCCACGCTGCTGGACCGGAACGGGATCGCAGTCAGGGCAGGGCATCACTGTGCCGAACCCCTGATGCATCGCTTGGGGTTAACGGCCACGGCGCGCGCCAGCTTCGGCATTTATACGACCGAAGAAGAAATCGATACACTTGCGGAAACGCTCAAGCGTATCCGGCAGCTTTTCGTATAGGCCGGTCATGGACGGATCATCCTGTTACGACGCACTGATTCTCTCCCGCTCCCGCAAGCCTGAGTTTTCGGGGAGCGTGGAAGAGGAAACGGCGAGGGTGCAGGGGAATAACCCGGTCTGCGGCGATCGCGTGACGCTCTCACTGCGCGCGACCGCCGGGACCATTGACGCTGTGCGTCACCAGACACGCGGTTGTGCGATCTGCATGGCCTCCGCTGACCTGATGGCGGAAGCCGTGACAGGCCGTTCCGTGACTGATGCTCTTGAATTGGGGTGTCGGTTTACCGATATGCTTGAGACCCCTTCTTCGCAGAACATGGTTGCGGACGAGGATGTTTTACCCGTGGGGTTGCAGGCATTTCGCCCTTTGAGAACCCATCGCTCCCGCCTGCGGTGTGCGACATTGCCCTGGACAGCGCTGGGGGAGGCGCTCACTCAATGACCGATATCATGCCCGCACAGGACGAACGCAAGATGACGCCGCAGGACACCGAGTTGTCAGTTGAAAACAAGGATGCTGCGGAAGCCCAGCAGGGGCAGGTTGCGCACTGGACGCCCGATGGAGAAGTGCAGCCGGCTACGACTGGTGCGCCATCGGAAGATGCCGTCGTCGATGCGATCGCAACCGTGCATGATCCGGAAATCCCGGTGAATATCTATGAGCTTGGCCTGATCTACGCGATTGACCTGCATGATGATGGCCGCGTGAAAGTTGAAATGACGCTCACGGCTCCCAACTGCCCCAGCGCACAGGAACTGCCCGTGCAGGTGCGTGAGGCCGTGGAAAAGGTGCCGGGCGTTACCTCTGCGGAGGTCGATGTCGTGTGGGATCCGCCGTGGGATATGTCGCGCATGAGCGACGAGGCCCGCCTTGCCCTCAACATGTTCTGAGTTCGGAGACGCCGAGATGAATACACAGACTTCAGCAGGCCAGGCTCCTTCCCGTCCGGTTCGTGAGCTCCCGCCGGTTATCACGCTTACGGAGAAAGCTGCTGACCGTCTGCGGGAACTGTATAAAGGAGCGAACGTCGGACAGTTGCTGCGCATTTCGGTCAGCACCAAAGGGTGCTCTGGCCACGCCTACGACATGAACTTCGTCGATGAGGCGGGGACGCCCGGCGATGAGCGTGTCACCAGTCAGGGTGTCACGGTGCTGATCGACCAGAAGGCGGTGCTGTTTCTGATCGGGTCACAGATGGACTATCAGATGGGCGATTTCGAGTCCGGTTTTGTGTTCAGTAATCCCAATGAAAAAGGTCGGTGCGGCTGCGGGATGAGTTTTCACGTCTGAGCAGCCCGCGCAGGACCTATTCAGACCTGTCGCCCAGCGCCCGCCCGCGCTGAATGGCAGCTTTCCCAAATCGCGAGCGCAGGGCGTCAATAGCCTGCTGCATGGCAACCCGGCTCTGCGTCTGTTCGTCAGCAAGGTCTGGCGGATCGGCATCATCCAGCGGCGCCAGTCCGTTTGAACCGAGACCGATCAGTCTGAAGGCCGTATCGCCGACTTCCGCTGCGAGGAGAGGGCGGGCGGCCTGAAACAGGCGGTCTGGCAGAACAGTTGGTGTATGCAGCTTCATCGCCCGACTGCGGGTGTGAAAACTGGCCGTGCGCAGTTTGAGCGAGATCCCCTGCGTCGAGACTTCCTTGCGCTTCAGACGTAGCGCCAACTGTTCACAGAGATCCCACAATTCCCGTTCCAGCAGGGTCGCATCCTGGATATCGCGCGAGAATGTCACTTCGGTGCTGACAGATTTTACCGGATGGAAAGGCGTGACCTTTCGAGAGCCTTCTCCCCGCGCTCGCGCCACCAGCTCCGGTCCACGCGGTCCCAGTCGGCGCAGCGCTTCTTCAGGCGTCAGGGCGGCGATCGCGCCCAGTTTTACAAGGCCACGCTTTTGCAGGGAGTCCTCCTGAGCCTTGCCGATACCGGGTAAAAGTCTGACCGGTTTATCCGCCAACCACTCCCGCGCTTCCGAACCAATCACGCCATAACCGCGCGGCTTGTCGATTCCGGCGGCGAGTTTGGCCATCATGGTATTCGTGGCGAGGCCGACCGAAATCGTCACGCCCAGCTCCCTCTCCACTCGTTGCGCCAGTCGTGCGACCACGACACAGGGTGGCGCGCCGTGGAGTTCCCGTGTGCCGGACAGGTCCAGTACTGCTTCGTCGATGGACTTTACTTCCACTAGCGGGGTGAGTTCCCGCATCATGACCCGGATGCTTTCGGCCACGGCCCGATAGGCCGACATGTCGGGCGGAAGAATAACGGCGTCCGGACAGAGTGCGCGGGCGCGGCGCATCGGCATGGCGGAGCGGGCGCCGTTCAGGCGGGCGATATAGCAGGCCGTGCTCACGACCCCGCGCTCCCCTGTGCCGCCCACGAGAAGAGGTTTCCCCTTCAGTTCAGGACGGCGCTGCTTTTCGACGCTGGCGAAAAAGGCGTCGCAATCAATATGGACGATGGAAAGGCGCGTCAGTTCAGGGTGGGAAACCAGCCGCCGGGAACCGCAGTTGGGGCAGCGCGAAACGGCTGCGCTGCCCTGTGGCCAGAACAGGTCAGGACAATCCCGGCACAGAACCGGGTATTTGCCTGCATTCAGCGGATATCCTCGATGTCCCAAAGCCATGCAGCCCCCCGGACACCTGAACTGTCTCCATGTTTGTTGACAAGCAGTTCCGTCTTGCACACAGGCGTTATGACATTGCGCGGGAGCAGCCCCGGCACGCGTGCAAGCGTGGCTTTCAGGTTGGATACGCCGCCACCGAAGACGATGGCGTCCGGGTCCAGAAGGTTGATGAACAGTGCGCAGGCGCGAGCCAGATAATCCACATAGGAATCAAGGGCTGCCTGCGCTTTACGGTCTCCGGCTGCTGCGGCTTCCTCAATACCTTCCGCGCTGCGGGAGCCTTCGCCTTTCCACGCTGCCGCCAGAGCTGGACCGCAAAGGAAGCGTTCAAGGCACCCTTCGTTTCCGCAGAAACAACGCGGCATCGGGAATTCTTCCAGACGCGGCCAGGGAAGGGGAATATGCCCGCATTCACCTGCGATGTGGTGATGGCCGCTGATGAGTTTGCGGTTTACGACCAGCCCTCCGCCCATACCGGAGCCGATGATGATGCCAAAGACGATGTTGCGCCCGCTCGCCGCACCGTCGATGGCCTCAGACAGGGCGAAGCAGTTGGCGTCATTTTCGACCCGAACCTGACGGCCCGTGACTCTGGGGAGATCGACACCGAACGGCATGGTGTTCAGCCACGTAGCGTTGGCGTTCTTGATCAGGCCGGTCGTGTCGTCGATCGAACCGGGGATACCGATTCCGAAAGGAAGACGTGCGCCGCGACCGCTTTCATCCAGCCCGAGCTTGGCCGTGGTGGAATCCAGCAGATCCCGGATGGCGATCATCATCGGTTCGTATGATCCCGGATTCGGCACGCGTTCACGCAGAAGGATATCGCCGGTGGGGTTCATGGCCACGACTTCGATCTTGGTGCCACCCAGGTCGATTCCAAGGCGTATGCTGTTCATGCTGACTATCCGTTACTGCGTATCGTGCGAAGCGATCTGTTGATCACTTCAAAGCAGATAGTGCAGTCAGGCTCCAGCCCCGAACGCTGAAAGGTTACAGGTTTGTTTCCAGAATCGGAAAATAAACCAACATCTAAATTTGTGGAATTATTCATAAAATATGTTAGGTTGCCTTTGTTTTTATTATTCAAAAATGTTTGATATATAAACGCGTTAAGATCTGGGGCGTAATGAGAGGAAGAGTTGCGTGAAGTGTGGTCTTGTTCTGTTCGTCCGTAATGAAGTTGAGGATATTTTGTGGTGGATCTCCTGGCATCTGTCACTGGGGTTCAATTCCATCATCATCTACGATGACTATTCGACGGACGGTACATGGGAGATCATCAATGCCGCCGCTGGTGTCTTTGACATCCGTCCTCGTCGGGCCGTGCAGGCGCAATGGTTCAATCATCGACAGGCACAGACTTACATGGCGGCGATAGATGAGTTTCGTCCGGAATTTGACTGGCTGCTTGTTCTTGATGCCGATGAATACCTCAACATCCTGAATGGCGAGACTGTCAGCACATTTCTCTCACGCTATGCAGATGATATCGATGGCATTGCCATCAACTGGAGGTGCTTTGGCAGCAACAGGCATGTTGAAAAACCGCCAAGCCCGAATGTTTTCGAAAATTACACCATGTATACCGAGAAGGATTATTTCCTCAACCATAGCCTGAAATCGTTTTTCCGGCCCAAGAAGACCGAGACGCGTTACATCAATCCGCACCGTTTTGCCGTAGAAGGTCGCTACGTCACGCCCAATGGCGAGGCGGTCGAGTGGCAGGTCGCGAATGATGATCGGACAGTCGCCGAGCCCGACTGGAGCCGTGCCGTCATTAATCACTACGTCATCCGGAGCGCAGAACATTTTGTGCAGAAATCCCGCCGACGCAGCGATATCCGCCGGGCGCGTTGCGGAATAGGCCTCTTTGTCGATTACGACCGCAACGTTCACCCGTACTTCATGCCGAGGGAGCGGATCGATGCCATGCTTCCTTTTCTCTATTCACTGCAATCCCGTCTGAGCGACACGATGCTCTCCTGCCTGTTTGATCCAACTGCTGCGGGTTCTGAAGGGAATATTCTGAGGGTAGCACAATGAACTCCGATTTCCCTGTTGTCTCCCGGCTGTCCTTTTCGACGCATTTCGGCACGACTTTTGTTGCCCACACGGGCAGTGGTCGGCTTGAGCATACTCGCCTGCTGGAGGATTCCCCTTTCCACGTTCCCGTTGTGGCGCTGGGAATTTCTTCGATCCCTGATTACGTGTTCTTCACGGTACCATCGCGTTTTCTGCCCTTGACTGCGCAGTATGATCCAAGGGTTGCGACTGTACTGGCCTGGCAGGTTGTCCCTCAGGACGAGGGCAAGCTGGCCTTGCGGAATCCTGTCTCGAGCAAGTTCATGAGTTTTCAGCCGGGAGCCGAGGATGAAATCTCCGCGGTTATGTGTGATCGGGATGCCGTTTTTGAATGGGAAATGCTGACCTGTGACGCTCCGCCAGAAGCGACGGATGACCCTTTGCTGCGAAATATAGGTCTGGCGATCACCGAGTTTCGTAATCCGGGCGTGATTGAACTCGACAGGCCGCGTCTTGTGGACTCAAGGCTGGCAGGATTGCAGACGTTGCCAGGCAGGGATGTAGAGCGGCTTATCCTGCTGAACGATATCGTGAGTTTTCCGTGGGTCAGAAAAGATGAAGTGCTTCGTCTTTAACCCTGTCCCGTTGCCAGATCTTCTGACGACCTGCAGGTAAAGTCAGGCTATCAGGCTAAGACGTTTGGTTTATTTATCTGGGTCAGGCGGTGGTCGAATCCAAGCTTGAATACATATGGCCACAAAAGGTCTGACCGTTTTCTGGTGAGCCTGCCCCATGGTGTCACGTAAGCTGATCTCCCGAAGCGCCGGGCAATGTTGCTACTGTCCAATGGGTGCCGGACAAAAAATGGCCTGGAGTGCTGCCGTCATGCAGCCTTGGGTCGTTGCTGAAAGTCAGGGAGAGAAAACATGAGTGAGACTCTTCTGGATGTGAGAGGTCTCTCCTGTCCGTTGCCTGTCCTGAAAGCCAACAAGGCCCTGCGTGGGCTTGTCGCCGGGGACCATCTGCGCGTGCTGGCGACCGACCGTGCCTCTTCAGCCGATTTTCGCAGCTTCTGCCGGGAGACGGGACACGCACTTGTCGCGTTCGGAGAAGAGGCGGGTGTGCTGTCTTTCGTGATCCGTAAAAAGAGCGATGAACCCGCCTGAACGGCTGGCGAAGCTGATGCGAACAGGCGACATCTGTCGCAAAATCGTCCATTTCGCAGGGAAAAGTAGCCTCAGAATATCACCTTCGGTCTTGGCATCGGCGTGTCTGCGGGGTAAGGGCAGCGGCTTGATGACCCATTGAGGATGCTATTTGACATGACGGGCGATACGAATTCCCTGTCCTTCGAGGACGCCCTCACCGAACTTGAGCGGATCGTTCGCAGTCTTGAAGGCGGACAGCTCAAGCTTGAAGAGGCCATCACATCCTATGAACGCGGTGCGGCACTGCGTGCTCACTGTGAAAGTAAACTGCGCGAGGCCGAAGAGCGCGTGCAGGCTATCGTCAAACGGGCTGATGGCTCACTTGACGCCAAGAACGTGGATTGAAGTTCGTCATGACCAACCCCGGTGCAAGCCAAAGCCCCGCTTCTTCCAGCACGTCATCCGAAGCGCTGAGCACATCCCTCAAGCAACGTGCCGCAGCCGTGGAGGGGATGCTTGACCGGCTGATTCCCCGTGTGGACGGGCCAGAGGCCCGCGTGATCGACGCCATGCGTTACGCAACACTCGGCGGCGGCAAGCGCCTGCGCGGCTATCTTGTGGCCGAAGTGGCATCCATGTTCACGGGACAGGGTGGCGAAGAAGGGGCATATCGCGCAGCGGCCTCAGTCGAGATGCTGCATGCCTACTCTCTCGTTCACGATGACCTGCCCGCGATGGACGACGACGATCTCCGCCGTGGCCAGCCGTCCACCCACCGCAAATTCGATGAGGCGACAGCCATCCTTGCCGGTGACGCCCTCCAGACGCGCGCCTTCGAGGTTTTGGCCGAGACTGAGACCCACCCGGATGCATCTGTCCGTATCCAGCTGGTGCTCGCTCTGGCGCAGGCTTCCGGCGCTCAGGGCATGGTCGGCGGTCAGATGATCGACATGGAAGGCGAGGGTCGCGCTCTTTCCCTCAAGGAAGTCAGCCATCTGCATGCCCTGAAGACGGGTTGCCTGATTCGCTACTCGGCAGAGGCGGGCGCGATTCTGGGGGGTGCGAATCCGGAACAGCGTGAGCGTATCGCCAATTACGGTCGCGATATCGGCGCGGCCTTCCAGATTGCAGATGATGTTCTGGATGCGACAGCGACCGAGGAAGAACTCGGCAAGACGGCTGGCAAGGATCAGGCTGCCGAAAAGTCCACCTTCGTGGCGCTGCTGGGTATCGATGGTGCACGCAAGGAAGCCGAGAAGCTGGCCGAGCGCGCCTGCCATGCCCTTGATATTTTTGGAGAGAAAGCTGATCGGCTGCGCGACCTTGCGCGTTACGTCGTAGAGCGCAGGAGCTGAGAGCCATGAGCGATACGTCAGGACCCATCCCCACGCGTGGGCGCTTTCCGTTGCTGGATCGTGTTTCGCACCCTGTTGACCTTCGGAACCTGTCGATTGACCAGCTGAAGCAGGTCGCGGACGAGCTGCGCTCCGAAACGGTCGAGACGGTCTCCACGACAGGCGGCCACCTCGGTGCCTCGCTGGGCGTGGTGGAACTGACGGTCGCAATCCACGCCGTGTTCGACACCCCCGACGACCGGTTGATCTGGGACGTGGGCCATCAGGCCTATCCACACAAGATCATCACCGGACGCCGTGACCGTATTCGCACCCTGCGCCAGCCGGGCGGCCTGTCGGGCTTCACCCGCCGCTCCGAGAGCGAATACGACCCGTTCGGCGCGGCCCACTCCTCCACCTCCATTTCCGCCGGCCTCGGCATGGCGGTTGCGCACCATCTGCGCGCCGAGGAAGACCCGTCCTACCGCGAGCGCAATGTCATCGCGGTGATCGGCGACGGCTCGATTTCCGCTGGCATGGCCTATGAGGCGATGAACAACGCCGCCGTCGCCGGTGAGGGTGCGGAACGGCTGATCGTCATCCTCAACGACAACGAGATGTCCATCGCGCCGCCGGTCGGTTCGATGTCGAACTACCTCTCCCGCCTGATGTCCTCGCGCCAGTTCATGGGCCTGCGTGACCTCGCCGGGAAGTTCGTGAAGAAACTGCCCAACCGTCTGGAACGCACCGCCAAGAAGGCCGAGGAATATGCCCGCGGCATGATCACCGGCGGCACGCTGTTCGAGGAACTTGGCTTCTATTATGTCGGCCCCGTCGATGGCCACGATATGACCCAGCTGGTGCCGATCCTGCGCAACCTGCGCGACACGGATCAGGGCCCGATCCTGCTGCATGTCATCACCGAGAAGGGTCATGGCTACAAGCCGGCCGAGGCCGCGGGCGACAAGTATCACGCCGTGGCGAAGTTCAACGTCGTCACCGGCGAGCAGAAGAAGGCGCCTCCGGGACCGCCGTCCTGGACCAACATCTTCGCCCGCGAACTGATCGACCGCGCCTCCACGGACAACCGCATCGCCGCGATCACCGCCGCCATGCCGTCCGGCACGGGTCTCGACAAGTTCGCCACCAAATTCCCCGACCGGTTCTTCGATGTCGGCATCGCCGAACAGCACGCCGTCACCTTCGCTGCCGGTATGGCGACGGAAGGGCTGCGGCCGTTCTGCGCGATCTACTCCACCTTCCTGCAGCGCGCCTACGATCAGGTCATGCATGATGTGGTGCTGCAGAAGCTGCCGGTCCGCTTCGCCATCGACCGCGCCGGTCTGGTTGGCGCAGACGGCGCGACGCATGCGGGTTCGTTCGACATCGCCTATCTGGGCTGCCTGCCGGGCATGACCATCATGGCGCCGTCCGACGAGATCGAGCTGCTGAACATGACGGCCACGGCCTGCGAGTTCGATGAAGGCCCGATCGCCCTGCGCTATCCGCGTGGCAACACCTACGGTCTGGAGCTGCCCGCGAAGGGCGAGATCATCCAGATCGGCAAGGGTCGCATCGTCCGCGAGATGGGCCAGCAGTCCGGCCGCGAGAAGGGTGGCATCGCCATCCTGTCGCTCGGTCCGCGCCTGCAGGAAGTGCTCAAGGCCGCCGACCAGCTGGCTGCGCACGGCCTGCCGCCGACAGTCGCCGACGCCCGCTTCGCCAAGCCGCTGGATACGCAGCTTGTCGAGCAACTTGCCCGCGACCACGCCGTTCTGATCACCATCGAGGAAGGCTCGGTCGGAGGGTTCGGATCGTTTGTGGCCCAGCATCTTTCAAAGACCGGCCTGCTCGACAACGTCCGTCTGCGCACCATGACGCTCCCGGATATGTTCATCGACCATGACAGCCAGTTCGAGCAATACAACGTCGCACACCTCAACGCCCCATATATCGTCAAAACAGCGCTCAATGCGCTGGGGGTGAGTGCGAGCGAACAGATCGCCTGATTTATGGCGAAGCGCCGCGTAGACCAGCTCCTTGTTGATCGGGGACTGGTCGAAAGCCGCACGAAGGCGCAGGCCCTCATCATGGCGGGGCTTGTCTATACAAGTGACCGTCGTATAGCGAAGGCTGGCGACCAGATTGCCGAAGATGCTCCTCTGGCGCTCAAGGGGCAGGATCATCCGTGGGTTTCACGGGGTGGCCTGAAGCTCTCCCATGCACTGCCATTTTTCGGTTTTTCTGCTGAAGGTCGGATCGGTCTGGATGTAGGGGCGTCTACTGGCGGCTTTACCGATGTCCTGCTGACCAATGGTGCGAGCAAGGTCTATGCCGTCGATGTCGGGCATGGCCAGTTAGCGTGGAAGCTGCGCTCCGATCCGCGTGTCGTGGTAATGGAAAAGCAGAATGCCCGGGCGCTGGACGCCACGCTTATCCCCGATCCCATTGGGGCAGTGGTGTGTGACGCCAGCTTTATCGGTCTGCGCACGGTGCTACCTGCCGCGCTGTCACTCACCACACCGGATGCGTGGGCTGTTGCGCTCATCAAGCCCCAGTTCGAGGCCGGACGTGAGCATGTGGGGGCGAAAGGCGTCGTTCGCGATCCTGCTATTCATGAGCAGGTCTGCGCCATGATTTCCGACTGGTGGAAGACGCTGCCGGGCTGGGAAGTGCTGGGCGTGGAAGCCAGCCCGATTACCGGTCCGGAAGGTAACCGCGAGTTTCTGATCGGCGCACGCCGGACCGGGTGAACGAGGCCGTTTCTCGTCCCAGAATCTTTCCGAAGGACCTGAAAAGAGCGAACAAAGAGGCGCTTCATTTCAGTCCGATGAACGACCTTTGCGCCGCATGAAAAAGCGCGTCTACGCAGCCATCTCCTCATGCACCGTCGAACTCACCACCGTTTTCGGCCATCGCCGATGGAACCACAGCCATTGCTCAGGCTCTGCTTTGATCCAGCCTTCAAGATGTGCGTTCACGGCCTTCATGATCGACAACTGATCGGCTGTACGTTCGCCAGTGGTGGCAAAATCCAAGGCAGGCTCACACACCAGCCGGAACCGGGCCTTGCCGATCCGCACGACATGGATCGGCACGATGTTGCGCTTAAAGCGTGCGGCTAGCTGGGCGAGGGCAGGGGCCGTCCACGCTGTCTGTCCGAAGAAGGGAACGGCGATACCGTCATTCATCTTCTGGTCCACCAGCAGTCCCAACGTGCCGCCAGCGCTCAGATGGCCGATGATGTCTCTCGCACCACGTGCTCCCTTGGGGAACATTCGCGTTCCGTGCCCTGCCTCGCTGCGAAGCCGCTGGATCAGACGTTCGATCACCGGATTTGATGACGCCCGGTAAACACCGCCGACAGGCAGACCCAATGCGCCAGCGATGGGCAGAATCATTTCCCAGTTGCCCAGATGGGCCGAGAAGAACAGGGGCGGCAGACCGTTTTTCCGCGCAGCCTCGATATGTTCCTGTCCTGAAATCTCCCAGCCCGGTCCCACCAGAGTGCATTCCATCTTTTTGAGATGGGAAAACTCCCCGACCACGCGCCCAAGATTATTCCAAGCGCCCCGGACAATTCTCTTCTGCTGTTTTGTGTCCATGTGGGGGAAGGCGAGGGTAAGATTGCCTCTGGCAACTCGCGAGACAGGTAGAAGCGGACCAATGGTTCCTGCGAGAAAGCCACCGATGCCGGACGACAGTCCTATACCGAGAAGACGCATCAGCCCTACGCTGCCGTTGAACGCCAGCCCGGTCAGATAACCGCCAATGCGATCTCTGCCGGTGGGCACAGTAATGGATGTCATGAAGGAGAAAAGAGCCCGAGGTCGTCTGCCGTCCGCGCATTCAAAATGTGCGTCCACGGCCTGACAGAAGACATGTCTCCTGTCGGGAACTGCCTGAAACGCATGAAGTGTCACCTGACAAGAGGGATCGGGGAAATGTCATCCCGTGACTGACAGCTCTATCAGGTGAGAGGCGGAAAGGGCGTAACGAATGGTCTCGGAACTGATGTCTTCTGTCGCGGAGAGAAGCGGGGAAATTACCGGCGACGGAGTTTCTCGAACTGGGCCATGACTTTTCCACGTCTTAAAGGGGACAGCCGCTGGGTCCAGAACAGGCCGTTCAGCTGGTCGATCTCATGCTGATGACAGGCAGCACGCAGTCCTTCAGCTTCTTCGACGTGCTCAGTCCCTTCGAGATCCTGATAGCGCACACGAACACGGGCTGACCGTTCGACCGTGCCGGTGACGCCGGGCATGGAGATACTGCCTTCATCCAGACGGATTGTTTCCTTGGAAGCCTCGATAATCTCCGGATTGATGTAGGTTTGCGGCCCCGGCGCATCCGGGAGTTCCAGCACGACAACACGTTGCGCAACACCGATATGGGGAGCGGTGATTCCTATTCCGGGCGCGGCCCGCATGGTGTCGAGAAGGTCCGTGGCCAGAGACCGAAGCGTCTCGTCGAAATAGGTGACGGAGTCGGCGACGAGACGCAGCCTCTGATCTGGGAACATCACAATCTGACGCAGGGCCATATCGGCCTCCATCTGGATAAGGTGAAGGGGAGTGCTGTGTAATGGCGGAGCATCCGGGTAAGCAATCCTCGGATGAGCCGCATCGGCTGCCGATTTTTCTCCATTTTCCCCGCTGTCCGTGGTAGGAGGCCGCCTTTACGACTCTTTTTCGATCGAACAGGAAGATACAAGGTTATGAGCGACACGGACTTCGCGCTTGACGCCGCCGACCGGGAGCGGATTCTCGCGAAGTCGGCGCTGTTCTCACCGCCGCCGATCCAGCTTGCCGATGGGCGGCGCGACCTTGTCGGGCTGTCACGCGAGGAACTGACCGAGGAACTGGTCGCCATTGGCGAGAAACCGTTCCGCACCAAGCAGCTCTGGCACTGGATCTATCATCAGGGCGTGACCGATTTCACGAAGATGACCAGCATCGCCAAGCCGCTTCAGCAGAAGCTGGCGGAGCGGTTCATCGTCGGACGCCCCGATCCGGCCGTCGTGCAGACCTCACAGGACGAGACGCGCAAGTTCCTGTTCCGCTTCCGCGACGGACAGGAAGCCGAGACGGTCTATATCCCTGACCGCCGCGAGGATCGTGGCGCGGTGTGCATTTCCTCGCAGGTAGGCTGCACTCTCTCCTGCACCTTCTGTCATACCGGCACGCAGAAACTGGTGCGTAACCTCGGCGCTGCGGAAATCGTCGGCCAGTTCATGGCTGCGCGCGATTCCTATAACGAATGGCCCAGTCCGAAAGGGGATACGCCGCGTCTGCTGTCCACCATCGTGCTGATGGGTATGGGCGAGCCGCTCTACAATTACGAGAACGTGGCCAAGGCCATGCGGATCATCATGGACGGGGAGGGGATCGGCCTGTCCCGTCGTCGTATCACGTTGTCCACGTCCGGCGTCGTGCCACTGATGGACCGCTGTGGCGATGAACTCGGCATCAACCTCGCGGTGTCACTGCATGCCGTGCGCAATGACCTGCGCGACGAGATCGTGCCGCTCAACCGGAAATATCCCATTGAAGAGGTGATCGCGGCCTGCCGTCGCTACCCGGCGGCGAGCAATGCACGGCGGATCACGTTCGAATACATCATGCTGCGCGGCATCAATGACAGCGAGGCGGACGCTCGCGAACTGGTGCGCCTGATTCGCGGTATTCCGGCCAAGGTGAACCTGATTCCATTCAACGTTTGGCCCGGCAGCGACTACAAGCCGTCCACCCGCGAACAGCAGGCGAAGTTTGCCCAGATCGTCATGGATGCCGGTTTTGCCTCTCCAATCCGCACACCGCGTGGGCGCGATATTCTGGCGGCCTGCGGTCAGTTGAAGACCGCCAGCGAGAGAAGTCGTCCTGTCCGGGAGGGCATATAGGACGTCGCTAATCGGAAAGTGAGATTTCTTTCCTGAAAATGTAGAACTTGTCACTTGTATGGAGTGGGGTGAAGACCAATCTTCCGGACGCCTCTGCAGGATCGACGAGGTCACAGACCTCCGGGAGATTGGATAATGACTTATTTTGCTCACCTGACAGATCGGGCGGTGATAGCCGTCAGAGGTGAGGACCGCGTCAGGTTTCTTCAGGGACTGGTTTCCAATGATGTGGACGCTGTGGAGCCGGGAAAAGCGGTATGGGCCGCTCTGCTCACGCCGCAGGGACGCTGGAAAGCCGACTTCTTCATTATCGCTGATCCTGACGAGCCCTGCCTCCTTCTCGACTGCGCGGCTTCGCAGAGCGCCATGCTGGTCGAAACCCTGTCGAAATTCCGTCTCCGCTCGGATGTGAGCATTCAGGAAACGCGCCTTGTCGTGCATGCGGCGTGGGGTGGCCTGCCTGATGTTGCGACCGTGGAAAACGCGATTGTCGTGCCGGACCCGCGCCTGCCGGAAGCGGGTTGGCGTCTTCTCATGCTGGAACCATCAGCCGCCGCGAAAGCGGATGCCGTGGCGTATGATCTGCACCGGCTCGTGCTGGGACTGCCAGACGGTGTCCGTGATTGTGAGCCTGAAAAGACCCTGCTGCTTGAGGCCAACTTTGATCTGCTCAACGGTATCTCTTGGACCAAGGGCTGCTACATGGGGCAGGAGCTGACAGCGCGGACCCATTATCGTGGGCTGGTCAAGCGTCGGCTGGTGCCCGTGGCGTCCGAAGCCGTGCTGCCTGCGCCGGGAACGCTTGTGACCGCCGATGGGCGTGAAGTGGGACAGATCCGTTCGAGCCACGATCACTGCGGTCTGGCGTTTCTCAGGCCCGAGGCAGTGAGCCTTCATCTTGAGGCAGAAGACCATCGGATTGTGCCGCGGGTGCCAACATGGTTTACCACTGTGCTGGCGGCAGAGAAAAGCAGCCAGACTGCTGGTGTGGGAGAAGCGTCATCGTGAAAAGCGTTCGTCAGGAAACTGTTCGTCCAACGGCTGAGGCCGTCGATCGTGAACTGGAACGCGTTGCCTTTGATGCAAACGGTCTGGTCTGCGGTATCGCTCAGCAGCACGACAGTGGCGAAGTGCTGATGGTCGCCTGGCTGAACCGGGATGCACTCCGGGAAACATTGTTGACGGGGCAGGTCTGCTACTGGTCGCGCAGCCGCCAGTCGCTATGGCGCAAGGGCGAGACGTCCGGACAGGTGCAGAAGCTGGTCGAAGCGCGCCTCGACTGTGACGGCGATGCTGTTCTGCTGCTGGTCGATCAGACCGGCGTGGCCTGTCACACCGGACGCCGTAGCTGTTTCTACCGGCAGTTTGGACCGAATGGTCTGGAAACGATTTCGGACCCGCTTGTTACACCGGAAGCGCTCTACAGTCACTGAGTAGGGCGCAAAGAACGAGGACGTCAGTTGCCGACGGCATCCTTTTCGCCCATTCTCGATCGGCGCTGCGCTAGACGGAAGTGAGGACGTTCATGCTGTCAAACGAGATCAAGGAACCGTCGGGTGAACTGACCATCCGTGTCATCGCCATGCCGAGCAATACCAACGCCGCAGGCGATGTTTTCGGTGGCTGGGTCATGTCCCAGATGGATCTGGCGGCAGGTTCGGCAGCGGGAATGCGGGCCGCCGGTTCAAAGACCGTGACCGTCGCCATTGATGGCGTGTCCTTCCTTGCCCCGATGGCCGTTGGGGATGAACTGTCGGTCTATACGGACATTCTCAAGGTTGGACGCACCTCCATGACGATCGGTGTGCAGGCATGGCGACGGGTCAGACAGTCGCATGAGCGGCAACTGGTGACGCACGGCAAATTCGTGTTTGTCGCTGTGGGTGAGGATAATCGCCCGATGGAGATTCCTGCAGCGGCAGGGTAGAGTTTTGGGGCGGGTGTACTGAAGCGTCTGCTATGGCGGGGTAAAAGGAAGGTCCGGTTTGGAGCGTCCAGAAATGTTTTCTGCCGTTCGTGCGACTATGTGTGACGACCGCTGCGCGCTTTACTGTAGTCGTTCCACACTGCTGGGAAGCTTCTCACAAGCGGACATAAATTCGGTTTATGCTGATGACTTCGGGAGCGCCCTCTGCTGCTCAAGGAATGTAGTAAATCTTCGATAGTAAATTTTGGACAATAGGTAGTTTCAGTTCACTCTTGCGCTCTAGAAGGAATCGAAGGAACTCGTCGTCTTGTGATCTGGGAAAATAATGCGAAGGCTCGAAGTCAAACTTCCACGTCTCATGTCCTACTAGTTTCAAAGCGACATAAATCCGTTGAGCGGCATTGTTAGGCGCGTGCCCCCAGCCCGTCGAGAAGAACATTGCTGATTGAGCGCGTGGCCGGGTGCACAAAAGACGTTTTGGTGCCAGTTTCTCGTCCTCAAACAGTTCATGATCGGAGAAGCCACCGAGGCCATAGATGATTGGTGCGTCACTTGGAGCCGCACGCGTAGCCGTGATGATGCCCTCAATGTTCGTCTCGAATGTATGAAGAGCGAAAAATAAAGCAACATCGATCTCGTGGGTGACGTCTAATCCTACGCTTGGAAGACCATAATGCTGTGCTGTTGCAAAACCCCACATCCGATAGCGATAGGAGTTTACGAAATTCAGCAGTTCTCGCTGATTACTATGTTCTCGCGCCCTTTCGTGAACATAGAGATCCAGTAACGCCGACCATGCGCTGAAGCTATCCGGGAAGTACAGACCAGTCCTCGCTGCGGAAGGTAACAATGACGGCTCATCAACGTCTTCCGCTCCATACAACCGGAGCAGTTCATCTTTAGTACGGCCTGCTTTCTCCGTCGTGTAATGGCTCGACTGCCCACGCCATACACCGCGGACGTTTGGATCTCCTGATTTCACACTACTCGCTATAGCACGAACTTCTTCAATGGAGCCGACTTCAATGACAGGCACTCGGCGATACGGGACACGTAAAAATACTCCATTGGCAAGTCGATCTAGGGGGCCAATTGGCAGATCATCCGTGCGCCCATAGACAGCAGCACCGTGGGCTGGGGTCCAACTCCAACAATTTCCGTAAATGCCGTCGACGAATCCCGGTGTTCCTGCACTGTTGTTAACTTGTCCTATGTTGCAGGCAGGTGAGACACGGTCCGCAATCGGATTGATGTTATCCAAGTGAGCGAATAGCTGGTCAATGGAGTGCATCGAGCATCCTCTGTCCAGCCTGAATTGCGATCTCCAAAGCAGCAGGATCCACTGGAGGGAGCGTTTGAACATTCACGGCACGGTAGGCAATGTCGATGTTGGTTTGGCCAGGCAACGCGAATTGGGTTCCGACCTCGAAGCCAAATGCATAGAAACACGCAGCTTCGATAAAACTGGGCAGACAGGCATCGGCATACGGCCGATGGAAAATCGGAGGACGGCTTCCCGTCTTCTTCTCAGATTCGGCAACGGTGTAACGCAAGCCCTTAGTGAATTCGTACTTATCCAAATAAAGATCCATGAGACAGTTCAAAGGCGCCCGGATAAGCTCAATCGCGGCAGGTTGGTCCTGAATATAAAATGCAAGCTTGTTGTTTAGTCCGGCAACTCTGCCCAGCTGAATGGTGGGTCTGAAACGCAGAGATTGCAAAGCATATCCAGTAGCGTCAGTAATCTGTGGATCGAGAGCGCGACAAACGGCAATCTTCTGTGCAGGAACCACGTATCCATCGATCAAGTATCCGAGCAGAAGTGCGAAGATATCTGCAAACGAAGGTTCAGAATGCTCAAGAGGCATTAGTAACAAACTCTCGGGTTGATCACCAGGAACGGTTCGCGCTTCAAGAATACGCGCTGCGACCATGATGTCGGCTACGGACGTCCAAGCAGAAAGTTCGCCAAATATCTGGCCCCCCCTTACTTTTGGAAAAAGCTCTTTTGTCATCATCCCTCTGGCCGATTGTTCGCAACAAAAGCACCTTTTTTTTGGAAATGAAAAGGGTCACTCCGCCAGAAAGTTGATCTTTCCGGCTTTTCCCGCCTCCGGCCCAGCTCGGCCAAGAGACGCCGTGCTGTTTATGTCCGTTGTACGGAAAGCTATTTATCGTCATGTATGCCCGAAATGAGGCGGAATCTATCGTTCCGGCAGCCTGTTTTCACCATAAAAAAAGCCGCCCCGAGAGGCGGCTTTCTTACATCGCCCGTGAGGACAGCAATCAGGCAGCGAGAGCAGCCTGAGCCTTCTTCACGATTTCACCGAAGGTGGCGGCGTCATCGAATGCGATGGCGGCCAGAACCTTACGGTCGATCTCGATGCCAGCCTTGTCCAGACCGTTGATGAAACGGCTGTAGGTCAGGCCATGCTCGCGAACGGCAGCATTGATACGCTGGATCCACAGAGCGCGGAATTCGCGCTTCTTGTTACGACGATCGCGGTATGCGTACTGAAGCGACTTTTCGAGACGCTCGAGCGCAATGCGATAGTTCGTGGAGGAACGTCCGCGGAAGCCCTTGGAGAGCTTGAGAACTTTTTTGTGACGGGCGTGCGTCGTTACGCCCCGCTTAACACGTGCCATTTATAAAGTGCTCCTCAAGCCAGCCCGTAGGGGGCCCACTGCTTCACAGTCTTGGCGTCCATTTCCGTCATGGTCTGAGGACCACGGTTGGTGCGCTTCATCTTCTGCGAACGGTTGATAAGGCCGTGGCGCTTGTTGCCAGGACCGCAGAGCACTTTGCCGGTCGCGGTGATCTTGAACCGCTTCTTGACCGACGACTTCGTCTTCATCTTGGGCATTTCAGTCTCCTTGACGTAAGGCTGTCTTCCTCCCGAAGGATGAAAACAGCAAAGCACGGCCGGGCATGCCCCACAGGCCCGGACGCGTGAAGGAAAGGCGCTCTTACAGAATAGCGCCCCACTTTTCAAGCTCTTCCACAGAATTATCGTGCGTGTGCGAAAATCATGCCGGAGTATCCGGCGAATCACCCTCGGGATTGCGCACAGGGAAGCCCGGAATCGTTTTGATGACCCGCTTCAGATGCTCGACCGTGATCAGGCGCGTGCACTCAAACTGACGCGGTGTTCCGGCATGGCGCGGACACCAGAGAAAATCCTTGTGGTCAAAGCGATGCGCCGGATCATTCCAGCAGGAATTGCACGCATGCCAGTTCACAATGCGCCACGGCGTGTGAAACTCGTTGGTGGGATGAGTGAACCCGGCAATCATCACAACCTTGCAGCGCGCCGCCCATGCCAGCCAGGACAGGCCGCTGGAGAGGCCGATGAAAAACTCGGCATGGCGAAGCCATCGGACGCGCTCCGCCAGCGACCGGTCGCCCGTCTGGTCTTCTGCGCCATAGGGAATCTGGTTCCAGACGATGCCGGTGCCATGAACGGGTTTCTGGTCAATGCAGATCACCCGGTAGCCACAGTTTTTCAGATACGCGACAAGCTGTAGCCAGCCGCTCGGGTTGTTCCAGTATTTACACTGGGAGCTGCTCTGGGCGGCGATGCAGATGTAAGGCTCTTCAATAGGCCGGGCACGGTTCTCGTCCGGTGCAACGACCGGAGGCTCCTCCGTCGGATCTACCCCGAGAATATAACCCGCAGTCCGGTGCAGACCGACAAGACGGAAATCCGTGGGCTGCCAGATATTGGCCTGATCGTCGAAAAACAGACCGATTGTATAGGTCGCGTAGAAGGTCTTGAGCGTTTCGCTGTTTTCGATCTCTTCCGGTGTGACGAGAGTGATGTGCGGGTAGGCGCTTTTGAACAGCGGAATAATGGGTGCCGCCATCACGCAGGTCACCTTGCAGCCATGCGCCTCTGCAAAGCGGGCGACATAAGGAAACCACCCAAGCGTATCGCCTAACGTGCCGACTGGAAGCTGGATCAGGACAGGCTTGTTCCGGCAGTCATAATCATGGGACAGGATGAGAGTGCCTGCCTTATCATGAATCTGGATGCCGAAACGGACGTAGAAGCGCTTGGAACTGTTGACGTTGGCTCTGCCTGTCGTCGTTTCGAACAGAATGTTGCCTGTATCGAGATCCTTGAGGCGAATCGTCCATTTGCCGTCCGGCAACGCCACACGGCAGCCTGCATTGAAATCGTAGCGGATCCCTGCCGGTCCTTCCTGCGTGGGAAGTTTGGCTGCGTCGACGAACGCGCCTTTTTCGGGTGGTTTTTCCGTATTGCTGCTACCGGAAGCCTCTCCGGAAGAGGCGCTGGCCGGAGGAACAGGTGCATCCGTGACCGGAGCATCAGAGAGTGTGGCTTCTGTTGCAGACATACGGCTCTTGATAATCAGAGGGTTTCAGAACGCAGGCGTCTTAGCTGTTAAAGGTGAAATATTATAAGAAACAGATAATGACCCGATGAAACCCTGCTGACGTTAAGGTTCTCCGGCCGCTCCCGCGCTGCCGACGGCATCTCCACCACGCCCGGATTGTCCGGCATAGGTGTGATAGGTGAAGGGCGCATTGTAAGGCGCGCCAACGGGCGCAATGAATTTCACGGGCATCCCGAAGAAATCAAACTGGGTGGCCCCGTTATTGGCGTCTCTGGGGATCTGCTGCGCTTCAATGGACGGCAGCGGCTCGCCATGCGGCGTTTTGCGGACGTCCAGAGAGTAATGCGACTCTATGGTCTCATCGATATCTTCGACAGGCTCATAACCGTCCGGTGGCGGAGGCGCGCCTTCCTGTGATTCCAGGGAGCGGGCTGTCGTGGCCGGCGCGATCTTGCCGGAGGACAGATCTGTCGGATCAGCATGCTGTGTCGCGGCCTTGTGACGTGGCGTGTGCGACGCTGCCACGGCGGGACTGAACAGCACGGGCATAGCCAGCAATGCGGCAAGAGCGAGCCCGGTGGATGCCTTTTCCAGAACCACTCTGAACGGCCCCTTTAACGAAAGGGCCGACCTCATGGCAGCGGGTGATAACATGGTCATAATGCCTTCCTGACACGGCGATAAACCAAAGTCGGATGTATGACGCTTGCGGTCAATGAATGTTTCCGCAACCTTGCGCGAACGAAAGCACTTATATTTATAAGTAGCGACACATGAGCCAGCTGGAACAGGATACCTTCCGATGACCGTAAGCACAGGACAACAACTTGCTCCATTAGCTCTCACGGATGGGCAGATCCTGGAGCTTGAAAATGCGTTGAAGCAGGTGGAGGCCGGACGTGGCGTTCTGGTCCGTATGGCCGACCTGATGGGGGGGGCTGTCGGGCATGCCACCCGACTCGGCCTGCGTGGACTGGGGATGACGCCTCGTGTGCAGGACAAGCTCAAGGGCATTGCCGAGACAGCCATCGCCAAATCATTTGACGTGGCGATTCTGGGAATGTCCGGACCGCTGGATGCTGCTGCCAGCGGTGAGGCGGCAGATCGGTCAACGGGCAAGGGTGTGCGCGAAAAAGCCCTGCAGGCCGCTGTCGCCGTGTCTGGCGCGGTCGGTGGTTTTGCCGGACTTGCCGGTCTCGCGCCGGACATCAGCTTCACCACCCTGACCATCATGCGTGAGATCGCCCGCATCGCCCGCGAGGAAGGGGAGGATCTCTCTGACCCCGACTCCCGTCGCGCCTGTCTTGAGGTCTTTGCTCTTCGCGCCTTCCCCAATATCGGCGAGGGCAGGGAGAGTGAGCTGGGGTATTTCTCTGCCCGCACCGTGCTGCGTGGCCGGCCGGTCGTGATGCTGATTTCCGAGGTCGCATCGCATTACGGACTGGCTTTGGGACACAAGATTTCGCTGCAACTGATGCCGGTCGCGGGTGCGCTCTGTGGTGCGTCGCTCAATGCGGCGTTCCTGGCCCATTATCAGGCGCTGGCACGGGCGCACTTCACCATCCGTCGTCTGGAGCGTGAGCACGGTCCGACAGTGCGGGATACAGCAGTCGCTCTGCGTGATCTGGCGAGCACGCAGGACGCCTGATTTTCAAAACGCTGTCCGGACATTAAAAAAAGGGCTTTCTTTTGGGAAAAAGCCCCCTTTTTGTTTGCTGCCTGTAGGTGGGGACTAATCAGGACCGGTTATAGGTATCCTCAAGCCGTACGATATCGTCTTCCCCCAGATAGGCTCCTGTCTGCACTTCGATCAGGGTCAGGGGGATCTTGCCGGGGTTTTCCATACGGTGAATACAGCCCTGTGGCAGATAGATGCTCTCATTCTCGCGCACGAGGACCTTGTCCTCATCCCGCGTCACCAGAGCGACACCGCCGACGACAATCCAGTGCTCGGCGCGGTGGAAGTGTTTCTGCAGGGAGAGTTTCTCGCCCGGCTGAACGACAATCCGTTTGACCTGAAACCGGTCATTCTGGATCAGGCTCTCGTAAAAGCCCCATGGACGATAGCAGCGGTTATGGCTTGCTGCTTCCGGTCGCTTTGCCTTCTTCAGCCGATCAACGATTTTCTTGACGTCCTGTGCCCGGTCACGATGCGTGACCAGCACAGCGTCATCTGTTGTCACGACCACCAGATCATCGACACCGGCGACCGCCGTCAGATATTTCTCTGACCGAACGTAACTGTTCTTGGAATCTTCAATCAGCACGTCACCGACGGCGACATTCCCCGCCGTGTCTTTCGGGCTGATATCCCACAGCGCATCCCAGCTTCCGACATCGGACCAGCCGAGATCGGCTGGCACCACGGCGACATTGCTGCTCCGTTCGGCGATGGCGTAATCGATTGAAATGTCCGGTGCAGTCTTGAATTCCTCGATGCCAAGGCGTTCGAAGAAGAGATCACCTTTCCGGGCCTCGTAGGCTGCCCGCACGGCAGTCATGACTTCCGGAGCATGTTCTTCCATCTCGCGAAGCAGGGTATCTGCCCTGAAGACGAACATGCCGGAGTTCCACAGATAGTCACCGGACTTGAGGAAGAATTCGGCCTGCTCCTCATCCGGTTTCTCACGGAAGGCCTTCACCGTAGAGATGCCCTCAAGTCCCGAAATTGTCTGTCCGACCTCGATGTAGCCGTAACCGGTCTCTGGCCGTGTCGGCTTCATGCCGAAGGTCACGACCAGCCCCTGTTCAGCACCGGCGATTGCATTCTGCATGGCGGTATTCAGGGCTTCCGGTTTTGTAATGGCGGCGTCGGCGGCCATCAGCCAGAGCACGGCCTGCGGGTCCGTCTGGGCGACGAGCAAGGCCGCAGCGGCAATGGCCGGTGCGGAGTTCCGTCCCACCGGTTCCAGCAGGATTTTGGGGGACTCTATTCCTGCCTCACGCAGTTGTTCCGCAATCAGAAAGCGATGCGCTTCATTGCAGACGATCACGGGCGCAGAGAGGGAAATGCCTCGGGCTCGCAGGGCTGTTTCCTGCAAAAGAGACTGCGCGCTCAGCAAAGGCCACAGCTGTTTGGGAAAACTCGCACGTGACATTGGCCACAGACGGGTTCCCGACCCCCCTGAAAGAATGACGGGTATGACGGTCGAAGCATTTTTGTCTGCCATCTGGATCCCTGTTCTGCTCATGGCGAAGCCTGTTTCCTGGCGTATTTCAGACGTGTTGTCTGATGTATGCCGCGAAGAAACACTTTTGTCGCAGGCCGTTGATGCAGGAAACCTAGCCCAACACAGATCGGGATGAAATCCGTTTGATCACAAATCCAGACGGATGAAAGGAAGTAATACCATCAGGGAGGGAGTTATTCTCATATGATGAGCAAAATCTTATAAATAGTCAAATGAGAAAAGTCTTATCCGCGGCGACGGACATGCTTCCCCGGCAGGCATCCGTGCTTGCTGTCCGTGTAATAGATGGCCCGTCCGACCGGAGCCAGCAGCTTTCCATGAGAGCCGATCGCGCCCAGTTTACGGCCATGCGTCATGATAACGGACCCGCCGGACAGACAGCCCTGTAGTGCCGATTTTCTGGTGTGATGTGTTTTGGTGTGCGGTGCTGAACGCTGTAGTGGTGCGTGACTGCCAAGAGTGCGTGCTTGCGCCTGTGTTGAAGCAATGACACAGGCCAGAAGCAGCATCCCCCCCGTTTTCGGCACACTGACTCTCAGGCTTTTTGCCTGCTTTAAGCAGCATTCTGACAAGCCGTACACGAAAGCCATAACAGCGCCCGGAAAAACGGCCGTCGGAAACTGACCGTGGAATGAGATCAGTTCTAACAGTATATCAGAAGCACGCACAAGACATGCGAAATGAGGACGTTAATCCTCATGAATCGCCTTTTCGGAGCTATTCGTCCTGTGGCGTTGCGCCGTTGACACGTTCGCGCAGCTCTTTTCCGGCCTTGAAAAAAGGCACGACTTTCTCGTCCACAGACACGGATTCACCGGTGCGGGGATTACGCCCTGCTCTGGCTTCCCGTTTCTTGACAGTAAAAGCCCCAAAGCCACGGAGTTCGACACGATCTCCGCGCGCAAGCGCGCTTGTCAGTTCGTCGAAAATCGTATGAACGATTAATTCAACGTCCTTGAGTAAAAGATGAGGGTTCGCCGCTGCTATTTCAGCGACAAGTTCGGATCTGGTCATCTCGCCTCCCCGCCGAAAGCTAAGGTTTCCAGATCGAAACTGCGCCGTCAATAGCTGCACGCGTTTGAGGCAAAAAAATGTCTGCATCAAGGCCGAGCCATGACATGACCCGCCCTCCAAACCAGCCAAAGATACGTCGTTTCAGACTGAACGTTTTGCGTTCTTCACCAATCGTCACGATTTTTGGTTCACCGGACAGGCCAGCGGCTTTGCTTAACCAGTTTCGAGCGTCTTCCTGACCACCAATATTGTCGATCAGCCCCACTTTCAGGGCCTGCTCGCCTGTATAGGGGCGACCATCGGCAAGAGAGCGTACCTTTTCTTCAGGCATATGGCGCCCTGTGACGACCATGGTGACAAACTGGTCGTAAAGATTGCTCACAACGCCCTGAAGCATGGCATGACCTTCAGGAGAAATCGGTTTTGTGAGGGAGGGCTGCCCCTTGAGCGGTCCGGACACCAGTTCCTGCACATTGACGCCGATCTTGTTGAGTACTCCCGAGAATTCGGGTGCTTCCATCAGGACGCCGATAGAGCCGGTCAATGTGCTTCGTTCGGCAAAAATACGTTTGGACGGAAGCGCAATCATGTACCCAGCGGATGCGCCCATACCCCGCATGGTAGCGACGACGGGTTTGTCGTGAGCAAACCGCTCCACAGCGTCGTGTAATTCTTCACCGCCGGTTACAGCCCCGCCGGGACTGTCAATATCGAGGAGTAGTCCTTTGACGTTTTTGTCTTTGTCTGCGTCAGCAAGGGCTTTTGTCCAGCGCGAGACATCCGAGCCGATCATGCCGTAAACTTTTAACTGTACAAGGTGAGGCGTATTTATGCTGCCGCCACTATAGAAGCTGTCGCTTCTGGATTGTTGACCATAACGGCCCGCAATCATGATCGACACGGCAACAGCTGCGATCGCGCCAATCCGCCAGCGACGCAGTCTCCGCTTCTGGACAGAGTACGCCACAGTCTCGTCAACGCCTGAACTCATTACAGTTTATTCCAGCACAACACTAAAGGCTCATGGAAAACCGTTTCCATGAAGAAATCATCGGCACAACATCAATGAGGGAAGTCATGCCGATGTGACAGGCTTTACTGAGCCTTGCGGCCACGACGGCGCGGCGCAGTGTCATCGTTCTCGGAAGAAGCGCTGGTAGCGCTGATCTTGCGACCCAGACCGATTTCACGGGCAAGCGTTGAACGACGCTCGGCATAGTTGGGAGCAACCATGGGATAGTCTGTCGGCAGGCCCCAGCGCTCACGATACTGCTCAGGCGTCATGCCGTAAGCACTCTGTAGATGCCGTTTCAGCATTTTCAGTTTTTTACCATCTTCCAGGCAGACAATGTAGTCCGGGAAGACGGACCGTTTCACCGGAACCGCAGGCTGTAGTTTCTCGGGCTCAGGAGCAGTCTGTCCGGCTGTCTCGAGAGCCGTGAAGACGTCACGGATCAAAGCGGGAAGTGTCTCTGCGGAGGCAGAGTTGTTTGAAACATGAGCAGAAACGATTTGCGCTGTCAGTTCGAGCAGAGGGGAAGAGGGTTTATTTTCAGACATAAAAAAAACTCCGTTACACTTTTAAACAATTCAGCGCACATTTACAGAAAATTGGGTGGAACCTGTTTGGCTCTATCTGTTGAAATAATGAAGTATGCTTCGTGGTGCAAGACCTCCATGATATATTATGTTCAATAATTTCTTTGGACGAGGATAAAAGTGACAAAACTCCATGTTTCCCTGAATGGATATGAAAAAACAGCGCAAACTATTTCTTGAAAAGGTAGAAAAGAAAGACATGGAAAATGAAGAATGGTTCGGATTTTTCTAACGTTACCTGAAGATTTCTAAATTTTAGTTAAATATATGATTATGCGTAACGACAGGCTGTAAATCTGGAAATCCATCTTGTTGTTTTTTCGTGAATATCTGTAACAGTTTCGATTTTTTTAAGATTGGTTTTTGGAACGGGACGTCTGTCGAGGCTCAGTTGATCTCTATTCGTGGAAAAAGATAACCAGCCATAGTTATGTTTAGGAATATATATTTATTTAGAATGATATATTTTTATAGTGTATGATATATTTCATCGTTGGGAAGCAAAACAAACAGGATAGAATGCCCGAAACAGGTTTCGGGCAATGTAGTATCTTGGACTACTTGAATTTTTTCCACAGAAAACCGGCAATCCCGGCTACGATCATTACACCAACAATTTTCTTCAGGCCGCAGCAGCCCTTCTTTGCCGGAGCGCATCCGTCTGTCTTGCAGCAATTTTTGGCCATCGAACCATTCCCTGAAACGTCTGTTGTAAACTATGCGACATCGACCATAGATACTCGTAAATACAGTCGATGTCGTAAATCTAGCATGTCTGCTAAAAAAGCAATACCAGCACCGGCATGACTGTTTTGTAATGATGGTCTATCAGGAATATCTTCCAGAGAAATGATGGTCATTCTGTAATTTTCCCGAAAAAAGACGCGCACATATTACACTGTAGGAAGAGGCTCAAGAGAACCTTCTTTTAAATAATGGTGTGTAGCCAGAGGGTGTTATGGGTGACATTTTTATAGTTTTTTTAAAAAGAGTGGTTCGAAAAATGTCTGATTTACAGAAGTATGCATGTACCAATTTTTACGAAAAATCTATGGAATTCGTGAGCCAGTATATTAATTCCATGCATACCTTTTAAATGTTCTTTGCAGGAGCGAAAGCGGGATTTTCGTCCATTTTCCAATTGCGATCATCAGTAAATAGACCGCAGGCGTGGAATAAAGGGTGAGGAGTTGACTCATGGCCAGTCCACCCACGACGGCAATACCCAGTGGACGGCGTAATTCCGCACCGTAACCATTGCCGAAAATAAGAGGAAGTGCCCCTAATGCTGCCGCCAGCGTGGTCATCAAAATGGGGCGGAAACGGGTCGCGCAGGCTGCACGAATGGCATCTGCAGGCTCCATACTCTGTTGCCGTTCCGCATGCAGTGCAAAATCGATCATCAGGATTGCGTTTTTCTTGACGATGCCGACGAGCAGGATCACCCCGATCATGGCGATCAGCGAAAAGGATTGTCCAGACAGCCATAACGCCACTACAGCCCCGACGGCAGCGGAGGGGAGTGTGGATAGGATGGTCAGGGGGTGAATATAACTTTCGTAGAGAATCCCCAGAGTGACATACATGGTGACGAGAGCAGCAAGGAATACGAGAAGCTCATTTACTAGCGCTTTCTTGAAGTCTCCTGCGCGACCGGTGAAGCTTCCGCGAATGGTGTCCGGCATGTGAATGGCGTTACTGACCCGTTTTATTTCTGCTTCTGCATCCGTCAGTCCTTTTCCCGTCGGAAGATTGAACGAGATCGAACCGGAGACAAAGTTGTCTTCGTGGCTGACCTGTAGGGAGGTGGGGCGCGTCACGAGATCAGCCACCGAGACCAGTGGCACCATGGTCTCAGCTGAAGATGAGACCGCTGAACCATTGGAGGCCCCTGCGCCGCCAGCCAGTCGATTGGCAATCTGGTTTCGGAAAGACAGACGGCTCAACGCCGCTTCTCTGGAATCCGTTGAGCGCGGAACACGGATCGAGTTCGAAATAGTGCCGCCACCCGCTGTTCCGCCTGCTGTTGAAACCCACAGCGTTTTCAACATTTCGGGATTTTCCCGATACAACCGGTCGGCTTCCATCACGACATAATAGGTCGTCAGCGACGTGGAGATATTCGAGGCGGTGCGCTGACCGAACGCATCAAACAGGGCGTTGCCGATCAACTGCGGTGTAATCAGATAACGTGCGGCAACGTCGCGGCGAATGTCCACATGCAATGAAGAGCCATTATTGTGGATGTTGGTGCTGACATCGGAAATGACCGTGCTGTGTCGCAGGGCTTCGCTAAGACGGGGCACCCATGTTGTCAGATCGTCCGCGACGTCGCTTCGGAAAACATAGGTGTAATTTCCCGTCTGCTGACGCGAGCCTCCACCGTTCACATCGCCCGAGTTGGAAATATGCGCGTCGAGTCCCGCAATGTTTGCGACATGTGACTGTATTCTTGCGGCTATGGTTTCTGGTGTGTCGTGTCGTGTGGATTTGTCCGTAAGGGAGGCGAATGCTGCCGATTCATTGGCAGCGTCGTCTCCCGTAAATGCCACCACGGATGTCACTTCCGGATCCTGCATCATCGTGCTCACGACACGTTGGGTCTTGTCGGAAACGGCCTGAAACGAACTGGTCTGATCCGTGCTCAGATAGGCTGAAACCAGAGCGATGTCTTCCGGTGGCAGAATTGTCTTCGGCATGAAAACAACGACGGCGACCGTGACCGCAAGACTGAGGGGCAGCGAAGCCAGCACCAGCCAACGATGACGAAGCGCGACGTCGAGTGACCGCATGTAAACGTGCAGCATGCCGTTCAGGATAATTTCAACGCCATCGAATACCTGATGCATCCGACGAGACCATCCGGTGTGGCCGATGGTCGTTTCGCCGTGATGCACTTCAAGCAGGTAGGCGCACATCATGGGCGTCAGGGAGAGAGACAGGAAAAGCGAAATGGTGACTGCTGTCGTCAGCGTCATCGCAAATTCGAAAAAGATCTTTCCGGGAATTCCGGACAGCAGAAGCAGAGGCAGAAAGACCGCGATCAGCGAGATGGTGATCGACACCACGGTAAAGCCGATTTCGCGCGAGCCGAGCAGGGACGCGTCCATACGGTCCATGCCGTCTTCCATATGGCGAGCGATGTTTTCGACAACGACAATCGCATCATCCACCACAAATCCTGTGGCGATGGTCAGCGCCATGAGCGAGAGCGTATCCAGCGAGAAGTGCAGCAGGTGCATCACGGCGAGGGAACCGGCCAGTGAAACGGGCACCGTGACAGCTGGGATCAGGGTCGAGCGCCATGAGCGGAGGAACGCCAGCACCACGATCACGACGAGTACGACCGAAATCAGAAGCGTGAGTTGGGTATCCATCAGGGCCGCGCGGATTGACCGGGACATGTCGTCGGCCAAAGTCAGTTTGACGTCTCCCGGAAGCGCGCTCTGGATCCGGGGAGCATGCGCCCGGATGGCGTCGGTGACGTCAATGACGTTGGCACCGGGTTGCGCCCGGATGATCGCCATGACGGCCGGCTTGCCATTGAACCAGGCGGCCTCACGTTCATTCTGCGGACCGTCATGGACTGTCGCCACACTGGAGAGACGCACCGGACGGTCATTGCGATAGCCGATAATCAGATCACGATACTGCTCGGCTTTCCGGGCCTGATCGTTGGTGGTCAGCATCACGCGCTGCGTGCCGATATCCAGATAGCCTTTGGGAGTGTTGGCGTTGGCAGACGCCAGAGCGGAACGGATGTCCTCGAACCCGATGCCGTAATGGTAGAGCAGGTATGGATTCATCTCGACGCGCACGGCGGGTTTGGCGGCACCTTCCGGTTGCACCCATCCGACGCCGTGAATGCCGGCCAACTGTGGGAGCAGTCTGGTTTCCGACAGATCACGCAGTTCGGTGAGGGGCCGTGTGTCGGACGTCAGCACCGCCACCATGATCGGATTGTCGGAAGGATTGGCTTTATAATATTGCGGCGTTTCGATCAGCGTGTTCGGCATGTCCTGACGCGCCGCCTGCAGAGCGGCCTGCACGTCACGCGCGGCGCCATCCACATTCCGGTTGTCATCGAAGAACAGCAGGATGAAGGATGACCGGTCCGTGGTGTCGGAGGTCATCTGTGTCAGCCCGGCAATACTTCCAAGGCGACGTTCCAGGGGCGTCGTTACGGCACTGGCCATCTGCTGCGGTGAACTGCCCTGCTGGCTGGCGATGACATAAATAACGGGAACAGAGATATCCGGCAGATCGGCGACCGGCATGACGCGATAGGACAGCAGCCCGGCGAACACCATCGCCAGAGACAGGAGAATGGTTGCGACAGGACGACGGATGAAGAAGGCGCACAGATTCACCGGCGGCCTCTCCGGATCATGATCCTTTGCTTCGGAACAGTGCTTCCGTAGGAACGACCGGATTCAGGAGAGGTATCCTGTCCGCCGTCATGAGTGGCCATCTATAAGAGGCCTGACATCTCTGATCATTATACTCAAGAAGCTGGTGTGCTGACAGATTAAGGCCCCTCTGTAACGGTGGACATCCGCTTTGAAAAGGCGATCTTCATTTATGCGTGCAGGTTGGGAAGTGTCCGGGAGCGGTGAGATTTTGTTTTGTGGTGTTTTAACAATAGTGACGATTAATAATAAAAAATATACAAAATAAAAAATAATAAATCTAAAAATATAAACAAAAATATTTTTATAAATATAGTTTTTAATTATGAAATTGTTTTCGATGTTCTTTTGTGTAATGCATATTTCAGAGTGGATTGCAGGTGAGCGGCGACTTTGCCTGTGGCATTAAACAGTGAAGTCTCTGATGACCCTCCCTGACAATATCTTCACACGCCATCTGTGCAGGCTCTGTCTTGCCGGTATCGGGAGTGAACTGATCCCGGCTTTCCTGCGTACCCGTCTGTTGAACACGCTGGGCGCCAGTCTTGAACCCTCAGCCTGTATCTGGCCGGGCTGTCATCTGCGTTCGACCAACATTACGATGGGCCGGGAAAGCTTCATCAATGTCGGTTTCTTTTTCGATGGCGCGGCCCGACTGACGATTGGCAACAATGTCCGGGTCGGACAATTCCTTTCGGTCGTCACTGCTACACATGACGTCGGTCCAGCTGAACAGCGTTGTACTATTGAGGCAGTGCTGGGTGATGTCGTCATTGAAGACGGATGCTGGATCGGTCTGAATGTCACCATTCTGCCCGGCGTTACCATTGCCAAAGGCTGTGTGATCGGAGCGGGATCTCTGGTGACGAAAAGCACCGAGCCGAACGGTCTCTATATCGGCTCACCGGCCCGGAGATTACGTGAGCTGCCACCCGGAAAGCCGGAGAAGGGAAAAGGCCGGACAGCGGAGCGTGTGCCGTCGCCTTTCCCGTCCACTCAACGGGCTGGGGCGACTGCGGAATAACTCTCGGGAATGACGAAAAGTGTGTCGGGCTGCGGTGTCCGCTCAACGGAGAGCGCCCTGACCAGAATGCGTCCCTGCTGCTCCACCTGAAGCAGGATGCCGTCCTCTGTGTAACAGGCGTCGCTTTCATGTCCGTCCTGATCAGCCGTGCGCCAGACGGTGCAGAGCTGACCGCTGACCATGTCGGTCCCAAGTTTCCTGAATGAACCCGGCGGCACCTGTCCCGGCAGGGTAAGCGTCGCACCGGGTGCGGGCATGACACTTCGCCGGTGGCCCAGCGTGTCCACGACGGTCAGTGTGTGATCGCGCCATGACGTCACCATATAGACAGCCGAATTTTCAGGATCGATCCGCTGCCGCAGGGAGGTGGCCTGCCAGTGCATGTCCTGATGCACGGGCAGAGGGCTTTGCGGCGACACCATTTCATAATGCACGCTCACATCCACGGAAGGCGTGACATAAGGTCCGTTTGCGGAGGGAGCAGCCTCCTCTGCAAGGACAGGGCTGCCGGAAAGCAGGACACCCAGAGGCAATGTCAGCAACATGTACGAAATGCGTCGCGCTATCGGGTTTTTCATGACGCTGCCTCAGGGCTGCCCGGCGGTATCCGGCGTGACAGATGGTGCCGGAGCCGGTGTCGTGGCAGCGTCTCCAGCAGGTGAGGACCCTGCTCCGCCTAAAGGTCCGGTTGAAAGAGCCGGCGCGCCAGCTCCCTGACCGGCGACGCGATGCTGATGGACTTCCTGATAGTCGGAAGGAGCAGCAAAGGCGGAAGCCGGGATGGTTTCGTAGGACACGGACTCTGCGGACAGATGTCCTTTGGCGCCATCCGCATCGACACCGTTTTCAGCCAGAATCAGGCCGTCTGTCGTCACACAGGCGGTGGCGTCGCCATGCCCGGAAGCAACGCCCCATTCCGTGCAGGGAATGCCTGCAACAGTGCGGTTGCCGTGGCGGGTAAACTGCATGGAGACATCGAGCAGGAACGGATTTCTCACACTGCCGCGCTGTTCAAGCTGGGTGAAGACCCGCTGTTTGTGCAGCAGGATCGTCACGGTCTGGGCGGTGCGGTTGAGGATGGTGGACGCCGAGCCATCGGGGGCGTCGATCCGCATTCTCGCACCTTCCGCAGTGAACCACACCTTGACCTGCTGCGGCTGCGGCGCGCCATCCGGCTGCACGCTGTAGGTGATGACGGCGTCTTTCAGCGGGGTGAGGGGCGGGTGATCACCGTCTGCAGCCAGCGCAGTGCCCTGCATCAGACCCGCGGTCAGCGTCAGCGCGAGACATCGTCCCAACACGCCAGCTTTGTTTCCTGCATCAGACTTTCCGGTGACCTGTCGCATACGTCGAACAGTCCTCATTTCATGAACATTCCTGCGGACAGCACCCCATCTGCATCAGTCAGTCAACCACCCGCGAGACGGGTCTCTTCGCGTATCTGCCGGATTTCGGTGGCAATTTCGGTGGTCGAGAGAGGTGTCCAGCGCTGTTCGGACCGCACAGCCTTCCGGAGACGGGTCTTGTAGTCGCTCGCGTCAATCTCGACGCCACCGAACTGCGAGAGGTGAGTCGTGCCGAACTGGGTGTCCAGAAGGTCAAAACCGAGAAGGCGCAGGCGCGCAACCAGATGCACCAGCGCGACCTTGGAGGCGTCAGTCTCCCGGCTGAACATGCTTTCACCAAAAAAAGCGCTTCCCAGCGCGACGCCGTACAGGCCGCCGACCATCTCGCCGTCGTGCCATGTTTCGATACTGTGGCCATAACCCATCTCGTGCAGACGGCAGAACAGGCTGATGATCGTTTCGCTGATCCATGTCGTTTCACGTCCCGGTGCAGGAGCGGCGCAGGCCCGCATGACGCCTTCAAAATCGCGGTCGGTCGTCACGGTGAAGCGGTCGCTCAGCGCGGTCCGGCACAGGCGTTTGGGAAGATGAAAGCCGTAGAGCGGCATGACACCGCGTGGATCAGGGTCATACCAGTCGATCGTATCAGGATTCTCGCTATTCCCCATGGGAAACAGCCCGACGGAGTAGGCTCCAAGCATCAGCTCCGGCGTCAGTTCGAGCTGGTCGTTCATGCCGATCCTTCTTTCCGTTTCATGCAGGGAGTTTCCGCCAGAACCAGTGCGGCAGGAACGTTCTGCGCCGTTCTGTCTGGACGACTCTCACCCAGTCGGATGATGATATGTGACAAAGAAATTCTACGTAAGGAAATAGGTTCGGCTTCTGTCGGCTAAAGGAACGCCTGACATCATCTCGGCACCGCTTTATCACGAAACTGACAGCCCCTTGTCGTGTTCCCCTTACTCGCTTCATGATCCGGACCTGTTTAACGTCCGCCACTCAGTCTACGGAGTTTGTCATGTCCTCCTCTCGCACCCGTATCGTCCGCAGCGTTCGCCTGCCTGAAGCTGTGGAGGCGCGGATTGCTCAGGAATTCGATGCGCCTCCTCCTCCGCAGACGCCGCTGGATACGGCTGCCCTGTTCAAACTGGCGGAGGAGACGCAGGCGGAAGCTATGCTGGTGACGCATCATGCCGCGATCAAGGGTGACGCTGTCGCTAAAATTCCGGCCTCCGTGCGTCTGGTTGCGACCGTCAGTGTCGGGCTCGACCATCTGGATGTAAAAGCCATCCGTGCGCGTGGTATTGCTGTTTCCAATACGCCTGATGTGCTGACCGAGTGCAATGCAGACCTTGCCCTGCTTCTTATACTGGCTGCCGCACGACGTGCGGCGGAATTTACGGCGCTGGTCCGCAAGGGCTGGGGCCGTGATCTGGCCATGGATGAAATGCTGGGCATGCGGATCAGCGGCAAGACGCTCGGCATTGTCGGCATGGGACGGATCGGGCAGGCCGTTGCACGAAGGGCGCGGGGTTTCGGAATGACGGTGCTGTATAACAACCGGCGACGTCTGGCTCCTGAGCTGGAGCACGGTGCGTCCTGGGTGGAAAATCTTGAGGACATGCTGCCTCGCTGTCAGATCATCACCCTGCATCTTCCCGGCAGCGACGAGACGGATGGCATGGTGGATCAGGCCTTCCTGTCCCGGCTGCCAAAGGGAGCGATCTTTGTGAATGCGGCGCGGGGACGTCTTGTGAATGAGGATGCCCTGATCGAGGCGCTGCGGAGCGGGCAACTTGCCGGGGCGGGGCTCGATGTCTGCCGGAATGAGCCGCACCCTGACCCGCGACTGCTGGAGCTTCCCAACCTGTTCATGATGTCGCATGTGGGAAGTGCCACGGTCGAGACGCGGACAGAGATGGGGATGCTGGCATTGGATAATGTCGCTGCGATGGCTGCTGGCAAACCGCTCGTGTCGCCCGTGGAGGCTTGAGCGCCTGCCTGCTTATGTCTGAGAACCTGTTCCTTCGGGCTTGGTTGCTGTGAGGGAGAGCCTGTAACCAGAACAAGTGACTGGTTACAGGTTGTGCGGCGCTGTCAGGTGGATCCGGTGAGCATGTCATTCCGGCTGGACCGACGGAAATTATCCAGAATCCTTCCCGCATTTTCCACGGCGTCAGGCAACGCCGTTACAGGTACCGGCATGGCGAAAAGATATCCCTGACAGGCGGTGCAGCCCAGATCATTCAGGATGCGCAGCTGTTCGACGGTTTCAACACCTTCGGCGATAGTCGCCATGTCGATGCTGCGTGCCAGACGGATCAGGCCAGAAGTGATTTTCAGATCACGGGCGCTTTGATCGATGTTTTTAATGAAGCTGCGATCGATCTTGATATGGGTCAGCGGCAGTTCACGCAGATGACTGATCGCTGCGTAGCCGGTGCCGAAATCATCGAATGCAATCTTGAAACCATGCCGGGAAAGTCTGAATATTTCGCGCCTTACCCGGTCCGATCGTGTTGCGCCAAGGAAAATGGTTTCCGTGATTTCGACCTTGATCTTTTCGCGTGGTACACCTGCGGCTGCAGTCAGATCACAGAACTCCTGTGTCAGCCCATCCGTTCCGAAATCTGCCATGCTGACATTCAGCGTGACATTACCGGTGTAATCACCCGTCTCGATCCATTTGGCGAGATCACGTATGACGGACCGTCTGACGAATTTGCCGATCGCCAGGCCGGTGCGGAAATCACTAAAGACTTCCGGGAATGAAACCGGGGTGAGAAGACCAAGCTCCGGATGATGCCAGCGCAGGAGCGCTTCGCAGGCAGTGACGCGGCCAAGGGCCAAGTTGATGATGGGCTGGTAGTACATTTCCAGCTCACCGCGCTCAACGGCGAAGTGAATCTGGCTCATCAGCAGCTGATGATTTTTGGCCTTGAGGCCCATGCCCGGTGTAAAAGCGACGACACTCTGGCCACCGCGCTGCTTCGCCTGAAGCAAGGCGATATCCGCGTCTTTCATAAACTGCTGACCGGATAGCGTCGTGCTGTCGAGAAATGTGTAGCCGATACTGGCCGATACGGAGACGCAGGTCTCTTCAAGGGCGATGGGCGCTTCAATATCGACGAGCAGATGCTGGAGGTGATGCTCCACGCAGGCGTCTGCTTTGGACATATCCATGATGATGGCGAACTCATCACCGCCCAAACGACCGATGATTGCATCGGAGCCGGCAAAAGTCCTGAGCCGCAGCGCGACTTCAATCAGCACCTTATCGCCGGAGTCATGGCCATAGATATCATTGACTTCCTTGAAACCGTCGAGATCAATCCGCACCATCAGACGGGTTTCATGTGTCTCCATCGTCTGTTCGAGCGTTGCTGCCAGCCCTTCGGAGAAACCAATGCGATTCAGTGCATTTACCAGAGGATCCTGCCGGACAAGGTGCTTCATCCTGTTCCGGGCTTCGATCAGAGGCGTGACATCGAAGCGGTAGGCAACGTAGGAGAGGATTTTTCCGTGTTCGTCTTTGCGGGGGATGATGGTGGTGGCAACCCAGTACAGCGACCCGTCTTTCGCCCGGTTGCAGATCTTTCCTCGCCAGATCTTCCCTGTCCTGATCGTTGCATACAGATGCCGGAAAAAATCCTGGCTATGATAGCCGGAGTTCAGGATTCTGTGGGTATGGCCAAGCAGTTCATGCTTGGAATACCCGCTGATCTGACAGAAACGTTCGTTGACGTGCGTGATGACCCCATTGACGTCCGTAATGGCAACAATGAGTACTTCGTCGATTGCCGACCAGAGAAATCGGATGTTTTGTTCTGCCGGATCGCTGTCAGGAATACGAACGGATTGCTCTTTCATAGCAATGTCTATCCCTTTTGGTACTTGGTCGGGCTTTATGACTCATACTGGTTAAGTATCTGTAACGCACAAACCTCCAGAGCCTGGATTGACTAAGCGTTGCCATGTGCAGGAAGGGGGTGGCGATATCCCGTATTGGCTTTCTGCGTCAACCTTGATGGCAGACTTTTCAAATAAGGGTGGCATGCGAAAAATATACAAGAGATATGGATTGAATAATATCTGATGGAAGGAGTGTGGTGCTTGATCTCACGGTCAAATTCCGCAAGCGGTAAAAAAAGAAAATGTCTTTCGAAGCACATCGGGATAATGAAGAGAGGAATACAATATATATTGTGATATTCTCTTCAATTTTGGAATATTTTTTATTTATTTATAATGATTTATATTTGATAAGTAATATTTATGTTGCATAGAGTTTATTTTGTTTCATTTGTATCAGGTATGTTTAAATAATTTCCATAAATCTGGGACGTGGTGATAATGAAACGATGTTGCTTGATGGGATGGATTACAAAATCGTCTTGTGGTGCGATATGGAGCTGCAATAGAGGCAATGGCCGTTGCAACGAAAACTGGATCAAACTCCGGGAATGATCTATTCTTAACGGAATAATTGTCCGGGAAAGTCCTGATCTTGAAGTCGCCGCACATACTGAAATCACCTCCCTCCCTGCCGGACCCGGACGCGCAGTCAGAGAGCTTCCGGGCGAACCGGGAGGCGCGGCGCAAGGTTCTGGTGGAAGATTATGTGGAGCTGATTTCTGACCTTCTGGAAGAATCCCGGGAGGCGCGGCAGGTCGATATCGCGGCGCGTCTGGGCGTGTCGCAACCAACCGTAGCCAAAATGCTGGCGCGGCTGGTGGCTGACGGTTTTGTCGTCCAGAAACCCTATCGCGGTGTGTTTCTCACTGAGGCCGGACAGAAAGTGGCGGAAGAGGCGAGGGGCCGACACAAGATTGTCGAGGCATTTCTGCGTGCGCTCGGTGTAAGTGAGGAAAGCGTTCTGGTCGATGCCGAAGGGATCGAGCATTATGTGGGCGATGAAACCCTTGCGGCCTTCAAGAGAGCCATTGATGGTGGATTACACGACTTCATCAAGAGCCTGACAACGCGATAATCGCTGGTATTTTCCCATATTATTCATGAAAGTCTCAACTCCATGACCATGCTGATCGCCTGTTTTGTCTGTTGGGTCATGTGCGCTGTGATTTCGTACTGTTTTCCGCATTACGCGCCAACTGGAGAAACGATCGCCATCTGCCTCGTGCCCGTAGGTCTGTTCGCCGGTGTTGTTACGGCACTCGGGAAGCCGTAATCCGGACAGAAAAAAGGCGGACACCATGATAGTGCCCGCCTGAAAACATACGAAACTGAAAGCAGCTATCAGGATCGCAGTCCCAGTTCGCTGGTCAGGAAATCGCGGAAGACCGCAACACGCTTCGAACTGCGCAATTCTTCCGGATAGACGAAGAATGCTTCCACCTTGGGCGGCTCGACGTTCGGAAGCACCTTGATCAGATCAGGATATTCCGCAACGGCGTAGCCTGGGACCGAACCAATGCCGAGACCGGCGGAAATGGCGTCCGCCATGGCGACCACGCTGTTGACTTCCAGCCGTGCCGTCCGTCGTGCGCCTTCTGGCATTCCGGCTTCCAGCAACCAGTTCACATGCGGAACCGGAGGGTGGTAGCCACCGAACGCGACGAGACTGTGGTTGGCCAGATCCTCGAGTGAGGAGGGCTGGCCAAACTGCTCGATATAGCGCGGGGAGGCGAAGACAGAGAGCGGGAAGTCCGCGAGGTGCCTCTGGATGAGGTCCGGCTGGCGTGGCGCGTGCATGCGCACCGCGACATCGGCTTCACGCATACCCAGATCGAGGTCATTGTCCTCAAGGATCAGCGTGATGGAAATGTCGGAATTCTGCGCCATGAAACGATGCAGTCGCGGCATCAGCCAGCAGCTGCCAAATCCTGTCGTCGTGGTGACGCGCAGACGTCCGGCTGCCTTTTCCTTGCTTTCCGTCAGCAGGGTTTGCGTCATTTCCAGTTTGGAGAAGACTTCCCTGACAGTCTGATTCAGCGTCTCACCCTGTTCGGTCAGGATAAGGCCACGGGCGTGACGATGAAAAAGAGGTACCTGGAGAACATCCTCCAGGGCTGAAATCTGACGCGAAACAGCAGACTGGCTGAGGTTGAGTACATCACCCACATGGGTAAAGGACCCGGCTTCCGCAACAGCGTGGAATATCCTGAGTTTGTCCCAGTCCACCCCGATCTCCCTTGTCTGGTTTGAGGTACAGTCCTGACCCGATGTACCTACATGGTTTTTGGTGAAGGAAATACTTCAGACGGTCAAGTATTCCATGTTGATTCCGAAACGAGTCCACCCAGATGCCGTTCGGCGTCCAAGGCGGCCATGCAACCTGTCCCGGCCGCCGTGACGGCCTGACGATAGATCTTGTCCTGCACATCGCCCGCGGCAAAGACGCCCGGCACCGATGTCCGCGTCGTCCCTGCTTCGGTCATGATGTAACCTTCCGCATCCAGCATAAGCTGGTCGTGGAAAAGTTTCGTGTTCGGAGCATGACCTATGGCAATGAACACGCCTTCAACGTCCAGCGTGCTCAGGGTTTCATTCAGCGTGTTAAGCAGTTTCACGCCGGTGACGGTCGGCGGGGTACCTGCGCTGAGAATGTCGGCCACAACCGAATTCCACACGACAGAAATTTTCGGATTGGCTTCCAGCCGGTCCTGAAGAATCTTTTCAGCCCGAAGCGAATCGCGCCGATGGATCAGCGTGACGTGCGATGCGTGATGCGTCAGATAGAGGGCTTCCTCGACCGCCGTGTTGCCGCCGCCGACAACCGCGACCTTCTTGCCGCGGAAGAAGAAGCCGTCACAGGTGGCGCAGGCGGAAACTCCCGCACCCTGAAGAGCTTTTTCGGAAGGGATGCCCAACCACTTTGCCTGCGCGCCGGTCGCGATGATCACGCTGCGGGCAAGATAGACGTCGCCGCCGTCAAGTGTGATGCGGAAAGGTGAGCCGCTCCGGAAATCCACTTCCGTGACAAGATCATGAACAATCTGCGTGCCGACATGTTCGGCCTGCGCCGCCATCTGCTCCATCAGCCACGGTCCCTGAATCGCGCTGGCGAAACCGGGATAGTTCTCTACGTCTGTGGTGATCATCAGCTGACCGCCGGGCTGCATGCCAGCGACGAGAACGGGCTTGAGATTCGCACGGGCCGCGTAAATGGCTGCGGTGTAACCGGCCGGTCCGGCGCCAATGATCAGGAGATCGGTGGTTATTGTCATGTTCTACGACGCCTTTCGCTCTCGTCCTGTCATCTGGCACGGTCTGGAAGGAAGGTGCCTTGCGTCTCCATTCGCGGAGCTGATTGTGGAGCGATATGGTCCTGTTTTTCGCTCGGGGCAAGCTTTGGCGGACAGGTTTTGATGCATTACTGGCAGATGTCAGAGGGCTTTGGACAGATGACAGGGTTCGTCCTATATGCACGCGAGGTCGCGGGATGGAGAGACTGGTGACGGAAGCGGAACTCGATGCGGTGGATCGGCTGATCATTGCCGAACTGCAGGCGGACGGACGCATGACGAATGTGGAGCTGGCCCGTCGGGTGGGCATTTCCGCGCCTCCCTGCCTTCGGCGTGTGCGTCGTCTGGAAGAGATTGGTGTCATCAGGGGCTACCATGCTGACGTGGACGCCAATGCGCTGGGCTGGCCCATCACGCTGTTCGCCCTGATCGGTCTCGACAGTCAGAAGGAAACAGTTCTGTCACAGTTTGAGGCGATGGTGTCGTCGTGGCCGGAAGCGCTGGAGTGCCACATGATGCGGGGCAGCACCGACTTTCTTGTCCGGCTGGTTGCCCGGAACACGACGCAGGAGAATGAAATGACCCGCCGCCTGACAGAGGCTCCCCACGTGGTGCGTGTGCAGACCCTGCAGACAATCCGCACAACTCTCTCACGTTTTCCGTCGCCGGAAGGGGTGGGAGATGGAAAGCTTCCGTGACCACGCTCGTCATACGGGACCGGATTTCACAAACGATCGATTTTCCCGCTGAAGACAGGCCTGCCGGAAGTCCCGATATCACGGTGGTGGTGCCCTGTTATTGCGAGGCAGCGAACGTCCGGCCTCTGGTCGAGGCGCTGACGCGGGCTCTGGCCGGGCGGGATTGGGAAGTCGTTTTTGTCGACGACAATTCGCCTGACGGCACGATCGAGGCGGTCAGGGAGGTGGCCCGCAGCAACTGGCGCGTGCGGGGGATTTCCCGCATTGGACGGCGCGGGCTGTCCACGGCGGTGATCGAAGGCGCACTGTCTTCGTCCGCGACCTATATCGCCGTCATGGATGGTGACCTCCAGCATGACGAAACCCGTCTCGGCATTATGCTCGATGCTCTTGCGAGCGGACGGTGCGATATTGCCATTGGAAGCCGTCATGTCGAAGGCGGTGACAATAGCGGTCTGGCCAATGCGTGGCGGCATGCCCTTTCAAACGGCGGCATAACGCTGGCGCAGATGATTCTGCCGGTCAGGGTGGGCGATCCGATGAGCGGGTTTTTTGCCCTGCGGCGGGATCTGTTCGTGCGGACGGCGCCCCGCCTGTCAGGCGCGGGA
The DNA here is from genome assembly GCF_000193495.2 of Acetobacter aceti NBRC 14818. NCBI lineage: Bacteria > Pseudomonadati > Pseudomonadota > Alphaproteobacteria > Acetobacterales > Acetobacteraceae > Acetobacter > Acetobacter aceti. Next base: position 1,362,170 of record NZ_AP023410.1, on the reverse strand, counting down.
TTCAAGATCCTGATGGATCTGATTCTTTCCGCGCCAATCAAGGTTCGCGTGGAGGAGATTCCCTGCACGTTCAAGCCGCGTCTTGCAGGAGAGAGCAAGCTCGACGTGCTGGTCATGCTCCAGTTCCTCGGACTGATGCTCGACAAGCTGTTTCATGGCTGGCTACCGATTCGCTTTCTGGTTTTTGCGTTTGTCGGCCTGGTCGGCGTGATCGTGAATATCGCCATCATGAATGTGCTGCGCCTGTCCGGTGTGGATTTCCCGATCGCACAGACGGGCGGCACCTTCGTCGCCATGCTGGTTAATTTCTGGCTGGACAACACGCTGACCTACCGTGACCGCAGACTGAAAGGCACCCGTCTGTACGGTGGCCTTTTCCTGTTTCTGGTCGTGTGCTCCGCAGGCGCATGGGCGAATATCGGTATCGCGCAGCTCTTCCACGATGACGGTCAGACGTTCGACAAGGCAAGCGCAACGGGTGCCGTGATTGGCGTCGTGTGGAACTATGCTGTGTCCTCGACGCTGATCTGGCGCAGGAAGTGAGGCTTTCGCCCGGAGTGTTGCGGTGAAGCTGTATTCTGCGCGGAAGACGTTTCCCCGTCTTTCGGACGCTATTCTGGCCCATCCGTTCATCAGTCTGGGCGTGCTTACGGTTCTGCGTCTGATTCTGGCAACCTGCCTGCCGGTTACGCCTGACGAAGCTTATTACTGGACGTGGTCGCACGACCTTCAGGCCAGTTACCTCGATCATCCTCCGATGGTGGCGTGGTGGATCTGGATCGGAACAGCGCTCTTCGGCGATACGGGGTTCGGTATCAGGTTCACCGCACCACTCGCTACTGCTCTCGGCACAATTCTGACGGTTCTTGCCTGTCGGGATTTTCAGGTCGCCCTGTTGCGGGACAGACCTCTTGCACCGGTGATAAACCCCTGGATCGTCGGTGTGCTGCTCAATGCCACGCTGGCGCTCGGGGTGGGCGCGACCGTCATGACGCCGGACACGCCGCTGCTCTTTTTCATGGCCCTGTTTCTCTGGGCTTCCGGGCGACTGGTGCGAACGGGAGATCTGCGCTGGTGGCTGTTGCTTGGCGTCAGCGCGGGTCTCGGATTTGACAGTAAATACACCATGGTCCTGCCGGTGGCCGGTCTGGGTTTGTGGTGTCTGCTGTCATTGCGGCGACTGAAACAGCTTCTCACGGTTTGGCCCTGGTTGGGGGCAGTAATCGGTGTGTGTCTAACATTTCCGGTTGTCTGGTGGAATGCCACCCATGGCTGGGCCAGCTTTATCCGGCAGGGGGGGCGCACGGGCGACTGGCAACCCTCGCGCGCGCCCGGATATCTTGGTGAACTGATCGGTGGCCAGATTGGATTGCTGACGCCGGGCATCTTTCTGCTGTCCGTGGTGGCGTTGATCGCTGCATTTCGCAGGCGCTCGGATGTAGATCGCTTGCTGCTGTGTCTGACCTGTGTGCCGGCAGCGGTTTTCCTCCAACACGCTCTGGGAGACCGGGTGCAGGCGAACTGGCCCGTTCTGATTTACCCGGCTCTGGTGTGTCTGATCGTCATGCAGGGAGACCGACGCTGGAAAATCGCTGCCGGACTGGGATACGCCCTATGGGGGCTCCTGTTATGCCAGGCGACGACCGGATTTCTGCCTCTGAACAGACATTTTGACGTCGCCCTACGACAGGGTGGCGGTTGGACCATATTCGCCGAAAATGTCGCGCAACAGTCTGAGGGCGCTGCTTTCATCGCTTCTGATGAATACGCTCTGGCATCGGAACTGGCTTTTCATCTCCCCGGCCGCATTGTGCTGGGTGCCGAGCCGCGCTGGATGCTGTTTGATCTGCCAGCATGGTCCTGCAAGGAGGGCTGGGGATTATTGATCCGAAACGGACGCCGGTCCTTCCCGCAAGGCAGTCCCTGGGCTGCCCTTGGTAAACCCGCCGGCATGATCGTACGGTCGCGTGATGGGCGTGAGGCGGAGCGATATAATCTGTACCGGGTCGCTTGCCCGATTCCGGCTCTTCCTGCGTCGTGGTTGAGGAAACTTCCAGCCGCATCGCATAGCTAGGGCGGAAAGACCACGACATCACCCTTTTGTTAAGCGTGTTTTAAGCCCCTTCCGCCAGCATGGCCAGACGGTTGGAGAGGCAGATGCCACGTAAGGACGGGGACAACAAAGCGCGAATCATCGTCGTCAAACGCGGCGGCGGAGGCGGTGCAGGCCATCATGGCGGTGCCTGGAAGATCGCCTATGCAGATTTCGTGACCGCCATGATGGCGTTCTTTCTTGTTATGTGGCTGATCAACGCCACCACGGAACAACGTCGTCGCGGTATTGCCAATTTCTTCAATCCCATGGCGACCACGGGTGATGCGGCTGCGCAGACGCCTAGCGGTCCGGGGAAATCTTCCTCCGTCGTGCAGGGAGATGCGGATAATGCGGGCCATGCGACCGGATCTGATATGTCCGGAGAGCAGGCAGCCCAGCAGATGGCGATGTCCCAGAAAATGCAGATTTCTCAGACCGAGAAAAACGCCATTCTTCCGCCCGGCATGGTCAGTGACGCCAAAAAAACCAAGGAAACTGAGCTGGGTGGAGTAGGCTCCGGCGTTTCCATCATAGTTGGTAAGGAAACCTCCGGCGCGGGAAATGATGTCCGTTCGCGCGGTGTTTTCGCAGTGCCCAATCCGGCCTTCCCAGATCGCAGTATCGGCAAGGTGACGTCGATCACACCAGCTCTTCCCCGGATCGTGCCGATAGGTGGTGAGAAGAGCGGGGCGACAACCTCTCTTGGTGACGGCGGAAATTCCGCTGCCGAGAAGGAAGAGGCTGATCTTCAGCAGGACAGAAAGCAGATTGAGCAGGCGCTGGCGCAGGACCCGGATGCAGCCCAGCTGAAGTCACAGATTTCGGTCGATGTGCTTCCGGTTGGGCTGCGCATCCAGCTTGCGGAGAGCAATCACAACCCGATGTTCGATACGGGATCGGCTCGTCTGAATGAACGGGCGACGCATCTGCTGCAACTGATTGCACCGTATCTGACAGCCATGCCGCAGAACCTGTCCATCTACGGTTACACGGACGGTGCTCTCTACAAGAAAAAGGGCGCTTCCAACTGGACGTTGTCTGCGGCCCGGGCGGACTCTGCCCGCGAGGTTCTGTCTGCTGCAGGTTTCCCTGAACAGCGACTGGCTGAAGTCGTGGGGCGCGCTGCGCACGATCTGGCTGATCCGGATGATCCGGCCGCAGCTGTGAACCGTCGCGTGGTTCTCGTGCTGCATCGGGACCATGAGGTGAAACTGCCGGATGACACGTCTGCTCAGGCGGGAAGCGGTGAACAGTCGGCTCCCGCTGCGAATGCGGCGCCCCAGTCACCAAAAGCACAGTGAAGATGACATGGCGCGGCAAGATTATCCGTGCCTTCAGACGAGGATAGACTAGATGTTGTTAATCGGTGGGCTGGTGTTTCTGCTGGTCTGTGTGTTCGGATCCTTTGCAGCATCAGGCGGTGCAATCGGACCGCTGATCAAGTCCATGCCATTTGAGCTGATCACGATTCTTGGTGCCGGCATCGGCACGTTCGCCATGGCCAATTCGATGTCGGATATGAAGCATGTGCCGGGCGCTCTGAAGACAGCGATCAAGGGGCCGGCTTTTGGTCGTCAGGATTATATTGATCTGCTGGGACTGCTGTTTTTCTTTGCGCGGCTGGCTCAGACACAGGGTGTCATGGCGCTTGAGCCGCATATTGAAACACCCATGGAGAGCACGGCCTTTGCCGCCTATCCCAAGATCAGGGACAATGATCGAGTCCGCAATCTGATCTGCGATTATCTGCGCATGATCAGCATGAACATGGACGACGCCTTCCAGTTTGACGAAGTGATGTCCCGTGAACTGACAAAGAATCTCAAGGAAGACACGCATGTGGCACACGGTCTGCAGACGCTGGCTGATGCTCTGCCTGCACTCGGTATCGTGGCGGCCGTGCTCGGCGTCATCAAGACCATGGGTTCCATCAGTAAGCCGCCTGAGGTTCTCGGTGAAATGATTGCCGGCGCGCTTGTCGGCACCTTTCTTGGGGTGCTGCTGGCTTATGGCATGGTTGGCCCGCTGGCTGGCCGCATTCAGAGTGTTGTGGAAGAAGACGCCCGTTATTATGACCTGATCCGTGCCGTGCTTGTCGCTTACCTGCAGGGTAATCCTGCACAGGTGAGCGTCGAGATCGGTCGGAAAGACATTCCTATGCATCTGATGCCGAGTTTCCAGGAGATCGATACTGCGATCAGCGAACTCTCCATCGGATAAGACCGATGAACAGGGTTGAGACCGCGTGGCGCAAAACGACAAGACTGACCGGAACGGAGACCTGGCTCGTTATGTGACGCCAGACGGCCTACGTGTGATGCGGGAGGAACTCTCGCATCTCATGCGTGTCGAGCGGCCGTCTGTTGTGGAAATCGTTTCATGGGCCGCCGGGAACGGCGATCGTTCTGAAAACGGCGATTATATTTACGGCAAGAAGCGACTGCGTGAGATCGATCGCCGCATCCGCTTTCTGACGAAGCGGGTGGAAACCGCCATAGAAGTCGATCCCGCTCAGCAGACCCGGCGTGACCGGGTGTTTTTCGGTGCGACGGTAATCTATGTCGATGAGAATGACCGGGAAACGACGGTCACCATTGTCGGAGCGGATGAGGCCGTGTCTGAAAAACACGAAATCACCCTGCTGGCGCCTGTCTCGCGAGCCCTTCTCGGTCGCGCTGTGGGCGATGAGATCACGCTGCATACCCCACGGGGTGCGGAACTGATCGAAATCCTGTCCATTACCTATCCTGCTCTCCCATAACTTCCGAAGCGTTTTGCTTGCGAAGGGAAGTGCTTTAAGAGTTTCGCTCTGAAAAGGAGTTTGGACTGATGCGTTCTGGGCTTGATGTTGCTGTGCAGATGGACCCTCTCGAGGGGGTCGATATCAATGGTGATTCAACATTCGCCATGATGCTGGAAGCTCAGGCCCGGGGATATCGCCTGTTCGTCTACGGCGTGGAGTCTCTGGCGCTGCTTGAGGGCGGGCAGGGAACAAAGACCCGTCTGACTGCCTCGGTACGGCCTGTCACCGTACGGCGTGAAAAAGGCAATCACGCGACGTTCGGAGAAGCGAAACGGACCGATCTGTCGGAAATGGATGTGATCCTCATGCGGCAGGACCCGCCGTTTGACATGGCCTACATTACTGCGACGCATCTGCTCGAGCACGTGCATGGTGTTGGTCCGGGCAAGGCGCTGGTCGTCAACGATCCACGCTCTGTGCGGGATTCGCCGGAAAAGCTGCTTGTCACACATTACCCTGAGCTTATGCCGCCGACGCTGGTGACATGGGATGTCGGTGAAATCCGCGCTTTCCGACAGAAGTGGAAAGACATCATCGTCAAGCCGTTGTTCGGTAATGGCGGCAGTGGCGTCTTCCGTATTCGTGAAGATGATCAGAACCTCAACGCCCTGCTTGAGATGCATTTTGCCCGCTCCCGTGAGCCTCTCATGATCCAGCGTTATGAAGCGGCAGTGCGGAAGGGCGACAAGCGGATCATCCTTGCTGATGGTAAGCCCATAGGCGCGATCAACCGCGTTCCTGCGGAAGGGGAGGCGCGGTCCAACATGCATGTTGGGGGTGTGGCGCAGCGTGTGGACCTGACACCCCGCGATATCGAAATCTGCAACGCCATTGGCCCGATGCTGAAAGAACGTGGACTGATCTTTGTGGGGATCGACGTGATCGGTGACTGGCTGACAGAAATCAATGTGACATCGCCGACAGGGCTACAGGAACTGGAGCGGTTTGATGGCATCAATCCAGCAGGACTGTTGTGGGATTGCATCGAAAGCCGTCTGTCCGCCTGACAGAAGCGCTTCCTGTCTCAAAGGATTCTGTGTTCAGACGTAAAAACTGAGCATGGAAATGTTTTGTAAAATATTGGATCGAGGAATGCTTTGATGCTGCGCAGCAGTCAAGTCGGTCATGGACATAAGGCACCGACTGAGACGCATCTGATTGCGGAAGTAAAAGACTGTTGCCGGAGTGAAAGATGGCAGAGTCTCAGGAGTTGTTCTCTTCCTTGTTGACCTTACGAAAACGCTGCAGATCGAGCGTATTGTCGAGCCACCGGTAAATGGGGGTGCGCCAGTAAAATATGAGCATTATGGACCAGATCACTATTGAGGCGAGGATAAGGAAAATATTCAACTCTTCTCTCCGGTAACATCATGCATTGCCATCGGCTGCGCTGCAGCCTGTATGACATGGGCAGGAATGTCTTTGGCACGATAACATTAAGAGAAAGAGGCCTTTGTAAAAAGGGTGTTCGAAACAATGCTGAACTGTGGCTGGAATCCGGAAGCACATTTTTCTGTCGGTGTGCGGGTCGGGCAGCATTAGGCAGAATATGGCTGTCTATCTGAAAAAAATATTTTTGTAACGGGACGAAAAGAGGACTGTGCCCGACATCTTTCTTCCGTGGGCTTGGTCGTTTCCGTCTCGTGTGGCAATGTGCCGCGACAATACTGAGCACGACCGTGTTTTTACGATGCCCTGGTCGTGTCTCAATGTTCAACCATTGGGCAGCAGATAGGGCGTAATGAGCGAAGTCTTGCAGGATGTCCGCAGTGAAGCAGCGGAAGGCGTCTCCCATAAAGAGGAGAATCACGGGCCTCGTGTAGCGCTGGATGCAGATGCTGTCAGGGCTGCATACCGGCGCTGGGCCGGTGTCTATGACACCGTGTTCGGTGGTATTTCCGCCTTCGGGCGCAAAAGAGCCGTTGCAGCGGTGAATCGCCTGCCGGGCTCCCGCGTGCTGGAAGTCGGGGTCGGTACAGGCCTCGCCCTGCCGCATTACACGGCGAGCAAGCGTATTACCGGTATCGACCTGTCGTCCGATATGCTGGCCCGCGCGCGTGAACGTGTGCGCCGTGACCATCTCAGCAATGTTGACGCCCTGCTGGAGATGGACGCCGAGGATACGCGCTTCGCTGATGATTCGTTCGATATCGCCGTAGCGATGTTCGTGGCGTCGGTGGTGCCTCATCCCCGCAAATTGCTGGCCGAGCTGAAGCGCGTGGTTCGTCCCGGCGGTTATATCCTGTTCGTGAATCACTTCCTCGCCCCAACCGGTGTGCGTGGCGTGATCGAACGTGGCATGGCCCGTGCGTCCCACTCTCTCGGCTGGCATCCTGATTTCGCCATGGAAGCCCTTCTGCCTCCAGAAGATCTGGCACGGGCCCGGATTGAACCCGTTCCTCCGGCAGGATTGTTTACGCTGGTAACGCTGGAGCATGAAGTAACGCCTGCCGAAGCGTCGAAAACCCAGGAAAAAGTTGTCGCCTGACTGGATGCGCGCCTGAACCGAGGCGCGCTGGAAGCAGGTCTGCGTGCTGCGCGGCGGGTAACAGAGCGCTTTTGATCGACGGGAATTTCCGTTAGTCTGATCCGGTTTACTGCGTGGATGGTCAGTTTGCCTGACCGTCACGAACCAGGATCAAAGCCCTGATGAACGAGAGACGTGGACGCTGATGGCCGTTGTGACTCCTGCCCAAACTCAATCGGTCAACCATCGTAGCGGACTGTCTCCTTATGCCGCCGCTGCAGGTTATCTCGCGCTGTCAGTGACAGTGGGTGGACTGGCCGGAGCTGTCGCGCTCGCCAGTCAGCTTCATGTTCTGCCTGCCGGACTCGAAGCGAGAATGGCGGCTTTTCACCCCACCGCCATGCTGTTGTTCGTTGGTGTTCCCGCGTTTCTCGGCGCCTTTGGTCGACTTTTTCTCGCTCGTGATCTGATGTCAGGCGGAGTGAAGGGTCTTCCTCTGCTTGATAGCGGTGCTCTCACCGTCATGCTGCTGGCGCTTCTGATGTTTCTGAGCAGTGTTTCACAGGGTGACCTGTTCGGCATGGGCTTGTGGAGTGTCGGCGCTATTCTCATGTCCGCCTCCACTCTGGCGATCATCTGTGATTCACGGGCTGGAGCGGGCATTGTCGCTCCTCGTGGACAGGAGAGGGTGAGTGGGCTGATGCCTTTCTCCCTTTTTGTCTGGACACAGCTTTGCGCCACTATTGGGCTTCTGCTTGTTGCGCCGGTCCTGGCCGCAGGAGCGACCCGCGAGCTTCTCGGTGCCTCTGACGTCATGCCTCACTTTGAAATGCCTGCGACCCTGATTGTGTTGGTTTCAGCGTTTGGTCTGGCTGCCAGAGTGTTCGATGGCATTGCGCCAGTGGGGCAGAAGCTGAAGGCAGGTGCCGTGGCCGTTATTGCTACGGTCGCAATCGGCGGTCCTGCGCTGTGGGATCGCATGGCGTTTGTGCATGCAGATCCAGCTTGTGTGCAGAAAGTAGGGACGATTCTGGCTGCCGTTGCAGCAGTCGCATTTGCCGGAATCTGGATTCGCGCTCTGTGGCGTCAGGCTGTTACGGTGCGTGTAGCCATCGATGTGCCGGTGCTGTGGGTCTCCGGCTTTTTTGTGCTTCTGGCTGCTGGCTGGATGGGCTCAGGTGTGCATACGGCGGTTCTGAATGGCGCTGTGTTTGTTCTGTTCGGCGGGTTTTACGCCTGGCTGAATGACGTGACGAACGGGCATTACTCCCGGAATTCCGCCAGAGCGCAGTTTGGACTCATGTTCTTTGGCGTGCTGGCTTCTGACAGCAATACCGGTCTGGGGCAGGCTCTTGGTGGTGCGGCAATGGCCGTCTCACTCGGTGTTCTGGCTTTTGTGCTGCTGAACGTGCTGAGCGCAGGCAAAAAAGCTGCTTCCGGAAATGTCGCCATGCAGGAGATTCGCCGATGAGCGGCGCAACGGCGGAAGTCCGCCCCGCTCGCGTTCGGTTTGACGCAGCAAGGGTCGGCACGAACGCGAAGGACTGGGTTCAGCTTCTCAAGCCGCGGGTGATTTCACTCGTGGTGTTTACGGGCGCTGCCGGTCTTTACATGGCTCCCGGACACATGAATCCGTTGATGGCGGCGATCAGTATCCTGTGCATCTGTCTCGCTTCCGGTGCGGCGGGTGCCATCAACATGTGGTATGACCGCGACATCGACATCATCATGCAGCGGACAGCGACGCGCCCGATTCCGGGTGGCCGCATCCCGGCTGACGAGACGCTGGCCTATGGTTTGGGGCTATCGGTTTTCTCGGTGATCCTGATGTGGCTGGCGACAAATACGCTGGCGGCCGGGATTCTGGCGTTCTCCATTTTCTTCTATGCCGTAATCTATACGATGTGGCTGAAGCGTTCGACGCCGCAGAATATCGTTATTGGTGGGGCCGCGGGTGCTTTCCCACCGATGATCGGCTGGGCTGCGGCGACCGGCTCGATGGATGTGATGCCGGTGGTGATGTTCTCCATCGTGTTCCTGTGGACGCCCCCGCATTTCTGGTCGCTCTCGCTGTATGCCTGCAAGGATTACGGGCGGGCGGGGATTCCCATGCTGCCGGTGGTGAAGGGAGCCCGTCACACGCGCTGGAACATTCTGGCCTACACGATCATTCTGCTGGCGGTGTCGCTGGTGCCATCCTTCATGCATCTGAGCGGGATGCTGTATACGATGACCGCGCTGGCGCTTGGCCTCGGGTTTATTGCCTGCGCTGTTCGTGTGCTGCTGGAGAAGCAGGATGCCAATGGTGTCAGCCTGAATGGTGACAAGGCCGCACGGATCTCGTTCCGTTTCTCGCTGGCCTATCTGTTTCTGCTGTTCTGTGGCCTGCTGGCAGACCACGCTTTGACATGGTGGATGTCGTGATGACCGTGCCGACCGATCTGACTGAAGCCGAACAGACTGAACTGCTCCGTCGCCAGCGTGGACGAGTCATCAGTCTTGTCGGCTTTACACTGGCAATGGTGCTGGTGATTTATGCAGTGGCGCTGATCCGTCTGTAGAGCTCAGACCCTCAGTTGTAACGCTTTAACAAACAAGTCAGGATCAAAGGGACGCAGTCCTTTTGTGGAAGCCGGGGCAAAGCCCCGTAAAAGTCTAGCCGCTCCCTTAAGCCGCTCTCACCAGCTCATATAGCCCGATTGCCGCCGCCACAGAGACGTTGAGGCTTTCCATTGTGCCCGGCATGTAGAGGCCCGCAATTTCGTCGCAGTTTTCGCGCGTGAGACGACGCAAACCATCGCCTTCCGAGCCGAGAACCAGAGCGGCACGGCGACCTTTCAGGCTGCTGCCCTCAAGCCGTCCACCGCCAGCATCAAGGCCGACAACCCAGCAGTCGTTCTGTTTCAGGGTTTCCAGACAGCGCGACAGATTCACCACACGTACCAAAGGCACAACCTCCAGAGCGCCCGAAGCCGCCTTGGCCAGAGCCGCGCCTTCTTCCGGAGCGTTCCGATCCTGCATCACCACACAGGATGCGCCGAATGCAGCCGCTGAGCGGAGAATCGCACCGACATTGCGAGGATCGGTGACCTGATCGAGCACGAGGACCGGGCCCGGACGTTCCAGCGCATCCTCAATGGCCACAGCCTCAAGCGGTTCCACCAGCACGGCGACGCCCTGATGCACGGCTTCAGCGCCGAGGAGTGCTGTGAAACGGGCCTTGTCGCCACGCTCGACATAGGAGGGCAGGGGGACTGACAGACGTTTCGTGAAATCGTCCTGTGCCTCGGCAGAGAGAAGGACGCGCTGAACTGTGCGGTGCGGATTCTCCAGAGCGGCCTGACAGGCGTGCACGCCTGCGATCCAGTAAGGGCCACCCGGCTTTTGCCGGTTTCTGCCGTGATGACGCGGGCCGCCGCGACGGGCTTCTCCCTGATCACGGGAATCGGGCTGAGCCTGTCGGGAGGAGTGAGGGGAGGACTGTCGAGGTGTGCGCATGGCGCTGCTATACGACGGGTTGCATGTCGTCGTCATCAGGTCTGACAGCCGGAATGAAAGAGAAACTGCCAAACCGGTTGACAGGCAGCGTGAACACCCTTAATTCCTCGGCCCAACGGAAGGGTGCCCGAGTGGCTAAAGGGGGCGGACTGTAAATCCGCTGGCGTACGCCTACGTTGGTTCGAATCCAACTCCTTCCACCATTTTCCTTACAATTTGCAGGTCTCTCAGCTCCAATGCATGGTCGGTGCGGGGTGTCTGCTGTAGCCTTATACGTCTGTAATAAAACCCAGACGTGTTCTCAGCTTCCCGCCTTGTGATTTACAGGCTGGGATCAAAATGTTTGGGGCGTAGGTCACGCCCGCCTAATAATCACGGATATCTAACCTGTGGTTCCTGCTCGCGACCATCAGGCAGCAAATGTAAGCTTTTTCGCCAGTGCTGACAGTTTGTGACGCCGGAGTTCGGAGCGGGCCTTCACGCCGGTTTCCATGTAATTGAGCTGAATCGTGTAACGTGGACCGACATATTGCCGGTGACCGTGCCAGGTCGTCGGACCATTGGGGAAGACGAGTAACGTGCCGTTCACTGGCGGCACTTCCACAGCAAAATTCTCAACGTCATCAGGGCCGTTCAACAGGCGCAGGCAGCCTTCCTGACGTCCGAATGCGGCTGATGGCGGGTTGAGATAGAGAAGGATCGTCACACGTTTGGCAGTGGAATCGCAGTGAATACGACCGTCCTTCTCTCGTGTGCGCCCACGGATGGTCAGCATGGTGGGCGCGTCGTCGAGATTGAGATCGAACTTCCGGGCAATGATCTCTCGCAGTTTCGGACCTTCAAGCTGCGTGATGAGATTCTGCATGAGTGGCGTTAACGCCAGCGCCTCGGGCGGAAAGGAGCCCCCGGAAGTGATCTGCGGCAGGGATGTCTGGAGAACGGCCAGTTCATCCTGCGGGATGAAATGCTCGACGGCCACATGCGGAAAAGGAGCTTGCTCGATCGGCTTGGCCGCCAGAGCGGCAAAATCAAGATTCAGGGCGGCGACAGTCATGATCCGGAACTCCTTGACCTCTTCATGTTGAATAGAGGCCGTGTTCTGCCTTGTGAGTGCTGCATCATATGTCTGCATTGTCTGCGTGTCACATGGACGTATCCGCATGGTCGTTTGATGTGATGACAAGATTAAAAATCATCACCCGATGTCATGCCGTCTGAATGAAGCAGTAATTCGTTAACCTTTCTGTCTGATGGTGCCGGAAAATATCATCACATCAGGCAGGGTATGGACAGGCGGCCAAAGAGACTGAAAGCGGCGCTCGGGCGAGCCCTTCTACAGGCTGACTGGCTGAATCGCGGGCGGGCGCTGGCTTATTGTCGCATCCTCGGTGTTTACGGATGGGGCCTGTTTCTTTCCATTATCGTGGTTTCACATTGGGGCACCGATTTCGAGGGGCAACCGATCTGCGCTGATTTCGTCAGTTTCTGGGCCGCTTCCCGGCAGGTGCTGCAGGGGCATGTGGCCGAGGTGTATGACAGCGCGAAGCACCATCTGGTCGAGCTTTCCGCTTTTCCCGGTCTCTCCTTCGGCAACTTTGCGTTCTACTACCCTCCGACATTTCTGCTGGTCTGCGTGCCGCTCGCGCTGGTGCCCTATCGCCTCTCGGTCGCGCTGTTTCTGATCCTTACAGGCACTCTCTTCGTGCGCGCTCTGCGTTGGCTGCTGCCACAACGCTGGGCGCTTCTGCCGATTCTGGCCTTTCCGGGATTGGTGATCGGTGTGGCGAACGGGCAGAACGGTCTTCTCACCGGTTCTCTGTTCGGCTGGGCCATGGTGTTGCTGGCGGAACATCCATTCGTGGCGGGCCTGTGCCTTGGTGGGCTGGTGATCAAGCCGCAATTGCTGGTGGCGGCACCAGTGGTTCTGCTTTGCGCCCGACGATGGCGTGCTGTTGCCGGCGGAATATGCTCCGGTCTGGGCCTGATTGCGGCGTCATGGCTCGCTTTTGGCGCTTCCGGCTGGAATGGCTTTCTGCGCATGAGCCATGAGGCTCAGGGGGCGTTCTCGCACGGCTATGTCCAGTCATGGAAAATGCAGAGTGTCTTTGCCGCCGCGCATCTGCTGCATGCGCCTGCATGGCTGGCTTATGGCGCGCAGATAACGGCGGCGGTATCGGCTTTAAGCCTCGCTGGATGGCTTGCGGCACATTTGCGCAGGCGTGTGGCCGAGCTTGGCGAGAGGGCGGTCGCATCCGGACAGGTGGCGGTGATGATCGCCGCGATGCCGTTCTGTTCGCCGTTCCTGCTGGATTATGATCTGGCCTGTCTGGCGTTTCCGATGGGATGGCTGCTGTTGCAGGCACAGCGGACTGGTTGGTGGTCAGGCGAGAAATTCGTTCTCTTTTTGGCTTACATCTATCTGCTGGGGGCAAGGCTGTTTGCCGAACTGACGCATGTCGGTCCCACGCCGATTATCTGTGCGGCTCTACTGTGCGTGTTGGCGCGGCGCATCGCCCCGGACAAATGGTCAGACCTCAAACGGATTATCTTGTCGAAGACAACCCGGCTCAGTCGGCGACATCTAGAGACCGCGCCTGTGGCTACACGGGGCAATGGTGGCGTTCAGGCCTGACGGTTTTCCAGCAGACTGCGTCGGATGCTGCGTCCGCGCTCAATACGGTCCACGATATAATCGGAATCGCCCCAGCGGATCGCACGGGCCATCGCCTGAGCATCCTCCAGAAACCGTGAAAGCATCTCAAGAATGGCTTCACGATTGGACAGAAAGATGTCCCGCCACATGATGGGATCAGATGCCGCGATTCGCGTGAAATCCCGGAAGCCGCTGGCTGCAAATTCCAGCACTTCGGAGCGGGTTTCATCAGCCAGATCGTCAGCCGTGCCGCAGATGGTGAAGGCCAGCAGATGGGGGAGATGGCTGACGATGGCGCACACCCTATCGTGGTGTTCCGGCGTCATATCCCGTGTGCGGGCGCCGCAGAGCTGCCAGAGTGTCGTGATGGCTTCGACACTGTCTGGCGCGTTGTCCGGCAGCGGGGTCAGCAGGCACCAGCGATTATCGAAGAGCGTAGCGAACCCGGCATCCGGGCCGGAATATTCCGTGCCCGCCATTGGATGCGCCGGAACATAGGGGACGTCCGGGCGCAAAAAGGGGCGGATGGCCTCGATCACAGCTACCTTGGTCGAGCCGGTATCCGTCAGAATCGCACCGGGCTTCATGGCCGGGATGACGGTGGCGGCGACTTCGCCCATTGCGCCGACCGGCACGCAGAGCATCACGCAGTCAGCGTCGGCGACGGCAGCAGCCGCATCGCCTGTGACCTCATCGGCAATGCCAAGTTCGCGCACACGCTCACGAAACGCCGGATTGATGTCCACGGCTATGAGACGCCGCGCAATTGTCCTGTCGCGTCGTGCGCGATGCAGCACGGAGGCTCCGATAAGACCCGGGCCGATGACGACCAGCGTGTCGAACAGGGGAGTGGGCGCGTCGGAAGAATCGGTCACAGGCATCATCCTTCCGTCGTGTCTGTCAGGGCGTCGGGCATCCGGTCCGGAAGAGGCCGTGCTTCCGTTTTCGCTGTGCGGGCTTTGAGGGCCCGCATTTCCGAATACTGCCACCATACCAGCATGGGGATGCCAATGCTGATTTCCCGACCACGACGCAGCAGGGACAAGGCGAGGCAGAGGGAGGCGTCCAGCCCGAAAGCATGGCCCAGCGTCATATAAGCGCCTTCCTGCACGCCAAGGGCGGCGGGGACCAAGAAGGAGGCCGACATCAGGCCGCAGGTGACGCCTTCAATGGCGATGGCATCAGGAAAACTCAGCGAGGCCCCCATCAGGTAAACGGTCAGCCAGAGCACGCCCGCGCTGCAGATCCACCCGACCAGATGAATGGCGGCGGAAGCGGAGATGCGGCCAGGGTGTGACCAGGCCCTCTCCATCCAGTCCTGCAAGGTTCCCGCGCCGTCCATGACCGTCGTCTGCCATTGTCCGGCAATGTGTTTGCCGAGCAGGCGCACCGTGCGTTTCACGGCTGTTCCACCGCGTTGCTGCGTCCAGATGAAACCGGTAGCGCCCGCAGTGAGCAGAAGAGCGCCGATGATGACGGGCTTGACCAGCGGATTGGACGCGCTGCCGACGGCCAGAAGCGTGACGGCCAGCAGGATGAAGACAATCTGCCCCAGCACCTCTGTCGTGATGTCGACCACATTGGCGCACGCGGCTTCCGGCCATTCGATGGAGGAGGTTTCCACGGCGTGGTGACGGCTGGTGGCGCGGATACCGAGCACGATGCCGCCCAGCTGGGAAAAGGGAAGGCAGGTCGAGGCGGCGTCCCTGATCATGCGGGCGACCATCAGATGCCTGTAGGTCATGGAAGGAAACGCCGCATACCAGGCGCAGCCGAGAACGGCGTCCACGGCGAGCTGCGCCAGGATCGTCAGGAGAAAACCGACAAGGCCGATCCGTGAGACAGCCGCCACGACGGAGTCAAAGCCGTTCCACGCCATTGCAGCTGTAATCGCGGCAAGCCCGAGGAGGGTGAGAAGGATGGTAAGTTTTTTCAAGAGTATCAGACCATCCGTCGGTTGTCGCTCATGGCTTCGGCCGGACGCGAGGCGAATCTGTCCGGAAAAGATCGAAATAGGAGGTCCGACACAGGATGTGCGACCCTTCTCCAAAACAGGGCGAAGTCCTTACACTACCCGGTCGGAATGCGCCAGTGTAACAGGGCTGCAGGCTTTTATCGTGTCCCTCTGGTCTAAACCATCTTCCTCAGGATAAAGCAGAATGACATGTTTTGACCATAATGCCTGAGGGGAAAGGGATTCCATGACCGCGCCAACTCTTGTGACAGGAGCTACCGGCTTCGTGGGCTCTGCTGTGGCCCGCGTGCTTCTGGCTCGTGGTCATGCCCTGCGCCTGATGGTCCGTGCCGGTAGCGATCGGCGCAATATCGCTGACATGCCAGCCGAACTGGTGGAAGGCGATCTTTCCAACCCTGCCAGTTTTGCGAAGGCGGTCGAAGGCTGTCGTTACGTCTTTCATGTCGCGGCGGACTACCGTTTGTGGGTGCCTGATCCGGCCCCGATGATGGCGGCGAATGTCGAGGGCACCCGCCTGCTCATGCAGGCCGCACAGGCTGCCGGCGTGGAAAAGATTGTCTATTGTTCTTCGGTCGCGGCGCTGGGATTGATCGGTGACGGCACGATCTCGACGGAAGAAACGCCCGTCAACGAGCACTCCGTCATCGGTATTTACAAGAAGTCCAAATATCGTGCCGAGCAGGAAGTCCTTCGCATGGTGCGCGATCAGGGGCTGAAGGCCGTCGTCGTCAATCCGTCTACGCCCGTCGGTCCCCGCGATATTAAGCCCACACCGACAGGACAGATGATTCTCGACTGCGCTGCGGGCCGGATGCCCGCCTATGTCGATACAGGCGTGAACATCGTGCATGTCGATGATGTGGCGGAAGGTCATGCGCTGGCTCTGGAGCGCGGCGTCGTGGGTGAGCAGTATATCCTCGGCGGCCAGAACTACCTGCTGGGTGACCTGTTCCGCATGGTAGCGGAAATCGCGCATGTGAAGCCGCCCCGGATTGTCCTGCCGCAGGAGGTGATCTGGCCGGTTGCTGTGGCGTCCGAATGGCTGTCCCGCAAATTTGGCATCGAACCCCGCGTGACGCGGGAGATGCTGGCGATGTCACGCAAGAAGATGTTCTTCTCCTCGGACAAGGCTATCCATGACCTCGGCTATGCGCCGCGTCCAGCGTATGACGCCGTCAAGGACGCGATAGACTGGTTCCGTCAGGCTGGTATGCTGAAATAAGAGCGGGGACGTATGCTGGTTTATCTGGCCGGTCTCTCGGCACTGATCTGGACTGCTCTTCTCGGCTTTCATGGACGATTCTGGCAGGCCGGTCCCATTCTGCGCCCCGGAAAGACGCATAAAACACTGCCTCCGGTCAGCGTGGTGGTGCCTGCGCGGGACGAGGCTGAGTCGATAAAATCCTGTCTCTCGTCGCTTCTGACGCAGGATTACGCAGGACAGTATCGCATTGTCCTGACTGACGATCGCAGCACGGACGGCACGGGTGATCTGGCGCGTGGTCTGCCGGACCCACAAGGCAAACTGACGGTTCTGGACGGGCAGCATCGTCCTGACGAAGCCTGGAGTGGCAAGCTCTGGGCTGTCGAGCAGGGGGTGGCGCGTGTCCGGGCAGAGTGTCCTGAAGATGATGGCTACATTCTGCTGACGGACGCCGATATCGAGCATGATCCGGCCCATATCTCCACGCTGGTGGAAAAAGCCGAACGTGAAGGGCTCGATATGGTGTCCGAAATGGTGGAACTGAACTGTGTCAGCGCGGCTGAAAAGGCGCTGGTGCCGGCTTTCGTGTTCTTTTTCGCGCTGCTGTATCCCTTCGCCAAGGTGGCTGATCCTAAAAGCCGGACGGCGGCTGCGGCGGGTGGCACAATTCTGATTCGCCGTGCCGCACTGACCCGCATTGGCGGTATTGCTGCCCTGCGTGGTGCTCTGATCGATGACTGCACGCTGGCGGCGCACGTCAAGCGCTCGGGTGGCCGGATCTATCTCGGTCATTCCTGTCTCGCGCGCTCGATCCGACCCTATCCGCATCCGCGTGACATCTGGCGCATGATTGCCCGCACGGCATATGTTCAGCTGCATTATTCCCCGTTGATCCTTGCCGGAACGGTGCTGGGAATGCTGCTTGTCTGGATTCTGCCCATCTTTCTGGCGCTGTTCGGGAAAGGGCAGGCCCGCAAGCTGGCGGCGCTGGCATGGTTGGCGTCGATGGCGTCCTACATGCCAACCTTACGACGTTTCCGCATGTCGCCTTTCTGGGCGCTGCTGCTGCCAGTCGTTGCGATATTCTACACGGCTGCGACGGTCGGCTCGGCTGTGGATCACCATCGCGGTCGGGGCGTGAGGTGGAAGAACCGGGCTTACACCGAGGCAACGCACGCAGGGTGATTTCTGCGGGCACGGTTGCGGGTTAAAGCCCGCAATCCGCCAATGGCTGGTCGTTGACCGTTTTCTGTCAGCGATACCCTGAACGTCCCTGAAGAGCCTGAAGAGCCTGCCGGGTCGCCTCCGTGAGAGGTGAGGGCAGGGAGGACAGGTCGAACCAGCCCATTTCAGCGAGAGCTTCCGGTTCACGGATGGCGGGCTCGCCGATAAAGGCTTCCACCAGAAAAACCGGCGCGACCCAGTGTTGCCCGGCTGTTCTGTCGATCTGATCCACCACACAGAGCAGTTCGGGTGCCTGGATCTGGATGCCCAGTTCCTCCTCTATCTCACGCACCGCCGTGTCAGCGACCTTTTCATAAGGATCGACCTTGCCGCCGGGCAGACCCCAGTGCCCGGCTTCGGGATTGCGCTTTCTTTTGACAAGAAGAAGCTGGTCTTTGCGGAAGATCGCAGCGCCGCAACCGACACGTGGAATAGGGGGATTTGTCATGATGAGATGCTCCTGTGATCTGTTTGCCGGATGATGCGGCTGACAGTCCATCTGTGATCTAGCGGAAGTAACGTGGTAGTAAGTGTAGGCAGCAGGCTCCGGAGCGTGTAAACCACCCCGCCATGTTTCCGGATTCCTCATCAGCCGCACACGCGGAGCCAACCCTTCTGTCAGAAAGCCTGTCAGTTGAAGACGTGCGCGCTGCTGTCGCCCGTGACAGAATTGATCCGTGGCGTGCGCCTGATGTCTCGTCCGGCAAGGGGCAGTCAGACGAGAATTTCCCGGTCGGCTCGGTGCTGTTTGCGCCTGCCATGCGCAGTCATGTGCACGCCTATTATGATTTCGCCCGCTTCAGTGATGACGTGACTGACAGCGATCGGCTGACACCCGAGGAAAAGGTGGCGCGGCTGGATGCGATGGAAGACATCGTGCACGGTCGGGCTCAGGCCCCCGATCGCAAGGACGCCCGTTCCGCCGCACGTGTCCGGGAGATGTTGCTGCGCACGGGGCTTCCGTTCGAGGTCGCAACAGACCTGTTGGTCGCGTTCAGGGAAGACGCGGTCAAATCGCGCTACGCCTCCCAGACTGAACTCGACCGTTATTGCCGCTACTCCGCGAATCCGGTCGGGCGCTTTCTGCTGGGACTGCATGGCGAGAGTGACAGGACATTCCCGGCGTCCGACGCGCTCTGCACGTCACTCCAGATTCTCAATCATCTTCAGGATTGTCAGAAAGACCTTCTCCTTCTGAAGCGGTGCTATGTGCCGCTGGACCTTCTTGAGGCGCAGGGGCTCGGTGTAGAGGCTGTTCTGGAAAACACGACCTCCCCGTCATTGCGTCGCGTTTTCGACATATTGCTCGACGAGACAGATCGCCTGAACGAAGTGGCCCTCGGGTTGCTGCATCAGGTAAGGGATCGCCGGATGCGGATGTATTGCGGCGCTGTTGTAAGGCTGGCGCATCTGCTGGCGGCCCGTCTGCGGGTGGGAGATCCGCTGGCCGAACGGGTGGCGCTGACAAAGGCTGATTTCGCCCGGGCGGCGGTTGCGGCCCTCGGGTGCTGGAAGAACTGATATGCCTTCCGGAACAGGACTGGTCCGGAAGGCAGGACTGACAAGACAGGGGAGTGTCTGCTCCCGCTGGACTATTGGGCGGTGCGGAACCGTCCGGGAAAGGATGCCATGACTGACGTAATCGGAACGCATGACGAACCCACACCGCTCGGCTGTGACCCGACCGACCTTGCGCGGGTCGAGGCGATCGTGCGGCAGGCTGGAACGTCATTCGCGGCGGGAATGCGCATTCTGCCGCCATACCGTCGTTATGGCATGTATGCGATCTATGCCTTCTGCCGGATGGTGGACGACATTGCGGACGGCGATGTGCCTTCCCTGAGCGGCCCGGAGCATGCACAGGCCCGGGAAGCGCGCCTCAATGAGTGGCGTGAGCGCATTGGCCGCCTTTACGACGACAAGCCGCAGGATGCGCTGGACCGGGTGCTGCATGCCTCCATCCGTTTCTTCTCGCTGAAGCAGAAAGATTTTGACGACGTGATCGACGGCATGATCATGGACGCCACAGGGCCGATCGTGGCTCCGACCGAAGAAACGCTGGATCTTTACTGTGATCGTGTGGCTTCCGCTGTCGGACGTCTCTCCGTGCATGTGTTCGGCGACAGCTCGAAACACGCCGAGCGGGTGGCCTATCACCTTGGTCGCGCCCTCCAGTTGACCAACATTCTGCGTGATGTGTCTGAAGATGCGCGGATTGGTCGTCTGTATCTGCCGAAGGAACTGCTGGCCCGCTTTGATGTGCCTGTCGATCCGCAGAAGGCCCTGTCGGCTCCGGGTCTTGCGGGTGTGATGCAGATTCTGGCAGTCCGGGCTCAGGATCACTTCCGTCAGGCGTTCAGGGCCATGAAGAAATGTGATCGCAAGGCGATGGTGCCGGCCCGCATGATGGGTGGCTGCTATCTGTCGATCCTGAACGCGCTGATGAAGCGTGGTTGGGATCATGTCCGCACGCCGCTGGCGGTTTCCAAGGTCAGCAAGGCGGTTGGCGTCGTGCAGGCTTTCGCGGCCTGATCAGGGATGGCGCGTCGGGTTCATATTGTCGGTGGTGGTCTGTCCGGACTTTCGGCTGCCGTGGAGGTCGCGGGTAGTGGCCAGCATGTCATTGTGCATGAGGCCGGACCGGCCTGCGGTGGCCGGGCGCGTTCCTATGAGGACAAGAAGCTCGGTTGCCGGATCGACAATGGCAACCATCTGCTGCTGACGGCGAACGAGGCTGTCTTTCGCTATATGGGGCTGATCGGCGCGCTGGACACGTTGCAGGGGCCGGACGAGCCGATCTTCCCGTTTGTCGATCTCCAGAAGCCCTGTGTGTGGACACTGGATCTCTCCATGGGGCGCGTGCCGTGGTGGGTGTTCAGTCCGACTAGGCGTGTGCCGGGCATGCGGCTCGGCGAACTGCTAAGCCTGCAACGCCTCATTGGTGCGAGCCCGGATCAGGTTGTGTCTGACTGTTTGCTGCCGGGTGAATTCTCGCGTCGCCTGCTCGATTCGTTCTCCATCGCCGCGCTCAACACGCCGAGCGATGAAGCCAGTGCGGCACTGCTCGGTCATGTCATTAACGAATCGCTGGCCAAGGGTGGACGCGCCTGTCTGCCGCGTTTCCCGAAGGTTGGTCTGTCCGAGAGTCTGGTCGACCCGGCGCTGGCGCATCTTTCCATCCTGAAGGCGGAAGTGCGTACCGGGCGACGCGTCACCGGCATTGAAGCCACGAACGGTCGCGTTACGGCCCTAAATTTCCCTGACGAACGAATCGAGGTCGGTGAGGATGACGTTGTCATTCTGGCTGTGACTGCGCCTGTGGCGGCTGGTCTGCTGAAAGAGGCGCTGCCTGCTCTGGTGGTGCCGGATGAGTTTGAAGGCATTTTTAACGCGCATTTCCGTCTTGAGCGTCCACCGGTGCCGGTTGGAGCGTTTGCGAAGACCCGTTTTGTCGGTGTGGTCGGTGCCGTGACGGAATGGATTTTCCTCAAGGATGACATCCTCTCGGTCACGGTCAGCGCGGCGAACCGTTACGCCGACCGGGATCCCGAGGAGCTTGGACGGCAGATCTGGCAGGAAGTGCGTCAGACGATGGACGGGCTTCTGGCTGGCCCGCTTCCGGTCGAGCCGCCCTTGCAGCGACTGGTGTGGGAGAAGCGCGCGACCTTCGCCGCTACCCCCGCGCAGTTGCGGAAACGGCCCGGTGCTGCGACAGGGCTTGTCAATCTGGCGCTGGCGGGGGACTGGACGGCGACGGGTTTGCCCGCCACGATTGACGGTTCCATTCGCTCCGGCGTCGCCGCCGTGAAGGCGCTTGGGCTTCGTGGGGCCATGTCTGATTGATGGGGTCTGACTGGTTTTGATTCGGGTATCACGGTTAGGCCGTGGATTGCGTTAACGACTGACACGATTTCTGAAGAGACGTGTTTCTACTGGGGGAATGACTGCAGGCCATGCTGGACGATGTAACGAACTCTGCCACTACCGAGAACACAGGGTCGGCCGTCAGCGAGCTGACCGCCAGTGAACTGGATCGTGTGGTCGAGCGTGCTCATGCAGCACTGGGCGGCAAGCAGAACGACGATGGTCACTGGGTTTTCGAGCTGGAAGCCGATGCGACCATTCCGGCGGAATATGTCCTGCTTGAGCATTTCCTTGACCGGATCGACCAGCCTCTGGAAGACAAGATCGGCGTCTATCTGCGGCGTATTCAGGGTGAGCACGGCGGCTGGCCGCTCTACCATGACGGAGAATTCAACATCTCCGCTACGGTGAAGGCCTATTACGCGCTCAAATGCATCGGTGACGATATCAACGCGCCGCACATGCAGCGCGCCCGTCAGGCGGTTCTTGATCACGGTGGCGCTGAGCGCACCAACGTCTTCACACGCTTTCAGCTGGCGCTGTTCGGGGAAATTCCCTGGCACGGCACGCCGGTCATGCCGGTCGAGCTGATGCTGCTGCCGCGCTCGGCGTTTTTCTCTGTCTGGAACATGTCCTACTGGTCACGCACCGTGATCGCGCCGCTGCTGGTTCTGGCGGCGCTACGCCCTGTGGCGGTCAATCCGCGTGGCGTGCATGTGCAGGAACTGTTCGTCACGCCGCCGGATCAGGTGAAGGACTGGATCAAGGGACCGTATCGTTCCAAATGGGGACACGCTTTCAAGGTGCTGGATCAGGTTCTGCGTCCGGTCGTGAAGCTGATTCCGCAGAAAGTGCACAAGAAGGCTATCAGGGCGTCAGTCGACTTCATCGAGCCGCGTCTGAACGGCATTGATGGTCTTGGCGCGATTTATCCGGCGATGGCCAATACGGTGATGATGTATCGCGCTCTGGGGGTGCCTGACAGCGATCCACGCGCCAATACGGCGTGGGAGTCGGTTCGGGCGCTGCTGGTCGATCATGGCGACGAAGTCTATTGCCAGCCTTGCGTGTCGCCCATCTGGGATACCGGTCTGGCGGGTCATGCCATGATGGAAGCAGGCAGTGGCCCCAACCCCATTGCCCAGAAGGAAACGCAGGAGAAGATGGCGAAGGCGGCGGAATGGCTGCGTGATCGCCAGATTCTCGATGTGAAGGGTGACTGGGCGATTAACCGGCCTGATCTTGAGCCGGGTGGCTGGGCTTTCCAGTATCGCAATGACTATTATCCTGACGTGGACGACACAGCGGTTGTCGGCATGTTGCTGCATCGCCAGAACGATCCGGCCAATGACAAAGCGATTGAGCGTGCCCGCAAGTGGATTGTGGGAATGCAGAGCACCAATGGCGGTTGGGGCGCGTTCGATGTCGATAACAACAAGGAACTGCTGAACCATATTCCGTTCTCGGATCACGGTGCGCTTCTTGATCCGCCGACAGCCGACGTGACGGCGCGCTGCATCTCGTTCCTCGCGCAACTTGGCCACGCCGAAGATCGCCCGGTGATCGAACGGGCTCTGGACTATCTGCGTGGCGATCAGGAACAGGACGGTTCCTGGTTTGGTCGCTGGGGCACCAATTACATTTACGGCACATGGTCCGTCCTGTGCGCACTGAATGCAGCCGGTGTTTCCCATGATGACCCGATGGTGGTGCGCGCCGTGGAGTGGCTCCGTTCCGTCCAGCGTCCTGATGGCGGCTGGGGCGAGGGCTGTGAAAGCTACGAAGACGGTCCCCGTGGTCGGTATAAGGAAAGCCTGCCATCCCAGACAGCGTGGGCGGTTCTGGGGATGATGGCAGTTGGTCGTCGTGACGACCCGGCGGTGAAGCGTGGTATCGCGTGGCTGTCAAAACAGCAGGGAGAGAATGGCGAATGGGAAGAAGAGCCCTACAACGCCGTTGGTTTCCCCAAGGTGTTCTACCTCAAGTATCATGGTTACAAGCAGTTCTTCCCGTTGCTGGCTGTATCGCGTTACCGCAATCTTCAGAGCAGCAACTCCGGTGAAGTGAGCTACGGTTTCTGAGCCATGAACAAGAGCCTTCTTTCTCCTCCCGATATCGGATTTCTTGTGGGACTGAAGGCTGAGGCCTCTCTTCTGCGGCAGTTCTTTCCCGGGTCGCCGGTCGCAATTAGTGGCGCCACACGAGAGGGCGCAGAGAAAGGCGCAGCCCGGCTGATTGCTTCGGGCGTGCCGTCTGTCGTGTCGTTCGGACTGGCGGCGGGGCTTGACCCCGCACTCAGGCCCGGCACGATTCTTGTGCCGGACGCTGTCGTAAAAGACGGCAAGCTTTATCCCTGTTCACCTGCTGTGCGGCGTCGTCTGGGGGCGGATGAAGGCTCTGGCGTGGTGGCGGGGGCTCTTCTGCATAGTGATGTTGTTGTCCTGACGGCTGAAGAAAAGCAGCATCTGGCCCTGGAAAGCGGCTGTTGCGCTCTTGATATGGAGAGCGGGTTTCTGGCGGTGGCGGCGCAGGCTGCGAAGAGACCTTTCGGTGTGCTGCGTGTGGTGTGTGATCCGGCTGACCGGACATTGCCGCCTGCTGCTGGCATTGCGCTTTCGCCTGACGGTGGTCTGGGGGCAGGAGCGCTGATGGCTTCGCTGCTGCGTAATCCTCTGCAGATTGGCAGTCTGATCCGTCTTGGGAGCGATGCATCCCGGGCCCGTAAATCGATGCAGCGTTTTCTGGAAGTTAAGGCTTCTGCTCTATAAGCATGGTGCTGCAGAAGACGGGATGTCTGCAAGGGAGTCAGGAATTATGCCTGGAAAAGCCTTGTGGTCGTGACGTTTCTGGCCTCTTCCAGAGTGTTCTGCATGAAGAGTGTGTTTTGAATTGGTATGTTCTGAGGAAGGGATGTTTTTAATATACCCTTCCAGACAGTGATTTATCCTGCGTGTGCTGGGTGGCGCACGTGAGGGAAACGAGGATTTTCATGAAAGCTCCCTTGCCGACTTCCCGTCAGATTACACAGTTTATTGGTTATTTTGATCATCTGGATGGTCTGGAAGTAAAAGGCTGGGCCTGCAATCTGGCTGCCCCCCGTGTGCCCGCCACCCTTCACGTCATTGCTGACGGTCAGGAAATCGGTTCAGTAGTCTGCGATCTGCCTCGACCGGATGTGCAGGAAAATATTGGGGTCATGACGCCCAATCTCGGTTTCTGCTTCAAGCTTCCAGATTTTCTTGCTGACAGCAAAGAGCACCGGATTGGGTTGCGTTTCCCAAACCGCTCTGTCGTGCCGTGTCTGGCGACAGATGATGGTACGATCAAGGATGAAGATATTGCTGTCACCCTTGAGCCGCAGTTCAATTACGAATCCTGCGTGGATGGTTTCACACGCGGCGCGCTGCGCGGGTGGGTGCAGCGTATCAATACTGCGGAGGGGACACGGGAAGGTCAGTGCGAGGTCGCTGTCTTTATGGACGGTGCGCCATTCGCCCGTATTCGTGCGGACCGTTTCCGTGGGGATGTCGCGTCCGCTGTAGGAGGCGATGCCAACTGCGGCTTCGAGTTGGTCATTCCTAAACATCGTCGTCAGACAGGCACGAGGACGATCCGCTTTCTGGCTGTGCCGGGTGATGTGGAACTGATGGGGAGCCCTATCACCACATCTCTGGTTGACAACAAGCTGGAAGAGCATCTTCTCGGTGTCAGCGAGACTATTGCGAGACTGCATCGCGAGATTTCTTCCCTGCGTGAGACGATAAGCAATCTTCTGCCCGAACAGCGGTTCAATCTTGGCGATTATGACCAATGGGCCCGACGGTACTTCAATGTGCTGCGAGCCCGGGTGGCGGAACGTCGACAGCAGCTTGGGCCTGATTTTCTTGCCAGGGGACCATTGGTGAGTGTCATCTGCCCGACCTACAAGCCGGACATGACGGACTTTATCGCTGCCGTTGAATCCGTGATGGCGCAGACCTGGAGCAACTGGGAACTCATCATTGTGGATGATGGTGGCAAGTCTCTGGAAGTCGCGGCGAGAATGGCGGAGTATTGCCGGAATGATCCGCGGATCAAGCTGATCCGTCTCAAGAAAAATCTGGGAATTTCCGGCGCGACCAACGAGGGTGTCAAAGCGGCAAAAGGCGAATGGGTCGCCTTCTTCGATCATGACGACGCCATGGTTGATGTAGCGCTGGAAGCAATGTTGCAGGCCGCCGCCGGACTTGATCCGCAGGTGATCTATTCAGACGAGGACAAGATCGATCAGGCGGGCTATTTCCTTGAGCCGAATTTCAAGCCCGATTTTGATTACCGATATCTTCTTGGCTGCAATTACATCTGCCATCTCACCATGGTGCGTAAAGAGGTTCTGGAACAGGTCGGTGATCTGAACGCCAGTTACGATGGCGCACAGGATCATGACCTGATGCTGCGTCTGACGGAGATCGTGCCGCGCGAAGGCTTCCTGCATGTTCCGGAAGTTCTTTATCACTGGAGGAAGACTCCAAACTCGACCGCGATGACGATCAGCAACAAGCAATATGCTGTGAATGCAGGCATCCGGGCTATCGCGGATCATCTGAGGCGTGTCGGGCATGACGCGCGGGTCGAGGCGATCAATAATCTGACCATCTACAATGTCTGGTGGGGCATAAACCGCGAGCCTACGGTTTCGATCATTATTCCGTTCCGCAATCAGGCTGAACTGACGAAGGAATGTGTCTCACGCATTCTGGAACACACGGATTACAAGGCCTACGACATCATTCTGATCGATAACTGGTCGACGGATGAAGATGCGCTTGCCTTCTGCAAGGAGATGTCCCGCAACAAACGGATTCAGGTTCTTTCGATCCAGGAGGAATTCAATTTCTCACGCCTGAACAATCTGGCTGCTGCTTCAAGTTCGTCCGAATTCTTTTTCTTCATGAATAACGATCTTTTCGTGGACGATCCCAAATGGCTGAAAACCATTGTGGGAGAGGCGATGGCAGGTGAGGATATCGGTGCTGTCGGCGGAAAGTTTGTTTATCCCAACGGGGCGATTCAGCATGTCGGTGTTGTGGTCGGTCCTGATGGCGTAGCCTCGCATGTGCATCGCGGGCTGCAGGCGCACGAATACGGTTATATTTCCCGTGCGATCCTGTCTCATGAAGTCACGGCTGTTACAGCGGCAGGAATGCTGGTGCGTGCCGAAGCCTTTCGCGAAGTTGGTGGTTTTGACGAGGTAAATCTGAAAGTCGCTTATAACGACGTCGATCTCTGCCTGAAGATGCGTGAAGCCGGTTGGCGTATTATCCAGTGCAACAACTTCATGGCTGTTCATCATGAGAGCGTGTCGCGTGGCAGCGATGACCGGCCTGAGCATGAGGCCCGGTTCTTTGCCGAGACGCAGCATATGCACCAGCAGTGGGGTGATCACGCGATTTACCAGCATGATCCGGCCTACTCGCCGCACTTCATGCTTGATCAGAGCTATTACGATCTGGTCACGCCTGAATAAGACGAGACTATCAGTTGTTGGTCAGGTTAACCGGCTTTTGGAAACACCTGTCTTTTTGAGGCGGGTGTTTTTGATTCCATGGCAATTTGAATGTGTTTGATCAGGTGTTTTTAAATCGGCAGATGAACAGGATCTGGCCACCACACAATCCTGAGAGCAGATTTAATCATCAATGAAACTGGCTGTGAGGTGATGCTATTCTTTCCAAAAAGAATGGATCTGTCCTCATGCATTATCTTTTTGAGCCTCTTGTAATTCCGTCCATCCCCGTCCTTGAGACCGACGCACGGTTCCCGGTGCGTCGGATCTGGTGTGTCGGACGTAATTATGGAGAACACACGCGGGAGATGGGTGGCGATCCAGCGCATGATCTGCCAATCTTCTTTGCAAAACCCTCCGATGCGGTGACGACGGAAGAAGTTCTTCCCTATCCGTTGCATACGGAGAATCTTCACCACGAGATTGAACTGGCCGTGGCGATTGGCCAGCAGGGCGTAAATATTCCAGTGCAGACAGCACTGGATCATGTGTTCGGTTATGCTCTGGCATTGGATATGACACGACGTGATCTTCAGGCGATCGCCAAGAAATCCGGCCAGCCATGGGATCTGAGTAAAGGTTTTGATCAGTCCTGCCCGATCAGCCCGATCGTGCCGGTGACGCAGTCTGGGCATCTGATAAAGGGGCGCATCAGTCTCTCAGTCAACGGAGCGGTCCGTCAGCAGGGCGATATCAGTGATCTGATCTGGTCAATTCCGGAAATCATTTCCATTCTCTCGAGTTTTGTCGAATTGCGTCCGGGTGATCTTATCCTTACCGGAACACCGTCAGGTGTGGGGCCGGTGAAAGTCGGGGACAGGCTTGAGGGAGAGTGTGAAGGCGTCGGGAAACTTCATGTGCGCTACACGGAACGCTGAAGCTTCTTGCCGATTAAATGAAGTCCGGCCAAACGAGCTTGGGGAGGAAAAAGATCCCTCAAACTCATCCGAAAAAGGCATTAATATATCTTGCAAATACGGGTTATGTGGTTTCAGGGCTTTGCCCCGAACCCCACAAAGGGACACTGTCCCTTTGATCCCGATTTATTAAATCAGAATAGGGGAAGAGCAGAGGTCTGCGTTATCTCCATCTTCTGTTTGCAAGCAACAAAAATCACTGGAAAATACCAATAAATGACAGGTTTTTGCTGAAGCTTTTTGGAAAAAGCTTCAGATAGGCAAAGCAGCCAAGAAAATTACTGGTGTGCACTGTCCGACTGCGCCGCTGGAGCGGTCTGCTCCACAGCTGGAGGCTGTTCCGACACGCGCAGGGCATTTACAAACGAGCCGCCGATGTAGAGAAGCATGGAGACGGAGGCGAGCACGATCATGATGATGAACATCAGTTTTTCAGGACGGCTTTCCGCACCATCGGCATCCGGGGAAGCAATCCTGCTGAAATCCGGTTTAATGGACTTCAGGTTTTTGAATATGTTTTTCATAGATCAAGGGCTCCCTGGGCCGTATCCTTGCGGGCTTCGATGCGGGCGAGACGCTCATCATCAGCAAAAACGAGTGTAACACGCTGGCCCGGATTCAGCCCGGCGGCCCGTGTGACAGCATCGCCCGCCATGTCGCGGACAAGAACGTAGCCACGATCGAGAACGGCGCGAGGCGAGACAGATTCCAGCACATTCCCGACGCCCAGGAGGTGCGCTTGTCGTTCGCGGCACAAGGCCTGCAACGGAGCGGCTGTCAGACGCTGGCGTCCCAGACGCGCTTCTGCGGCACGGCGGGCAGCCGTCATGGCGGCGCCCAGAGCGGCGTTATCCAGAGACAGACGGGAACGGCGGTCACTGAACAGGGCCGAAGGAGCAGGCATGTGTCGTTCTGCCGCGACGAGAGCCGCCTTGCGCCGCTCCAGAAGTGCGGGCAGGGCGAGGTCCAGTCTGTGTGACCGGTCATCGAGGCGCATACGGGCGGTGCTGAGCAGGGAAGGAAGATCCGGCAGACCCGAGGCCGCACGATCCAGACGCAGGCGCGCGGTCTGAGCGATCCGGTTTAGCGCACTTCCCATCCGGGCGACACGATGGGTGAGGTCGGCCAGCAGTTCGTCACGCACCGGCACGGCCAGTTCGGCGGCGGCTGTGGGCGTGGGGGCGCGCATGTCGGAAACGAAGTCGATCAACGTGGTGTCGGTCTCATGCCCGACAGCGGAAATGACCGGAATTGGGCAGGCGGCAACGGCACGCAGAACGGCCTCGTCATTGAAAGCCATCAGGTCTTCGAGCGAGCCACCGCCGCGGGCAACGATCAGCACATCCGGACGCGGCAGATTTTCGCCCGGACCGGGGCGACCCAGCAGGCTGAAACCTTCAACAGCAGCGGCAATCTGTGCAGCCGCCCCTTCACCCTGCACGGCGACAGGCCAGATCAGCAGATGGCGGGGGAATCGCCGGGCGATGGTGGTGCGAATGTCATGCAGCACCGCGCCCTGCATGGAGGTGACGATACCGATCACGCGCGGCAGGCGAGGAATGCGACGCTTGCGCTCGGCGTCGAACAGACCTTCCTGCGCAAGTTTCAGGCGCAGTCGCTCAATGCGGGCGAGCAGCGCGCCTTCACCCGCATACTCCATTTTCTCGACGATCAACTGATAGCTGGAGCGCTCGCCATAGGAAGAGACGCGGCCTGTGGCGATGATCTCCAGCCCGTTTTCCGGGACCAGGCCGAGGCGTGACACGGAACCACGCCAGACCACACCGGAGATCTTGCCGCCTTCGTCCTTCAGCGAAAAATAGAGATGGCCGGAACTGTAGCGCTTGAATTCCGTGATCTCGCCACGCACGCGCACCCGTCCAAACGTCCCTTCGAGGGTCCGTTTGATGGCCCCCGAAATCTCGGAGACCGAATATTC
This sequence comes from Acetobacter aceti NBRC 14818, assembly GCF_000193495.2. NCBI lineage: Bacteria > Pseudomonadati > Pseudomonadota > Alphaproteobacteria > Acetobacterales > Acetobacteraceae > Acetobacter > Acetobacter aceti. Next base: position 1,331,986 of record NZ_AP023410.1, on the reverse strand, counting down.
CGGCACATTGACGCCGGGAAAGGGAGAGGGAGGTGTCGGAGAGCCATCGTCCATGACGCGACCCTATGCTACAGACGCAGCGTTCTCAACAAGAGCCGCAACCTATGTGGCCGAAAAGAAGGTGATGCGATGAGAGTCCTGCTGGTTGGTTCGGGTGGTCGTGAGCACGCGCTCGCGGCGGCGCTGGCAAAGTCGCCGGCTCTCACACAGCTCTATATCGCTCCCGGAAATCCGGGCACGGCCCTGTGCGGCACGAACGTCGCCATCGCGGCAGGCAATGTTCCGGCGCTGGTGGCGTTCGCGCAGAAGGAAGGCATTGACCTCGTCGTGCCGGGACCGGAAGCGCCATTGGTCGCCGGACTCGCGGATGCCTGTGCTGAGGTCGGGATTCCCTGCGCCGGACCCACGAAAGCGGCGGCACAACTCGAAGGTAGCAAAACCTTCACAAAGGAAGTGTGCGACGCGGCAGGCATCCCGACCGCGAAGTGGGAGCGTTTCACTGACCCGGCTCATGCGATTGCCTTCGTGCGCCGTCGTGGTGCGCCGATTGTTGTGAAAGCCGATGGTCTGGCAGCGGGCAAGGGGGTGGTCGTGGCGCAGACGGCGGCGGAAGCCGAAGACGCCGTCACCGATATGATGACATCCAACAAGCTGGGCGATGCTGGCCACTCGGTGGTCATCGAAGAATGTCTGGTGGGCGAGGAAGTCTCGCTCTTCGCCTTCTGTTCAGGTGAGACGGCGGTGCTGATCGGCGCGGCGCAGGATCACAAGCGCATCGGCGATGGTGACACGGGACCGAACACTGGCGGCATGGGGGCAGTCTCACCGCCAGCCGGGTTCGACCGTGCAGCGCAGGAAAAGGCGCTCGACATTCTGGTTCGCCCGATGCTGGCCGAAATGGTGAAGCGTGGGACGCCGTTTCGTGGCGTGATCTTCGCGGGGCTAATGCTGACCGCCGAAGGGCCAAAGCTGATCGAATACAATGTGCGCTTTGGTGACCCGGAAGCGGAAGCGCTGCTGCCGCGTCTGACATCCGATCTGTTGCCCGCACTGGTGGCGCTGGCGAAGGGCTCGCTGGATGAGGTGCAGGTCACGTTCTCCGACGATGCGTCCGCTGTGGTGATCATGGCGGCGGAAGGGTATCCCGGCGACTATGCCAAAGGTGGCCTGATCGAAGGGATCGACCGTGCGGAAGCCGTGCCGGGCGTGCAGGTGTTTCAGGCGGGCACGGCGCGTGATCCACAGGGACATCTGGTGTCGTCCGGCGGGCGCGTGCTGGCGGTCTGCGGGATTGCACCGACCATGAAGGAGGCCATTGACGCCGCCTATCAGGGGGTTGCAGCCATTCGCTGGAAAGAGGCCGTCTGGCGGCGCGATATCGGCGCAAGGGCGCTGGCGGCTGCTCGCTGATATTTCTCACAAACTCGTGATAACGGAAACCGGGACGGCCTTGTGGACTTGAGTTCCTGATTTCCGTGTGTGGTGTCCCTGCGTGCCTGCCTTGTCGAGGCAAAAGGGGCGTGTGATGGTATGGCCCTCTCGGTGCCGGGAGGGTTGTTCGCCGCAACGGAAGATGATCCGTTGCAGGCCTGATTGATAGAGGATCGGTTATAATGCGTTCTTTCCACGCCGCCGCGTCTGGGGCGACAGACGGTATGGCCAGTGCGACCCGGGCACCTGAAACAGGCGGAGCAGCCGGTCACAACATCGACCGCACCTGCATTGACACCATCCGCACGCTGTCGATGGACGCGGTGCAGAAGGCGAATTCCGGTCACCCCGGCACGGCGATGGCGCTTGCTCCTGTGGCCTATACGCTCTGGCAGGACGTGCTGAGCTACGACCCGGCCAACCCGATCTGGCCTGCGCGTGACCGCTTCGTGCTGTCTGTCGGCCATGCGTCCATGCTGCTCTACTCGCTGATCTGTCTCAGCGGCATCCGTGACGTGAAGAATGGCAAGGTGCTGAGCGCGCCGTCGCTCACGGTCGCTGATCTCGAGCAGTTCCGTCAGCTTGATTCCAAGACGCCGGGCCATCCGGAATACCACCACACGGCAGGCGTCGAGACGACCACCGGCCCGCTCGGACAGGGTTGTGGCAACTCTGTCGGCATGGCGATTGCTGAAAAATGGCTGGCAGCCCGCTTCAACAAGCCGGGTTTCCCGCTGTTCGACTATCACGTCTACACCCTGTGCGGTGATGGCGACATGATGGAAGGCGTGTCGAGCGAGGCCGCTTCTACAGCTGGTCATCTGAAGCTCGGCAACCTGATCTGGATGTATGACGCCAACCAGATTTCCATCGAAGGCTCGACCGAACTCGCCTTTACGGAAAATGTCGGCAAGCGCTTCGAGGCCTATGGCTGGCAGGTTCTGACGCTGAAAGACGCCAACGATACGGCGGAATTCAAAAAGCTTCTGGCCGAAGCGAAGGCGGACACCACCCGCCCGACGATGATCATCGTCCACTCCGTGATCGCCTGGGGTTCACCGAAGAAAGCCGGTACCGCCGCAGCACATGGTGAGCCGCTGGGTGCTGACGAAATCACCGCGACCAAGCGTGCCTATGGCTGGCCGGAAGACAAGTCGTTCTATGTGCCTGAAGGTGTGACCGAGCATTTCCAGCAAGGGCTGGGTGTGCGCGGTGCAAACGCCAGCAAGGCTTGGGACGATCTGTTCGCGTCCTATCGCAAGGAATTTCCGGACGAGGCGGCAGAACTCGATCTGATCCTGTCGGGTGGACTGCCGAAGGGCTGGGACGCCGATATCCCGACCTATCCGACAGATGCAAAAGGCATCGCCAGCCGCGCCAGCTCTGGCGAAGTGCTGAACGCAGTAGCGAAGCACATCCCTTGGCTGGTCGGTGGTTCTGCCGATCTCGCACCGTCCACCAAGACCCTCATCAAGGATGGCGGCGCGTTCCAGTCTGAGGCATGGGGCGGCAGCTATGCCGGTCGCAACTTCCACTTCGGTGTGCGCGAACACGCGATGGGCTCCATCGTCAACGGTATGGCGCTGTCGGGTCTGCGTTCCTATGGCGCGGGCTTCCTGATCTTCTCGGATTACATGAAGGCGCCGATCCGTTTGTCGGCCCTCATGCATCTACCGACCATCTACATCTTCACGCACGATTCCATCGGTGTGGGTGAGGACGGTCCGACCCATCAGCCGATCGAGCAGCTTGTGCAGCTTCGGGCGACACCGGGCATTGTCACCTTCCGTCCGGGTGATGCCAATGAGGTCGCGGAAGCATGGCGCACGCTGATCCCGTTCCGTGACCGTCCCGCCGTGCTGGCGCTGAGCCGTCAGAACCTGCCGACGCTGGATCGCAGCAAGTATGCGTCCGCCGCCGGTGTGGCGAAGGGTGGTTACGTTCTGGGTGACAGTGGCAAGACGCCTGCGGTCATCCTTATCGCCACGGGTAGCGAACTTTCTCTGGCAGTCGAAGCCTACGAGAAGCTGATCGCCGAGGGTGTTGCAGCGCGTGTCGTCTCCATGCCGTCGTGGGAACTGTTCGAGGAGCAGCCACAATCCTACCGTGATGAGGTGCTACCGCCTTCCGTCACGGCGCGTGTGGCGGTCGAGGCGGCGTCTCCCATCGGCTGGCATCGTTATGTCGGTCTCACAGGAGAAGTCGTATGCATGAACGGCTTCGGCGCATCGGCTCCGGCTTCTGCCCTGATGAAGAAGTTCGGCTTTACGGTTGACGCCGTGCTGGAAGCTGCCCGTCGGCAGTTGACGCTTTAAGAAACCAGCCCTGCATCCGGGTCCGGGTGCAGGGCTTTTTGTTGAATGAATAAATCGGCAGGTTCCGTTGCTGCTGCCGGGGAGAATTGCTCGATGAACGCATCATCCGTGAACGGAAAAAGCCCCTTACGTGCTCTGGAACAGTTCGGTCAGTCGCCCTGGCTGGATTTTGTGCGCAGGGGCTACACACGGGACGGGTCGATGGCGGCCCTCATCGAGCAGGATGGCGTCAAGGGCGTCACGTCCAACCCGGCGATCTTCCAGAAAGCCATGGGCGAGGGCACGGATTACGATGCCCAGATCCGTGACATTCTCGGCAAGGAAATCGTCTCCGCTGGGGAGCTGTATGAGCGTCTCGCGGTTGAAGACATTCGGGAAGTCGCCAGGCTGCTGAAGCCGGTCTTTGATCAGACCAAAGGCATCGACGGTTATGTCAGCCTTGAAGTCTCGCCTTATCTGGCGCTGGCCACGGAAGCTACCGTCGAGGAAGCCGGACGTCTCTGGAAGACGGTGTCCGAGCCGAACCTGATGATCAAGATTCCGGCGACGAAGGAAGGCATCCCCGCCATCCATCAGAAGATCTCCGATGGTGTGAACATCAACGTCACGCTGCTGTTCTCGCTGGACATGTACAAGGCCGTTGTGGAGGCTTGGATCTCCGGTCTTGAGGCGCGTCACAAGGAAGGCAAGAGCGTCGCGGGGATCGCGTCAGTCGCTTCATTCTTCGTCAGCCGTGTGGACGGCAAGGTCGATGGTGAGATCGACCGTCGCGTGAAGGCAGGAGACAAGGACGCCGAGGCGCTGAAAGCCATTCGCGGCAAGGTTGCCATCGCCAACGCGAAAATGGCTTACCTGCACTGGCAGGAAATCATGAAGAGCGAACGCTGGGCGAAGCTGAAAGCAGCCGGTGCCCAGCCGCAGCGTCTGCTCTGGGCGTCGACCGGCACCAAGGACAAGGCCTACAGCGATGTGCTGTATGTCGATGATCTGATCGGTCCCGAGACAGTCAACACCATTCCACCCGCAACGCTGGATGCGTTCCGTGATCACGGCAAGCCGCGTGATTCGCTGGAAGAAAACGTCGCCGATGCGAAGCACGTCATGGCGGAGGTGAAACGTCTCGGCCTCGACCTCGACGGCATGACAACAAAGCTGGTTTCGGAAGGCGTGGTCTCGTTTGAAGAGGCGTTTGACGGACTGCTTGGTTCCGTCGCGAAGAAGCAGAACGAACTTCTCGGCAAAAAGCTGACGGAAACGAAGCTGTCGCTGCCGAAAGACTTTGATGACGCCGTGAAGGCGGGTCTGGAAGCGTGGCGCAAGGACGGCACCATCCGCCGCCTGTGGGCGAAGGACGCCTCGGTCTGGACAAATGGACCGGAAGCGAAGTGGCTCAACTGGCTCGGAATTGTTGCTGATCGTCTGAAACATCTTCCGGAACTGGAAGCGTTCCAGAAAGAGGTGAGGGCGCGCGGATTCAAGCAGGTGTTGCTGCTGGGCATGGGCGGCTCAAGCCTTGGCCCGGAAGTGCTGGCCATGACCTTTGGCAAGCATGAGGGCTACGGTCATCTCTATGTGCTGGACAGCACCGATCCGCAGCAGGTCCGCACGTTCGAAGGCAAGATCGACCCGAAAGAGACGCTATTCATTGTCTCCTCCAAGTCCGGCTCCACGCTGGAGCCGAACATCATGCTGTCCTATTTCTTCGATGTCGCGAAGAAGGCGCTCGGCGAGAAGGCCGGTGAGCACTTTGTCGCCGTGACCGATCCCGGTTCAGCGCTGGAAAAGAAGGCGGCTACTGACGGATTCTGGAAAGTCTTCAACGGCGACAAGCAGATTGGTGGCCGCTATTCCGTGCTGTCGAATTTCGGCATGGTCCCGGCAGCCGCTTCCGGTGTGCCGCTGAAGCTGTTCCTTGAAGACGCATTGCATGGCGTGAAGGCGTGTGACGGCAGCGTGCCGCCTGCCGTCAATCCGGGCGTGCTGCTCGGCACGGTGTTTGGTATCGGCGCGGAGAAATTCGGACGCGACAAGATCACCATCATTGCCACGAAGCAGGTGATGGATTTCGGTGCATGGGCTGAACAGCTGATCGCCGAGTCCACGGGTAAGCTCGGTAAGGGCCTGATCCCCATCGACGACGAGACGCTGGCGGGTCCGACGCATTACGGCAAGGACCGTCTGTTCGTTTATTTCCGTCTGGCCAGCGAGCATTCGCATGAGCAGGACGAAGCCGTGAAGACGCTGATCGACGCGGGGCAGCCGGTTGTGACGGTCAATCTGCATGATCGTCGTCAGATTGCGCAGGAGTTCTTCCGCTGGGAGATCGCCACGGCTGTCGCAGGGGCGTTCCTCGGCATCAATCCGTTCGATCAGCCGGATGTCGAAGCCAGCAAGATCGAAACCAAGAAGCTGACCGCCGCCTATAACGAGACGGGTTCGCTTCCGGCTGAATCACCGTTCGCGGCGGATGGCGATCTGGAATTCTTCGCCGACAAGAAGAATGCAGCAGCCCTCAAAGGCGACACGGCGCAGGCGATTCTCAAGGCGCATTTCGATCGCGTGAAGGCAGGCGATTATGTCGGTCTGCTGGCCTATATCGAGCGTGACCGGAACAGCATCGAGTGGATCCAGCACACACGTCTGGCCATCCGTGACGCCAAGACGGTTGCGACGGCAGCCGAGTTCGGCCCACGCTTCCTGCACTCCACGGGACAGGCTTACAAGGGCGGTCCTGACAGCGGCGTGTTCCTCCAGATTACTGCGGATGATGCGCATGATCTGCCGGTGCCGGGCGAGCGTTACAGCTTCGGCGTGGTGAAGGCGGCGCAGGCTCGTGGCGATTTCGACGTGCTGGCCGAACGTGGCCGTCGCGCTCTCCGTGTGCATATCAAGGGCGATCTGAAAAAGGGTCTGGCGACGCTCGCGTCCGCCATCAAGGCTGCGATCTGAGGCAGGAAGGAAAAGAAGAACATGCAGATCGGAATCATTGGCCTCGGCCGTATGGGTGGCAACATTGCGGTCCGTCTGACCCGTCATGGGCATGATGTGGTGGTGTATGACCGCGATGTCACCACGGTGCAGAAGGTCGTGGAGCGTGCCGAGGGTGGTCATGCTATCGGTGCGGTGAGTGAGGCCGATCTGGTGTCGAAGCTGACGGGCGACACAAAGGTCGTCTGGCTGATGCTGCCCGCCGGCGAGATCACCGAAGCGGCTGTTCAGTCCGTTGGTGGGCTGCTCGGCAAAGGCGATATCCTCATTGATGGTGGCAACACCTATTACAAGGACGATCTGCGCCGTGCCGCCGCTCTGAAAACAAAGGGCGTGGACTACGTCGATGTTGGCACGTCCGGCGGCGTATGGGGTCTGGAGCGCGGCTACTGCATGATGTTCGGCGGCTCGAAAGAGGCTGCTGCTTATATCGACCCGATCCTCAGCGCACTGGCTCCCGGCAAGGGCGATATTCCCCCGACACCGGACCGTGACCGCGCTGGCCTCGATCCCCGCGCCGAGCAGGGCTATCTGCATTGTGGCCCAGCCGGTTCAGGTCATTTTGTGAAAATGGTCCATAACGGCATCGAGTACGGCATGATGCAGGCCTTCGCGGAAGGCTTTGACGTCATGAAAAGCAAAAACTCGCCGCTTCTGGCAGAAGACGAGCGCTTCGATCTGAACATGGCCGATATTGCCGAAGTCTGGCGTCGTGGCAGCGTCGTGTCCTCCTGGCTGCTGGATCTGACGGCCGAAGCTATGGCGAAAAACGGTGAACTGTCCGAGTTCAGCGGCGAAGTTCAGGATTCCGGTGAGGGTCGCTGGACGATTGAAGCAGCCATTGAGGAAGCGGTTCCCGTGCCGGTGATGACGGCGGCGCTGTTCACGCGCTTCCGGTCGCGCAGCGGAAACACCTATGGCGAGAAAGTGCTTTCCGCCATGCGGTTCGGCTTTGGTGGTCACGTCGAAAAGAAATAACGTCCTGTCTGCGACGCTGGGAGTATGCTGTGAAAGTTGATGATATCGCCAGACATGATGCGAAGCCTGCGCCGACGGATCACGTCCGTCTCGTGGTGACGGACATGGACGGCACGCTTCTGACACCGGAGAAACAGGTTGCGCGGAGCAGTGTCGAGATGATCGACAGGCTCCGCGCTGCCGGTGTGGCGGTATGCCTTGTCAGCAGTCGTGCACCTGTGGGGATCGAGCGGTATCATCAGGCATTGAATCTCAACACACCGTACGCCGCCATGAATGGCGCTGTCGTGCGGGATGGTCAGGGTAAAACCCTGTCCACGCTCACCCTGCCCGTTGAGGCGGTGAAGGCGACCATCGACATGCTGGACGTCCATGAAGTCGATGGCTGGCTGTTCTGTGGTTCCGACTGGATCGTCAAGGACGAGACGGCGGGCTATGTGCCTCATGAGCAGAAAGTGCTTGGTCTTGCTCCGATCGTGACCAAAGACTTCGGTCCTTGGGAGGATAAGGTCGGCAAGATTACTGGCTCCAGCGCGGATTATGACCTTCTGGGGCGTCTTGAAGGTGAGATTGGTCAGATGCTGGAAGGACAGGCCAGTGTCGCGTGTTCGGCTCAGTATTATCTGGATATCACGCCGCTCAATGCCAATAAGGGTTACGCTCTGTGTGAAATTGGACGGCAGCTGGGTGTCGAGCCGCATGAGATTGCCTGCCTCGGTGACATGCAGAACGATGTGCCGATGTTTGACATCGTCGGTCTGTCGATCGCCATGGGCAATGCGACGGCGGAGGTCGCCTCACATGCGCATTTCACGACGGATACGAATGACAACGAAGGCTGGGCGAAAGCGGTTGAGCGGTGGATCCTTCCACGGGTCGGCGGTAACGCTTCCTGAGAAAGGGGATAACGGCGTTCTTCTGCTTCCCTGATTCTGGCGTCGGAAACAGGCTGGTAGTTCCCGGCGTTGTCTCCGGTTTCCGGATGGATTAAATCCGCCTCGCGGCGACTATGGAGTTTCGGCAGAAGCGTCATGGTGAGTGTGTGTTGGGAACGAGGCTGATGGCTGGACATGATGTGATGACGGCACAGGAAGTCGTGCTGGAAACCTCCGATGCCGTGGCGCAGTATGTGGCTGATTTCCTTCTGGAAAAAGCTTGTGCTGCACAGGGTGTGTTTCGTATCGCGCTTTCCGGTGGCTCTACTCCGCGCAAACTTTACGCGCTCATGGCGAAAGCCGGTTATGCCGAGCGGTTTCCCTGGAATCGGACAGAGTTCTTTTACGGGGACGACCGTTTCGTCCCGGCTGACTCTCCTGACAGCAACCGCGGTATGGTGCAGTCGATCCTGTTCGACCATGTTCCTGTCCCGGCGAAGAACATCCATCCAATGCCGGATAGCGGCGAACCGGACGACGCCGCTCGCGCGTATCAAGCGGATCTTCAACAGGCTTACGGTGCAGACACGCTCATTGCTGGCAAACCGCTCTTTGATGTGGTGCTGCTCGGTTTGGGTGAGAACGGTCATACAGCCTCTCTCTTTCCACGACAGCCGGTTCTGGAAGAGAAGACACGGTGGGTTGCGTCCTGCGTGCCGGACGATGCGCCCCATACGCGGCTGACACTGACCTATCCGGCGATTGCGTCCAGTCAGCATGTGCTGTTTCTCGTGACGGGAACATCCAAGGCGGACGTGCTTCGTGGGGTTCGTGCAGGAGACCCGGCTGAGCCAGCCAGCCATATCCGCTCGGATGGTGAGATTGTGTGGATTATCGACAAGGGCGCTGCAGGGCAGGCCGAGGGGAAAACGGGACGATGAGCGCGAGCGAATACAAGCGTCAGGCGGCAGAATTTGCGGCTGAAATGGTGGAAGACGGCATGGTCGTTGGTCTGGGCACTGGCAGCACGGCGGCTTTTGTCGTGGAAGCGCTGGGACGTCGGCACAAGGAAGGGCTGCGTTTCGTGGCGATCCCGACTTCCGTGGCGACCGAAAAGCAGGCGCTGGGACTGGGCATCCATCTTACGACGTTTGGGGAACATGCACGGGTCAATCTGACCATTGATGGCGCTGATGAAATCCAGCGTGGCACACTCAATCTTATCAAGGGTCTCGGCGGCGCGCTTCTGCGTGAAAAGATTGTCGCGGCTTCATCCGACCGTCTGGTGATCGTGGCGGATGACACGAAGCTGGTCGATCATCTGGGCATGAAAACACTTCTGCCCGTGGAAGTGACGTCGTTCGGGTGGGAAGCGACTGCACGTCAGATTGAACGACTGGGCGGGCAGGCTTCACCGCGTCGCAATCGGGACGGTGCCTTCTTTGTCAGTGACGGCGGTAACCTGATTCTTGATTGCCGTTTTCCTGTGATTTCCGATGCCAAACGACTTGAACAGGAGATTCGCTCAATTGTCGGTGTGGTGGAGAGTGGTCTGTTTGTTGGAATGGCGACGGACGCTATTGTTGCCGGCGGAGAAGGGATTGCGCATCTGACTGTTGGTGCGTGAACCCGTTTTGACGTTGTAAAAATGGATGAGTGACGTCCGATTTCCTTGTCCGTGATATTTCTGAGCTGCAACTGTAATGCTGGGGAGTGCAGGCTATGACGCAGTCATGTCCAAACGGCGTCATGCCTCGTCTGGTGGTCGTCATGGGTGTCTCCGGCAGCGGCAAGACTTTGGTGGCGGAAGGTCTCTGTTCCCAGCTTGGGTGGCCTTTTCAGGAGGGAGATGATCTGCATCCTCCACACAACATCGCCAAGATGTCGTCAGGCGAGCCTCTTACTGATGAAGATCGGCTGCCCTGGCTGGAAAAGTGCCGGGAATGGCTTGCTGCACGTGCAAAAGATGGCAGGGGAGGGATTCTCGCCTGTTCGGCACTCAAGGGGTTTTATCGTGACATTCTGAGACAGAATGGAATGGATGTCACATTCCTCTTTCTCAGGGTGCCCCGCGACGAACTTGAACGTCGCCTTAAAGGTCGCAAGAGGCATTTCATGCCCGTTACTCTGCTGGACAGTCAGTTGGAGACATTGGAAGCGCCGTCTGGGCAGGAACATATTCTTGTGCTGGATGCCGTGGATCAGCCAGCTGAGGTGATTGCCAAAGCGATTGACCTTCTCTGCGAGGATCAGGAAAACCGTCGCTGACTGTTATTTCCGGCAAATGGCGACAACGGTGTGTTCACACTTGTTCTGACATCTGGCATGCTGACCCTGCCAGTGCAACCAGCTACCGCAGGATACGCATTTCAATCCGTTTCCAAGAGAAAACGATACTGTTCGAGTGAAGGTTTTTGCCTTCTCTTCCTGTCCACCGCAGTAACCCATGAATGTCCTCGAGAGATGGTGTTGTCGCTGGGAAGTATTTGTGGGTATTGGTTAATTATATATTTATATTCTGAGTATTTGCATGTTTTAAGAATGATGATGTGTGTACGTTGGATGGATTGCACAGCAATATTTGTTCGGGAGAGGATAAAATAGATTGATGTCACTGGGCGATATTTCGTCCGTCAGACACAACCTGTTGCGTAAAGCATTACGATACCGCAGCCAATGTATCTGGCATGTAAGCTTTCAGCTCCTCTTTCAGCACGTTGACGAGACCGGCCCAGTCTCCCGGTCTGGGCTGACGGAAAATCTTCATGGTGGGATACCAGGGCGTATCGCTACGCTGTTCCAGCCAGCGCCAACAGCCGTCAAAGCGGGACATCATCCACACTGGCAGACCGAGGCCACCCGCAAGATGCGCAATTGATGTGTCCACGCAAATCAGGAGATCAATGCCAAGAAGCCGGGCGGCCGTGTCGGCAAAATCCCTGATATCGTGGGTGCCATCATGAATGGGTAGGGCTGCTTCCGCGATTTGTTCAGCACCGTTCATCTGGAAGCTGACAAAAACCGTATCAGGCACTTCAAACAGAGGCGCGAGTTCGGTGAGCGGCATGGAGCGCCTCTGGTCGATAGCATGGGCTTCGACATGCGATGGACGGGGAGCGCCCGACCAGACAAGCCCGACGACACGCCGGGCGGGGCGCTTGCCTGCCCACATGAGACGCCGGATGGGACCGCCCTGTCGCGAGGCCTCTTCCGGCGGAACAGAAAAGTAAGGGGCAGAGGGAATGGTTTCCTGCGTAAGCCCTATGCGATGCGGCAGACTGGCAAGCGGACAGTGATAGTCGAAATGTGCGTTGGCTGGCAGGTCCGTCACACTATGGCTTACACCGACAACTGTCGTGAAAAGCCTCTGCAAAGGCGGAGGCGCCAGAACGGTTACGATAGCGCCCTGTGCTGCAAGTTGCGGTGCAAAACGGATGAATTGAAGCGAATCTCCAAAACCCTGTTCTGCATGAAGCAGGATGTGACATCCCTTAAGAGATTCTCCCTGCCATAATGGGGCCGGGAGGTTGGATGGAAGCGTTTGTGAGGTTTTCCATCTGCTTTCGTAATCAGCCCATCCTTCCTTGAAGCGTCCGAGCTTGAGCAGACTGACTCCGCGGGAAAAACGGGTTTTGGAACAGTCACGTCCTGTCGCCAGCGCCTCATCAAATACGGCGAGAGCTTCGGCTGAACGATTCAGATTGAAAAGAAGATGACCCCGGTTGTGGATGGCTTCCGGATTGTCCGGCTGAAGGGCAAGAGCTTTTTCAATTGTCGTCAGGGCTTCTTCAAGCCTTCCGGCATGTTCAAGAGCGACACTGAAATCGACAAGATAATTTGGATCGTCCGGATGGGTTGCCAGAGCCTGCTCAAGATAATGGAGCGCTCCGATGGTTTCCCCTTTTTCTACTAATGCACGGCCGAGGCGGTGTTGAAGGGCCGCTTCATTGGGGAGTGTCGTCAAAGCCTGCCTGTAGAAACGGATGGCGCGATCTGTTTCCCTGATGCCTTCAAATGCGATGCCTGCCATAAAATAGGCGGTGCCGGTCTGAGGCATCCACAGGGCAGCTCGCTCAAGAGTTTCCTGCTGCTCCTGAAGGCGGCCGAGTTTTTTTAAACAGTCTGCTTGCAGAAGGTAGAAAATGAAATGGTTGGTCAGGCGGGCGCTGCGGGCAAGAGGTGCCAACGCGCATGCCGGACGACCAAGCAGTAACTCAGCGCGCCCCAGAAGAGCCAGAACAGCCGGTTCGCGTGGAAAACGCGCCAGATGTGTCAGGGCAGTTCTTCTCACTCCTGCCATATCGCCCAGTTTCTCGAATACGCGCGCTTCAGCAAGGCAGGTCGCGAGTTCCTGAGACATCGCTGGCATAGGGGCATCGAGAGCGGGCATGGCAGACTCCTTTTATGAGTCTTCTCTTACCGAAAGCTGGTTAAAAGCCTGTTGCGACAGGAGAGATTGCCCTGCCTTTCTTCAGAGGGCTGTCTTTCCATGCGGGAAAAGGTTTTCTGGAGCTGTCTTCAAATCGGAAAGAAGCTGTATTGCAAAAGAAAGAGCCTGATATTGCTTCTGACCTTTTTCTGTTTCCGGCAGATTGTCGAAATGGGAAGTATGAGCATATCCGGTCAGCCTGCGAATGATTTCCATAGCTGCAAACCCGGCCGTATCGGTGGTGATGCGATCACATTCTTCTTGTTGCTGACGTTGAATTTCAGCAGCATCATCGCGAGTTAGAAAAGCCGGAGCGAGGTCGGTTTTTGCGTCACTGTGAAGCCATTCGTCACAGTAAGCCTTGAGAAAACTTTGATGGAAGATGGGGGCTGCCTGACGGATCTGGTTGCGTCGTGCTTCGGTCGGGGCGGCAAAAGAAGCGAGTATCAGACTGGCGACAAACATACCGCAATCAAAGCCGATCGGTCCGATGCAGGAAAACTCACCATCAATCACGGACGCACCGTTGCGGTCGACCATGACGGAGCCACTGTGCAGATCGCCATGAAGCAGAGCCTCACGGGCCGTGAAAAACTGCGACTGCATGTGACAGACCGAGCGATGGATGGCTGGATCGATATGAAGCTGATTCACCAGTGGTTTTAGCGCTGGGTGATAATGGTTTCGAGGGTGATCGTGATAGGGATCTGTCAGCACCAGATCGACTGTAATACGGGTCAGGGTTGTATTGCCCGAGAAAAACCCTTCGAGACGCGCCATATTCTCAAATGGCCCACCGCGCCATGAGGTATGAAAAGTAGTTTGAGCAACAAAACGACCGATCTGGCTGGCGACTGGGGCCGGATCCATACCTTTCGCAAGAGCCTCGGTGAAAGTGACGTGATCATCGAGACAGGCTGTCACCAGAAGGAAAAGCTGAGGATCAAAATGAAGGAATTCAGGAACCATGTCAGGCACCAGCGGTGCAACGGCCTGTAGCCATCCGGCTTCGAAAGTCGTTCGGTCAAGGGGCATTTTCCATGAAGGATCGACCCTCACATGGGGGAGGGACTGTTTGGCGCAGAGAGAACCAGAAGGACCGTGGACAAGCCAGACACTATTGAGATTGCCATCGCTGACTTCACGAATGTTCCAGTCGGAAGGAGCGCCACCAAGACGAATTGCCAGAGAGGGTAGATCCGACAGAACCTGTCGGAGGCTATCAGGATTCAGGGGATGATACTGTGTATCTTGGATCAATGAAGTATACTCTGGCCTGAGTGACGAGTGCTGGTCAGAGCATACTACTCAAAGGTGCGGTTCTGTCGAACGTTCGTAATTTCGGCAGAGTAGGCACTTTCGTTAAGTGTCGTACCTGGAGGCGTTCTTTTTCTGTTTTCATCCTAAACAGGCTTGGTTCTCATGTGCCAGTTTCCGCAGAGGATAGCCATCGTTCTTCATGTCAAGGAGTGATTGAAGACCCTTTACGCAGCTACGGAGGATTCCAGCACTTCAGTCCTGGGACGCTCGGCAATGGTCTGGCTTGGCCTGCCTATGAAATATCCCTGAACCAGCGAACATGACCGTTCTTCCAGATAGGCCAGTTGCTCGGCAGTCTCGATTCCTTCGGCAACGATATCGACCCCCAGACCATGACCGAGAGACAGGATCGCGTCCACGATAGCAGCTGAATGAGGCTGATTCAGCATGTCCCAGATAAAGGAACGGTCGATCTTCACCTTGTCGAACTGAAAATCCCGCAGATAGCTGAGACTTGAATATCCCGTTCCAAAGTCATCCATGACGATACCGACACCAAGAGTGCGAAGCGCTTTCAGGACTTCAATATTCTGTTTCCCCTGAAGAAAGGTGTTTTCGGTAATTTCGATGCTGAGTCGTTTCGCTTCGAGCCCGGCATCGTCAAGTGCGGCCTTGATGACGTTCGGCAGATCGGATGTCGTAAACTGGATAGGGGAAACATTGACCGATACATTCAGTCCGTTTTCCCATCCGGCTGCATCACGACAGGCCTTGCGCACGACCCAGGCGCCAAGCTGGGCGATCAGTCCGCAATCTTCCGCAATCCCGATGAACTGATCAGGCGGAACCCGGCCACGTTCAGGATGCTGCCAGCGAAGCAGTGCTTCATATCCGACCAGCCTGCGGTCAAGGGTCGACATGATTGGCTGATATTCGAGAAAGAATTCATTTCGTTCAAGGCCAAGCTGTATTTCACGCTCAAGACGAATGCGATTCTGTATAGAACTGTCAAAAGATCTATCATATTCACGCACATTCCCGCGCCCGGACTGTTTGGCCGCCAGAAGAGCGATGCCTGAACAATGCAGAAGCTGCCCACCATCCTGCATGTCGTCGTCAGATACGGCGAAACCGACGCTCACGGAAACCGGCAGCTCGTCATGTCCGTCAGGCAGTGGAATTTTCAGTTCCAGGGCCAGATAGGAAGCGAAATCCGTCACATCATCCGGGCTGAGCACACAGGCCACAGCAAATTCATCTCCGGCGATACGCGCCATGATGGCGTCCTGTGGGACGAGAAGCTGGAGACGTTTTGCGATATGGGACAGAACCTTGTCGCCCATGGCATGTCCGCAGGTCTCGTTGATATTCTTGAAACGATCAATATCCACAAGAAAGACGACGACCGGATTGTTTCGGGTTTTATCCTGAAGGAGATCGGTAAGACTGGCGACAAAAAAGGAACGGTTGCCGATCCCGGTCAGCATGTCCGTGATGGCAAGCTCCTTGATCGTAGCTTCAGTTTCCTTGCGTGCACGAAGATCGATAATCGCAAGAATGGTTCGCGGTTTGCCGCGCCAGGAACTTTCGCGGGCATAGACTTCAACGGGAATACGTTCTCCATCGTGCCGGATCATCTGGATTTCACGGGGAGTCTCTTTCTTGATCAGCTTCTGAACAATCTCTTCGGTTGCCAGAACCGGGAAAAAGTTCTTCAGATGATAGGTCGCGTTGGATCTTGTTCCTGCAAGGTTCCAGAATGCGCTGTTGGCATCAAGCACAACGCTTCCGGTTGTGACGACAAGTCCTTCGAGGGCAGCATCGGCAAAGCTGCGTGCGCGTGTGCTGTCCTCGATTTTCCGCCTCGCCGACTGATATTCGAGCAGAAGAAAAATACAGGCCAGAGCGAAAAAAGTTGACGCGCCTGCTCCGACCGTTTCGGCAAGGGAAAGAGAAGCGATATGCTGTGGCATGTCTCCCATTGTTTCGTGGGAGAGATACGCATCGGGCATGCCCATGAAATGCAGGGAGCATATGCCAAGAACCCATGCGATCGCAGCTAGGGATCTCTTGCGCCCACGCTGCTGGCGCAGGAGAAGGGTTCCCGCATAGAAAAAGGCGAAACCGACTGTCAGGGAGAGAATAATCCAGACAGGTGGAATGGCCTCCAGTCCTGTGTCTCCCCTGGCGGCTATGCCGATATAATGCATACTCCCGACCGTTATGGTCATGAGAAGCGCTGTGCGGGGAGAGCGTGACCGGTTAGGCGTCCGGCACTCGCTCCACCATGTCGGGACAAACAGTCCCATGGCGACGAACATGGACAGGATCGTCAGCGGCACATTATAGGTCGTCGCCATACTGTTTGCGCAGCCCAGCATGGCGACGAAATGCGTGGCCCATACACCGTTTCCGGCAATGCAGGCGCTGAAAAGCAGCCTTTTCTGGTGGGAGCGGCCTTTGACCATGGCAGCGCGACAGATCATCCGCACTGCGATCAGCATGGTCAGGGTGCAGAGAATTAATGCACCAAACGCGAAGGTGAAATTGTAGCCAGTAAATTCTGGAAGATTCTCAGACATGACGCCGGGCTGATCCTGTGGAACTGCCGTCAGTGTGCCTTGTCGAAGTCAATCACCCGTTAACAAGTTGTCCTGATTCTGGACAGGGACAGTCGGTTTGTATCGACTGTTTCCCTTGCTCGGGTTCATGCGCCCCTAAAAAAAGCCCCACCGGACAAAGTGTGGGGCTTTCATAAAATATCAGGAAATTGACCGGCTCTCAGAGAGCCTTGGCCAGTTCCGGCACGACCTCGAACAGGTCGCCAACAAGGGCGTAGTCCGCAACCTGAAGCATTGGAGCCTCAGCATCCTTGTTGATCGCCACGATCACCTTGCTGTCCTTCATACCGGCGAGATGCTGGATCGCACCGGAAATACCGACAGCAATATACAGCTCAGGAGCGACGATCTTGCCGGTCTGACCGACCTGACAGTCGTTCTCGGCGTAACCGGAATCGACCGCCACGCGGGAAGCGCCAATGGCGGCTCCAAGCTTGTCGGCCAGCGGCGCGAGCACGGACTGGAAGTTCTCGGCGCTGCCCAGACCACGACCACCGGAAACGATCACGCGAGCCGACTCGAGTTCCGGACGGTCGCTGGTCGGTGTGTGCTCGGAAACGAAGCGGGAAACCGTGTCCTGAACCGTTACGTTGACCGCATCGACAGAAGCGGAACCACCCTCAGCCGGAGCCGGATCGAAGTTGGTCGCACGGATAGTCAGAACTTTCTTCGCATCCGAGGACTTCACCGTCGCCAGCGCGTTGCCCGCATAGATCGGACGAACGAACGTATCGGCATCGACGATAGCCATCACGTCAGGGATCGGCTGAACGTCGAGCAGTGCTGCTGCGCGGGGCAGGACGTTTTTGCCGACAGCCGTGGAAGCGGCGACGATGTGGCTGTAATCGCCTGCCAGCGAGACGATCAGGTCGGCCACAGGCTCGGCCAGTTCATGGGCCAGCACGTCGGCACCGGCCTTCAGCACCTTGGCCACGCCCGGCACCTTGGCGGCGAGAGCGGCTGCCGCTTCGGCGTCGGCTGCATTGCCTACGACCAGAGCGTGGACATCGCCCAGCTTGGTGGCAGCGGTAATGGCGGAACGGGAAGCCTGACGGATCTGACCGGCTTCGGTCTCGACAAGAACAAGAACGGTCATGATCAGATCACCTTCGCTTCGTTGCGCAGTTTCTCGACCAGTTCGGCCACGGAGCCGACCTTGATGCCAGCCTTGCGGGTCGGCGGCTCAGCCACGGAAACCGTCGTCAGGCGACGGGTCATGTCCACGCCAAGGTCCGCAGCCTGAATCGTCTCAAGCGGCTTCTTCTTGGCCTTCATGATGTTCGGCAGGGAAGCATAACGCGGCTCGTTGAGACGCAGGTCCGCCGTGACGATGGCCGGAACGGCGAGCGACACTGTCTCGGTGCCGCCATCGACTTCACGGGTGACTTCCGCACGACCATCCACGATTTCGACCTTGCTGGCGAAGGTGCCCTGACCCCAGCCGAGCAGACCGGCGAGCATCTGGCCCGTCGCATTCATGTCGTCGTCGATGGCCTGCTTGCCAAGGAAGACGAGGTCCGGCTTCTCTTTCTCGACGATCGCCTTCAGCACCTTGGCGACAGCCAGAGGCTCCGGGCTTTCTTCCGAGAGAACGAGAATGGAGCGGTCGGCACCCATCGCCATGGCCGTACGCAACGTATCCTGTGCCTGCTGGACACCGATAGACACGGCGATCACCTCGGTCGCAGAGCCTTTTTCACGCAGACGGACGGCCTCTTCGACGGCAATTTCGTCAAAGGGATTCATCGACATCTTCAGGCCAGCCGTCTCAACGCCGGTGCCGTCCGATTTGACGAGAACCTTGATGTTGTAATCAACAACCCGCTTTACCGGGACAAGTATCTTCATCGTCTCTCTCGCATACTACCCGCAGATGGTGGCGCGCGCGGACGTGGGCGCAGGAACCACGCCCGGCGATCGGGCCACCGGAATTGACGGCTGCCTTAACGTACTATCGACAAAAATCACATACCCGCAGGGTAATTCGGACCACCGGCTCCTTCTGGTGTGCACCAGTCGATATTCTGCGTCGGGTCCTTGATGTCGCAGGTCTTGCAGTGGACACAATTCTGGGAGTTGATCACCAGCCGCGCTTCAGTATCCGTATCCACCGCTTCATAGACCGCCGCCGGGCAGTAACGGCTTTCAGGTGAGCGGAACACGTCCCAGTTCACCGTCTTCCACAAGCCCATGTTGCGGACCTTGAGGTGAACCGGCTGGTCTTCCTCATGGTTGGTGTTCGACAGAAACACCGAGGAAAGCTTGTCGAAGGTGATCTTGTTGTCCGGCTTCGGATAGGCGATCGGCGTGCAGAGAGAGGCAGGCTTCAGCGTCTCGTTATCCGCATGTTTGAAATGCAGGGTCCACGGGGCTTTGCCGCGCAGAACCATGGCGTCGAACCCGGCATAAAGCGCGCCCAGCTTGGAGCCCCAGCGGGCGAAGGCCGGACGGACATTGCGGGCGGATTTCAGCTCGTCATACAGCCAGGACTGACGGACAAGGCTCGTATAGGCGGCTGGTTCAACCCGGTCGGCCTTCATCGCGTCGATAACGGCTTCTGCGGCCAGCATGCCGGACTTCATCGCCGTATGCGTGCCCTTGATTTTTGGCGTGTTAAGGAAACCAGCCGAATCGCCAAGCAGCGCGCCACCGGGGAAGGTGAGGCGCGGGATCGACTGGAGACCGCCTTCGGACAGGGCGCGTGCGCCATAGATCAGACGTCGGCCACCTTCGAAATGCTTGCGGAAGACCGGATGCAACTTCGTGCGCTGCATCTCGTCGAACGGCGATAGCCACGTATTCTCATAATCGAGACCCGTGACGAAGCCATAGGAGACAAGGTTCTCGCCAAAATGGTAGAGCCATGCGCCGCCATAGGTCTTGTCATCGAGTGGCCAGCCGAAGCTGTGCACGACCAGACCGGGACGGTGGTTCTCGGCGGGGATTTCCCACACTTCCTTGATGCCAAGTCCGTAGGTCTGCGGATCGACGCCTTTGCGCAGGTTGTAGTGTTCCATCACCTGCTTGGTGAGGGAGCCACGGCAGCCTTCCGCGAACAGCGTGTATTTCGCGCGCAGTTCCATGCCCGGCTGGTAGTTCGGGCCTTTCTCGCCGTCACGGGTGATGCCCATGTCGCCGGTCGCCACGCCCACCACGCGGTTTTTCTCGATCAGCACTTCCGCGCCAGCAAAGCCCGGATAGATCTCGACGCCGAGCGCTTCCGCCTGCTCGGCCAGCCAGCGGCAGACATCGCCGAGGCTGACGACATAGTTCCCGTGATTGGCGAGGTGCGGCATCACGCGGTCGAGCGCCGGAATTTTGAAGCCCTTTTTCTCGGTGAGGAAATACATCTCCTCCTCGGTCACCGGGGTCTTCAGGGGAGCGCCGCGTTCCAGCCAGTCGGGGAACAGTTCCTCAAGAGCGCGCGGCTCGATCACCGCACCGGAGACGATATGCGCACCGATCTCGCTGCCTTTCTCGATCAGGCAGACATTGGCTTCGGGGTTAAGCTGACGCAGGCGGATGGCTGCCGCCAGACCCGCCGGGCCGCCACCCACGATGACGACATCAAATTCCATCGCCTCGCGTTCGCTCATCGGTCCTCGTTCCTCATCGTAAAATGCCATGGGCAAGAAGGCGGAATGGCGCTTTCTCGCGGGCTGTCTATGAATTGAAGTGTCCGGGTAAGGTGTTCGTCCCGGTTTGCCAAGGCTGTTTATCTTTCTGAAAGGCCTGAATGAGGGCGTTTCAGAAGCAACTGTGGCAGAAAAACTGTCGACTCACTGATGTCTGGTGTCAGGTCAGAAAGTCTCGCGCTTCATTGGTCAGGCGACATCACCTCACTGCGCCGGGCCGAAAGCCAGTTCCTGCGTTGCGCGCCACGTTGAATCAACGAAATTGACGATCAGACCTCGTCGCAGGCCGTTGATGGGTCGTTTCTGGAAGCCATGCCAGGTGTCGTCGCCCGGCACGAACAGGGTGCCGGTATTGAAGCGGCCACTGCTGCGGACAACGGTTTTTCCCTCCGCGTTCATCAGGTCCGTGCCCCACTGCTCGGCGTCATCATGGGTGGACAGCGGAATGAGCAGCGTCAGTTTCTTCGCGCCGATGTCGGTATGCGGCTCCAGCCAGAAGCCGTCCGTATCGAGACTGAGTTCAAGTCGAAGCGCCGTATGATCGAGTTTCGTGCCGCAGAGCGCTTCCACGGCGGAGCGTCCTTCCGGGCTGTCGAACATATGGGCCAGCACATCCAGTCGCGCATCCCGCGCCCGGGCTTCCGGTTCTACGAAAACACGGGAGCCGTTGCGCGTCTCACGGCGACCGCCGGTATCGCCTGCAACAGCATTATCTTCCGGTTCCCACGCCACGAGAGCCTCGCACGCTTCCTGCGGCAGAATGTTGGACAGCGTCCAGTGCCGGAACGGCGTGGCCGAACACTCTGCCGTGTTGAGAGAGTTACGCAGGCCCGCGATGGCGGCCTCACAGGCTGTGCGGTCTGAAGCCAATACCGATGTCCGTGTGCTGTGTGTCATCATCATCCTTTTCGCGCGCGGCGGAAGAGTGGCCGGCGCGATCAGACCCTGTAACGCGACAGCGGGAGAGGCGTTCGCGACAAGGGATGATCTGTCTAGCAAAAAGGTGAGGGGATGGCGAGCGAGACGTCAGGTTTCGGCGCAGCGGAAAACGCGGAAGATGTTGGCGATCACCATCATGGCCGGACCGATTGCCATCAAGCAGGCCGTCGGGATGATCGAATCCGTCGGCATGTAGCCCATCATCAGGCCGCTGACGGCGCCGATGCTGAACTGCATCGTGCCCAGCAGTGCGGAGGCGCTTCCCGCATGAGCGCCGTGATGATGGAAAGCGAGCACTGTTGCGTTCGCGCCAATAAACCCGAGCGAGCCGGTCATGAACATGATCATCATGACGACGAAGACGGGTGTCTGGGCCGTGATGATATGTGTTGTGGTCAGCAGCACGTTCATGACCCCGGCGAAGGCGCACCAGCCAATGCCGAACTGCATGAGCGTTTCAAGGCGCACGCGATGCACCAGCCTGCCGCTGATCTGGGTGCAGAGGATAAAGATGGCGGCGTTGACGCCGAAGAAAATGGCGAAGTTACGTGGAGAAAATCCCATCAGGTGCTCGAACACCACGGGCGCGCCGCCGAGATAGGCGAACATCACAAAGGTCGAGGCGCTGGCGATAAGCGCGTTCAGAAAGAAGTGCGGCTCTCGGACAATCATCGCATAGCGCGTGAGAATCGTGCTGACGGGCAGGCGCAGACGGCGTGCGAGGGGCAGGGTCTCCGGCAATACAAACCAGACGCCCGCAATGGCCGCCACACCGTAAAGCGCCGCCACCCAGAACATCCAGCGCCATGTCGCGATTTCCAGAATAATCCCGCCGATGGAAGGGGCCAGGATCGGCATGACGCCAAAGACGAGGGTCAGCTGGGTCATGATATGCGCCCCGGCTCTGCCAGTTGCGATATCGCGGATCATGGCGCGGGGGATGACGGCTCCGCCAGAACCGCCGAGGGCGGCGAAAAAGCGGAACAGGCAGAACAGCCGGTAGTCGGACGTCATCGCACAGCCGATCGAGGCCAGCGTGTAGAGTGCGAGCCCCGCGATCAATGGACCGCGGCGGCCGAAACGGTCTGACAACGGACCGCAGGAGAACTGCCCCACCGCCAGTCCGATGAACCATGTCGCAAGAGTGAACTGCGCCGAGCCGGGACCGCCCCCCAGTTCCTGATCCAGAATCGGAAAGGCGGGAAGGTACATGTCGGTGGACAGGGGGCCGAGCGCTGTAATCAGTCCCAGCAGAGCCACAAGGTAAAAGGGCAGACGCTGACTGGCCTGCATCGTCTCTACTGACATCTTGCCTGACATGTCTGGCACCCGCCCTGAAAAGGAGGAACGGCTATGCCGTCTTGAGGCAGGACTGTCCATGCGCGGAGAGTGAATGGTGGCCTGCATCTGGTGGGAGGGGCTTTTGCATCCGTCCAGCTCAGGATGATGAATGTGACGAGGTGAGGTGAAAAAGATGTTTTTGAAGCACAGAAATGTTTCACAAGATGTTTTAAGAGAATTTTCAAATAAATCTCATTCATCCAGGATGTTATTTTACAATCTTTGATGGTTGCGTGAACATAATTCACGGCCTACGACCTTATGAAATGGCAAATTCATGTTGTGCGATCTTCTGGTGGCGCAACGAATATCGACAAGGAGCTGTTCAGGAGAATGGCAGATAACTCTTCATCGCTCTGGATGGTTTCTCCCAACAGAATGCGTTTGAGCAGATTGCTGCGAATGTCGCGGCGCGATGTTCTGCTGGGCGGCATGGGAACGGTCGCAGCGGGAGGCCTTGTCTCCGCCCGGGCGGCGGAGCCGGATGCACACGGGTCGAATGTGCCGGGGCAGCCATCGCTGCTTTCGGTCAATGACCCTCTGGTGAAACAGTTTCTGGACCTGTCGCATCGCCTGACGGATCGGGATGCTCTGGATGAGTGGATCGCTGCCGCGCTCTGCACAAACATCGTGCAGTCTGATGCAAAGCGGAAAGAGCAGCTTCAGGGCATGCATGCCCTGCTTGAGGGAGGGCAGTTCGCCTCCGCGTCCGACTTTGCACGTGCTGCGGAAAAACACGATCCAGCGTTCAAGGACGTGATCCATGACATCATGGCGGGCTGGTATCGTGGCGTCGCCAACGGCAAGGTCGTGGTTTATCGCTCGGCCCTGATGTTCGATATCACCAAGGATGCCGTCTATCCGAAGACATATGCTGCTGGTGGACCGTTCTACTGGACGTCGAAACCACCTGAAGTTGACCCACCGAAAGGTCAGCCCGCTCTGTCTCCGTCGAAATTCGTCGTCGAACCGACCTGAAAACAGAAAAGTATAATCCTTATGTCTTCAGAAAATCTCTCCGCCGATGTCGTCATCGTCGGGTCCGGTGTGGCGGGCAGTTCGATCGCCAATGAACTGGTGCGTGCGGGTATTTCCGTCATCGTGCTGGAAGCAGGCCCGCGTGTAGACCGCCAGCATTTTGTGGAAAATTTCCGTAATCTGGAAAACAAGCCGTCCTATCAGGAGCCGTTCCCCTCTGTGCCTTGGGCACCCCATCCGCCCGATCAGCGCACACCCAACGAGTATCTGCACACGACTGGTCCGGACGCGGAGGCCTATCAGCAGGTCTACCTGCGGATGATCGGTGGTACGACCTGGCACTGGGCCGGATGTGCCTGGCGTTATCTGCCTTCGGATTTCGAGCTGAAAACCCGCTTTGGTCAGGGCCGTGACTGGGCTCTGAAATATGATGATCTCGAGCCGTTCTATTATCAGGCGGAAGTGATGATGGGTGTCTGCGGCCCTGATCCCGCCGTCGAGGATCTCGGTTCGCCGCGCAAACAGCCTTATCCGATGGATGCGCTGCCCATTTCCTATGCCGCGCAGCAGTTCCGCAAGCTGATCAGTGAAAAGACGCCTTGGCGCGTGGTGCATGAGCCTCAGGCCCGCAACACACGCCCTTACGATAACCGTCCGACCTGTGAAGGTCATAACAACTGCATGCCGATCTGCCCGATCGGGGCGATGTATAACGGCAGTTACTCGGTCTATGATGCCGAGGCGGCTGGCGCGAAGTTCATTCCCAACGCCGTTGTCTACAAGATCGAGCGGGATCCGGCGAACAAGCTTGTCACCGCGGTGCATTATCTCGACCCGGACAAGGGCTCCCATCGCGTCACCGGAAAATACTTCGTCATTGCGGCGCACTGCATCGAGACGGCCAAGCTCCTGCTTGTGGCGGCTGACGAAAAAAGTCCCACAGGCGTCGCCAACAGTTCCGATCAGGTTGGTCGCAACATGATGGATCACACGGGCGTTCAGGTGACCTTCATCAGCGGTGACAAGGCTTTGTGGCCGGGACGTGGTCCGCTGGAGACCAATGTGATCGACAACTTCCGCGATGGTGAGTGGCGGAAGGAGCGTGGCGCCTATCTGGTGCACATGGTGGATGACAATCAGGTCGATCTCGCGACCCAGATGGCCATCGCCAAAGGTTATGTCGGGCGTGAACTCGAAGAGCGCATCCGTTATCTGGCCGCGCACACAGTGCGCCTGTTCAGCCATAATGAGGCGCTACCCGATCCGGACAACCGTCTGACGCTCAGTAAAACCCGCAAAGATGTTCTCGGGATTCCGCATCCGGATGTTTACTACAAACTGCCGGAATATACGGTGCGCAGCTGTGAGCATACCCGCAAGGTGTTCCGTGAACTGATCGGGCTCATGCACGGCACGGATGAGCAGTGGACGCCTGGGTATTTTCCACAGGATCATCCCTCAGGCAGCACCATAATGGGCGTGGATCCGAAAGATTCCGTTGTGGACGGTCATTGTCGCACGCACGACCATGAAAACCTGTTCATCGCCAGTTCTTCCGTCTTTTCGACGGTGGGCACCGGCAACATTACCCTGACGGTTTCGGCACTGGCTCTGCGCGTCGCCGATACGCTGAAAAAAGAGCTGAACCATGCCTGATATTTTCAAGACATTCCGTTCTTTTCTGATTGCAGGCAATGTTCTTGGTGCATTGCATGCAGCACCTGTTCTGGCAGCAGATGAAAAGGCGCAGGACAGCAAGGCTGCAGCCGCTTCTCCGGCCCCTGCCGCACCGGCTGCGGACGACGAGGCTCTGCTCAAACGCGGCGCGGACGTCGCGCTTGCTGCGGACTGCATGGCCTGTCACACGACAAAGAACGGAAAGCCATTTGCTGGCGGCCTGAAGATTGCAACCCCGATGGGGAATGTCATCTCAACCAACATCACGCCGGACCCCGAACACGGCATCGGGAAATATACGGAGGTCCAGTTCGACGAAGCCGTGCGTCACGGTATCCGTGCTGATGGGGTCAATCTCTATCCGGTCATGCCTTATGTGTCCTATGCCGGAATAACCGATCAGGACATGAAGGCGCTGTATGCTTGGTTCATGCACCGCGTGCAGCCCGTTGCGAGCACGCCTCCCGAAACAGCTCTGACATTCCCTGCTAACGTGCGGTCCGCCATGAAGGTGTGGAACATGTTGGCGACGTCTGAAACACCCGAGACGGGTGACTCCATGACGTTCGACACTCTGAGGCGCGGGAAATATCTCGCCAATGCACTGGAGCATTGCGGAACCTGCCATACGCCGCGCAACTTCATGCTGGGTGAGAAGACGGATCGTTATCTTGGCGGCGCTGAGCTGGCCGGATGGTATGCGCCCAATATCACGTCCAGCAAAACAGGTGGCATCGGAGACTGGAGCGAAGACGATATCGTCTCCTATCTGAAGACCGGTCAGGCTCATGGACGCGCTCAGGCGGCCGGTTCCATGGGAGAGGTCGTCTCTTTCAGCACGAGCAAGCTGAGCGATCCGGACCTGCATGCGCTGGCTGCCTACATCAAGCAGGTTCCGGCTCTTGAGGACGATGTGGATCACAAGCCGCGTGACAGCTTTGGCCAGCCAATGAACGATCCCGACATCCGGACAGATGTTCCGAAACGGATCGATAATCTGGATCAGATGAGCGCCCTGCAGATCTTTGATGATAACTGCGCTGCCTGTCATGGGCGGAATGGCGCCGGAACAGCTGATCATTCTGTCCCGTCGCTGTTTTCCAATTCTGCGGTGGGAACAGCTCGTCCGGATAACCTGATTATGGTGATCCTGAATGGTGTTGACCGGAAAGCTGGTGATCATCATGCGTTCATGCATGGGTTCAACGACAAGTCGCAGGTCGAACGCCTGAGCGATGCGGAAATAGCCAGTCTTGTGAATTTCCTGATGGAAAAATTCGGTTCGGGCTCGGTGAATGTCACGCCTGAAAAGGTTGCGGAATTCAGGAAGCAGTGACACTCAGGGCAAATAACGCTTCGCCTTTGTGTGAGGCGTTAGCTGCGGATCACGTGTAGGGAAGTTTTGAGAGAGCTTTCTTGAGAAAGCCCCGGTAGATGTCGCCCTTTTTGAAAGGGCGACATCTGGAAGCGCTCATTGCCTCTGAAATACGTCGTTTTACGACGAAGCATGAATGAGAGCGCTTTGTCCTGACCTTATAAAAAGGTCAGGACAGTCCAGATCACGCAAACAGTGATGCAAACAGATCCTGATGGCTGCTGGCGGCAGTGTTTGTCTGCGTTGTCGCAAGGCTTGCGCCATAAGACGATGCAGAGGAAGAGCCGCCTGTCAGATCGGTCAGGATATTGCCTGCAAAGTTCAGGGCGTCCGTAAGACCTGTTCCGACGATGGAGACAACAGGCGCAAGGAAGTCAGCGGAAATCGCCGGAGCGATGTCTGCCATGACGTCCTTGATGGTGTCTGTCACCAGATCCGTCGGAAGAGCGGGCAGGCTCAGTGTTACCTTTGAAGCCGTCATATCGCTTGCTGTGAGCGTTGATCCTGCCGGAAGCTGGAGCTCGGAAGGAAGTGTCATGCTGCCGGTAATGCCAGCGTCCGCGGCTTTGGCAAGTGCAGAATAAATATTGGTGACAGCATCACCAGATTTCGTGTCCTGCTCTTCAAGACGCGTGGCGCGCAGAGCGTCAAGCTCCGTGGTGTTGGTGACATTGACTGAGCTGATGCCTGCATTCGGAGTGGCGATCCACTCACTGTTCCCGAACCAGCTCTTGCCGACATACTCATAGCCGTTGATCAGATTGGGATTGCCGGCGGCGCTCTGTCCCAGAACGTCTTCCTCAAAAGCACGCGCGATGACTTCTGCCTTCACGGTTGTCTGTACGCTTGCATCGACGATGGTGGGCACGCCAACCTGAAGAATATTCAGGAACTGATCGACTTCATTGGTGATCGAACCGGAATTGAAGGTCAGTCCGAGCTCTTCAATCGCTGTATTGCCTGTGACAACAACGGCGTTTGCGGTTGTGGCAATGAATTTATCGTACTGTTCCGGGTCTGCCATGATGGCCTGACCCACAGTCTCCGTGCCCTCGAACGGGGTGTTCCAGTAATAGAAGGAGCCGCCCCAGCCGCCGACAGTCATGCCGCCATAGGAAAGCGACGTTCCGATATCGTCCTCAAGCATCGAATTGATGCTCTGCAGTGAGCCGGTTTCTATCGTGCCGTTGATGACGGCAAGGCCGATCTTGTCAGACAGCGACTGGAAATCAACGGTTTTTCCGTCCCAGGCAGCGCCATACGCTGTGGCGGCATGGATAAAGATATTGCCGAAACTGGTGGGATCGTCACCGTTTACTGTGATGGCCTGCTGATACCAGAACTGACTTGCATCATCGAGCGTATCCGTGCCTGCTGCATTCGCGGCATCAAGAAAGGATATCATGTCCTGATAACCTTTCAGCGGATTGGCTGTGCCGTTATCCGTGTCGGTACGAAGCTTTTCGATCTGGTCTTCAGTCAGAACCAGAGGAGAGGAAGTCGACGAAGACTCCAGCATTTTTTCATCCAGAAAAAATTTCTGCGGCGCAGAATGGTTGCAGTAAAAGTAAAATAAATACTTTCATTTTACTTTGTTTGTTTTTTGATTTTTTAGGGTTGTATCCGAATCAGGATACAACCCTGTCTTTGGCGGCTGACCAGAAGCTGAATTAT
The DNA here is from genome assembly GCF_000193495.2 of Acetobacter aceti NBRC 14818. Classification (NCBI taxonomy): domain Bacteria; kingdom Pseudomonadati; phylum Pseudomonadota; class Alphaproteobacteria; order Acetobacterales; family Acetobacteraceae; genus Acetobacter; species Acetobacter aceti. The sequence goes on along the minus strand of NZ_AP023410.1, from coordinate 1,303,470 downwards.
TACTTCAGATTCAGAAGTACTTGCTCAGAGCGCCATTGCCTGTCCACTCATTCACATAATGGTAGTCCGGGGTCAGCGTGCCGCCGAGTGTCTTGCCGACGGTATCGATGGCTTTCGAGCCTTCATAGACAACGTAATCGTTGAATTCGTGCAATGCGGCAACGACGGGACCGCCAGCATAGGTCAGGGCGACCCCGATCGGTCCAATGGCATCAAGAAAAGAGTTAACCGTGTTGGCTGCGCCGATCAGGGCATTGCCAACCAGGGAGTTCAGACCGGTTCCACCGGAAATTTCGTTCATTTCAGAAATCGTGATTTCACGCATGGTAAGATTTCTCCGTGATAAGATGCCTGCTCTTTCACAGGAAAAAGCCGCATGCGAGAAACTCAAAGGCTTCTCGTGTAGCGACAATAACTTTATCTCAATTATTTTGAAAGGATTCTCGAAACACAACTGGATACTGTTTTTAAAATAAGTCGTTAATAATTTTGACTGTAGATGTACTATAATTACTTATTATTTGTTTTCTCGCGCTTCTTTGAACTGTGAGAAAAGCGGCACACGACCTCTGTCTCGGCTGACCAGAGAAACTGATCAATGATCGTCAGGGCATCGATCCGATAACCAGCTTTCAGAAGGCGCTCAGTATCCCGGTAAAGAATGCGTGGGTTGCAACTGACATAAATAATGACCCTGGGCCGGGCGTCGAGAATGTCATCCATCTGCAAACCAGCACCGGCATGGGGTGGGTCGAGAACCACGGCCAGCGCTGAAGACAGTTCTTTTGCTTCGACAGGCTGTTTGTTCAGGTCTCTGAGGTGGGGTGTGATATTGCGCCCGGCTGATGCGCGGGTGAGGGCTTCTACGGCACCGGGATGCCCTTCGTAAGCCTCAACACGGGCATGAGTGGAGAGCCCAAAAGTCAGAGTGCCGCAGCCTGCATACAATTCAATGATTTTTGCTTTTCGACCTGTTGAAGGAGGAAGAGCGTCAAGAACAGCCGTGCGGATCGCCGTTTCGCCTTCGCGACTCGCCTGGAGAAAAGCGCCGGAAGGCGGCTCTATCGCCACGCCATCGAATGCGATGACGGAAGGCGCCAGCTGCACGAGAATTTCCGGATTCTCCTGCGAGGCTTTTTCCTTCCAGCACAGGCGCGAAATACAGTGGCTCTTACAGAATGCGGCAAGTTTTATGCGGTCAGCCGTGCTGGGGGGCGCGTCAGACGCCAGCAGAAGATCCGGCCCGGAATCGAGGAGGTTGATGACCAGATCGGCTTCTCTGCGAAAAAGATCCAGACGTTCCATTGCTGTGCGAAGCGCAGGGAGAAGTTTGACGATATCCGGATGTAGCAGCGAGCATTCCGTCAGATCGACAACATCGCCACCGCGTCGGTGCAGTCCAAGGATGACGCCATCATGCTTGCGTTTTACAGCAAGATCGGCACGGCGACGTGAGGCAGACGGCGTCTGAAATGATGCAGCCGGAGGAAGATCAACTACGCCGGCCCGGTGTAGTCCCGTCAGGACCTCAGTCGTCTTCCACTTTAGTATCCACTCTGCGGAAAGGTGCTGAAGAGAGCAGCCCCCACAGGTTCCGAACAGGGAGCAGGGTGGCGTCACACGCTCTGGCGCAGCGACACAGATTTCCTGAATAGTCGCTCGATCCTTACCCGTGCTGCGGGCAAGAACCTCATCGCCGGGTGCCGTATAAGGGATAAAGACGGGAGTCGCTTGCTGGACTCCGGCATCTGTCAGACGGCCAATACCATCACCACTGACACCGAGCGCTTCAATGCGATAGCGCCGGGGCGTCGGATCAATGGCTGTAGCGGGAGTCTGACGAGAATGAGGCCGCCGACGGCCTCTCCCTTCAGCTTTCCGTGCCATCCTCGCCCGTTGCTTCGATTGCGACCGGTACACGCCGGGGAAGCTTCATAAAGTTGGGGAGGTCGGCCCCGAAGCCGAGAACATTCTCATTCGGTGCATCGGCAATTTCCGAACCGCGACGGCGATTATCGTCACGCCGGTTACGGTCGTTCCGATCATTGCGTGGCGCCCGGCGGTCCTCACGCACAGCGGCCTGAGGGGCTGCGTCCACAGGAGCAGCTGTTTTCTCGACTTCTTTCTTGCGGGCAGCAGCTTCCGGCTGTTTCGGCCGTTCGGAAGAATCGCGTTCCCGGTCAGATCCGCGGCTGTTGCGTTTTTTCTTTCCGCGATTGCCGCGCGCTTCTTCTTCGCTCACCCATTCAAGCTGCGTGATTCCATCACGCTCCAGACGGGGGATGGGCTTGCCTGTCAGCGTTTCGATCGCTTCTGCGAGTTTACGATCGTAAGGCGTGGCAAGACTGTAAGCCTTGCCTTCCTTGCCAGCGCGGCCTGTCCGGCCGATGCGATGGACATAGTCCTCGGCATGGAAGGGAAGATCGAAGTTGAAGACGTGAGACAGTCCACCGATATCGATGCCGCGTGCGGCAACATCAGAGCAGACCAGAATCTTCAGTTCGCCAGACTTGAATTTTTCAAGTGTCTGGAAACGGACGGATTGCGGCAGATCACCGTGCAGGGCGCCCGCTGAAAAACCATGCTTCAGAAGTGACTTGAGCAGAACATCGACATCACGCTTGCGATTACAGAAAACGATCGCATTCTGAAGGTTTTCAGCCCGCAGCAGCTTGCGCAGGACTTTCCGCTTGTCGTCTTCGTCAACGACAATCAGGCCTGTTTCAATGGTCGTGGCCACAGTCGAAGGACGGCTGACCGTTATCTGCTTGGGCGAATGAAGGAACGCATCGGCGAGGCGACGAATTTCAGGCGCCATTGTTGCAGAGAAGAATAACGTCTGACGATTCGCTGGAAGCAAGCCGACAATCTTCTCAATGTCCGGAATGAAGCCCATGTCGAGCATGCGGTCGGCTTCATCGATCACGAGAATCCGTGTCTGCGTCAGCAGCAAGCCACCGCGTTCGAACAGATCAAGCAGACGGCCTGGCGTGGCGATCAGAACATCGACGCCCTTGTTCAGCACCTCTTTCTGGTCGGCCATGCTTTCGCCGCCGATCAGAAGGGCATGCGTCAGTTTCAGATGCTTGCCGTAATTGACGAAATTCTCGGCGACCTGAAGCGCCAGTTCACGCGTCGGCTCAAGGATGAGCGAGCGTGGCATCCGGGCGCGGGCGCGGGAGCCGGAGAGAATCTCCAGCATGGGCAGCGTGAAGGACGCCGTCTTGCCCGTGCCGGTCTGGGCGACACCCAGAACATCCTGACCATGCAGAACGGCGGGAATGGCCTGTGCCTGAATGGGAGTCGGATGGACGTAGCCCATCTCGGTTACGGCACGCAGAATTGGTTCCGAAAGTCCCAGATCCGCAAATGTGATCTGGCTGCTTTCTTCTGCAGCGTCCTTTTTGACAGGCTCTGCGGCTGGCTCAGGCGCTACAGGCGGATGAATCTCGGCTTCCGGCTCGACGATGCCGTCCAGAGCGCCACCGACATGAAGAGGGTGAGCTTCAGGCGCATTTTCGATCGTAGCCTCATCCGGAGATTTGGCTTCCGTTTTTGTGCTGCGACGGCGCGTTGGTTTTTTGGCTGCGGGCGCTGGAGCAGCTTCCGTGTCCGCACTTTTCGCAGCAGCGGCCTTGCGCGTGCGCGGCTTTTTGACCGGCTTTTCCTCGGCGACGGCCTCTGCCGACGTGGTTTCCTCTTTATCCGCTACGACAGGTTCAGCTTTTTTCCGCGTCGTGCGGCGTGGCGTTTTCGCAGCTGGCTTGGCCTCTGCGACTTCATCCGTTGCAGCCGGAGTTTCCACCTCAGCAGTCTCAGCCTTTTTCCGGCGAGTCCGCGTGGGCTTCTTAGGAGCGGCAGTTTCAGCGGCAGGAGCCACTTCTGCTGCGACAGTTTCCTCGACCGCTTTCTTCCGTCGTGTCGTCGCGCGCTTCGGAGCAGGCGCAGATGAGGCTTCAGCCTCAACCACAGCAGACTCTGTCGTCACCGCGTCGCCGGTCGTCGCGGCCTTGCGGGTGCGAGTACGGGGGGCCGCTTTACGCGGCTTTTTCTCGGTCGTGTCGGAAGCTTTGGGGCTCAAGTCGCTCTCAGATTAGGTCGGTCGCCGCAAAGGCGGGGCGCACAGAAGGGGCCGGAAAAAACCGGTGCCTGTCGGTAGGCCGTCCTGCACGAAAAATCAAGCGGCAGCCGTTTTGGTTTCGGACTGATCACAAGGGTTTTCCGGCAGAATAACCGTCAGGCACTCAAGAAAGTTTAAAGACCATGTCCAATTGACGCGCACAGGATGGCAAGCACACCGCAGGCGACGACACCCAGCATCAGACTGCGGATGGAATCGAATGTTTGTGGCTGCGGACGGATGGCGCGACGGGCTTTCTGATAGGGGCCGTAAAACACGCGCAGGAACAGGCCTGCCATGATCAGGCCGAGAACCTGCATGACGTTGGTGGTCCAAGGGATCGCTGCAAAGCCACCTTCATGCATGATCATGAGCCATCCGGTAATCAGCACGATCGGCATGATATGCCAAATCACGCGCAGAAAACGCTTCAGCGTCAGCAGATGCACGGCGCTGCGCTGGGCTTTGTCCAGCAGGGACAGGCTCGGGCGCAGGATGGCTACAGCATAGGTTGCGCCACCCACCCACACCGCCATCCCGGCGATGTGCAGCGTCAGAACAAGACTCCAGAGAATATGTGGCATGCGAACTCCATCGGACAGATCGGCTGTACGGTCGTAAGCTGTGTCGCCAATCAGAGCGTCGAACGCAAGGCTCACTGTTTTCTGGAGCCAGTTTCAGGCGGACTCGTTTCGCCGCATTGTCATAACGGAGGCACTCGTCATGTCCGGCCAGCCCGATAGATTCGCCGTCCTCTCCCCGAAGGAGATGGGCAGTATTGATCATATTGCATCTCGCACCATTCTTGTGGCGACCCTGATGGAGAACGCCGGTCGGGCAGTGGCGTTGGCCATAAAACATTTTACGAAACCCTGTCGTGTACTGGTGCTGTGCGGTCCCGGGAATAATGGTGGCGATGGTTATGTCGCGGCGCGTCATCTCGCTGGCATGGGGTGGCCTGTCGCCGTTGCCGCGCTGGCCGAGCCGCGTGAGGGAAGTGACGCGGCCTCTGTCGCGGCAAGGTTTCACGGTCCGCGTGTGCCGTTTTCTCCCGAGGAGGCTGCGCGGGTTGATCTGGTGATCGACGCCGTCTTCGGGGCGGGGCTCAGTCGGGATGTGCAGGAACCGGTTCCGTCCGTGTTGGCTGCTGCAAAACGCGTCGTCGCCATCGACATGCCTAGCGGCATTGATGGCGCAACCGGGTTGGTGCGTGGATACGCCCGCGCTGCCGATCTGACTGTGACGTTTTTTCGGGCCAAACCCGGTCACCTGCTGCTGCCGGGACGTGAATATCTCGGACAGTTCGAGGTGAGGGATATCGGGATTCCTGCTGAGACCCTGAAGGAAATTACCGTCACCACCTGGCAGAATGAACCCGGTCTCTGGAAGCTGCCTGTTCTCGGTCTTGAAGCGCATAAATATTCCCGTGGTGTCGTCAGTCTGAGTGCCGGTGAGGCGATGCCCGGTGCGGCGCGATTGGCGGCGGCTTCGGCGCGGCGCACAGGAGCGGGGCTTGTCCGGATAGCGGCGGGAAAGGCAGCGCCTGCGTTCCGGCTGGGGGAGCCGGGGCTTATTATCGACGAGGAGCCGCTGGCGGACCTACTGAAAGATCATCGGCGTCGGACGTGGATTTGTGGTCCGGGTCTTCTCCCTGAAGAGGTGGAGCAGGTGTTCCCGCAACTGGTTGCAGAGGATCGGCAGATTCTCGCTGATGCGGGAGCCTTTTCATGGGCGGCGGGCGCGCCGGACCGTCTGCGGGGGGCGGCAGTGCTGACGCCGCATGGCGGAGAGTTTGCCCGGGTCTTCGGTGCGCCGGGATCAGACCCTCTGGCTGCGGTGCGGGCGGCAGCCAAACAGGTGAATGCGGTGGTGGTTCTGAAAGGCGCGACCAGCGTGATTGCGTCACCCGATGGAAAAGTGGCGTTGAATACGCACGCCACCTCGGCGCTTGGAACGGCGGGTTCGGGCGATACGCTGACCGGCATTATCGGAGCCTTGCTGGCGGCGGGTATGGAGCCATGGGATGCCGCATGCGCAGGTGTGTGGCTGCATGGGGAGGCAGCCCTGCAGGCCGGAAACTGGCTGGTTGCGGAAGATCTTGACCGGTATCTCGGGAAGGCACGGGACAAGGCGACACGGCTTCAGACCGAACAGTGAAAGCGGTGGATGAAGTTCTGTGACATTCCGGTGAAGTCACTCTCGAACGTGTCGGAAATCACCTTAATTGCAGGATGCGGGCCGGAGTGACCTTGCCGTAAGGTTGAGACTGCGGTAATCGGTGCGCCCTCGGCGTTATGGGTTGCGCTGATAGGCCACGCGGGTGTGGTGGAATTGGTAGACACGCCAGATTTAGGTTCTGGTGACGAGAGTCGTGGGGGTTCAAGTCCCTCCACCCGTACCAGCCCTGTCACTGCGACAGCGGCTGGGTTTGCATCCCATAATTATTCTGCCGGAAGAGTTTTGGCGGTCGGTGAAGACCGCTGTGTATTGAAGAGTTCGCACGAGAGGATGGCCTGGGCATATGCAGGTTACTGAGACGCTTTCCGAGGGCCTGAAGCACGCCTTCACCGTGGTCGTTCCGTCGGCCGAACTCGAGAAGAAGGAAGAGGCGCGCCTCAAGGAAGTCGGCGCGTCCGCCAATCTTCCCGGTTTCCGTCCGGGCAAGGTGCCGCTGTCCGTGATCCGTCAGCGTTTCGGCGCATCCGTGAAGGGTGAAGTGCTGGAGCAGGCGGTGAATGACGCGCTGCGTAACCTCTTTGAGGAGCGTAACCTGCGTCCGGCGCAGCAGCCCAAGGTGGACGTTGTGTCCGGTGGTGACGGCAAGGGTGATCTTGAGCTGAAGGTTGAGACGGAAGTTCTCCCTGAAATCAAGGAGCCGGACCTGTCCGACGTGTCTCTGGTTCGCCTGAAGGCCACACCTGATGCCGCAACAGTGGACAAGGCTCTGAACGACATTGCGAAGCGTCAGCGTGATTTCGTGGTCGTTGAAGAGGATCGTCCGGCTGCGCAGGGTGACGCTCTGGTCGTCGATTTCGTCGGTAAGCGCGATGGCGTTCCTTTCGAGGGCGGCACGGCTGAAGACGTGAGCGTCGAGATCGGTGGAGAAGGGTTTATTCCCGGTTTCGCCGAGCAGCTCGAAGGCATGAAGCCGGGCGAAGAGAAGATCATCACGGTGACCTTCCCTGAGGAATACGGTGCGAAGGAACTGGCCGGTCAGGTCGCAACCTTCGACATCAAGGCGAAAGAGCTGAAGAAGCCGGTCGAGGTTGAGGTCAATGACGATCTCGCCAAGAAGATTGGCTTCGAGAACCTCGACAAGATTCGTGAAGTCATCACGAAGCAGGTTGAGGACGAGTATGAGCAGCTTTCCCGTCTGCGTCAGAAGCGTGACCTGCTGGACAAGCTTGCCGAGAAGACCGACTTCCCTGCTCCGGAAAGCATGGTTGAGGCCGAGTTCGAGCAGATCTGGGCCCGCGTTGAAGCTGATCGCAAGTCCGGCGAGCTGGATGAAGAAGATCAGGGCAAGGACGAAGAGACGCTCAAGGCCGATTATCGCAAGATCGCCGAGCGTCGCGTGAAGCTGGGTCTGCTGCTCGCCGAGATCGGTCGTGCGAAAGGCATCACGGTCACGCAGGATGAGATGGCCCGCGCCATCCGTGCGGAAGCCATGCGCTACCGTGGTCAGGAACAGGCTGTGTTCGACTTCTTCATGAAGAACCCGCAGGCTGCCGAGTCCCTTCGTGGCCCGATCTTCGAAAACAAGGTGATCGACTACATCACCGAGCTGGCGAAGGTCGAAGACAAGGATGTGACGCCGGAAGAGCTGGCTGACATGCCGGCGGCCAACGTCTGATAGTCTCACTGTTTTTACAGTAAGCGATAATGCGGCACTTTCTTCTTTTTCGGGAGGGAAGTGCCGTTTGTCTATGTGGCCTGCTGCGATGAGCGGGTCGGAAATGCAGGATTTTCACCCTATGGGGTGGCGCTGGGTCTGATTATCTCTATCTTAAGCAGACCGGGCGTTCTGTCTGGGTTGAACCTATCCTGTCCGGCGGGCAGGGGACGGGGCAGGATACACGGCGTAGCGGCATACAAGTCGGGAATGATGTGATGAGGGATTCGAACCCCGTAGAGATTTTTAACAACGCTCTTGTGCCGATGGTGGTCGAGCAGACTTCCCGCGGGGAGCGCGCGTTCGATATCTATTCGCGTCTTCTGCAGGAGCGGATCATCTTCCTGACCGGGCCGGTTTACGATCAGGTGGCTTCCGTTATTTCGGCGCAGCTTCTCTATCTGGAGAGCGTGAATCCAAACAAGGAAATCTCCTTTTATATCAACAGCCCGGGTGGCGTGGTTTCTGCTGGTCTCGCGATCTATGACACCATGCAGTATATCCGGAGCCCCGTGAGCACTGTGTGCATCGGTCAGGCGGCTTCGATGGGCTCCCTTCTTCTGGCCGGCGGCGCCGAGGGGAAGCGCTTCGCTCTGCCCAACGCCCGCGTGATGGTGCATCAGCCTTCAGGCGGTGCGCAGGGGCAGGCCAGCGATATCGAGATTCAGGCGCGTGAGATCCTCACGATTCGCCAGCGTCTCAACGAGATTTACCGCGAACATACAGGTCAGACGCTTGAAGATATCGAGCAGAAGCTTGAGCGCGACAGCTACATGTCCGCCGATGAGGCGAAAGCCTTCGGGATTGTGGATGAAGTTATCAAGAAACACCCGGCCCAGTCCGGCGAGAAGGCCTGAGCTTTCAGACAACGTCATGCCTGACTATCACTTGATGCGTCTTGCTGGTCCGGTTACGATTTTCGCTTTGCCCGGTAATATGACCGGGCGGCTCCGGATGGAGCCAAGATTAGGGGACTGCAGATGAACGCAAAGTCCGGCGATTCCAAGAACACGCTGTATTGCTCGTTCTGCGGAAAGTCACAGCATGAAGTCCGCAAGCTGATTGCGGGACCGACGGTGTTCATCTGTGATGAGTGCGTTGAACTCTGCATGGATATCATCCGTGAAGAGCACAAGACGACTCTGGTGAAGTCTCGTGACGGCGTGCCGACACCCAAAGAGATCTGCAAGATTCTCGACGATTATGTCATTGGCCAGTTCGAGGCGAAGAAGGTGCTCTCGGTAGCGGTGCACAACCACTACAAGCGCCTCGCCTACGCCCAGAAGAACAATGATGTCGAAATCTCGAAGTCGAACATCCTTCTGATCGGTCCGACCGGTTCTGGTAAGACACTGCTTGCGCAGACACTCGCTCGCATCATCGACGTGCCATTCACAATGGCAGACGCCACGACTCTGACCGAGGCGGGCTATGTCGGTGAAGATGTCGAGAACATCATTCTCAAGCTGTTGCAGGCAGCCGACTACAATGTCGAGCGGGCGCAGCGCGGCATCGTCTATATTGACGAAATCGACAAGATTTCCCGCAAGTCGGATAACCCGTCCATCACGCGTGATGTCAGCGGTGAAGGTGTCCAGCAGGCGCTTCTGAAGCTGATGGAAGGCACGGTTGCTTCCGTTCCGCCGCAGGGTGGTCGCAAGCATCCGCAGCAGGAGTTCCTGCAGGTCGATACGACCAACATGCTCTTCATCTGCGGTGGCGCGTTCGCCGGACTGGAAAAAGTCATTTCGGCACGCGGTAAGGGTTCGGGCATCGGCTTTGGCGCAGACGTTCAGGCTCCGGAAGATCGTCGGACAGGCGAGATTCTGAAAGGCGTCGAGCCGGAAGATCTGATCAAATTTGGTCTGATCCCTGAGTTCATCGGTCGTCTGCCGGTTGTCGCCACTTTGGGTGATCTCGACGAGACAGCGCTTGTGCAGATTCTGTCCGAGCCGAAGAACGCGCTGGTCAAGCAGTACGCCAAGCTGTTCCAGATGGAAGACGTGAAGCTGACCTTCACGGAAGATGCGCTCAAGGCGATTGCTCATCGGGCGATTGAACGGAAAACCGGTGCACGTGGGCTGCGCTCGATCATGGAAAGCATTCTGCTGACAACCATGTTCGAGCTTCCTGGTCTCGAAAACGTGGACGAGGTTGTCGTGAACAAGGATGTGGCTGAAGGAAAAGCCTCACCGGTCTTTGTTTACGGGAAGGCCAAAGAAAAACCAGCGGAGCAGTCAGCCTGACCGCTTTCGCGCGAAACCATGACATGCAGGTGGCTCCGTTTGAACGGTGCCACCTGATTCATGCGACCGGCTCTTGATAGTGCCGAAAATCATTCCGATATTCATCATAAGAAACGACCGCTCCGGAATTGGTGCCTTGAGGCGCTATCCGGAGAAATCCACCCGTTGCCGGGGCGGATGGGTGATGTGTGTGCCATTGAATGGGCGCGCATCGCTGGATCGTCCATTCAGGAGATCGGCATCATGACAGAAAAAACCAAAACACCGACGCCGCGCCGCAAGCGCACCAAGACTGCCGATACGACAACTGTGCCGGCAAAGAAGACCGCAACGAAAAAGGTTGTTGCTCCGACGACAGAGCGTGTGGCGGTTCTGCCGCTGCGTGACATCGTTGTGTTCCCTCACATGATCGTGCCGCTGTTTGTCGGCCGCGAGAAATCCGTGAAGGCGCTTGAATCCGTCACCAAGGATGACAAGAAAATCCTTCTGGTCGCGCAGAAAGAGGCGACGGTGGATGATCCGGGGCCAGACGACATCTATCGCTTCGGCACGACCTCCACCATTCTGCAGCTTCTGAAACTGCCGGACGGCACGGTGAAAGTGCTTGTCGAGGGCAATCAGCGTGCCCGCGTGGTCGCGCTTCACGATATTGACGGGCATTTCGAAGCCGATGTCGAATTCGTGACCGATGCGCCGGTTGAGACGGAAGAAGCGGAAGCGCTGGCGCGCGCCGTGGTCGGGCAGTTCGAGCAGTATGTAAAGCTCAACAAGAAGATCGCCGCAGAAGTGCTGGTATCGCTGAACCAGATCAGCGATCTGTCCAAGCTTGCCGACACGATTGCCAGTCATCTCAGCCTGAAAATTTCCGAGAAGCAGGAAATTCTCGAACTGCCGTCCGTGACGAAGCAGCTCGAGAAAATTCTGGCTCACATGGAAGCCGAGATCGGTGTTCTGCAGGTCGAGAAGCGCATCCGTAACCGCGTGAAGCGGCAGATGGAGAAGACGCAGCGCGAGTACTATCTGAACGAGCAGCTCAAGGCGATCCAGAAGGAGCTTGGCGAGGGCGAGGACGGCAAGGATGAAACCGCCGAAATCGAAGAAAAGATCGTCAAGACCAAGCTGAGCAAGGAAGCGCGGGAAAAGGCCGTCGGCGAGCTGAAGAAGCTGCGCGGCATGAGCCCCATGTCCGCCGAATCGACGGTAGTGCGCAACTATCTCGACTGGCTGCTGGGCGTGCCTTGGAAAAAGACCACCAAGGTGAAGAACGACCTTGATGCGGCCGAAAAGGTGCTCGACGAGGATCATTACGCGCTTGAGAAGGTCAAGGAGCGTATCCTTGAGTATCTCGCGGTCCAGAGCCGTTCAAAGAAGGTGAAGGGACCGATCCTGTGTCTGGTCGGACCTCCGGGCGTTGGCAAGACCACGCTGGCGCGCGCCATCGCCAAGGCTACGGGACGGCATTATGTCCGCATGTCGCTCGGTGGCGTGCGCGACGAGTCCGAGATTCGCGGCCATCGCCGGACCTATATCGGCGCGATGCCGGGCAAGATCATTCAGGGCATGAAGAAAGCGAAGGTTTCCAACCCGCTCTTCCTGCTTGATGAGATCGACAAGCTCGGCGCCGACTGGCGTGGCGATCCGGCCTCTGCACTGCTTGAAGTGCTGGATCCGGAACAGAACAGCACTTTCTCGGATCACTATCTGGAGGTCGATTATGACCTGTCGGATGTGATGTTTGTCACCACGGCAAACAGTCTCAACATGCCCCAGCCTCTGCTGGATCGTATGGAGATCATCCGTCTGTCCGGTTACACGGAAGAGGAAAAGCTCAACATCGCCAAGCGGCATCTAATCGCCAAGCAGGGTGAGGCGCATAACCTCAAGCCTGAGGAGTGGTCGATTTCCGATGCGGCGCTGATGGACCTTATCCGCTTCTATACCCGTGAGGCAGGTGTTCGTAGCCTTGAACGTGAGATCGCCAATCTGGCCCGTAAGGTCGTGAAGGAGATTGTCACCGGCAAGGCGAAGAAGGTGGCCATCACCGAGAAGAATCTCGGGAAGTTCGCTGGCGTGCGCCGTTTCTCGCATGGCGAGACCGAAGCCACCGACATGGTTGGCATGGTGACTGGTCTGGCATGGACGGAAGTCGGCGGTGAGATCCTGACGATTGAAAGCGTGATGGTGCCGGGTAAGGGCAACATCAAGCAGACAGGCAAACTCGGCGATGTCATGCAGGAAAGTGTGTCCGCAGCACTGTCCTATGTGCGGAGCAGAGCGCCCTATTTCGGGATCAAACCAACACTCTTCGAGAAGCGTGACATCCATGTCCATGTGCCCGAAGGGGCGACTCCGAAGGATGGTCCATCGGCTGGTATCGCCATGGCGACGTCGCTTGTCAGCGTTCTGACAGGCATTCCTGTTCGGCGTGACGTGGCGATGACGGGTGAGATCACCCTGCGTGGCCGTGTTCTCGCGATTGGAGGTCTGAAGGAGAAGCTGCTTGCGGCCCTGCGGGCTGGTATCAAGACGGTCTTCCTGCCCAAGGACAATGAGAAGGACATTGCGGAACTTCCAGAAACTGTGAAGAAGAATCTGGAACTGATCCCTGTTTCCCATGTGGATGAGGTGATTGGCCGCGCCCTTGTCAGGGTGCCGCAGCCGATTGAATGGGAGGACGAGAGCGAGCTGGTCGCGCCGATTGCGGCTTCGGGAACAACCATCGCAGTCGCTCACTGACAGATGTGAGGAAAAGGCAGGGGAGATGATTTTTGCGCCCCTGCCGCCGTCACTGGCTGTTGACGTGGCCGAAAACGGCTTCATAGTGCGCCGCGGAATGTCTCTGGCGGCACCGAGCCGTACGGGAGACTTGAACATGGAAAGGCGTATGTATGGACAAGCCGCTTAACAAGCAGGAACTCGTCTCGGTTGTTGCAGATGATGTAGACCTGCCCAAGGCGAAGGCTGGCGAAGTGGTTGACGCTGTGTTCTCAGCCATCGAGAAGGCTCTGAAGGGTGGACAGGAAGTCCGTCTCGTCGGGTTCGGCTCGTTCGTTACGGCTCACCGCAAAGCGACCAAGGGCCGCAATCCCCGCACTGGCGAGGAAATCGACATTCCGGCTTCGACGTCTGTACGTTTCAAGCCCGGCAAGACTCTCAAGGACGCAGTCAGCTAAGGCGCTGCCTCACTGAGTGCTTTGCAGACAGGCAAGACGGTTCTCACTGTCTTGCCTGTTTTTTTATGCTGTCGGGGCTTGATTGATCGTACTGTTTTGTCTACCCAATGCGACGGGCGATTAGCTTAGCGGTAGAGCATCTCGTTTACACCGAGAGGGTCGGCGGTTCGATCCCGTCATCGCCCACCATTTTCCTTAAAATTTAGTCCTGCGCACTGTTGGGCCAGCACTGGTCATCGTGTGCATTGTCATGCGGTCAGCGAATGTCCGGCTATGCGTTTGACGCACATGTCTATATTTATTTGTATATAGATATAATTTGGAAGCGGTCTTGGTGGGAGAGGTTGGGGTCTGGATAAGGCGTTCTTGGCGTGAAATTCATTTCGATGAATCCTGTTCACTATGCTGAACTCCTCACGGGAAAGTTTCTGAGTCGCGCCGGTATGAGGGTGGCCACAGGAACATTCCGGGCATAGTTTGGCCGCATTATCTCTCGGTTCGGGCGTAACGGCACGGATCCGGAAAATCATTACGGAGGGCGCTATGCCGTCGGTGATCAACGATTATCTTCCGGTTCTCATCTTCGGCATCCTGGCCGTGGTGATCGCGGGAGCCATGCTCGGCGCGTCCCTCGTGTGCGGGCATCAGAAGCCTTATGCGGAAAAACTGACAGCCTATGAGTGCGGTTTTGAGGCATTCGACGATGCACGGCGTCGTTTTGATGTCCGTTTCTATCTCGTTTCGATCCTGTTCATCATCTTCGATCTTGAGGTGGCCTTTCTGTTCCCGTGGGCGGTCAGCCTGTCACGGATCGGCTTCTATGGCTTTCTGTCGATGATGGGGTTCCTTGGCGTGCTGGGGATCGGCTTCCTCTATGAGTGGCGCAAGGGTGCGCTGGACTGGGATTGATCCGTGGTGCTGACGGACGTGACTGCAACGGCAGTAAGGGTGGAGAACACGCAATGAGCGGTGATAATGCTGTGGGTTCGGACGCCAATATCGTCTGGAACCGTGATGCGGTGCCGGCGGGGCCGGAACAGGACGCTATCGTCCGTGGCATCACGGGCGAGATCAGTGAAAAAGGCTTTGTGGTCGCCAGTCTCGACAAACTCGTGAACTGGGGACGTACAGGCAGTCTCTGGCCGATGACGTTCGGTCTCGCCTGCTGCGCCGTTGAAATGATTCACGCCTATATGCCGCGTTATGATCTTGACCGGATGGGCATCATCCCGCGTGGTTCGCCGCGTCAGTCCGATGTGATGATCGTCGCCGGAACGCTCACCAACAAGATGGCTCCGGCTCTGCGTCGTGTTTACGACCAGATGGCTGAACCGCGCTGGGTGATCTCGATGGGCTCCTGCGCGAATGGCGGTGGCTACTATCATTATTCCTATTCGGTTGTGCGTGGCTGTGACCGTGTCGTGCCGGTTGATGTCTATGTGCCGGGCTGTCCGCCGACAGCCGAAGCGCTGATTTACGGCATCATGCTGCTGCAAAAGAAAATCCGTCGGACAGGGACGATTCTCCGTGGCTGATCAATCCACTGCACCCGTCGCCAGAGGCAATTCCTGTCTCTCTTTTCTCGCCTTTACGCTTTCCACGTCACTGCCGGGCATCTCGTCCGCCGCCATTGAGGGCGGGGAACTTGTGGTGCGGGCGGATCGTGATCGTCTGATCCCGTTGATGATGCTTCTGCGTGATGATCCGCGGTTCCGGTTCGAACAGCTTATGGATCTGTGTGGGGTTGATTTCCCTCAACGTCCAGAACGCTTCGATGTGGTCTACAACCTCCTGTCCGTGAGCCTGAACCAGCGTGTCAGGGTGATCGTGACGACGGATGAGCTGACACCAGTCGCTTCCGTGCATCAGATCTGGCCCTGCGTCACATGGTGGGAGCGCGAGTGTTACGACATGTATGGCGTGCTGTTCTCGGGTCAGCCGGATCTTCGTCGCATCCTCAGTGACTACGGATTTGAGGGGCATCCGCTCCGCAAGGACTTCCCGCTGACCGGTTACACGGAAGTTCGCTACGATCCTGAGCGTCGTCAGATCGTGCGCGAACCGGTCACGTTGACGCAGGATTTCCGTGACTTCGACTTCGTGTCTCCCTGGGAGGGCGTTCTGACGCTGCCGGGTGACGAGCGGGCGCATGAACTGCGCCAGATCATGAAAAAGATACAGTGACAGGAGCCGGAGCATGACAGAGGCCCTGAAACAGGACGAAAACCTTCTCGGTCTGCATGACAGTTTGGGTGAAGGTCCGCTGCCTGAGACCCTGCTGCCGGAGCCGGTAGCAGAGGAGGAAGTGGAGCGTCGGACTGTCGAAATTGACAGCCATGCGCTGAATTTCGGTCCGCAGCATCCGTCAGCCCACGGCGTTTTGCGTCTTGTGCTGGAAATGGAAGGCGAGGTTGTGGCGCGTGCCGTGCCGCATATCGGTCTGCTGCATCGCGGCACGGAAAAGCTGATCGAATACAAGACCTATCCCAAGGCGCTGCCGTATTTTGATCGGCTCGATTACGCGTCTCCGATGTGCGAGGAGCACGCTTTCGCACTGGCGACTGAGAAGCTTCTGGGGATTGAAGCGCCGGATCGCGCCAAGTGGATCCGGGTGATCTTTGCGGAAATCACCCGTGTCCTGAACCATATCCTCAACCTGACGGCGATGGGGCTGGACTGCGGTGCGGTGACGCCGGCCCTCTGGGGATATGAAGAGCGCGAAAAGCTGCTTGAGTTTCATGAGGCGGTTTCCGGCGCGCGTTTCCATGCCAATTACTTCCGTCCCGGCGGTGTCGCACGCGACATGCCTGCCGGGATGGAAGAGAAAATCGCAGCTTGGGCCGAAGAGTTCCCGGCTTGGATCGATGATCTCGAAAGCTTGTTGACGGAAAACCGTATCTGGAAACAACGTACTGTCGGGATCGGTGTGTTTACCAGCGAACAGGCGCTTGCCTGGGGCTGGAGTGGACCGTGTCTGCGTGGTTCCGGCGTGCCGTGGGATCTGCGGCGTTCCCAGCCGTATGACAATTACGACAAGGTCGATTTCGAAATTCCCGTGGCACGGCATGGCGATTGTTATGATCGCTACCTCGTCCGCGTGGCTGAAATGCGCGAGAGCGTGAAGATTATCAAGCAGAGTCTGGCGCAGATCAAACCCGGTGCGATCAAGGTGCAGGACCCCAAATTCTCGCCGCCACCGCGTGCCGAGATGAAGCGGTCGATGGAAGCGCTGATCCATCACTTCAAGCTGTTTACCGAGAGTTATCATGTCCCCCCGGGCGCGACTTACACGGCGGTCGAAACGCCGAAAGGTGAATTTGGCGTCTATCTCGTGGCTGACGGCAGCAATCGTCCGTATCGCTGCAAGATCAGACCAACGGGTTTTGCGCATCTGCAGGCGATTGATGAACTCTCTCGACGAGGCATGCTGGCTGACGCCGTGGCGATCATCGGCTCGCTGGATCTCGTCTTTGGTGAGGTGGACCGATGAGCACTGTCACAAACGTGCATCCTGATCACTTCGAATTTGATGAGATCAGCGAAGGTGAAATCGCGACGATCCTCGCCAAGTATCCGCCCGAGCGGAAGGCGAGCGGGGCTCTGCCACTGCTCTATGTCGCGCAGAATCAGATGAAGCGTCAGACAGGCAGCGCCTGGGTGCCGACCGTGGCGATGGATGCTGTAGCTGAGAGGTTGGAAGTCGCGCCGATCCGTATCTACGAGGTCGCGACCTTCTACTTCATGTTCAATACCAAGCCGATCGGGAAGTATCATCTTCAGGTCTGCACGACGACATCCTGCTGGCTGCGTGGCTCCGATGATGTGCTGTCCGCCTGCAAAAAGGCGGCCGGTATCCATAATGTTGGTGAGACCAGCGAGGACGGCCTGTTCACACTGAGTGAGGTCGAGTGCCTTGGGGCGTGCTCCAATGCGCCGATCCTTCAGGTGGATAATGACTTTTTCGAAGATCTCGATGGCCCGCGCACGGAAGCACTGATTGAGGCGCTGAAGCGTGGCGAATATCCGGAGCCCGGTCCGACCAACGGGCGTCATGGTGCGGAACCGGAGGGTGGCCGTCGGGTGCTGCTCGAAGAGACCGGTTCCGGTCAGGGTTGAGGGAGATCTGCGACGATGCTGAGCGATAAGGACCGGATCTACACCAACCTGTATGGCCAGAATGACTGGCGACTGGCTGGTGCCCGCGCCCGTGGTGACTGGAACGATACGAAGGCGATCACCGACAAAGGACGGGACTGGATCGTCAGCGAGATGAAGGCGTCCGCCCTGCGCGGCCGCGGAGGGGCAGGCTTCCCGACCGGCGTGAAATGGTCCTTCATGCCGAAAGGCGATGGACCGGCACCGCGCTACCTCGTCATCAACGGTGACGAGTCCGAGCCGGGCACCTGCAAGGATCGCGAGATCCTGCGTCATGAACCGCACAAGCTGATCGAGAGCGCGCTGATCGCCTCTTTCGCGATGGGGGCGCATGCGTCCTACATCTATGTGCGCGGCGAGTTCTATAACGAAGCGCGTCACCTCCAGATCGCCATCGATGAAGCGTACGAAGCCGGGCTGCTCGGCAAGAACGCTGCCGGCACGGGCTGGGATTTCGACTTCTATCTGCACCGTGGCGCAGGCGCTTACATCTGCGGCGAGGAAACGGCCCTGCTAGAAAGCCTTGAAGGCAAGAAGGGTCAGCCGCGCATGAAGCCGCCGTTCCCGGCTGGCGCGGGGCTGTATGGCTGCCCGACGACAGTGAACAATGTTGAGTCGATTGCCTCGGCGTCTACGATCCTGCGACGCGGGGCGGCATGGTTCTCCGGCCTTGGTCGTCCGAATAATGCGGGCACCAAGCTGATGGCCATTTCCGGCCATGTGAATACGCCGTGCGTGTTCGAGGAAGAACTCGGTGTCCCGATGAAGGAAATCATCGAGAAGCACGGCGGTGGTGTTCGCGGTGGATGGGACAACCTGCTGGCGGTTATTCCGGGCGGCTGTTCAGTGCCGCTGCTGCCAAAGGACATCTGCGAAACGGTGCTGATGGACTATGACAGCCTGCGGGCGGAGCGATCCGGTCTCGGCACGGGCTGCATGATCGTCATGGACAAGTCCACCGACATCATCAAGGCGATCGCCCGGTTCTCACAGTTCTTCAAACATGAAAGCTGCGGTCAGTGCACGCCATGCCGTGAAGGCACCGGCTGGATGATGCGCGTCATGAACCGCATGGTCGAAGGGCGCGCCGAGATCGAGGAAATCGACATGCTGGAGCAGGTCACACGGCAGGTCGAAGGTCACACGATCTGTGCGCTTGGCGATGCGGCGGCATGGCCCATTCAGGGGCTGATCCGGCATTTCCGTCCGGTCATGGAAGAACGTATTCGCGACTACAAGCGGCAGCATGGTGGCTCCCAGCAGGTGCAGGTGCCTGCGGGAACGCCCGCAGCAGCGATTGCGGCGGAGTAAGGCTGATGGTCAGAGTCATTGTTGACGGCACGCCGGTCGATGTCGCTCCCGGTTCCTCAGCACTTCAGGCGTGTGAGGCGGCGGGCAAGGAAATTCCGCGTTTCTGCTATCATGAGCGCCTGTCGGTCGCGGGTAACTGCCGCATGTGCCTCGTTGAGGTCGCACGCGCTCCGAAGCCGGTCGCTTCGTGTGGTTTTCCCGTAAACGAGGGGATGCAGATCTTCACGGACACGGAAACGGTCCGCAAGGCGCGTCGTGCGGTGATGGAGTTCCTGCTCATCAATCACCCGCTCGACTGTCCGATCTGCGATCAGGGCGGCGAGTGTGATCTGCAGGATCAGGCTTACGGCTACGGCAGTGGCATTTCCCGTTATCACGAGGAAAAGCGCGCCGTTACCGACAAGAATCTCGGCCCGCTGGTAAAGACGGTGATGACGCGCTGCATTCAGTGCACGCGCTGTGTCCGTTTCAGCGCGGAAGTGGCGGGCACGCCGGAACTGGGTGGCATCTCGCGCGGTGAGAACCTTGAGATCACCACTTATGTTGAAAAGGCGCTGACCTCGGAACTGTCTGGCAACCTGATCGATATCTGCCCGGTCGGCGCGCTGACCTCCAAGCCGGGCGCTTTTCAGGTTCGTCCGTGGGAACTGCGAAAGACCGACGCCATCGACGTGATGGATGCGGTCGGCACCAATATCCAGATTCAGGCGCGTGGCGGCGAGGTGAAGCGCATCGTTCCCCGCGTGAATGATGAAGTGAACGAGGAATGGCTGTCCGATAAGGGCCGTTTTTCCGTCGATGGGCTGAAGCGTCGTCGCCTCGATCGTCCGTGGGTGCGCGTGCATGGCAAGCTGCACCCGGCAAGCTGGCAGGACGCTTTTGTCGCCATCGCCAAACGGCTTGAAGGCGTGCAGGGCAGCCGGATCGGCGCGATTGTCGGCGATCTGTGTGACGCCGAGAGCATCATGGCTCTGCGCGATCTGATGTGGTCGCTCGGTTCGCTCAATCTCGACTGCCGTCAGGATGGCGCGAAATACGATCTGTCGGATCGTTCGCGTTACACATTCGCCAGCGGTATCGTCGGCATTGATGAGGCGGACGCGATCCTTGTGGTCGGAGCCAATCCGCGTCTGGATGCACCGGTTCTGAACGCCCGTATCCGCAAGCGCTATCTGTCGCTGGGACGTGGTGGCCTGCCGATTGGTGTCATCGGCACGCTGACCTCCGACCCGACATGGGCTTACGAGGATCTGGGCAGCAACCCGGTCTCGGTGAACGGTCTGCTGAGCGGCACAGTCGAGTTCGTCGAAAAGCTCAAGGCTGCCAAGAAGCCGATGATCATCGTTGGTCAGGAAGCACTGACCCGCGAGGACTCTGACGCAATTCTGAAAGCCTGTCGCGCTTTGGCGGAATCGGTTGGCGCACTGACAGAGGGCTGGAACGGCCTGAACATCCTGCATACGGCGGCATCGCGCGTTGCAGCGCTCGACTTGGGCTTTGTGCCACGGAACGGTGGCCGCAGCCTGCGCGGGATGCTGAGCAGTGGCGTCGATGTGCTGTGGCTGTTGGGCGCGGACGAGTTCTCCGTGAACGCCATCAGCCCGGAAACATTCGTGATCTATCAGGGGCATCACGGCGATGCGGGTGCCGCCCGTGCCGACGTGATCCTGCCGGGTTCGGCCTACACCGAGAAGTCCGGCACATGGGTCAACACGGAAGGCCGTATCCAGCGCAGTTTCCAGGCAGTTTTCCCGCCGGGCGAGGCAAAGGAAGACTGGAAGATCATCCGCGCCGCCTCGGAAGTGCTGGGCGCGAAGCTGCCGTACGACACGATCGAGGCGCTGCGTGAGCGACTTCAACTTGGCGTGTCCTCGGCAGCAGGCGAAACGGCGGACGAGCCGGGTGTCGACGCCATTCAGGCCAAGCCGCTGCTGGCGTCCTCCCGGAGTTATTACCTGACAAACCCGATCAGCCGGTCCAGTCCGACCATGGTCGAGTGCGCGGAAGTCTACGCGCCGAGTGTGGCTGTAGCGGCGGAGTAGGAACGTGGCTGACTTTTTCTTCCATACGCTTGCTGGCCAGCTCATCCTGATGGTGCTGGAGACGCTGGCGGTTCTCGTGCCGCTGCTGATCGCCGTGGCTTACCTTACGCTCATGGAACGTAAGGTGATGGCGGCGATGCAGTTACGTCGTGGTCCAAACGTGAACGGCATCTTCGGCCTGCTTCAGGCTTTCGCCGACGCGATCAAGATGATCACCAAGGAAACGATCATCCCTGCCGGGGCCAACCGTTTCCTGTTCCTGTTCGCTCCGTTCCTGACGTTCTCGCTGGCCATGACGGCGTGGGCAGTCATTCCGACAGGTAACGGACTGGCGGTCGCCAACATCAATGTGGGTATCCTCTACCTGCTGGCGATCTCTTCGCTCGGTGTTTACGGCATGCTCATCGCGGGCTGGGCGTCGAACTCAAAATACGCCTTCCTCGGCAGCCTGCGATCCGCCGCCCAGATGGTGTCCTACGAGGTCTCCATCGGTCTGGTGATTGTCTCCGTGCTGCTGGCGGTGGGGAGCCTGAACCTCAACGACATCGTGCTGGCGCAGCGTCATGTCTGGTTCTGCGTGCCGATGTTCCCGATGTTCATCCTGTTCTTCATCTCGGCGCTGGCCGAGACGAACCGGGCGCCATTCGATCTTCCCGAAGGCGAGAGTGAGCTGGTGGCGGGCTTCTTCGTCGAATATTCCTCGCTCTCCTTCGGTCTCTTCTTTCTTGGTGAATATGCCAACATGATCCTCATGTCCGGCATGGTCAGCATCCTGTTCCTCGGTGGCTGGCTGCCGCCGCTCGGCATCGCGCCGCTGACATGGATCCCGGGACCGCTCTGGCTGATCGCCAAGATCCTGTTCTGTCTTTTCGTCTTTATCTGGACCCGCGCAACGTTCCCCCGTTTCCGTTATGACCAGCTCATGCGGCTTGGCTGGAAAGTGTTCCTGCCGTTCTCGCTGCTCTGGATGATCGCGACCGCCGGGTTCCTGCTTGCAACGGGTCTTCTGCCGCAGGGAGTAAGCTGATGGCTGGCATGGATCGTGCGCTGAAGGCTTTTCTGCTGACGGAGATCATCTCCGGCATGGCCTCGACATTCAAGACAATGTTCAAGCCGAAAGTCACCATCAACTACCCTTATGAAAAGGGACCGCTTTCCCCGCGTTTCCGTGGTGAGCACGCGCTGCGTCGCTACCCGAACGGCGAGGAACGCTGCATCGCCTGCAAGCTGTGCGAGGCGACCTGTCCGGCGGAAGCGATCGTGATTGAGGCTGAGCCGCGTGACGACGGCTCCCGTCGCACCACGCGTTACGACATCGACATGACGAAGTGCATCTATTGCGGCCTGTGCGAGGAAGCCTGTCCGGTGGATGCGATTGTCGAAGGTCCGAACTACGAGTTCGCCACGGAGACCCGTGAAGAGCTTATGTACAACAAGGAAAAGCTGCTCTCGAACGGCGACCGCTGGGAGAGCGTGCTGGCACGGAGGCTCGAGCTCGATGCGCCTTATCGCTGATCGGCCCCACGCTATGTCCGTAGCCGTGTCCGCCGCCTGTTTCAGGGGAGGCTGTGTCTGATGGTCCAGCTCGTCTTTTATGTGTTCGCCACCATTCTGGTCGGTTCCGCCGCCATGGTGATCAGCGCACGCAATCCGGTCCATTCGGTTCTGTTCCTGATCCTTGCGTTCTTCAACGCGGCGGGTCTGTTTCTGGTTGCCGGGGCCGAGTTTCTCGCGATGATCCTGGTGATCGTCTATGTCGGCGCGGTGGCGGTGCTGTTCCTGTTCGTGGTGATGATGCTCGACATCGACTTCACCAAGATGCGGGAAGGTTTGCAGCGTTACGCACCGATCGGTGGTGTCGTCGGCTGCATCCTGTTCGTCGAACTGGTGATGGCGGGTCTTCACTGGGGCATGTCCCCGGTCATGCCTGCGCCGATCACGGGTGGCCTTGGCCAGCCCGGTGGCGCTGCGACCAACACCGGCGCGCTCGGTAACCTGATCTACACACACTACATCCTGCTGTTCCAGCTCTGCGGTCTGGTGCTGCTCGTCGCGATGATCGGCGCGATCACCCTGACCCTGCGTGACCGCCCGATGGGCCGTCGCCAGATCATCTCCCGTCAGCATGAGCGCAAGCGCGCCGACACGCTGGAGATGATGAACGTGCCGCTGGGGCAGGGCACGGATGCCAATGGCGGCTTTATCCGCCCCAACGATTCCTATTACGTGACAGCCGTTCCGGGCTCTTACGGAGTCCCTGCCGCAGAAAAGCGCGAGCCGGGTGAAGGAGACGCAGAATGAACACGGCAATCGCCCAGATCGGGCTTGGTCCCTACCTGACGGTCAGCGCGGCGCTGCTCGTGCTCGGCGTGTTCGGGATCTTCCTAAACCGGAAGAACATCATCATCATCATGATGTCGATGGAGCTGATCCTGCTGGCCGCCAACCTCAATCTGGTGGCGTTCTCCTCCGTTCTGGGTGATTTCTCGGGACAGGTTCTGACGCTGTTCGTGCTGACCATCGCCGCTGCTGAAGCTGCCATCGGTCTGGCTATCCTCACTGTCTATTTCCGCAACCGTGGCTCGATTCAGGTCGAGGACGTTGCGACGATGAAGGGCTGAGCATCATGCAGGCAGCACTCATCCTCTTTTCGGTCGCAACGCTGGCTCCACTGTGCGGCTCGGCTATTGCGGGACTGTTCGGACGTCGCATCGGTGACGGCGCGGCGCAGGCTGTGACCGTTCTGTGCATGCTCATAGCTACGTTGTGCAGTTATGGCGCGCTGATGGGCGGCTTCATAGGCGGCGGTATGCCAAGCGTGGCATTGCTGGCGCACTGGGTCGATGCTGGTTCCTTCCATGTAAACTGGGCGCTGCGGTTCGACACACTGTCCGTCACCATGGTGGCGATGGTGCTGACCGTCTCGACGCTCGTGCACATCTACAGCATCGGCTACATGTCGCACGACACGATGCCGCGTTACCGGTTCTTCTCCTATCTCTCGCTGTTCACCTTCGCCATGCTGATGCTGGTCACGTCCAACGACCTGATTCAGCTCTTCTTCGGCTGGGAAGGCGTCGGTCTCGCGAGTTATCTGCTGATTGGCTACTGGTATCAGAAGCCCAGCGCCTGCGCCGCCGCGATCAAGGCCTTCGTGGTCAACCGTATTGCCGACCTGTTCTTCCTTGTCGGCATCGGCCTGATCTTCGTGGTGTTCGGCACGGTTCAGTATGACGACATCTTCGCCACGGTCCCGGACCACGTCCAGACGGGTTACTACCTGTTCGGTTCGACCCATTCCGTGCTTGAGGTGATCGCCACGCTGCTGTTCATCGGCGCGATGGGCAAGTCGGCGCAGCTGTTCCTGCACACCTGGCTGCCGGACGCGATGGAAGGCCCGACACCGGTTTCGGCGCTGATTCACGCCGCCACCATGGTCACGGCAGGTGTTTTCCTGATGGCGCGCATGTCGCCGCTGGTCGAGTTCGCACCTGACACACGCATCTTCATCGTGCTGATCGGGGCGACGACCTGCTTCTTCGCTGCAACCGTTGGTCTGGTGCAGCCGGATATCAAGCGCACGATCGCTTATTCCACCTGCTCGCAGCTTGGCTACATGTTCATGGCTATCGGTGTCGGGGCCTATCAGGCGGCTGTGTTTCACCTAACGACCCACGCTTTCTTCAAGGCGATGCTGTTCCTTGGCGCAGGCTGCGTGATCCACGCCATGCACGACGAGCAGGACATGTTCCGTATGGGCGGTCTTTGGAAGAAGATTCCGGTGACCTACGCCATGATGTGGATCGGAAGTCTGGCGCTGGCTGGAGTGTTCCCCTTCGCCGGTTACTGGTCGAAGGACGCCATCCTGAACGCGGCATGGGTCTCGCATTCCGGCATGGGCACCTATGGCTGGATCCTCGGCACGGTGACGGCCTTCATCACGGCGCTGTATAGCTGGCGTCTGATCTTCCTCGTGTTCCACGGCAAGCCGCGTGACCAGCACGCTTTCGATCACGCGCATGAAAGCCCGGCTGTCATGCTCGGCCCGGTGCTGATCCTGTCGGTCGGTGCTCTGGTCGCTGGTGCGGTGTTGGCTCCGCTCTATATCGGCGGTAAGCAGGAAGGCTTCTGGGGCGGGGCGATCTTCAATGCGCCGGGCAACACGGTCATGGCCTCACTAGAGGATGTTCCGACACTGATCGGCCTGATGCCGAGCATCGTCGGTCTGCTGGGTATCGCTCTGGCCTACGTCCTGTATATCGCCAAGCCGGAGCTGCCGGGACAGATCGCCACGTCTTTCCGTCCGGTTTATCAGTTCCTGCTCAATAAATGGTATTTCGACGAGCTGTATGACGTGATCTTCATCAAACCCTATCGCGCCATTGCCCGAGCCCTGTGGCATGGCGTGGACGAGGGCGTGATCGAGAAGATCCCCGTCGGTCTTGCCGAGGCGACGCGTGGCACGGCGGTCACTGCTACCCGCACGCAGACGGGGTCCATCGCGATCTATGCGTTTACCATGCTCGTCGGGCTCGTTGTGTTCGTCACCACTGTGGTGTTTTTCCAATGAGCGGCTTTTCTGAAATCCTGCACGTCATCGCCGGGGAGAATGGACGATGAACTGGGTTATTGCGTTGCCGGAAATCGTTCTGGCAGTCAGCGGTCTCCTTATCCTCTCGGTGGGCGTGCTCACGAAGAAGGGCCATGCCTTCCTGCCGTCGGCGACGCTGAGTATCGCGGCGTTCGTGGTCACGGGCTTCTTTGTGGCGACGTCACAGGGTGGCGTGGGGTATGACGGGCTGTTCGTGGTCGATGCGTTCGCCCGCTTCATCAAGCTGCTGGCCATTGTCGGTGGCGTGGTCGCGATTGCGCTTTCGGTGGGCTACACCAACGAGCACCGCGAACTGCCGTTCGAAATGCCCATTCTCGTCCTGTTTTCGACACTCGGCGCAATGGTCATGGCGTCGTCCGCCAACCTGATGACATTGTTTGTCGGGCTGGAGCTGTCCTCTCTGGCCATCTATGTGCTCTGCGCTATGGAGCGGGATCGCCTGGGGTCTGCCGAAGCTGGTCTGAAATACTTCATCCTTGGCTCGCTGGCGTCTGGCCTGCTGCTCTATGGCGTGTCGCTGGTCTATGGCTATGCGGGTACGATGGAATACGCCCCCATCGCTGCCGAGATTAACAGCGCCGGTATTCTGCCGATCGGCCTTGTCATTGGCATGGTGTTCGTTCTCGTCGGACTGGCGTTCAAGCTGTCGGCGGTGCCATTCCACATGTGGACGCCGGATGTTTATCAGGGCGCGCCAACACCGGTGACAGCCTACATGGCCGGTGCGCCAAAGTTTGCAGCTTTCGCTCTGATCCTGCGCGTGATGGCCGGTCCATTTGGTGCGATGTCGCCGCGCTGGCAGTTGCTGATCGAAGTGATCGCGGCTCTGTCCATGCTGTTCGGTTCCTTCGCCGCTATTCCCCAGCGCAACATCAAGCGTCTGATGGCCTATTCTTCGATCGGCCATATGGGTTACGCGATGATGGGCCTTGCCGCCGCTTCTCCGGCAGGCACGACCGGCACACTGGTCTATCTTACAACCTATCTGATCATGAACGCAGGCACATTTGGCGTGATCACCGCCATGCGTCGTAAGGGACGTGAGGTCACGGAAATCTCCGACATCGCCGGGCTGGGTCGCACCAATCCGGGACTGGCTTTGGTTCTGGCGATCTGCATGTTCAGCATGATCGGCGTGCCGCCGCTGGCCGGGTTCTTCGGCAAGTTCATGGTGTTCGCCGCTGCCTGGAATGCTGGCCTGTATCCGCTGATCGCCATTGGCGTGGTCTCGGCTGTGGTCGGTGCGTTCTATTACCTGCGCATCGTGAAGGTGGCGTATTTCGATCCGGCAGCGCCGGCGTTTGATCGTCCGGCCCCGTCTGTATCGTTCGTGTCCATCGCGATGGGACTGGCGACGGTGCTGTTCCTGATTGGTCTGGGGCCGATCAGCGAGGCTGCTCAGGCTGCGGCGCAGGCTCTCATTGGCTGAGCCGGTCGCGCCGCAGGGTCACGTCCCGGATCAGCCCGCTGGTTGGCGTCTTTCATGTTTCGATGAACTGCCTTCCACATCTGACCTCTGCCTTGAAAAGGCGGAGGAAGGTGAGGCGGATGGTTTCGCTACCCTAGCCTTTCATCAGACCAGCCCGCGCGGCAGTCGCGGACGTCTCTGGTCTGACCCCGGCGACAGTCTGGCCCTTTCGGTGCTGCTGCGCCCCGATCAAAACGAACGAAAACAGCCCGGCGCATGGGCGTTTATAGCCGCTCTGGCGTTTCATGATGGCCTTGCTGCGGGACGAACAAGTTCCCGGCTGCGGATCAAATGGCCGAATGACATTGTGCTCGATGGTCGCAAGATGGGCGGCATTCTGGTCGAGGCCGGAGGGGGGAACGATCCTTGGCTGGTTATTGGTTTCGGGGCCAATCTTGTGGCCTCTCCTGCTATTCCCGGCCGGAAACTGGCCTGTCTTGCGGAATGGACAGTCTCCTGCCAGCCGCGAGCTGTTGCAGAGCGTGTGCTCGCTGCTCTGACGCATTGGCGGCAGGTTTTCAGGGATGGAGGCTTTGCTGCAATAAGGCTTGCATGGCTTGACCGATCGCTGCCTTTGGGAGCGCCCCTTGTAGTAAACGGCGGCGGACACTATTCTGAAGGTAGATTTGCAGGGATTGGTGAGGATGGTGAGTTGCTCCTCGACTGTAATGGGAGGGTCGAGAGAGTGATTACGGGTGAAGTGCTTTATGGTGATCCCAAGGTGAACGCGCTGGAAACCGGTCGTGCTGCTGGTCATTGACGCAGGCAACACCAACGCTGTTTTTGCTGTCGATGACGGAGAAAAATGGCGTGGGACGTGGCGCATTTCCATGCAGACGCAGCGCACCAGTGACGAATACGCTGTCTGGCTGCTGACCCTGCTGCAGAACGAGGGGATTGCGCCAGAAGACATTACAGGCGCTGCCATCGGAACAGTGGTGCCGGCTGCCTTCTATCATCTTCGCCAGCTTTGCCGTCAGTATTTCAATGTCGAGCCTCTGGTAGCCTCGCCGCGTCTGGACTGGGGCTTTCAGATTGCTCTGGACAACCCGACGGAAGTGGGTGTTGACCGTCTCCTGAACGGGCTTGCGGCCCAGCGTCTTTATGGTGGTCCGCTGGTGGTCATCGATTTTGGCACTGCCACCACGTTCGACGTTGTGGCGGCAGACGGAACCTATCTTGGGGGTGTCATTGCCCCCGGCATCAACCTTTCGGTTGAAGCCCTGCATATGGCCGCGGCGCGTCTGCCGCGGATTGGAATTGGTCGCCCGGAAGGCGGCCTTGTTATTGGCAAGAACACAAACATGGCCATGCGGTCAGGCGTGTTCTGGGGATATGTCGGATTGCTCGAAGGGCTTGTCGAGCGGATCAAACGGGAATTCGGAGCACCCATGAAGGTGCTCGCGACCGGTGGTCTCGCGCCGCTCTTCTCTGAAGGAACACAGGTCTTCGACCATATCGACCCTGAATTGACCATCAACGGATTGCGGTTCCTGTTCGAACGAAACCCGGAGCCGCCATTACACACCATCACAGACAGTACACAGGAAGAAGGATAACAATACGACATGACAGAAAAGGATAGCGGTCTGGCCTTTCTGCCACTCGGCGGAACGGGCGAGATCGGTATGAACCTCAACCTTTACAGGTTGGGGGAGACGTGGCTCGCAGTGGATTGCGGGATCGGGTTCTCCGGCAACGATACGCCGGAAGCGGAAATTCTGGTGCCGGACCCGACCTACATTATGGAGCGTCGGGACAAGCTGGCTGGTCTGGTCATCACGCACGCCCATGAAGACCATATCGGCGCAGTCGCACATCTCTGGACGCGCCTTGGCTGCCCGATCTACGCGACGCCTTTCGCCGCAACAGTGCTGCGTCGCAAGCTTGGTGAGGCGCGCCTTGACCAGCAGGTGAAGATCCACGTGATCCCCTGCGGTGGACGCTTCAATGTCGGTCCGTTCGACATCGAGTTCATTCCGGTCACCCACTCTGTGCCGGAAGCGCAGGCAATGGCCATCCGCACGCCGCAGGGCGTGGTGGTGCATACCGGTGATTGGAAGATCGACCCGACGCCGCTGGTTGGTCCGCCGACCGATATCGAGCGTCTGAAGCAGATCGGCGACGAAGGCGTGCTGGCGCTGGTGTGTGACAGCACCAATGTCATGACGCCCGGAGCCTCGCGTTCTGAAGCTGAAGTGCGTCAGGGCCTGACGGAACTGATGGGAACGCTCAAGGGGCGCATCGCCGTCACCTGCTTTGCGTCCAACGTTGCCCGCGTTGAAACCATCGCCATGGCGGCGCAGGCTGCCGGTCGCGTTGTGGTGCTGGTCGGACGCTCCCTGCGGAACCTTGATGTGGCAGCGCGTGAGTGCGGTTACCTCTCGGGTGTGCTGCCGTTCCTGCCGGAATATGAGATCAACAATGTCGAGGACGACAAGATTGTCATGATCATCACCGGCAGTCAGGGCGAACCCCGCTCGGCGCTGTCACGGATCGCCTCGGACACGCATCAGAGCGTGGCGCTCGGGGAAGGGGATACGGTCATTTATTCAAGCCGCATGATTCCCGGCAACGAGCGTGCGATCATGCAGGTGCAGGACAATCTGACCCGTAACGGCGTCCGTGTTATCACGGACAAGGAAGGGTACATGATCCACTGTTCCGGCCATGCCACGGCTGATGACGTGCGGATGATGTATGACCTGATCCGTCCGCAATATGCAGTGCCGACGCATGGCGAGTGGCGTCATCTGACGGCCCATGCGGCTCTGGCTCAGGAGAAGGGCATCGCCTCGATCCTGCTGGAAGACGGCGATATCCTGAACCTCGCGCCCGGTGCGGTGCAGGTGGTGGACACAGCGCCGACAGGACGTCTGGCTGTGGACGGCAACCGTCTGCTGGCGATGGATGGCGATGTTCTGTCCGCCCGTCGCAAGATGCTGTTCAACGGCATCATCATCGCCAGTGTCGCGGTGGATGATGAGGGCTACGTCATCGGTGAGCCGAAGATCAGTGCGCCGGGTCTGCTTGAGCAGGACGAGCCGGAAAGCAATCGCGTTCAGGAAGAGTTTTCCAACGCGATCGACGAGATTCCGGATGAGCTGCGCATGGACGACGTTTCCTTCCGGGAAGCTGCCAAGACAGCGCTGCGTCGTGCTCTGGGGCGTAAACTTCAGAAGCGTCCGCTCGTGGACGTTCACGTCCTTCGCGTCTGATGAACCTGTCAGGCAGGCACCATTATGAGAGTGTCTGCCTGTTCCTGAACGTGGCAGATGATACGTTTCGAAATGCCACGGTCATGTGCGGTCAATGACTGGGTGACATAATCGTCGGGCGAAAGTCACAGGGTTCAAGAGACAGAAAATTCAATGCGGCAAAAAGACGGAAACCGGCCCGCAGGGTCTTTGCGCGAGAATATGACAGGTCATATTCTGGATGCCGCAGAAAAAGTCTTTTCCTGTCACGGTTTTTCTGGTGCCCGCGTTGATGAGATCGCCCGGGTCTGTGATCTGCCCAAAGCAAATGTCCTCTATTATTTCAGCTCCAAGGAAAAGCTCTATCACGCGACGCTGGAGCGTTTTCTTGACGGCTGGCTGGCTGATGCTGACGCTTGGATTTCAGAAAAGAACCGGCCCTATGACGGTCTGCTGAAATACGTTCAGGCAAAAATCGTTTTCTCCCGGCGGAAGCCGGAAGTCTCCCGTCTCTTCATGCAGGAACTTCTGTCCGGCGGTGGCCAGATCGAAGGTTTTCTGAAAATCACGCTGAAAGAGCATGTCGAAAGACTGTCAGACGTTTTCAGGATCTGGCAGGAGCGGGGTCAGATGAAGGCGGTGAATGTTCCGCACTTCATGTTTCTGCTCTGGTCCATGACCCAGTCTTACGCTGACATGCAGGTCCAGTTTGCGGCTGTGCTGGGTCGGAAGAAGCTCCTGAAAAGCGATTATGACGATGGTCTGACCACCATCATGCAACTGCTTTCTTCTGTATGCATTGATGAGGAAACATCTGCGCCAGCAGAAGATAGCACCCAAACGCGGTCATAAATCCGGCGACGCAGGACAGGTTCCGATATTCTGCAAAAACCGCGAAAAAGATAAAGCTCAGCCCGCAGAGTGTGCCCGCGACAAGAGCGCTGATTGCGACAGGATTGATGCCGCCCTGATACCAGTAAGCATCGTGTCGATCTGAGGAATAAAGAACCTCAGGCTGAATATGCTGCTTTTTGACGATGTAGTAATCGGCCAGAAGAATGGCGACCATCGGCGTGATGCAGCTTCCCAGTACATCAAGCGTGAGATGCACCAGTTCGGGACGTGCATACAGGTTCCACGGTGTCACGATGATGGCGCCTGTCGCAGCGATCAGTCCGCCCTGCCGCCATGACAGCCGATTGGGCGCAATGTTGGAAAAATCAAAGGCTGCGGAAACAAAGTTCGCAGAAATGTTGATCCCGATCGTGGCTGTCACGACGGTCAGAACACCGAGAAGCGCTGTTGTCAGGCTGGTGGTTTTGACGACCGTTTCAATAGGGTCGAAAATCAGATGACCGAAGACGGGGAGTGTCAGGGCGATCGTCAGTAGGGTCAGGAAAGCAAAAGCCAGAAGATTGAAGGGGAGGCCCCAGAAATTGCCGCTCCGGATCGCACGCATGCTGACGCCGTAACGTGCAAAATCTCCAAAATTGAGAATGATCGGCGAGAAATAGGCGAAGATCAGCGCCATCGCATTCACAATGCCGGAGAACTGCTGTGTGAAGGTTGGGTGTGCTGCGACATGGAACATGTGAAACGAGGCATGCCCGCCCGTCTTGAAAAGGAGCCAGCCGTCGAGAAGCGCCATCATGCCGTAAATGATGGGACCGGCCCAGTCGATGAAATGGCGGATCGCGTCCATGCCGTTCCAGAAAACCATGATCTGCAGGGTCCACACGGTCATGAAGGCAACCCAGCCCACCAGTGAGAGCCCGACAAAGCCATGTTGCGAGGCGATGGCCCAAGGCTCAATGGCAGGCCAGAGTTTGACGGCAAGCACCACGAGAGCATTGGAGGCCAGCCAGGTCTGGATGCCATACCAGCCTATGGCGATCAGCCCGCGGATGAGGGCGGCGAGGATGGCGCCATAAACACCGAACGTCATACGGACCACAACGGGGAACGGAGCGCCTGTGCGGAAGCTGGGGGCGGCCACCAGGTTGCACGCCACCTGCACCACCAGAATGCCGAGGAGCAGGGCTAGGAACACGTCCTGAAGCGGTAATCCCATGACAAACAGGCTGCTGACCGTCACATAGCCCGCCACGCTATGAATGTTGGACATCCACAGGAACAGATAGTCCTTGCCACCCCATGTGCGTTGGGTCACCGGAGCCAGATCGTCATTGATCAGGCTGGATGAACTGGTCTGGGGTGATGAAGGGCCGCTCATGGTGCTCTCCCTGAGAACATGATTCGTTTCCGAAATATCTTATTGACCAGATAGTCAGAATAACAATACGATTTCGACATGAAATGTGGAGAAATCCACGATTCCTGGAATAACGAAGGACGCGCTCATGCTGCATATCAGAGGCGGTGACGTTGTAACGGCGGAACGCACCATGCGGGCCGATGTGCTGTGTGGCGACGATGGGCGGATTCTTCAGGTCGGACCGGATCTGGAAACGCCTGCTGGTTGCGAGGTTGTGGAGGCTGGTGGTCTGCTGGTCATGCCGGGCGGCATAGATCCGCATACGCATATGGAAATGCCCTTCATGGGCACGATTGCCACCGACGACTTCTTCACCGGAACGGCTGCCGGTCTGGCGGGCGGCACGACCAGCATCATTGATTTCGTGATCCCCGGCTCGGGACGTGGGTTGTTGGATTCATGGAAGGAATGGCGCGAAAAGGCAACGAAAGCGGCGTCTGACTACGGTTTTCATGTCGCCATCACGGAATGGAACGATCAGGTGCACCGCGATATGGGCACGCTGGTTGAAGAGTGCGGCGTCAATTCCTTCAAGCATTTCATGGCCTACAAGAATGCCCTGATGGTCGAGGACGATACCCTGCTTCGGTCGATGAAGCGGGCGTCGGAACTGGGCGCGATTTGTACCGTTCACGCTGAAAACGGTGATGCCGTCGCCTATCTCCAGCAGGATCTTCTGGCGCAGGGACGCACCGGTCCGGAGGCGCATCCAGTGTCGCGTCCACCGGAAGTGGAGGGCGAAGCCGCCCAGCGCGCCATTACGCTGGCTGGGCTGCTTGGTGTGCCGGTCTATATTGTCCATGTTTCCACGGAGCAGGCGGCGAAAGCCATCGCGGACGCCCGTATGAGAGGGCAGGAAGTGTACGGCGAGGTCCTGCCGCAGCATCTCGTGTTTGACGAAAGCGTCTATGAAACGTCGGACTGGCTGAAAGCGGCGCGCTACGTCATGAGCCCGCCGTTCCGTCCCCGTCATCATCAGTCATCGCTATGGGGCGGCCTCATGTCCGGGCAGTTGCATACGACGGCAACGGATCACTGCTGTTTCTGTGCGAACCAGAAAGAAGCGGGGCTAAAAGATTTCACGCGCATTCCCAACGGAACGCCGGGCATCGAGGATCGAATGAGTGTGCTGTGGCACTATGGAGTGAAAAAAGGTCGCCTGTCTCCAGAAAATTTCGTGGCTCTGACTTCGACCAATACGGCCCGGATTTTCAATGTCTATCCGCGGAAAGGGGTCATCGTCCCGGGAGCCGATGCCGACATTGTCCTGTGGGATCCGGATGCGGAGCGGACCATTTCGGCTGCAACGCATCATCAGAACGTCGATTACAATATCTTTGAGGGTATGACATTGACCGGTCTGGCGCAGACCACGATCAGCAATGGAAAGATCGTCTGGCAGGATGGTGATTTGCGGGCGGTCAAAGGAGCGGGACGTTATCTCAGCCGTTCAGCTCTGAAGCGTGCGCCTCGTAAGCCTCTTTAGGAAATATATAAGGATATTTGAAAAAGAGACTGTGTTTTACGGACTTTATTCCGCAGTTCACAAGATGCCCACTGTTTTGGAGATTGCCTTGTCTGTTAAACACAAGAAGGGCAACCCATGTTGCTCAACTGTTTGAAAAATATTTCTATTTCCGTTCAGAAATTTTATCTTCCGTTATGTCTTCCTGACTGCGGGCATAAGCGAGTGAATCTTCGTTGAAGGCAAAGGGCAGGCATGCATAGCGCTTGCCTTCTGTGACAGGTCGGACGGCATGCATGAGGGCGCTGGAAAAGATGAGGGCACCTCCGGCAGGAGGACAGAACCCCTGATCTGAAAATTCCGGAAAGACCAGTTCTCCTCCCTTGAAATCTTTATTCAGGTTAAGGGAGATAGCAAAAAGCCTATGAAACGCCCCCTTGACCGTGTTGTCCCGATGTGGTCCGAAGCCTCCCAGTTCGGCGGCGTCATAACATCCGACAATCATGCGATCCATGCCGGTGACGGTGCATTGAAAACTCTTGCGGATTTCAGGAACGACACGTCGGATGATGCGGGCTTGCAACCCCCGGACCAGTGCTTCATCGCGTAAAACACAGTCATGTCTGCGTTTGAACGATTGGCTGACCGTCTGGATAGCAACTCCTTCGCTATTGCGGGTTAGAATGCCGGAGAAATTCTGTGGTTGGCTCTGATAATATGAAATAAGCGCCTGACAGAACTGTGGCTCAAGGACGTCGTCAAGCATGAGGGCAGGGATAGGGCCATTCTGGAAGCGGGGCGCATGATCCAGCCACTGGTTCAGGTTCTCCGCAACATCGGGGCTGTCGGGGAGAACCAGTTTGATTCTGAGCATCGGGTCTACAAGAACCCAGAGCGTCTGGTCACTGGCGACATTATAAAGCTTGTGCACAGCATGATCTTTGTCAAAAACGATGATGCTGTCTGCTGTAGGTAGATCAGAACAGGAATTGGCGTTCTCCTGGCAGTCTCCTGCAATACAGAAGATTTCCAGAATGTCGTTCCTGCGTTTCGCCTCAAGGTCACGGAAGACCTTGGTGCCGAAGGCTGGGGGCGCAGAGTGATCTGAAGGCATAAAGATCAGCAGACTGTACCGCCCGGCAGCCATATCGAAACTATAGCGGCCCCAGTCCGTGTTGGCTTTCTGTAGAAACAGGGGAGCAGGGTCACCGGGGAGGATCATAAGCAGAATTCTCTGATCACTGTTGATTATCGCTTATTATATTGAAAAATATGATTATTCCAGATTTTTTGTTGGATTTCATTTCCTGGAAAAAAGCAGACATCAAAAAACTTAACCATCTGGTCGAAATATCGTTGCGAATCCGGATCAAAAAATTATAGTTGCTCACCGTCGATCACTTAACGTTTCGATGCTGGAGCAGGAAAAGAATATGGTCCGAAAACGCCTTTCAGTTTTTCATTTCCTTCTGGCAGGGACGATCTGCGGGGAGACAATTCCAATTGAGTATGCAGCAGCGCGGGATGTCATACTTCCTGCGAAGGCGGCAAAAGCAGCCAACGGCAGTGGTGGGGTAAAGAAGCCCGTTGTTTCCAGACCGCGTTCGGTGAAAGCCAGTGGGCCCGGAGAAGCAATCCAGGTGACGGGCCGCACGGTGTCTCCGCAGGGTGTTACGGGACGGCAACCCGGTGGCGGTCTCATGCGTCTCGAAACGCGCGCCGGAACCATCCAGTCAGTAACACGAGATTTTATCGCCAAGCAGCCACCGTCGGCCAACCCTGTGCAGGTGCTGTCGCTGACACCCAGCGCCTTTGTCACGCTGACCGAGCCTTACGGTATTGCCGGAGGCAATCTGACCCTGCGCGGATTGCCGGGGGACCATGTCGGCTGGATCTATAATGGCGCGCCGGTCAATGACGTGGGTGACGGTGGGTTTTATGCCAACCAGACGTCCGACGGTGATAACCTGAAATCGGTCTCCCTCACGCCCGGATCAGTCGATATCGATACGCCGAGCATCTCCGCAGCAGCAGGTGCAGCCTATGCCGATTTGATCGATCCATCACACAAGCGTGGTGGTTTTGTCGATTTTTCCTATGGTTCCTATGACATGCACAGAGAATTCGTGCGGCTGGAAACTGGCGATATCGGCAAGACTGGCGTGCGTGCGTTTGCCTCTTTCTCGAACACGGCAGCTGATAACTGGCGTGGTCCGGGAAAGTTCACCCGCAAACACGTCGATTTCAAACTGATCAAGGATTTTACGCCGGAAAGCCGCTGGACAATCAACGCCAGCTATAACACCAACCAGTTGCAGCTTGATATGTATCCGACCAAGGATCAGTTCGCGCAATACGGCAAGAAACTGGATTATAGCTCCCACTTTGATAAGAACAATCCGACGGACTACTACAAATATGGTCTGGACGCTTTCCAGAACCTTATTGCTTCTGCTCCACTTTCCCTGAAACTGGCGGACGGCCTCCGGTTTGACGATACGCCCTATCTCTGGTGGGGGTCTGGCACCATTGGCGGTGTGAGCACGATCGAAGACGGTCAGACCTTTTCGGGTAATCAGCCTGTGGACGTGAATGTCGCCAACGGCACGACCGTCTATTCACCGCTGTATTTCAGCTACCACAGGACCGGCAACAACGCGAAAGTCACATGGACCAAGGGGATCAATACGCTGACCTTTGGCTGGTGGTATGAATGGTCGCGCACCAATCAGGCCACTCCCGTCTCTTACATCAACCAGAATGATGGTGGTCCTGCCAACATTTATGGTGACTATGGTCCCAACATCTATCGTCTGGCTAACGGCAAGAAGTGGTATCTCAATGATCATAACACGTTCACACAGGTGAACATGCTTTATCTGGGCGACAAGCTGAAGCTCCTTAATGACAAGCTGGAATTGCAGGCTGGTGTGCGTCTGGCGATGGTCAGTCGCAAGGTCAACAGTTATGTGCCCAATATTGTGCAGAACCGCGGGCAGAACGTTTTCGAACCTCTGCCGCAGTTCAGCGCCAGCTATACATTCAATTCGCATCATCAGTTGTATCTGCGGGGATCAACCAGCTTCAAGATGCCCAACAACAACACGATGTTCGAGCTGTATAATGTGAACGGCAGCATGTCGACAGCGCCTTCGGACAACGTGAAGCCGGAATATTCAATTAACGAAGAAATCGGTTACCGCTATCACGATGATATCTTTGTCGGTGACATTTCCTTTTTCAACTACAACTTTACAAACCGTCAGATGGCGATCCTGAGTTATTTCGGCAGCGCGCCTATGGCGACGACAATGAATGTCGGTAACCAGACCTCACGGGGCGTTGACGTCCAGCTTGCGACACGTCCGATCTTTGGTCATTTCCGTCCCTATATCAGCTTCGAATATCTCGATGCGACCGTGGACTCGGATATTCACTATCTGAACGATTACCTTCGCACCAAAGGCAAACGGCCTGCGCAGACACCGCACGAAATGGGAGCCCTTGGTGTCGACTGGGACAATGGCCACATATTCCTTGACCTCAACCTGAAATATGTCGGCTCGCAGTACGCGACACTTCTCAATGATGAGAAACTGCATCCCTACATTTCCGACTCGCTGACGGTGGGTTATCGGTTCTCCAATGTCTGGTATCTGCACTCGCCACAGATTCAGCTGAACTTCCAGAATCTGGCGGGTTCACTCTACAGAAATGGCGTCTATTCGATGACACCGTTCGCTCACCCCACGACCGGCGTGTATGGCACGCAGTATACGTCCGCCTCGGCTCCGACCTATACCCTCGCGCCGCCTCTGTCGGTTTCCTTTTCAATGTCCACCGGTTTCTGATTTTCCTGTCATGTTCAGGGAAGGCCCGTCGGTGAAAGCTGCCGGGCCTTTTTCATATTCGATAAAAACCTGACTGAATGGTCAGAAAAACATTGCGTAAACGAATCATATTCGCCACGATCATGTGGAACAGGAATCTTGATGGATAAACAGCCAATGCCATCCCCCGATATCGCAACCGGCCGTCTGACTGAGCAGGAGCTCAATCATAATTTCTCCGATGCGCATCCGCCGTTGTCCCACGAACAGGCGCTGGTGGAAGCGGAACGCTGCTTTTACTGCTACGACGCACCGTGCATCGAAGCCTGTCCAACCAGCATCGATATTCCCCGTTTCATCCGGGCGATCGCGACGGGCAATATGCAGGGATCGGCACGCACGATTCTGGACTCCAATATCCTCGGCGGTTCATGTGCGCGCGTTTGCCCCACCGAAATTCTGTGTGAGCAGAAATGTGTGCACAACACGCTCGAAGAAGGGCGACCGGTCAGGATCGGCCAGTTGCAGCGTCACGCAACGGACTGGCAGATGGAGCATGGCGGCCAACCATTCCGTCGTCAGCCAGAGACGGGCCGACGTGTGGCGATTGTCGGGGCAGGGCCTGCGGGTCTGGCGTGCGCTCATCGCCTTGCGATGTATGGCCATGACGTAGTGCTGTATGATCGTCATGCAAAGGCGGGTGGTCTGAATGAATATGGCGTTGCGGCCTACAAGCTTTCAAATGACTTCGCGCAGAAAGAGGTAGATTTCCTTCTTGCCATTGGCGGGATTTCGGTTGTCGGAGGCAAGACACTGGGTGTTGATTTCAGTGTTGGTGACCTGAAGCGCGATCATGACGCCGTGTTCCTGTCGATCGGTCTCACTGGCGTCCGGCAGTTGGAAATGGAAGGGGAGACGCTCGACGGTGTTCAGGACGCGGTCTCTTTCATTGAAACGTTGCGGTCGATGTCGAAAACCGATGTGCCTGTTGGACGGCGTGTCGTGGTGATCGGTGGCGGCAATACAGCGGTTGACGCCGCTGTGCAGGCGCGGCGTCTGGGAGCGGAAGAGGTGACGCTGGTTTATCGTCGTGGCGCGGAAAACATGTCGGCGACAGCGGTCGAGCGGGAATGGGCACAGACGAACGGTGTCACCGTGCGCTTGTGGGCGTCCCCTGTAGCAATCGTGCAGGAGGACAGCGCGCTGGCCGGAGTAGAGTTCGCACGGGGTTCCCTCAATGAGTCCGGCAAGCCTGTCTACAATGCAGACGACAGGTTCTTCATTCCGGCGGATATGGTGTTGAAAGCTGTTGGACAGATCTTCTGCCATGACCCGATCAGCGGTGAAGAAATTGCAATCGAGAATGGTCGTATCATGGTGGATGCAGAGTATCGCACCAGCATGAAGGGCGTTTACGCGGGCGGCGACTGTACGCCGGGTGAAGACCTGACGGTCGCGGCTGTGCGGGATGGACGGGATGCGGCGGAAGCCATCAATGCTGCTCTTTCAAGCGCGGCATAAAAGAGGGGAACGGGAATATGGCTGACCTGACAACAGTTTTCGCGGGCATTCGCTCTCCCAATCCTTTCTGGCTCGCCTCCGCGCCACCGACGGACAAGGAATACAACGTCCGTCGTGCTTTCGAGGCAGGCTGGGGTGGTGTTGTCTGGAAGACGCTCGGCGAAGATCCGCCAGTCGTGAACGTGAGTTCGCGTTATGGCTCGCTGGATTTCAACGGCGCACGTATGATCGGTCTGAACAATATCGAGCTGATTTCGGATCGTCCTCTTGCGACCAATATCGCGGAAATAAAGGCTGTTAAAAGGGATTATCCGGATCGTGCTGTTATCGTCAGCCTGATGGTGCCGTGTGAGGAAGAGAAATGGAAAGCCATCCTTCCAATCGTTGAAGAAACCGGTGCGGACGGCATCGAGCTGAACTTTGGCTGTCCGCACGGCATGTCCGAGCGAAACATGGGTGCCGCCGTGGGGCAGGTGCCTGAATATGTGGAAATGGTCACCCGCTGGTGCAAGCAGAACACCCGTATGCCGGTGATTGTGAAACTGACGCCCAACATCACCAACATTCTCATGCCAGCGCGTGCGGCGAAGCGCGGTGGTGCGGATGCCGTGTCGCTCATTAACACCATTCAGTCCGTGATCGGCGTTGATCTGGACCAGATGGCGCCCATGCCGGTCGTGGGAGGGCTGGGAACGCATGGTGGGTATTGCGGACCCGCGGTGAAGCCGATCGCGCTGCGCATGATTGGTGAGATTGCGCGTGATCCTGAAATGGCCGGTATGCCGATTTCAGGCATTGGCGGTATCGGCTCCTGGCGTGATGCGGCCGAGTTTCTGGCGATGGGATCAACTACGCTTCAGGTCTGCACGGCGGCGATGCATTATGGTTTCCGCATTGTCGAGGACATGGCGGACGGTCTTTCCGCATGGATGGATCAGAAAGGCTACAACTCGATCGACGATGTTTCCGGTCGCGCCCTCAAGCAGTTCGTGCCGTGGAATCAGTTGAACATGAAGTTCAAGACGATTGCGAATATCGATCAGGATGCCTGCGTCAGTTGCGGCCTGTGTCACATCGCCTGTGAGGACACATCACATCAGGCGATCGCTAAAACACGTGTCGATGGCGAACGACACTATGAAGTGATCGAAGAAGAATGCGTAGGATGCAATCTGTGCGCCCATGTCTGTCCGGTCGATGGATGCATTACAATGGAGCCGCAGCCGGTCGAAGGGCATCTGACATGGCCGGAGCATCCCAATAATCCGCATCGTATCATGGCGTAACTGTCTGTTTCCTGATTTAGTCTGAACAAGGAGAAAGAGCGTGTCCCAGTCGGTCAAAGGCAGCAATCTCAGGGTCGATGGTAACGCCCTCTGGGTGGATCTGATGGAAACGGCCCAGTATGGCGGCACGCCGAAAGGGGGCATCCGCCGTCTGACGCTCACGGATGAAGACCGACAGGTCCGCGATTGGTTCGTACGCACCTGCACCGATCTGGGTTGTGAAGTCTCCTTTGACTCCATGGGGAATCTCTTTGCTCGCCGTCCCGGACTGGACAATGCGCTGCCTCCCATCACGATGGGCAGTCATCTGGATACGCAGCCGACGGGTGGCAAGTTCGATGGTATTCTGGGCGTGCTCGGCGGCCTGTCCGTTCTCCGCGCGCTGCACAATTCCGGTTATACGACACGCCATCCCATCGAGGTCATCAACTGGACCAACGAGGAAGGCTCACGCTTTTCACCGCCGATGATGTGTTCCGGTGTTTTCGCAGGCATTTTCACGGAAGCGGAAGTGCTGGACAAGCGGGATCGCGCCGGTATCCGTTTTGGGGATGAACTGGACACGATCGGCTATCGGGGCAAGGAGCCCTGCGGTCAGCATCCGATCTCGGCGTATTTTGAACTGCATATCGAGCAGGGTCCGATTCTGGAGGCCGAGGACAAGACGATCGGTATTGTCACCGGCATTCAGGGCGCACGCTGGTATGAAGTGACGGTGCGCGGCAAGGATGCTCATGCCGGTTCAACACCGATGCCGCTGCGTCATGACGCGCTGGTTGCATCCGCCGGGATGATCATGGCGGTCAGTGAAGTGGCGAAAGCGCATGGCCCCAGCGCGGTTGGCACCGTGGGGCTGCTCGAAAACCGTCCCAACAGCAGCAATGTCGTGCCGGGTGAGGTGTTCTTTACCATCGACATCCGCGACCCGGATGATGCGGTGGTGTTGCAGATGGAGCAGGAGCTACGCGGGAAGCTGGAGAAAATCGCGCAGGAGAACAGCGTCGAGCTTGAGATCGTGCAGATATGGGACGCACCGGCTGTTCACTTTGATAAGGCGTGCGTCGGCATGGTGGAGGAGGCCGCGACAGAGCACGGCTACAGCGCACGTCGGATCGTGTCCGGTCCCGGTCATGACGCTGGTTATGTGGCCAAGGTCGCTCCGACAGCGATGATCTTTGTGCCCTGCAAGGATGGCCTCAGCCACAATGAGGAGGAGAGCATCCTGCAACAGGATGCCGAAATGGGCGCGAACGTGCTGCTGGCGGCCGTGCTCAAGGCGGACCAGACGTTCGATCAGTAAAGGAAGAAGCTCGGTTCTGTAGAAGGCCGGATGGGTGGGGCAAACCTCACCCATCCGGCCTTTTCTGCGTGTGAGGCGCATGAAACCGACGTTTTGACCGGGGAGGGGCTTGCATCCCGCGCCGGTGTGAGTGATCACGCAAGGGAACGACCGCTTCCGGTCAACAGTCTGTCCCGCAGGAACGAAAGCCCACCATGCGCCTGTCTCGCAGTTTTCTGCCTACCCTCAAGGAAACCCCGGCCGACGCCCAGATTGCGTCGCACCGGCTTATGCTCCGCGCCGGTCTCGTCCGGCAGACGGCTTCGGGTATTTACACCTGGCTTCCGGCTGGCCTGAAGGTTCTGCGGAACATCGCAAACATCGTGCGCGAGGAGCAGGATCGTGTTGGCGCGCAGGAAGTGCTGATGGCGACCATCCAGTCCGCTGAACTGTGGAAGCGCTCCGGTCGTTATGACGCTTACGGCCCCGAGATGCTGCGGATCAAGGATCGCCACGAGCGCGAACTGCTCTATGGACCGACCAACGAGGAAGTCATCACCGACGTCGTCGGGCAGGAGTTGAAATCCTACAAGGAACTCCCCCAGATCCTTTATCAGATCCAGTGGAAATTCCGTGACGAGATCCGTCCGCGTTTCGGTGTGATGCGTGGTCGTGAGTTCTACATGAAGGACGGTTACGGTTTCGATATCGACTACAAGAGTGCTGTCGATACCTACCGCAAGATGATGCTGTCCTACCTCCGGACGTTCCAGCGTCTCGGCGTTCGCGCTGTGCCGATGGTGGCCGACACCGGTCCGATTGGCGGCGACCTGAGCCACGAGTTTCTGATTCTCGCACCGACCGGCGAGAGTGGCGTGTTCTATGACGGCGCGCTCGACACGCTCGACTGGCTCGCCGATCCGGTGGACGTGGACAAGTCGGAAGATCTTGAGAAATTCTTCAAGAACGTCTCCTCCTACTACGCTGCCACAGACGAAAAGCACGATGAGAAGGCATGGGAGTCCGTGCCTGCCGAGCGTCGTCGTGAAGGGCGCGGCATCGAGGTTGCTCACATCTTCTATTTCGGCACGAAATACACCAAGTCGATGGATATCACCGTCGCCGGTCCGGATGGCACGCCTGTCCATCCGGAAATGGGGTCCTACGGTATTGGCGTGTCGCGTCTGGTCGGCGCGATCATCGAGGCCAGCCATGACGATGCCGGTGTCATCTGGCCGGACAATGTCGCGCCGTTCAAGGCTGCGATCCTGAACCTGAAGGTTGGTGACGAGACCTGCGATACGCTGTGCGAGGCGCTTTACAACAAGGCTCCTGAGCAATTCCTCTACGACGACCGTTCCGACCGCGCTGGTGCCAAGTTCGCCGATGCTGACCTGATGGGGCATCCGTGGCAGATCATCGTTGGTCCGCGTGGAGCGAAGGAAGGTAAGGTCGAACTGAAGCGTCGCGCCACGGGTGAGCGTTTCGAACTGACCGTCGATGAAGCTCTGGTGAAAGTCCTCGATAAAGCCAGCGGCGCCTGATGTTCGGCTCCTTCGAGCGCGCCGTTGCGGGGCGGTATCTGCGGGCGAGAAAGGGCGAGCGCTTTGTCTCGGTGATCGCCATCTTCTCGCTGGTGGGCATCTCACTTGGCGTTGCGACCCTCATCATCGTCATGGCGGTGATGAACGGGTTCCGCTCCGACCTGATGGGACGCATCCTCGGGCTGAATGGCGATCTTTCGCTCTACAGCGCCAGCGTCACGC
Source organism: Acetobacter aceti NBRC 14818 (assembly GCF_000193495.2). NCBI lineage: Bacteria > Pseudomonadati > Pseudomonadota > Alphaproteobacteria > Acetobacterales > Acetobacteraceae > Acetobacter > Acetobacter aceti. The sequence continues at coordinate 1,259,832 of NZ_AP023410.1, read as the reverse complement.
GCTCGATCACGGATTATGATTCCATCGCGGGCGAGGTCCGGAAGGTTCCGGGTGTCGTCAGCGCCACGCCGCTGCTGGAGGGGCAGGTGCTCCTCAGTGTCGGCAACTACAGTTCCGGCGGTGTTGTGCATGGCATGACGAAGCAGGGGCTGATGGACCTGAAGGAAGTCAGTTCTTCGATCATTGCTGGTTCGCTCGATAATTTTCAGGGCGATGACGCGATTGCCGTCGGTGTCACGCTGGCGGATCGGGCAGGTCTGATGATCGGTTCAAAGATCACGCTGGTCTCACCCAACGGGGCTGCCACTGCGTTCGGCACGGTGCCGCGTGTGCGGGCCTACAAGGTCGTGGCGATCTTCGATGCGGGCGTGAACGATTATAATGCGGGCTATGTTTTCCTCCCGCTTGAAGCGGCACAGGTCTATTTCCAGCAGCCGCATGCTGTGACCCAGATTCAGGTTATGACGACCGATGCTGAAAACGTGCAGCCAATCACGCGAGCCATTACGCAGACCCTCGATGATCCGCGTATCCGCGTGCTCGACTGGACGAAGAGCAACAACGCATTCTTCGGTGCGGTGCAGGTCGAGCAGAATGTCATGTTCCTGATCCTGACGCTGATTATTCTGGTAGCGGCTTTCAACGTGATTTCGTCCCTCATCATGATGGTGAAGGACAAGACCGCCGATATCGCGGTCCTGCGTACGCTCGGCGCGACACGCGGTGCGATCATGCGGATCTTCCTGATGTGCGGCGCGTCCGTGGGCGTGACCGGTACGGTGCTTGGAACCGTTCTGGGTGTGCTCTTCTGCGAAAACATTGAGCGTATTCGTCAGTTGTTGCAGAAAATCACTGGCACCAACCTGTTCAATCCGGAGGTCTACTACCTTGAACACCTTCCGGCGAAGCTGGTGTGGGGACAGGTGATCGAGATCATCATCATGGCGCTGGGTCTATCTTTGCTGGCGACGCTCTATCCATCATGGCGGGCAGCAAAGACCGATCCGGTGGAGGCACTGCGTCATGGGTGAGACCGTTCTGGCTCTACGTGACATCACGCGTTCCTATGTCAGCGGCGACGAGACATTGCATGTCCTGCGCGGCGTGAATTTTGAACTGCGAGCCGGTGAGACGGTGGCGCTGGTTGCACCATCCGGCACAGGCAAGTCCACGCTGCTGCATATAGCGGGACTGCTCGATCATCCGGATGGTGGCGTGATCGAAGTCGCGGGGCGTGACGCTGGACGTCTGCCGGACAAGGATCGAACCGCCATCCGCTGTTCGGAAATCGGTTTTGTCTACCAGTTCCATCACTTGCTGGCCGAATTTACAGCACGTGAAAATGTTGCCTTGCCGCAGATGATTGCGGGGACATCTCCGTCGGTTTCACGACGTCGGGCGGAGGAACTTCTGGGAGTGTTCGGACTCGGTCACCGCTTGAATCATCTGCCAGGCAAGCTGTCCGGTGGTGAACAGCAGCGTGTTGCCATTGCGCGCGCGCTGGCCAACGCACCATCGGTTTTGCTGGCGGATGAACCGACCGGAAACCTCGATGTTTCCACAGCCGATATTGTGTTCGATGAGTTGCTGCGTGTGGTGCGTGGGTCTGCCGTCGGCGCGCTGATTGCTACCCATAATGAAGAACTCGCTGCGCGTATGGACCGGGTCGTGACTTTGCGGGATGGGATTCTGGTTGAAGGATAACGGGCGGGGTTATCCTTCGTATTTCTGAGAACTGAGTATGTTGCAGAGTTATCCGCAACATGCAGCGTCTTGGTGAAAACCGGTCAGCTCATCACCCACCGAAACTTCTTACAAGACTGCCGGCAGTGAGTTGCCAGCCATCAACCATCACGAAGAAGATGAGTTTGAACGGGAGTGAAATGGTCGTTGGTGGCAGCATCATCATGCCCAGACTCATGAGAACGGTAGAGACGACCAGATCAATCACGAGAAAAGGCAGATAGAGAAGAAACCCCATTTCAAAGCCTCTGCGCAGTTCTCCCACCATGAAGGCAGGCATCAGGATGCGCCATGGTGTGTCGGCAGCGGTTTTTGGTGGCTCCACGTGAGCGAGACCGGAGAATGTAGCCAGATCGGTGGAGCGGGTGTTGTGCAGCATGAAGGTCCGGAAGGGTTCAGCCGTCGCCTTGATGCCATCCATTTCACTGATGGTTCCGTTGACGAGAGGTGAAATGCCGTCGTTCCATGACTGCTCGAACACGGGCTGCATGACAAAAAAAGTGAGAAAAAGTGCCAGCCCGATCAAAACCGTATTGGGCGGTGTACCCTGCGCTCCTATTGCGCCTCGCAGGAGCGACAGGACAATGATGATTCGCGTGAAGGCAGTCACCATCACCAGCAGACTGGGAGCCAGAGAGATGACGGTGATCAGGGCGGAAAGCTGAACGAGACGCCCAGTTGTGCCGGGTCCGGCTTTCTGGCCCAGATCAAGGCTGATGGCCTGAGCATGGGCGGCACTGGGCCAGAACGCCAGAAGCAGGCCACTCAGCAGAGCAACGCCAGCAAGAGAAAGAAACGCCAGAAGGGTATTGCTACGGGTAAGCGAGCGGCGGTGAACTCCGATCATGCTTCGTTCTCTTCCATGCTGGCCAATGGGTAGGTTCCGCTGACAACGAGGTCATTGGGGCCGCCTGTCAGAAGGAGAAAACGTTGCCCTTCCCATGTGACCACGCTCAGCCGTCTTCTGGTGTCCAGAACCAGAGAGGCTTCCATGGAGAGAGTCCCCGAACTGCGACGGTTTCCACTAAAGCGTGCTGCAATCTTCCAGCCATTTCGGCTGAGCAGAATCATGGCGAGCACGGCAATGAGAGCCAGTGTGACCGAGAGCGTGTCGTAGAATCCCATACAGATAATGTTCCGTCGTCCAGGTTCCGGAGATGTCAGATTTGGAACCTGAAGATGAATCATTCCTTTACAGAAGATTATTTTCTTTCTGTGTAAACGAATGGTCCATTTGGGCGTCGTATTAACGATATTGCAGTTTTTCTGTTCGATAAGTGCAGGAGTTTCCGGTGCTGTAACGTCCCACTCACATGATACAGGAATTTGTGCATGTTTGATGCTTCACGTCCCGCTGCGGGTGGGGTGGATCTCTTTGGTCTCGCTCAGAGACGTCTGGACTGGCTGGATAATCGCGAGCAGATTCTTGCTTCCAATATCGCGAATGCAGACACGCCGGAATACGTCGCAAAAGACATGGCGCCTTTTGAAAGTATGCTATCGCAGTTTGGTGGTGAGCTTGCCACGACTTCAGAGCGTCATATTGCTGGCAAAAGAAACGTAAACCAGAAATCGAACGAAGCTTCCAGCACGCAGTCGCTTGATGGAAATCGTGTCTCTCTTGAGACCCAGATGCAGCTTGTTGCTGAAACATCGGACCAGCAGAGGCTCGCGACCAATGTCTATTCAAGTTATCGGAGCATGCTCAATTCCGTTCTGGGTAAATAAGGAGGGATTGGAGAGTGGATATTAATTCGACATTATCTATCTCTGCTGCAGGAATGGAGGCGCAGTCAGAAAGATTGCGTGTGGTGGCAGAGAATATTGCCAACAAGGACACTGTCGGTTCCACGCCGGGAGCAGACCCTTACCGCAGAAAAACCATTTCATTTGAAAATGTGCTCGATAACAATACCGGGGTTTCAAAGGTAAAAGTCAAAAAGGTCGGGCACGATATGTCCGATTTTGAAATGCGCTATGACCCGACAAATCCGGCGGCTGATACAAGGGGCTATGTCAAAATGCCCAATGTTAACACCATGGTTGAGGTTGTTGACTCGCATGAAGCCCAGAGATCTTACGAAGCAAATCTGAATACGTTTCAGACAACACGCACAATGGTCACTCGAACAATAGATCTTCTGAAATGATAATATCTTCGACTACAAGTAATTCTGCTGCCGCTGCAGCTTACGCCAAGACCCAGTCATCCCTGGAAACAGGACTACCGGCAGACGATGCTGATGGTCTTGTATCCGGCGCGTCGGGTGGACAGAATTTTGGCGATGTTCTGGAAACGGCAATAGAAGGGGCTGTTTCCAGCAACAAGGAAGCTGAATTGAAAGCCGCTTCGGGGCTGACGGGACACGGCAACCTGACCGATATTGTCACCTCGGTATCGCAGGCTCAAATGGTACTGCAAACCGCCTCTGTTGTGCGTGATAAAGTTATTCAGTCCTATCAGGATATCATGCGTATGACGATTTAAATATTTAACAGGATTTTATTAAATGAATTCAGTTGATGTAGCCTCCGTATTACGAGAAACACTTTTTGTCGCTGTAAAAGTTGGTGCTCCTGCCTTATTGGCCTCCATGGCTGCGGGACTGCTTGTGTCTATTTTTCAGGCAGTAACGCAGATCAATGAATCAACATTGGCATTCCTGCCGAAATTTCTTGCATCAATGGCGGCATTGCTGGTGGGAGGGCCTTTTATGTATGGAACTCTCGTTACTTACACACGACATGTTTTTGATCAGTTGATTGTTGCAGGGGCGTCTTGAACCCTGATCTGGATCAGTTTATTGCGACCCTGCCTACGCAGGCCGTGATTTTTATTGCCATTCTTGCGCGGGTGGCTGCGATGTTTGTCGCTTTTCCGGCATTCATGTTTCAGTCCACACCGATGACAGTCAGAGCCGCAATGGCGATCGGAGTCAGTCTTCTTCTGTTTCCGCTTGTGCAGCCGCAATTTGCTTCCGCTATCTCTGATGACGTTATGGTGCCGGCGCGGCTTCTCGCGTTGCTTTGTTCCGATTTCCTCAGTGGGGCTTTGATCGGATGGCTCGCGCAACTGATGATGCTGTCTTTTCCGATCTCCATTCAGATCATGTCAACATTCATTGGTATATCGAACGTATTGCAGCCAGATCCGGAATTGGGTGCCCAAAGCACGCCGCTCAGTCATCTGGCCCAGTTGTCGATCACACTGATTGTTTTTTCTTCCAGTCTCTATATTTTTCCATTGAATGCGCTCGTGGGGAGTTATCAGGTCTTTCCACCCGGACATTTTCCATTTCTTGGCGATGCAGCAAACTCTGTCGCGAAAGCAACAGAGTATTCCTTTTTTCTGGCTTTCCAGTTGGCGATGCCCGTTGTTCTCATCGGCACAATCTGGCCGATCATGCTGGGTCTTCTGAGTCGTTTCTCACCGGGCCTACAGGTTTACAATCTTGCAATGCCCGCGCAGCTCCTGGGAGGCATATTTCTGCTGGCTTTGCTGCTCAAGAGCATGTTGTCTGTCTGGACGCATGCAGCATCTGCCGGTCTGGTCCTGTTGCCTGGATATGGGCTAGTTCATTGAATACAGAAATTTTTTCTTGTCGGATTTAACGTAAATGGCAGAATCCGGGAATGGCGATAATACAGAAGCCCCAACGGGCAGAAGACTAGAGAAAGCCCGCGAACAGGGTAATATTGCCCAGTCGAGAGAGCTGCATATTTTCTCTGGTTTGGGATTGGCAACCATCGCTCTGGTGATGATTGTGCCTGCCAGCGCAAACAGTTTTATCTCTCAGATGGCTGGTCTCTGTGATCATGTCGAGGAAATCCATCTCAATCCTGCAACTGTGGCCTTTCTTCTCGAAATGAGCTGCAAAATGCTGATGATGCTGGCCTTTCCAGTCATCGTTGCGGCTGTGGCGGGTGGAATTGCAACAGCCGCAATGCAGTCCGGTTTTCTGTTTCGTCCCGAAGCTCTGATACCCGATATTGGAAGATTGAATCCCCTCAAGGGGATCAAGAAGATGTTCGGTGTTACAAGCCTTATCGAAGCCTTGAAATCCATTCTGAAAGTCGTGGTCTTTTCTCTTATCCTCTACGGTGTGGTGAAGGATGTTCTTGTTCTGGCTCCGAGAACAATGTTCTGGTCCGCTGAAACCTTTTCAGCTCAGATAAGCAAGATCACGCTCAGAGTCCTGATTTCTGTTCTTGTTGTTCAGGTGGCGATCATCGTTCTTGATGAAGGGTGGACACGGTACAAAAGACTTCAGGATCTGAAGATGAGCCGACAGGACATCAAGGATGAGATGAAGGATTCTGAAGGCGATCCTCATGTCAAAGGACGTCAGAAACAGTTGCGTATGCAGCGCAACCGGAAACTGATCAGAAAAGCGGTCCAGTCAGCCACAGTAGTTGTTACGAACCCGACCCATTACGCTGTCGCCTTGTCCTACGAAGTCGGCACGAGTGGCGCGCCAAAGATCGTGGCGAAAGGCGCTGATGAACTGGCAGGACGGATCAGGGAGTTTGCTTATGAAGCGAAAGTGCCGGTTGTTTCAAATCCGCCTCTGGCTCGTTCCTTGTATAAGCTTCCGGAAGATACCGAAATTCCATACGAATATTTTCAGGCAGTCGCAGCTATCATTGCGTATGTGTGGCGTCTGAAACAGCCAGCCGGAACACAACGCACGCCGGTGACGTAAGAGCGTTCCCATCAACCTGCATTGGTCTGAGCATCCTGCCTCTATCCTTGTTCGAAGATTTGCGGATAGGAAGCCTCAAGACGCTGACGAGCAGGGGAGCCCATCACCATGACAGAGCAAAGCAGACCACAGGTGCTGGTGATCGGTGGTGGTCCAGCCGGATTGGCAGCTGCGGAAACCCTGACGAAGGGCCGTTGTGAAGTGACTGTCGTGGACCACATGGCAAGCTTCGGCCGTAAATTACTGATGGCTGGCCGGAGTGGCCTCAATCTGACGAATGCGGAACAGGAAAGCATTTTTTTGAAACGGTATGGCGCGGCGGAGGATTGGCTGACGCCCGCTCTGTCTGCTTTCTCTCCCGCCATGATGACAGCGTGGGCGGAGGAGTTGGGGCAGCCTTGCTTCACGGGTAGTTCCGGTCGCGTGTTTCCAAAAACGATGAAAGCCTCGCCGTTGTTGCGCGCCTGGCTGAACAGACTGGCTGACCGTGGCGTGCATTTTCGAGCTGGAATGCGGTGGCAGGGCTGGAACAGCAACGGCGACATCGTTCTGATGTCCCGTGATGGTAAAGAGGAAATTCTGACGCCGGACGCCACAGTGCTGGCTTTGGGCGGTGGCAGCTGGACACGACTGGGTTCCGATGGAGGCTGGGTATCGCTCCTGTCTGCTGCTGGCGTTGCCGTCGCAGCACTACGCCCGGCTAACTGCGGCTTTCATGTCGAATGGTCGGAAGGATTCAAGGAAAGATTTTCCGGCGTTCCTCTGAAACGGATAGCCCTGTCCTTCGCCGGTGAAACATGCCGGGGAGAAGCTGTGATCACTGATAAAGGGCTTGAAGGCGGCGCGGTTTACACCTTGTCGGCACGCCTACGTGATGCTCTGGAGCGTGATGGCAAGGCTGAGGTTCAGCTCGACCTGCGACCCGATTTCGATGTGGCTCAGATGACGGATAGGCTGAAACGGTCACGCGCACGCGAAAGTCTCTCCAATCGCCTGCGCAAAGCCTTGCAACTGCCCTCTGTCGCCGTTGGTCTTTTGCGTGAAATGGGAGAAATTCCGACAGACCCTGAACGACTGGCGCAGCGTCTGAAAGCCATTCCAATAAAGCTGACGGCAACAGAGCCTCTGGAGCGGGCTATTTCATCTGCGGGCGGCATCTGTCGGGACGGCGTGGACCAGCGGTTCATGCTGAAAGCGCTGCCGGGCGTTTTTGCCTGTGGAGAAATGCTCGATTGGGAAGCGCCCACGGGGGGCTATCTGTTGCAGGCAGTCATGGCGACGGGACGGGCAGCGGGGCAGGGCGTTCTGGCGTGGCTTGCCGAGCGGGAAGCGGTTGCCTGAACAGGAGTCGGGACTGTATCGGGGCGGCATGACCAGCACCATCGAATTGGGCGAGATTGTCGGCGGCGGTCCGGCAATGATGAATCTCGCTGAACTGCTTGCAACCCGCCTGCTTGTGCAGGGCAATTCGGGCTCTGGAAAATCGCATCTGCTGCGGCGTCTGCTGGAGCAGACAGGCAATCTCGTGCAACAGGCGATCATTGATCCGGAAGGCGATTTCGTCAGTCTGGCCGAGGCGTACAGCCATCTCGTGATCGATGCGGCAGAGCATACGGAAATGGCGTTACAGGCGGCGGGAGAGCGGATGCGGGTGCATCGGGCTTCCGTGGTCCTCAATCTGGAAGGACTGGATGCCGATCTTCAGATGAAGCGGGCTGCGGCCTTTCTTGGCGGCATGTTCGATGTGCCCCGGTCGCACTGGTATCCCGTGCTGGTCGTGGTGGATGAGGCCCAGCTTTTCGCACCAGCGGCGGCAGGCGAGGTCTCGGACGAAGCCAGACGGGCCTCGCTGGGGGCCATGACCAATCTGATGTGCCGTGGCCGTAAACGCGGACTGGCCGGAGTGATCGCCACGCAGCGTCTGGCCAAACTCGCCAAGAACGTCGCCGCTGAAGCGTCCAATTTTCTGATGGGCCGCACGTTTCTCGACATCGATATGGCGCGCGCCGCCGATCTGCTCGGAATGGAACGGCGGCAGGCGGAAGCGTTCCGTGATCTTCAGCGTGGCACATTCGTGGCGCTCGGTCCGGCTTTGTGTCGCCGTCCAGTTACTATCCGGATCGGGAAGGTTGAAACGGAAAGCCGCTCCGCCGGTCCCGTTCTGGAGCCGTTCAGGCCGCCGACCGAACAGGTCGCGGATCTGATTCTTGCGCCGCTCCCGGAAGCCGAAGTGATGCTGCGTGCAAAGCGCCCTGTCGCTCCGCCGCCGCCGGACCTGCTGACGCAGCTTGCCACGCACGGTGCGGCTCTGGCCGAAACAGAGGCCTCAGACGAGGAGGATTGTGTCGATCCCCGTGAGCGCCGCCAGCAGATGGAAGCGGTGTTGCGGGATGTGCTGGCGGAAGACGATGGCGGGTTCCGCCCGCCCGCTTCGCTCTATCAGGACTTTCTGGTTCGGTGTCGTATCGCCGGATTCGGACGCGACGCGATGGATATGAAGAGTTTCCGGCGCGCCCTTGCGTCCGCCCGAAGTGGCATCAGTGTTGAAGCCGCCGAGTCTGCCGAGTGGCAGGAAGCGGAAGCTGTTGCTTCCACGCTGCCCGAAGACATGCAGGGCGTGTTTCTCTATCTGGCGCGCGCCGCGCTGGAACAGGCGGTTTGTCCTTCCGATACGACCATCGCCAAGGTTTATGGGACGCACTCGACCGGGCGCGCGCGCCGTATTCTGGGATGGCTGGAAGAGCAGAACGTGATCGTGCTCAGGCTGGATGGAGCGGGCCGACGTCGTGCGGCGATTATCGGTCTGGGCTGGGAAACATTGCCGGGAGACCCCGGTCTGTAAGGGCGCGACCGGTGGCATTATTTCGTTAATTTCGGTGGCTTCCGGAGCGGCGGTCTTATGCTCACGACTTGATGGGGCGGCGCTGGCATGCGATGAAACTGACCGAACCGATCGGTCAGCGCACCATCAGCAGCGGCGCTGACCATTGAAAAGCCCGGTAGCAGGCGGACGGAGACGGCATGGCCGAGGGACAGCAGACACAGGACAGCACGCAGGGCGAAAAGAAGAAGCCGGAGAAAAAGCGGAATCCGCTTATCCGCGTTATTCTTATTCTCGTGCTCCTGCTGGTCATTGTGGGTGGCGCCATTTACTGGTTCCTGCATCGCTTCGAAATCGAGACGGATGACGCTTTCACGGCTGGACGCTCCATTACAATTGCGCCGCACGTCTCCGGTTATGTGACCGAACTGCTGGTAGACGATAACCAGTTCGTCCATGCGGGAGATCTGCTGGCACGTATCGACAACCGCGACTGGCAGGCCGAACGCGACCGTGCTGTCGCCAGTGTCCAGCAGAGTCAGGCCAGCATGACCGCTCACGAGATGATGCTGGCTGTGGCGGAGAAAAACTTCCCCGGACGACTGACGGCGGCGCAGGCAGAGCTTTCTGCGGCAAAGGCGGAAGAGTTCAAGGCGCTGACCGATTATCGTCGTCAGCATTCGGTCGAGCATGCGGCGACAACGCAGCAGGATATTGATTATTCCAAAGCTGCGTTGGATCAGGCCAGAGCGCATGTGCAGCAGGCCCAGGCACAGGTTGTGATCGCGACGCCGGTCGAGCCGAATATTGGCAATGTGCGGGCGGCTGTTGCGGGAGACACAGCCGATCTGGCCAATGCAAAAGCGGCTCTGGTCAAGGCTGAGTTGAATCTGGGCTGGACAGAAATCCGTGCGCCTCATGACGGCTGGATTTCACAGCGTAATATTGAGCGCGGTAATTATGTGACGGCCGGACAGAGCCTGTTCTCGATCGTAGAGCCTGAAGTGTGGGTGATCGCGAATTACAAGGAAACACAGATCACCAACATGCGGCCGGGACAGTTGGTCGACATATCTGTCGATGCCTATCCTTCCCATAATCTGCACGGTCACATCGACTCGCTGCAGAAGGGAACGGGTGCGACCTTCAGTGCTTTTCCGCCTGAAAACGCGACCGGCAACTATGTAAAAATCGTGCAGCGTGTTCCCGTGAAGATCCGCATCGACAGCGGACTGAATCCGGATATCCCGCTGGCGCTGGGTCTTTCTGTCGTGCCGGTCGTGCATACGGACAGTGCTCCGGCGCGCAGTGCTGACGGGCATATCGTGAACCGTGATCCCGGTCATGAAGAGCTGGAGCAGGGCAACCCATGAGCGTGGCCTCCAGCGACGTCGAGAAAAAGGACGATAACTGGAAGCCTAAATATAATCCGTGGCTCGTCGCTTTCGTGGTGACCATGGCGGCGTTCATGGAGATTCTCGACACGACCATTGTGAACGTGTCCCTGCCGCATATCGCCGGCAGTCTTTCCAGTACATATGACGATGCCACCTGGACGCTGACTTCCTATCTGGTGGCCAATGGCATCGTGCTGACCATTTCCGGCTGGCTTGGAAAGCTGTTCGGCCGGAAACTCTACTTCATGGTGTGCATCGGGATGTTCACCGTGACATCCTTCCTGTGCGGTATCTCCACCAGTCTGGGTGAACTGATTCTCTTTCGTCTGTTGCAGGGGTTTTTCGGCGGTGGCCTTCAGCCCAACCAGCAGTCGATCATCCTTGATGTTTTTCCGCCAGAGAAGCGGGCAGCGGCTTTTGGACTGACGGCCATTGCCGCTGTAGTCGGGCCTGTGCTTGGCCCGACATTGGGTGGCTGGATTACTGACAATTTTTCATGGCGCTGGATTTTCTTCATCAACGTGCCGTTCGGTATCCTTACCACGATTGCCGTCGGTTTTCTGGTGGAAGATCCGCCGTGGGCAAAGAAGCGGCGTGAACCGTTCGATGTGATCGGCATCAGCCTGATTACCCTCGGTTTCGGCTGTCTTGAGGTTATGGTCGATCGCGGCGAGGATGATGACTGGTTTGGCTCGACCTTCATCTGCATCATGGCGGCGCTGGCTGCGATCGGCATCATCGGTGCTGTTATCTGGCTGCTGAAAACAAAACGTCCGGCTGTGGATCTGAATGTCTTCAGGGATCGCAACTTTGCGGTTGCGACGTTCCTGATGGGGGCAATGGGAGCCCTGCTTTATTCGTCTGCTATCGTTGTGCCGCAGTTCGCACAGCAGGTGATGGGCTATACCGCGACGCTGTCTGGACTGGTGCTGTCGCCGGGGGGTATTGCCGTGATCATCCTGATTCCCATTGTGGGTAAACTGATGACACTCATGCCGATACGTTCTGTGATCGCGCTTGGTTTTGCGTTGATGGGATGCGCCCTGCTCTGGTCAGCGCATCTCCTGCCTACCACTGATTTCAAGCATCTGGTGCTGTTTCGCATGAGCCAGACGGCCTGCCTGGCTTTTCTGTTTGTTCCGCTTTCCACCATTGCCTATGCGACCTTGCCGCGCTCCATGAATGCGGATGCTTCGGCGCTGTTTTCGATGGTGCGGAATTTTCTGGGATCGCTAAGTATTTCAGGCGCGACGTCCCTGATCATTGAACGTCGGCAGGCGCATCAGTCGGATATGGTTCACTGGATGACGCCATTCCATCAGCCCTACAACGACTATCTGGCGCGCGGACGACAGGTTGCTATCGATCATAATCACCAGCCGCAGGCGAATGCCTTTGCGACACACCACTTGTTTGCGGATTTTAGTCAGCAGGTCGCCATGCTGGCTTACAATGAAGCCTTCATGATTTTTGGAATCGTCGCTTTTTGCGTTGTTCCGTTTTGTTTTCTGCTTTCCAAATTGAAAAGCGGAGAGAAACCGACGGCTGTGCACTGATTCACATTTTTCTGCATGGGCTTCTGTCCCTGTGGGAAGGCAAGAGGGATGAACTGACTTGGCATTCATGTCGTTCAGTGACATGAATCTGTCCATGTCCGGCTCTGCTCCCAACTCTCATTCAGATGGCACCCTCCCGTTTGCGAGCACGGGGCCTTATGGCCATCGCAAGAGAATGCGAGAGCGGGTGATTGCACGCGGAGCATCGGTTCTGGCGGATTATGAGCTTCTGGAAATGATGCTGTTTTTTGGCATCCCGCGTGGTGATACGAAACCGCTGGCGAAAGCGTTGATCAATCAGTTTGGTTCTTTCGCAGAGGTTCTCTCCGCGCCGGTCGCGGCCTTGAAAGACGCTGGAATGAACAGCGACAGTATCGCCACTCTCAGACTGTCCTCACTGGCCGCCCGGCGTCTTGGAGGAGCGGAGGTGAGGGAGCGTCCTCATCTGGGAAACTGGGAGGCCCTTCTCGGATATTTCGATACAGCTCTGGAAGGAGCTGTGCCGGGACAATTGCGTGTGCTTTTTCTCGATAATAAAAATCGTCTTCTGGCAGATGAGGCGGTCTGCGGAACGTCCAGTCAGGGTAGAGAGACGCAACGGGAAGCTGCTGATATTCTTAGGCGTGCTTTGGAGGTACATGCAACAGCGTTGATTTTGATCCGCCTTTGCACAGAGACTGCGATGCCGGAAAAAGTCATCGGACTGGACGAACCTCTGGCACGTGAACTGATGAGAGCAGGTGGGTTTCTGGCTATCACACTGCATGATGTGTTTGCACTGCATGGTGGGAGTTGGGCCAGCCTGAAGCAGTTGAGGCGTCTGTAAGACGTTTGTTGCTTTTATCGCAGGAGCTATAGTTAAGTTATTGAGTGGGTCGGCATAGGTGAGCCAATAAAGACTTGATGTGTTGTATGGAATTACATCGTCGTGGCTGTCTGATTCTTACTGCTACTTCCACCGTTTTGAACTGATTCTAAACTAAAGCGAAGATTAGTTCGCTGTAGTGCAGCGCACCCAGCGTAATTGGTCGTGGCATTCCCCAAACATATCTGTTCCTTAATGCCTCCTTTCACTCTCGTGAACATACCACGTCATCAAATCGAAGGACTAAACACTTATGCGCAGATCCTCTTATTGAAGAAATCGAAGTATAGAAAAATTACGCACTTTCTATTTTAAAGAAAAATATTTATATTCACGAAAAAATCGTCCTTGATATGTGAAATTGTTTATTTCTAAGAAAATTAAATATTTAGATAGCGTGTTTAAATTTATAAATATATATATGTTATGAGAATTATGTATAAATATTTATATATAATTAAATTCATATATTCTAACTAAAAAATAATTATTTAATTAAAATATATAATTCTCGTTGTTCCGTCTAAAAATAATGTATTTCAAAGAAATGATTCGTTATGTAATGATAATTCGTTCTCTTGGTGGTGAGATGTAGAAAACGTAAATAATTAATTATATCCTGGCAAAGAATATGCAAAAAAAATACGAAGCAAGCACGAAGTCTAAAAAAACGCACGTAAAATATAATAGATTTTATGATCTGCTTGAAATTAAACCCACCTATGTATACAAAAAATATAGCAAAAAAACAAAATATTTAAAAAACAATAATATAAATAATAAAAAATTAAAAATATCATATATGATCATAGCTCACGAGATTGATGTGCAGTTGAGATTACTGCTTGAGTCTCTTTTGTTGGATGTTAGATCTATTATTTATGTTCATATTGATGCGAAAATAAAGTTTGATAAAAATGGCTTATTATTTAAAAATGAAAGAGTTGTGTTTATAAAAAATAGAGTGAGAGTGAATTGGGGTGGATTTTCCATGGTGAATGCTATGAAAAATCTAATTCGTGAAGCACTAAAGGATATTGAGAGTGATCGTTTTGTTCTTATAAGTGGATCGTGTTTCCCAATAAAATTTCCTGTTAAAATAAATGATGAGTTGTTACGAAATAATGGAAATTTATTTTCTGTATGGGGTGAAATTAACCCAGAGAATTTATCATCAGAAGGATTTGGCCGCTATTCTGTAACAAAATTTCAACCATGTGATGTAGAAATTCTTAATCCAAAAAAAAGCATTATTCATTCCAGAATATGGAATTTCTATAAAAAATTTTCTGGTAAAATTCCTTTGGAGCGAAAAGTTTCGTTATCAGATCTTTGGAGAGGATCTCAATTTTTTGCAGCAAATAGGGAAGTAGCAGAATGGTTTGTAAAATCCCATCCTGATTTAGATCATATTTTGAAATGGAGCCTGGCTCCTGATGAAATTTACTTTAATACTTTATATATCCGATATTTACGTCGATCTGGAGAGAATTTTAGGAGAATACTCCCCAGTGCGACAGAGCAGAGAACGCATTATATTAAAAAGACTGTTCCTACAGAGCGTACATTGAGGCAAAAACTGTTTGAGTCTATTGATCTGAGGAAATTGAATAAAATCGATTTGCCAGAAGTCCTTGCTTCATCATGTTTTTTTGCTCGAAAATGTAATTCAGAAATTTCGAAGGAAATAGAGCGTTTATGGCGTAAAGAAATTTAAATATTTCATGGTTGGAGAGTATTATGCACTTGGCAGTGAGTAAGTTAGTTGCGTTTTTGATCAACTGAACCTGTCAGCAAATGACGTTTGTCAACGTCAAAAAATGTCTTTGTGTAGTTGCTTTCAATCTCTTCTTAAATCATGAGAGATGGGCGCGATACGGAGCACTCAAACCCAGGAGCTTTTTGAAACCTTCAGCCTTTTTGATAAATAATTTACATCTTGATATTATGTATAATCCTTTTTTGAAGAGCGCGTAGAATAGAGTAGAATGCTTGCCGCACAAACACCGGTCGTTTTATTGAGCGGCTGACTAAGCCTTTAATATCCCCTTTGCGGATAGCGATAGAAAAAAAATAGGCGTCATCCAGTCGCATTAAACCACTGGCACGCTCTTTAAGTAAATCGACCAGTTCAGGGTGCCCCGCGATCCCACCCTGATGAGCAAGAACAAGCGCAGAATTCGCAAGTGCGCCATACGCTATGCTGGTACGAGACAGGTCTGATAGTTTCTTACTGATACCGCCGGAGCGCTGTGTGTAAAGGTAAAGCGGCTGATCAATCAGTATAAATCGGGCTCCTTTCAAAAGGAGGCTGATAATGAAAGAAAAATCTTCTCCGTGCCGTATATCGGTGGGATAGCGTAGTCCGGTTTCAGAAAGGAATTTACGTCGGAAGACAGGCTTCAATAGTCCCCAGTCCATAGATTTTCCGTCCACCACATTGTGGCTCAGAAAGTCTTTCAGTGTGATGGATTTCCCATTGAATCCTTGTGTAGCTCTGGCTGACACTGTCACGCATCCTGCGCCTGAGTCGTAATAAAGAAGATCATCAGCGAGAAGATCGGCCGATGAACGCTCGATCATCGCAGCAAACTGCTCCAGACGGTCTGGAGCGAAAGCGTCATCGGCATCAAGAACAGCAACCCAGTCGCCTGTTGCGTTATCGAAACCAAGATTGCGGGCTGTAGAAGGACCGCCATTCTGGGGTGTTTGCAGGAGGCGTATACGAGGATCTTCTTTCGCCAGTTCAGCAACCTTGTTGTAGGTGCCGTCTGTAGAGCAGTCGTCGATTACCAGGATGTCCTGTGGCGACAATGTCTGCTGCTGAACAGAGCGAATAGCCCGATCCAGAAAAGCTTCTGCATTATAAACGGGGACGATAACAGAGAATGTGACGGTCATTGTGCGCAGGCCCAGTCATATGCGGCCTCGAGGCGCGCCGTGCAGGTTCGGATATCGTGCTTTTCTTCAATGTAAGCACGGGCATTTTTTCCAAAGCGGGTCGCCATCGCATCATCGGTCAGCAGAGTGATCAGATGGCGGGTGAGAGCCTCCGTATCTTTCTCCTGAAAAGCAAAGCCAGTTTCACCGTCCACCATACCTTCGGTGGCTCCGCCATTGGCGGAAGTGACAACGGGTATGCCGCTGGCCTGTGCCTCCAGAAGAACAAGTCCAAGCCCTTCAGCGTCACCATTCGATGCCGTGATGCTGGGCAGACAGAAAACACGTGTTGTTTTCATGAGCGACTGAACAGTTTCACGGCTGACGGCACCCATAAAGGTCACTGCACCGATCGAAGATGCCTGTTGTTCCAGTGCGGTTCTCTGTGCTCCGTCTCCGGCAAGAATCAGTCGTGCATCAGGCACTGCATGGCGGACGTGGCGGAAAGCTTCCAGAAGGATGGTGGCGCCCTTCTTCTCTACAAGCCGGCCGACAAACAGAATAATGGGCTCTCGTTTTCCCGCTGGAGGGTCGGAAGGCTGAAAACGCTCGATATTGATGCCGATGTGACAGACAGAAATACGGTTGGCAGGAACGCCAACGCGAATGGCCGCCTCACGGATCGGCCCTGACACAGCGATGAAACTGACGTTCGGACGTTTCACCAGTTTGGCCAGTTTGCGAGGATAATCCTTCCAGCGACGTCCTCCTTGCCCAGATGCAAACCAGTTCATGTGTGTGGTGATGTCCGATCCATGAAGTGTCACCACCAATGGAACACCAAGCCGCTGGGCAATAGGCCATGCCTCGACGCCGTCAAAACCGAAATGGGCATGGATGAGGCTGGGATGAACCTGTCGGGCAATGCGCATGATCCCCGGAGCAGGGAGATCAAGCCGACGGGCTATCGCTCCACACGCTTTTTGCAGGAAAGTCGCAGCCCCCTTGTAGACGGATTTGACGGGCAATCCTTCCAGCGGCAGCTTGTCGACTTCGCGTTCGCCAATCAGAACAGGCTTCCAGCGATGGAGCCAAAGAGCCTGATCGCGCACGAATGTTTCTGAAAGCGGCAGGATTTCGGTGCGGTAAATGGCGACGGTCTGACCGTTGGTCACATTCACAATGCGATGTTCGGGAAACCGCTCTGGCGCAAGCAGCCGGTCGACGACTTCGCCCCATGTCGGGATGTCGAGAGTGATCGTGTCCGTACAGGTAAGAGCGCCGCGAATGGCGGTAAGGATCGAAGTTTTGTTGCCGGGCACATAGCCAAACCGACTCTTGTCTCCACCTGCAGCAAATTCAGGACAGACTGCCGGTTTTCCAAAAAAGGCGAACTGTTTGAGCTTGAGAGAGGTATCGAACAGATAGCGGGGCGTGTTCGCATCTTTGTAAGGTGCGACACCAAATGCACAGTTCTGTATATAGCCCAGTGTTTCTTCAAACGGCATTTCATCGTGGACGATGATATTGGGCCGCGAGTCGAGTGCTTCGGCTGCCCGTCCTGCTCCGATGATGTGAAAATCCAGGTCGGGGAATTCCGGTGCGGCCAGATTGAAGAAGCTGGCGTCGAACAGCATGGAGCCAACTGAGACGCAGGCCAGACGTCCTTTGAATGGAGATGGACGGGGGCGTTCCATGAGGTCGCGATCTACGCCCTGAGGCGCGAAGATTGCGTTCCGGCTGTGTGGCATTCCCTCCAGCAGAAGACGGGAAGGCAGCCTGACAAGGTCGATCTTGTCAAAATTGCGAGAAAATTCTTTTCGGATCGTTTGAGCTGCTCCGACGACGGAAAGGTCATCGGAAGCCAGATAAACAAGTCTGGCCTTAGGGTTCAGGCGCTTTACATCAGCAATATAGACGGCCGCCATGCCGGACTCGATGAACACGACGTCCGCCTGTTGTATCCATTGCTTCAGGATGGAGGGCATGCGCCAGCGATAGAAGCGGAACATGGCGGATTCCAGCGGGCCCATCCCGGGTTTCATGATTCTGAACGGATGCCAGAAACCACGCTGGAGGTAGCACTCAACACCATTCTCGACTTCGACGCGGTTGGCGCGTGGTGCGAGATCCGTGCGGGTGTCACCGCGATGTTCGGAAAGGCGGCTGAGTCCGGTGGAATAGAATCTCACCTGACCACGTTTAGCCAGTTCGGTTGCGATGAAATGCACGCTGGCCTTGCGGCGCGAACGGAAGTCATGCACAGAAAGAACAAGGAAGCTGGTCATGGTGGAACGTGTTTCCTCCGTTTACAGGAATAACGCAACAGGCGTTTTCGCCGCAGACCAATCATTGCCATTCTGACCTGCATAATCAACAGGTTGAGAGTGAATAAATCAATTGTTGTGTGTGTGTCATGTAGGATGCAATCAGCACTGGAAGGATATTTTTTTAAGTCCACAAGTGGATATTTATTGGTCTCATGAAGATATTTACCAATATGATGGGAGGTTTCCGGTTCTGCATAATCGTTGGGAGATGCTTTTGTTAGGCCGGAGAAAATAAATGAACCTGACCCGTTTCCTGTCATGCTTCGTTTTGGGCGCTTCATGCCTCGTAGCTGATAAAGTCAGCGCTGCACCGATAGCGGGTATTAACCTGTCCGCAGCTGCATTTGCGAGCGGCAAAGTACCCGGACGTGATGGCTGGGATTACATGTTTCCCCGACAGGGAGAGGTGGATTACTTTACTGCGGCGGGAATGAAGCTGATCCGTCTTCCTGTGCTTTGGGAACGCCTTCAGCCCCAGCCATTATCCGGTCTTGATCCCCGCTATCTCGCTCACATTCAGAGTGTGGTGGCGATGGCAAAAGCCGGCAAGGCAAATGTCATCATCGATCTGCATAATTACGGTTCATATCATGGCCAGCTTATTGGATCGGACGCGGTCAAGGTTGATGACTTTGTTGATGTCTGGGTGAAGCTGGCTCGCGTTTTTGCCAACGATCCTCATGTTCTCTTTGGTATTATGAATGAACCAAAACTGCCGTCCGCTGGGGACTGGGCAGCCATCCAGCAGAAAGTCATCAACGCCATCAGGGCTACAGGTGCCAAAAATCTGATTACAGTGTCTGGTGTGCAGTGGGATGGCGCACATAATTTTCCACAGGTGAACGGAGATGCTTTGGCGACCCTGACTGACCCGCGTCACGGTCTGATTTTTGAGGCGCATCAGTATTTCGATCGTGACAGTTCAGGAACTTCGGCGGAATGCGTGCCGGAGAATCAGGTGGAAGGTCGGCTGAGGCCTTTCACGGACTGGTTGAAAGCACACAAGGCGAAGGGGCTGCTTGGTGAGTTCGGGGTCAGCGACAATGCCGGGTGTCTGGCCGATCTTCGTGTTGCCTTGAACTTCATCAATCAGACGTCAGATGTCTGGTATGGCTGGACATACTGGGCTGGCGGACCGATGTGGGGGAATTATATGTACTCAGTGCAACCAGGTAGGGATGGGGTTGAAAAACCCCAGATGGCGGTGCTGAAACAGTTTACAGCGCGACCTCATTGAGGAAGTGATTTATTCCTCTCCTTAAGCGGCCCCTTGCAAGCCAGGATAGAAACTCCATATCCCTATAGGGAGACAGGTTGCCCAAGAGGGACCGGTCCGAGAGTGTCTCGCTCACTGGAGGAGGCTGAAATGTCTGGAAGAGTGTTTGGATCGCCGATGTTTCTCGGCTTTGATCATCTTGAGACCATGCTTGAGCGTGCGTCCAAGTCGTCAGGGGATGGATATCCCCCTTACAATATTGAACAACTGAGTTCGTCTGCGTTGCGGATTACTCTCGCGGTAGCGGGGTTCACGATGGAAGATCTCCAGATCACGCAGGAGGACAATCAACTCGTTATCCGAGGGCGGCAGTCGGAGGATCTGCAGGGACGTATTTTCCTGCATCGTGGTATTGCAGCCCGTCAGTTTCAGAAGTCTTTCGTTCTGGCGGAAGGAATAGATATAGGCGGTGCATGGCTCGATAATGGTCTGTTGCACATTGATCTGTTCCGGCCTGAACCTGAAGTGCGCGTAAGGCGTATTGATATTACCAAAGGCAGGGTGACGAAGCCGGTTGCCAATGATGGTTCCATTCCGGCGGCCCCGAGAACCGTTCGCACCATAGGGGATGAGTGATTTCCCCATATAGTCTGGCTCAGAAAAGGGGGAGATATGCAGAATAAAACATCAGGCGCTACTCCGGCCGTCCAGGAACTGGTTGATATCCGCAACATGACGGACGCGCAGTTTCTGAGTCTGGGGCTTCCTCGTCTGGTCTATGTACGGCGGGATTCCCAGTTAGGGCAGGAAATGTTCGCAATCTATGCGGCTAACGGAGAGTTGATGGGAACGACTGAAGATAGCGAAATGGTTCGTTCTGCTATTGATGAGCACGCCTTGGTGGCAACTTTATTGCATTGACTTGTGTTGACTGGGTCGGAAGATTAGGCGTTAAGGCTCAGAGAAAACAGGGGAACCGATACGTCCCCTGTTTTATAATGTTGGCTGTCGGTATTTGATCTTCTCGCGGCTTCTTTCTAAATTTGTAAAGCCGGAGTTGAAATCAGATCAAACCTGGATGAGTAATTGGCTTTCACTTTCCGGGCAAAGCCTGAACACCTCATGCTTAATCTGCTATGGTTATTTCTTCGGGCTATAGACCGGAGCAGTGGATTGGTAGAGTGTGGTCGTGTCAGGAGGGTTATAATATCGGTTGAATTTTGTCTGCAAATGCTCAGATAAAGCTATATTTTGGTATGAACCTAATATTGAAGCTGGAAGGGTTTCCACAATGAAGAGGCTTATATTTCTATTTTCTATTTGTTCATTGGTTGTGGGTTCAAATATAGCTCTAGCACAGGAGGAAGATGGTGATTATGGTGAGTTGATTCGAAAAGTAACCACAAAGACAACATGTCTGGATTACCTGAATGAAGAACATGACAATTATTCAGGCGATAAAATGGCAGAATCCCGTGCGCCGGACGAAGTGACAAAAGGACTTTCCAAATCCATTCGGGATGAATGTCAGAAAGCGCCGAAGGAAAGTCTTAAAAATGCTGTTTCCAAGGTAAAAAAAACTTACACCAGTAAATTGTCAGAGATAATGGAGAAGGTTCAGGATGATAAAAACGCCCTGCACAAAGAGGGCGGAGTATAGATGCTCCCAGAAACGTTTTTGAATGGTAATTTTTGGGATCTATATACCTGTATGACCTAAAATCTAAAATCAACGCGTAATACTCTGATTTATAAAGATTAACCGATGTTATCATCGCGTTGGTCATTTTCCTCTGTCATGCGGAGTTTTGTATATTGCGCGCGCTCAGATACGGCCAATTAGCTTGGTGCGGGGACGGATCTCGGATCATCAGATGCGTAGATTTTCTTCTTCCAGAGTACATATATGCGATGGAAAAAGATTTTATAAGCATCCATTTTTGAATAAATTTCATTCTCTATTTCATTTGTTCTAATGCCATATTCGTAAATATTCAGATAGACAAGAAGGCTGACAGAATTGTTGTAATTCTTGGAAGTTTTCTTCTTGATTGCCACATCAAGGGCGCGAGGAACAGCGCCGGCTCGTTCGATCCAATTTTCTACGGGATCTTCGGTAAGCTCCTTATTCTCTTCTCTTTCTCGATATTCGTCACCGCGTCGTCGTCCAGGAATAACTGCTTCCACGCATTCTATCGGCTCAACGCTGTGATGATCACACGCTTCAAAATCAGGCCACTCGTGACTTTCGTTTACAAGACGCACTTTTGCAATATTGCGAATTTCCCCAAACTCAGCCGCAAGCCAAGCCTCGTGAAGAAATGTTAGTCCGGCTTGATTAAAGAAATCTACTGACCCGATATGCTGAATGATAGGATCAATGTAGGAAGTCACTTCCTCTGGAGTATGCCAGTTCGATAGCCAATAACGATGCCGTTTTATATCATTTTTCTTTAGTCTTGCCATTCCACATCCTTTATTGATCTCACCTAAATAGATAAATTAAGAACTAAAGTTTACATATCTAATAAATTGCACGCAGTGATATTACCCACGAAAATATCAGGAGATCACTTCTTCATTATCTCAAAAAGTATTATGATGAGCAGTCCGCATATTAAATATAATAAACCACGCAGATTGTTTTGAATCTTAATTCTTTTTTCGAAATTATTTTCGATAAATGCGATTAAAGACTGCTCTATATTTTCTGATAAATGTAACGCGTACTCTTTTGTGGCCTGCACGTCATGAGAAAGTTTATCTTGAAGAGATAAAATGTCTTCTGAAATTTTTTCAGATTTATTCTCCGATTCAGCAAGGGCCTTACTCGAAGCTGCCATAAGGTGGTCAATTTTATCTTCTACTCTGGATATTAGATCAGCATTAGCGTCAACAGTCTCATCGCATTCATTCTCCGGATCAATTTCGTCAATACGTGGCAGAAATTTCTCAAGTGCATCTTTCTTAGGATAGGCCTGCCATGCGGAATCAAATTCTATAAAAGTTTCCCACGTATTATGGGGGATAATGCGCTCTTTTAAGAATGCAAGTTCATCATCTGGAGGATAACCTGTTTCTCCATCCTTTACCGGCACAGCGTATCTTGCAAGAATGTATAAACGAAGCTGTAAGATATCTCTTTTATTCTGTCGATTGGGATCAATACACGACAATTTACGCGCTTTAGATCGCTCAGCATATAAGCCATCTTCCCAGTAATCGGTTAAAAACAAATAATCATATAGCGCCTGATAAACACACAATCTCAAGTCATGAGAATAAGTTGCAAGATTCCTAAGTTCATTGTTTCTTTCCTTTTCTGGGAGAGACAGAATTTCTTGAAATTCTTTATTATCTAATGAAAAATTATATGAGGCGGCAGCCACCCTCAAATTTTCACTTTTTTCTTTATTGAAAAATATGCTCTTTCTTAAATCAGACAGCCCAATATCTGGTCTATAAAAAAGAGTCTGAAGTTGGTAATCATCTAATTTTTCAATTACATCATTAGGTATTTCAGAAAAAAAAGCCGATTTTACGGGAAGGTGTTCAATCATAAGGGTAGATACAGATGCTGGACATTCAGGGGCTACGTTCCACAGCGCTTTAAGCTCTTCGCCCTTCGTGTGCTCAAGCCAGCCGTCGTATGTCTCCTCCAAGAAGCGTTCGCGAAATTCAGGTCTAATCAAATAATCTGACAGAATATCGCAGAGTTCTGTTTCTGATACTTTTCCATCCTGTGGTGAACTCCCCCAGGGAGTAATGAGTTTTCTACCAACCGCATCAGAAATGATTCTGGCAATTTTCTCGCCACTGCCTAAAAGAATACGTACTTTTGCGAGACGCTCAGCTTGAGGTAATGCAAAGAATTTCTTCGGGTCTGAAAGCTCAACGTCACCTAAAGAAAAATCTTGTTCTTTGGTTACATATCGCACCAACGAGTCTGGGTCAGATTCAATACGTGATTTGGTCTTTATCTCGACGATATTGTCGTTATCAAAATAGATTCCACGATAGGAAAGATAGCGAATATACGGCACTTCGCTATCGAGTGCCTTATCTCGCACCTGGCGCAGCAAATGATTGGGATATTGCCTTGATGGTAACAGCGAAAGAATTAGAATATGTGTCTCGGTTGATAGGCCATCCCATGCTGCCATCAATTTCATTACTCCACTTGGTGTTGGCTGAAGTAAATCATTAAGAAAAGACGGCATCTGTGTTGTGTCAGTTTTCATCTTACCTCCCACATATTTTTCAATAGATTAAAATCACTCATATTCTAAGAAGTAAGACTGCACGAATTCCCGACCACGCTCAGTGATCAGAAATCCGCCAGGGATATTTTCTGCATATCCGCAAAAAATGAAGTTGGTATGTGACTTTCTATGTGACTTCAGGTTGCGGACGATTTGCGAGAATTTACTATCGCGGCGACTTCTCAACACATCGCCATGTTCATCTGGAATGGCGATATATTTTGGAAGTTCGGCAATAAGCTCCGTTGTCGTGATGAAGCCATCGTCCCGTGTCGCCATGACAAGCAAGGCATACTTCCAGAGATCGGCCTTCAAATCGATTTCCTGTGGACTTTCATCCTCCGTCTGATCGGTCGTTCCGTCAGTTTTCCGTGCCTTCCGTTTGGCCGCGCTTCGGATAGGACTCGCAAGCGGCAGTTTCTCTGGCGGGATGCCGCTGATCTTCAGCATGGCTTCGCGCACCTGCCGTCCGACCTCATAATGCGCTTGGTAAGCCTTCCGCTTCCCGTTGAGATCCTCTCGCCGCAGCTTCTCTTCGGTCTGCGTTACCCGGAAAAAATTCGCGGCAAGCTCGGCGCTGCCCATACGGTCAAGCAGGTTGGCGTTTTGGGGTAGCCCACGTATCTGCCGGATTTCTGCGACCGTTCGATTGCCGTAGAGGCCGGAATACCCATTGCTCTCGAAAAGAGCGAGATCGTCCCGATTGATGACACCAGCGCCTTTGGCAGCATTCACAAGCTGCCTGTTGTGTTTTTTGACAAGGTTCCGGATCAGGATGCGCCTGTCGTCTTCTTCCGCTGACAGGACATTGTGCGTAACGTCTGTGCCATGCGGTGCACCCACCTGAACGATGAAATACCCTTGGGCAAATGCCACACCCTTCTTTCTGATATCGCTGTTTTTTGCGACAAGGTGGCAGGCGTACCGGGACAGCCTGATGTCCGGCACGCTACGCTTTGTGGCCGATGTCGCAACTTCCGACACAATACCTTCAAAGTGATTTTCAATCGGTTGATCCGATTTCCGGCAGTCTTCTGCCGCATGGGCAAGAACTTTTCTGAATGAACTCCAGCTTCCATATCTTAGAAGACCTTGAAGGTCGCGTGCGAACCAGTATTCGCTCCCGTCGTTACTCCTGTGAGACGCCTTTTCGAAAGCGGCAACCATTTCGTCTATTTCAGACTCCGTCATGGACGCAGCTTCAACGGTGGCAAGCTCTTTCAGGTCAGTGCGGACAAGTCGCTCCAATGCTTCCGTGAACGAAAATTCAGATAGATCTTTTCCGGACGAAGATTTCGGGCTCACGCGATAAGTTCCCGATAACGAAGTCTTCCCTCGACGCACGCGAACATATCGTTCATTCGGGCACCAGCCCTCATATCGCGGCGATTGAAACGCCACGACATTTCCTGAACATACCGATCCAGATGCTTCGAAGACACCCAATGATGCACGCCGACGATCTGACGCTTCAGGAGCGCCCAGACACTCTCAATCCCGTTGGTGTGCGCCTGCTCCCGGACATACTCGCCCGCCGAGTGGTTGACGGCCTGATGACGGTAGTCCTTGCCAAGCCCTTTGAATGACCGATCTTCATCGGTCATGAGCGCTGAACCGGGCTCCACGTTTTCCCGGATGGCCTCTCTCATGGTCGGTCCCTTGGTGTCTTCGACATGCCCGGCACGCAATTCGCCGTCGCGTTCAAGAATGCCGAGGACGACATCCTTTCCCGCGCCGCCCTGCGTTCCGCCCTTGCGGTCCTTGCTGTGCTTGTTCTTTTCCTTGCCGCCAATATAGGTCGTGTCGGCCTCGACCGTTCCCTTCAAAGGGGCGTTGAAAGACTTTGTGACTGTTGCATAGCGCAGCCTCTGGAGAACAAACCACGCGCTTTTTTGAGTGATATCAACATCTTTGGCGAGCGTAGTGGAGGCAATTCCCTTTGGATGGTTGGTAATCAGCCAGATTGCCATGAACCATTTACGCAAAGGGAGTTTCGTGTCCTCAAAGATCGTTCCGACCTTGATGGAAAATCTCTTTTTACAGTTGCCGCACTTGAACGTCTCGCGATCACTGAAATGATAGATCTTGTTACCGCCACAATGAGGGCAGGATTCTCCATCACGCCACCGGATGCTGCGAAGGTGATCGCGACAGGACTGCTCGTCCGGGAATAGCTCCGCAAGCTCGAAAAGGCTGCCAACTTCTGGAATCATATTCCGTTCCCCCCGCTACAGGGAGAAAATTAGATCAAAATCAGATCAAGGTCAATCACGTATATAAATCCCTAATTTTTTAATTACAGGTCCTGATCGCTGATTTGATACCGGAAGTATCGTCTGACGAATTTGGTAGATCATCAGGGCAGCCAGCATGTTGCATACCACACCCGGCCAGAAGAATTAGAAATGAAAAAGTCAGAAATCTCCACATATAATTTACTCCGTATTTACTGAGATGCTACGGTAGATTTTTGTGGCTGAGAAGTCAAAATGGAAATTTGTTTCGTACTGGTCGACTGGGTTTTGAATTTCAATTTTATAAAATACGAACATTATTTTTTTCACAAGTCGGTGAGTGGAATAAGTATGAAAATAATTAAACTATGTATTGTTATCTTTTATCTGCGATAAAAAGAAAAGCCGTATTGTATTGTTTTTGGAACCGATAGGTATTCGTAAAGTGAATTATTGTATTGTATTGGTAAAATATTTTTTCAGACTGTCGTGGACGTGATTTAAAACTTGTTTTTACGAAGGCCTGTAGAGGGTGTTATGCATTTTGCGTGAGCAGGCTGGCTGCGTTTTTCAGCATGAAACCTGCGAAGGCGATGGTGTGCATTGCGGCGAGGGTTGAGGCACAGCGCTCATAGTCTTTTACGAGCCTTCTGCACCGTGTTGCCCACGCGAACGATCTCTCCACGATCCATCGTCGGGGCAGCAACACAAAACCCCGTTTTTCCTGAGGCAGCCTGACGATTTCGAGGGTGATATCCTGCTCTTCAGCGGCTTTCGCCGCTTTTGATCCGTTATAGCCCTGATCGGCCCATGCCAGTTCAATGCTACCGTCTGTTGCCCGCTGAATGGCTTCCGCCAGTGGGCCGACTTCTGCCCGGTCATCCCTGTTTGCCGGGGTGACATGCAGGGCCAGAAGATGCCCCAGGGTATCGACCGCCATGTGCAGTTTCGATCCGTTCTTTCTTTTTGCGCCATCATACCCGGCGCGCGATCCACTCTCCGGGGTCGAACGCAGTGTCCGGCTGTCGATAATCGCCGTTGTCGGCTCAGCCTGTTTTCCTGCAGCCAGCCGCAGCACAGCCCGGAGATCGTGGACAACAGCCTCGAAACATCCCGCTTCCATCCAGCGCCGGGATTGCTGGTAAACCGCAGTCCATGGTGGAAGATCGTTCGGCATCGCCCGCCATGCAATGCTGTAACGGATCACATACCGAAGACCGTTGAACAGTTCCCGCAGATCATGATGGCGTTGTTCCGCGTCTTCCTTCATCAGAAGAAGATACAGAACAATCAGAGACCACTCTTCGTCGCTGATATCAGACGGATATGGTTTGCGTGCAGTATTCATCCATCTGTTCTGCAACATTCACGCCAAAAAGTACATAACACCCTCTAGATGCGGAGGTGTTCTGGAATCAGTGAATCCCTGTGCTGTTCTAAGCTGACATGGCTATAATGCTTTTCAATCATTGAAACTGATGTGCCGGTGTTTCTGGCTAATAGGTGGATATTCAGGCCGTTATTGAGTGCCTTGGTAATATAATAATTCTTGAAGGAATAACAGGTTCTCTTAACACCGCGATAATCAGTGGTCAGATTGGCATCTTTCAATGCCTCATTCATCTGTTCAGAGAAAGAACTAACGCGATTTCCATTTTTATAGGTGAACAGGTAGTCATCAGCTTTGGGGTTCTGTTCGGCATGGAGAACCTGCAAGGGATGGATGATGGACGGGTTAGGGATACAGGTCCGTGATTTGGATTTACCCTGTATCTGTATGGATAGCTTATAATTTTTTGGCTTTGTGTCAGTCGTGAAATTGATAATATCTGACCTTTTCAGGTGGAGACATTCTGTATCTCTAAGGCCGCTATCCATCATGATTTCAGTGAAACACCAGAACAGGAAACGAGTATGGCGATTGGTTTCTGCTGATTGCTGTAGGCGTTTCATGGTGAAAGCACGGAATTTCGCCAATTCCTTGTCTGTGAAAGATGGCCTGTTATCAGTTGAGTTTGTTTTCTTTGGTCTCACCAAGGAAGGAATTTGTGATAGGTGGCCTTCCTGTTTCATCCATTGAAAGAAGTCACGCAAGATGGCGTTCTCGTGCTGTATGGTGGAGTGACTAGGGGCTTTCCTTATTGAGTCTGTAACTGGCGTTCTGATAAGCCTGCCCGGACTCTTTATAAGGGCATCCTCTGGCCTTGCACGTCGATATTCCAAATAGGTGAGGTCTTTGCCCGGTCTCTTCCGTCCAGTAGGTGTTTCGCCATTGCTGATAGGCCGTCATCGTCTTGTCAGTGATAGACTGATTGCCAATGAACGAACCAAAATAACGGGTCATCACTGTTTGTCTGTATGACGTTTTCTGATGTAATTCAGGCGGACGCGAGAGGTTCATCCATTCTTTTATCAATGATTCAGTAGTTTTAATCTTTAATGGCTGACCTGATTCGGCTTTGTTTACTGCATCCCAGTATTTTCTATAAGCCAATGACAGGGCATCAGGATAAAAGGCAGTCTTTAAAGCTATCCTTTGTTGTCCATGACCAGCGATAGAAATCCGTATTGAGTAGTTTTTTGTGCCGGTTGGGATAAACAATGTGAATGGCTGAGACGGCGGCGCTTGTCCGACTGTGCTAATTCTGTGCTTACGATGATTTTCAGACATAGCTAAGTCCTTGATTTCCTTTGATGTGGGAAATCTTGTGCTAGGGCTATGCTAGGGGGCAAAAGTGGATATATCCCTAAAATGTATAAGGGAAAAATCCAGCTAAGTGTTTGATTTTATTGAGAAATCGTGGTGGGTGCGACAGGGATTGAACCTGTGACCCCCGCCGTGTGAAGGCGATGCTCTACCGCTGAGCTACGCACCCCGATTTCGTGTAGGCTGCTCATAGCCAGAACGGACCAGAAGCGCAAGACGCAAATGGATAATTTTACATATTATGAGGAAAGGTAGGTCGAGGTGTCCTCAGACAGGGGAATGCGCCAATCCGCACCTGCCAGAAAATAAGGCCACAGGTGCGGTTGCATGGGCTTCTTATTGAGAAGGAGGAGGCATGATAGGGACTTTTGCCACCAGAAAAGGTGGCTTGCGCAGATCCTGACCATCATGCAGGCGGGGCAGGCGGCTCCACTGGCCAAGAACGACATAGACATACCGGGAATCGGCAAAGATTCCGTCAGGCCATACGAATCTTGGATCGGACGCAATCAGCTCAAATCCACCATCCGGGTTGCGGCGGAATATGGCGTCGTGATCAGCGGCTGTGGTGTAGATGCGGTTCCACGGATCTGTGGCAAGCCCGTCCGCAGCACCCTTTTCGCCTTCATCCACAACGAGTTGAGCGAGTTCATCCGAACTGACAGAGAAATCGGCCAGCTTCGTCGTTGGCAGACTATAAAGACGGCGACTGGCCAGAGGAGAATAATAGAGCGTTTGCGAGTCCGTGGAGAGCGTGATGCCATCAGCGCCGCCTGCCGGAAATGTCGGATGTTTGGGGTCGTAATGGAGCACCCGTCCATCCAGAACCGTCTGATATCCCTTGTCTGGCATCGTGGAAACATGCCCAGCCAGAACTCGTCTCTGTTGTCCGGTGGCGATGTCCACGACCACGAGGGCTGGATGCCCTCCGAATGAGCTGTCCGCAACGAACGCCGTGCCCTTTGCGCCGTGGGTCAGATCGACACGCAGGTCATTCATGTGACTATCAGGCAGAAGTGCATCTTTCAGCACGACGCTGGCGATAATCTGACCAGTCGATGGATTGATTCCAATAATCTTTGCGCCACCCGCAGGGATGGGATGACCTTTGATTTTCCCATCATCAATGACCCAGATGTTGCCCTGTGTATCAGCGGTCATGCCGTGGGGGGAGATAAGGCGGGCGGCAGGATCACCCTTCGTCGATTCCGCAAAAGCCGGGGAAGGGAAGGGAATGAGTTGTCCATTCTTCCATTCCGCCAGCACCGGTCCTGCATGATCGCCATCATGCTTGGGAAAGGTCAGGAAAAGACGATTATTGACGACAGCGATGCCTGACGGATCTGGAGCGGTAATTGAGGCGGCAATTTCAACTTTGCCATTAGTGCCAAATGCCGGATCGAGATTGCTGGTAATGGTTGGAGAGGCGGCCTGCGCACCGGAAACAACAGTGACGCAGACAGCGCCCGTCATGAGCAGAGAGAGCAGCTTTTTCATTTTTCCAGGAACGGCTTGAGAAGAACAAGATCAGCCTGAGAAAGACGATCCGATGCCGTCGAGGCCTGATGCCAGTAAGGATAGATCAGCGGCGGCCGACTGACGGCTTCAAGTTTTGCAAGATCGTCCTCGCTCAGTACCAGAGACGCAGATTTCAGATTGTCGGTCAGTTGCGCCTCAGTGCGGGCTCCGACAACCAGACTGTGCACACCGGGGCGGGACAGCAGCCAGGCAAGAGCGACCTGTGCGGGAGAAGCTCCTTCGTAATGCGTGGCGACTTCGACAAGAACTTCCACGATATCGTAAAGAGCTTCTACATCGCGCACGGGAGGCTCACTCCACTGTGCCGCCTTGCGGGTGCCTTCCGGCTCCGGTTTGCCGCGCCGATATTTGCCACTCAGCAGACCACCGGCGAGAGGCGACCAGATCACGGCGTCCACACCCTGATCGACTGCGATCGGTAGCAGCTCATATTCGGCTTCACGAGCCTGCAATGTATAGTGAATCTGCTGCGCGACAGGGCGGATGGTGTTGTTTTTCTCGGCTGTGGCAAGCATTTTCATGATGTGCCAGCCGGAGAAGTTGGACACCCCGACGTAACCGATCTTGCCGGAATTCTGAAGATGATCGAGTGCGGCGAGAATTTCATCAACCGGTGTCTGACCATCCCATTCATGGCACCAGTAAAGCTCGACATGATCGGTTTTCAGGCGTTTCAGGCTGGCTTCACAGGCTCTGATCAGGTGATGCCGTGAAAGACCGCGCTCGTTCGGGCCTTTGTCGCCGGTGGGAAAGCGTGCTTTGGTGGCGAGCATGACGCGATTGCGACGTGCAGCATCCAGCGCCTCGCCAATGATTTCCTCCGAGACGCCGTCAGAATAGATATCGGCTGTATCGAGCATGTTCACGCCCGCGTCGAGCGCCATGTCGATCTGACGTCTCGCGCCGTTCAGGTCGGTGTTGCCGGTCTTGGCGAATTCACCTTTGCCTCCGAACGTCATCGTGCCGAGGATCAGCGTTGAGACTTTCAGGCCGGACCGACCAAGAAGACGGTACTCCATCAGTTCTTTCCTTCTGAATTAAGAGGGATCGGGCCAGCCACAGCCGTTCCGTTCTCCCATGTTTCAACAATCCTGTCGGTGTCACCGATAGTGACTGCGGGGTTGCCGGAGACGACCAGAAGATCGGCGCGCTTTCCGGCAGCGATAACGCCCCGATCAGACAGATGCAGCAGGTCGGCGGCGTTCTGGGTGGCAATATGAATGGCCGTGAGCGGCGTCAATCCAGCCTGAACGGTGAGAGCGAGTTCCCGATGCTCAGCCACGCCCGGCACGCGGAATGGCATCGCGCCACTGTCGGTTCCAAAGCCGACCCTGACGCCTGCGTCGTAAAGCGTCTTGAGGTTCTGCAGGTTCATTGCAAGAGACGTGCGGGCAAAGTCGGCCAGCTTCCCGGTGGTGTGTTTCTGCTGCCAGGCCGGATCGCTTACCTGCTGAAGAAGCGGCATCGACAGGCCCGCAATAGTGAATGGCGTTTTGGTCCAGGTGGACTGGTCTGCCCATGCCGTGCTGGCTTCATCAAGCTGCAATGTCGCGATGTACCAGATGTTTCCGGATTTCAGCTTTTCGATCAAAGCGGGAGGAACGGGTTGATCCCGTATGCCGTGGGCGAGAATGTCCACACCGGCGGCCACGACATGCTCGGCGTCATCGAGATCATGAATGTGCGCGGCGACACGCAGATTGCGTTTGTGGGATTCATCCACGACAGCGGAGATAACTTCCGGAGACATTTTTACCGGCAGGGTGCCATCGAAATCATCGACCCAGATCTTGATCAGATCAGTGCCTTCGTCCGCCATGGTGTCCACGTTGCGGCGGGCTTCCTCCGGGGTCTTGGGACGAAAGAGCTGGTCTGCGGCAACATTGACCGGAGGCGCGCCCTTGGGAACACCGATGCCTTGGTCCACTCCGAAAAGATCGGACGGTGTCTTGCCTGCATGAGCGTCGTGCCGCAGAGGATCGAACACATCCGGTGCATTGTTGCCGAGCGCCGTGACCGTGGTCACGCCGTAGCGGCGATACTGTTCAAGCTCGGAGAGGATAATGGGGCGGGTGTAAAACTGAGGGCCGGTTGTGACGCCTTCATATTGTCCGACATGGCTATGATCGGAAATGATACCGGGGAGAACCGTATCGCCGGAACGATCCAGAATACGGGCATGTTTGGGAATGCTGATATTTTTCCCAGCCGCCAGAATGCGACCGCCCTGCATGACGAGTGTGGCGTCTTCGACAGGAGGGGCTTCTGTGCCGTCGATAATGCGCACGTGGGTGAGGGCGGTAACGGGAGAGGAGTCCGCAAGAGCAGGAGAGGCCGAGAGCAGGACTGCCGCCGTTGCCAGATAAAAACGTCTCATTACAAACTCCATGCTTTTCTCCTCAACGATATGAATGTTGAGTTCGTTCCATACTGTGGCGTCAGGAAAGTGACTTCGTGCATTGTCGGCGACGATTGACCGCGCCCGTGACAGATCAGTAAAGTATCTGTGGTAAAATCTGGTTTTGTTATCAGAAGGAACTGATGCACCCGCGGTTATGCCTGATACGCAAAGGATTTTACCCGGTGCGTTCAGCCATTTCTGTTTGTCATGATAGAAGCGGGAGCATGTGGTGCAAGAAGGGTATAATCACTTTTCTGTTAAGGATATGATCCTTCGATTATCCCAATTGTCTTTATGAGAAATCTTTCTTGCGATTCATCATGTAAAATAAAGGCGTATTTTCGAATGCATTATGGTCGTCAGGAAGGTTGCTTTTTGTCGTCTGCGTGGAGCGTCCAGAATTCCGAGAGCTTGTTGAATTTGGCGGCTGCCGCATCGGGCGGAAGATAGGAGATCAGAACGGTCTTGGCGTCCTCCGTGCGTCCGGCAGCAATGAGGAGGAGAGCATAATTTTCCCGTGTCCGTGGCGTTGCGTCTCCTGTGACGGCATAAGGCTTGATGATGGCCAGCCCCTTGGAAATATCCCCTGACAGACCGATGGAAAGACCGAGATTGACTTCCGGCGAGACCATGCTGGGATCAATCTGGATTGCCCGTTTGTACTCGTTCTGCGCTTCGGTGTAATGGCCGTTCAGATCCAGAGCCACACCATAATCATCGACGATATGGGGGTCGTCAGGGTAGAGCTTGACCATGTTTTCCAGAATGGTCAGTGCTGTCTCCGGCTTGCGTCTCATGTATATTTTGACGAGGCCCATCCAGCCATCTTTGGAATCATGGTTGATGGCGATGATTTTCTTGTAAAATTCGATGGCCGCCGTTTCTCTTCCCAGCGCCTCATGGATTCTGGCAAGTCGCAGAAGAACGGCTGGATTGTTGGGGTAGCTCTGATTCAGTTCAACCAGCTGTGGAAGGGCGTTTTCCACTTCACCATTCTGAATTTCGATGTCCGAAACGGAGAGCTGCCTGTCCAGTGTCGCCGGAGGGTGGGAGCACGCAGCCAGCAACAGACATCCAATGAGTCCTGCATGACGTGTTAATGGTTTCAACTGAATAACCCTTTGATTTAAGGCTTTTTGATAAAGTTTGGGGATTAAACTAACCGGCGAATGTCAATCACTTGTAAACAAACCCCCGCGTTGCGATAAGATATTCAGAAGGTGGGGGCGCTGGTCGTTGATGCCGCCACAGATTGAGAAGCTGCCAAGGCTCCTGACGCCTGTTGGTAAGCGTTAAATCTCGCCTGTTTCGGGGACACAATCTGCTCCGTGTATCCACGACATCAACACCGGTCCTGACAGGTTTTGGAACAGACGTACGCTCTCGAACTCCGGGAATACACCAGTCCGAGAGGTGCGGCCTGTCATCCGCTTCGCGTTCTCACGTGAAATGCCTTTTCTGAAACCTTGCTTCAAAACGAAAATATTTCTCTATTGGATAGGAAAGAAACTCTTTAATGTTTGAATATAAAATGCATTTCATATATATTTATTGTAACGTAACTACATAATTATTTGAATATATATTTTTCATTTTATTTGTGATTGTTGAAAATGATATTTGTTACTATGTAACATGGATTGTTCAAAAAAATGTTATATTGAACATTTCATATCAAATCCCAATATGTATTCAGGGGATTGTTGATAATGATGAAGCAAGAGATGGCACAGGACGAAAAGAAGCATAAGGACTGGCACGCGCATCTACCGCATCTTCACCTGCCACACTTCCATCTTCCTCATGTGAAATTGCCACCTATTCATTGGCCGCACTTCCATATCCACTTTCATGACCGTCCGCTCGCTGGTGAACCGCATCCGGAGCGTCCGTTTCATTGGCGGCTTTATATGTGTGAACTGGTTGCGACAGCCGTGCTGATGGTGATCGGCCTGGCCTGTGTCATCGTTCTTTCAGCCCCCGGCACTTTTCTGGGTGAAATGCTGAGCGCCTACCCTGCGTTGCAGGCAGCGCTTTGTGGTCTCTGTTTCGGTCTGGCGGGAACAGCCGCAGCCATGACGCCTTTCGGAAAGGTCAGTGGAGCGCACCTGAATCCATCGGTGACGCTGGCCTTCTTGTTGTCGAAGAAAATCGTCTGGATTGATGCGCTGGGTTATATCATTTCCCAGATTATTGGTGCCGTGCTGGGGACAACTGTAGTTTACTGCATGGGGTATCTGGCTTCTTCGTGGAAGATTGATGCCTTTGTCACTCATTATGGAGCGACGACACCCTATACCGGGCTTTCAATCTGGTATGCCTTGGGGTCTGAGACGTTGGTAACGGGCCTGCTGATCGCCACACTCTACTGGCTGGCCGCGCATCCCCGTCATAAATGGATCACTCCCTGGATCGGAGGGATCTTCTTTTTTGTTATGAATCCGCTGACTGCCTGGATTTCAGGAAACAGCGCCAACTTCGCCCGTACATTTGGACCGGACCTGTATGCAGGCAACTGGAGTGGACTGTGGGTTTATCTTCTCGGCCCATTCGTCGGTTCATCGCTGGCTGTAATCGCCATCAAGGCCGATATTTTGGGCAAACTTCATCTTGGTGAAGCCCGGCTTGTCAATTTTGGACATCATGGCCGTGTCCCCCATATGGAAGACCCTCATTTCGTGCACGCAGCCCCTGAGCACTATGAAGAATATAAACAGCATCTTGAGGCTGTTCAGAAGATACAGAAAGAGGCCGGAGACGGTAGAAAGAGAGCTGCCGAGGATGGCATCCATCAGTGAGCGCATGGCAGACAGCGCCATGCACTCACTGAAAACTGGTCTTCAGCTAAACGTATTCCGGATGATGATTTCAGACGCAGGCAGGATCCCTCCCGTGGGATAAGGCTCTTTCGCAGGCTTGCCGAGTGCCACGAACATGACGATCTCATGGTCTTCCGGTAGATGGATCAGCTTGCCAACGGCATCAAAGTCAAATCCATCCATGGGGCAGGTGGTGTAGCCCATGCTTTGAGCCAGAAGCATGATCGCACCCGCCGCCATGCCGCAGGAACGCATGCCTTCATCGCGCTGCACCTGCTCACGTCCGCGATAATACTGATCGATCGCACCGACCATCATCTCACGGGTGTCAGGCTCCGCATTTTCCCAGTAACGTGCTGGAGATTTCTCCCACGCCCTGATGTCGGCGCACAGGATCAGCAACGCGGACGCATCGGTCACCTGCGGCTGGTCCCAGGCAACCTTGCGGATTTCATGGCGCAGTTCCGTATCCTTCACCACCACGAAGCGCCAGTTCTGGATATTGAACGCAGTCGGCATCCGACGGGCCAGCCCGAGGATCGTTTCAAGATCCTCTTCCGGCATGCGATGTTCGGCATCGAACACCTTGGTCGCACGACGTGCAAGAATGGCGCTGGCGACATCGAGTGTCATAGGAAATCTTCTCCTGATTCTTTCAGTAACGGCGAGAGGGTTTGAGGTGTGCGTCAATGGCGTAGATGCTGACGGGCAGTTTCACACGTGACACACCATCATGCTGGAACGTCGCCGTGCGGTTGAGTTGGATGGCGGGAATCCATAGAGCGCCTTTGTCGGTGATCCATAACGCATCCCCCCATACAAGGCGCGGATCAGCGATAAAGGTCGAACCCTGTCCTTCCGGTGTGATTTTCAGAATACGCAGATGATCCACATCCGACACATAGAGATTGCCGTCCCTATCAATGGCAGTTCCACCTGTGGTCGGCGTGTCATAGAATGGCTTTACGCGCGCATTGAGTTGCGCATCCGTCAGCGTCTTATTCTCCAGATCCGCTGTCGCAATTTTCGACATCGGCCCCGAACTGGGCTGGAAATAAAGTGTCTCACCATCGGGGGAGACTTCCAGTTGATCGGCGTGAATCCGGGCTTCACGGTTGCCCGTCATCAGGATCTGCCCCTCGGCGCGCATCGGGCGTTCGTCCGTCACACAGGGCTGATGCGCCAGAACGCGGCGCTGATGTCCATCACGCAGATCGACAAGAATCAGGCCTGGATCACCGGCATCCGTGAGAATTAGCGTGTTGTTATGAAAACGCAGATCATCAACATAGCTGAAGCGCGTGATCCCCTGACGGAGCACGATCAGATGCACGGGACGTCCGGTGGCGGGATCGAAGGCGACCAGTTTCGGGGCCGCGCCATTTGCCGGGTTGGGCTTGCCTCCGACATTCGCTTCACCAGAGTCGACTACCCAGAGCAGCCCGTCCGGACCGATACGGATGGCGTTGACCCGGACAAAGCTGGTCAGTGCATCATGCGAATGTTCCCAGTCGTTCCACGATGCATCCGGAAAAGGCCGCATTGAACCATCCGGCAGGAGTTCGCCTACAGTCGGACCTGAACCGCCACCACCCCAGTAGGGGAAAGACATGAACACACGCCCTGTGTCTGTGGTCGTTACGGCGTTCATGATGCGATCGGACGAATAAACCGTCTGGAGCGCTGAACCCGGATAGGACTGCGCCCGTGCAGGCAATGTCGAAAAACCTGCGGCAAGCAGCAGAGAAGCGACGAGAGCGAGGCGTCGTGAAATCTTCATGAGAGAAACCTCCTGCACGGATGCGTATCCGTAGAAAACGTCAGCGTGTCATGGCCTTGAAGGTACGGGTCTGCTCAACCAGCGCGGTCTCGGTCGGCAGGCGTTCCATGCTGGAAGCGCCGTAGAAGCCGTGACAGTCAGGGCATGCGCTCAACACTTTCTGCGCATCGGCAGGCATAGCGATAGGCCCGCCATGACAGAGCAGGATCACATCATCGCGCACACTTTTCGCCGCGTCCGAAATCTCGTTGATCAGCTTGATGCAATCGTCCAGCGTGAAGGCCGTTTCAGCCCCGATGCTGCCGCCCGTTGTCAGCCCCATGTGGGCTACAAGAATATCGGCGCCCGCGCGGGCCATGTCCTTTGCCTGCTCGACATCGAAAACATAAGGCGTGGTCAGCAGATCTTTCTTGTGCGCGCGGGCGACCACGTCCACTTCAAGACTGTAGCTCATGCCCGTTTCTTCCAGATTCTTGCGGAAGTTTCCGTCGATCAGACCTACCGTCGGGAAGTTCTGGATGCCGGAAAAACCGACGCGACGCACATCGTCAAGGAATACATCGAAATCCACGAACGGATCGGTGCCGTTGACGCCAGCCAGAACCGGCGTGTTCGGCACGACCGGTAGCACTTCACGCGCCATGTCCATGACAATCTGGTTGGCGTTGCCATAGGCCAGAAGTCCTGCGAGTGACCCGCGGCCCGCCATGCGGTAGCGGCCGGAATTATAGATGACGATCAGGTCGATGCCACCAGCCGCCTCGCATTTGGCGGAAAGACCGGTGCCGGCTCCGCCGCCGACGATCGGTTTGCGTTCGGCGATCAGTCCGCGCAGGCGATGCAGGATGGCGCTACGTTCAATCCGGGGCATGGAAGTCATTCTCCTTGAAAAGATCGATAAGTTCTCCTGCCATGACCTGAGCAAAGGCAGGATCGTTCATGGCGAGCGGCAGGCTGATGAAACGGCGATCTGCTGTCTGTTGCAATGTTTCAAGCAAAGCATCACGGAAAGCCATATCCGCTGCCGGATCATAAAAAGGCTGATCCGGGCGGTCGAGTTGTGAAAACCCGCCCTCCGGGTAAAAGAACCGGACAGGCCCGTCACAGCGATTGAGGCGTTCGCCGATCAGACGCCCCATTGCACGGCACTCATCAACGGTCGTGCGCATGAGGGTGATGAACGGATTGTGCCGCACGAAAACACGGTCACGATAGCGCTTGGGCACGGTTTCCACAGCACCGAAATTGACCATGTCGAGGCCGCCGCAACTCCCGACATACGGCACCTTGGTCTCGGCGATCACATCGAGACGGGAGGCGTCGCACGGGAAGATACCGCCCGCGACGAAATCACAGAACTCGGTCGTGGTGATGTCCAGCACACCCCGCAGAACGCCCTGCGCGACAAGGCGCTCCATTGAGTTTCCACCGGAGCCGGTCGCGTGGAAAACCAGACATTCGAAATCAGGCTCAAGCACCCGGACCGCTTCCG
Organism: Acetobacter aceti NBRC 14818; assembly: GCF_000193495.2. Taxonomy (NCBI): domain Bacteria; kingdom Pseudomonadati; phylum Pseudomonadota; class Alphaproteobacteria; order Acetobacterales; family Acetobacteraceae; genus Acetobacter; species Acetobacter aceti. Next base: position 1,221,087 of record NZ_AP023410.1, on the reverse strand, counting down.
TGACACAAGGCGTTGTCACACCAAACATCGTAATCCCGATTGCGGGACGGGTTTCTGGCGCAGCCACAAAAGGATGGCGCACCATGCCCGCCATGGCGTTGGCCGCATTGGCGAGAATGGGGCGGGAAATACGGTTCAGCCCCTGCAAATCCACGACGGGATAAACCATCGCGATATCGGACTCGCCGACATAGGGTTTGATGTTGCCGGAAGCGACCGTGGAAATCAGGATCTTCGGCAACCCGATGGGCAACGCCTGCATGGCCGGTGCGACGATGGCCGTTCCACCCGAGCCGCCGATGCCGATGACACCGGCCAGATCGGAGCGGCCCGGCAGGAAGCGTTCCAGTGCTACGGACATGGCGGTGATCGCCTGACCGCGTTCTCCACAGAACACGGCAGCTTCGCCATCCGGATGATGGGCTGCCACTTCCTGCGCCGGGATGTCTGCCGGACAGGGTGTCTCGCTGGTGCTGACATCCACGGTTAGGGCTTCGATGCTGTTCTTGGCAAGAACGGAACGCAGATAGGTCAGTTCAGCAGATTTCGTGTCGGCCGTGCCGAGAAGATAGACATGCGGCGTCATGATCCGCGTCATCCCGCTTCAGGAAAAGGCCGACACGTCTTCGAGCATGGTCACCATTGGACTGCCTTCCATGCCTTTCTCAAACGCGGCCTTCATGGCGAGAAAATGGGGCTGCTTTTCATGTTCGTGAATCGCTGCCACGCTTTGCCACTGTTCGATGAATACGAAATGAAGCGGATCATTCAGATCGCGGCGGCAGGTGTAGAAAAGATTAGTCGCTTCCAGACGGGATGCCGTGATGCAGGCCGTCATGACGGGCAGAATTGCGTCGAGATGCTCTTCTTTCACATGAAAGGATGCAACGACCGTCACATGCTGCGTAGTGTCAGGCATGGGCTTCCCTCCGAATGGTGGCGTGGGAAGAGCCTACTCGAAGGATACACTTTCAGTATATCGGTATAGTGTCACGCGACACTTTTCCTTCTGTGTCGAGACAGGCTGACTGTAAGAGCCTCAGCGCTTCGGGCAGTCTTCGGAACGATACACTCCCGAATGCGAGGCGTATTCCAGTGCTGTGCGGCGCTTCTGTCGTCTGAAAGGATGTTGCGGCGGGAAGGGAGACACCAAGGTCTCGCGCCAGAGCGATGACACGCTCCGCTTGCTTTAGCGGCATGGGCAGCCACGCATGAAAAGCGTGATGACGCGCCTGCACGACCTGAGGCAGGCTGGCGGTAACAAGCTCCTGACGGCGAATGGCCTCGTTCTGAAGGGCGTTTCGTACGCTTTCCGCAGTGCCGTTCTGCATCCACAGCGCCATCATGGCGTAGGACAGGGGGGCGATCATCAGCGAAGAAGCCAGAAGAGCAGGCAGGCATTCTTCCATGTAACCAGCCGGAGGAATGAGTGCTCCGATACGCAGTCCCGGGCTGAGGATCTTGGAAAGACTGCTGACATGGAACGTGCGTTCCGGCGCGAGTTCAAGAAAAGAAGGCCGGGACGGATTGTGCCCGGAGACATACACACCGTCTTCAATGATCAGAGCATCGTATTTCCTGCAGAGACCGACAATCTCCTGTCGTCGCTGCAACTCCATCGTCGCTGTGGTCGGGTTGTGCATGGTGGGCGTGAGATAGAGGACGGCGCGCTCTTTTCGATTTTTATGGAGAATCTTGTCGAGTGCGGCAGGAAGTATTCCTTCCTCATCCATTCGGGCAGCATGAACGGGCAGATGATTCTGTCGCATGGCGCCAAGCATGCCGGGATAGGTCTGCTCCTCCGTCACAGCGTATGTGACATGTGACCGGACTACGTTCAGAGCTACAGTGAGCGCCTGCTGCGCACCTGCCGTCAGAAGCAGGTTTTCCGGTACGACCTCCACGCCCAGTTCTGCAAGCCAGTGCGCCATGATGCGGCGATGTTCGGGATGCCCGGCGATCGGTGGATAGACATTGAACAGATCCGGATCGACCTGTTTCGCCAGTTTGTTGAGAGTGCTGGACAATGCCCTGTTGCTGAACATCGGTGGCGGCATGTTCGTGGCGAGGTCAAATCTGGTTCCGGAGTTTTCCTGCCGGACAGAGACGAACATGCCGCGACCATGCACGCTACGTACCAGTCCGCGACGCTCAAGAATGGCATAGGCGCGTGAGACAGAGCCGATGCCGATGCCAAGCCGCCACGCCAGATCCCGATGGGCGGGAAGGCGGTCATCCACCTTGAGTTTTCCGGAAAGGATGTCGGCACCCATCGCTTCCGCAAGCCGTTCCGCCGGAGAAGTATTGCCGTCCGGTAGATGTGGGTCCCATGATGACTGAAGGCGCATGTTTTCCTCTGCCCTGGACCTCATGTTTCAAAGGTATTGGCTATTTCAGGAAAGACATTATTCGCATGGTTTTCAATGAAAAAATTTCGTGCAAATCACCACAGGATTCAAATACCAAAACAGACAGGAGCGCGTCTCTCATGAGAAATACACCCCTGTCTGTTCTGAAATCAGAAAACTGCTTTATTTGACGTCAAGCGTCTTTTTGCCAAGCAGAGCCAGTTCGCTGGCTTCCATGCCTTCCGGATTATGGGTCGCCTTTTTCGCGATTTCCTTCTCCTGCTCGGTGGCGTGCTCTCCACCTTTCAGCACATGCTCGGCAAGAAGAATAACTTCTTCTTTCGTCAGAAGCTTCGGGGAGTGTGTCGCTTTGCGAGCCAGATCGTGAAGCGAACTGGAAGCGTGGGGTACGCGGTCGTGTGCCATGATGTGTCCTTTTCTGAGATCATGCAGAACTGCATGACTTGCTCCAGAAGGTTTCACATCATTTCCGGATCATTGCAAAACATTAAAAGGCATGGCTGACCAATGGTTTCGACGTTCAAGCGACCGGCTGTGATGCCGCATCAATGGCGACCGTCGCTTCGCTGGTCAGAACACGGAAAACGAAGCTTTCCTGCAGATAGAGCTCGACCGTCTCCGCCGTGTGGCTCAGATAGCCGATCGAGAAATCCTGACCGATATCCAGTGCCAGATCACCGCCACGCATGGAGACAACAAACGCGCCCTCGATGGCCGGAGCCCAGATGAGCTTTCCGTCGATCAGGCTTTCGATGTGCTTGCGGACCGGATAGCCCTCATCATCGCCGCCGTTCACGGCTAGCCATGCCTGCGCACCCAGAACGATCGAATAGGGGCCGTTTACGCCTGCAAGACGCAGGGCATCGAGCGCTTCGGTAATGACGTAAGAATAGTCCTTGGCGGAAGAAGGCAGCTTCAGATGGGCGTTGGAAGTGCCTTTGCGGATACCTTCGATGCCCGCTGCCGTATAACCGTCGAAGATGGCGCGATCTTCCGCGTAGGCGATTCTCTTCGCGGCGTCCTTTACCGGCTGCCAGTCTGAATCCAGCGAACCACGGTCCACGGCGTCGATCTCTTCGCGCGACAGGGTGAAGGGAACCCGCAGTTCCACGAGAGGCAGCACTTCGCGCTTCACGGCGCGAATACCCGCATCCGGTGTTTCGATCGTGCTGAAGCGACCTGTCCCGACACCGGCGAACGCCTCACCATGCGGCTCGG